>NZ_BRZC01000013.1 GCF_030268005.1 Microbacterium arabinogalactanolyticum | reverse complement strand
CATACGGCAACAGAAGTAAGGGCCGAGAGGTTCAGAACGACCCAAACGGGCCGGCCCGGTCCCTCAGGACCCAACAGCGTGCAGGCACCCGACCCCCGAACCCAAGCGTTCCAGACCCGAAGGCCGTACTAACTCAAGCTCGCAGCTCGAATGCCATGTCAAATGTTCCACCCATGAGCTAACCAGCAGCACACATTCGGTGCTGATCTGGCGCCTGGAAGGCCGAAGCCTCCAGATG
>NZ_BRZC01000012.1 GCF_030268005.1 Microbacterium arabinogalactanolyticum | reverse complement strand
CGTCCCGGGTCTCCCGGGTCTTCCCGACCTGGGCGGGGTCGTCGGTGGTGTCGTTGACACGATCGGTGGCCTGATCCCGGGTCTGGGTGAACTGCCGGGCCTTCCCGGTGGCGACCCCACCGTCCCGGGCCTCCCGGGTCTCCCGGGTCTTCCGGGTCTGCCTGACCTGGGTGGGGTCGTTGGTGGTGTCGTTGACACCATTGGTGGTCTGATTCCTGGTCTGGGTGAGCTGCCGGGTCTTCCCGGTGGTGACCCCACTGTTCCG
>NZ_BRZC01000011.1 GCF_030268005.1 Microbacterium arabinogalactanolyticum | reverse complement strand
GGGGTCACCACCGGGAAGACCCGGAAGCTCACCCAGACCCGGAATCAGACCACCGATCGTGTCAACGACACCACCGACAACCCCGCCCAGGTCGGGAAGACCCGGGAGACCCGGGACCGTGGGGTCACCACCGGGAAGACCCGGAAGCTCACCCAGACCCGGAATCAGACCACCGATCGTGTCAACGACACCACCGACAACC
>NZ_BRZC01000010.1 GCF_030268005.1 Microbacterium arabinogalactanolyticum | reverse complement strand
CATACGGCAACAGAAGTAAGGGCCGAGAGGTTCAGAACGACCCAAACGGGCCGGCCCGGTCCCTCAGGACCCAACAGCGTGCAGCCGCCTGCTTGCATCCCCCACCGTTCCAGATCCGAAGACCGTACTAACTGGAGTCAGCTGCGCTGACGGCATGTCAAATGTTCCACCCATGAGCTAACCAGCAGCACACATTCGGTGCTGATCTGGCGCCTGGAAGGCCGAAGCCTCCAGATG
>NZ_BRZC01000009.1 GCF_030268005.1 Microbacterium arabinogalactanolyticum | reverse complement strand
AGGGCGGTCACCACGGTACGGGCGGTCTCCCTGGCTGCGGTCGCGGTCACCATAGGGACGACGCTCACCCTGCGGACGATCACCGTACGGGCGACGCTCACCCTTGGAACGGTCGCCGTACGGGCGACGCTCAGCCTGAGGGCGGTCACCACGGTACGGGCGGTCTCCCTGGCTGCGGTCGCGGTCACCATAGGGACGACGCTCACCCTGCGGACGATCACC
>NZ_BRZC01000008.1 GCF_030268005.1 Microbacterium arabinogalactanolyticum | reverse complement strand
TAAGATTGTGAAGTTGCCCTGCGCTTCTTGCCCTGATGGGGTGGGTGTGTGGGTGCGTCCGATCCTTGAGAACTCAACAGCGTGCACTTGTCAAATGCCAAATTATCCTCGTCCAGCCCTGTGGGGTTGGTTGAGAATTCCTTTGGATCAATTTATATGAATGTCAGCAATGATGTTCGTCTCTTTTGGTCATGATTGAACTCGCTGCCTTCTTGCCGTTTTCCCGGTGGTTGGTATGCATCTGTTTTTTACGGAGAGTTTGATCCTGGCTCAGGATGAACGCTGGCGGCGTGCTTAACACATGCAAGTCGAACGATGAAGCCCAGCTTGCTGGGTGGATTAGTGGCGAACGGGTGAGTAACACGTGAGCAACCTGCCCCTGACTCTGGGATAAGCGCTGGAAACGGCGTCTAATACTGGATATGTCCCATCACCGCATGGTGTGTGGGTGGAAAGATTTTTCGGTTGGGGATGGGCTCGCGGCCTATCAGCTTGTTGGTGAGGTAATGGCTCACCAAGGCGTCGACGGGTAGCCGGCCTGAGAGGGTGACCGGCCACACTGGGACTGAGACACGGCCCAGACTCCTACGGGAGGCAGCAGTGGGGAATATTGCACAATGGGCGGAAGCCTGATGCAGCAACGCCGCGTGAGGGATGACGGCCTTCGGGTTGTAAACCTCTTTTAGCAGGGAAGAAGCGAAAGTGACGGTACCTGCAGAAAAAGCACCGGCTAACTACGTGCCAGCAGCCGCGGTAATACGTAGGGTGCAAGCGTTATCCGGAATTATTGGGCGTAAAGAGCTCGTAGGCGGTTTGTCGCGTCTGCTGTGAAATCCCGAGGCTCAACTTCGGGCTTGCAGTGGGTACGGGCAGACTAGAGTGCGGTAGGGGAGATTGGAATTCCTGGTGTAGCGGTGGAATGCGCAGATATCAGGAGGAACACCGATGGCGAAGGCAGATCTCTGGGCCGTAACTGACGCTGAGGAGCGAAAGGGTGGGGAGCAAACAGGCTTAGATACCCTGGTAGTCCACCCCGTAAACGTTGGGAACTAGTTGTGGGGTCCTTTCCACGGATTCCGTGACGCAGCTAACGCATTAAGTTCCCCGCCTGGGGAGTACGGCCGCAAGGCTAAAACTCAAAGGAATTGACGGGGACCCGCACAAGCGGCGGAGCATGCGGATTAATTCGATGCAACGCGAAGAACCTTACCAAGGCTTGACATACACGAGAACGGGCCAGAAATGGTCAACTCTTTGGACACTCGTGAACAGGTGGTGCATGGTTGTCGTCAGCTCGTGTCGTGAGATGTTGGGTTAAGTCCCGCAACGAGCGCAACCCTCGTTCTATGTTGCCAGCACGTAATGGTGGGAACTCATGGGATACTGCCGGGGTCAACTCGGAGGAAGGTGGGGATGACGTCAAATCATCATGCCCCTTATGTCTTGGGCTTCACGCATGCTACAATGGCCGGTACAATGGGCTGCGATACCGTAAGGTGGAGCGAATCCCAAAAAGCCGGTCCCAGTTCGGATTGAGGTCTGCAACTCGACCTCATGAAGTCGGAGTCGCTAGTAATCGCAGATCAGCAACGCTGCGGTGAATACGTTCCCGGGTCTTGTACACACCGCCCGTCAAGTCATGAAAGTCGGTAACACCTGAAGCCGGTGGCCTAACCCTTGTGGAGGGAGCCGTCGAAGGTGGGATTGGTAATTAGGACTAAGTCGTAACAAGGTAGCCGTACCGGAAGGTGCGGCTGGATCACCTCCTTTCTAAGGAGCATCTGGAGGCTTCGGCCTTCCAGGCGCCAGATCAGCACCGAATGTGTGCTGCTGGTTAGCTCATGGGTGGAACATTTGACATG
>NZ_BRZC01000007.1:891610-1251348 GCF_030268005.1 Microbacterium arabinogalactanolyticum | reverse complement strand
TCTTCCCGGTGGTGACCCCACTGTTCCGGGTCTCCCGGGTCTTCCTGACCTGGGTGGGGTTGTCGGTGGTGTCGTTGACACCATCGGCGGTCTGGTCCCGGGTCTTCCGGAGCTGCCGGGTCTTCCCGGTGGTGACCCCACCGTTCCCGGTCTCCCGGGTCTCCCCGACCTGGGTGGACTCATCCCGGGTCTTCCGGGTCTGCCTGATCTGGCTGGGGTCGTTGGTGGTGTCGTTGACACCATTGGTGGCCTGATCCCGGGTCTGGGTGAGCTGCCGGGCCTGCCCGGTGGCGACCCCACTGTCCCGGGTCTTCCGGGTCTTCCGGGTCTTCCTGACCTGGGCGGGGTCGTTGGTGGTGTCGTTGACACGATCGGTGGTCTGGTTCCTGGTCTGGGTGAGCTGCCGGGTCTTCCCGGTGGTGACCCCACGGTCCCGGGTCTTCCGGGTCTCCCTGACCTTGGTGGACTGATTCCGGGTCTTCCGGGTCTGCCCGACCTCGGTGGTGTCGTTGACACGATCGGTGGTCTGGTCCCGGGTCTGGGTGAACTGCCGGGCCTGCCCGGCGGTGACCCCACGGTCCCTGGTCTTCCGGGTCTCCCGGGGCTTCCGGGTCTGCCTGACCTGGGCGGGGTTGTTGGTGGTGTCGTTGACACCATTGGTGGTCTGATTCCTGGTCTGGGTGAGCTGCCGGGTCTTCCCGGTGGCGACCCCACCGTCCCCGGCCTCCCGGGGCTGGGAGTGATCGGTGGTGTTGTCGACGGTGTCGGCGGTGCTGCTGGTCAGCTGCCTCTCGTCGGTGGTCTTGCGGGGGAGGTCGTCGACACTGTCGGCGGCCTCGCCCCGGGGCTCCCGGGCGATGGGTCTGAAGCTCCTGGCCTTCCGGGGCTGGGAGTGATCGGTGGTGTTGTCGACGGCGTCGGCGATGCTGCTGGTCAGCTGCCTCTCGTCGGTGGTCTTGCGGGAGAGGTCGTCGACACTGTCGGCGGCCTCGTCCCCGGTCTCGACGCAGGTGAGCCCGGAACACCGGGTACGCCGGGTACGCCGGGTACACCGGGTACACCGGGTACGCCGGGTACGCCGGGTACGCCGGGTACGCCCGGTACCCCGGGCACCCCGGGTACCCCGGGTACGCCTGGCACGCCTGGTAACCCGGGTACGCCGGGCTCGACGAGCGGCGCGACGCACGCGGCTGCGGCCGTTGTGCACGGCGCGTCCCGCTCGGGCTCGAACTCGCAGGGCGGCGCTGCCACCCTCGCGAGCACGGGGAGCGAGCCGTCCATCCTCGGACTGGCCGCTCTGCTGTTCCTGATGCTCGGCTCGCTCATGATCGCGAGGCCGCGCCAGCAGGACTGATCGGAGGGAATGACGGCCGTGGCCGCGCAAGGGGGAGGAAGCGCGCCACGGCCGTCATCAGTCTGCCTACGGGAGATCTGGCATCCATGGGAGAACCCGATTCTTGACGGCGCCTTTCCCGTCGCCCCGTCGCGCCCGTGCAGGTCGGTGGTCGCGCGCTCCAGTGCGCCTCAGCATCCGTGTGTCAGCGGCGCTGTGCGTTGATCACGCACAAGCGCTACCCGAAGCACGCGCGGAGCGTCGTGAGCCTTGACGTCGGTGCTGCCGCGTAACGTCAGCGCGATGGCAGCGGATGAGACACCGAGACCTCGCGTCGTGATGATGTGCGGCCCAGGTGGAGCAGGGAAGACCACGTACGCGAAGCGCCTGGAGAGCGAGGGCTGGACTCGCCTGTCGTTCGAGGTGGAGTTCTGGTATCGCGGGATCACGACGATGCCTTACGCCCGAGTGGTCGCCGACGTGGCAGCTGAACTGAAGGTGCGCCTGCTGCACCACGTCGCGGTGGGGAACGACGTCGTGCTCGACTTCGGGTTCTGGTTCCGGCGGCAACGCGACGCGTACCGTGCGCTGCTCGCTCACCAGGGCATCGTGCCGGAGACGGTCTACATCGCGACGAGTCTCGAGACATCCTGAGCCGAGTCGGTGACCGGCACGGCAGATGGCCCGACGACTGGCCGCTCACCGAGCAGGCGGCGGTCGAGTACTTCGCGAAGTTCGAGCCCCCGACGCCCGATGAGGGTCCCCTCGAGGTGGTCGAGTAGGCCCGTCCGGACGGACCCACCCTGCCGGGGCGGAGAGAAGAAGGGGCGGGTGCCTCACCATGAGGGAGTGAGGCACCCGCCTGAGCGGCCGGCACTGGAAGGCCGGTGACCGCTCGGTGTGCGACTACGAGGGGGAGGGGATCCCCTCGAAGTCGCTCAAGGATGCCGTGCCGCGCGGGGCGCTGGGATTCGCCGCTGGGCGCAACGTGGCATCCGATCCGTCGGCCGATCGCCTTCCCCCGAAGGCGATGCAGATGCCGACGGAAGTCGTCATGCCGTGCGGAACCGGCTGTCGTCGCTGAGGACGCTGCGCATTGTCGGGTCTCCTGACCAGATCGATGGATCACGTGCGGACGCGTTCGAAGCCACGTCGGATGCGACGGCTCAGAGCCTCTGAAAGACAGAGCGCTGCCGTCGAGAAGGCGCAGTGGTCCTGATCAGTCGGGGGAGACGTCGGTGGAACCGACGGGTCCGGCCGGCGGAAGCTCATGCCCGGCGCGCATCGCGCGAGTGACCATCCCCATCGTGTCGTCGATACCGGCGTCTGCGGGAAGGGTGCCTGCAGACATCCCTCCGCCGGAACCGGCGGACGACGCCTCCGGCGGGGCGGAGAGCGGATGCCGAGGAGCGACGTCCACGTGCTTCGCAGGCGGTCCCTGGGGCGTCTGCGGCACAGGAGCGGCAGAAACTGCGACCGGAGTCGCAACCGCGTTCGACGAAGTGGCGGGGTGGGTGACCCGCGGCGCCGCGATGATGTGCGCCGTCGCGACCTTCGGGTTCACAGCTGCAACGGGTGCACGGTCACCGCGAGTCCCACGGTCTCCCCGGGCCTGGCCGAGCTGGCTCTTCAGAGCCGCGCGGACCGTCTTCACCGCGTGAGCCAGGGCCTGATTGCCGTGCTGGTGGGTGCTGACCGCCGTGGACGCGAAGAGCTCCGCAGCATCCGCGAAGTCATCGGAAGCCTGCTGCACCGCGACCCGGTACGAATCCATCGCGAGGTCCGCAGACTCCGTCACGAGGTCTGCAGACTCACCCGAGAAGTCCGAGGGGGAGGCGAACCCCGACATCTGCGCGAACGACAGAGTCTGCACGGACCCGGTGGAGAAGGCCATCATCGTGTCCGAGGTCTCAACGGCGGCCGTGAGCCGCTGCAGGGATGTCGGCAGCGCCGCAGCGGCCTTCTGGAGCCGGGCCGGCGCCTGATCGCGCACGGGGGCCTGAGCACTCTGCCCGCGCAGCTGCGAGGGCTGAGCCTGAACAAGCTTCTGAGCCTGCGCGGGCTTCTGCACCTGGACGGGCTTCTCGGCCTGAGCCGGCTTCTGCGCGGACTCCGCCGGCTGGTGGACCTGCGGAGCTGCGGGCTGGCTCTGGGGCGGCTGCTGCACCATGACCGCGACCTGCTCGCGGACCTGCTGCACGATGTCCGCAGCCCCTGCGGGGAGCGGCACCTGCGCGGGCGCGTCCATCACATGCGGACCGGATGCGCCGTGCAGCGGATGCTGGGCGGTCGACCACGACGCGGACTGCGGCGGATGCGGCGAATCAGAGGCTGCGTGGGCCACGGAACCGCCGAGAAGCACGGTCAGAGCGGCCCACAAGAGCGCGCCGAAACCGCACAGCAGCCATACTCGGGCGCTGCGGTAGTCGGCGAACGCTGACCGCACGTGATTCCTTCCCCGGAACGAGCCGCGCCAATATTTCGCGCAACACGATCGCTGTGACGATACCCCGTGCGGGGGCGGATGTCCACACGGGAGGAGATCCTCTACAAACCCGGCGCGCGCGGGAAGATCAAGACTTGACTTTCCCCAGGTTCTGCACATCCCCGTAACCAGCCGTCAACCTTAAATCTTGCATTGAAGTCGAATCTCATCCACAAGGGTGTGAATCAAGACATCCCAGGTCAGATGCAATATCCGACTCTCAAGTTGCTTCTCTCCACCGAGTTCTCCACAGGGGTTCTGCACAGACACTCCCGAGTTGTCCGCACACTCTCCACAAAGTTATCCACAGGGTGTCTTGCATGGGGATGGAGCGGCTCCTAACTTGGTGGAGACCGGATGTCGGTGACTCGTGGTTCGCTGTGCGAGCGGGCCGGATCCACTCCGGTCGTGTTTGCCGAGAAGGTGCCATCAGTCGCCACCGGCGGGGGAGGAGCACGAGTGTCGATCGCGGATATCTCTGACGAGCGTCTGGGCGGGTCGCGCCCGCCTGAGCGGACCCCTCCGCACGACCTGCTCGCAGAGCAGAGCGCGCTGGGCGGCATGATGCTCTCGAAGGACGCCGTCGCCGATGTCATCGAGACGCTCAAAGGCGCCGACTTCTACGTTCCCAAGCACGAGCTGATCTTCGAGGCCATCCTCTCGCTGTACTCGCACGGCGAGCCGACGGATGTCGTCGCCGTCACCGACGAGCTGATCAAGACAGGGGAGCTCGGCAGGGCCGGCGGCGCCGACTACCTGCACACCCTCACTTCGATCGTGCCCACCGCGGCGAACGCAGGCTATTACGCGGGCATCGTCTCGGAGCGTGCGATCCTGCGACGTCTGGTGGATGCCGGCACGCGCATCGTGCAGCTCGGCTACGCGGGTGAGGGCGATGCGACGGACATCGTCAACAACGCCCAGGCCGAGATCTACTCGGTCACGGGGTCTGAGACCGCCGAGGACTACGTGCCTCTCACGATCGCCGTCGACGCGGCGGTGGAGGAGATCGAAGCGGCCAACGGCCGTGACGGCACGATGACCGGCATCCCGACCGGCTTCCGTGAACTCGATGAGCTGACCAACGGACTGCACGGCGGTCAGATGATCGTCATCGCCGCACGTCCCGCCATGGGTAAGTCCACGCTCGCGCTCGACTTCGCCCGTGCGGCATCCATCGGCCACAACGAGCCGTCGATCTTCTTCTCGCTCGAGATGGGGCGCAGCGAGATCGCGATGCGCCTGCTCAGCGCCGAAGGTGCGATCCCGCTGCAGAACATGCGCAAGGGCACGCTCGACCCGCGCGACTGGACGACGGTCGCCGCGACGCGTGGGCGCATCAACGACGCGCCGCTGTACATCGACGACAGCCCCAACATGACGCTGGTCGAGATCCGGGCCAAGTGCCGTCGACTCAAGCAGCGTGCGGGCCTGCGGCTGGTGGTCATCGACTACCTGCAGCTGATGACGAGCGGCAAGCGGGTCGAGTCGCGTCAGCAGGAGGTCTCGGAGTTCTCGCGTGCGCTGAAGCTGCTCGCCAAGGAGCTCCAGGTGCCGGTGATCGCGCTGTCGCAGCTGAACCGAGGTGCCGAGCAGCGCTCCGACAAGAAGCCCGCGATCAGCGACCTGCGTGAGTCCGGCTCGATCGAGCAGGACGCCGACATGGTGATCCTGCTGCACCGCGAGGCCGCGTACGACAAGGACGTGCGCCCCGGCGAGGCCGACCTGATCGTCGCCAAGCACCGTAACGGTCCCACCGCGACCATCACCGTCGCGTTCCAGGGTCACTACTCCCGCTTCGCTGACATGGCCCCCGGCGACTTCGGCGGCGGTGGCGGCGGCGACTTCAACTGAGGCGACGTTCCGCTCCGCGGATCGTCGGTAACGGCGTCGTCACGCTCGTCTACGACGTGCAGCGCTGATCCGATCGCGGCCGGGGGTTCCGGCACCCGAGCTGCTGTGCTCTGATGGAGGCATGGCCGCCACGAGGGGGATGACGGGACTGCTGCTGGCGAGCGCAGTCGCTCTGCTGCTTGCCGGTTGCGCGGGGATGACCCCCGGCGCAATGGCGCCCGCTGGTGCACCGAATGCCTCGCCAACCCCGACGCGAGCATGCCCGCAGATCGACGGAGCTGACCTGCCACCCGACTGCGTGCCGTACGACCCGGACAACGCCATGGCGCAGAACGAGCGCTATCGCGACCGGATGGAGATATCGGCCGCGAGCCGGGCTGCGGCCGAAGAGGCGGTCGTCGCCCTACGCCCTGCGCTCGAACAATTGCGCTCGTCGGGTGAGGTCTCACCCGACTCCGTGCAGGCCGCCCTGCAGGATGCCGGGCTCGACGGCATCCAGATGATCGGCGACGAACGTGGGACGGAGTTCAGCGCGAACGGACCCGAGGGTGGCTGTATCTTCGGCGTGGTGTCGGACGACCCGCTCACCGTCGAGGTCGGCGGGTACGTCATGGACGGCGGCTGCTTCACGCCGCGTGGCGGGCACTGAGGCGAGCCCGACGATCTCGGTGCCGCGCCGCGTCAGAGCCGCTCCGCGATCACCTTCGCCGTCGCCACGGGGTCGGGCCGGTGCATGACGGACTCGGGGACAATCACGAGTTCGGCCTTCGGGATCTCCGCCGCCAGTCGATCCGACGAGCCGATCAGGAACGGGAACGTCTGCTCGCCGCGCAGCACGGTGACCGGCGGCGCCACGTCGAGCAGCGCAGGGTCCGGCTGCCGCAGCCGCAGCGTGAGCCGTGCGTCGTACACCGTCGACTGACCCAGCGGCGCGAGCGCCGCGAGCTGGCCGTTCCCCCGCTCCGCCTCGACCATGGCGGCCGGGAGGCCGACGGCATCCAGCTGGAAGGAGGCGACCGCCTCCTCCGGCGTGCCCGCGTCGACGAGCGACTGCAGCTTCTTCGCCAACTCGTCGCCGAATCCCGAGCCGTCGAAGTCGATCGGCGGTTCGGAGAGGAAGAGGGCTCCGGTCGGCACGCCCCGGGATGCGGCGTACAGCGCGAGCACCGCGCCGGAGGAGTGGCCGAGCACGGCATCCGCTCCTCCCGCCGCTTCGATGACGGCGGCGAGATCGGCGGCTTCGTCGTCAGGGCCGGATCCCGGCCGGTCGTCGCTGGCGCCGCGCGCTCGGCGATCCCACGTGACGGCGCGGAAGCCGGCATCCGCCAACGCGTGCGCGAGCGGTGCGGCGTCAGCGGCCGTCGACAGTGCGCCGTTCACGATCACGATCGTGCGTCCCTGCCCGATGGTGGTGAAGGCGATGGCGGTTCCGTCTGCTGAGGTCGTGATCTCCATGGCGTCATCCAACCATCGACGTCGGACACGGGACACCCCTCTGTCTGCGATTCCGCCCCGTGGACAGGTGATCCGCGGCCCTGGGCAGCGTCGAGCGGGGGCGCGTCAGAGCTCGATGAGCGCGGGCGTGATGTCGAGGCGCAGTCTCTGCAGCATCGAATGGAACTCGTCGATGGGATGACTTCTGGACGCCGTCGCGAGGGAGACGAGGCGTCCGGAGCCGCGCGTGGTCAAAGGGGCGAACTCGGCGACGACGTCGTCGGCTGGATCGAAGAGGGTGAGATCGGGGGCCTGCTCGGCGATTGCGGCAGCGAGCCACGGCAGGTGAGTGCTCGACAGCGATAGGCCTCCGACCTGCGGGCTTCGCTCGTGGAGGGCGGCGAGGAATCCGGCGATAGGCCGCCGGATCTTCGCCCTGTCGAGGAACGCCCCGGATTCGACGAGGCCGATGAGTGCGTCGGCGGCCACGGCATGCACGCGGTGCGCCTGGTCGCCCGCGGCATCGGAGATGAGCTGTCGCAGCGCGTCGCTGTGGGCGAGCACACTCGCGCCGGCGACGGCGAGCGTGTGATCGCGGGGAATCGCAGCCAACGCCGCGCCCACGGGTGGGATCACCCCGAGGATCGGCACGCTCACCCGAGGGCGCAGCGGTTCGAGAACGGTGACGCTCGGCGCGTTGGAGGCGAGGATGATCGAGCTCGCGCCAAGAGACTCGAGCGCCAGGGCAGCCCGCTCGACGCTGGACAGAAGTGCCTCTTCGCTTTTCGCGCCGTAAGGGAAGCTCGCGCGGTCGGCGAGATACACCACGTCTTGCCGAGGATAAGCCGCGCGTATGCGGCGCACGAGGTCGTAGCTGCCGAGTCCTGCATCGAAGATTCCGACCGGGCGGTGGAGTGTGGCGATGTCGCGGGAACCCTCGGTTGTCTTCACGCGAGAGACTCTAGTCCGCGATCTTGCAGGCGAGGCCGGACGGCGCTGATCCCCCTGGCTCGGCCACGTCACATGGTGAGCGCCCACGGATCGTCTGTGCGGAGAGTGTGCTTCCTGGCAGGAGCACTGACGCAAAGCCGGATGCAGTCGGCGAATAGACTTCACAGGATCGGGTCGCGGCTCGATTCCCAGAAAGGCTCGACATGGCCGAGAAGCGCCCGACGGTGTACGACGTGGCTGAGCGAGCAGGCGTGTCCATCGCGACGGTCTCGCACTCATTCCGCCGACCTGAGCGCATCCGTCCGGAGACCCGCGAGCTCGTGCTAACCGCGGCCCGCGAACTCGGGTACGTGCCGAGCGGCGCCGCCCGCTCGCTCGCTCATGGATCCACGGGTGCTCTGGGACTGCATCTGTTCGACTTGCTGCTTCCGCAACGCGAGGCGGACGTACCCGGTACAGGCTCCGACACCGAACTGCTCTCGTCGATCGTCAGCGCGGCGCGAGCGGAGTCCGCGCCGGCCTGGTTCGCCGCGGCGGACAGGGCGGACCATGATCCGAGGGTGTTCCCGCTGTACGTGGACGAGATCCAACGCGGTTTCGTGATCGAGTGCCGTGACCGCGACCGGCCCGTGGTGCTCAGTCAGGGGAGCACGGACCAGTCCGATGTCGCCAACACCGTCGGCCGCGTCGACGGACTGGCGATCTTCCCCGGCCGCTCCAGCGCAGACCAGCTCATCGACATCCTCGGCGACCGTCCCGTCGTGCTCTTCAGCAGCAGGCCGGATCCTCGCACAGCTCAGGTCAATTCCGACAACCGCAATGGCATGCGCCAGATCGTGGAGCACCTGGCGACCGTGCATGGAGCGCGTTCGCTGGGCTGGGTGGGAGAGACGGCAGGGCAGTTCGACTTCGCCGAGAGGTTCCAGGCGTTCACGGATGCCGTTGCGGCGCGCGGCCATCTCGATATGCGTGTCATCGACGCGCACAGCCTTGACGACGATCCGACCCTACGAGGAGTGGAAGACGCACTGCGAAGCGGTGATCTTCCTGACGCCTTCGTCTGCGGCAGTGACCAGTCTGCACTCGTCGTGCTGGACACGTTGCAGGCGGCGGGGGTTCGAGTGCCGCAGGACGTGCGGGTGACCGGGTTCGACGATGTGCTCGCGGCGCAGCTCTGCCGGCCGGCCCTCACGACGGTGCGCCAGCAATTCGAACTCATGGGTCGCGTCGCCGCCCACCTGCTCATCAGCGAGCCTGCCGCAAAGCTGACCGTGACACTCGGCGTCTCGCTGACGGTGCGCGGCAGCTGCGGCTGCTGAGAGCCCACTGCGGCGGCAGACTCCCGCCGGTCCGCCTTTACAAGGCTCTTGGTTATGCGCGTACATGAGCGTAAGGTTATGCGCATAACCAAGTCTTGACAGTCGTCACAAGGGCGACGTTTCCCACTCAAGGAGGAGTTGTGAAAAGACAGGCACGCGTGCTCATCACTGCAACTGCGATCGTCCTCGCGGTCGCGGCGCTCACCGGATGCGGAAGGGCTGCGACAGGCACCGCTTCGACCGCCCCCGCATCCAAGGTCGGAGATGGTCCGGCCACGGGCACCGTCTCCATGTGGACGATGGGATCGGAGGCCGACGCAGTGAAGCCGCTCATCGAGGAGTTCGAAAAGCTCAACCCCGACGTCAAGGTGAACCTCACCGCCGTGCCATGGGCGGCGGCGCACTCGAAGCTGCAGACCGCGATCGCCGGCGGCGCGACGCCGGACGTCTCAATGATCGGCTCGAGCTGGATGTCGGAGTTCGCTCCTGCGCTGGCAACGGTCCCGGACGGCTTCTCGGCGGACGACTTCTTCCCCGGTGTGCTCGAGGGCACCAAAGTCGACGGCCGGTGGGCCGCTGTGCCCTGGTACGCGGATATTCCGATGCTGTACTACCGGACGGACCTGGCGCAGAAGGCCGGATGGGACCACGCACCGGAGACCTGGGACGAAGTGCAGCAGCTTGCCGCGGACTATCAGGGCAAAGCGGGCGCGACGTGGGGAATGCGTCTCTACACCGGGCCGAGTTCCTTCCTCGGCAACCTGTGGATTCCGTTCACCGGGGGTGCGAAGCTCGAGGACGGCAAGAAGTGGACCTTCACAACGCCCGAGTGGCAGCACTCGCTCGAGTTCTACAAGAGCTGGTTCGACAAGCGACTCTCCGATCCCAACTCTGATCCGGCACCGGCGCAGATGCCCGCGGACTTCATCTCGGGCAACACACCCATGTTCGTGGCGACGCCCTCGCTGCAGGGCACTCTCGCGCAGATGGGTGGCGCCGACTTCGAGAGCAAGTACGCCCTCGCCCCCCTCCCGTATGGTGAGGCGCAGGTCTCCGTGGTCGGCGGTTCGCAACTGGGCGTCTTCGAGAAGGCGAAGAACTCCGACGCGGCCTGGAAGCTCGTCCGTTGGCTGAGCACGCCCGAGACCCAGGCTGCCTTCTTCGAGGCGACGGGGGATCTGCCACCGGGCCCGGCCGCGTGGGAACTGCCCGCTTTGACGGGCAAGGACCGCATCGCTCCCGTCGGAGAAGCGCTCAAGACGGCCCTGCCCCTCCCGACCCCGCCGACCCTCGATCAGGTCTTCGCGATCGGCGACAGCACCCTCGAGCAGATCCGAAAGAACACGGTCTCGATCCCCGACGGTCTGCAGAGCCTGCAACAGCAGGCCGACCAGGTCGGGCTCCGCTAGATGACAGCCTCTCCCACCGTGCGTCGTGCCTCGTTTCGGCGGGGCGCGACGTCGGGCGGCCACCGCCGCACCCTGACGCGACGCCGGCAGACGATCATCGCCTGGATGTTCTGTATCCCCTTCGTCGCGGTGTTCGCGGCGTTCATGCTCATGCCGATCGGCGGCTCCTTCGCGATGTCGTTCACCGATATCACCGCGCGCGATCTGCAGACGCCGTTCGCCGTGGCCTTCGTCGGAATCGACCAGTATGTGTCGCTGCTCACGGACCCGCGATTCCTCACGGCCCTGTCGGTGACCGGAATGTTCGTCGTGGTCGGCATCCCCCTGACCATGGCTGTCGCACTCGCGCTGGCGGTCGGCCTCAACACAGGCCAGGGAAAGATCATCACGATCCTGCGCGTCGGCTACTACGCCCCGGCCGTCACCAGCATCGTCGCGGTGTCGGTCGCATGGAAGTACATCCTCCAGCCGGACGGGCTGCTCAATGCCGCGCTCGGAGTGTTCGGCCTCCCTGCGGTCAACTGGCTCAACGATCCCGTGTGGGCCCTGCCGTCCCTGATCATGCTCGCGCTGTGGCGCAACGTGGGCACACTCATGGTGATCTTCCTGGCGGGGCTGCAGTCGATCCCCCGCGAGATGTTCGAGGCGGCGACCATGGACGGCGCCGGCGCCTGGCGTCGCTTCTTCAGCGTCACGCTGCCGACGCTGCGCCCCACCCTCCTGCTCGGAGCCGTGCTCATCTCCGTCGGATACCTCCAGTTCTTCGAGGAGGCGTTCGTCATGACCGGTGGCGGCCCGCTGGATCGCACGCTCTCGATCGCGTTCTACACCTACCAGCAGTTCGGCGTGGGACTTTACGGGCGGGCATCCGCCGCGAGCTACATCCTCTTCCTGCTGGTCGCCCTGCTCAGCCTGCTGCAGTTCCGGCTGCTGCGCACGAAGGAGTGAAACCGATGGTCTCTCGCACGTCGGAACGAACACCGAGCGAAGACAAGATCGCGCGGATCCTGCATCCTCCCCGCGTCCACCGCGGCCGCCGCGTGGTTGCGGGCGTGCTCGTGCTCGGACTTCTCGTGTGGATCCTCCCGTTCGTCTGGATGCTTCTCGGGTCGTTCAAGACGCAGGGCGAGATCCTGCGTCGACCTCCGACCTTCTGGCCGGAGCAGTTCACCGGACAGAACTACACGACCTGGTTCGCCGAACTCGATTTCTCCAAGTACTTCCTCAACAGCGTGATCGTGGCAGCGATCACCGTGCTGGGCAATCTCGTGTTCTGCTCGATGGTCGGCTACGCCCTCGCGAAGATGAGCTTCTTCGGCAAGCGTCTGCTGTTCGGGCTGGTGATGCTGACCCTGATGGTGCCGGGCGTGGTCACGTTCGTCCCGCTCTTCGTGCAGACAGCGAAGCTCGGCCTGTTGGACACATACGCCGCTCTCGTGCTGCCATTCCTCACCGCGCCCGTCGGCGTGTTCCTGATGCGACAGTTCATCTCCGGGATTCCTGATGAACTCCTCGAAGCGGCCCGCATCGACGGTGCGAATGAATGGACGCTGTTCTCGCGGGTCGTGCTCCCGCTGTGCGGACCGGCGCTGGCGACGCTCGCGATCCTCACCTTCCTCGGATCATGGAACAACTTCCTCTGGCCTCTGGTCGTCTCCCAATCCGCCGACCTGTACACGCTGCCCATCGCGCTTTCCCTGTACTCCACCGGTCAGCACTCGACGAACTACGGGCTGTTGCTCGCCGGCTCCGTCTTGGTGATCGCGCCGATCCTGCTGCTGTTCGTCGTGCTGCAGCGGTGGTTCGTCCAGGGCATCGCCACGACCGGGCTCAAGTAAACGGAGAAGAAGAGTGAATCGACACGATACGAGGGGCGGACCGAGCGCCCGCACGACGCCGGACGGATTGGCGTTCCGCGACCTCAACGGCAACGGCATCATGGACCCCTACGAGGATTCGCGGCTCAGTGCGGAAGAGCGGGTGAACGACCTCCTGCCCAGGCTCTCCCTGCGGGAGAAGATCGGTCTGATGTTCCAGACCGTCATCGAGATGGGTCCTGATGGCGAGCTTCTCGCGGAGTCCGGTGTCTTCGCGAAGTCCGCTACGGCTACGGTGGTGCTGGACAAGGGCCTATCGGCCTTCAACGTCCACGCGATCCCGTCCGCGCGTGCCGCAGCACGGTGGAACAATCGCCTCCAGGCCCTCGCGGAGCAGACGCCGCACGGGATCCCCGTCACACTGAGCACGGATCCGCGACACTCCTTCACCGAGAGCAGTGGCGTCGCGTTCACGAGCGGCCCGTTCTCGCAATGGCCCGACATGCTGGGGCTCGCGGCGCTGGACGATGTCGACCTCGTCGCGCGATTCAGCGAGGTGGTGCGCGCCGAGTACCGAGCCGTCGGCCTGCGCATGGCGCTGCATCCGCAGGTCGACCTCGCGACCGAAGCCCGATGGGGGCGCCAACTGCAGACCTTCGGCAGCGATGTCGACCGGGTGAGGGCCTACACCCGCGCCTATGTGCGAGGAATCCAGGGTCCTCGCCTCGGGCCGGACAGCGTGGCGACCACGACGAAGCACTTCCCTGGCGGCGGAGCGCAGAAGGATGGCGAGGATCCGCACTTCCCGTACGGACGGGAGCAGGTCTATCCCGGCAACAACTTCGAGGCGCACCTTGCCCCCTTCGCCGACGCCATAGCCGCCGGAACTGCAGCGATCATGCCCTATTACGGGATGCCGGTCGGCCTCGTGCGACACGGCCGGCCCATTGAAGAGGTCGGCTTTGCATACAACAGGCAGATCCTGACGGGTGTGCTGCGCGAGGAACTCGGGTTCGACGGCGTCATCGTCTCCGACTGGGAGCTCGTGACCGACAATCACGTCGGTGGCAAGCTGCTGCCGGCCCGCGCATGGGGGGTCGAAGAGCTCGCGCCGGCTGAACGCATCGTGAAGCTTCTCGATGCCGGGGTCGATCAATTCGGAGGAGAGGAGTGCGTGGACGTCCTCGCAGACGCCGTCGCACAGGGGGCGGTCACGGAGAGCAGGATCGATGAGTCCGCGCGCCGCATCCTCCTCACGAAATTCCGACTCGGGCTCTTCGACGACCCGTACGTCGACGAGGACGCGGCGGAGCGTATCGTCGGCAACGCCGAGTTCCGCGCTCAGGGCTTGAGGGCCCAGGCACAGTCGATCGTCGTCCTCACGAACCATGACGTGCTGCCACTCGACGGCCCGCGCTCGCCGCTGCGCATCTACGTCGAAGGCGTGATGCCCGAGATCGTGGCGGAGTACGGAGAGCCGGTGGCGGCTCCGCGGGACGCCGATCTCGCGCTCGTCCGCATCCCCGCTCCATACGAACCCCGTGACGACCTCCTGCTCGAGCGCGGATTCCACCAGGGATCCCTCGACTTCCGGCCCGGACTCGTCTCCCGACTCGCCAGGATCGCCGAGGAGTGTCCACTGGTGCTCGTGGTCGACCTCGACCGGCCCGCGATCCTTGCTCCGTTCCTCTCGTTCGCGAGTGCGACCGTGGCATGCTTCGGCGTCGCCGACTGCGCGCTCATGGACGGCCTGTCCGGCCGGGTCGTGCCGTCGGGCCGCCTCCCCGTCGACATCCCCCGAAGCATGGATGATGTGCGAAAGGCCATGCCGGACTATCCGGCCCCGGCTGCGGACGCGTTGTTCGCGCGGGGCTTCGGGATGCAGGACTACGGCCGCCGCCAGGAGGAGGTGCACAGTGCAGATGCTTCAGACGCCCGCCGGTTCGACTGACACGCGAAACACGGTCGGGGTCGAGCTCGTGACGGCCGGGCTGCTCTGGATTCTGGGACCGGTCTGGTACCTGCTGTGCGAGACGATCGCTGCGGCTGCGTTCCCGGGCTACAGTTACGCGACCTTCTACATCAGCGATCTCGGCGTGCCGACCTTCGGCGATTTCCAGGGTCGCCCGCTGCACTCCCAGCTCCCAGCGGTGATGGATGCCGGGTTCATCGGATCCGGCTTGCTGTTCGTGCTCGGGTTGGTCATCATCGCGCCGAGACTCGGTCGTCGCGCCGCCACCGTCTGGTTCCTGCTCCTCGGGCTGATCCATGCGATGGGCATCGTGTTCGTCGGGCTCGTGCCCGGTTCGCCGGAGAACGCCGCATCGGGCCTCATCGTCATCCACGGAGCGGGGGCCGTGGCGGCGATCGGAGGAGGCAACGCTGCCGCGATCGTTTCCGCCCGCGCCTTTCGCGCGATCGCCGTGCCCACCTGGCACCGCCGGATCGGCCTCGTCCTCGGAGCGTCGGGCTGGTGCAGCGCAGCACTGCTCACCATGCATGTCTGGCTCCCCGACGGAGTCTGGGAGCGTGGGGCCGTGTACACGTTCCTTCTCTGGCAGCTCCTGAGCGGAGTCGTCCTGATCAGTAACCGGCGTGAAGGGGAGTCGAAGAGATGACGATGTTGCCGAGACGCACACCCCGCTCCGCGGGCGTCGACGCGAACGGGATCGCAGGCTTCCTCGACGAGATGTCGAAGAGCGGCATCGAGTTGCACAGCTGCATGATCGTCAGACGCGGGTCGGTGGTCTTCGAACACTGGTGGGCTCCGTACGACCCGCAGACCCCTCACCTGCTCTACTCACTAAGCAAGAGCTTCACTGCCGTTGCTGCCGGCATCGCCGAGGCCGAGGGACTGCTGAAGCTTGATGACCGGTTGTCGGACCATCTCGACGAGACCGCCCACTACGGCGAGGCCACGATCGCGGATGCGTTGCGCATGTCGGTGGGTCACCTGCTGGACCCTGTTCTCGACCCGACGACAGACAGCGGTGAGATGAACGACGTCGCTCTGCGGGCGATATTGCGCGACTATTCGCCGGAACGGAAGCCCGGCGAGGTGTTCACGTACGACCAGCTGGCGACCTTCGCGGTGGCGAAGATCATCGAGGCACGAAGCGGCACCTCGTTGCTGGAGTACCTGCGGCCGCGGCTCCTGGCACCTCTCGGCGCTGCCGAAGCCAAGTGGTACGGGGGCGAGGCCAACCCCGGTCTCACCGGTCTTTACCTCTGCACCGAATCCATCGCCGCCTTCGGGCAGCTCCTGCTGCAGGAAGGGGAGTGGGGTGGAGAGCAGCTCGTTCCGCGCGATTGGCTGAGGCGCGCGACGTCCACGCAGATGTACAACGACAGTGCCCATCGCTTCCCTCCGGACATGCCCGTCGATCGTGACAGCGGCCTCGGTTACGGGTACCAGTTCTGGATCGGCGATCACGGATATCACGCCGGCGGTGCGTACGGTCAGTTCTGCCTCGTGCTGCCCGGCAGCGACGCAGTCGTCGCTGTGACCGCGTCGACACAAGCAGGACAGCCCGTGCTCGACGCCGTCTGGGAACATCTGCTGCCGGCCTTCGCCGCGGACGTCCCCGACGATGAGGTGACTGCGGCGGCGGACCTCCGCCTCGCGAAGCGATTCGCGGATGCCACGGTCGTGCCGCCTGTCGCCGGCGTGTTCGATCTCGCAGCATGCACCGCGAAGGCGACCCTGGGCCAGCTGGCGGTTGTCACAGATGCCCTCCGCGGCGGCACTTCGTCCGAGTTGTGGCACGGGGCCGCAGCACACGCGAGTGAATGGACGGCGCGCGCGGTGGAGGCCATCGCGTCGGCTGCCGCTGATCCCGTGCCTCTCGTCGATCCCATCTGCCGGGACGTCTCGACGCTGACGTTCACGCGCGCGGCACGCGACGCATCCCTTCCGCATACGCGGTTCGGCGGCCTTGGCGACATCGACATGCCAGAACTGACGGCGGTACGGCTCAGCGGAAACGTCCTCACTCTGACTCTGGAGGAAGGGCTCGCACGCCTCGCGGTGGAACCCGATCGATGGCAGCGCGGGGTCCTTCCCGGGGAGATCCCGATACCGTTCACGACGCGGGGCGGCTGGGCCGGCGACGGCAGGTTCGAAGTCGAACTCCGCATGATCGAGGGGCCTCACGTCGGCTATCTCCTGCTCGACCCCGAAACGGAGGAGTTCTCCTTCATCTGGCGGGAGCCGACTCTTGCGGGAAGAGGGCCTGCGGGCTATCGCGCATGACCTGATGCCGGCCGGATCACCATCGCCGACGCTGCGGATCGCCTGAAGTCCCGAGGTGAGAGTGCCCGGAGCAGGCAGGACCGTGACGAATTCAGCGGAGTGGATGCCGATGGCCGACCGGCATCCACTCCCGGCTCAGGACTCCGACGGCTGCATCGGCAGGGCCGGACCGTGGTTCCAGGCGAGGATCGACGGCTGCTCGCGGGAGAAGCCGAGCACCGACGCCGATCCCGCGTCCAGCGAGATGGATGCCGCGAACCGCGGCGCCTGGCGCAGGAACACGGCGGTGAGGATGCGTAGGTAGTGGCCGTGCGCGACCAGCGCGACGTCCCCGTCGGCCATGGCCGGCAGCACCCGGGTGAGCACACGCGAGGCCCGGGCGGCGACCTCCTCGACGGTCTCGCCAGGGGTATCGCCGCGGATCACCCCGTGGGCGAAGGCCGTCCAGTTGTAGCCGAGCTCCGCGCGGATGTCCCTGGTCGTGCGTCCCTCGTACCCGCCGTAGTCCCACTCCACCAGCAGCGGGTCGATCTCGGCATCCAGCCCGGCCAGCTCGGCGGTGCGCCGAGCGCGCTGCAGCGGAGAGCTCAGCACGAGCGTGAAGTCGTACCCGCGCACCAGTTCGCCCGCCGCGCGGGCCAGCTCCTCGCCGTGCGCCGTGAGCGGGATGTCGGTCCGACCGGTGTGCCGGCCCGACCTCGACCACTCGGTCTCGCCGTGCCGCAGCAGCACGAGCTTGCCCTGCGGGTTGTCCGGCGCAGGACGGTCGGGCAGCGGGTCAGTCACAGCATCCACCCCTGAACCGTACCGCCGGTCGCTCTCAGGGAACGAGCACGCGCGCGGTCTGCGTCAGGCGCGTCCGCACGTCGAAGGCCTCGGTCACGCCCATCGCGCGCGCTCCCGGGATACCGCTCCGCAGCACAGGGCGCAACGCGCTGCGGCGCACGACCGCGACGGGAACGCCGCGCACCGCGCCCAGCACGGTCACCGCCTCGTCGAGGTCGTCGTCAGGCAGGATCAGGATCGCGCCGGCGAATCGCACCCGCGCGGCGCGGGAGAGCGAACGGATGCGGGAGAGCAGATCCGCCACCGGTGTGCTGCCGCCGACCGACCGGCCGATCACCTCGCCCTGCCGGAACCGCACTGCGTCGCCGAAGTCCTCGGATGCGAGCCCGTACAGGCCGGTGGGTCCGAGCACCGCGTGGTCGAGCTTCTGCGCAGCATCCGCTCCCGCCACCACGTCGTTCCAGGCGGTGAACCCGATGCCCAGGTCGGCGATCGCGGCGGCCGTGCTCTCCTCGGCGAGGGCATCCGCCAGCATCCTCCGCGCCTCCCAGGGCGCCTCGCGCACGACGGCCGGATCGTAGATCTCGCGCGTGGTGACCGTGCGCCCGAGGTGCTCGGTCATCAGCTGCAGGTAGCGCAGCCGCCGCCAGCCGCCCGCCTGACCGTACGTCTTGGTGCGCGGCCGCGTCCCGGCCCGGGGAGCGGATGCCGCGGGAGCGCCCCACGACACGTCCTCGCGCCCCCGGTCGTAGGCCGCGCGTCCGGCGGGGGTCGCGACGTGCTCCCAGGCGCGCTGCACGCGGATGAACAGCGCCGCGTCGCCGCCGGTGTCGGGGTGGGTCTGCCGCAGCCGCAGCCGGTACGCCCGGCGCAGCTCGTCGTCCGACGCGCTCGCCGCGACGCCCAGCACCTCGTACGCGGATGCCGACAGGGGCCCCTCGAACATCGCCCTCCTCCGGCATCCCGACGGGCTGCCCGTCGCAACCAGATCTTACGGTGCAGATCGGGGTTACCCGGCCCGGCGGCGGAGCGTAGGCTCTGCCGGGAACCGGCGTGCGGCGGTGCCGTCTCGCCATGGACCGCGTGACGAGGAGGATCCGATGCAGACCCTGACGATCGACTTCATCATGTCTCTCGACGGCTACGGCGCCGCCGAGGGCTGGCCGGGGTGGTGGGGCCTGGAGAGCGCCGAATACCTGGACTGGCTCGCCGGGCATCCCGACCGGGACGCGCCGCTGCTGATGGGCGCGACCACCTACCGGCTGATGTCGGCCTTCGCCGCACAGGGCTCGGAGGGCGTGGACTCCCTCGACGCCGTGCAGAAGTACGTGTTCTCATCCAGCCTCGACGAGCCGCTGGAGTGGGCGAACTCCACCCTCGTGCGCGGCGACGCGGTCGAGTTCGTGCGCGAGTTGAAGGAGGCCTCCGATCGCCCGCTGCGAACCCTGGGCAGCATCTCGCTGTGCCGCTCGCTGCTGAATGCGGGGCTCGTCGATCGGTACCGCGTGGTGGTCTTCCCGGTGATCACAGGGAAGACCGGGCAGGACCGCATCTTCGACGCGTACCCCGATGTGCTGCTCGAGCTGGTCGAGGCGCGCACCTTCGACCATCGCACCCAGCTGCTCGAGTACATCCCGACCGTTCTCGACGGGCCTCCCGGAAGCTGAGCGCATCCGGCGCCATCACGGGACTCCTCTACGCTGGGACGATGACCAAGAGCACGATCTGGAGCATCCTCGGCGCCATCCTCGCCCTCGTCATCGCGTGGTGGATCGTCAGCGCGCTGTTCTCGCTGCTGTGGTTCATCGCCAAGCTCGCGCTGGTGGTCGTGGTCGCGCTCGTGGTCTACGCGGGGATCCGCGCCCTGACCCGCGACGCGCGCAGCTGACCACTCGCCCGTCGGGATCACTCCGCCTGCAGGAACTCCAGCGCCGCGAGCCGGAAGTCCTTCGATCCCGGCGCGTTGAAGTGGTGCCGGCCGGGGATCGTGAAGAAGGTCGCCTGCGGTGCGGCCTCGGCCAGGCGGCGTGAGCCCTCGATCACCGCGTCCTCCGAGCCGGTGGCGAAGAGCACGGGCTGCTGCGGCGCGTGGGCGGGATCTGGGTCGATCGAGCGCGATGCGCGCATGCCCTCGGCCAGTGCGAGCAGCGCGTACAGGTCGTTGCCCGGAACCCGCTCGGCCAGCTGGATGTAGCTCTGCGTGACCGGGTCGGTGACGGGGATGCCGTCGTCGGCGTACCGGCACACCTGGTCCACGTCGAGTCGGTCCAGGGGGATGCCGTCGGGCACGCCGCCCAGCACACCGCGGGGGATGCGGTCGCCGAGATCCTGCAGCACCTGCCAGCCGACGCGGGCGCCGAGGGAGTAGCCGACGTAGAGCGCGTCGTCGACGAGGTGCGTGTCGAGCACGGCCTCGACGTCGCGCGCCAGGTTCGCCACGGCGTAACCCGCGGAATCGTGCGGCTTCTGGCTCGCCCCGTGGCCTCGCTGATCGATACCCAGGACGCGGTAGCCCTCGCGCTCCAGCATCCGCACCCACCCGGTGTGCAGCCAGGTGTCGGCGGTGCTGGATGCGAAGCCGTGCACGAGCACGACCACGGGTGCATCCGGATCGCCCCACGCGTACGTCGCCACCGCGACGCCGTCACCCACCTCGATGAACTGCGGAGCAGGCAGGTTCGTCAGTGAGGAGAGGATGTCGGTCACATCACCATCTTGGCCCTGTTCCCGCCGGTCAGGCGCGCTCTCCGGAGCCCGGAAGCGGGTCAGGCCAGCAGCTCCCCGAGCTGCGGCTCGACTCGGCGACCGGTGTCCACGACGATGCCGTCGTCGTACAGGTCCAGCACGCGCGGGTCGACGTAGCCCGACCGTGCGACCGCGGGAGTGTTCCCCAGAGCCGCGGCGGTCGCCCGCATGGCCGCCGCGACGGCTCGGCGGCGTGCGCTGTCGGTGTCGCGGGGGCCGATCCGCGCCAGCTCCGTGGCGGCGACGATGGTGCCGTGCAGCGTGCGGAAGTCCTTCGCGGTGAAGTCCCCTCCGGTGCGCGCGCGGACGTCGTCGTTGATGTCGGCCGGGCGGATCGGATGCCAGGTCGACCCGTCCTGCCAGCTCAGCAGCAGCGCTCGCGGCCCGCGACGCTTCAGCCCGGCGACCAGCGCCGCCAGATCAGGATCCTCGACCCGCGAATCCCACGCCTGCCCGCTCTTGCCGGGGAACGCGAGCTCCACCGTGCGCTCCGCCGAGACGTGCGCGTGCGATCCGCGGAGCGTGGCCAGGCCGATGCTGCCGTGCTGCCGGGCATACTGCTCCGATCCCACCCTCAGCATCGCGCTGTCGAGCATCCGGAAAGCCCCGGCGAGTACGCGGGGCCGACCGAAGCCGTCCTGACGCAGGTCGCGCGTCACGCCGGCGCGCACGCCGGGCATCACGGCGGCGAGCTGCAGCATCCGATCGAACTTCTCCCTCGCCATCCGCTCGTGCCAGGCGGGGTGATAGATGTACTGCCGGCGTCCGGCGTCGTCCATCCCCGTCGCGAGGACGTGGCCGTTCTCGTGCGGACTGACCCAGACGTCGGTCCACGCGGGAGGGATCGCCATCGCGCGCAGCCGTTCGAGCAGTGCGGCATCCGTGATGCGGGTGCCGTCGGGCATCCGGTACTCCCAGCCGCGCCCGCGGCGGACCCGGCTCAGTCCCGGCCCGTGCGGATCGCTGCGTCTCAGTCGTGTCATCCTCCTGCTCTAGCGTCTCGGCGAGCACGCGGACAAGCCCCTGGACCCGCACCGCACCCGCACGATATCCGTCGCGCGCATTCCCAAGCTCGAAACGATTCGATAGACTTCTGCGATCCGTCGCCGTGACCGATCACGGTGACGGTCGTCGTCTCCGGCATCCCCACCCCCGCCCGCCCGCTTCCCTGGGACCCGCATGGCTACCACCCTCATCACCGGCCGCCCGTGGCGCGTCATCCTGGCCTTCTCCGTGCCGCTGCTCATCGGCAACGTCGTGCAGCAGCTGTACCAGTTCGTGGATGCCGTGGTCGTCGGACGCCATCTCGGCGTGGACTCGCTCGCGGCCGTCGGCGCGACCGGCAGTCTGATCTTCCTCGTCATCGGCTTCGCGTGGGGCCTGGCGAGCGGTTTCGCGATCCCGACCGCCCAGGCGTTCGGCGCCTCGGATGCCCACGGCGTGCGGCGCTCGGTCGCCACGGGCACCCTGCTCACCGCCGCCACCAGCCTGGTCCTGACGGTGGTGGGGCCGCTCATCGCCGAGCCGTTCCTGCGGCTGCTGCAGACCCCGCCCGAGCTGCTCGCCGAGGCCACCGCGTTCACGCAGGTGACCTTCATCGGCGGCAGCACGATCATGTTCTTCAACTACCTGGCCGCGATCATCCGTGCGATCGGCGACTCCACCACGCCGCTGGTGTTCCTCACCATCTCGTGCGCCCTGAACGTCGGGCTCGTGATCCTGATGGTCGGCACGCTGGAGTGGGGGGTCGCGGGAGCCGCCTGGGCGACGGTCGTCGCGCAGGCCGTCTCGGTGCTGCTGTGCCTGCTGTACGTGTGGCGCCGCGTGCCCGTGCTTCACGTGCACCGTGCGGACTGGAAGGTGTCGCGCGCCGACATGGCCGAGCACCTGCGTCTCGGCCTGCCGATGGGCTTCCAGGCGTCGATCATCGCCATCGGCGCTCTGATCGTGCAGGTCGCGCTGAACACGCTGGGCGCGGATGCGGTGGCCGCCTACACCGCGGCATCCCGCGTCGACAGTCTCGCCACCGCGTTCCTCGCCTCGCTGGGGCTGGCCGCGTCGATGTACGCCGCGCAGAACCTCGGCGCGCGTCGCCCCGACCGGGTGCGCCGAGGCACGATCCAGGCGCTGTGGATGGCGGTGATCGCCGCGCTCCTGCTCGGCGCCTTCATGATCGCGTTCGGCGTGCCGGTGGTGCGGCTGTTCGTCGGCGACGGCGCGGACCGCGTCGTCGAGTACGCGCACCTGATGCTGATCATCAACGGCTCCACCTACGTGCTGCTGGGCGTGCTGTTCGTGCTGCGCGGGGTGCTGCAGGGGCTGGGACGGGTTCTCGTGCCCACGGTCACCGGGGTGATCGAGCTGGTCGCCCGTGTGGCGGCCGCGCTCGCGCTCGGCGCGATCCTGGAGTTCGAGGGCGTCGCGATGAGCAACCCGCTCGCCTGGCTCGGCGCGGTCGCTCTGCTGGTCCCGGCGTACGTGAGCGCGCATCGTGATCTCGCGACGGTGCCGGTCGCGCCGCTCGAGACCACCCTCACGACGCCGATCCCGGTGATCGGCCCCACTGACGGATCGATGGTGGTGGATGCCGTCTTCACCGCGCCGGTGCCCGTGGTGCCGCCTCGGCTGACCCGCCTGCGCCTCCCGCGCAGGACCCGTCGCTGAGTCACCGGGCGTTCACGCGTCATCCTTCAGGATGATGCCGAATCGTTCTTCAGGGGGAGTGACTCCGCGAATCCACCCGCGTAACCTTGAGTTCAGGAACACGCGGATGCGTGTCCGTGACGGGGGGTCGTCAGAATGTCAACACTCGGTTTGACCAACACGCTCGTGTCGGTCTTCGTGCCGATCGGAGTGACCGGAGCAGTCATCGCCCTCGTCTGCGCGCTCGTCGCAGCCTTCGCGATCGCTCGTGGCGCTGCCGGGCTCGCAGGCGGGGCGATCGGCGTGTGGATCGTCGGTGCGCTGCTCAGCGTCTCGGCATCCTTCGCCGCCCTGTGGACGCCGTTCTTCGTCGCCGCGATCGGGCTCGGCGTCGCACTGATCGCCGGGACGGTCCTGCGCGTCGTTCTCGCCCCGCTGCTCGCACGGCGCGCCGCCGCGGTCGAGCAGGCCGAGGTCGAGGCCGAGTCGGCCGCCGCGAAGGCCCCGGCCGCAGCTTCCGCTCCACGACCGGCCACGCTCAGCACGGACGTCGTCGCGGTCGCCTGACCGCGACGGGGCGCCCGACGCCGAGGACGTCTGACGTCTGGCGGCACCCGGGACTCCCGACGTCCGATACGGATGTCGGTCGAAAGCACGAATGTCGGTCGAGATCGCCCGAATCAGCGGACATCCGTGTTCTGAGCCGACATCCGTACCGCAGGCATCCGGCCCATGGGCCGTCAGCGGTGGTCGCGGTCCAGGTGCTGTCCCGTGGCGTCGCCGGATGCGACGCGCTCGGCCTCCCGCGCCCGCAGCTCCACGCGCCGGATCTTCCCCGAGATCGTCTTGGGCAGCTCCGGCACGAACTCGATGATCCGCACCCACAGGTGCGAGGAGAGCCGCTCGCGCGCGAAGCCGAAGATCTGCGCGGCCGCGGCATGCTCGGCATCCGCTCCGCTGCCCGCGGACCCGTGCAGGATCACGTACGCCTTCGGCACCGCCAGGCGCGTCGGGTCGGGGCTCGGCACGACCGCCGCCTCGACGACCAGCTCGTGCTCGAGCAGCGCGGACTCCAGCTCGAACGGCGAGATCTTGTAGTCGGATGCCTTGAACACGTCGTCTGCGCGTCCGACGTACGTCAGATACCCGTCGGCGTCGCGCGCGGCGATGTCGCCGGTGTGGTGGAAGCCGCCAGCACGGGACTCGGCGGTCTTCTCCGGATCCTCGTAGTACCCCGACATCAGGCCCAGCGGCGCCTCGGAGAGGTCCAGCGCGATCTCACCCTCGGCGTCCGTCACCTCGCCGGTGACCGGGTCGAGCAGTACCACAGGGTAGCCGGGCAACGCGCGGCCCATCGAGCCGTCCTTGACGACCTGCCCGGGGGAGTTGCCCACACACGCGGTCATCTCGGTCTGCCCGTATCCGTCGCGGATCGTGCTGCCCCATGCCTCGCGCACGCGGTTGATGACCTCGGGGTTCAGCGGCTCGCCCGCGCCGACGAGCTCGCGGGGCGGGTTCGTCAGTCGTGACAGGTCGGCCTGGATCAGCATCCGCCACACGGTCGGCGGTGCGCAGAAGGTCGACACGTGGTGCGTGTCCATCACCTGCATGAGGGTGTTCGCGTCGAAGCGGTCGTAGTTGTAGACGAACACGGTCGCCTCGGCGAGGAACGGCGAGTAGAAGCTCGACCAGGCGTGCTTGGCCCAGCCGGGCGAGGAGATGTTCAGGTGCACGTCGTCGGGCCGCACGCCCAGCCACCACATGGTCGACAGGTGGCCGACCGGGTAGGAGACGTGCGTGTGCTGCACGAGCTTCGGCCGGCTCGTGGTGCCGCTGGTGAAGTACAGCAGGGCGGTGTCGGATGCCGGGGTGGGGCCGTCCGGCTCGAAGACCGCGGCGGCATCGGCGGACGCGGCGAAGTCGTGCCAGCCGGCGGTGGCGTCGCCGACCGCGATGCGGAGCACGTCGGCATCCTCGACGCGATCCGCCAGCCCGCCCAGCGCGACCACGGCGCGGGCGCGGCCGTGGTCGATGCGGTAGGCGAGGTCGGATGCCGACAGGAGGGTCGAGGTGGGGATCGCGATCGCGCCGATCTTGGTGATGGCGAGCATGATCTCCCACAGCTCGATCGTGTTGTTCAGCATCACGATCAGGTGGTCGCCGCGGCGGATGCCGAGGTCGCGCAGCCAGTTCGCGACCTGGTCCGATCGTTCGGAGAGCCGGCCGTAGCTCCAGCTCTGCACGGACAGATCTGCCGAGACGATCTGCACGGCCGGGCGGTCGGGGTTCTCGCCCGCGATCACGTCGAACCACTCCAGCGCGAAGTTGAAGGAGTCCACCTGCGGCCAGGCGAACCCGGCGCGGGCGCCGTCGTAGTCGTCGCCGTGCGCGAAGAGGAAGTCGCGCATCTCGCGGACGGCGTTCGTGGCGGCGGTGGCGTCGCGTGTCATCTCAGGCTCCCTTGCTCGATCCCTCCATCTTCGACCCGAAGAGCGGGGGAGTTCACCCCCGAATGGGGGTATGGCCTTCTCCGGATCCGCCCCGGCTGCGGCGCCGCACGATCCGCAGCTCGCTGGCGAGGATGCCCAGCACCACCAGCAGGCCGCCCACCAGCGCGGCCGCGGGCAGGCGCTCCCCGGCGATGCGCCCGATCACGGCGGCCCACACCGGCTCGCCCGAGTAGATGATGGTGGCGCGCGTGGGGGAGACCGACTTCTGCGCCCAGTTCATCGTCAGCTGAATGATGCAGCTCGCGATGCCCAGGCCGACGCCGGCGATCACCCACGCCCAGTCGAAGGCGGGGAGGCTCTCGCCGACGAAGGGCATGGTCGCGAGCCCCAGCAGGCCCGCGGTGAGCAGCTGCACGATGGTGATGCGCCCCAGGTCGACGCGACCGGCGAACACGCTGATGAGGATGATCTCGCCGACGATCGGGATGGTGCTGATCAGCGTCACCGTCTCGCCGACGCCCAGCGACAGCGAGAACGCGTCCGGCCCGGCGATCAGCAGCAGTCCGACGAAGGCGAGACCTGCGCCGAGGAAGGCCATGGCGGGCGGGCGCTTGCGGAAGAAGATCCACTGCGCGAACGGCACCATCGGCACGTACAGCGCCGTGAGGAACGCCGAGGTGCTGCTGTTGATGGTCTGCAGGCCCAGGGTCTGCAGGCCGTAGCCGCCGTAGATCATCACGCCGATCGAGGCCCCCGCGGCGATGTCGGTCCAGCGCATCCCGCGCAGCGAGTGGCGGAAGATCAGGATGCTGACCAGCCCGGCCACGAGGAACCGCAGACCCACGAAGAACCAGGGATCGGAGTGCTGCATCGCCCAGTGCACGAGCAGGAACGTGCTGCCCCAGACCGCCGTGATGGCGATGAGGGCGAGTTCCTGCGGGCGCAGCCGCATCCAGCGGAGATTCGAGGGCACAGCCGATTCTCCCGCATCCGGGAGGCGTGCAGACGCGGGAACGGATGCACGATCCGGGAACGGATGCACGGTCGATCCCGCGATCCGGTCGTGCAGGTGTTCCCGGATCGTGCAGGTGTTCCTCGGATGCCGGGATCGCGGGGCGGATGCTGAGGATCTCGGGCATCCGATGCTCCGCCGGGCATCCGCTGCTCCGCCCACGGCGGATCCGCCCGGGGCGGATACCCGCGACAGCGGTGTCCCGCCCGGCGCACGCTGGAGCCATGACCGATGACAAGCCCATCCCGCAGTTCGGCGCCGAGGCGCGCCGCGCGCTGTTCCACGAGCGCGTCCTCGTGCTCGACGGACCGCTCGACGACGACAACGGCACCCTGCTCATGACCCAGCTGCTCAGCCTCGCCGCCGAGGATCCGGCCGCCGACATCGCACTCTGGATCCACTCGCCGGGCGGGTCGGTGCCGGCCATGCTCGGCATCCGCGACATCATCCACGCGATCCCCAACGACGTCGCGACCGTCGCACTGGGGCTCGCCTGCAGCGCCGGCCAGTTCCTGCTCTCGGCAGGCACGAAGGGCAAGCGGCGGGCGCTGGCGCACTCCCGCATCCTGCTGCATCAGGGGTCGTCGGGCATCGGCGGTTCCGCGGTCGAGATCGAGGTGCAGGCCGACGACCTGCGGCACATGCGCGACACCGTGATCGGCCTGATCTCCGACGACACCGGGCAGCCGCGCGAGCGCGTGTTCGAGGACTCGCTGCACGACCACTGGTACACCGCGGACGAGGCGCTGGAGTACGGCTTCATCGATGGCGTCGTCACCTCGCTCGCCGACGTGTTCCCGCGGCGCCGGGCGCGGATCGGACTCGGCGCTGACGGCGCCGATGCGGTCGTTGCGAAGGAGGAGTCGCGATGAGCGGCTACACGATCCCGAACGTCATCGCCCAGAACCCGCGCGGCGACCGGATCATGGACGTCTACTCGCATCTGCTCTCGGAGCGGATCGTCTACCTCGGCACCGAGGTGGATGCCGGCGTCGCGAACACGATCATCGCCCAGCTGCTGCACCTGGACGCGGACAGCCCCGACAGCGACGTGCAGCTCTCGGTGAACTGCGCTGGGGGAGACCCGAGCGCGGCTCTCGCGATCTACGACACGATGCAGCACATCCGCCCGCGGGTCACGACCACGTGCGTGGGCCAGGCGATCGGGGTCGGAGCGCTGCTCGTGGCAGCCGGCGCCCCCGGCATGCGATCCGCGCTCCCGCACTCACGCATCGTCCTGCATCAGCCGGCGGCGCAGACCCGCGGGGCCGTGCCCGACCTGATCCTCGCCGCAGACGAGGTGGTGCGCGTGCGCTCCGAGATGGAGCAGGTGCTCGCGCATCACACGGGGCGCACCGTCGAGGCGCTGCGTGCCGACACCGACCGCGACCGGGTCTTCACCGCGCAGACGGCGCTGGAGTACGGCCTGATCGACCAGGTGCTCGCGCCGCGCTGATCCCATCCGCCGGGTCCTGGTGATGACCTGCGGCCGGGTGCGGATGCACGATCCGGGAACGGATGCACGACGGGAACGCCCCGATCGTCGTGCATCCGTTCCCGCGCCGTGCAGGTGTCCCTGCGGGCGTGGAGCCGCGACCGCGACGGACCGGGATCGGGGATGCCGCGGATGCCCGGCGTGCGGCCGGATGCCTCAGGCGGCGAGGGCGAACGCCCCACCGGTGGCCGGCTGCGCGGCGGGCTCGGCGGGCCGGAGGCCCTGCGCGACCGCGCTGGTGAGTTCGAGCAGCGAGGAGTCCAGTGCGCCGGCGACCGCCGCGATCATCTCGCTCGACGGCTCCTTCAGGCCCCGTTCCATCTCCGACAGGTACTGCGGCGAGACGCCGGCGGCCTCCGCTGTCTCGGTCAGGGTGTCACCGCGTTCGTGGCGCAGCCGGCGCAGCTCGGCGCCGAGCAGCTCGCGCCACAACGGCTCGGGCTGACGAGGGGTGCGGGGCGAGCGGAACGGAAGGATCGAGGCCATGGCCCACGGTAGGCACGGGCGCCGACGAGGATCCACCTCTTCCGCCCACAGCAGAATGCGGAGGCGGTGCACGGATGGCCGGTCCCCTCCGCGCCCGTGACGGGTGGGCTCATAGCCTCCCGGCGTAGACTGGCAGGGCCACCGATCCGAGGACTGTCATGCCCGCCGCCACCCGCACTTTCACTGCACGCCACGTGCAGCTGACCCGTGCCGCCCTGGCGGCTGTGGCCGCCGTCATGATCACCTTCTCGCCCGACCACTCGGCATTCGTCGGGCTGGCGGTGTTCGCCGGATTCGCGCTCTCCACTGGTCTCGTTCACCTGCTCGCGGCGATCATCGTGCATCCCAGCGGCCACCGCTGGCCGTCTGTCATCATCGCCGCCGTCTCGTTCGCGGCGGGGATGTTCGGGGGCATTCCGGGGCTGCGCTCCGAGGGCCTGTTCTTCACCCTCGTGATCGCCTGGGCTGCGGCCACCGGACTCGTCGAGCTCATCGCGGGCATCCGCTCCAAGGGCACCGACGGCGCCCGGGATGCGATGCTCGTCGGCAGCCTCGGGCTGCTGCTCGCCCTGCTGCTGGCGCTGGTGCCGGCCGGGTTCGTGCAGGAGTCGGTGCTCGCCGGCGGTGTCACCTCTACTCTGACCAGCATCATCATCGGCGTGGGGCTGTTCGGCGGCTATGCCGCCATCGTCGCGGTCTTCCTCGGCATCGCGGGGCTCACCCCCGGCACGAAGAAGACGGCGGATGCCGAGACCGGCACCGACGCGGACCGTCTGGCCGAACATGGAGGACACGCATGACCGACCAGAAGCCGACGCGACGCGAGATCCTGCGCCCGCTGCACCTGCTGGGCATCGCCCTGGCATGCGGCGTCTTCGCGGCGCTGGTCACGATCTTCTCCACCGGCGGATTCACCGCGCGCGTGAACAGCGCCATCGCGAACGGCACGTATCGCGACCTCCCGCCGTTCACCCTCGGCCTCGTCGTGGGTGGGATCTGCTTCATCGTCACGCTGCTGGTGCTCGCGATGCTGATGCTCGCCGTGAACCCTGCCGATGTCACCAAGACCATCGACAAGCCGGTGCTCCTCGACCCCAAGCAGAAGAAGTCCCGTGGGGGCGATGCGGGGGCGGATGCCGGGATCGACGGCACCGAGAAGCCCGGCGCCTCCGGCGCCTGAGGCTCAGCCCTCGACGAAGGCCGGCTGCACGAGCCGGTCATCGCCCTCCCGCGGCTGACCCCGCCCGTCGGTGTTGTTCGTCAGCAGCCAGAGCCTGCCACCCGGACCCGCCGCGACGTCCCGCACCCGCCCGTACTCCTCGGTAAACCGCGCCCGCCAGGGTTCGGTCTCCGGATGCGACGGGTCGAACGCCCACACCCGCTCACCGCGGAGCGCCGCGATGAACAGTGTGCCGTCCACCATCGCGATGCCGCTGGGGCTGGCATCCGCCGGCTTCCACACGGCGATCGGATCGATGGCATCCGCGGCCCCCGCCTTGCCCTCGTGGTCCGGCCAGCCGTAGTCGCCGCCCGCCTCGATGCGGTTCAGCTCGTCCCAGGTGTCCTGTCCGAACTCGCTCGCCCACAGGGCGCCGCTGTCGTCCCACGCGAGGCCCTGCACGTTGCGGTGCCCGATGGAGTACACCGCAGTGCCGAACGGGTTCCCGGGTGCGGGCTCGCCATCGGGTGTGACCCGCAGGATCTTGCCGCCCAGGTATGCGCGGTCCCGGGCGCGCTCGCGCTGTCCGGCGTCGCCGGTACCGATGTACAGCATCCCGTCCGGGCCGAACGCGATGCGCCCGCCGTCGTGGTTGGCCGCGCGCGGGATGCCCGTGACCACGTCCTCGACCTGGCCGGTGTCCAGGCTCAGTGATCCCGGCTCCCCGCTGAGCGGCATCCGCACCACCCGGTTGTCCTCCTCCGTCGCGTGGTACGCGTAGAGCCATCGGATGCCGTCGATCTCCCGCACCGCCAGGCCGTTCAACCCCGCCTCGCCGCCGGACACGACACCGGGCACGGTGCCTGCCGTGCGCAGTTGGCCGGAGGCGGTGACCTCGAGCACCTTCCCGTCGCCGCGCTGCGAGATGAGGGCGCCGCCGTCGTCGAGCACCACGATCGACCAGGGTGCCTGCAGGCCCGTGGCCAGGGTGCTCGAGCCTTCCGAAGACGACGGCGACGGTGTCGAGGACACCGTGCAGCCCGCGAGGGCGAGCATCGCGGCGACGCCCGCGGTCGCGACGGCGAGGCGTGCGGAGCGGTGATCCCTGCGCATGTCCGCCTCCTCGCATCCGATGTCCTCCAGCATCCCCGAGTCCATGGCGATCCGCCATAGCGACGGTTGTGTCGCGACGACGTCGAGTGCACCGGGTCCCGTCGGGTGCACCACGTGTTCGCGGGGCCGGGCGGTGCACTCGGCGAGAATCGGTGCACTCGGCAGGCTCCCACCAGCGCGACATCGGGAATACCGGGCATGGGGGCAGACTTGACCCTGTTATGACCGCCTCTGTCGATCGCGCCACCGTCGGACTGCGATCCGAGCGCGGACCCGTCCTCGGTGCGCTCATGCTCGCCACCGGGCTCATCGCGATCGATGCGACCATCCTCGCCACCGCGGTGCCCAGCATCGTGCGCGACCTCGGCGGGTACACGCAGTTCCCCTGGCTGTTCTCGGTCTACCTGCTCGCGCAGGCCGTGAGCGTGCCGATCTACGCGAAGTTCGCTGACATGCTCGGGCGCAAGCCGATCATCCTGCTCGGCATCGCGCTGTTCCTGCTCGGCTCCGTGCTGTGCGGGTTCGCCGGCAGCATGCTGTGGCTGATCATCTTCCGCATCGTGCAGGGACTGGGCGCCGGCGCGGTCGGACCCATGTCGATGACGATCGTGGGTGACATCTACACGGTTCCCGAGCGCGCCAAGGTGCAGGGCTACCTCGCCAGCGTGTGGGCCATCGCCTCGGTCGTGGGACCGGCGCTCGGCGGCATCTTCGCCCAGTTGGATGCCTGGCGGTGGATCTTCTTCGTGAACATCCCGCTGTGCGCGCTCGCCGGATGGATGCTGGTGCGCCGCTACCACGAGGAGAAGCAGCCCCGTCGGCACCGCATCGACTTCGGCGGTGCCGCCCTGCTCACGATCGGTCTCACCGGCATCATCCTCGGGCTGCTCGAGGGTGACAGCGCGTGGGCGTGGGTCTCGGTGCCGAGCGCGATCTGCTTCGGCGGGGGAGCGGTGGCGCTGGTGATCTTCGCGTTCGTGGAGCGCAGGGCGTCCGAGCCGATCATCGACTTCTCCCTTATCGGACGGCGCCTGATCCTCAGCACGACGATCGTGTCGTTCGGGATCGGCGCGCTGCTGATCGGCGTCACGAGCTTCGCGCCCGCCTACCTGGAGGGTTCGCTCGGCATCGCCCCGCTGCTCTCCGGTCTCGCCGTCGCGGCTCTCACGCTGGGGTGGCCGCTCGCCGCGGCGAACGTCGGGCACCTGTACCTGCGCATCGGATTCCGCCGCACCGCCCTGATCGGCATGTGCACGGCGACGATCGCGGCGATCGGGCTGGCGGTCAGCGGGCCCTGGCCCAACGTGTACCTGCTGGCGGGTATCGCGTTCGTGCTCGGCTTCGGACTGGGGTGGGCGTCCGCACCGGTGCTGATCGCCGCGCAGGCGTCGGTCGGCTGGGGCGAGCGCGGCGCCGTGACCGGGATGAACACGTTCGCCCGTTCAGCGGGCAGCGCGGTCGGGGTGGCCGTGCTCGGTGCGATCTCGAACGCCGTCATCGCGCAGGGCGCGGGCCCTCAGGATCCGGCGACGATCATCTCGGCATCCACCTGGGTGTTCATCGGCGCGGCGGTGACCGCCGCGATCACGCTCGTCGCCCTGCTCTTCATGCCGCGGGATCCGGTCGCCGTCGACGCCTGAGCCGTGCGGGGGACGCGGCGTGGATCAGAAATGCTTCCGCCATCGCGCGCAGGGGTGCATTTCTGATCCGGCCTGAGGGTGGGGAGGCGTTTCTGATCCGTGCTGCGCGTGCAGTGTGCCTCAGGCCTCGCCGCGCTTGTCGCGGAGCTCCTGCTGCGCCCTCTCGAGCATCCCGCGCACCTGGCGCTCGTCCTGCCGCTCCTGGTCGGCCTGGAGCTGTGCGCCGGGCTCGTACTCGCGCAGCTGCACCGCGACGCGATCGAGCAGATCGTCGACGGCGTCCGCGTCGTAGCCGGCGGCGAAGAGTGCGACCGACCGGAACTCCTTGTGCACGACGTCATCGGCGTGCAGGGCGGACGGGGTGCCGCCCTCCCAGCACGTCAGTGCGGCGGCCGCCTCGTCGAGGAAGTCGTCGACCTGCGCGACCGCGTACCGGGTTCCGAGGCGCGTCTGCGGAAGCCGTGCCGCGGTGACCTCGAAGGAGCGCATCGACTCGGCGTCAGCGTGCGAGCTGCTCGGCGATGCCCGTGTAGGTGGCCGGGGTCAGCGTGAGCAGGCGCTGCTTCGCGGCATCCCCGATCTCCAGCTTCTCGACGAACTCCGCCAGCTCGGCCGCACCGACACGGTGTCCGCGGGTGAGGTCCTTCAGCAGGGCGTAGGGGTCGGTGATGGTGGAGCGGCCGGCGACGACCTCCGCACGGATCACGGTCTGGATGGCCTCGGCGAGGACCTCCCAGTTGTGGTCGAGATCGTCCAGCAGCACGTCGCGCGACAGCGAGATCGCGTCCAGACCGCGGCGCAGGTTGTCCAGCGCGAGCAGCGAGTGGCCGAAGGCGACGCCGATGTTGCGCTGCGTGGTCGAGTCGGTCAGGTCGCGCTGCATCCGCGAGGTGACCAGTGTCTGCGACAGCGAGTTCAGCAGCGCACCGGACAGCTCGAGGTTCGCCTCGGCGTTCTCGAACCGGATCGGGTTGATCTTGTGCGGCATGGTCGACGATCCGGTCGCACCGGCGACGGGGATCTGCGCGAAGTAGCCCAGCGAGATGTACGTCCAGATGTCGGTGGCGAGGTTGTGCAGGATGCCGCCGGCGTGACGCACGTGGTCGTACAGCTCGACCTGCCAGTCGTGCGACTCGATCTGGGTGGTGAGGACATTGAAGTCGATGCCCAGACCCTCGATGTACTCGCGCGAGATCGTCGGCCAGTCGGCGTCGGGGTCGGCGGAGAGGTGCGCCGACCAGGTGCCGGTCGCGCCGGAGAACTTCGCCAGGTACTCGGATGCCGCGATGCGGCCGCGCACGCGCTCCAGGCGCCATGCGAAGACGGCGAGCTCCTTGCCCATGGTCGACGGCGTGGCCGGCTGTCCGTGCGTGCGGGAGAGCATCGCGGCATCCGCGTGCTCCACGGCCAGCTCACGGAGCTTGGCGATCACCGAGTCCAGCGCAGGCAGCCACACGCCCTCGACGGCGCGCTTGACGGTCAGCGCGTAGGACGCGGAGTTGATGTCCTCGCTGGTGCACGCGAAGTGCGTGAGCTCGGCGATGGCGTCCAGGCCCAGCGTCGCCAGGCGGTCGCGCACCAGGTACTCGACGGCCTTCACATCGTGACGGGTGACGGCCTCCTTCTCGGCGAGCCAGTCGATCTCGGCCTGCCCGAAGTCGCGGTACAGCGCGCGCAGGCGCTCCTTGTCGGCATCCGACAGGGGAGTGGTGCCGAACAGCGAGCGATCGGTGAGGGCGATCAGCCACTCGACCTCGACCTCGACACGGGCGCGGTTGAGCCCGGCCTCGGAGAGGAAGTCGGCGAGCCCGGAGACGGAGGCGCGGTACCGGCCGTCCAGGGGGCTGAGCGGCTGGGCCGGAAGAGGAGGGGCGGGGAGAGCGGGCTGAGAAGTCAGGGGAGATCCTCCTGATCGGGGCTCCGCAGCGGGCGGAGCGTCGTACGAGGGGCGCGCACAGCCGGTTCGAGCTGCGAGAAGAGGCCACGCGTCGCGGTCTCAATCATAGCCAGCACCGAATCGAACATCGCCGGGCCCGCGTAGTACGGGTCGGGCACGTCCATGCTCGAGGCATGCGGGTCGAAGGCGCGCAGCAGGGTGACCTTGCCCTCGTCGTCGTCGGTGCGCGCCCAGGCCTTGAGAATGCGCTCATGCGTGCGATCCAGGGCGACGATCAGGTCGTTCTCCGCGAAGGATGCTGCGCTGAACTGCTTCGCCCGATGGGCCGAGCCGTCATAGCCGCGTCGGGACAGGGACTCCAGGGTGCGCTGGTCGGCGCGCTCGCCGAGATGCCAGTCGCCGGTGCCTGCGCTGCGGGAGAGCACGCGCGTGCCGAGGCCGCGCTGCTCGGCGAGCGCGCGGAGCACCACCTCGGCCATCGGGGATCGGCAGATGTTGCCCGTGCAGACGAAGATGACGCGGAAGGGATCCGAGTCGGTCATGCGTCCATTCTGCCGGTATCGACTTCTCTCCCCAATCGTCAGGCAGGGGGAGTTGTCCACAGCGGGTGGGTTTCCGGCCGGAGCGGATGCCCGTCGGCACGCACCCTGGAGGCATGCAGACGATCACAGCGGCCGAGGGCCTGGCGAGCGAAGACCTGTGGGCGGTGTTCTCGGCGCTCAGGCTTCTCGACGACGCGACGGAGGCGGTGGGGGACGCCGCGATCGAGGCGGGGCGGCTCGTCGACGACGCGCGATGGGAGAACCAGGGCGTCCGGGCCCTGCGATGGGCTCTGGCGGATCTGTGCTCCGGGCTACGGGATGAGTGCGATGAACTGAGGTTCCTGCGTGATCAGATCGCACGGACGGCGCTGGCATGAGCGGCGGCGTGAACATCACATCGGGCGGTGCGATCAGTGTCGATTCGGAGGCGTTCCGCGGTATCGGCGAGCGCCTGGAGACACTCTCGTGGGAGCTCGTCCGCGCGCTCGACATCGTCCGGCGCACCCAGCACGTGCTGGAGTCGGTGTCGGAGCCATCCCTGCGCATACGGCTTGCCGAGTTGGCCTCCCGCGAGCACCGCCTGGAGGTGCACGCGGGGGACGCGGGGAAGGCGGCGACCGGCACTCTTCTCATGGCCGATGTCTTTGAACTGGTCGAGCTGCGGGCGCAGCAGGAAGCACTCGGAGTGGGCGAGTCAGCCGAGGAGAAGGTGCTGCAGGACCGCATCGACGCGCTGATCGCCTCGTACCCCGATGTCGAGATGAGAGCGGATCAGCTCGTTGCCGCGTGGGAAGGAGGCCGGTTCGAGGGCCTGACAGACCAGTCCTGGGACGACGCGCTCGCCGCGGTCGGCGTGTTGGGTGCCGTGGTGTCGCCGGCGTTCTACATCTTCCTCACGCCCTGGCTGACGTCGCGGCCGGTGGGTTCGACGATGGGGTTCCTGCGTGATCTCGCGCTGAAGTCCGATCGCGGCCTTCTCCCCGCAGGCACGAGGCTGCAGGGGGACCCACCGCCCGTGAACGTCTCGATGGTCCGGTCGGAGCCGGTCGCTCCGGCCGCGGGGCTGAAGGACATGATGACGCGCGTGCCTTACGAGAGCACGGGGCAGGTGGCGGTGGAGAAGTACACCATGAAGGACGGATCGACCAGGTTCGTCGCCTACATCGACGGCACACGCGAGATGAAACCGGGAACGAAGGAGCCCTGGGACTCCGTCTCGGACTGGGAGATGTACATGGAACGCCGCGATGCGGCCTCTCATGAGGCGACGCTCCAGGCGATCGCCGCCGCTGGTGCGCGGCCGGGCGACAAGGTCGATCTGGTCGGGTACTCGCAGGGCGCGATGATCGCCTCTCACGTCGCGATGGACAGTCCGTACAAGGTCGGCACCGTGATCGTCGCCGGCGATCCTGTGGATCCGGCACTCGCGCCGGATCAGACGCTCATCAGGCTCGAGAACGGCGCCGACCCCGTGAACGGCCTGGCCCTCGGTGGTGCCGCCGGCGGAACGGGGTCCCCCGACAGCTTCACGATCGAGCGGGACGGCACCAGGGAAAGCCCCATCGATCCGCACCTGTACGGGCCGTACGTGGAGACCGCGAGCCAGGCCGACGCCTCGCAGGACCCGCGCATGCGCGCGCTGCGCGAGAGGTACTTCGCCGAACTCGGTGAGGCGGTCTCGGTGGAGCAGATGGAGTTCAGCGCTGAGCGCCCGTGACCGGGCATCCGCCGCACCCTCCCGCCTCAGCTGCGCTGTCGCTTCTTCTGCGGGCGCAGGATCGCACCGAAGACGGCGTTGATGATCGAGATGATGATCGCGGCGACCACGCCCCACCAGAACGACTCGACGCTCAGCCCCCAGCCGAAGCCGCTGGTGATCCAGGCGGTCAGCCACAGCAGGAAGCCGTTCACGATGAACGAGATGAGCCCCAGCGTGAGGATGTAGAGGGGGAACGCGACGACCTTGATGATGGTGCCGATGATCGAGTTCACCAGGGCGAAGATCGCCGCCACGGCGAGCAGGGTGAGCACCAGCTGCAGGGTCTCGCCCGGCGCGAACGGCCGCACGACGACCCCGAGCACGGGGATCAGCGTGACCACCCAGATGGCGAAGGCGTTGATGACGACGCGGATGATGAATCGCATCTGTCGATCGTCCCACGGGATGCGTCGCTGCGGGATGACAGTTCGTCGCAGAATCCGCGACGGCCCGATCCTCAGCTCCGCGCGTCCCCGCCCGAGACGGCCGTCGCCACCTCCGGTTCCGCCTCCTTAGACTGATTCCGTGACCGAGCCCATCCTGCCCCGCATCCGCCCCGAGATCGCCGCCCTGCCGCCGTACCGCCAGGGCAAGCAGGCGGGGGCGAACGCCTTCAAGCTCTCCAGCAACGAGAACCCGTTCGAGCCGCTGCCCTCGGTGCTCGAGGCGCTCACGCACACCACGCCGATCAACCGCTACCCCGACGCCACCGCCGGGGCGCTGCGCGCCCGCCTGGGCGAGAAGTTCGGTGTCGACGCCGACGCCGTGCACGTGGCATCCGGTTCCGTCTCGATCCTGCACCAGCTCGTGCTCGGCACCTCGTCGGTCGGCGACGAGGTCATCTACGCCTGGCGCTCCTTCGAGGCGTACCCCAGCCTTCCGCTGGTCGCCGGCGCCACCGGCATCCAGGTCCCGCTCGCACCCGGCGCACGCCACGACCTCGACGCGATGGCGGATGCCGTCACCGACCGCACCCGCGTGATCATCGTCTGCACGCCGAACAACCCGACCGGCCCGATCGTCACGAGCGCCGAGTTCGCGGCGTTCGTCGAGCGCGTGCCGCAGGACGTGCTGATCATCCTCGACGAGGCCTACGCCGAGTTCGTCACCGCCCCGGACGCCGTCGACGGTCTCGCCGAGCGCGTGTTCGAGAAGCACCCGAACGTGGTCGTGCTGCGCACCTTCTCCAAGGCCTTCGGCCTCGCCGGCCTGCGCGTCGGCTACGCGATCGGCCACCCCCGCGTGCTCGACGCGGCCCGCACCACCGGCATCCCGCTGTCGGTCACCAGCGCCGCCGAGCGCGCCGCCATCGCCAGCCTCGACGCCGAGGCGGAGCTGCGCGAGCGCGTCTCCGTGATCGTCGAGCGCCGCACCCGCCTGATCGCCGGCCTCCGCGCGCAGGGCTGGGACGTGCCGGACAGCCAGGCCAACTTCGTGTGGCTGCCCTCGGGCGAGCGCACCGATGAGGTCGCCGCGGCGTTCGACGCCGCCGACCTGATCGTGCGGCCGTTCTCGGGCGACGGAATCCGCATCTCCGTCGGCGAGGAGGAATCGCTCGACAAGGTGCTCGCCGTGGCCGCGGCGCAGGTGCGTGCATGACGTACGACTTCGAGACGGTCGTCGACCGGACCGGCACCGGTGCGTCCAAGTGGCAGCACATGCTGACCGCGAATCCGGACGTGCCTGCGGGCATCTCGCCGTTCTCGGTCGCCGACCTCGATCTGAAGCTCGCCCCTGAGATCCTCGACGGGCTGCGCGACCACCTCGGCGACGTCGTCCTCGGCTACACGGTCGCGACCGATGACTACTGGGATGCCGTGACCGGATGGTTCCAGCGGCGCCACGACTGGACGGTCGATCGCGAGCAGATCGTGCTGGCGCCGGGCGTGGTCCCCGCGTTCAACACCGCCGTGCGTGCCGTGACCGCGCCCGGTGACGGCGTGATCGTGCAGACCCCGGCGTACTACCCGTTCTTCGGCGCGATCGAGGGGAACGACCGCGTCGTCGTGCGCAACCCGCTCGTGCTGCAGGACGGCCGCTGGCGCTTCGACCTCGACGACCTCGCCGCGAAGGCCGCTGACCCGCGCACCACCGCGCTGCTGTTCTGCAGCCCGCACAACCCCACCGGCCGGGTGTGGGAGCGCGAGGAGCTCGAGGCCGTCTGGCGCATCGCCCGCGACCACGACCTCACCGTCATCAGCGACGAGATCCACTTCGACCTGCTGATGCCCGGCATCCGGCACACCGTCTTCTCCACGCTGAACGAGGATGCCGCCGCGCGCACGATCGTGTGCACCGCTCCCAGCAAGACGTTCAACCTCGCAGGCATGGCGACCAGCAACATCGTCATCCCGAATCCCGAGCTGCGCGAGAAGTACACCGCAGAGCAGAGCCGCACCGGATTCTTCACGCTGAACGCCCTGGGATTCCAGGCGTGCCGGCTGGCGTACACGAAGGCGGAGGGCTGGCTCGACGGCCTGATCGACCTGGTGCACGGCAACCATGAGCTGGTGCGGTCGTTCCTCGCCGAGCGGATGCCCGAGGTCACCGTCTACGACCTGGAGGGCACCTACCTGCAGTGGATGGACTTCCGCGGGCTGGACTGCACTCACGAGGAGCTCAAGCGCATCCACGAGCAGGAGGCGCTGGTGTTCTTCGACGAGGGCGCCATGTTCGGCCCCGAGGGCGAGGGGTTCGAACGCATGAACCTCGCCGCCCCGCGGCATGCGATCGCCGCGGCGCTGGAGAGGCTCGCGCAGGCCCACGGGCGCTGAGCGCGCGCATTTATCCAGATCCCGGCCACTTACTAGGGCCCCCGAACTATGCGTGACGGGGCATGCCGACGTGGGTAGCGTGGAGCCGTGACCACGACCGAAGCACCCCTCGTTCGCGTCCTGGAAGCGGATGGATCATTCGCTCCGTCGCCGGCATCCGAGCAGTACCTGCCGCTCATCGACGCCCTGACCGACGCCGAGCTCGAGCAGTTCTACCGCGACATGGTGATCATCCGCGCCATCGACACCCAGGCCACCAACCTGCAGCGGCAGGGCCAGCTGGCCCTCTGGCCGCCGAGCCGCGGGCAGGAGGCGGCCCAGGTCGGCTCGGCCCACGCCGCGCGCCGGCAGGACACGATCTTCCCGTCGTACCGGGAGCACGTCGTCACCCGCATCCGCGGCGTCGACCCCGTCGACATCATCAAGCTGATGCGCGGCCTCTCGCACGGCGGCTGGGATCCGACGGACCCGAAGAACGGCAACACCCGCATCTACACTCTGGTGCTGGGCTCGCAGACGCTGCACGCCGCGGGCTACGGCATGGGCCTCGCCTTCGACGGCAAGACCGGCTCCGGCGATCCGGAGCGCGACGAGGCCGTCGTGGTCTACTACGGCGACGGCGCCTCCAGCCAGGGCGACGTGCACGAGGCGATGGTGTTCGCGGCCAGCTACGACGCCCCCGTGCTGTTCTTCCTGCAGAACAACCACTGGGCGATCTCTGTGCCCGTCGAGACCCAGTCCAAGGTGCCCCTGGTCGGGCGCGGCGCCGGCTACGGCATCCCCTCGGTCCGCGTCGACGGCAACGACGTGCTCGCCAGCTACGCGGTCTCCCGCGCCCTGCTCGACGAGGCGCGCGCCGGGCTCGGCCCGCGCGCGATCGAGGCGGTCACGTACCGGATGGGCGCGCACACCACCAGCGACGACCCCACCAAGTACCGCGGCTCCGACGAGGAGCAGCGCTGGGCGCAGCGCGACCCGATCGAGCGCATGCGCGCGTTCCTGCTGGGGCGTGGCGCCGGCGAATCGTTCTTCGCCGGGGTGGATGCCGAGGCCGCGGATGCTGCCGAGGATCTGCGCGCTCGCACCGTGGAGCTCCCCGCGCCGGGACGCGGGGCGATCTTCGACCACGTGTACAGCGAACCGCATCCGCTGATCGCCGAGCAGAAGGCGTGGCTGGAGCAGTACGAGGCATCCTTCGAGGGAGGCGCAGCATGACCCTGGAGACCATGCCCTTCTCGAAGGCGCTCAACGCCGGGCTGCGCAAGGCGCTCGAGAACGACCCGCGCGTGCTGCTCATGGGCGAGGACATCGGAAAGCTCGGCGGCGTCTTCCGGGTGACCGAGGGCCTGCAGCGCGACTTCGGCGACCGGCGCGTGCTCGACACCCCTCTCGCCGAGTCCGGCATCGTCGGCACGGCGATCGGCCTGGCCATGGCCGGTTTCCGACCGGTGTGCGAGATCCAGTTCGACGGCTTCGTGTTCCCCGCCTTCGACCAGATCACCTCGCAGCTCGCGAAGATGACCAACCGGCACGAGGGTGCGCTGTCGATGCCGATCGTCATCCGCATCCCCTACGGTGGGCACATCGGCGCGGTGGAGCACCACCAGGAGAGCCCCGAGGCGTACTTCACGCACACCCCGGGCCTGCGGGTGGTGTCGCCCTCCACGCCGAACGACGCCTACTGGATGATCCAGGAGGCCATCGCGTCGAACGACCCGGTGATCTTCATGGAGCCCAAGAGCCGCTACTGGCCCAAGGGCGAGGTGGATCTCTCCGGCTCCGCGCTTCCGCTGCACGCCTCGCGGATCGTGCGCCGCGGCACGGATGTCACCCTCGTCGGGCACGGTGCGATGGTCACGACCCTGCTGCAGGCCGCAGCGCTCGCCGAAGCTGAGGGCACCAGCTGCGAGGTCGTCGACGTGCGCTCGCTCTCGCCGGTCGACTACGGTCCCATCCTCGACTCGGTGCGCTCCACCGGACGCATGGTCTACGCGCAGGAGGCGCCCGGCTTCACGAGCCTGGGCAGCGAGATCGCCGCGACCGTGCAGGAGCGCGCGTTCTACGCCCTCGAAGCCCCGGTGCTGCGCGTCTCGGGCTTCGACACGCCCTTCCCGCCCGCGAAGCTCGAGGGCGTCTACCTGCCGGATGCCGACCGCATCCTCGAAGCCGTCGATCGCTCGCTGGCCTACTGAACGCTGCCCGGGGCACTGAGCCTGTCGAAGTGCCCCGGAGTACGGAGGAAACCATGACCACCCAGACCTTCACCCTTCCCGACGTCGGCGAGGGCCTTACCGAGGCCGAGATCGTCACCTGGAAGGTCGCGCCCGGCGACACCGTCGCGATCAACGACGTGATCTGCGAGATCGAGACCGCCAAGTCGCTCGTCGAGCTGCCCTCGCCGCACGCCGGGACGGTCGGAGAGATCCTCGTCGCCGAAGGCGTCACGGTCGAGGTCGGGTCGCCGATCATCACCTTCGTCACGGATGCTGCGGGTGCCGCGCCCGCGACTGCGCCCGCAGCCCCCGCCGCGGATGAGGGCAGCGGCTCGGTGCTCGTCGGCTACGGCAGCGGGGGAGGCGCGACCTCCCGCAGGCGCAAGCCCGCCGAACGCCCGGTGCGCTCCTCCGTCGGCGTGATCGCCAAGCCGCCGATCCGCAAGCTCGCGCGCGACCTCGGGGTCGAGCTGACCGAGGTCACACCCACCGGCGCCGACGGAGAGGTCACCCGCGACGACGTCGTGAAGCACGCCGAGCAGGCCAGCGTCTTCCGCAACATCCAGACCCCGGAGTGGGGCGACGTGCGCGAGGAGACCGTGCCCGCCCCGGCATCCGCTCCGGTCGGCCTCGCCCGCGGCATCCGTCCCGACGACCGGACCGAATCGATCCCGGTCAAGGGCGTGCGCAAGGCGACCAGCTCGGCCATGGTGCAGAGCGCGTACTCCGCGCCGCACGTGACGGTGTGGAAGGAGGTCGACGCGACCCGCACGATGGAGCTCGTCAAGCGCCTGAAGGCGTCGCCCGACTTCGCCGACATCCGCGTCTCGCCGCTGCTGATCATGGCCCGCGCCGTGATCTGGGCCGCGCGCCGCACCCCGATGGTGAACGCGGCCTGGGTCGACACGGCCGACGGCGCCGAGATCTCGGTGCGCCACTACGTGAATCTCGGCATCGCGGCGGCCACGCCGCGCGGTCTGCTGGTGCCGAACATCAAGGACGCGCAGGACCTGGGCATGAAGGACCTCGCCCGCGCCCTGAACCGCCTGACTCTCACGGCCCGTGAGGGCAAGACGACCCCGGCCGATCAGCAGGGCGGCACCATCACGATCACGAACATCGGCGTGTTCGGCATGGACGCGGGCACCCCGATCATCAACCCCGGCGAGGCCGGCATCATCGCCATGGGCACCATCGCGCAGAAGCCGTGGGTCGTCGACGGCGAGGTGCGTCCGCGCTGGGTGACCACGGTCGCCGGGTCCTTCGACCATCGTGTGGTCGACGGCGACGGCATGAGCCGGTTCGTCGCCGACGTGGCCTCGATCCTCGAGGAGCCCGCGCTGCTCGTCGACTGATGAGGCGGGACGACACGATCGGAGGAGCAGGAATGGACATCCCCTGGGCCGAAGGCCGCTGGACGCACGCGCCGGTGTCCGCCGTCGAGAGCGGCACCGACCTGCTCGTCACGGCGCAGGAGGGCAGCGACGCCTGGCGCACGACCTCGTACGGGTTCGTACACGACAGCGAGCACGCGCTTCTGGCGCCGTTCGCGCAGGACAGCGCGGTCGAGGTCGAGTTCACGGCGGCGTTCTCCGAGCAGTTCGATCAGGCCGGCGTCTTCATCCGTGCACGCGAGGACCACTGGATCAAGGCCGGCGTCGAGTACGCGGACGGCCGCCCGCAGCTCGGGGCCGTCGTCACCGACGGCATGTCGGACTGGTCGCTCGCCCCGGTGCCCGACTGGCTTGACCGTCGGATCCTCGTCCGGGTGAGCCGCGCCGGCGATGCGCTCACCGTCCGCGCATCCGTCGACGGCGGTGAGCTCCAGCTGGTGCGTGTCGTCCCCTTCCCGCCGGATGCGGTGGCGCAGGCGGGGCCGATGATCTGCGCGCCCACGCGCGCCGGCCTCACGGTGCCCTTCCACGCCTGGCGCGTCACAGAACCGGACGGTGGGCTGCACTAGCGCGCCCCGGCCATTCTGCACCCGGTGCGTCTCCGGGTGCGGATGTCAGTGGCCGGCGCTCGTGCCGTCCTGGGAGGCGTTCGACACATCCAGCAGTCGGCGTTCATCCTCGTCGAGCCAGGTTGCCGCCTTAGGCACGCGGCGCTCGATGCGTGCCTCGTTCCGTGCCTGACGCAGCGCGTGCACGATCGCGAAGCGGATCACCGCGTACACCAGGCCGGCACCGGCGAGGATGTACAGGATCGGAAAGATGATGAGAAGGAATTCCATGTCGGCCCGGCTCTCTGCGGATCAGCGTGTGAGGGCGAGCCTATCTGTCGCGATGGGCGGGCCGGGGTGGATGCGCCGATGCAGAACGCCGCCTCTCTTCACGGGAGGCGGCGTTCCGCGCATCCGGTCAGGCCGATCGGCCGCCCAGCGGGGCCCGGGCGGCGTATACGCCGCTGCTCGTCTCGAACGAGACAGCGAGGACCGGCGAGGCCTTGGTGCCGGTGAGGCTGCTGCCGTCGCCGGTGGCCGCCGTGCGCGCGGAGAACCGCACATCCGAGGCTCCCGATGCCAGCTTCACCTCCGCGCTGCCCAGCACCTGAGCGCCGTCCCACAGGAACACGCGCGCCGTGCCGGCCCGCGGCGTCTGCAGCTTGAGCGTGACGAAACCTCCGGAGATCGAGGACTTCAGCACCTTCAGAGCGTGATCGGCGGGTGAGAACCCGCCGAGCGGCACCTGATCGGCCGCGGACTGCAGGATCGACTGCGGCGACGACACGGACCGTGCCGCGGTGTCGGGGAGGGTGGGCTTCTTCGGCTTCGAGCCGGCGTCCTGGACGCCGTCGAGGGTGATGATGCCCCAGCGCCACGGGTCGGCGCGCATGCCGGGGAACGTCGACCAGCCCACGCGGTTCTGCGCCGCCTTGTTCTGCGTGTCGGAGTCGTTGATCACCACGTTGAAGCCGACGTGCTGCGGGTCGAGGTTGTCGGGCAGCACCGCGAACGGGATCTTCACCTCCATGTCGTAACCCGTGTACTCGGCCGCGGTCGGCGCCATCTTCACCGCGACCTGCATCCCGGGTGCGGTGATCGCAGCCTCGCCCTGCCAGTTGTCGCGGTCGCGGCCGACGCCGGGCGCACCCGTCATCGAGTCCATCGAGGGCATGATTCCCGCGATGAAGGTCTGGGCGGTGTTGCCCGCGGTGCCGCGGGGGTCGAAGTAGATCTCCACCGAGTCCGTGCGGCGCTGGCGCTTGTTGTCCGAGGCGGGCAGGATCGTGCCGCGCACGTCGTCGACGACCGAGATGAACAGGTAGAAGTTCGCGTCGTCATGGGTGATCCACGTCTTCGCGCTGATCGACGGGTTCGTCCCGCCCATCGGGCTGCCGTCCCAGATCGTGTCCACGGGGATCGCCTCGCCGGGGTACTCGCCATCGCCGCGGACGGCGTCGATCACCGGTGCGGATGCTGCGCGCTGCACGGCGAATGTCGGAACGAGGTTCATGGTGACGGCGCGCTCGGCGGTGCCCACCTCGCTGGACGCGGTGACCTTCACGGGCCAGCTGCCCTTGTTGGGCGCGCGGTTCGCGGTGGGGATCGAGGTGTCGGTGTTGGTCACCTCGAAGCTGACGGTGGTGGTCTGCCCGGCCGCGAGCCCCGAGTACGGCTGCTGGGCGGGCGACGCGGTGAACCCGGCCGGCAGCGTCAGCGAGACGGAACCGGAGCGACTCTGCGCCGAGAAGTTCTCGACGATCACGTCGAGCGTGCGGGTGCGTCCCTGGCCGACGGCGAACAGCTCGGGGACGAGCACGTCGAGCTGCTTCATCCCCAGGCCGTCGGTCCAGGAGCGGAACTCCTGGATCTCGTCGAGCGGGCGGATCGTCGCCTCCACGGCGCCGGCGACGCGCAGCTGCGCGAACGTCGTTCCGCTCGCCGCGCCCGCGGTGAGCGTGGCGTCCACCTTCACCTGGGCGCCGGTGACGGCATCCGCTCCAGCGGTGACCCGGAACGTCGCCTGGTGCGACCGGCCACGGCTCAGCGCGGGCACGTCGACCGCGCCGCCGGCGGACCATCCGGCCGGAGTTCCGAGTGCGAGCCGCCCGGCGGGGAGCTTCGCGTCTGCGGGGGCGGTCACCGTCACCTGGATCTCGACGTCCTGCCCGGCGACGACCTCGAACCGCGCGGGCCGCACGTCGATCAGGGTGCCGAACGGGAGGCCGCCCTCGATCGGCAGGGCGGCGCCGCGCAGCGCCGCGTCGCCGCCGGAGCGCGGGTCGGCGAGCGGCGAGCGGGAGTGGATGACCGTGAACCAGGAGTTCGCGATCTTCGCCGGATCCGTCGTGCCCGGCGCGAACTCGGCCCAGCCCTGCGTGACGTACGCCCAGCGCGCGAGGTCGAGCATCTCCGACCAGCGCTTGCCGTTGCGCTGGCTCGGTGTGCCGTTCCAGCAGCCGAACACGACGTCGGAGGCCACGGTCGGGGTGTAGCCCGCGGCGACGCCGCCCTCGCCCGCCGCACCCGTGCCGTTGGCGCCCGAGCGCAGGATGCGGCGCGGCTGCCAGGGTTCGAAGCCCTCGGCGAAGTGCTCGGGATAGCGCTGCGGGTCGCCGGCGGCGAGGTAGGCCTCGACCGCGAACATGGCGGCCTGCTGATGGTTGCCGTGGTTGCCCTCGACGGCCGACGGGTTCATCGTCACGATGACGTCGGGACGGGTGGCGCGCACGACGCGGACGATGCGGCTGAGCACGGCGGCGCCGTCCCACACCTGATACGACAGTGGCGCGCTCGCCGTGTAGTAGAAGTCGAGGCCGTCGAGGTTGAACACGTTCTCGATGCCGGCGTAGCCGACCGCCTTGCGCTCCTCGGCCTCGCGCATCATGCCGAGGGGCGGACCCTCCTCGAGGCCGACCGCGTTGCCTCCGCCCTCGCCGCGGGTCACGGTGATGACGCCGGCCTTCATGCCCAGGTACTCGTTCCACTGACCGAAGACACCGAGGTTCCCCGCCTCGTCATCGGGGTGGGCGCCGATGAAGAGCACGTTGAGCTTGATCGCGTCGCGCGGGGCGCCCGCGAGCGCCTGCTCAGCGGCGGTGAGCCCCGAGACCTGTGCGCCGGTGAAGGCGGCGGCGATGCCGAAGGCGCCTCCCGCCTTGAACAGGTTCCGGCGTGTCAGGGAGAAGCCGGAGATTTCCTGAAGATCGTTCATTGGGGACCAGACCTTTCACACGGGCGCACCTCGATGTGGCGCTCCATGCCGTCGATGAGAGGGGGAGCAACACTTATTTTCTGAACAGAAATAAGTGTTGCTCCCATTCCACTGGTCGGCGCGCGGGTCGTCAACGGCGGAAAATAAGTCCGGATCGGGGCTAACGCGCGCCCTGGGCCTCCCGCGCCAGCATCACGGCACCACGCAGCGAGGCGTCCGGCCCGAAGTCCGACAGCACCACCTCGGGAGGGTAGGGGAGCGTCCTGTGGAGGGCTGCGCTCAGCGGGTCGAGCAGGGCTCCGCCCGCCCGCGTCATGCCGCCCCCGATCGCGATGCGAGACGGGTCGACCGTCAGCGCCGCCGTGATGAGGTGCCGCGCGATCTCGTCGACGGCCTCGGCCCACATCCGTGCCGCCGCATCCGAATCGGCGCACTCCGCGATGAGCTCGGCGGTGTCCGTCGCCGTCACCTCGGACGAGGCGGCCACCCGTCCGTCCAGTCCGAGGCCGCCGGCGAACTCCTCCAGCGTGATCACCGGACGCCCGCGTTCATGGAGGGGGCCCACGATGCCGTAGCCGACCTCGCCGGCCGCACCGTGCGCGCCCCGGAGCACCGCGCCGCCGATCACCGGCGAGATCGCGATCCCCGTGCCGAGATTCACGTACAGGCCGATGTCCACACCGCGGAGGCGCCCCTCGCGGCACTCCGCGAGAGCCGCCGCCTTCACATCGTTCTCGATCGTCAGAGCGGTCACCGCGAAGGCGTCACGAAGCCGTGCGCCCAGTTCGAGATCCGACCATCCGATCACGTTCGGAGCCAGCTCGACGCGATCCTCGAACACGATGCCGGGCGTGGAGACGCCGATCGCCCCGATGCCTCCATGGCGTCCGACGAGCTCGCGCGCGCAGTCGAAGGCGCGGTCGAGCACGCTGTGCGCCGGCTCCCCGCGCGCGATGCGCAGCCGCGCCTCGTCGGCCCGCCCGTCAGCGGTCTCCACGCGGAGCGCCACCTTCGTGCCGCCGAAGTCCATGCCGAGGACGTTCATGCCCGCACCCTCCGCCGCGGTCACGCTCGAAGCTCTGACGCCGCCGTGACGAGGTCAGCGGAGACGGCGTCGAGGTGCGCACGGACGTCCGTGCGCCACCGGCGGAGCTCCTGCGCGGTCTCCTGGCGCGCGACGGCCATCCGGGCGACCTCGCTCGGAGCCGCGCCGCCGGTGGAGGTGCGCACGGCCACGAAGTTGTCGGCGTCGAGTGCGCGCGCGAGGTCCTCGGGCGTGAGCGTCACGTCGTGTCCGGCGACCTCGGTCGTCACCTCATGCACGCGCGCCGGGTCGATCGAGCGGATGTCGGTGATCCCGGCAGCATCCGCCTCGCGCACGATGCGGGAGACGATCGTGTGCGCCTGCGTGAACGTCAGGCCGCCGTCGCGCACCAGCGTGTCAGCCAGCTCGGTCGCGTTCGCGAACGAGGACAGCGCGCGCTCGCGCATCACCGCCGTGTTCACCTGGATGGTGCCGAGCACGCCGGTCAGCAGGTGCAGCACGTCGGTGAGCGTCTCGACCGCGCGCCATGCGTACGGCTGCAGGTCGTCCTCGGTGTCGACGATGTCGCCGAAGGGCGTGTTGTGCATCATCGTCAGGACCGTCGCGGCGCTCGCGGATGCGGCTGACAGCAGCGATCGGGAGTGCTCGATCGACACGGGGTTGCGCTTCTGCGGCATGATCGACGAGATCTGCACGTAGGGGGCCGCCACCCGGTACAGGCCGAACTCGGCCGTGCACCACGTCAGGAAGTCCACGCAGCTGCGCCCGGTGTCGATGGCCATGAGCTGCAGGGCGATCGCCGAGTGCGCGATGTAGTCGGTCGCGGCGACCGCGTCGTACGAGTTCTCGACCAGACCGCGGAAGCCCAGCAGGCGCGCCATGTGGTCGCGGTCGATCCCGAAGCCGGTGCCCGTGAGGGCGGCCCCGCCCATGGGCGAGTAGTCCAGGCTCTCGTAGGCCTGCTGTACGCGGCGGATGTCGCGCCCGAGCACGTCGGCGATCGCGAGGAAGCGATGCCCCAGGATCGACGGCTGCGCGGGCTGGGTGTGGGTGTGCTCCAACGACAGGGTGTCGGCGTGCTCCGCGCCCAGGCGCACGAGCGTCTCGTACAGCTCGCCGGCGGCATCCAGCACCCGCAGGAGCTGACGGCGCATGACCATGCGGTACAGCGTCATCCCCATGTCGTTGCGGCTGCGGGCCGTGTGCAGGCTGCCGGTCACCTCGCCGCCGATGCGCATCATCTCGTGCTCGACGGTGAAGAACAGGTCCTCGAACTGCCCGTTGTACTCGCTGGCGGCGAGGGCGTCGAGGTCGAGCTCGTCGATCGAGCGCGCGATCACCGCGGCATCCGCGTCGTTCAGGATCCCCGCCTCGTGCAGCATCACCAGGTGCGCACGGTGGATCTCGATCATCGACGGCAGCAGCATCCGCTTCGCCTGGTCGTAGGCGGGACGGAGCACGGCAGTGGTGTAGCTCTCGCCGGGGAATGCGTCTCCATCGCGCTGGATGATCTCGTCGCGGTTCATTCTTCTTCTCTCTCAGATGGACGGTCGCCGACGTGTCGCCGGCGTCCGGGGGATGTGTCAGAGGGCGGGGGCGAGCGCCTGCTTCGCCTCCATGCGGCGGGTGACGATCAGCACGCCGAGGACCAGGAGCACCTGGATCATGCCGTACACCGATCCGGTGCCGATGTTGCCCTGATAGTTCTCGTTGTTGATCGCGATCGACAGGGGCACCCAGGCGGGGGTGTAGATCAGGATGCTGGCCACGAACTCGCCGACTCCGTCGACGAACGCGAGCAGAGCGCCGGCCATGATGCCACGCGAGATCAGGGGCAGCACCACCCGGCGGAAGGCGTACCACCAGCTGGCGCCGAGGCTGCGAGCGGCGTCCTCGAGGTTCGGGTCGAGCTGCGAGAACGACGCGAACGTGGACCGGAAGATCAGCGGATTGAACCTCACGAAGTACGCCAGCGGAAGGATGGCGAACGTGCCCACGAGCACCTGACCGAACGCGAACGGCGAGGGGCTGGAGAACGCCGTGATCAGGTTGATCGCGACGACGGTGCCGGGCAGTGCCCAGGGCAGCATGATCGCGATGTCCAGCGCGAGCTTGCCGCGGAAGTGCATGCGGCTCATCACGTACGCGGCACCCGCGCCGAGGATCATCGCACCGCCGACGGCGATCACGCTCATCAGCAGGGAATTGGTCACCGGACGCCAGAACTCGGCACCGTCGAAGAGCTGGGCCCACCAGTCGAGGGTGTAGCCGGTGGGCAGCACGCTGCGCAGCCACCCACCCTTCGCGGTGAACGAGAGCACCGCGATCATGATGATCGGCAGCACGAGGAACACCGTCGTGGGCACGGCGATCACGAACAGCAGCACCTTCACCGGGGTGGAGGTGACGGTCGAGCGCTTGCGCCCGCCGCCCTTGGACTGCGTGCGGTAGACCTTGCGCTGCTCGTAGGAGCGGATGATCGCGAGGAACACGATGGAGATGACCGCGAGCGTGGTGGAGATGATCGACGCCAGCCGCATGTCGCCGTTGGTCTTCGCGATCACGATCTGCTGGGTCATGACGTCGGTGTACTGGAACAGCAGCGGGGCCGTGTACGACGACATCGCCGACATGAACGTGATCAGCGACCCGGCGACCAGCGCCGGGGTGAGCATCGGCAGCACCACCTTGGCCCAGACCCGGGCCCTGCCCGCGCCCATCGACTCGGCCGCCTCCTCCAGCGACGCGTCGGCGTTGGAGAGCGCCGCGGAGACGGTGAGGAAGAAGTAGGGGTACATCGTCATGGCGTGCACGATGAGGACGCCGGCCAGCCCCTGCAGCCAGAACATCTTCTGGTCCAGGCCGAACCACTCCTGCATGGCGAACGGGATGCGCCCGCCGACGCCGAAGAGCAGCTTGAACGACCACACGCCCATCAGCGGAGGCAGCGCGATCGGCAGCAGCGCCAGCACCTGGCAGATGCGGCGGCCGGGGAACTCCCACCGGGTGAGCAGGATCGCGACCAGGGTCCCGAGCAGGCCCGCGCACAGCACGGACAGCAGCGAGAGCACGATCGACCCGCCGATGGCGGACGTCTGCGTGGGATTGGCGAAGAAGTCGCTCCACGCCTTGAACGAGAAGCCCAGCACCGCGGCCTTGTCCTGGGAGACGCTGCGCCGGGCAGTGGCGATCATGGGTCCGATCACATAGCCGAGCAGCACGACCATCAGCAGGATGAGCGTGAGCACGGTGGACCAGCGGCGCCGGATCCACGGCGGGCGCTTCGACGGGCCGGTGACCCGCTGCGCGTTCGTCAGCGTCGTCATCACTGCTCCGCCGGAACGCAGTACGCGGCATCCGCCGGCAGCACGACGCGCAGGGCGTCGCCGCGCTGCGGACGGGCGTGGCTGCCGGTCAGGTCGACCTTGATGCGGCCGAGCGGAGTGTCGAGCTCGCAGGACAGCGAGTACCCGACGAAGTCGATGTCGGCGACCGTGCCGGAGACGACGTTGCCGGTCTCTCCGGATGCCGCCGGGCGCAGGCTCTCCGCGCGGACCGTGGCGATCAGGGCGGAGCCGGGTTCGAACGAGACTCCCGGCGCCGCGTTCTCGACGAGCACCTCCAGCGCGCTGCCGTCGGCGAGCTCGAGAGAGGCGCGCCCGCCGTCCACTCGGCGCACGGTCGCGGGCAGGAGGTTGTTGCGCCCGAGGAATCCGGCGACGAACGCGGTCCGCGGACGGCTGTACACCTCGTCGGGCGTGCCGACCTGGTGCACGACCGCAGTGTTCATCACCGCGATGCGGGTCGACATCGCGAGCGCCTCCGCCTGGTCGTGCGTGACGTAGACCGATGTGATCCCGGTCTCGGCATGCAGGTCGCGCAGCGCCCCGCGCATCTCGAGGCGCAGCTTGGCGTCGAGATTGGACATCGGCTCGTCCAGCAGCAGCAGCTGAGGGCGGAAGACGAGCGCCCGGGCGAGCGCGACGCGCTGCTGCTGCCCGCCCGAGAGCTCGTCGACGCGGGCGCCCGCCTGAGCGGACAGTCCCACCTGTGCCAGCACGTCGCTGATGCGACGCGAGGCCTCGGCCTTCTGCACCTTGCGCACGTCGAGCCCGAAGCCGACGTTGCGCGTGACGGACATGTGCGGGAACAGCGCGTAGTTCTGGAAGACCAGACCCACGTCGCGCTTGTTCGCCGGCGCGTACGTCACGTCGCGGTCGTCGAAATGGATCGTGCCATCGTCAGGCTCCTCGAACCCGGCGATCATCCGCAGCGTCGTCGACTTTCCGCATCCCGACGGCCCGAGCAGGGTGAAGAACTCCCCGTCGGCGATCGTCAGGTCGATGCCGTCGACGACGGTGCCGGAGCGTGCGAACGACTTGCGAAGCTGGTGCAGTGTGACCGAGACCATGCGTCAGATCAGCCCTTGTCCTTGATGTTGTCGGCCCAGTACGTCATCCACTCGTCCTGGTGCTCCGCGAACACGGCCCAGTCGATCTTCATCTCCTTGAGCTTGAAGTCCTTCATCCAGTCGGGCTGGTCCGCCTTGGGGATGTCCATCGCGGGGATCTGGTAGTAGTCCGTGGCGAGCTTGGCCTGCATCTTGGGCTCCATCAGGAAGTCCATGAATGCCTGGGCGGCGGCCTGCTGCTTCTCGTTCTTGATGATGCCCACGCCGTCCACCAGCACCGGAGCGCCCGACTTCGGCATGACGTAGCCCCACGGCCGGTTGTTCTTGAGCGGCTGGATCAGGGCGTCCTGCATGTTCCAGACCGTGACCTGGCCGGTGCCCTGATCGAGCTGGGTGTACATGTCGTCCGGGGTCGCGGCGTAGGACACCGTGTTCGCGTCGATCTTCTTCAGCAGGTCGTAGCCGGCGTCGGGCTTGCTGTCCTTCGCGAAAGCCGAGTAGACCATCGAGGCGTAGATCGTGCGCATCGTGCCCGAGGGCATGACGTCGCGGATCACGATCTTGTCCTTCCACTCCGGCTCGGCGAGGTCGGCCCAGTCCTGCGGCGCGGACTTCTCGTCCAGCAGGTCGGAGTTGTAGATGATGACCTCGGGCAGCAGCATCTCCGCGATCCACTGGTTCTTCGGGTCCTTGTACTTCGCGTCGACCGCGTCGCCGTTCTTCGGCTCGTAGGCGGCCAGCAGGCCCTCCTTCGCCGCCTGCTCGAACTGCTGCTGGGTGCCGCCCCAGAGGAAGCCGGCCTGCGGGTTGCCGGCCTCTGCGCGCATGCGGTCGAGGTTGTCCTGGGCGCCGGCGATCACGGTGGTGACCTTGCCCGCGTAGTCGGGGTTGGCCTTCTCGAACTCCGAGACGACCCAGGCGACCTCGTCCTTGTCGCGACCCGTGTAGATCGTCAGGCTCTCGCTGGGCGTGACCTTCGAGCCGCCGTCGGTGGGCGCCTCGCTCTTGGGCGGGGCGACGTCGCCGGCGCAGCCGCTCAGCAGCAGGGCTCCGGCGGTGGCGAATGTTGCGAATGCCGCCAGACGGCGGCGCGTGATGTGTGCCTTCATGTTCTTCCTCGTCGAAGTGATGCGGCGGGTGCCGCGGGTGGGGTGGTGATCGGTGCGGGTGGGATGGATGCTCATAGACCTCCGGCCAGAAGCTGCTGCCAGCAGCGGTTGAGCGCGGCGTCGAGGATGGCATCCGGCTTCGGATGGGCGGATCGCACGTCCGGGACGAACGGGAGCTCGCCACGCAGGGGCTGGAGCATCTCGCGGTGCTCCGCCTCGCGGAACGCCCGGGCATGGCCGCCCAGCAGGATGACGTGCGGGTCGAGGAGCGCGGTGATCACGGCGATCGCGTGCGAGAACGCCGTCAGCACGTCGGCGCGGATGCGCACGGCGGCCGGGTCGCCGGCATCCGCGAGGGCGAGCAGTCGATCCACCGCGGGCTCGGATCCCGTATGACCTGCGGCCTCCAGCCGAGCCGCGATGGCGAGGGTGGAGGTGGTGTCCTCGAAGTCGGTGCGGTCGTTCGCGCTCAACGGCGACAGGCCGATCTCGCCGGCCGCGCCGTGGTCGCCCTCGATCAGGCGCCCCGCGGCGATGATGCCCGCGCCGATGCCGCGGGCGCCGAGATAGAGGTAGACGGCGTTGCGGGCTGCGCGACCGTCCAGGGTGCGCCGCTCAGAGGCCATCATGAGGTTCACGTCGTTGTCGATCGTGACGACCACGCCGAACCGCTCCCGCAGCATCGTGCGCAGCGGCACCTCGGTGGTCCAGCCGAGGTCGGGAGCGGCGCTGACGTCGCCGGTCTCCGCATCGACCACGCCCGGCACGGCCACGCCGATGCCGAGCACGCGCGGCGTGCGAGCGATCAGCTGGGCGACGGTCTCGACGATCGATTCCGGGCTCACCACCCCCGCGACGGGATCGGTGCTGGTCTCCGCGATGATCCCGCCGTGCAGGTTGACGCAGCGCGCACGCAGCCCCTCGGCCGTGCAGGACACCGCGAGCAGGGCGCCGTGGTCGCGGACGACCTCGAGGCGCACCGGCGGACGCCCGATGGCCTGCGCCTGAGCGCCGACCTCGCGCAGGATGCCGTCGTCGATCAGCCCGCGTACGAGCCGGGTGATCAGCGAGGAGCTCACTCCGAACTGCTCGACCAGGTCGGAGCGGCTCTTGCGCTGTTCGTGCAGTGCGCCGACCACCCGCGCACGCTGCGTGCTGCGGTCGTCGAGGGCGAGGGTGGAGCGGGACATCAGCCGGCCTCCGGTTCCGTGGTCGGCTGCTGCGGGAGCAGCTCGCTCTCGTATCCGGGGGTCCGGCGCCGCCCGCCCCTCACGCGGATGAACCACTCGCGATCCTGGATGCGCATGCCCCGGCCCGAGGCGAGCACCCAGCACTCGCCCTTGACGGTGAGCTGGGTCCGGTGGCAGGCGAGTGCGGCAGTCTTCGCGGCGAGATGCGCGGAGACATCGAACTCGACGTCGATCTCGTCGTCGTCGTGCACGCCGTCGGGGTACTCGGCGGGGTCGGGGTCGACCCAGAGGCCGAGCTCCTCGGCGTGCCCGGCCAGCTCGGTGAGGTCCGCCACGATCAGCTCGCGCGGAACGGCCGTCCAGTACACGAGCGGCACGTCCCAGACCGGCAGGTCGGACGCGGCCGACGCGTCGGCGGCCAGCTCGATGCCGCGCATGGTGACGCGGTGGGTCTGGATGTGGTCCGGATGGCCGTAGCCGCCGTTCGGATCGTAGGTGATGACGGCGGTCGGCCTGGTCTCACGGATGATCTCCGCCATGAGCAGGCCCGCCTCGTCGAGGTCCGCCTGCCAGAAGGCGTCGGACCGGTCGTTCGCGGGGATGCCCATGCGTCCGGAGTCGCGGAAGCGACCCGCCCCGCCCAGGTAGCGGTGATCCGTGACGCCGAGCGCGGTCATGGCGTCGCCGAGCTCCCGCGCGCGCTCCGGGCCGAGCTGATCGTCCTCGTCGGCGGAGAGATGCTGCAGCTCGGGGACGGCGATCCGGCCCTGCTCACCCTGGGTCGAGGTGACGACGGTGACGCCGTGTCCTTCGGCGAGGAGGCGTGCGATGGTGCCGCCGGTCGCGCAGCTCTCGTCGTCGGGATGCGCGTGGGCGAGAAGCACGTGTGCGACGGATGCCATGGCAATCTCCTCTGATCGTCGGGGCTGCTTCGGGGGAGCAGACTTTGATTCTGACAGCAAGAATCAAAGTGCGACAGGGCGGAAAATAAGTCGCCGACTCCCTCAAGTTGATAATGGTTCTCATTAACGATTAGCATGAGGGCATGCGAAAGATCCTGGTCTCCGCGGCGCTCGCCGCCTCATCCCTGCTCGTCCTCGCCGGTTGCGCGGCCGGTCCCGCCGACGGATCGAAGGACGGCGGGTCCGGCGACGGCCGGGTCCAGGTGGTCGCGTCCACCAACGTCTACGGCGACATCGTGCGGCAGATCGCCGGTGACCGCGCCGACGTCACCAGCCTGATCGATGACGCCGCCAAGGATCCGCACTCCTACGAGGCCACCGCCCGCGATCGGCTCGCCGTGCAGAAGGCCGACCTGATCGTCGAGAACGGCGGGGGCTACGACTCGTTCATGGAGACCCTGCGTGAGGGCTCGGACGCGCCCGTCATCGTCGCGGCCGAGTTCTCCCACGACTACCCGGGCGACCCCCACGAGCACGACGACGCATCCACGCCCGAGCCCACCGGCGACGCGCACGACGACCACGGCGACGAGCACGACGATCACGGCGACGCGGATGACGCCCACGCCGGTCACGATCACATCGAGGGCTTCAACGAGCACGTCTGGTTCGACGTGCACACCATCACCCACGTCGTGGAGCAGGTCACCACCGATCTCGTGAAGCTCGACGCGGCAGGCAAGGCCGACTACGAGGCGGCGTCGAAGAAGTTCATCGGCGAGCTCAACGGCTTCGAGACCCAGCTGGAGGGGCTGCACACCGAGCTCGAGGGCACGAAGGTCGTGATGACCGAGCCTCTGCCCGGGCTGCTGGCGGCGGCCGCAGGGCTCGACGATGTGACTCCCGACGGCTTCGCATCCGCCGTGGAGGAGGGCAACGACGTGCCGCCGGCTATCCTGCTCGAGACCACGCGCCTGATCTCCTCCGGAGAGGTCAAGGCCGTGCTGGCGAACGCGCAGACCGGTGGCGGCGAGACCGACAAGGTCGAGCAGGCCGCGAAGGCTGCCGGGGTGCCTGTGCTGACCTTCAGCGAGCTGCTGAAGTCGGATCAGACGTACGCTGAGTGGATGCACGCCGCGATCACGGACCTCGCCGCCGCTCTCCACCGATGAGCCGCGCTTCCGCAGCGGCCGGCGCCTCGGGCGCGGCCGCACCGGGAGCACCCGTACTCGGCATCTCGGCCGCCGCGCTGCATCGCGGTGGCCGAGAGCTGTGGGCGGGGCTCGACCTGGAGGTGCAGCCGGGGGAGTTCATCGCGGTTCTCGGCCCGTCCGGTTCCGGCAAGACCACCCTGCTGCGCAGCATCCTCGGTCTCCAGTCGCTGTCGGCCGGCAGCATCCGCGTCGGCGGGACGCCAGCGCGACGGGGTGACTCCCGCATCGGCTACGTGCCCCAGCAGCGTCCGCTGCCCCCGGACACGAGCATGCGGGCGCGAGACCTGATCGCCCTGGGCGTGACGGGGACGCGGTTCGGGCTTCCCATCCCTCGCCGCGACGATCGGGCGCGTGTCGACGCCCTGCTCGAGGGCGTGGGGGCCGCGCACTACGCCGATCGCCGAGTGGGCCTGCTCTCGGGTGGCGAGCAGCAGCGGCTGAGGGTCGGGCAGGCGCTCGCCGACCAGCCCATGCTGCTGCTCTGCGACGAGCCGCTGTCGAACCTCGACCTGGCCAACCAGCGAGGCATCACCGAGATCATCGACAGGCAGCGCCACGAGCGCGGGGCCGCCGTGCTGTTCGTCACGCATGACGTCAATCCCATCCTCGGCATGGTCGACCGCATCCTCTACATCGCGGGCGGCCGGTTCGTGCTGGGCACACCGGACGAGGTGCTGCAGACCAGCGTGCTCAGCGCGCTGTACGGCACGCCGGTGTTCGTGATGCGCACCGGCGGGCGGCTCGTGGTGGTCGGTGTGCCGGATGCCGAGCCGCATCACGACCATGACCACGAAGAGCCCGTGTCGGGAGGTGCGGCATGATCCCGATGCTCGACTGGGGCGACATCTTCTCGTTCCAGGACTACGGCGACCTGCTCGTGCTCCTGACCAACTCGCTGATCGCCGGCGCCGTGCTCGGCATCGTCGGCGGGCTGATCGGCGTCTTCGTCATGCAGCGGGACCTGGCCTTCGCGGTGCACGGCGTGAGCGAGCTCTCGTTCGCGGGCGCCGCGGCGGCTCTGCTGTTCGGCGGGAGCGTCGTGCTGGGCTCGATCGGCGGGGCGCTCGTGGCGGCCATGCTGATCGGCATCCTCGGTTCCCGCGCGCGGGACCGCAATTCGATCGTGGGCGTGCTCATGCCCTTCGGCCTGGGCCTGGGCATCCTGTTCCTCTCCCTGGTGCAGGGGCGCACGGCCAATCGCTTCGGACTGCTCACCGGGCAGATCGTCGCGGTCTCCAGCCCCGACCTGGGCTGGCTGATCGGCATCAGCCTGGCGGTGCTCGTCGGACTGCTGCTGATGTGGCATCCGCTGCGCTTCGACTCCCTCGACCCGGAGTCCGCCGCCGCGCGCGGCGTGCCGGTGCGCGCCGTCAGCCTGCTGTTCATGGTGCTGCTCGGGCTGATCGTGGCCGTGAGTGTGCACATCATCGGCGCGCTGCTCGTGCTCGCGCTGCTCGTCACGCCCGCGGCCGCCGCCATGCGCGTGTCGGCGGGGCCGGTGGCCGTGCCGCTGCTGGCCGCACTGTTCGGGTTCGTGTCGGCGGTGGGCGGCATCCTGCTCGCACTGGCGGGAAGCCTGCCGGTCAGCCCCTACATCACGACGATCTCGTTCCTCATCTATCTCGGATGCTGGGGAGTGCAGCGCCTCCGCACCCGCGTGCGGCGTCTCGCCTGACGCGGGTGCGGAGGCGGGTGCAGGCTCAGGCGTCCGGGTCGCCGTACATCGCCGCGACATCCTTCGAAGAGAGCCAGCGCCTGTACGTCTCCTCCTGGGGCCAGCCCTCGGGGACGTCCTGCCACTCCTCCTGACGCCCGTAGGGCAGCACATCCGCGATCGCGAACGACAGCATGAACTGCTCGGCGCCGCGCCCGGTCGTGGTCCAGGTGCGGTAGACGTCGTCGCCGTCGCGCAGGAAGACGTTGTAGGCGAAGCCCTCGCCGGGGCCCGCGTCGACGTCGGCGCCGAAGGTGCTGCCGGCGGACGAGAACCAGGTCATCTGGTTCCCGACGCGCTTCTTGTACGCGAGCACCTCGTCCATCGGCCCGTTCGTGACGATCACGAACCGCACGTCCAGCTCCGAGAGCAGGTCGGGGCGGGTCCAGGATGCCGTGGCGCCGGTGCATCCGGGGCACTGCCAGCGGTTCCCGTCGCTCCACATGTGGTGGTACGTGACCAGCTGGCTCCTGCCGTCGAACACCTCAGCGAGCGTGACGGTCGAGCCGTCTTCGGCGGTCAGCCGGTACTCGGGAAGCTTCACGGCCGGCAGGCGGCGGCGGGCCGCGGCGATGGCGTCGAGCTCGCGGGTGGCGGCCTTCTCGCGCACGCGCAGCTCGGCCAGCGCCTCGCGCCAGGTCGGCTCATCGACGACAGGGGGCAGTGCGGTCATGATCACTCCTATGTTCACGGCGTCCACATCTGATATGTTCACACCGTACACATCCGTCGGCGGGAGGACAAGGGGTTGGCCTATCATCACGGCGACCTTGCGGCCGCACTGGTCGACGCCGGTCTCGAACTGACCCGCGGGGGCGGCCTCGAGGCGCTCACCCTGCGCGAGGTCACCCGCCGCGCCGGCGTCTCGCCGAACGCCGCCTACCGGCACTTCCCGAACCTGGATGGGCTCCGCGAGGCCGTGGCCGCCGCGATCCTCACCCGCGTGGCCGAGGGAATGACACCGGTGCCGGATGCCGATGCCGCGGGGCGCCTGCGCACCGTCGGCCTGGCGTACGTCGACTTCGCGCTGGCCGAGCCCGGGTGGTTCTCGGTCGCGTTCTTCGGCGGGCGCCGACTCGGACCGGGCGACGTCGCCGCGACCCCGGCGTTCCGTGCTCTCGCCGACGCGCTCTCCGACCTGGTGCAGGCGGGCGAGGTCGCCGCGGACGACGCGACCTCCGCGGCCTGGTCGTGCTGGGCGACCGTGCACGGGTTCGCCGAGCTCTGCCTGCACGGTCCGCTGGCCGCCGTGCCGGCATCCGAGCAGCGCCGCCTGGCGGCATCCGCCGTCGACGCGATCATCGCCGGCATCCGCTCCTGACACGTCCGGGAACAGGGCGCGAACGCGAGGAATCATGACATCGGCGGAAGGGGCGGGATGCCATCATTGACGCGGGGGAACGACTGCTTCAGAAAGGGTGACGTCCGGTGAGCGAGACGCACGAGTCCGACAATGCGCAGAGTGGCGACTTCTTCGACCAGCTGCTGACCTCCGCCCCCGGCAAGGAGCATGCGTCGTTCACGCAGGCGTTCCGCGGTTACGACAAGGCCGAAGTGGATGCCGCCCTCGCGACCCTGCGCGACCAGGTCGCCCGCCTCAGCGCCGACCGGGAGACCGCGGATTCCCGCCACCGCGACGCGCTCGAGGCGCTGCGCGCCGACCATGCGCGTGCGCTCGCCGACGCCGTCGCCGGCAACGACGCCCGCCTGGCCCGGCTGGAGGACGAGCTCGCCGCCGCCAGGGCGCAGGCGGAGGATGCCGCCGCGCAGGTGAGCACCCTTGCGACCGAGCTGAGCGATGCGCCCAAGGGCGCCGACGAGCCGCAGAGCCGCCAGCAGTTCGAGGCCGTGCTGCGCGTGGCCGAGGACCAGGCGAGCGTGCTGATCCACAACGCCGCCACCCAGGCCGAGCGCCTGCTGCAGGCCGCACGCGAGGAGGCGGAGTCCAAGCGGGCCGAGCTCGCCGCCGACGTCGCCCGCATCACCGCGCAGGCCGAGCACGACGCGGACCAGGTGCGGCTGAAGATCGACACCGAGCTGACCGCGCACCAGGCGCGCCTCGAGCGGGAGTCCTCCCACGCGGCCGAGAAGGTCACGCAGGCGGAGCGCGAGGCCGCGACCGTGCGCACCGAGGCCGAGAAGGGCGCGGCCGCGCTGCGCGCCATGGTCACCCGCGAGACCACCGATCAGAGATCGGATGCCGAGCGCGAGGTCCGCGAGATGAACGCGCGCGTGCTGGAGTTCGAGGAGACCCTCACCCGCCGTCAGGACGACGCGCAGCAGGAGTTCCTGGTGCTGCACAACCAGGCCGTCGCGCACGCCGAGCGCATCACCACCGACGCCAACGAGCAGGTGGCGGCGTCGCTCGAGCACGCGCAGCGCATCTCGGCGAAGGCCGAGGACTACGAGCGCCTGATGCGCAGCCAGGCGCAGGCCATCGAGGCCGAGGCGCAGGTGCGCTCGCGCGAGACCCTCGACCGCGCCCGCGCCAAGGCGCAGAAGATCATCGACTCGGTCACCGGCCACGCCACCGCCGCACTGCGCGATGCCGAGGACCGCACCCGCCAGCTGCGCTGGCAGCAGCAGCAGCTGAACAGCTTCATGGCCGAGGTGCGCGAGCTGATCCGTCCCGAGGGCGTGCTGGCGAAGCCGGCATCCGCTCCGGCGCCGGACGCCACCGCGCCCGAGGTCGAGGCGGATGCCGAGCCCGACGACGCCCTGGAGACGGAACTCGACGAACTGATCGAGGACGAGGCGGACGACTCCGACGAGGACGACGTCGAAGAGGCCGAGCTCGAAGAGGACGAGACCGCTCGCGCCTGACCGCTGCGTGCTGCGGATGCCCCGGTCCGCTCACCGCACGGCCGATATCCTCCCAGTCGAGGAGGTCTCATGACCGAGTACATCGAAGACCTGGACGTGTATGCGTCCGGCTACCGGGTCGGCGTCTCGTCGGGCAACCGGTTCACTCGCAGCCTTGCGGTGAAGGCACGGGTGAACGCGGACACCGGCGAAGTGACGTTCCACGTCGATCCGGCGTTCATCCACCTGCTCCGGAAGGACTGAGGCTCCGCTCACAGGCGCCCGGCCTAGACTCGAGGCATGGCTCAGCGGAACACCTGGCAGCGGGAGCGCGTGCGCGATGCGCTCACCGACGCGCGCGGTTTCGTGAGCGCGCAGACCCTGCACGCCGATCTGCGACAGGCCAACACCGGCATCGGCCTGGCCACCGTGTACCGGGCGCTCGCCGGGCTCGCGGCATCCGGTGAGGCCGACTCCCTGCAGAGCCCCGAGGGCGAGGCGCTGTACCGCGCCTGCTCGACTCAGGGGCACCACCATCACCTGATCTGCCGGTCCTGCGGACGCGCCGTCGAGATCGAGGCCAAGGACGTCGAGCAGTGGGCGCAGCGCACCGCCGCCGCCTACGGCTTCACGCAGGCCGAGCACGTCGTCGACATCTTCGGCCTGTGCGCGGAATGCGCAGCCCGGCTCGCGAGCGAGACAGAGCCCGCAGGAGCGGGCGAGTGACCTCAGCCCCGTCCCGGATGCCGGAGACGGCATCCTCCGGTGCGGTGCACGCCCATCGGCATCCGCCCCGACGCGTCCCCACGGGACGGGCGATCGGGATCGGGGTCGGCATCCTCGCGGTGCTCGTGCTCATCGACGTCTTCGTGCCGAATCTGTTCACGAAGGCGCTGCCTGACCGCGCTCAGGACGGGCTCACCCTCACGCTCAGCGTGCTGATCGAGGCGCTGCCGTGGGTGATCCTCGGCGTGGTGCTGTCGATCGTGGTGCAGGTGTGGCTGCCCGCGGATGCCGTGCAGCGCTGGCTGCCCCAGAACGCCTGGGTGCGTCGCGCGGTGCTGTCGCTGCTGGGCATGTTCATCCCCGTGTGCGAGTGCGGCAACGTGCCTTTCGCCCGTGGACTGATGATGCGCGGGCTGGCACCGGCCGAGGCGCTGACCTTCCTCGTGGCGGCTCCCATCGTGAACCCGATCGTGATCCTCACCACGCATGCGGCGTTCGGCTGGGACGGCGGCATCCTGATCGCGCGCCTCGTGGGCGGCTACCTGATCGCGAACCTGATCGGCTGGATCTACAGCCGCCACCCCGACCCGCAGTCGCTGCTCACGGAGCGGTTCGTGGAGACCTGCGAGCAGGTTGTGCATGAGCCCGGTTCGCCGACGCGGCGCAGCCTGATCCAGTTCCTGGTCGAGCTGCGCGCCGTCATGCCGGCTCTCGTGATCGGCTCGGCGCTGGCCGGGGCCGTGCAGGTGCTCGTCCCCCGCGACGTGCTGCTGGCGATCGGGTCGAACCCCGTGCTGTCGATCCTGGCGATGGTGGCGCTGGCGATGACCGTGGCGATCTGCTCGAACGTGGACGCGTTCTTCGCGCTGTCGTTCGCGTCGACGTTCTCGTCGGGCGCGATCATCGCCTTCCTGCTGGTCGGACCGCTGGTCGACGTGAAGATGCTCGCCCTGCTGCGCACGACGTTCGTCGCGCGCGTGCTGGCCGGCCTCGTGGGCCTGGTCGTCCTCAGCGCCTGCGCCATCGGGATCGGGGTGAACGTCTTTGGCTGATCACGTGGCCGAGCCCCGTCGCCTGCACGCCCTGGCCTCTCGCTGGCTCGGGCTGGGCCTTGCGACCGTGGTCGCGGTCGTGACGCTCGGGCTCGCCGTCGCCGGCCGGCTGACGATGTACATCAGCCCCGACACGGTGTGGTTCGCGTGCCTGGCGGCGGTTGTGATGCTCGCCGCTGCGATCTGGTCGTGCACCCTGCCGCTCGGCGTGGAGGGCGACCACGACCACACTCACGGAGCCTCGGGTCCGGATGCTGCGGCGCATCGCCGCCGGGTGCTGCAGACGGCGGGCGTCGTGGCCGGCGGCATCGTGTCGTCGGCTGTCGTGCTCGCCGCGCTGCTGCTGCCACCGGCATCCCTCTCCGCCCAGCTGGCGGTGTCGCGGGCGGGGGAGACCCCGGTGCTCTTCGCGGGCGCGGATGACGTGACGCTCGGCGTCGCGGACACCACGACGTTCGGCGTCGGCGATTGGGCGAGCGCGTTCGCCACCTCGACCCGCCCCGAGGAGTACGACGGCGCCTCCGTGACCCTGACCGGCTTCGTCACGCCTGGCAAGGGCGGAGAGGCCGGTCTCACCCGCATGATCATCACGCACTGCGTGATCGACGCGCAGCCCGCCACCGTCCCTGTCGGCGGTGTGGCCGGCAAGTACTCGACCGGCCAGTGGATCGAGGTCACGGGCACCGTGCGCGCGGAGGCAGACGGCACCCTGCGCATCGAGCCGACGTCGGTGAAGAAGGTCGCCGAGCCGAAGGACCCCTATGAGTACTGACGGCGAGGCTCCGCTCACCCGGGCCCAGCTGCGTGCGCTGCGTGCCGCGGCAGAGGCCGCTGAAGCTGCTCAGGACGCGGAGGCCGCCGGCGCGGCCGAGCCCTCCGCTGCCGAGCGCTCCGAGGGCGATCCGGATGGCACGGCAGCCCGCGCAGAGGAGTCCCGGCATGCCGAGACGACTGAAGAGGCGACCGCCGCATCTCCGGCTGCGCCGCCCACCATCCGGCATCCCGTACCCGCTCCAGGGATCGTCCCACGCCCCGCGTGGCCGGCTCCCGCCTCGCAGCATCCGGAACAGCCGCATCCGGCGCCCGCGACCACCGACGCACCCGACCTGCCCGGTCACACTCCGGAGGCCGACACGCCGGATGTCGGACCGATTCGTGGGATTCGTCCGGAATCTGGCGTGTGGGCCCCCGATCTGGGGCCCGCTGATCCCGTTGCCGCCGAGAACGCGTCCGAGGACGCGCCCGCCGACCGGCATCCGCTTCCCGCGATCCCCGCTCCGACGTCGCCCATCACCACCGGCCTCGCCGTCCCCGAGCCCGAGCCCCGGGAGCCTGGTGTGCCGGGCCCCGTCCGCGGGCGCCGCTCGACGCACACGGCGCTCGCGCCCGAGTCCGAGTCGACTCGGGCCGCAACCCAGCCTCGCAGCCGCCGCTTCGCCCTCGCGCTGTTCTCGGTGCTCGGCGTGCTCGCCCTGGTGGTGGCGGCGCTCGGCGTCGTCAGCCTCACCCAGGGTCCGCGGATCTCGTCGACGTCCGTGAACGCGGCGCAGGCGATCCAGACGTCGGGCAGCCGCCTCACTCTCACGCTGAACCAGCGGGTCGACTCGCTCGATGCGAAGCAGGTCAGCGTCACGCCCGCTGTCCCGTTCACCGTCGACGCGGCGGGGCGCAGCATCGGCATCCGCTTCACCACGGCGCTGAACGACGACACCACGTACTCCGTGAAGGTGTCCGGCGTCGTCGGTGCCGGAGGCGGACCGGCATCCGACCTGGCGACGACGTTCCGCACTCCGGCATCCCGCATCCTGCTGCTGCAGCGAGCGCCCGGCGGCAAGGACGACAAGATCTTCAGTACCGACCTCACCGGTGAGCGGGCGAAGCCGGTGTTCGAGCACCCGCGCATCGACGACTACCGCGTCAGCGGGAACAGCCTGGTCGTGGCCGTCGAGGAGAAGGGCGGCTCGCGCCTGATGGTCATGGATCTGGACGGCTCCCATCAGCGCGAGCTGAAGCTCCCGGGCGTCGGCTTCGTGTCCTCGGTGCAGCTCTCCGACCGCGGTGGCTACGTCGGCTACAGCTACTCCGACCGCGACCTGACGGAGACCTCCGGACGGGCGAGCGTGCTGGTCACGCAGTCGCTGAACGGCAAGGGGAAGCCCCGCATCGTGGAGGTGGGCGGCAAGGAGGCCAGCGTCGCAGAGTGGCAGTTCGTGCCGGACACCTCGTCGCTGCTGTTCGTCGACTTCGACGGCGCCCTGGGTCTGCAGGACGTCCGCTCCGACGGCGCGGTGAAGTCGATGGGCGTCGCCGCCAGCATCCTCGGCGTGAGCCGCGGCACCTACACCGCCATCGTCGAGCGGGCCGACGGGAGCATCATGCAGGTCGACCTGACCGACGGGTCGGAGACGCCGCTGCCGGCCTCGACTCCGGACTACGGCGACGCCGACGCGATCGTGCCGTTCCCCGGCGGCACCGTGCGTCACGTCACCCAGCGCGACGAGGGCGGCATGCCCACCGGCCAGGCCGTCGTGCGGGTCGACGACAAGGGCACCGCGAAGATCGTCGCCGAGGTCAGCGGCTCGGATGCCATCGTGCAGACGTGCGTGTCGCCCAGCGGGCAGTACGCGGCCGTGGTGGTCGCGCCCGACTTGCCGAGCAACCCCTACGACGAGCTGCTGCTGCCGCTGCCCGGCACGCTGCACACGCAGCTGATCGACCTCGACGGCAAGCGGGAGCTGCCCACGCTGAACGGCTTCGACATCTCCTGGTGCGCGCAGGCGCCTCACCCGTGAGCGTCCGCAGCGCCGACCGCCGAGGAGGAGGCATGACGCATCTCGCCGATCGCGCGGAGCTGGCCGACCTGCCGGTGGACGTGGCCCCGCGGCTGCTCGGCGCGCAGCTGGTCACCGTCGTCGACGGCGTCGAGACCCGCCTGCGGATCACCGAGGTCGAGGCGTACCACGGCAAGGGCACCGGCGCCGTGCCCGATCCCGGCTCGCATGCGCGGATGGGACCGACCGCGCGCAATGCCACGATGTGGGGCGAGCCAGGCCACCTCTACGTGTACCTCAGCCATGGCATCCACTCCTGCGTCAACGTCGTGTGCGGCCCGGAGGGCGAGGCGGGCGGTGTGCTGCTGCGCGCCGGGGAGGTGGTCGGAGGGATGGATGCCGCGGCTGCGCGCCGCGGCGTCGCGACACCGCTCGGACGGACGGCGCTGCGCGATCTCGCCCGCGGTCCGGGGCGGCTGGGCCAGGCCGTCGGCCTGCGGCATGCGCTGCACGACGGCATCGACTTCGTGTCCGGTGCCGAGCTGAACGGGGCCGTCGCCCGACTGCTGCTCCCCGACGAGCCGTTGACGGATGTGGCCGCCGGCCCGCGCGTCGGTGTGGCCGGCGTCGCGGGCACGAGCGCGTTCCCGTGGCGGTTCTGGATCTCGGGCGACCCGACCGTGTCGCCGTTCCGGTGGGGACGCGGCGCGGCAGAGGCCGCCGCTCTGCTGGACGAGCTCGGCGATCCCGTCGCCTGAGTGGAGTTCGGGCGCGGGGCGCTGGCGCGGGAGGGCCGGTCAGGCGGATGCCGTGCAGCCGCAGGACTCGCGGATGCGCAGCCGCGTACGGAATGCGCGGTGATCGCGCACGGCATCCGGCTCCAGGAGCAGCCGCACCGCGGCATCCGCCATCTGCTCCAGCGGCTGCACCGCCGTGGTGAGCCGCGGCCACACGAAGTCGGCGACGACGGTGCCGTCGAAGGACACGATCGCGATGTCGTCGGGCACGCGGACGCCGCGCTCGCCGAAGGCGGCGAGCATGCCGATCGCGATCTGATCGGATGCCGCCAGCACCGCCCGGGGCCGTGACGCCCCGTCGAGCAGCTCCACGGCCGCGTCGTACCCGCCCTGATAGGTGAACGGGGTGTGCACCAGCGGGCCCAGTGGCAGGTGCGCGGAGGTGAGCGCCTCGCGCCAGCCGCGCTCGCGCGCGTCGTACCGGGCCGCGCTGCCGGCGAACGCGATCTCGCGGTAGCCGTGTCCGATCAGGTGCTCGGTCGCCTCGCGGGCACCCACTGAGAAGTCCACTCCGACGCTGTGCAGACCGTCGGTCTCGCCGAACTGCCCGATCACGACGGCGGGGATGCCGAGCGACTCCACCAGCGACTGCTCGCCCGCGGTGAGCACATCGGCGATGATCAGCCCGCCGATCTGGCGTGACAGCAGGTCGCGGATCTGCTCGGACGTGGAGGTCTGCGTGCGGTCGGAGTTCACGATCAGCAGCGACCGGCCGGCATCCGCCGTCGCCTGGTCGAGCGCATGGCAGAGCTCGGCGAAGAACGGGCTTCGGTTGTCATGCACGAGCAGGCCGAACATGTCGGCCGAGCCCATCGACAGCGCGCGGGCGGCGGCGTTCGGGCGGTAGCCCAGCACCCGCACGGCGTCGAGCACCCGCTCCTTCGTGAGCGGGGCGACAGCCTTCGGTCCGTCGTTGAGCACGTAGCTGACTACCGCCGTGCTCACGCCGGCGTAGCGGGCCACGTCGGCGCGGGTCACCGAGCGCGAGCGGCGCTCAGCGGGCATCCGCGTCTCCCATGTCGGGGATCGTGAGGCGCTCCCCGCCGCGACGGGCGGACTCGTGCGCGATCACGCCGGGAAGGGTGAACCGGGCCGCCTGCCAGGCGTTCACCGGCGGCAGCGTGTTCTCGTTCACGGCCCGCACGAAATCATCCACGAGGAAATGGTGACTGCCCTCGTGACCGTTGTGCAAGGGGATGAGCTCCGCGGGGATGCGGGCGCGCTCGGCCTCGTGGATCGCGGCGTAGCCGGACACGAACGCGTCGCGCAGCGCGGGGGCCACGTGCGCGAGCGACGGATCGTCGTGCGCCACCGACGCGTGCGTGTCGATGAGGTGCGAGATGTCCTCCACGCCGGTCTTGTCCTGCCACACCGTGGTGAGCGCCAGCTGCTCGAACGAGCCCTCGGTGCCGAACCAGCGGAACCGCGACTCGCGCAGGTGCGAGGGGTAGCCGACGCGGCGGAACTCGTTGACGCGCATCGATCCGCCCGCGGCGAGCTCGAACAGCGCGGTCGCGTTGGAGAAGTCGTTGTCGAACTGGCTCACCGCGCGGTCGAACACCCCGTCGCCGCGCTGATCCACGACGCCGATGGCCGAGACCGCCGTGGCGTGGGTGGGCCAGGCGCCGAGCACCCCGCCGATCGAGTGGGTCGGGTAGAGCAGCGGCGGGTAGCTGGCGGTGGCCTTCCAGTTCTCGCCGCCCGAGTACTGGTACGCCTCGTAGAAGCCGAGGTCCATGTCGTGCACGTAGTCGCCCTCGCCGTAGAAGAGCCGGCCGAAGGCGCCCTCGGCGAGCTTCTGGCGGGCGAACACGGTGGACGGGTTGTAGTAGCTGGTCTCGCCCATCATGTAGGTCAGCCCGGTCTCGCGGACCGCCTCGATGATGGCGCCGATCTCGTCGACCGAGATCGCCATCGGCACCGCGGAGTAGACGTGCTTGCCCGCGCGCAGCGCTCTGACGACGAGCGGCCCGTGCGTCCAGCGCTGCGTGAAGATGGCGACGGCGTCGATCGCGGGCGAGGCGATCATCTCCTCGAACGAGGCGAAGGTGCCGGCCAGGCCTGCGGCGCGCACGAGCTCATCGGCCCGCGCGGGGATCACATCGGTGATGTGCACCGCGGACACGCCGGGATGATGGTGGAAGAGCGTCGCGAACTGGCCGGCGAACTGGCCCGCGCCGACGATCCCCAAGGTGAACGCCATGCGCCCGAGTCTTCCATCGCGGGTCTACGGGTGTCAACATGAAAGGAGGCCCCGGAATCGTGCCCCTCAGAACGATTCCGAGACCCCCTGTACCCCAGTGATCTACGCGGGTAACGTATCACGAACAGGACGAATGCGCATCAGTTTTTTCCGCCATCGACAGCGACGCCGAGGACAGTGAGGACCAGACATGAAGACATCCCTGAATTCGAAGCGGCTCCTGGCGGGCGCGGCGGTCGCCACGACCGCGGCTCTCGCCCTGAGCGGATGCTCGGGCGACTCCGGTGGCACCGGAGGTGACGTCAAGATCGAGATGCAGACCAACTTCGGCGCGACCGACCCCTCGCTGAAGGTGCTGAAGAAGATCACCGACGCCTACGAGAAGGACAACCCGGGGGTCAGGATCGAGCTGGTCCCGTCCACCGACACCTACGAGGACGACATCAAGGTGCGGCTCTCGTCGAACGACGTCCCGGACATCTGGGCCACGCACGGGTGGTCCCTGCTGCGGTACAGCAAGTTCCTCGAGCCGCTGGACGACCAGTCCTGGGCGAAGGACTTCAACAAGGCCCTGGCCCCGGCGATGCAGAACTCCGACGGACAGTTCTTCGCGCTGCCGATCGACACCGACGTCGCCGGCATCGTCTACAACCGCACCGTGCTGAAGGACGCCGGCATCGACCCGACGACGCTCACGGACTGGACCGCCTTCGAGACGGCACTGAAGACGCTGAAGGATGCCGGGGTGACCCCCGTCTCGTCATCCGGCAAGGACAGCTGGTTCGCGGGCAACATCACCGACTTCATCGGCTCGGGTGACTTCAGCGAGAAGGCGCTGGACGGGTTCAAGGACGGCACCTTCGATGAGGCCGGATACACCCGCATCCTCGAGCACCTCTCCACCTGGCAGAAGGACGGCTGGATCAACCCGGACTACTCCTCGGCCACCACCGACGACCTCGGGCGTGCGCTCGCCGAGGGCAAGACCGGCTTCGTGTTCGTGCAGAACTACCTGGTCGCCACCGCCCTGGGCTTCGACCCGAAGGCCGACCTCGGCTACATGCCGATCCCCTCCGAGGACGGCAAGCCGTTCCTGGTCGGCGGCGAGGGCCGTGCGTACGGCGTCTCCAGGACGTCTCCGAACAAGAAGCAGGCGCTGGACTACCTCGCCTACCTCGCCCAGCCCGACAACCTCTCCGAGCTCGCCAGCTCGATCGGCGGCATCCCGGGCCTGACGAACGCGAAGAGCGACCTGGGCGTCCTCACCGCCAGCTACGACCAGTTCGTCAAGCCGGGCACGCTGCCGCTCAAGCCGTACTTCGACCGCGTCTACCTGCCCAACGGCATCTGGGACACCATGGTCACCACCACCGACGGCGTGCTCACCGGGCAGATGACTCCGGCGGATGCCGTGAAGCAGATGAAGTCGAGCTACGACTCGCTGCGCGGATGACGACCACCGTCAGGACGGTGCACAGGCCGAGACGGGGGACCGAGGGGTCGGTCCCCCGTTTCGCGAGCCGCGGCCTCAACCTGCTGTACCTGCCTGCGCTCGCCGTGCTCGGCGTGTTCATGCTGTGGCCCCTGCTGAACGGCGTGCTGCTGTCACTGACGAACTGGGACGGCTACTCGCCCGACCGGTCCTTCGTCGGCCCCGCGAACTATCTGCGGCTGTTCGAGGATCCGAACTTCCGCACCGCGCTCGGGAACACCTTTCTGTACGGCATCGGGTCGACCGTTCTGCAGCAGGTGATCGGACTGGGGCTCGCGCTCGCACTGGACCGCCACGTGCGAGGGCGCGGCGTCGCCCGGGCGATCATCTACCTGCCGGTGCTCGTCTCGCCGATCGTGATGGGCACGATGTACTACCTGTTCCTCGCCTACAACGGCGGCGGGCTCAACGACCTGGTCATCGCGCTCGGCGGTGAGCGCACCGCGTGGCTCAGCGATTCCGGCACGGCGATCGCGCTGATCGTGGTGGTGAACTCGCTGCAGTTCGTCGGCATCTCGATGGTGATCTACCTCGCGGGCCTGCAGTCGATCCCCACCATGTACTACGAGGCCGCGCGACTCGACGGCGCCAATGCCGCGCAGTCGTTCCGCAGCATCACGCTCCCGATGCTGCAGCCGGCGTTCGCGACGAGCATCGTGCTCAATCTGATCGGCGGCATGAAGCTGTTCGACGTGATCCAGGTGCTCACGGCCGGCGGGCCCGGGTACTCCACGAACTCCGTGTCGACGCTGATCGCCAAGATGTACTTCGGCAGTCAGCGCGCCGGCTACGCCTCGGCGATGGGCGTGGTGCTGTTCCTGATCATCGCGGTGTTCACCCTCGTGCTGAACACCGCGCTCAACCGGCGAAGGCTGGAGCAGCTGTGAGCGCGACGAGCACGGCATCCGTGGTCACCGGCGACGCCCGGCGCACGGCATCCGCCCCGCGCTCGCCGTGGCCCGCGCGCCTCGCGATCGGGGCGGGCGTGCTGCTCGCGGTGGTGCTGCAGCTGCTGCCGTTCTACATCACCGTCACCTCGGCGATGAAGGCGCGCAGCGACCTGTCCTCGCAGTGGCTGCCGCCGTTCACCGGCATCCACTGGCAGAACTTCGCCACCGCGATCGAGCAGGGCGGCATCCTGCGTGCGATCGGCAACAGCGCGATCGTCACTCTCGGCGCCACCGTGCTCGTGTGCGTGCTCGGTGCCCTCGCCGCCTACCCGCTGGCGCGGCGCCCCACGATCGGCAACAAGCTGGTCCTGGCCGGCGTGGTGGGACTCATCATGATCCCGCCGCTGTCGATCCTCGTGCCGCTGTACTCGATGATGAGCCAGTGGCACGCCATCAACACCTACTGGGGCACGATCCTGGTGATGACCGCCACGCAGCTGCCGCTGGCGATCTTCCTGTACACCGCGTTCATGCGCGGGCTGCCGATCTCGATCGAGGAGGCCGCGTCGGTCGACGGCGCGAACGCCGTGCAGGTGCTGTTCCGCGTGGTGGTCCCGATGCTCAAGCCGGTCACCGCCACGGTCGTGATCCTCACCAGCGTGAACGTGTGGAACGACTACGCACTGAGCGTCTACCTGATGCGCAGCCCGGAGATGCGCACGATCGCGCCGGCGACCGCGACGTTCTTCTCCACCACCTCGAGCGACGTGGGCGCCGCTGCGGCGGCATCCCTGCTCTCCGCCCTGCCGGTGCTGATCGTCTATCTGGTGCTGCAGAAGTACTTCATCAAGGGCATGGTGGCCGGTTCGGAGAAGTGATCCGGTTCTGGTAAGCTGACTCCTTGTCTGTGCACACTCCTGTGCGCAGTTCGTGTCCCACTCCTTCCTCCCGGCTCTGTGGCCGTGTTCGAGGGTGGGATGCAGACAAGGGATCTTGGGTGAGGCCGTCCGGCCTCACGGTATAGAAGGAGTCACAACATGGCAGCAGTGTGCCAGGTGACCGGTGCTGTTCCCGGCTTCGGTCACAACGTCTCGCACTCGCACCGCCGGACGAAGCGCCGCTTCGACCCGAACGTGCAGAAGAAGACCTACTTCGTTCCGTCGCTCGGTCGCAAGATCACGCTGAACGTGTCCGCCAAGGGCATCAAGGTGATCGACGCTCGTGGCATCGAGAAGGTTGTCGCGGACCTCCAGGCGAAGGGTGTGAAGCTCTAATGGCCAAGAAGGCTCAGGACATCCGTCCGATCATCAAGCTGCGTTCGACGGCAGGCACCGGTTACACCTACGTGACCAAGAAGAACCGTCGCAACACCCCCGACCGCCTCGTGCTGAAGAAGTACGACCCGGTGGTCCGTAAGCACGTCGAATTCCGAGAGGAGCGTTAAGACATGGCCAAGAAGAGCAAGATCGCCAAGAACGAGCAGCGCAAGGTCATCGTCGCCCGCTACGCGGAGCGTCGTGCCGAGCTGAAGAAGACCCTGGTCGACCCGAACGCCACCGATGAGGCCCGCGAGGCCGCCCGCATCGGCCTGCAGAAGCTGCCGCGCAACGCGTCGCCGGTTCGCGTGCGTTCGCGTGACGCCATCGACGGCCGCCCCCGTGGTGTCCTCACGAAGTTCGGCATCTCGCGTGTCCGCTTCCGTGACATGGCGCACCGCGGCGAGCTGCCCGGTATCACCAAGTCGAGCTGGTAAGTATCCGCTTGAAAGGGGCGAGGGTCTTCGGATCCTCGCCCCTTACGCGTACCTGGAGTCCGTGCCCGGGTGTGCGTGTCGCCCGGAACAGGAGAATCGCCCGAAACATGAGGATGCTGCATGGGATTCTCCTGTTCCGGGCGATTCTCCTGTTTTCGGATGCGGGGCTGGGCCGGACGGATGCCGGTGACCACGCGAACCTGTGACTGATGTGACTGAAGTGAATGGAAACGCCGAGAAACATGCCAAAACCCGCGAAATGACGCGGTTTTGTCGGTTGTGGTTGATACATTCGAGGCGGTCGATCGACCGACGGGGGGAACTCCGAAATCAACACGATGCGACGGACCGTCGTCGCTGGAGGATGACATGGCTGACAAGTCCATCACCAAGACCGAGCTCGTCGCGAGCATCGCTTCCGCCACCGGCGAGAGCCAGGCCACTGTTTCGCGCGTCCTCGACTCGCTGTTCGGCACCGTCTCCGACGCTGTCGCCAAGGGCAGCAAGGTCTCGATCCCGGGCTGGATCTCGTTCGAGCAGGTGGCCACCGCCGCCCGCACCGGCCGCAACCCGCAGACCGGCGCCGAGATCAAGATCCCCGCTGGCAAGCGCGTCAAGGTGACCGCCGGCTCCAAGCTGAAGGCTGCTGTCAAGTAAGACCGCACCACCACGAAGGCCGTCCCTGCGGGGGCGGCCTTCTGCGTGCCCGGCGTGTGCCGATGCCGCGCCACCGGGCACGCACGCCCGCGTGCCGCACGTACGGCTTCGGATCCTCGTCCACAGGCAACCGCCGTAGGCTGGAGGGGTGAAGTCGTACCGTCTCGTCGGCCTCGCGATCCTCCTCGCCGGCGCGGCGTTCGGCCTGATCGCGGCGCTCGTCGTTGGCGGCGGCGCCGTGCCGCCCAAGCTCCTGGATCCGGGGCCCATCGTGATGTGGGGGCTGCCGGCCGTCAAGCTGATCGCGAACCTCGCGGGCGCGGCCATGTTGGGCTCCCTGGTGCTCGCACTGTTCGGGCTGCGCAGCGGTTCGCGCCCCTTCGACATCGCTCTCGACACGGCATCCGTGGGCGCGGCGATCTTCACGGTCAGCTCGGCGATCGCCGCCGGGATGACGCTGCTCGCGGCCTTCAATCCCAAGCTCTCCGCCGACCGCACCTTCGGCGAGCAGCTCGGCACGTTCCTGCTCACGCTCCCGCTGGGTCAGGCCTGGCTGATCACCGTGCTGATGGGCGCCGTGATCACGCTGCTGGCCTTCGGCTGGCGCAGCTGGACCGGCACGCTCATCACCGCCGGCCTCGCCGCGGCATCCTTCCTCCCGCTTGCGACGCAGGGGCACTCCGGCGACGTGGAGGGCCACAACATCGCGGTCAACGCGATCCTGCTGCACACGCTCGGGGCCGCCGCCTGGGTAGGCGGCATCCTGCTGCTGATCGTCCTGCGCAGCGCCGCGAAGGCCACGAGCAAGAAGAAGACGGATGCCCTGGACCTCCCGGTCCTCGTCGAGAGGTACTCCTCGATCGCGCTGATCGCCTTCATCGTCGTCGCCGTCTCGGGCATCGCCCGCACCGTCGTCGCCCTCGGCAGCTGGAGCGAGCTGTTCTCGCCCTACGGCCTGATCGTGCTCGGCAAGGCGATCCTGCTGCTGTGCCTGGGCCTGTTCGGCGCGTGGTACCGCCGCAGGCTCATCCCCCGGTTCAGCGGCGCGGACGAGAAGCGGTCGTTCTGGACGCTCATCCTGGGCGAGCTGCTGCTGATGGGTATGGCATCCGGCGCCGCCGCGGCGCTGGCACGCACGCCTCCGCCCGTCGGTGAGGAAGCCCCCGCCAATCCGACCGCGGCTCAGCGGCTGACCGATTCGCCCCTGCCTCCCGAGCTGACGCTCGACCGCTGGTTCACCTCCTACGACATCGACGTGCTCTGGGCGGTCGTGATCGGCTTCGCGGTGTTCTTCTACATCGCCGGCGTCGTCCGCCTGCGCCGGCGCGGGGACGCCTGGCCCGTGCATCGCACGATCTTCTGGCTCTCGGGGATGCTCCTGCTGCTGTGGGTCACGTCGGGCCCGCTCAACGCGTACCAGGAGTACCTGTTCAGCGTGCACATGGCCGGGCACATGGTGCTGAGCATGGCGATCCCGCTGCTGCTGGTCAGCGGCGCGCCGATCACGCTGGCGCTGCGCGCGATCCACAAGCGCGAGGACGGCACCCGCGGCGCCCGTGAGTGGATCATGTGGGCGGTGCACTCGCCGTTCTCCCGGGTGATCACGCATCCGATCGTCGCGGCCGCGATCTTCATCGTCTCGCTGTGGGCCTTCTACTTCACCGACCTGGTGCGCTGGTCGCTGTACGACCATCTCGGGCACGAGTGGATGGTCATCCACTTCCTCATCTCCGGCTACCTGTTCGTGATGTCGCTGGTCGGCGTCGACCCGGTGCCGTACCGCCTGCCGCACGCGGGACGCCTGATCACCCTGATCGCCGTGATGGCCATGCACGCGTTCTTCGGCATGGCGCTGATGATGCAGAACGGGCTCATGGTCGCCGAATGGTTCGGCTCGATGGGCCGCACCTGGGGCCCGACGCCCATGGAGGATCAGTACATCGGCGGCGGCATCGCCTGGTCGGTGGGCGAGATCCCCACCCTGATCCTCGCGATCACGGTCGCGATCCAGTGGTCGCGGTCGGATGACCGGCTGCAGCGCCGCAGTGATCGCGCCGCCGACCGTGACGGGGACGCCGAACTCGAGGAGTACAACGCCCGGCTCTCGAAGCTGGCCGATCAGGACCGCCGCGCCGCATCGCGGTCCTGATCTGCGCCGGCTGCAGCGAGGCTATTCGGGGTCGATGTTCGGGGAGCCGACCCGGATGGAGGCGGTGCCGTCGGGCTGGATGCTGATCGTGCCGTCGATCTGGAAGGGCACGTCCTCGGACACCTTGCGCACCGAGCCGTCGAAGACGGACTTGATCGAGACCACGATGTGCGCGACCGCATCCGTCGGGGGGATCTTCCAGTTCGCGCCGTCGGGAACCACGGTCACCACAGGCTGCTGCGTGATCGACCACTTCGGCAGCGAGCCGTCCGCCAGCCGGTTGGAGACCTCGAGCCCGAACGGGCAGGCGGTCGGCAGCAGCACCTGCTGGGTGGCGCAGGCGGTGAGGAACTCCCCGACGCGCTGCTGCACGAGCTCGGTGAACTTGGGGGTCGGCTGCGCCTGCACGTCGACCGGCGTGTGCGCGAGCGCCTTGTCGGCGAGCACGCGCACGCCGGGGGTCGCGGCGATCGGCGTGTCGACGGTCACCGAGTACGCCCCGGGAGTGAAGACCAGCAGATGCAGCGGATCGAGCGGCGAAGCGCCTGCGCCCTTGTCCGACACCTGGCGGCGGTCCAGCTCGAAGCCGTTCACCTTGAAGACGTCCGCGCCGCGCACGGTGAGCTCGACCTCGGCGATCGGGCTGCGCTCGAACCGCCAGTTGGGGACAACGCCCACCCAGCCGTCCTGCACCACCCGGTAGGTGGAGGTGCCGCGCACGCCGCCAGCGCGGTACGCGGTCGAGACGCGGTACACGCCGCCCTTCTGCGTCTCGGAGGTGACGGTGTAGTCGGTCAGCTGCGCGAGGGCGGCGGTGCGCAGCAGCGCCTCGGATGCGGTGGCATGGATGTCGGTGTCCTTCTTGATGGACAGGTCCACCGAGACGCCCGGCACCTGAAGCGCGTCGGCCGCACGGCCGGAGGCGAGCAGGTCGAGATAGCGCTGCACGAAGGCGGACGGGCTGTACACCTGCTGGTACAGCGACATGCCTCCGGCGCCCAGCGCAGCGATGAGCAGCACCCCCACGACCCCGAGGATCGTCAGGTCGGTGCGGAGCGCAGAACGTCGCCGTGACACCCCCCGACCCTGCATCATGCCGACAAGTCTAGGGAGCGGGGGCTGGGACGGAGCCGAGCGGCGACACAGAGGACTTAACATGGGGTGCGTGTCCGTGACCCTCTCCGATGAACAGCAGGCGCTGTTCCGTCTGATCGAGGACACCGACGAGCACGTGTTCATCACGGGCCGGGCCGGTACGGGCAAGTCGACCCTGCTGCAGCACTTCGCCTGGAACACCCAGAAGCAGATCGCGATCTGCGCACCGACCGGCGTGGCCGCGCTGAATGTCGAGGGTCAGACGATCCACTCGCTGTTCCGCCTGCCGATCGGGCTGATCGCCGAGAGCGAGATCGAGCAGTCGGACGCCACCCGCCGCATCCTCAACGCCATCCAGACGCTCGTGATCGATGAGATCTCGATGGTGAACGCCGACCTGATGGACGCGATCGACAGGTCTCTGCGCCAGGCGCGGGGCAAGCGCGGCATCCCGTTCGGCGGCGTGCAGGTGGTCATGTTCGGAGACCCCTACCAGCTGGCGCCCGTGCCACCGCGGGGCGACGAGCTGCGCTACATCCAGGACCACTACCGGTCGTTCTGGTTCTTCGACGCGAAGGTCTGGACCGGCGGACTCGCCGGCGACGACGGCGGGATGCTGGACATCGGCGAGCACGGCGCGAAGCTGCACGTGCACGAGCTGGTGCAGATCCACCGGCAGTCCGACGACGGGTTCAAGTCGATGCTGAACGCCGTGCGATACGGCCGGGTGACCAAGGACATCGCGGACGTGCTGAACGAGCGCGGGGCACGCACGCCTCCCGACCCCGAGCCGGGCGAGCCGCCGATCATCACGCTCGCGACCCGCAACGACATCGTCAACAGCATCAACAGCCGCCATCTCGCCGCTCTCGGCGGGCGCGAGCAGACCGCGCACGCCGAGGTCAGCGGCGATTTCGGTCGTGGCGAGGGCAACTACCCCGCGGATGCCGAGCTGAAGCTCAAGGTCGGCGCGCAGGTGATGTTCCTGCGCAACGACGTGGGAATGCAGGGCGAGCCGCCGCGCTGGGTCAACGGCTCGATCGGCACGGTCACCCGCATCCTCGGCGGCACTGTGCGGGTGGACATCGACGGCGACGAGTTCGACGTCGAGCCGGCGGTCTGGGAGAGGCTACGGTACGCCTACAACCCGGGCACCAAGACGCTCTCCCGCGAGGTGGTCGCCGAGTTCACGCAGTTCCCGCTGCGACTGGCCTGGGCGGTGACGATCCACAAATCGCAGGGCAAGACCTACGATCGGGCGATCGTCGATCTCGGGTCGGGGGCGTTCGCGCCCGGCCAGACGTATGTGGCGCTGTCGAGACTCACCTCACTCGACGGCCTGTACCTGTCCCGGCCGCTGCGGCCGCGCGACATCCAGGTGGACGAGGACGTGCGCCGCTTCATGCGCGAGGCGTGGGAGGCCAGGCAGGCCGAGCAGGTCGCGAAGGCCTGAGGGGCGTGCTCCCAGCATCCGCACTCTAGACTCGGAGGGTCCAACCCCGGGAGAGTCGATACATGCATCTTCGTTCGCCGCGCCGCCTGCGTGCCGCCGTCGTCGGCGCCGTCGCCCTTGCTCTCGCTCTCACCGGATGCACGGGATCATCGCAGCCCGACCTCACCTACACGCCGCCGAAGCAGGCCGCGGGGCCGCTTCCCGACGACATGACCGCGCAGCTGCAGACCGCAGTCCAGCAGGCGATGACCGCCACCGGCTCATCAGGCGCGATCGTAGGCGTGTGGGTGCCATGGAGCGGCCAGTGGGTGACGGGCGTCGGCACCCAGGCCGCCGGCGACAAGACCAAGGTCACCAAGGACATGTCGTTCCGCATCGCGGCGGTGACCCGCATGATGACCTGCGACGTGCTGTACGGCATGGCGGATGCCGGTGACATCAAGCTCGACGCCAAGGTACCGAAGTACGTCTCCGGCGTCGCGGACCTGGGCGACATCACCCTGCTCGACCTGTGCAACGGCACGAGCGGCGTGGGGTCCTCGGCCGAGACGGCGAAGCCGTACTGGCTGAACACCCCCGATCGCCAGTGGGCGCCGCTGCAGCTGGCGAGCTTCGGTCTCGGCCAGCAGCGCGGTCCCGCTCACACGGCGTACCGCGACTCCGACGCGAACTACCTGATGCTGGGCCTCGCCCTCGAGCGCGAGTCGGGGCTGACCGCCTCACAGCTCATCAAGAAGTACGTGACGACCCCGCTGGGCCTCGAATCGACGTCGCTGCCGTCTCCGGCGGCCGCGGAGCCCGAGCCCTCGCCGGCGCTGAAGGGCGCGTATCTGCCGCCCGCGGAGGGTGGCGGCTACAACTGCGCCGCACCGGTCGACATCACCAAGAGCTCCTCGAGCATCGGCTTCACCGACTCCGGCGCTGTGTCCACGATCGAGGACCTGGGCCGCTACGCACAGGCCGAGGCGCGCCAGGCACTGCGCGACAAGGACGCCAAGCCGGGCCGTTTCGAGAAGCCGTTGCCGGCCGCGGCGAACGCGCCGGCGTGGTTCCAGGCCACCGGCGGCGCGTATCTTGTCGGATCGATGGTGGGCCAGCATGGCTGGGTCCCCGGATACGCGACCGCCGCGTACTCCGACCCTGCGACCGGCTTCACCGTGGCTGTCACGTTGAACGATTCCAGCGCCGGCGGCGGCTTCGCAGCCTACCTGGCGTGGGAGCTCGCCGCGATCGCGTCGAAGGCGCCGGCCGCGAAGGGCGAGACCGCTCCGGACTTCGGCCTGCCCTTCACCGCCGAGCAGTATGCGAAGGCCATCACCGACGGCGCCATCTGCAAGGCCGGCTGATCGCGCGGCGGCTCTCGCTGGGCGCGTGAAAAGATGGAGGGGTGCGCCCCTCACGTAGAGTCCCGCTGCTGCGCGGGTTCGTCGGCGCCACGATCGCGACGTTCGTCGCACTGGCCTCGCATGTCTGGGTCGGCGGCGACATGCCCGGGATGCTGGGCATCGCCGTGCCGTGGCTGCTGTCGCTGACGGCGTGCACCCTGCTGGCGGGGCATCGGCTGTCGATGCTGAGGCTGAGCGCGTCGGTGATCATCTCCCAGCTGCTCTTCCACGTGCTCTTCATGCTGGGCAGCATCACTCCGCAGGGCGGCCTCCGTCCCCACGTGCACGGCGCCGTGCCGCTGTCGTTCGGGGGCGACGCCCCGCCGCTCCTGCCGCAGGATGCGGCGATGTGGCTCGGACACGCTGTCGCCGCCGCTCTGACGATCGCGGCGCTGCACCGGGGCGAGCTGATCCTCCGCGCGCTGCTGACCGTGGCGCGCGCCGTGGCGACCTGGCTCGCCCGCGCCGTGCCGGCGGTCGACGCGATGCGCATCGTGACGCCGGTCCGGCGCCGGTGGGCGGTGCTCACCGCGCCGTGCGTGCGCGAGGTGCATCTGGGCTCGCTGCGCCGACGGGGGCCGCCGCGTCTGGTCTGACACCCCATGCCGCCGCCTTCCGCCCTGTGCGGTTCCGGCGTGTATCCGCCGCGCTCGCGGCATCCGGCGCTCACCCGCGCCAGTACAGACGCAGACGCCGCTCAGCGGCATCCGAAGAGAGGTTTCCCATGTTCCGCATCCGCACCGCACTGGTGGGGGCCGCCGTGGCCGTCGCCGCCGTCCTGGCCATCGCCGCCCCGGCATCCGCTCACGACCAGATCGTGTCGAGCACGCCCGCCGCCGACGAGCAGCTCACCACCGCGCCCGACCAGGTCGTGCTCACGTTCTCCAACAACCTGCTGGCTCTCTCCGACAACAGCGGCACGGCCATGACCGTGGTCGACGAGCAGGGCACCGACTGGGTGGCGGGCGCACCGACCGTGGCCGCCGACACCGTCACCGTGCCGTTGAAGCCGGGCATGCCCAACGGCGCGTACGACGTGACGTGGAAGGTCGTCTCCAGCGACGGCCACCCGACGTCCGGCGAGTACTCGTTCTCGGTCGCCGCGGCCGAGGAGCCGACGCCGAGCACCGCGCCCTCGCAGAGCGCACAGCCCACGGCCCCCGCGAGCCCCCAGGCGCCCGCCGAGTCCGCGGAGACGGAGTCCGCTCCCTGGCCGCTGCTGATCGGCCTGGGCGTCGTGCTGCTGATCGCCATCGTGGTGGTCATCGTGATCGCCGCGCGCAAGCGCCGCAGCTGACCGTCGCCTCCGGCTCGGGAGGAGAACTCGTGCTCGGGAGGGGCATCCTGCGGGATTCCTCCTCCCGACGCGGAGTTCTCCTCCCGAGCGTGTGTGGCGCATCCGAGCGCGTGAGGCGCGCGGAGGCGAGTAGCCCGCGGTGATACCGTCGGGCCGGGAGGAACCGCATGGCGATCATCGACAACGGGATCTACGTGGACGGGGTCCGCACGGAGAACCCGGCCAGCCTGGACGAGACGTTCGAGCTGATGCGCTCCCGTGGCGGGATGGGCTGGATCGGGCTGTACCGTCCCGACGGCGAAGAGCTGGCTTCGGTCGCGAACGAGTTCGGACTGCACGAGCTGGCGGTCGAGGATGCCCTGGTGGGCCACCAGCGGCCCAAGATCGAGCGCTACGGCGAGCACCTGTTCGTCGTGCTGCGCCCGGCCCGCTACCTCGACGCCGAGGAGGAGGTGGAGTTCGGCGAGGTGCACGTCTTCGTCGGCCCCGACTTCGTGGTCACCGTGCGTCACGCCGAAGCGCCCGACCTCGGCAGGGTGCGGCATCGCCTCGAGTCCGACCCGGAGCTGCTGGCCCGCGGACCGGAGGCCGTTCTGTACGCGATCCTCGATGAGGTCGTGGACCAGTACGCGCCCGTGCTCGCCGGTCTCGAGAACGACATCGACGAGATCGAGAGCCAGCTGTTCGTCGAGGACGTCGACGCGACGCAGCGCATCTACGAACTGGGTCGCGAAGTGATCGACTTCCAGCGCGCCGTGCAGCCGCTGACCTCGATGATCGAGGCGCTGCTGCGGGGCGGCGTGAAGTACGCCGCCGACGAGGAGGTGCAGCGCTACCTGAGGGACGTGCACGACCACGCGATCCGCGTCGCAGAGCGCTCCGCGAGCTTCCGCTCGATCCTCGACAACGCCCTGACCGTGGCATCCACCATCGTCGCCCGACGGCAGAACGACGAGATGAAGCGGATGACGGAGGAGAGCATCCGTCAGGGCGACCAGATGAAGCGGATCTCCAGCTGGGCGGCGATCCTGTTCGCGCCGACGCTGATCGGCGCGATCTACGGCATGAACTTCCGCGTGATGCCCGAACTGCACTGGACGTTCGGCTATCCGCTGGCGATCGCGGCGATGGTCGCATTCGGAGGCGGGCTGTACCTGGTGTTCAAGCGCAAGGGGTGGCTGTGAGCACGCCGCCGCGCACGCGCGCGGACCAGCGCGGCGCCGACCTGTGGTTCCGCCTGATGGGGCTGCCGACCTTCGTGCCGCTGCGCAGATGGTTCACCGACCTGCCGCGGCGGGTCGCGCCGCTGATCGCGTCGGTGACGATCGCGCGGTTCCTGCTGCAGGACCTCGTCGACGATGCGATCGAGGTCGCGGTCGAGTTCTTCGGCACCGACGAGTGGGCGATCTTCGCGAGCGTGCTCGTGCTGATCGGCATCGCGCTGGCGATCGCGTGGACCGCCTACGCCCTGCTGCGGGGACTCCTGCGCCGGCTGCGACCACCGGTCGGCGCGACGGTGGCGACGGCCGCCGTCGTGCTGTGCCTGGCCGGGCTGATCGTCGGCGGGTACCTCATGACACCGGATGCCACGGTGGGACCGGTGCTGTCGGCGCTGGCGCTGGTGCTGGGCTGCGTGCTCTTCACGGGCATGGGGGGAGGCGCCCTGCTCACGTGGGCGTCGCGTCTGGCGGTGCGCAATGTCTCGGCGATCGGCTACATGGCATCGATCGCGCTCCCGGTGATCCTGATGCTCGTGGTCTTCGCGTTCTTCTCGGGCGAGGTGTGGCAGATGGCATCCGCTCTCGGGTGGCGGTCCATTTGGACGCTGGCCCTCGTCGTCGGCGCCCTCGCCGTGGTGGTCGTGCTGAGCGTGTGCGCCAAGGAGCTCGACGAGGACATGCACGTGCAGGGGCATGAGCACCGGCTGGCGCTCGTCGTCGGTACTCCGGCCGAGGGGCGGATGCAGGAGGACACCCCGCACCGTCCGCTGCACCGCGCTCAGCGGATCAACCTGCTTCTCGTGATGGCGGTGGCGCAGGTGCTGCAGGCGGTCTTCTTCGCCGCGCTGCTCTGGATGCTGCTGGTGGTGATCGGTGCGATCGCGATCCCGTACGGCGTGGTGGAGCTGTGGGTGGGTGCCGGGTCGGCATCCATGCCGCTGGAGGTCGTGCGCATCGAGGTGGCGTCGGCGACGCTGCCGCTCACGGTGAATCTGCTGAAGGCCGCCGCCCTGCTCTCGGTGATCGCGACGCTTCCGTTCGTGTTCTCGGCGGTGAGCGAGGCTCGCTATCGGGAGCGCTTCTTCGATCCGATCATGGCCGACATGCGCCGTGCGATCGCAGTGCGCGACGCACTGCGGGTGTGACGGCGGCGCGCGGGAGAGCGTTCAGCCGCGCAGCGCGGCGGTCGCGGCGATCGTCGCGAGGGCGGTGAGCGTCACCAGCATCCACAGCATCCCGCCGAGTGCCAGCGGACGCCAGCCGGCGCGGCGCAGCGCCGGGATGTCGGTGGACAGGCCGATGCCGGCCAGCGCCATCGCGATCAGGAACACGCTCGCGTGCACGAGCACCTGTCGCGGGGCATCGGGGATCAGGCCGGTGGAGTTGATCAGCGCCACCACGACGAATCCGATCAGGAACCAGGGCACGAGCTTCGCGATGCGCCGGCCGGTCAGCTTCTGGCCGTCCGCGCTGCGGCGGGCCTCCATGATCGACAGCCCGATGCTGATCGGGATGATCATGAGGGTGCGCACGAGCTTGACGACCACGGCGAAGCCGAGCGCCGTGGTGGCGAACACCCCGGCCGCCGCGACCACCGAGCTGGTGTCGTTGACGGCGGTGCCGGCGAAAAGGCCGAACGTGTGCGGGTCGAGGTTCAGCGCGTGCCCGACGAGGGGGAAGATCAGCACCGCGAGGATGTTGAACAGGAAGATCGTCGAGACGGCGTAGGCGACCTCGGCGCTCGCTGCGCCGATCACGGGCGAGACGGCGGCGATCGCGGATGCCCCGCAGATGCCCGTGCCGACGCCGATCAGCGTGGTCAGGCGCCGCTCGGTGCCCAGCACCCGCCCCAGCAGCCATGCGCCCACGAGGCACACGATGAGGGTCGTGAGCATGATCGGCAAGGACTCCAGGCCGACCTTCGCGATCGCGCCGATCGACAGCTGCACGCCCAGCACGACCACGGCGAGCTGCAGCAGGAACTTGCCGGAGTACGCGATTCCGGGCTCGAGGCGGGCATCCATCCGCTCCCGCCCCGCCATGATCCGGGGCCGGACGATCGACAGCAACACCCCGATGATGATGGCCGGAACCGCCGAGCCGAGCACGGGGAGGATCGCACCGATGCCGGTGGAGACCAGGGCGATCGCGGCCGTGAGGATGACTCCGGGGAAGACGTCGACGCCGCGCCGGGCGAGTCGGGAGGGGAGGGTCTGAACGGGGGAGAGCTGCACCCCTCCATCCTGCTGATCCGCCGTCCGCCGGGGGTAGGGGCTATCGTCGGTAGGGGTACAGGCCAGAACTGTGAGGGGCGGCATGATCGACGATCCCGACATCGGCGCACTGCGGCTGCTCGCCACGGCCGTGCGGGAGGGGTCCATCTCAGCGGCCGCGCGCGAGGCGCGCGTGACGCAGCAGACTGCGTCGGCGCGATTGCGAGGGCTCGAGCAGCGGCTCGGGCTCGAGCTGCTGCGGCGCTCACCGCGGGGCGTGGAGCCGACCTCGGCGGGGGAGACCGTGGCCGCGTGGGCGGAGGAGGTGCTGGCCGCGGCGGAGAGGTTCCGCACCGGGATGGAGACGCTGCGCGGCGAGCACAGCCGGGAGCTGACCGTCGCGGCCAGCCAGACCGTCGCGGCGCACCTCCTGCCGCGGTGGCTCGTGGCGCTGCGGGAGCGGCAGGTGCGCTCCGGCCGCGCCCCCACGCAGGTGCGGATGCTGAACGCCAACAGCGTCGAGGTCGAGACGCTCGTGCGCTCGGGGGCCGCGGACCTGGGATTCATCGAGTCGACCTCGCTGCCGGAGGGGCTCGCGACGACCGCGATCCGGCTCGACGCCCTGGTCGTCGTCGTGGCACCGCAGCACCCGTGGGCCACGAGGGCGGACGTCGGGATGGATGAGGTTGCCGACGCCTCCCTGGTCGTGCGGGAGGAGGGCAGCGGGACGCGGCGCACCTGGGAGGACGCGGTGGTCTCCCGCCTCGGACGGATGCCGGCCGAACCGGTGGCCGTGCTGTCGACGTCGGCAGCCGTGCGATCGGCCGCGGCCGAGGGTATCGGGCCGGCCGTGCTCTCGGGCCTCGCCGTCGCCGACGATGTGCGCCTGGGGCGACTGGTGCAGATCCCCCTGCGCGGTGACGCCGTGCGTCGCCCGATCACGGCACTGTGGCGGGGTGCGCCGCGTGACCTCTCGACGGTGAGCCGGGAGCTGCTCGAAGAGGCCGTCGGATGAGAGGGAGGCCTGTGGTGGCGGTCTTCGCACTGCTGGCGCTCGCAGGCTGTGCCGGCGGGAGTGCGGACGGCGACACAGTCCGCGCCGGTGTCGAGCTGCCCGAGGCGGGCGCCGGGTTCGACTATCAATTGGGCGGCGCCTACCCGCCGCCTGACGGTGCGACGGTGATCGCGCGTGACCGACTGGCAGCCCCGGCGGGCGTGGGCTACGACATCTGCTACGTGAACGGGTTCCAGACGCAGCCCGCGGAATCCGAGAAGCTCGCGCAGCGGCATCCGGAGCTGGTGGTGCAGGTCGACGGCGAGCCGCTCGCCGATCCGGGCTGGCCGGACGAGCTCATCCTGGACACATCGACGGAGGCGAAGCGCACGGCGCTCGCCGAGATCGTGGAGCCGTGGATCGTCGGCTGCGCGGACGCCGGGTACGCGGCGGTCGAGATCGACAACCTGGACTCCTTCAGCCGCTCGGAGGGGAAGCTGTCGGAGGACGACAACCTCGCGCTCGCCGCGGAGTACGCGCGCATCGCTCACGCGGCTGGCCTGGCGATCGCCCAGAAGAACACGGCCGAGTCGACTGCGCGGCTCGTGGAGATCGGGTACGACTTCGCGGTCACGGAGTCGTGCGCCGAGTTCGACGAGTGCGCGGACTACGCCGAGGCGTACGACGTGGTGCTCGACATCGAGTACACCGACGAGCTCGGTGCGGAGGACTTCGCCGCGGCATGCGCGGATCGGCCGTCGGGCGTGAGCATGATCCTGCGCGACCACGACCTGCGGATGCCGCACGAAAGCGGATACCTGTTCCGGGCCTGCCCTTGACGGGGCGTGCTGGTGGGTGATCCCTCATCCGTGCGGTCGGCGTCGTAAGGTCGAAGGCATGACTGAGCTGCGGGTCGGGTTCCTCGGCGACGGGCACATCAACTCGGTGCTGCGGGCTGTCGTGCACGACTCCCGCCCGTACCGGGTGGTCGGGTCGTTCGGGCGGCACTCCGCGCTGCCGGATGCTGCGGACGTCGACGTGATCGTCGAGGCGGCGACCCAGCAGGCCGTGCGCGAACGCGTGCCCGGCCTGCTCGATGCCGGGGTCGACGTGATCCTGCTGTCGGTCGGTGCGCTGGCGGATGCTGCGCTTCGCGACCGGCTTCTGGGATCTGCGGCCGGTCGGCTGATCGTCTGCACGGGCGCGATCGGAGGACTCGATCAGGTGCGCGCCCTGCGTGCCGCCGGTCCGCTCCGCGAGGTGTCGATCGAGAGCCGCAAGCTGCCGGCATCCCTGATCCAGCCGTGGATGCCCGAGGCGCTGAAGGCCGACCTGCGCAGCCGCACCACCGAACTCGTGCTGGCCGACGGGCCCGCCGGCGACGTGGCGCAGCGCTTCCCGGCATCCGCCAACGTCGCAGCCTCGCTCGCGCTCGCCGCGGATGCCTGGGACTTCGCGACCGCGCGGATCGTGGCCGATCCGGATGCCGTGCAGACCCGCCACGAGATCCGCGCGGCGGGCGCGCTCGGCGAGGTGCGCGCCGTGGTCATGAACACGCCGTCGGCCGACCGGCCGCGTTCCAGCGCCGTGGTCGCCTGGGCGGCGCTGCGCTCGCTCGACGACTACGCACGCCTGCGCGGATTCGACTCCGCAGGTGGGGCCGCGTTCCTCTGAGCTCTATGACACCCGGAGTAGGTTCGGTTCATCACGCAGGCGGGGAGACCATGAGCGCGAAGTACCACTTCGTCAGCACGTTCCGGATCACCGGTGATCCGGAAAGCGTGTGGCGAGTGCTCAGCGACGTCGAGCGCTGGATCCTCTGGTGGAGGTGTCTCGAGGTCTCCGAAGTGCTGTCCGAGGGGGAGCAGCCGGCGGACGGCGACTCACCGGCTGCGGGGTCCGTTTACCGGCACACGGTGCGCACGCCGTTCGGGTACCGCCTGCGCTACGAGATCCGGGTCACGGGTATCGAGTCCCGGCGATCCGTGGATGCCGAGGTCTCCGGCGATCTGGTCGGCCGCGGCCGCGCGGTCGCCGAAGCGGCGGGGGATGAGGCGACGGTGCGCTTCCTCTGGCTCGTCGCCGTGTCGAAGCCATGGATGAGACGGCTCTCGCCCGTCGCCCGCCCGGCGTTCACCTGGGCGCATCGTCGGCTGATGGCCGACTTCGGGGAGGGGTTCACCACGGCATCCGGAGCGCATCTCGTCTCGACCGAGCACGTCGCACTGCGCCCAGGAGACCCGTCGTTCTGGGTTATGCCGGAGTAGCGGTGCGGCCGCTCAGTACTCGCCCTTGATCACGAAGTACGAGCCGCGGATGGTCCCGGCGAGCTTGGACTTCTGCCGCGCGAACTTGAACGCGCCGAGTTCGTCGGGCACCTCCATGCCGTCGGACAGTTTGAATCCCACGGCGTGCTTGCCGCCCTCGACGAGTTCGTAGAGCACGTTGATCGCCAGCCCCGATTCGTAGAAGACGTACGCCCAGCGGATGCCCGGGACCGGTGGCTCGGCGACCTCGAGCGCGGGGGAGGAGATGACGATGCCGCGCTCGTCGGCGAGGATCTTCGTGACCCACGCGAGGGTGTCGGTGCCCTCGGCGGGCTCGGTGGTGAAGTCGATCTCGTACTTGTTGTGGAAGTAGCGCGCCTCGTTGGCGCGAAGACCGGCCAGCGCCTCGACGACAGGCGATGACTCCAGCCCGACGGTGGACACGTTCGTGAAATCGACGACGTACGACATGGGGCAACGCTATACCGGCGGGGCCGTGGTCGTCGCAGAACTAGGATCGATCCGTGATCCAGGTGCAGCCGCTCTTCGCCTTCGCGCTCGTGGCGGCCCTGCTGACGATCGTCCCGGGCATCGACACCTCGCTCGTGCTGCGCGGCGCCCTGACCCGCGGCCACCGGTACGGGTTCGCGACCGCGATCGGCATCTGCTGCGGCGCGCTGGTCTGGGGCGTGGCGGCGGCGATCGGGGCATCCGCCCTGCTGGCAGCATCCGAGCTCGCCTACCGGGTGCTCACGCTCGCCGGCGCCGGGTACATGATCTGGCTGGGCGGCTCGCTGATCTGGAAGTCGTTCCGGCGAGGAGCGGATGCCGCCGCACACGACCTCCCCGCGATGCGCACCACCGAGTCACTCGGCCGGGCCTGGCTCACCGGCTTCGGCACCAACCTGCTCAACCCGAAGGTGGGCGTCTTCTACCTGGCGACGATCCCGCAGTTCATCCCGGCCGGCACCTCGCCCGCTCTGATGGGCGTGGCACTCGCCGCCGTGCACGCGCTGCTGTCGATCATCTGGTTCGCGGCGATCATCCTCGCGACGGCTGTCGTCTCGCGCTGGCTGCGCAGCCCGCGCGCGGTGCGGATCATCGACCGGATCACCGGAACGGTGCTGATCGGCTTCGGCGTGAAGCTGGCGGCGTTCCCGCACTGACGGAAGAAGGCCCCCACATCAGTGGAGGCCTTCGCGTGGAGGGGCTGACGGGAATCGAACCCGCGCTGTCTGCTTGGGAAGCAGAAGTTCTGCCATTGAACTACAGCCCCGCACGCCTTGCGGCGCCTGGCCAGCATAACAAACCCGCGGGCCCGATCCCGACGCGGGGCCTATGGCACCAAAGTGCCATAGGCCCCGCACAGGTTTCATCCTCCGGGCGGACGCGGCAGAGGCACCCGCGGAAATAGCGTCGAAGACATGATCACAGCAGAGGGCCTCGGGAAGAGGTACGGAGACAAGGTCGCCGTGGACGACGTGTCCTTCACGGTGCGGCCGGGGAGCGTCACGGGATTCCTGGGGCCGAACGGCGCGGGCAAGTCCACCACCATGCGCATGATCGTCGGGCTGGACAGGCCCACGACGGGCCGGGTGACCATCAACGGGCAGGACTACCGCAAGCTCAGGGCACCGCTCACCGAGGTGGGCGTGCTGCTGGATGCGAAGGCGGTCCACACCGGGCGCAGCGCCCGCAACCACCTGCGCGCGATGGCCGCCACCCACGGCATCCCGAACTCCCGCGTCGACGAGGTGATCGACATCACCGGCATCGGTTCGGTCGCCCGCAAGCGCGCCGGCGGCTTCTCGCTGGGTATGGGGCAGCGTCTCGGAATCGCGGCGGCGCTGCTCGGCGACCCGCACACGCTCATCCTCGACGAGCCGGTCAACGGACTCGACCCCGAGGGCGTGCGCTGGGTGCGCGAGTTCGTCCGCCACGCGGCATCCGAGGGCCGCACCGTGCTGCTCTCCAGCCATCTGATGAGCGAGATGTCCCAGACCGCCGATCACGTGATCGTGCTCGGCCGCGGCAAGGTGCTCGCCGACGCCGCCCTTCCCGACCTCGTGCGCGCCTGGACCACGGCCCGCGTGCACGTCCGCAGCCCGAGAGCCGCGGAACTGGCGGATGCCGTCGCCGGACGCGACGTCGAGATCGTCACCGCCGATCCGTTCACCCTCGACGTGACCGGCCTGCCGGCATCCCGCATCGGCGACATCGCCGCCGAGCGCGGCATCCCGGTGCACGAGCTCACCCCCACCAGCGGCTCGCTGGAGGACGCTTACCTCGCCCTCACCGGCGACGCCGTCGAATACCGCACCCGGGCCGTCCCGCACACCGACGCCCCGCTCGAAGGAGCACTCGCATGACCGCGATCCAGGCTCGCGCCACCCACATCCCCGCGCCCGCAGGCCGGCTGAGCTTCTTGCGCCAGTTGCGCAGCGAGTTCATCAAGCTGATCACCGTCCGCGGCACGTGGTGGTCGGTCGTCATCGTCGCGGCGATCACCATCGGCATCGCGTTCATCGCGACCTCCGCGATGTCGGCCCCGGTCGACAACATGGTGATGGCGGTCGTCTCGCCCGTGCAGTTCACGATGATGCTCGCCGGAATCCTCGGGGTCATCTCGGTGACCGGCGAGTACTCCACGGGCATGATCCGCTCCACTTTCACGGCTGACCCGGTGCGCGGGTCGGTGCTGGCCGCCAAGGCCACCGTGCTCGGCGCCTTCATGTTCGTGGTGTCGCTGATCATCTTCGGCGTCGCCGCCGCGGGCATCAGCCCGCTCGCCGCGTCCAAGGACATCGCGCTGGACTGGTCCGACCCGTCGAAGACGATCGTCCCGATCCTCGCTGCCTCCGCCACCATGGCGCTGTTCGCCCTGCTCGGCGTCGGCCTCGGCTTCCTGCTGCGCTCCGGCGCGGGCGCGATCGCCGTGACGGTCGGCATCCTGTTCGTGCTGCCGATCATCGTCTCGATGCTCGGGATGTGGCTGCACGACGTGGAGTGGATCACGAACCTGGGCCACTACCTGCCCGCCGCCGCCACGCAGAACGTGATCCTGCCGTTCGACGGCGCCGCGCTCACCGTGCCCGAGGGCTGGGTGACGCTCGCCGCATGGCCCGCCGCTGCGCTGCTTGCCGCCTGGGCCGTCGTGCGCGGACGGGATGTGTGAGCCCTTCGACAGGCTCAGGGACCCAAAAGTAGAGTCGACAGCGTGACCCTCAGCCGCAGCTCCGCCGTCCCCCGGGACGAGGAGCTGCGGCTGCCGCGTCCGCCCGGCGTGATACGGCGCTTCTGGGCGCGGCATCCGCTGTTCGCCGACATCCTCATCGCCGTACTGTGCCTGCTCGTCTCGGTCGGCACCAGCACGATCCCTGCGCCCGGCACACCCCCGGCGCCGCCCGCCGAGGTCGTGTTCGCGGTGCTGATGGTGGTCGGATCCAGCGTGCTGCTGGTGTGGCGGCGCCGCTGGCCGGTCGCGGTCCTCGTCGCCGCCATCGCCACCGACGTGACACTGCTGTTCGTGATGCGATCGGCGGGCGCACCGCTGTTCGCCCTCGCGCTGTATGCGCTCGCGGTGTACCGCTCCGTGCGGGCCGCCTGGATCGGCCTCGGCGCCGGCACCCTCGTCATCGCCGGTCTGGCGTTCGCCTGGTTCGGGTTCGGCGGCTTCGACCTGCAGGCCGCGGTCAACGCGGTGCTCTCCGTCGCGGTGCCCGGGCTGATCGCCGCGCTCATCGGCATCAACGTCGGCAATCGCAAGCGCTACGTCGAGGCGATCATCGACCGTTCACGGCAGCTGCTCGTCGAGCGCGATCAGCAGGCCCAGCTGGCCGCCGCCGCCGAGCGCGACCGGATCGCCCGCGAGATGCACGACATCGTGTCGCACTCCCTGACCGTCGTCGTCGCGCTCTCGGAGGGCGCCGCGGCGACCTCCGACCGGGATCGGGCGAGGGATGCCTCGGCAGCCGCCGCCACCACCGCGCGCAACGCGCTCGCCGAGATGCGCTCCATGCTGGGCGTGCTGCGCGACGGCGATGCGGATGCCCCGCTCGCCCCGCTCGAGCCCGCCAGCCCCGCAGACACGGTGGCCGCCGCGCGGACCGCTGGCTTCACCGCATCCCTCACCGTCAAGGGCGAACCCGACACGGCGCCCGCCCTGCGGTTCGCGATCGGGCGCATCGTGCAGGAGGGCGTCACCAACGCCATGCGGCATGCGCCCTCGACGCACGCCATCGACGTGCGCATCGACTACGACGCCGCCCCGATCGTCATCGAGATCGTCAACGACGGCGCCCCGGATGCCGCCGCCGAGGGCGGCTTCGGACTGCGAGGACTCGCCGAGCGCGCCGCGCTGCTCGGCGGCATCCTCGTCTCCGCTCCGGCCGGGGGAGGGCGCTGGATGCTGCGCGCCGAGCTGCCGCACATCGCTCCCAGTCCGTCCGCGGACTCGGAGATCCAGGAGCACTCGCAGGAGGAACCATGACCGACCCGATCCGCGTGCTGCTCGTCGACGACCAGGCGCTCATCCGCATCGGCTTCCGCCTGGTGCTCGAGGCGGAGCCGGACATCGTGGTGGTCGGCGAGGCCGGCGACGGCGCTGCGGCTCTTGCGCAGTCCGCCGCCCTCGAACCCGACGTGGTTCTGATGGACGTGCGGATGCCGGGGATGGATGGCATCGCCGCGACCGCGGAGATCGTGCGGCAGCATCCGTCGGTCAGGGTGCTCGTGCTGACGACGTTCGATCTGGACGAGTACGCGTTCGGCGCGATCCGCGCCGGAGCCAGCGGCTTCCTTCTGAAGGATGCCGAGCGCACCGAGCTGGTCGCCGCCGTCCGTGCCGTGCACCGCGGCGACGGCGCCCTGGCCCCTCGCGCGACGCGGGCCTTGCTCGATCAGCTCGCGCCGCATCTGGCATCCGCGGTGCCGGCGACGGCATCCGATCCACTCGCCGAGCTCACCGAGCGCGAGCGCGACGTGTTCCACGCCATCGCGCAGGGCCTGAGCAACACCGAGATCGCCGAGCGCCTCTTCCTCAGTGAGTCGACCGTGAAGACGCACGTCGGGCGGGTGCTGGCGAAGCTGGATGCCCGCGATCGCGTGCACGTGGTGATCCTCGCATACGAGTGGGGACTGGCCGGCACGGCCTGAGCCGCCGGCCTCAGGGTGCTTCGGGCCCGTCCAGGCCATGTCTCACCTGATGCGGGTGCGGATGCCCCGGACCCGCAGCTTCCGTGACCGGCGTGCAGCCATGTTCCAGAAGCGGTGGGTCGGGGCACCGCAGACCCACCCTTTCTGCGACATGCTCGTGGCCGTGTCCCAGAAAGAGTGGGGGCTCGCCGGCACGACCCGAGCCGCCGGCCAGAGCCGCCGGCCTGAGCCGCCGGCCTCAGTCGCGGGCGGGCAGGATCAGCGAGAACCGGGTGGTCTCGTCGCCCTCGAGCAGCAGGTGCCCGCCGAGCGACTCCGCGAGCTCAGCCGAGAGCGCCAGGCCGATGCCCTCACCGGAGGTGGCGGTGCGCTGCTCCGGCCGGCGCTGGAAGATCGAGTTGCCGCTGGGCCGCGGGCCCTCGTCGGCCACCTGCACGGTGACGTACTCGGCACGACGCACTGCAGTGATCGTGATGGTGCCGCGGCCGTGCTTGATCGCGTTGTGCAGCAGCACGTCGAGGATCTGCGACGCCGCGGCGGGCGCCGAGCCGAGCGCGTCGTCGAGGTCGTCCGTGCGGATGCTGCGCCCGGTGGCGTTCGCGTGCTGCCGCCATCGTTCGGCCGCCCCGTGGATCGTCTGCGCAAGAGGTGCGCAGGCCGACTCGGCGGCCGCCTCGCCGCGTGCCAGCGCCAGCAGCTGCGTGATGGCATCCGCCAGACGGTCGATCTCCTGCACGGCATGCTCGAGCTGTTCGCGCACGACCGGCGGAGTCTCGCCCCACAGCGACAGGTCCTCCAGCTCCAGCCGCACGGCCGTGATCGGCGTGCGCAGCTGGTGCGAGGCGTTGGCCGCGAACTCGTGTTCACGGCGGATGCGGCGCTCGAGGGTGTCGGCGCTGTCGCGCAGCGCCCGGTCGATGGCCGCCGCCTCGGGGAAGCGGTACTTCTCGGGCTCCGAGCTCAGGCCGCCGGCGCCGAGATCGCGCGCGGTGCCGGCGAGCTTGACGAAGGGACGCGAGAGGTTGCGCCCGAGCAGGAACGCGCCGATCACCGAGACGAACAGCAGCAGTACGCCGATCCAGATCACCGGCGTCACCGCGTCGCTGACCAGTTGCGTGACATAGCTGCCCGAGCGCGTCACCGTGAGGGTGCCGCCGTCCTTCACCTCGACGGTCTTCTGCAGGTCATCGCCGTCTGCGGTCGCGCCGACGTGCAGGGTGTCGCCGTCGGCGCCGACATAGGTGACGCCGTCCTCCGGGCGCAGCAGCGACTTGAACAGATCGGCCGTCACGGGACCGACGCGCTCGCGCTCGGACACCAGGGCCGAGAGCAGAATCGCCATCCGGTCGACGCGCTGAGTCTGCGAGGACTGCACGAGTTCCGCCGTCATGACAGCACGCGGAACGCCGTACAGGGCGATGATCATCACCGCCATGCTGACGAAGGCGAAGATCAGCCTTCTACGCATCCGGCGCCCCGTCGTCGAGACGGAAGCCCACGCCGCGCAGGGTGGTGATCCGCACATCGGCGCCGGACTCCTCCAGCTTCTGCCGCAGCCGGGCGATCGTCACGTCGAGGGTCTTCGTGGAGCCGAACCAGTTCTCGTCCCACACCTCGTCCATCAGCCGTTCCCGCGTCACGACGACTCCTCGACGCGCATCGAGCTGGGCGAGCAGGTCGAACTCCTTGGTGCTCAGCGGCACCTCCCGCCCGGCCGTGGTCGCACGGCGGGACTCGACATCCACCAGCAGGGCGGATGCCGGGGTCGCGGCGCGAACGGCATCCGCCGGCTTCTCCTTCGCGACCGCACTGGCGCGGCGCAGCAGCGCGCGCAGCCGGGCGAGCAGTTCGGCCAGCGCGAACGGCTTCGCGATGTAGTCGTCGGCGCCGACGTCCAGGCCGACGACGCGGTCCAGCTCGCCGTCGCGGGCCGTGAGGATGACGATGCCGCCCTCGAAGTCCTGCTCTCGAAGCCGTCGGCACACGTCCAGGCCGTCCATGTCGGGCAGCCCGAGGTCGAGCACGACCAGGTCGACGTCGGCACCCGCGCGCTCGAGCGCGGCCGCGCCCTCGGCGACCCGTTCGACGACGTATCCCTCGCGATCGAGCGTGCGCATCAGCGGCACCGCGATGCCGTCGTCGTCCTCCACGACCAGGATGTGTCGTCCCACGTGGTCGAGGCTATCAAGGTCGTCGTCATCCGATATGCCGGTGTGCATCATCAGAACTCCCTGTCCGCGGCGCCGGTCTCCGAGACCGGGGCCGTCGAGCATGCTGAGCCCGAGAGGTCGGTGGCCGCGCCCGAGGGTGACCAGATCATGGTGGACGCCGTCGACACGGTGCGCAGGGCGCCGCCGCTGATCAGCGTTCCGACGGTGACGGTCACGACGGTGACGGGCGAGCCGTTCACGGTGGACGTGGTGGCGACCATGGTGCCGTTGGAGGTCGAGGTCTTGCCCGACTTCACGTAGTCGCCGCGCAGGTTGACCGTGCCGAGCGCCACGGGGGTGCTGCCCGTCAGCACATCGATCGTGTCGCCGGCCGCGCCGGTCCCCAGCAGTCCGCCGTCGCGCAGCCGCAGGGTCACCGGGGTCGCCGCGCCGCTCCAGCCGGGCAGGATGCTCCCGAGGGCCATCTGCTTGCTGTACGTGTAGGTGATCGTGTCGCCGGTGTCCAGCCGTCCGACGATGCCGGTGGTGTTCGCGGTCTGCACGTCGGCGCCGCGCACGGGGGTGTTGTCGATGCGCCGACCGGTGACCAGCGTGGAGATCGTGACCTTGCCCGTGCCGTCGACGAGCACTGCACGCAGGTCGTACAGGCCGTCGGGCAGCGAGGTGGTGTCCCAGGTGCAGGTGTACGGCGACTGGGACGTGGCGCAGATCGTCGTCCACGTCGAGGCGCCCGTGGGGGCGTACTGGGTGGTGACCGAGGTGACGCCCGCGGTGGAGTTGGCATCGACGGTGAGCGTCTCGGTGCCCTCGAGGTATGCGCCCGGGTCGGCCAGCGACACCGAGGAGATCGTGTTGTCGACCTGGCGGTTCGTGACGCTGGCGGAGGTGGTCGTGTTGCCGGCGACGTCGGTCGCGATCGCGCGGAACGAGTAGGTGCCGCGGGCGAGGGCGGTGGTGCTGAACCGGCAGGAGTACGGAGCGCCGGTCAGCGTGCACGCGGTGGTCCAGGTGGAGCTGCCGTTCGGTGCGTACTGGATGACGACCGTGGCGACGCCGGAGTCGGCGTCGGAAGCGGATGCCGCGAGGGTGACCGTGCCGCTGAGGGGCGAGCCCGGGTCGGTCATCGTGACGGCGGGCCGGGTGTTGTCGACGATCACGTCGGTGAACACCGCCGAGTAGACCACCGCCGACGGGTTCAGCACAGGGCTCGCGACAGCGCGGAGGTCGTAGGTGCCACTCGCCACGCCGGTCGTCGACCAGGTCTGGGTGCAGTTCGCCGATCCCAGGATGCTGAGGCATCCGGCGATCTGCGTCCAGGCGCCCGTGCCGCCGGCGGAGTACTCGAAGCGGATGTTGTACAGCCCGAGCAGGTTCGCGTTCTGCAGGGTGGCCACCAGGGAGGCGCTGCCGCGCAGCACGTCACCCGGGTCGGTCATGATGATGCCGAAGGCGTTGCTGACGAGCACGCGCACCGAGGCGGAGGTCGTCGAGTAGCCCGCGCGGTCGATCGCGATCGCGCGCAGGTCGTAGGAGCCGTCGGCGTCGGCGACGGTGTTCCAGGCGCAGCTGTAGGGAGCGGCGGTGGTGGTGCAGAGCGTGACCCAGGCGCCGGAGCCGGTGACCTGCTTCTGCAGCACGACGCTCGCGACGCCGGTCTCGCCGTCGGCCGCGTTCGCGGTGATCGTCACGGCGCCCTTCAGTGGAGCGCCGGGGTCGACGACCGCGACGGTCGGCGGCGTCCAGTCGGCGGCGGCGGATGCCGTGCTCGAGCCGTTCGCGGACTGCGCCGTGTACATGGCCGAGGAGAACTGCGCGCTGTTCAGTGCGGAGGCGGCGATGAGGATGCACGCCAGCACGGCCAGGGCCGTGTTCCGCAGTGCGGTGCTGATCATCGCTGCTGCTCCTTCCATGTCTTACTCACGACGCTACGAGGCAGCCGGTTACAGCCCGGCTACAGGCGTGCCTCAACGCGGACACAGTCCCGGCGCGATCGCGTCGGGACTGTGCTGCCGTGTTCGGTGCTGGGCTGCCGTGTTCGGGACGGGCGGCTGCGTCAGCAGCGGGCTGTCACGAGGTGGCGGTGGTCTCGAGGACCACGGTGGTGGATGCCGTGGTGGTGACGGGCTCCGAGGCGGTGACGCTCTGACGCGGGCGGCTCCCTCGCAGCCCCCTCATGAGGTCACGCAGGAACAGCAGGGCGATGAGTGCCGCGGGAACGCCGATGACCAGCATCCGCACGATCGGCATCGACAGGGCGATGAAGGCCCAGCCGATGGCGGGCACCCATCCCACGACGCGGGGCTGCGTGTGGGATGCGAGGGTGAAGGTCCACGGGTCGGCGCTGGCATTCGCATCGCCCTTGGTGTGGAAGACCCGGCCGTTCGCGGCCGAGGCGTCCTCGGTGATCGACTGGATGCGGTGGGTCACCAGCTCGGTGACGCCGGAGTCGGACGGCGGCAGGTACGTGATCACGTCGCCGACCTTCAGGTCCGAGACGGGCACCTGTCGTTCGAAGACCAGGGTGCCGCGCTCGAAGGTGCCAGACATGGATCCGCCCGTGATGACGTAGCGGTCCAGGCCGAGCAGGCCGGGGACGAGCATGAGTGCCACGATCCCCATCGCGATGATCGCGACGATCGTGATCAGCGAGTTCGCGAATCGTCGTGTCCTCTGCGTGGCGCTCATGCTCGTCCTCTCTTCCGGTCTTCGGGTGACCGGTTTCAGAGTGATCGGGGCGCGGGGGGGGGTTGCGCCCCGATCACTGGTCACTGGTTGGTCGTGCTCGCAGCGGTCTGCGTCGAGTTCCAGGTGTAGGTCGCCGAGGCGGTCTTGCCCTGCTCGGCGTTGCTCGCGGACTGCACGAGCGTGGTGCTGAAGGTGTAGTCGCGGGCCTCGCCGGGAGCGAAGGTGCCGAGCTTCAGCGGGCCGGCGGCGGTCAGGTCGCCGAAGGTGCCGGACCACACGGGGGTTCCGGAGCCGGCGCGGGTGATCACGAGGCCCAGGTCGGCCTTGGTGACGAAGCCGTTGGTGGCGTTCTCGGTGAGGGTGAAGTCGGCCGGCAGGCTGCCCGAGTTGGTGATGGTCACGGTGCCGTTGAGCGTGTCGCCCGGCTTGAGGTTGGCGGCGTTGAAGATGGCGCTGCCCGACTTGGAGTTGCTCTGCGTCAGGGTGCCGGTGCTGAAGGCGTTGGCCGCGTTGACGGAATTGGCGACGAAGTCGGCGCCGGATCCGACGGTGATCGCGGCGGCGATGAGCAGGCCGGCGAGCGGCACGATCAGGCGCTTGCGCGAGCGGGTCGGGGTCTCGGTCTGAGCGGTGATGCTGTCGTTCATCGGGTTCCTTCTCGTTGAGGTGGTTGGCCGAGCGGTGGGGGGGAAGCTCGTAGGAATCAAGCTACGGAGACCCGCGCAACGCCTGATCCACGGCTGGGTAACACGGATGCCAGCGTTCGGACACAGCTCTGCGGTCCGGCAACAGCACCGTTACGCTGAAGACGTGCTTCTCAGCGACCGCGACATCAAGGCAGAACTCGCATCGGGCCGCATCGGGCTGTCCCCCTACGAGGAGGAGATGGTGCAGCCCTCGAGCGTGGACGTTCGGCTGGACCGCTACTTCCGGCTGTTCGACAACCACAAGTACCCGTTCATCGATCCCTCGGTGGAGCAGCCGGAGCTGACCCGGCTGATCGAGGTCGCCCCGGACGAGCCGTTCATCCTGCACCCGGGGGAGTTCGCCCTGGGTGCGACCTTCGAACAGGTGTCGCTGCCCGACGACGTCGCCGCGCGACTGGAGGGCAAGTCGTCGCTCGGGCGCCTGGGCCTGATCACGCATTCGACGGCCGGTTTCGTCGACCCCGGCTTCACCGGGCACGTGACCCTGGAGCTCGCGAACGTCGCGACCCTGCCGATCAAGCTGTGGCCCGGCATGAAGATCGGCCAGTTCTGCTTCTTCCGGCTCACCTCGCCGGCCGAGAACGCGTACGGCTCCGGGCCGTACGGCAACCGCTACCAGGGACAGCGGGGACCCACGGCATCCCGCTCGTTCCTGAACTTCCACCGCACCGACGTGGGCACGACCGATGCGGGAGCGATCGGAGGCTGACATGGCAGATCCCGACGAGGGCGCGCAGGAGCCGGACGCCGCGAAGGCGGGCGGAGCCGAGGGCGCCGCGCCGCCGTCGGGGGAAGGTTCCGGTGCCGGCGGGGCGACGGAGCCGGGGGCTGATGCGACGGGCACGGCGGTTCCGGATGCTGTCGCACAGGATGCTGATGTGTCGGGCGCGGCTGCGCCGGATCCGGTTGCGCCGGAGCTCCAGGGTGCGGATGCCGGGGTGGTGGGTGCCGGAGCGGCGGACGCCGCGGTCCCCGATCTGGAGATCCCGGAGGCCGAGACGGTCGTCCCCGACCTCGAGATCCCGGATGCCGATGTCCCGGAGCTGGATCAACGTGAGCCGCTGATCCCGGACCCGGTGCTGCCGGAGTCGTTCCTGACCGAGCCGGTGATCCCGCCGCCTCCGCCGGACGACCCGCCGGTGGCGCGGCCAGCGTGGCGTTCCGATCGGGACTACCCGGCCGGATCCGGACCACGGGTTCCTGAGGGCGCGCCGTCGGTCACCCGGGCCACCCGACGCGCAGCATCCGATTCTCTCGACTCTCCATCGGCACCCGCACCCGATCCGCGGCTGACCGCGCCGGACCCCGACCCGGCCGTGGTGCCGCCGCCCTCGGGGGCGACGTCCGGCGGCTACCGCGGTCTGACGATCGCGATCTACGGCGTCCTCGGGGCGCTGCTGGTCGGCGCCGTGGTGATGATCTCGACGCTCCTGCGCTGAGTGGCCCGAGCACGGAGCGCACCGCGCGCTCCCGGACGAACGGTCGGATGCTCCGGACGCGTGGTCGGGTGCGGCATCCGCTCTTCGGGAACCCTGGAAACATGACCACGACCGCACCCCTGCCGACCGTCACCGAGACGGTGCGGCGCATGCCGTACGCCGCGCTGCTGACGATGATGGCCATGAGCTTCCTGCTCGTGAGCGCCGAGTTCCTGCCCAATGGTGTGCTCACCGAGATCGCCGCCGAGCTGGGCGTGACGCCCGGGCAGGCGGGGCAGCTGGTCACCGTCACCGCGCTCGCGGGGCTGATCGTCGCGCCCACGATCGGACTGGCGCTGCCCCGGCTGGACCGGCGCACGCTGCTGGTGTGGATGGCGGTGCTCGCCGCGATCTCCAACCTCGTCGTCGCGATCGCGCCCAGCCTGGCACTCATGCTCGTCGCGCGGGTGCTGCTGGGTGCCGCGCTCTCGGGCTTCTGGACCATGTCGATCACGGTGGCCGCGCGCATCGCGGGACCCGAGCGGCTCGGGCGTGCGGTGATGTTCACCTCGGCCGGCACGTCGCTGGCGACGGTCGCCGGTGTTCCCGTGGGCGTCATGCTCAGCGAGCTGCTCGACTGGCGCGGCGTGTTCGGGATCGCGGCCGGCGCCACCGCGCTGCTCGCGATCGGCCTGCGCACCCTGCTGCCGTCGGTTCCGGCCGAGAACGCCGCGCGGATCTCGGTGCTCGTCGAGACGCTGCGCCGCCCGGGCATCGGCCTCGGGGTCGTGGGGCACGTGCTGGTGATCTTCGGGCACGCGCTGGCGTACACCTACATCCGGCTCGCGCTGGAGCGGGTGCAGACCGACGGCGTCGCGATCGACGAGGGCACGATCATCGTGCTGCTGGCGGTGTTCGGGATCGGCGGGTTCATCGGCAACCTCGTGATCGGCGCGGGAATCGACCGCACCTATCGCGTGCTGGCGGTGGTCACGCCGCTGGTGATCGCGGTGGCGGTGCTCGTGATCATCCTGGGCGCCGGGTCGCTCTGGACCGTCGGGGTCGTCGCGTTCGTCTGGGGCTTCTTCTTCGCCTCGTGGCTGCTGATCGTGAACACCTGGGTGGGGCACCGGATGCCCGACCGCCTGGAGGCGGGCGGCGGGCTCGTGGTGGTCGGGTTCCAGGCCGCGATCATGCTCGCCGCGGGTGTCGGCGGGATGCTGGTGGACGCCATCGGCATCGAGCTCGCGTACGCCGTGGGCGCCGCGATGCTGACCGTGGGGGCGGTGCTGTTCGGCATCTCGGGCCGTCGGGGGCGCTGAGCCGCGGGGCGCTGCGCCGGAGGGGGCACGGCGGGGCGCCGCGCCAGAGGGGCACGGCGGGGGCGTGTCCCAGAAGAGGCGGGTGCGAGTCGGCCGGACGTGCCCCTTCTGGGACGCGCTGCGAGCCGGGTCTCAGAAGGGGCGGCTCAGACGCGGCAGCACCCGCCGTTTCTGGGACACGGTGCGAGCAGGGTGGCGGATCAGGCGGATGCCAGGGCGCCGCGCATGCGGAACGCCGACGGCGTCATCCCGGTGTGCCGCCGGAACGCACGGCTGAAGCCCTCGTCTGAGCCGTAGCCGAGCTCGCGGGAGACCTCGCTCACGCCACGGCCGTCGATGAGCAGGGCGCGGGCCGCCCGCATCCGCACCTCCGCGACGTACTGCGCGGGGGAGATGCCGAAGGCGAGACGGAAGCGCTCCGCGAAAACCGTGCGGGACAGAGCGCTGACGGATGCCATCTGTTCGACGGTCCACTCACGGCCCGGGTCGGAGTCGATCGCGCTGACCACGCGATCCAGGAACGGGTCGTTCGACCGCGACGGCCAGCCCTGCGGGGCGCAGCCGACACTCGACCACGCGCGGATCACGGACTGCAGAAGCGTGGTCGCCATCATCCGGCAGATGACGAGGTCGCCGCTGCGCTCGCAGACGGACGGCGCGTCGCCACCCATGTGGTGGGCGAGTGCCGCCGCGGCGGGCTCGAGTTCGTCGAAGCGCCGGATCCAGGCGGTGTCGGGCAGCAGCGCACCGAGATGCGCGGCGCTGTCTGCCCACGCGAGCCGCGACACGAGCACCCCGGAACCCGCCGGGATGCGCAGAGTCAGCGAGCGGTCGGCGACGAGCAGGGCATCGCCGGCGCGAAGGTCGTCCGGCAGCCCGGCATCCGTCGGCGTCCCGATGCCGCCGCGCAGCACGTACACGAGGGAGAGGCCGTCGAGGACGACGGCCTGGTCGGTGTCGGACAGGATGCGATGCTGCGAGCGGATGCTGATCGCGACCTCGCCGAGCACCCGTTCCAGCGCGTCGTTCGACGGCAAGGATATGGGCGTGGGCAGGATGCTCAGGACAGGACTGCTCATGAACAGGGCAACCTGCCTGTGCGCGTGACTATTCCGTGCTGCGAACCGACGCCGAGCCACCACGCAGACGTCGAGCCACCACGGAAGACGCTGCCATGTGCGTGGTGGCTCGGCGATTCGGTGGTGGCTCGACGCGGGTGGCAGCACGGCTCAGCCGTGCGTGTGGATGTGGATGTGTGTCGCGGGGATGCCGTGACGGTGGTGGCCGCGAGCGAAGCCCCGGCCCATCTCGTGGTGGCGGTGGCCGTGGCCGTGGGCGTCGGCGTCGGCGCGACGCTCGAAACCGTGGCGGTTCTCGGACTCGTGCTCGCCGAAGCCGTGGCCGTGGCCGAAGCCGTGCTCTCCGGAATGGCGCCCGTGGCCGAAGCCGTGGCCGCGATCGGAGCCGCGATGACCGGGGACGCCGTGGCGGTGTCCGAACCGGGAGGCGGGGCCGTGTTCGCGTCGGCCGCTGCGGGGGAGGCGCTTGCCCTCTTCCCAGCCGAACTCCCGGGCGATCTTCTCGACGGCGGCCGTCATGGTCGCGTACTCCTCGGCGGAGACGGCTCCGGCGACGCGGGCGCGCAGCTCGTCGACGGCGGTGCCCAGGCGCTGCTTGGCCAGAGTGCCGGCGTCGGTGAGGCCGAAGCCCTCGCGGGTGCGCTCGACCCAGCCGAGCTCGATGAGCCGGTGCAGCTTGCGCGGATGGACGGGGCGGCCGTCGGGGACCGTGCCGTCGATGCGGTTCAGCATCCGCCAGTCGCGGCGGGTGATGCCCTCGTCCTCGAAGACGGTGGCGAACTCGGCGCGCATCAGGCGGTCGACCGCTGTGATCCAGTAGCCGAAAGGGCGGGTGTTGTCATCAGTGGTGTTCATGGGAATCCTTTGTATGTCATGTTGCATGTACATGCAGTGTGACATGCAATGTCGATGCATGTCAAGTCGCATGTAAAATCGGATGCATGAACGACGCGCAACCGGATCCCGCCGACGCCATCGCCGCCGCGCTGGCGCGCCTCCGCGGCCGGCGCGGTCCGCACCAGCATCCGCACGACCGCGGAGGGCGCGAGCACGGTCCGCACGGCATTCGTCCTCATGGACGCGGTCCGTGGGTGGCAGATGCCGGGATGCGTCACGGTGGCGCCCCGGCTGTGCTGAGGATGCTGGACGCGCTGGCGCAGGCATCCGAGCCGCTCAGCGTGAGCGGCCTCGCCGACGCGATCGGCGTCGATCAGCCGCGCGCGTCACGACTGGTGCAGCAGGGCGTCGATCGCGGCTGGGTCCGACGCGAGGCCGACCCGGAGGATGCCCGGCGCACCCGCATCGCTCTGACCGACGAGGGCACGCGCATGTTCCGGGGCATGCGTGGCGAACGGCGCGAAGCGCTCGGCCGTGCGCTCGCCGCCTTCACCGAGGAGGAGAGTGCTGAACTCGCCCGGCTGCTGACGAAGCTCGCCGACAACTGGGGGTCCTGACTCAGGCGCCGCGCACCCCGCGCTGCTCGCTCGCATCCGCTCGATCGATGCCGTGAGGTCCGTCCGCGGCGAACGCGATCACCGCGTCGAGCACATGATCGGCCCCGAGGATGCGGTTGTGGCCGAGTCCCTGAGTCACCAGAAGGCGAGCCCGTTCGCCGTGCGCCCGATGCAGGGCGTGCGCGTTCTCGATCGTGACTCGGGGGTCGTCCTCGTCGTGCACGATGAGCAGCTCCACCTCCGGTGGCAGGGGGTGCGCCACGGAGTCGAAGCGGGCGACGCCCTCCTCGCGTGAGATGCCGAGCCGGCGATGGAAGGCGCGCTCGAACGCCGCGCTCGCGCGGGGTGACAGCCGCAGCATCCGTTCGAACTCGTCGTGGAACGCCTGGACGGATCCCGCCGCCGAGATGGTGATCACCCGGCGTGCCTGTACGCCCTCTCGGACCGCCGCGAGAGACGCGAATCCGCCGAAGGAGTGGCCGATGACGAGTTCGAAAGGGCCCTCGGATGCGGCGAGCTGCTGGGCCGCGGCGACCCAGTCCCTGGCGTCGGTGCGCTTCCCCGAGGAGTCGCCGTGCGCGGGCGCGTCGAAGGACACGACGCGCCACCCCTCGGCGACCAGGTCGCGCACCAGCGTCGCGAACTGGGAGGCGCGCCCGTCCCAGCCGTGCATGAGCAGAGCGGCGCGCGCGCCCGATCCCCAGTGGTAGGTCGCGACATCCGCTCCGCTGACCCGGATGGTCTCGCGTCGTGCCGCGTCGTGGGTGACGCGGTCGCTTTCGCGTACCTTCATCTGGCGGGTCGTGGCGAAGAACGCGGCGTTCGCGACGCGGCCGGTGGCGGCGGGCGACACGGCGTCGATCCGGCGGATGCCGCTCACGAGGGTGTCTCTCAACGAAGTCATGCCGAACTCCTGACTATACGAACGATCGTACATAGAGTATCCGAACGATCGTTCGTAGACTAGGGGCATGTCCGATCCGGTCGCCGAGCAGCAGGTCGCAGATGGGCGGCGCCTGCGCGGCGACGCCTCTCGCCACACAGTGCTCGCGCATGCGACCGACCTCGCCTCGGTGGAGGGGCTGGACGGGCTGAGCATCGGGCGCCTCGCCGAGGCATCCGGACGCAGCAAGAGCAGCATCGCCGGGCTCTTCCAGAACAAGGAGGGGCTGCAGCTCGCCACCGTCGACGCCGGCCGTGCCGTGTTCATCTCGGTGGTCGTCGAGCCCGCGCGCAGTCGGCCACGCGGACTTCCGCGTCTGGTGGCGCTGATGAGCAACGTGATCGAGTACTCCCGCAGCCGCGTCTTCGCCGGAGGCTGCTTCTTCGCCGCGATCTCCGCCGACTACGACTCCAAGCCCGGGCCGGTGCGCGATGCCGTCCGCTCGGCGATCGAGCAGTGGTACGGGTACCTCGAGATCCAGGTGCGCACGGCCGCCGGCGACGGATCGCTGGACCTGGATGACGAGGGCATCGAGCAGTTGGCGTTCGCGCTGCCGGCCCTGTATGAGCAGGCCAACGCCCGTTCGCTGCTCTACGGCAGCGACCGTCCCTACGCGCTCGCGGCCCGGGGCATGCGCGACCTCCTGCTCCAGGCCGGAGCGGATGCGTCGACCCTGAGCGCGCTGCCGGTCTGACGGAAGACGCCGCGGAGGCTCAGACCCCGACGTCCTTCGGGAAGCGCACGAACAGCAGCAGCACCAGGCCGATCAGCAGGATCAGCCCGATGCCCAGCACGCCGTACACGATCCCGCCGAACCAGGCGAGGAACAGCGACCAGGCCAGCGGGGACAGGAACGAGGCGACGCGACCGGTCGTGGCGTACAGACCGAAGATCTCGCCCTGCTGGCTCGGTGGAGCGAGCCGGGTGAGCAGGCTGCGGCTGGCGGCCTGGGTGGGGCCGACGAAGGCGCACAGCAGAAGGCCGCAGATCCAGAAGACGATGGTCCCGTAGTCCTTGAGCGCGAAGACGATGAACGCCATGACGACCAGGCCGGAGAGCGCGATCACGATCAGCCGGCGGGGGCCGATCGCGTCGTCGATGCGGCCGGCGAGCAGCGTCGAGACTCCGGCGACGAGGTTCGCGGCGAGGCCGAACACGATCACCTCGAGGAACGAGAAGCCGAAGCCCTGCGCCGCGAGCACGGCGCCGAAGGCGAAGACGCCGGCCAGGCCGTCACGGTAGACGGCGGCCGAGAGCATGAACCAGAAGGTCGGACGGTTGTCCCGGAACAGCTTTCCGATGTTCTTCGCCAGCACGACGTAGGAGCGGAAGAAGCCGACCTTCTCGGAGCTCGCGTATGCCGGGGACTCGGGCACGTTGCGGAACAGCGGGATCGAGAACACGATCGTCCACACCGCGCAGATCACCGCGACCAGCTTGAAGGCGAGCGGCTTGTCCTGCCCGATCAGGAAGAGCACGGGGATGCAGACGATCAGCGCCACCACTCCGCCGATGTAGCCCAGGCCCCAGCCCAGGCCGGAGATGCGGCCGACGTTCTTGGGGGTGGAGACCTCGGAGAGCATCGCGTAGTAGCTGACGTTGCCGATCTCGCTGATCACGGCAGCGATCGCCACGGCGAAGGCGCCGAACCAGAAGAACTTCGGGTCGGCCTCGACGAAGAAGAGCGCGAACTGCAGCAGCGCGACGCCGATCGTCGCTCCGATCACCCACTTCTTCTTGTTGCCCCGTGCGTCGGCCTGCTGGCCCAGCACGGGCGCGAGCAGCAGGATCACGATGCCGGCCGCGAAGTTCGCCCAGCCCCACCACTCCGAGAGGTCGGTCAGGCCGCTGCAGTACGCGGAGCCGAGGTACTCCGACTTGTTGCAGTTCATGTAGCTGCCGTCTGCGAGCAGTCCCGAGGCGCGCACGTCGGGGTCCAGGAACATCCGCGAGGTCAGGTACAGGGCGATCCAGACGAAGGTGAGGATGACGGTGTTGAACGGCTGCAGGGCCCAGTCCCACATCGCCCACGAGATGACCTTCCTGCGGGAGGCGGGCGCCACGTCGTCGTGCTCGCGCCCGAATGCGGTCATCGCGGCGGTGTTGATGGGTGTGCCCGCCGCGGAGTGATCGTCGCTCATGCTTCGAAGTCTGGCCGCCACCGGTGAACGGCCGGTGACGGCGCGCCGTGCGGGATGCCGTGGTCGGCATCCGCGGGCGCCGGCCTCACCCGAACGACGCCGCGAGCAACTCGGCGAAGAGCTCCTCCGGGTCGCGCTCGAGGCGGCGCCGGGTGAACCAGTCGCAGATGTTCACGCAGTCGCGGTGCAGCAGGTCCAGGCCCTGCGGGTTCGCGACCGTGTCGACGATCTGCGGCAGGTCGATCACCCGCACACAGCCCTCGTGCACCAGCAGGTTGTAGGCGGAGAGGTCGCCGTGCGCGAAGCCCGCGGCGGCGAAGATGCGCATGAGGTCGACGATCTGATCGAACAGGTCGGCGAGATCCACGGCATCCGATCGCACCTGCGCGAGCCGGGGCGCCGCGGCCTGGCCGTCGCCGAGGAACTCCATCAGGATCTCGGTGCCGTCCACCTGCACCGGATACGGCACCGGCGCGCCGAGCTCGTGCATCCGGCTGAGCGCGGCGAACTCCGCGAACGACCACTGCGCGGCAGCGACCTCGCGGCCGTGCGCGGACTTCTTCGCCAGGGCGCGGGCGTCGCGGGTGTTCTGAGTGCGCCGCCCCTCGGTGTACACCGAGGAGCGCTGGAAGCTGCGATGATCGCTGTCGCGGTAGCGCTTGGCCGCGAGCAACGTGCGCTGGTCGGGGTCGTCGGGGACGGCGCGTTCGATCAGGAAGACGTCTGCCTCCTTGCCGGTCTTGAGGATGCCGAGTTCGGTGTCGACCGCGGCGGCGCTGGTCACCACCCAATCGGGGCGGGGCAGCGGTCCGCGCTCGGTGGGCATGGTCGCCGGCCAGGTCGACCAGCGCTGGTTCTCCTGCAGCACGGTGTCGGCGAAGGCGAGGGTCACGTCGAAGGGGGAGGCGTCGAAGGACGCGGGGATCTGAGTGTTCACGGGAGTGGCTCCGGACGGGAGGCCACTCGCGGATCAGGAGCGGGCGGCCTCGAGGATGAGGATGTCGACGGCGGTGGGCGCGACAATGACGGTGTTCATCGTGGGCTCCTTCCGCTTGCATCCTCCGGGCGCTTCCCGGGTGCGTGGTCGAGTCTAGGGGTGACGTCGTCCGCGAGGCGACGGGCGGATGCTGATCTGTTACCCGTTCGTGATGGGAACGTCAGCACCACAGACCCTGGCCGAGCGCGCGCCGGCGTGTCAGTCTGGTCGCACGGATCGGAGGCCGTGCGATGGAGGATCGGTTCACCACCCGACTGCTGGATGCCCGGACCTGGCCCGACTTCGCCGCACTGGTCGAAGCCAGCAACGGCGTGTGGGGCGGATGCTGGTGCATGGGCTTCCACCCGGAGGGCGTCGGCAGGCCGGGGCAGACCGCGGAGGTCAACCGGGCGGCGAAGCAGGCGCACGTCCAGGCCGGCACCGTGCACCAGATCCTGGTGTACGACGGGGCCGACTGCGTGGGGTGGTGCCAGTTCGGGTCACCTGCCGAGCTGCCGAACATCCAGAACCTGCGCACGTACGAGGCCGCCGGCGCCCCCGCGCCCACGTGGCGCATCGGCTGCATCTTCACCGCGTCGAAGCGGCGCGAGCAGGGTGTGGCACGGGTGGCAGTGGCTGCGGCGCTGGAGGAGATCCGCAAGGCGGGCGGGGGAGTCGTCGAGGCGTACCCGGAGCAGCTGACGGACCGCAAGCCGCAGCGTGGGGCGTACCTGCACACCGGACCTGAAGAGCTGTACACGCAGTTCGGCTTCGTCCGCGACCGGAGGATCGCCAAGTGGCGCTGGGTGATGCGCGCGGAGATCGGAGCCGAAGAGCGCCCGGACGAGCACCTCTGACCCCCGGGGCGCGCCGCGGTCTCCACCTTTCGGATGATCTTCCTGCCACAGAGGCCCCTCAGGGCCGGAATTCCAGGGGACGGAAGGCATCGGTCGCCTAGCGTGGAAGCAGATCGACCCGAGGAGATCCATGTTCCGCAGCCCTGCCCGACTGTTCCGCGCGCTCGCGATCGCCGAGGCGATCACCTGGACCCTGCTGATCGGCGCGCTCATCGCCCGCGCGGTCGGCGCGGCACCGGTGCTCGTGACGATCGCCGGCGGCATCCACGGCTTCGTCTTCCTCTCCTACGGTGCGACGGCCGTGCTTCTCGCCTTCCATCAGCGCTGGCACGTGGGCGTCGCGATCACCGCGATCGCCAGCGCGATCGTCCCCTACGCGACCATCCCCGCCGAGATCTGGCTGCACCGCAGCCGGCGCCTCGAGGGCGACTGGCGACTCACCGAGACCGACGACCCGCGCGACCGCACCTGGTACGACCGGACGATGCGCTGGTTCCTGCACCGCCCGTGGGTGCTCGCGCTGCTGATCCTCGTCGCGGTCGCCGCGATCTTCAGCATCCTGCTGCTGATCGGTCCTCCCGGCGGGAAGTGATCAGTCCTCGGACTTCTCGGCCTTCGGATGCTCGGCGGCCGCCGCGAACTCGCTGCGGCCGTCGTTCTTCGACCGTCGCACCCAGTGGTTGAAGACGATGTTCAGCACCACCGCGGTGAGGGTGGTCGAGCTGATCGCGGAGTTGAAGATCACCGAGAACCAGTCGGGGAAGCCGGCGTAGAAGCCCGGGTGCATGAGCGGGAGCAGGCCGACGCCCAGTGAGCCCGCCACGATCATCAGGTTGAGGTTGTTGCGGTAGTCCACCTTCGCCAGGGTCGCGATGCCGCTGGCCGCGACCGACCCGAACAGGAAGATGCCCACCCCGCCGAGCACGGGCGTCGGGACGGCGGCGATGACTCGCCCCAGCACCGGCAGCACGCCCAGCCCGATCAGGATCACGCCGCCGGTCGCCACCACGAAGCGGCTCTTCACTCCGGTGATCGCGACGAGTCCCACGTTCTGCGCGAACGCGCTCTGCGTGAACGAGTTGAACACCGGGGACACGGCGCTGGCGACCATGTCGGCCCGAAGGCCGTCGGTGATGCGCTTGGCATCCGTCTTCGTGCCGACCACCTCACTGACGGCCAGGATGTCGGCGGTGGTCTCGGTGAACGTCACCAGGATCACGATCATCATCGACAGAATCGACGCCACGTCGAAGGTCGGCAGGCCGAACGCGAACGGCGTCGGCAGCGCGAAGACGGGACCGTCCGCCACGCCGGAGAAGTCCGCGGCACCCAGGAACACAGCGAGGATCGTGCCGATGCCCAGCGACAGCAGCACGCTCAGGCGCGCGATCGAGGGCGTGCCGAGCTTGGTCAGCACGATGATGATCACCACCGTCGCGGCGGCCAGTCCCACGTTTCCCGGAGACCCGAACGCCGGATCCTTCGCATCCGGTCCCATCGCCCACCCGGCGGCCACCGGCATCAGCGACAGACCGATCGAGGTGATCACGGTGCCCGTGACGACCGGAGGGAAGAAGCGCAGCACCATCGCGAACAGCGGGACGAGCAGGATGCCGATGAGTGACGACACGATGACGGCGCCCATCACCGCCTGGATGCCGCCATCGCCCTGGATCGCGAGCATGGTCGCGATGCCCGAGAACGAGACGCCCTGCACGAGCGGGAGCCGGGAGCCGAAGAACGGGATGCCGAGAGTCTGCAGCAGCGTGGCCAGGCCGCCCATGAACAGGGAGCAGGCCACCAGCATCCCGAGATCGGCCTGCGACATCCCCGCCGCCTGCCCCATCACCAGCGGCGGTGCGATGATGCCGCCGTACATGGTGAGCACGTGCTGGAAGCCGTAGGCGATGTTCGCGCGCCAGCCGAGCTTGGCGTCTTCGGGGCGGATGGAGGAGGATGCGGTCGCGCTCATGCCCTGGGATCTCTCGGGAGTGGGGAGGTGACCAGGGTATCGCGGCACCCTCGCGCCGCCGCCCCGCGCGTGCGAGGATGGCCAGCGCCTGCCAGCCCTCACGATCGGAGTCACCGTGCCCGTTCTCGAGATCCGCTCCTACGTGCTCGAACCCGGCACGCGCGAGCGCTTCCACGACCTCTTCCACACCAAGGTCATGCCGCAGCTCGTCGACTCGGGCATCCGCGTGGTGCGCTACGCGCCCAGCGAGCACGACGACGTCTCCTACGTGCTGATGCGCGCCTTCGACTCGCTCGCGCATCGCGACGAGCAGGAGGACCGGTTCTACGGCAGCGCGCTCTGGCGAGAGGGACATCGTGAGGAGGTGCTCAGCATGATCGCGTCCTATCAGGAGGTCGTGCTGACGCTGGATGCCGCTGCCATCGACGCGCTGAGCTGAATCGACGGACGTCTCGCCATGCCGGGTGCTGATGCGGGGTCTGCGGCACTCATCGTCGTGCTGGTCGAGGGCCGGAGCGACCGGCTCGCGATCGAGGCACTCGCGCGTCGCCGCGCGGAGTCGCAGGCAGGGACCGGCCCGCTCGACGGAGTGGAACTGCGGGAGCTCGACGGCATCACGAACCTGCGCAAGGCGTTGACTGCACTGCGGGGCGCGTCGGCTCGGGTCCTCGGTCTGTACGATGCGGCTGAGCAGCGATACGTGCAGCGGGTCCTCGCCGACCTGGGGATGCTCGATGATGCAGGCCGGGGTGCACGGGGCGCCGCCGACATGGACTCGCTCGAGCCCCTCGGGTTCTTCGGCTGCGAGCGCGACCTGGAAGACGAGGTCATCCGCGCCGCCGGAGCCGAGCTGGTTCTCGAGGCCCTCGATGCCCGGGAGCGGGCACGGTTCCGCCGGTTCCAGCGGCAGCCGGCGCAGCGCGTGCGCAGCATCGAAGAGCAGCTGCACCGGTTCGCGGGCACCGCCGCCGGCCGCAAGTCCCGCTTCGCGGCGGATGTCATCGATGCGGTGCCGCTGGAGCGGACGCCCGCGACGCTCAACCGGCTGCTCGATCGCGTGCGCGAGCGCTGAGGGGGCCGGACAGCGCATCCACTCAAACCTGAGTCGACCTCTATCAACTTTCTTGACAGCATCCGGTGTCGCGGTTACACTTGAGTCATCGCGACTCAGGTTTTCTTGAGTCGCCCACGAACTCACTCAACTTCACCGCTTCAACAACAAGGAGAATCACATGGCACGTGCTGTCGGAATCGACCTCGGAACCACCAACTCCGTCGTCAGCGTCCTCGAGGGCGGCGAGCCCAAGGTCATCGCCAACGCCGAGGGCTTCCGCACCACCCCCTCGGTGGTCGCATTCACCAAGGACGGCGAGGTGCTGGTCGGCGAGACCGCCAAGCGCCAGGCCGTCACCAACGTCGACCGCACCATCTCGTCGGTCAAGCGCCACATGGGCACCGACTGGTCGTTCGACGTGGACGGCAAGAAGTGGACGCCGCAGGAGATCTCCGCGCGCATCCTGATGAAGCTCAAGCGCGACGCCGAGGCGTACCTCGGTGACACCGTGACGGATGCCGTCATCACCGTCCCCGCGTACTTCAACGACGCCGAGCGCCAGGCCACCAAGGAGGCCGGCGAGATCTCCGGCCTGAACGTGCTGCGCATCATCAACGAGCCCACCGCCGCTGCTCTGGCCTACGGCCTGGACAAGGGCAAGGAGGACGAGCTCATCCTCGTCTTCGACCTCGGTGGCGGTACCTTCGACGTCTCCCTCCTCGAGGTGGGCAAGGACGACGACTTCTCCACCATCCAGGTGCGCGCCACCGCCGGTGACAACCGCCTCGGTGGTGACGACTGGGACCAGCGCGTCGTCGACTACCTGATCAAGCAGTTCAAGGACTCGACCGGCGTCGACGTCTCGGGTGACAAGATCGCCCTGCAGCGTCTGAAGGAGGCTGCGGAGCAGGCCAAGAAGGAGCTGTCGAGCTCGACCAGCACCTCGGTCAACCTGCCGTACCTGTCCCTGACCGAGTCCGGTCCGGTGTCCCTGTCCGAGACGCTCACCCGCGCCAAGTTCGAGGACCTGACCAAGGACCTGCTCGACCGCACCAAGAAGCCGTTCGAGGATGTCATCCGCGAGGCGAACATCAAGGTCAGCGACATCGACCACATCGTGCTCGTCGGTGGATCGACCCGTATGCCGGCCGTCGCCGAGCTCGTCAAGCGCGAGACCGGCAAGGAAGCCAACAAGGGCGTCAACCCGGACGAGGTCGTCGCCGTCGGCGCCGCCCTGCAGGCCGGTGTCCTGAAGGGCGAGCGCAAGGACGTCCTGCTGATCGACGTCACCCCGCTGAGCCTCGGCATCGAGACCAAGGGCGGCCGCATGACCAAGCTCATCGACCGCAACACGGCCATCCCGACCAAGCGCAGCGAGACCTTCACCACCGCCGACGACAACCAGCCGTCGGTGTCGATCCAGGTCTTCCAGGGCGAGCGCGAGTTCACCCGCGACAACAAGCCGCTCGGCACCTTCGAGCTGACCGGCATCGCCCCGGCTCCCCGCGGCATCCCGCAGATCGAGGTCACCTTCGACATCGACGCCAACGGCATCGTGCACGTGTCCGCCAAGGACAAGGGCACCGGCAAGGAGCAGTCGATGACCATCACCGGCGGCTCGTCGCTGTCGAAGGACGACATCGAGCGCATGGTGCGCGAGGCCGAGGAGAACGCGGCCGAGGACAAGAAGCGCGCCGAGGCCCTCGAGCAGCGCAACCAGGCCGAGTCGCTCGCGTACTCGATCGAGAAGCTCATCAAAGAGAACGAGGACAAGCTGCCCGAGGACGTCAAGTCCGAGGTGCAGGGCGACGTCGACGCTCTGAAGACGGCTCTCGCCGGCGAGGACGACGACGCGGTCAAGGCCGCGTTCGACAAGCTCAACGCGTCGCAGGGCAAGCTGGGCGAGGCCATCTACGCTCAGTCCCAGGCGGATGCCGCATCCGGCGCCGCCGCTGGTGACGCAGGCGCCTCCGCCGACGCCGGGTCCGATGAGGACGTGGTGGACGCCGAGGTCGTGGACGACGAGGACGAGAAGAAGTAACCATGACGGACAAGAACTTCGACGAGAACGACGAGGTTCAGCCTGAGGGTGCGGGGTCGGATGCTGCGGCATCCGGCCCCGAGCCGCAGGTGAACCAGGACTCCGCCGAGGCCTCCGCAGCCGAGGGCTCGGATGACGACTTCACGGTGGATGACATCCTGAACGCCGAGCAGACGCCCGAGGCGTCCAGCGAGGACGGCTCGGATGCCGGAATCGTGGATGCCGAGCACGCCCTGCTCAACGACCTGAAGCGCCTGACCGCGGAGTACGCCAACTACCGGCGTCGCACCGAGGAGCAGCGCCATGTCGAGATCGCCCGCGCCAAGGGCGAGGTGGCCAAGGGCCTGCTCCCCGTGCTGGACGACCTCGATCGCGCGCAGCAGCACGGCGATCTGGAGGAGGGCTCTCCCTTCGCCGTGATCTCCGAGAAGCTGCGCGGTGTGGTCGAGAAGCTCGGCGTCGTCGCCTACGGCGAGAAGGGCGAGGAGTTCGACCCGCAGCAGCACGAGGCGATCTTCCAGCAGCCCACCCCTGGTGCCACCACCTCGACCATCCTCGAGGTCGTCGAGGTCGGCTACCGGCTGGGCGATGTCGAGCTGCGTCCGGCGAAGGTCGTCGTCGCCGTTCCTGCGGAGTAGGTGATCGATGGCCAGCCAGGATTGGTTCGACAAGGACTTCTACAAGACGCTCGGCGTCTCGAAGGACATCTCCGATGCGGAACTGAAGAAGACGTACCGCAAGCTCGCGCGGAAGTACCACCCGGACTCCAACCCGGGTGATGCTGCGGCCGAGGCGAAGTTCAAGGAGATCAGCGAGGCGTACAGCGTGCTCAGCGATGCCGAGCAGCGTCGCGAGTACGACGAGATCCGCGCGATGGGCTCGGGGGCGCGTTTCACCGCGCCCGGCGGCGGTGGCGCGGGCGGCTTCGAGGACGTGTTCAGCCGATTCGGGCAGGGCGGCGGCCGTCAGGCCGACTTCGACGACATCTTCTCGATGTTCAACCAGGGCGGCGGCTCGTTCGGCGGAGGCCGGTTCGGGCAGTCGTCGGGCGGATTCCGTGGCTTCGGCGGCCCTCAGAAGGGCGCCGACGTCACGGCCCGCACCACCCTGGACTTCGTCACGGCCGCCAAGGGCGAGACCATCACCCTGCAGGCCGAGGACGGCAAGCCCTTCAAGATCAAGGTGCCCGCGGGCGTCGCCGACGGCCAGAAGATCCGTCTGCGCGGCCGCGGCCGCCCCTCGCCCGACGGCGGGGAGCCCGGCGACATCGTCGTGCAGGTCACGGTGCGCCCGCATCCGGTGTTCACCCGCGACGGGCTGAACCTGCGGCTGACGGTGCCCGTCACGTTCACCGAGGCGACGCTCGGCGCGACCATCGAGGTGCCCACCCTGGGCGGCGAGACGGTCAAGCTGCGGGTCGCGCCGGGTACGCCCTCCGGGCGCGTGCTGCGCGTCAAGGGCCGGGGCATCGCCTCTGCGAAGAAGGGCACGGGCGACCTGCTGGCAGAGCTGCAGGTCGCCGTCCCCTCGCACCTCGACGACGCCGCGAAGGAGGCGCTGCAGCGCTTCCATGAACTCGAGCCGACGGAGAACCCGCGGGCCGAGATGATGGCGAAGGCCAAGGCCTGACATGGATGCCGAGTCCCCCGTCTTCGCGATCGCGGTCGCTGCCGAGCTGGCCGGCATGCACCCCCAGACGCTGCGGCAGTACGACCGCATCGGCCTGGTGGTGCCCGGCCGCACGCGCGGCGGCTCGCGGCGCTACTCGATGCGCGACATCGAGCAGCTCCGCGAGGTCGCGCAGCTGTCGAGCGAGGGGATGAGCCTCCCGGCGATCGCCCGTCTGCTCGACCTGGAGGACGAGGTGCGGATGCTGCGCTCCCGCGTCACAGAGCTCGAGGGCGCTCTGCGCGCCGAGCGGGAGAGCCGCCCCGGCGTTCGCGTCTTCGCCGCCGGGGCGACCGGGTCGATCGTCTCGCTGGCATCCGGCCGGCGCATCCGCCGCTCCACCGAGGTGGTGCTGTGGCATCCGCGCACCCTGACCGCGCCGGAGGGTGACGCGGATGCCGATGACGAGGCCCCGCGCGGCGGGGCCTGAGCGCAAGCCTTCCCGCCCCTGCTCACCTACCTCGCCCCGGCTGGTTCACGTGTGTCAGCAGGGGCAAGGTAGCTCAGCAGGGGCGAAGATCGGCGGCCATCGATCAGCCGGTGGCGTCCGGGTCTTTGCGTGATTCGTCAGGCGCGCCTCTCCATGCGCGGGCGAAGGCATCGTCCAACACCAGAAGGATGAGACAGATCGCGCTGCCGACGACCAGGCCCCATCCGGTCCCGGCTCCGCTCAAGACGCGTGTTGTGCCGTATGCCGCGAATGCGATGATCCCGCAGAGGGCGAGTGCAAGCCAGCGCCGCGGATGCCGGTGGCGGAACGGCATCTGCGGCTCGGCAGTGCCGTCGTTCATCATCCGCTGTGGCTCGGAGCTGATCAATTGCCGCTCGGAGCGCGGCTCGATCCTGTCCGTGTCGTCCGGAGCATCCGACAGCAGGCGCAACCAGTCGTGAGGGAGAGCGAGCGTCGTCATCAGCTCGGAAAGCACTTCGCGATGCGGTTCACGTCGGAACAGCGCCCGCAGGCGGGTCGCTCGCCCCTCGTCGAGGCGGAACTGCTTGATCCAGGCGGCCGGATCGTGGTCACGAGACGTCGCGTCACGGAGTCGCGCGCTCAAAGGCCTGCCGCCAACGAGCTGCCCAGGTCGACTCGGATCGACCACGATCCAGCGGGCATCCCACGCGGCGAACGCTGTCTCGCCGCGTTGAACGAAAGCCGCTGCAGCCTCGTCACCGGCACGCCACACGGCGATTCCATCGTGAGCCCGCCACAGTTCGCGGGCCATCGCCTCCGCAACGCGGCCGGGATTGGCCGGCTTCAGCGCGATGCCGAGAGGACCGGCGTCGACGGAGTCGAACACCATGCTGAGCCGTGCGCCCATCATCGCGATCTCATCACGGCGTTGATGCGTCGTCCACGCGACGACGGTGACCGGTGCCGAGCTCGCCAGTATGTCCGGGCTCTCCGGCCTTTCCCGGCTCACGGCGGCAGGCGAGTCGGGCGTCGGCATCAAGTCATCCGACCGCAAGGCACCCCTTCTTGCGGTGAACGGCTGATCATCGATAAGGGTTCCCGGCCCCGCCAGCGCGTCGAGGGCTGTGATGAGCAGGGCCTCGTCGGTATGCACCCAACCGACTTCCGGACCATACCCCTCCGTCATCGCAAGCACCGACATCTCGGCATCCGCCGGCACCATCGCCATCGTGCCGGTCCCGAACAACCGGGTGTGGCGGACTGCGGCGGGAATCCGCAGTCCGCTCAGCAGCTCCGCGAGTTCGGCGCTGAGATCAGCATCCGATGGCAGAGCCAGACTCACCCAGAGTGCGGGCGTCGGCGGTGAGGACGATGGCATGCGCCCAGCGTAGGGCCGACGGGCCTGAGCCTCACAGGCCCAGCACGGTCTTCGCGATCAGGAAGTAGATCACCAGACCCGTCGCGTCGACGAACGTCGTGATGAACGGGTTGGAGAACACGGCCGGGTCGACGCGGATCGCGCGGGCGGCCAGGGGCATCATCCCGCCCACGGATGCCGCGACCGTGCACACCGCGACCAGGGTGAGGCCGATCACCAGGCCGACGTGCCATTCGTAGATCAGGCCCGCGATCACGAATCCCAGCGTGCCCAGGAGGAGCCCCAGGCAGAATCCGACCCTGATCTCGCGGGAGAGCACGCGCAGCACGTCGCGCGGGCTGACCTCGCCCAGCGCGAGTGAGCGCGTCACCGTGGTCGCCGCCTGGTTGCCCGTGTTCCCGCCCGTGCCGATCAGGAGCGGAACGAACAGCGCGAGCACGGTCATCTGCGCGAGCGTCGCCTCGAAGGTGTCCAGCACCTGCACGGTCAGGGTCGCGCCGACCGCGAGCACGAGCAGCCACACGACCCTCGAGCGCACCAGCTGACGGATGGGCGTCCCCAGGTACGAGCGGCGCAGCGGCTCCACGCCGCCCTGGCGCGCGGCATCCTCGCTCTCCTCCTGCTTGAGGATGCGCGCCGCGTCGTCGATGGTGAGGATGCCAACCAGCCGCTGCTCGCCGTCGACGACCGGAAGGGCCAGCAGGCTGTAGTCGGTGGCTCGGCGGGCCGTTGTCTCGGCGTTCTCCGTCACCTCGGCGACGTGCGGCTCGTTCATCACGTCGGAGATGACGGCGTCCTCATCCGCCGACATCAGATCGCGCAGGCTGACGACCCCGACCACACGCCGGGCGTCGGTCACGGGCACGGTGTACACGGTCTCGGCGCTGTCGAGCGCGGCGCGGATGCGCGCGAACGTCTCGCGGACGGTCAGCTGCGGATGCGTCGTGACGAACTCCGGGCTCATGCGGCGCCCGATGGAGTCCTGCGGGTAGCCGAGCATGCCGGAGGTGAGGTCGCGCTCCTGCCGGGTGAGGCCGCGCAGCAGCTGGGGTGCCACCGAAGCCGGCAGCTCGTCGAGCAGCCAGACGCGGTCATCCGGATCCATCTCGGCGAACAGCGCAGTGATCTCGACGTTTCGCAGCGCCTGCACCAGGTCGCCGCGGGTGCCGGGGGAGAGGGCCTCGAACACCGCGAGGGCGCGGGTCTTGGCGAGCAGGCGGTACACGATCGCGGCGTCGTCGTTGGGGAGCCGGTCGACGAGCTCGACGACCTCGGGAACGGCGAGAGGGGTCAGCACGGCGGATGCGCCGGGCAGATCACCCTGGGCGATGAGGCGACGGATCTCGTCGGCGGCCTCGGAGACGGTCTGAAGCTGGGTGGGAGTCATGGGCGTGCCTTAGGAAGGCACCGCCGCACTGAGCGGGGTTACGGGAACGCCGTGGCGCGCGTCGCAGCAGACGCCGCCGCTCAGCCGAGCGGTGCGGAAGCGGAGGGGATGACGTGTCTGCGACTGTGACTGTCACTCGACATGATGAACCACCTCGCTTCCTGGTGCTCGGGGAAGGATTCCTCGTCGATCCTAGACCCCTTGACGGAGGATGTACCCTGTCAACAGTCAACAAGGGGAGTGCCGGTGTCGGACACAGTCAGAAGAGGCGAGTCTCTGGGCGCGCAGATCGCGAACGTGCTGCGGCAGCGCATCGTCCGCGGCGTGCTGGCTCCGGGGGAGCGGATCACCGAGGAGGCGCTCGCCGAGGAGTTCGACGTCAGTCGGGGACCGGTGCGCGACGCGCTCACCCAGCTCAGTTTCGAGAAGCTGGTGCGCATCCAGCGGCCCCGGGGCGTCTTCGTCGTCGGGCTGACCGGCGAAGACGTGGATGAGCTCTACAGCCTGCGCGGTGCGCTCGAGCAGCTCGCGCTGTCGCGGGCGATCCGCGTGGCGGACGACGCTCGCTGGCGGACGATGGCGGACGCCGTCCAGCGGATGGCGGAGGCAGCGGATGCCGGTGACCATGCCGCCTTCGTGGAGGCCGACCTCGACTTCCACTCGCAGATCTACGTGCTCGCCGACCACGCCCGCCTCGAGGGCGCCTGGAAGCAGTACCTGCCGACGTTCACGGCACTGCTCGACGTCACGATCAACCACGACGACGATCTGCACGACTCCGCCGGCGACCACGTCGTGCTGATGGACGTCATGCGCAGCGGCGATGCCGCGCGCGCGGCCGAGGTGCTCACGGCGCACCTGGACGGCGCCCGCGACCGCATGCTCAGCGAGCTCCCGCAGCAGACGCCCTGAGTCGATTCACCGGGATGCGTGGTCGACGTCTCGGTGTTGACTGTTAACAGTGAACACTGCTACGCTCGCCAGCGTCGACAACACGGTCGACCAGCACCGAGGAGCAAAGATGCCCCGCATCCGCATGTCCCGAGCGGCCGCAGCCATCGTCGCCGTCACCGCAACCGCTCTCGTCCTGGCGGGCTGCACCAAGGTCGAAGAGGGAGGTGCCGAGTCGGCCTTCCCCGAGAAGGACATCCGCCTGATCATCCAGGCGAACCCGGGCGGCGGCTCCGACCTCTCCTCGCGCGCACTCGCCACCGAGCTCGAGAAGATCCTCGACGTGAGCGTCGTCCCCGAGAACATGCCCGGCGCTGCCGGCGCCCTCGCCATGGAGTACGTCGGCAGCCAGAAGGCCGACGGCTACGTCATCGGCTTCGCGCCCGTCGAGATCGCGATGCTCAACACCACCCAGGGCGCCAAGGTGCTGCCCGAGAACTACGATCTGCTCGGCCAGATCATGCTCGCACCGGGCGTGATCACCGTCGGCGCGAACAGCGGCATCGACTCGCTCGAAGCGCTCGTCGCCAAGGCGAAGTCCGGTGCTGTGACGGTCGCGAACTCCGGTGCCGGCTCGATCTGGGAGGCCGCGACCGTCGGTCTCGCCGACGCCACCGGCGCCCAGTTCTCGCCCGTCCCGTACGACGGCGGCGCCACCGCCGTCGGCGCCGCGGCCTCCGGCGAGACGGTCGCCGCGGTCTCGGGTCTCGGTGAGGCGCTCGCGCAGGGCGATGCCGTGAAGATCCTCGCCGTCATGCACGATGAGCGCCACCCCGACGCGAAGGACGTCCCCACCGTCGAGGAGGCCATCGGCGAGAAGGTCGAGTTCGGCGGCTGGGGCGGCATCTACACCGCCAAGGGCCTGCCGGACGACGTGCACAAGACCCTCGAGGACGCCGTGAAGAAGGCCGTCGAATCCGACGGCTACCAGAAGTTCCAGACGGAGGCCGGAAACCTGGTCGTGTACCGCGACTCGGCCGAGTGGACCTCGTTCGTGAAGGACCAGTTCACCCTGTTCAAGGACCTGCTGGGCTGAGTGCCCCGGGACCGGGTCCACGGGCCCGGTCCCGGCCTCTCGAGAGGACACCCATGTCGACCACCGACACCCCCGTCGAGGACGAGTACCAGAGCGCGGCACCGTCGCGCGGGCTCGAGATCGCGTTCGCCGTCGTCGCGCTCGCTTTCGCCGCCGGCTACCTGTTCCTGGCCACGCAGATCCCGCTGCGCCGCGAGGCCGCGGCCGGGCAGATGGATGCCCGGTTCTGGCCCACAGTGCTCGGTGTCGCGGCCGTCGCCCTCGCCGTCATCCTGCTCGTCATCGCGATCTCGCGGCCCGCGCCGAGCCGCGAGGACATCGAGCGCATCCAGCCCGGCGGCTTGCTGCGCATGGCCGCGACGCTGGCGATCGCCTGCGCCTTCGTCGCGCTCTGGTCGCTGGGGTCGGTGGTGCTGATGGGCTACCGCATCGAGATCTTCCCGATCGCTGCAGGCCTGCTGATGGCCTCCCTGATGCTCGTCTACGGCCACCGCCGCTGGTTGAGCCTGATCATCTACACCGTCGCGGTCACGGCGTTCGTCTACGTCGTGTTCGGCATGCTGCTGAGGATTCCCCTGTGAACGCTTTCGCTGAGGGCCTGAACGCCCTGCTGGACGTCCAGATCCTGCTGAACATGGGCGTGGGTCTCGTGCTCGGCTTCATGGTCGGCGCCTTCCCCGGCATCACGGCCACCATGGCCGTCGCCCTCGCAGCGGGCTTCACCATGACACTCGAGCCCGTGCAGGGCCTCGCCGTGATGCTCACCATCTACGTCGCCGCCAACTTCGGCGACCGCGTGCCGTCCATCCTGATCAACACCCCGGGCACGCCCGCGTCCATCGCGACGACCCTGGACGGGTATCCGATGGCCAAGCAGGGCAAGGCGGGACTCGCCCTGACCGTCTCCGCGATCGTCTCGGCCGTCGGCATCCTGGCATCCCTCGTGCTGTTCTCGGTCGCCGCCGTCCCCATCGCCAGCTTCGCCCGCGACTACTTCCGCTCTCCCGAGCTGTTCGCCCTGGTGATCTTCGGCATCGCCATCATGATCGGCATCTCGTCCAAGTCGATGGTCAAGGGGATCCTCGCCGGTCTCTTCGGCCTGATGCTGGGCACCGTGGGGACCTATGCCGCCACGGCCGACCAGCGCTTCACCTTCGGATCGCTGGAGCTGGTGGAGGGCGTGAACTTCATCGCCGTGATCATCGGCCTCTTCGGCATCGCGGAGCTCTTCGATCAGCTGCTCACCCACCGCAAGAACCGGGTGCGGCCGATCTCCAGCCTCGGCCGCTGGTGGCCGACCTGGGGCGAGATGAAGCAGACCGGTCGTGCCACCGCGATCTCGGGTGGCGTGGGTCTCGGAGTCGGCCTGATCCCCGCAGCCGGCGGCGACATCGCCGGGCTCATCGGCTGGGAGCAGGCGCGCCGCGCATCCAAGCATCCGGAGCGCTTCGGCAAGGGCTCGATCGAGGGCGTCGCGGCGTCCGACACGGCCTCCAGCGCGACGCTCGGCGGCTCGCTCACCACGACCATGGCGCTGGGCATCCCCGGTGACTCGGTCATGGCGGTGATGATCGGCTCGATGATCATCTGGGGCATCACCCCCGGCCCGACGCTCTTCACCAACCGTCCCGACCTGGTCGTCTCCATCGTCGGCATCATGCTCCTCGCCACGCTGCTCTCGCTCGGCCTGAGCCTGGTGCGGATGAAGGGCATGGTCAAGCTGCTCGACGTGCCGCAGCAGTACCTGTGGAGCGGCATCCTGATCTTCTGCATCATCGGCACCTACGCCACCTCCAACAGCCTGTCGACCGTCATCACGATGCTCGTCTTCGGCGTGGTCGGCGTGCTGCTCAAGCGGATGCAGGTGCCGGCAGGCCCCGTCGTCCTCGGCCTGCTGCTGGGCCCGCTCGCGGAGGAGAACCTCGCCCGCACGATGGCCATCCTGCCGACCAAGCCGTTCTTCTCGGTGGTCAGCCCCATCGCGATCGCGCTGCTGCTGCTCGCCGTGCTCTCCATCGCCCTGCCGGCGATCCGCGCCGCCCGCAAGCCGCGCGAGCAGCGCGCCTCGCTCGAGGAGTCGATCCTGCCGACGTCCAGCATCGAGCAGATCGAGCACGCCCGCGAGGAGCTCGCGCAGGACCCCGAACTGCTCACGTCCACCGTGCGCAACATCGAGAAGAAGGGCGCGCGTCGTGCGCGCCGCACCGACAAGGAGAACGAGAAGTGACCCGCTACGACATCCTCACCGCGATCCCCACGGCCTTCGGGCGCGATGGATCGCTCGATCTGGAGGGGTCGCGCGCGATCTTCCGCTACGTCGGGAAGTCCGGCAATGAGGGCGCGTTCGTCCTCGGCACGACCGGCGAGTTCCCCGCCGTCGACCTCGACGAGTTCACCGCACTCGTCTCGGCGGCGCTGGACGAGCTGAAGGACCGGATGCGGGTCGTCGTGCACGTCGGACGCCCCAGCACCTTCGAGGCCGTCCGACTCACCCGCGTCGCCCGGGAGCTGGGCGCGACCGAGTTCGCGGCGCTGACGCCGTACTACCTGCGCGCCTCGGACGACGCGGTGTTCGACTACTTCCGGCAGGTGTCGGATGCCGTGGGCGACGGGCGGCTGTACGTGTACATCTACCCGGCGCGCAGCGGGAACCCGGTGTCACCCGAGCTGCTGGTGCGGCTCGCCGGGCTGCCGAACGTGGTCGGCGCGAAGGTCAGCGAGCTGTCGCTCGACGAGCTGGCCGCCTACCGCGCCGCCGTGCCCGCGGACTTCGAGCTCTACACGGGAGCCGACCGCGATCTCATCGCCGCGGTCGACGCCGGCGCGCAGGGGGTCATCTCGGGCGTCTCCTCGGTCACGCCGCAGCCGTTCCGGGCGCTGGCGGATGCCGGCCGCTCCGGGGACGCCTCGGCGATCGCCGCCGCCCAGGCGGCTGTCGACGATGTCGTTGCCCTGATCGGCGGCGACATGGCGCGCATGAAGGAGGGCTATCGGGTGCTGGGCGTCGCGGACTCCTACTGCCGGATGGCGCTGGACGAGCCGACGGATGCCGAGCGCGAGGCCGTCGCGCGCGTGGTGGCCGCATACGCCTGAGACGGCTCCGCCCCTCGAGAGACCACCCCGCGCATGAGAGATCATGCGCGGGGTGGTTTCTCATGTCGAACGGGGTCTCTCGCCGGCGTCAGTCCAGTGGATCGACGGCGAAGCGGAAGCTCGCGCCCTGGCGGAAGGGCTCGGATATCTCGAAGTTCTCGAACGCCGGCCCGCCCGGTATCTCGGAGGCGCTCGCCCAGTACGACCACCGAGCATTGACGAGGGTCTCGAGTTCGGGGTGCGGGTCGTCGACGCGCCAGGTCTGTCGTGACCGCAGACCCACGAACCGCCAGTGCTCCGCGGTGTCGTCGGCATAGGCGACCGACCACGGCTCCTCCTCGTCGCCGATCGCGCTGACCACCGCCGTCCGACCCTCCCGGCGCAGCTCGGCCAGTCCGAACCGCCCGTGCTCGGTGAAGCCGGTGCCCTCGAACCCGGGCCAGAGCTCGGCCGGAGTGACGGTCCGGTCGGCCAGCTCGAGCCGGCGCAGTCGCGCCCAGTTGCCCATGGTCGCGGTGAGCACCAGGCGCTGCAGCGGTGCGGATCCCTCGTTCTCGAATCCGGCCACTTCCACCTCGCGCGGGCGGTCCGCGCGGAATCGGACGCGCACCCGCACGTCCGCCCCGTTGTCGAACCGCTCCACCCCGATCCACACGGTCAGCGTCTCGACGCCGTCGATCGTCTCGACCACGCCGCGGCCCGGTGCGAGCGGGTCCCCCGGTGCGGCGAGGCCCTCGGGTTCGTCACCGGACCAGAATCGCTTTCCGTTCTCGCCGGGGTCGAGTGAACTCGGCTCCAGTTCGGAATATCCCCGTCGGTCCTCACCTCGCGGGATGGGCTCCACCGCGATGAAGTTCACGAGCCGCTCGCGCGGGTGATCCAGGTACGGGGTGAACACCCGCAGCAGTCCGCGCGGGCCCGGGATCGGATGGATGCCGATCTGCATGCCGTGGGCGTGCCCCCAGCGCGGCTCGGCATCCGCGACCCCCGCCGGTCGCAGCCAGATGCCGTCCGCCGTCGCCGGTGCCGCCTCCGTGAACCGCTCAGCCAAGCCCATCGGATCTCCTTCCGCATTGAAATCGATTTCGCAATGGTATCGATTTCAGTAGAGTGTGGCCAGATCAAGGAGGATCATGGGCCATCTCACGTCACCTCGGCGAGCGCTCGCGACGGTCGTCGTCGCAGCATCCGTTCTTGCGCTCGGCGCCTGCTCTGCGAAGGGGCCGGTCGCGGTGGATCCGGACCCCGACAAGCCCTTCGTGCTCGCGGGCATCTCCGACGTCACCGAGATCGCGCAGCTCACCGGACCCGGCGCCATGAACGACACCGCCTCGGTGGGTGTGGCGGGCACCGATCTCGGTTCGATGGTGAACGTCGGCGAGCGGACCTTCTTCCTCTTCGGTGACACCTTCGGCGAGAGGGATCCCGACTCGGTCGGCGGCCAGGGCGGGTTCTGGCGCTCGAATGTCGCGGCGTGGACGACCGACGACGATCCGACCGACGGCATCACCTTCGACGGCTGGCACGTGGATGACATCGGCCTGGCCGCGGCGCTCGTCGAAGGGGACCACGACTCCAATGACATCGGCGGCGAGGTGACGAAGATCCCCACGTACGGATTCACCGTCGGCGACGACATGTACGTCTCGTACATGTCCGTGTCCCACTGGGGTGACCCCGGGGCCTGGGATGCGAACTACTCCGCGCTGATCACATCCTCCGACGGCGGGGACAGCTGGCATCCGGTTCCCGGGGTGCGCTGGCCGGGCGACTCGAACTTCGTCCAGTTCGCGACGGCTCACGTCACGGACGGCGGCACCGACTACGTGTACATCTGGGGCATCCGCTCCGGCAGGTTCGGCGGCGTCCAACTCATGCGCGTGCGGTCCGAGCGCAGCGCCGTGGAATCGCAGTCGGGCTACGAGTACTTCGCAGGAGCCGACGGCGCGCAGCCGCACTGGAGTGCGGACATGACCGACGCGGTGACTGTGCTCGAGGGCACGATCGGCGAGCTCTCGGTGATGTGGTCGGCCTATCTCGACCGCTGGATCATGACCTATTCGGATGCCGGGAACGCCTACATCCGCGAGGGGACGACGCCGTGGGGTCCCTGGGGTGAGCCGATCGAGCTGGCGTCGGCGAGCGACTACCCAGGTCTCTACTCGCCCTATCTGAACCCGCGGTACACCTCCGCCGACGGGCGCAGCGTGTACTTCACGCTGTCGCTCTGGGGTCCGTACAACGTCTTCTGGTTCTCCGCCCGACTCGATCGCAGAGCGCCTTGAGGGAGTCCCTTGTGCTTGAAATCGATTTCGTCTAACGTGACCTCTACCCGGTCGGCGCGGCCCGTTCGCCCGCCCGTGTCCCTCGGCACCAGCCGAACACAGCCCCGATTCGACGACGATTCGTGTTCCTGAGGAGGAACCAATGGCAATCAACACTTCTCGCAAGAGGCGGATGATCCTCTCCGCCCTCGGCGCGGTCACAGCGGTCGGCCTTCTCGCCGGCTGCGGTTCGAGCACTCCCGGCCAGGGCGCCGGGGACGGCGACGGCGGCAGCGGCGGCGCCACCACGGTGCAGTTCTGGCACCGCACCTTCACCCCGGTGGAGAACGCCTGGTACAAGGACATCGTCAAGAAGTTCAACGCCTCGCAGGACAAGATCAAGGTCGTCGACACCGAGGTTCCGGCCGACGCGTGGGACCAGAAGATGAAGGCGGCGCAGGCTGCAGGCAAGGCTCCCGACATCTACACGCACTCCGGCAGCATCCAGGACGCCGTCAACGCCGGTCAGCTCTACGAGCTCAACAAGGTCGTCGATCAGTCCAAGCTCGACGAGATCATCGATGCGGCGAAGCCCGTCTCCGAGATCGGCGGCAAGTACTACGCGTATCCGCTGCTGCTCGAGGCGCAGACCGTGCTGTTCTGGAACAAGGAGATGCTGACCAAGGCCGGCGTCGACGCCGAGGCCGGTCCCACCACCTGGGACGAGCTGCTCGCGGACTGCGCCAAGATCCAGCCGACGCTCGCCAAGGGCACGTACTGCATCTCCCCGGCATCCGACGCCGTGACCTTCGCCTGGTCCACGGTCGGACAGCAGTACAACTTCTCCGGTCACACCGCGCTGACCGACGACTGGACCAAGCCCGACATCAACAACGACGGCTACAAGAGCCTGATGCTGAAGTACAAGGAGCTCTGGGACAAGGGCTACATGGCCAAGCAGGCGCTCGACGCGTACGTCGGCGGCAAGGACTTCGGCGAGAAGAAGGTCGCCTTCAAGGTGTCCGGCTCGTGGATGATGTCGCAGATCGGCTCCGACTACAAGGACATGCTGACCAACACGGGCGTCGGCGCGTTCCCGAACGCCTCCGGCGCCGACGGCCGCACGGCGACCACCCTCGGCAACTTCAAGTGGGTGATCGACGCGAAGAGCAAGAACCCCGAGGCCGCGGGCAAGTTCCTGGAGTGGGCTCTCGCCGGTGACACCGCCAACCTCGTGCCGTTCTTCGTGGATACCCAGTTCACCAAGGTCCCGGTCCGCAAGTCGGTGCAGGATGCCGTCGCCAAGGACGAGGCCGCCGCGAAGGCGCCCTGGTCGAAAGTCGTCGTCGATGACATCGCCCCGACCGCCATCCCCGAGCCGACCTACCCGTGGGACGTGTCCCTCGCCGTCGGCACCGCGATGGAGTCGGTGATGAAGGGCGCTGCCACACCGGATGCCGCGATCGCGACGGCCGAGAAGGCGATCCAGACCGTGATCGATCGCGAGAAGCTGCCCGAGAAGGCGCCGAAGAACTGACATCCGAGATCCGGGAGCCGGCCGACTGGCGCCGGCTCCCGGAACCATGCCGACAGGACGGGACCACCGATGACCACCGCCGAGAGGGGCGTGCGGCGCCAACAGCGTCAGCGCCATGACCGCTACCGCTACAGGGACACCAAGCTCGCGCTGCTGATGCTCGCGCCGGTGCTGATCCTGCTGGGGATCTTCGTGATCTGGCCGGCCTTCTACGCGGGGTTCCTGTCCTTCCAGGACTGGAGCTTCTACAAGGAGCCCGTGTTCGTCGGGTTCAAGAACTTCACCGACGTGCTGAGCGACCCCCTGTTCATCGCGACGATCGGCCGTGGCTTCGTGTTCGTGCTGATGACCGTGCCGCCGATGCTCGTGCTGGCGTACCTGTTCTCCAGCCTGGTCGTCGCGGTGTCGCGCCGCTTCGCCAGCATCCTCAAGGTCAGCATCTACGTCCCGACCATCATCTCGGGCGTGATCACGTCGATCATCTTCGTGCTGATCTACGACTACTCCGGCGGTCTGCTCAACGCCTTCCTCGGCGCTTTCGGCATCGATCCGATCGCGTGGATCGGCGATCCCGCCTGGGCGCTCCTGGCGATCGCGATTCCGGCCGTCTGGCTGGGCATGGGCCTGACCTCGCTCATCATGGTCGCCGCGATGGTCGACATCCCGACCGAGTACTACGAGGCGGCGGCGATGGAGGGCGCCGGCTGGTGGCAGAAGACCTTCTACATCACCATCCCGCAGATGAAGAACGTCTTCCTCTACCTGCTCGTGACCGGGTTCGTCGCGGCGATCCAGCAGTTCGAGCTCCCCCTCGTCATGACCGGCGGCGGGCCCCTGGATTCGACCACACTGCCGAACCTGTTCATCTTCAACCACTTCCGCAACGACATCAACGTCGGCTACTCGATCGCTGCAGCACTGCTGCTGTTCGTCGTCCTGGGCTCCGTCTCGGCCCTCGTGTTCAAGTTCGTCAACTCCGAGAGGCTGGTCGACTGATGGCCGTCATGCAGGGTGAGACCACCCGTATCGTGCTCGCGGGCAAGGAGCCCTCCGGCCGGTCGAAACTGCCGCGGACGTCGGGCGGCTGGCTCGCGCTGGCCGGAAAGGTCGTCGTCGGCCTGATCTTCCTCGTCGCCGCGCTCTTCCCGCTCGCCTGGATGGTGATCGCGGGCTTCAAGTCCAAGACCGAGGTCGTCTCGACGCCGTTCCAGTTCTTCCCCGAGGTGTGGCGCTGGCAGAACTACGCGCAGATCCTCGCCGACCCGACGTTCACGCGAACGATGCTGTGGACGTTCCTCGGCGCCGTGCTCTTCACGGTGCTGAGCCTGACCGTGAACTCGCTCGCGGCGTACGCGTTCGCGCGCCTCAACTTCCGGTTCCAGCGCACGCTGTGGGTTGCGGTCATCACGACCATGTTCATCCCGGGCATGACGATCCTGCTGACGAGCTTCATCGTGGTCACGCGCCTGTCGATGCTCGACACGCTCGCGGTGCTCGTGATCCCGGGGGCTGCGAGCGCGGGAGCGGTGTTCTTCATCCGGCAGTTCTATCTGAACATCCCGGCCAGCCTGGAGGAGGCGGCCATGCTCGACGGATGCGGCCGCTTCCAGATCTTCTGGCGCATCTTCCTGCCCCTGTCGAAGCCGCCGTTCGTCGTGATGGGGATCACCGCCTTCCTGGCCTACTGGAACTCCTACGTGTGGCCGATCATGACGATCACGACCCCTGAGCGCTTCGTGGTGCAGCAGTATCTCGCCACGTTCCGCTCCGAGCGGAGCACCGAGCTCGGCCTGCTGATGGCGGGATCGGTCCTTGCCGCGGCTCCGGTCGTGATCCTCTTCCTCATCTTCCAGCGCCAGATCATCGGGAACATCAAGATGGCCGGACTCAAGTGAGCGGAGGACCAGGATGCTGCTGTCGGTGACGGGCGCGAGCGGGACGGGCAAGTCGACCGCCCTCGATCTGCTGCGCGAGGTCGACTTCGGGACTCCCGTGATCCGCGTCGAGTTCGATTCGATCGGCGTGCCCGATGGCGCGGACACGGCCTGGCGTCACGACGCCACCGAGCGGTGGGTCCGTTTCGCCCTCGAGGCCCAGTCGCGGGGCGAGCACGTGCTGCTGTTCGGCCAGGTGCCGCCCGGTGAGCTGCTCGCCGTGCCGTCCGCCGAGCAGCTCGACGGGATCGCGATCTGCGTGCTGGCGGCATCACCGCAGGTGCAGGAGGCGCGCCTGATCGGCCGGGGCGAACCAGCCGACTCGCTCGTACACCACCTGCGGTTCGGACAGTGGTTCCGGCGCCACTCGGAGGATCCGCAGCACGCGCCGGAGGTCATCCGCGTGGACACGCCGGTGGCGATGGACTGGTCGCGCTGGGAGACGCTGAGCGGGGACGATCCGCGCTGGCCGGTGACGGTGCTGGACACCGATGCACTCTCGGCCGGAGAGGTCGCCGAGCAGATCGAGGCATGGGCGAGGGAGAACCTGGCCGACGTAGCGTCGGCCGAACCAAGAGGCCGCTGAAGCCGACCTCACGACGAAGGAGTCGAGCATGACCGAGCAGTACCGCCAACCATGGATGAGTCGTCGCGCACTGCTGCAGGGTGCTCTCGCTGCGGGGGCGGTGGGCGCGGCATCCGCCGTCGGCATCACGGCCGCACCGGCTGCGTCGGCCGCCGGGCCCCTGACCGTCACTCGGCTGAAGGTGCTGGCGGGCACCCAGACGAGCGTGCAGTACGGCGTCGGGGCGACCGACCTGGGCATCCCGGCGCGCACCCCCGACGGGCGCTTGCTCTTCGTGTTCGGCGACACCTGGGCCGATCACGTCGGCGGTGCGAACTGGCGCTCACCCGTGGCCCTGTACTCGTCGACGACGAATCTGACGGCGGGCGTGACGTTCAACGGATGCGCCGGCGCCGGGACAGCGACGACCGGCGTGGCCCCGCAGCTCTGGTACTACCCGCATGACGCCTACTTCAAGACGGTCATCCCCTCGGATGTCATCACCATCGGATCGCGGATGTACCTGCATGCCATCGTCAACGGTCCGGAATTCGGCATGGTGCGATGGACCGAGCTGTGGGCATCCGACGACAGCGGAGCCACCTGGTTCCACACCGGGCTGAAGTTCCCGGCGGACATGGCGGGCGGGCGCTTCCAGTGCATCACCTGGGGTCTGGGCAACGACGGCTACGTCTACAGCTACGGGACGGGGTTCCAGCGTGACAAGGGAATCGTGCTGTACCGCGTGGCATCGAGCCAGATGACGCAGCTGTCCGCCTATGAGCCGTGGGGATTCGCGAATGGGTCGTGGGGCTGGGGGAAGCCCGCCACCGAGGTGCTGCCAGGCAAGTTCGGCGAGATGTGCCTGCGACCGCTGGGCGGCAAGTGGATCCTCACGTGGTTCAACGCGGCCGACTACCGGATCGACGCGATGGTGCTGAACACGCCGACCGACAACCTCTACACGGCTGCGAAGACGACCCTGCTGTGGGGCGGCAGCTGGGGGTCGGAGGATGCCACGCACGTCGCGCAGCTCTACGGCGGCTACATCATCCCCGGGTCCACTCTGGGCGACCTGCATCTGAGCGTCAGTCAGTGGAACACCGGCAACAGCAGCGTGTACCACTCCGAGCAGTTCCGGGTGCAGGGCCTGGCGTAACTGCGACGTCACGTGCGCCGGGCCGGCTCAGGCAGAGCCGGCCCGGCGGACCCGAACCATCCCGATCAGGCACCGGTATCGGGGGTTCCGCCGCGAAGCGCTCGAAAGACCACACGAGGGACAGTCGGCGTCATCTCAGTGCCCTGGTGAGTGCGAGGACCGGTTCGTCATCGAGCGCGATCATGGTGCCCGGCGGCACCGGCTCCCCGTCGATGCTGACGCCGCGGCCATCGGGCAGATACCCCCGGCGCGCGTACATCTGCTGCGCGATGCCGTAATCGGCATACAGACCCACGCGAAGGCCGGCGGTGCCCGCTCTCGTCGCGATGCACCTCTCCGCCTCGTCGAGCAGCCGGCGACCGAGCCCTGCACCGCGGTGCGCGTGCAGGACGTTGAGGTCGGAGATCTCCGGGATGCCCGCTTCTCGGAAGGGAGGATATGCGGATTCCCAGATGATCAGGCAGTATCCGGCCGGGCTCTCGTCCCGTCGCGCGACCAGCACGTCGATCCGGCCGGCTCGCCGCTCATCGAGGTAGTGCTCGAAGAGCGCGGCCGGCTTGGGCCAGTCGCGGAACGCGTCAGCGAGCCCGGTGATGTCTGCGGGCTCCGCATCCGCAAGGGAGATGTCCGTCATGCCGTCACCATCCTGCCGCTTCGATGACGCGCTCGGCGACCGCTCGAGGGTCCAGGCCATCGACATCGATGATGTGATCGTCGAGGTCCGCCGCATCGAGGGCGTGGGTGAGGGCGTCGTGCCCGGCGAGGAACCCGTCCAGTTCCCACGGGGCGTCCGCGGCGTGCCGGGCGCGGAGTCTCTGTTCGACCACAGCGCGCGAGGCTCGCAGCCGGATCAACGGTGCCTCGTCGGCGGATGCCGCTCCGAGAGCTGCTCGGCAGCCGTCCAGATGAGTCCTATCTGTGTACACGTGAGCGACCACGACGCGCTCGATGCCGTTTCTCCGGTAGTTCGAGGTCACCGCGGCCAGGTTCTCGCGCGCGACCTGTCCGCCCCACGGATCGTCCTGCGGTCGGGGCCACGACAGTGTCAGGAAGTCGAGATCGACGAGCGCGTGTGCCACGGCCTTCTCGCCGAGCAGCGCCCCGAGTTCCTGCAGTGTGCGCGACTTTCCGACGCCAGATGCTCCATTCAGGATCAGGCCCCGCGTGCGCTTCGAGTCGGTCATCCTCATTGCTCCTCTGACGCCGACGGGGAAAGGTTCGCGTTCACGGTGCGGATGATCTCCACGACTTCGATCCTCCCGTCGACCAGCGTCTCCAAGATCGGTTGGCCGTCGCCGGCTTTTTCGGCGTTCGACCAGTATCTTCTGGCGAGGTCAAGATTCGTCGCTCGATCCGCCGTGCCCACGAAGCAGTTGCGCGCGTCGCCGCTGAACCATCGACCGTCGATCGTGAGGCGCACAATCTGATAAGTCGGGCGGCCCCAGTCGACGAAGAGCGAGCACCATCCCTCGGCATCCGCCAGTGTCCCCGATACGTAGAGGCTGCTGCGCCTCGACGGATAATCGGGGAACTCCTCTGCTCGCACGTCTTCCATGGCCAATTCTCGGAAGGCGACGGCGAGATGGTGATCGAACTCAACCGGCCTGTCGGATGCGGCATCCGCATAGATCCGAGCGACCTCAGGGGCGCGTTCCTGCACACGGCGCCAGACCCCGCTTCGATTGACCTCGTCGAACACGATCTGCTGACCCACATGCATCGGCTTGTCTGTCACCACGTGGAACGCGAACCTCTGCGTCATGATCTGCTCCTTCTGCGTCGTGGGTGCGGTGGGAGGGCCCGCGCGGCCCTCCCACCGCGTCATGCTCAGCGGACCTTCGTCAGCGAGACGTCGTCCAGCTGCATCCAGATGTCGCCACTGTTGGTCCACACGCCGCCGAAGACCTGCACGGCGTCGCGGTCGCCCGCATCGAACTCGACGGTGAACCGGGTCCAGGCGCCGACGGAGTGGAAGTTGATCTCGCCGATCGGGACGCCGTCCAGCGTCCGGGCGCCGAAGAACCCGTTGTCGCTGTTCACCGAGGTGCGCAGGAACCCGGTCAGCCGGTACTTCGCACCGCGTTCGACGGCCACGTCCTGCCAGATGTCCCGCCATCCACTGTTGTACCGGACGAACGCGCGGTGGTCCCCGGTGAAGCCGGCGGCCGGGGCGTTGTCGATGCCCGAGTTCGGTTTCGCCGCCCAGGTGCCGTTCGTTCCGTCGCCGAGCGTCGTGGAGCGCTCGAAGCTCGCATCCGTGACCAGGTTCGGGTCGATGATGTTCCCGTCGCGGTCGATGCGCAGGCGCATCAGATAGACGTTGTACGGATTCCACTGCGACATCGTGAAGTAGATCTCGCCGTCCTTGTTCCACGGGTGGAAGTACCCACCGTACAGAGCGGGGTAGTCGGTGGAGCTCGCCACGGTCTGCGCGGGAGTCCACGGGCCCTCCGGGGCGGTCGCGGTGCGCATGATGATGTCCTCACCCGACAGCGTCATCATCAGGAACCGCTTGCTGTAGGCGTCGTACTGCACCGACATCTCACTCATCGGAGCATCCATCACCGGAACGGCGTCGGACTCCTTCCGGCTCCAGTCCGTGCCGTTCCAGTACCGGAAGGCCGACTTGTCCAGCAGTTTCGACGCGGGCACCTTGGCCACGGATGCTGGGCCGTTGCGCCCGTTCTGCGTGCCGAAGACATAGATCGTGCCGCCCTTCTGCACCCAGGCCTGCATCTGGAAGGGGTCGTGTCCGTCGGCGTTCTCCCACCGCGTGTCCGACACCTTCCAGGTGCCCCCGCCGTCATCCGAGTACGCGATGCCGGCGAAGTTCGTGTCCCACACACCCGGCGGGCCCCACTGCTTCACGGACATGAACCCGAGGTACTGCCGCTTGCCGACCGAGATGCCGGTCGTGGGGATCGTGGTGATCTCGACACCGTTGATCTTCTTCGACGGGATGATCTCGCGTGCGACGCCCTGCGGCCCCTGGGCCGCCCAGTCGAACAGCATCCCGTCGGCGAGGTCGCCGTCGCTGGAGCGCACCAGCACGTTGCTGCGCCAGTTGCCGTTGGGCGGCGCGCCGCCGCCGGGGCCGGTCCAGGAGTTGCCGAACGTGTCGCCGAAAGCCGTGAGCACATGCCCTGCGCCGTCGTCCCACATGATGCCGAGATCGGTGGCCTTGATGTCCCAGCGACCCCAGGTGTTGTTCGGGGCATCAGGCCCGGTCAGCTTCTCGACGACGGTCGCCGGTGTGCGTGCCGTGGTCGCCTCCGCCGGTGGTGGTGCTGCGGCCACCGCGAACGCGACGGTCGCGAGGGATGCCGCGGCGGCACCCGCCACGATTCTCTTCAGGGGCGTCATTGCCTCTCCTTTCTCAGGTCGCCGTGCGGCGACGTCTCAGCGGACCCGGGCGCTCAGCCCGGGAGCGTCATCTGCCTCAGCCCGAACCAGTACGACGTGACGCCCGCCGGCGCGCAGGGGCAGACGTTCGACTGCACCCAGGCCGTCTTCTCGTCATCCGAGACGAACTTCGACGGCACGGTCGTCGCGTAGCCGCCGATGCGATCCGCCTGCCACGGGTACGTGCCGAAGTCCTCGGAGAGCACGGGCGTCCACGGTCCCCAGGGCTGCGGTGACTCGTAGAACTCGAACGTGTACTCGGTCCACGAGGTGTAGAGATAGCGGTCGTGCTTCGGCAGGTACGTGACCCCGCCCTGCGAGATCACGCTCATTCCGTGGGCGGTGCGCCGGTCGTCGACGAGCACCGGCTTCTTCGCAGCGATGTCGTGCGCCCAGGTGGCCTCGGAGGCGCCCGGTGCGCCTGCGTAGAACTCCCACGTCGAGCGGTCCTGCACCGAGGCGACGGGGACGCGTGCGAGGAACAGCTCGGTCGGGTCGGGCACGATATCAGTGAACGAGTCGCGCCAGTTGCCGTCGAGTCCGTACGCGTAGACGTAATCCTTGTCGGGACGGCGCTCGGCATCCTCGCCGTAGTCGGCGAACCAGACGGTGGTGAAGACGCCGTCCTCGAACATCGGCGCCGAGTGGTCCCAACTCCACGTCCTGCCGTGGTCGTCGCTGCGGGCGATCGTCGCGTTCGGGGCCGCGTTGAAGTCGGGTGCGAGATCCTGGACGGCCAGGTACAGGGCGCGGCCCGTGCACAGCATCCCGGTCGGCTTGCGGGTGTACCCCTCTGCATCCGTCCAGACCTGGCCGAGGGCGTCGCCGGACACGAGCCCTTCGCCCTCCAGGTCGTCGGATGCCGGGGTTCCGGTGATCCGGTTCATCACGATGTCGCTGAACGTGCTGCCGAAGCCCGCGCCGTCGCCGTTCGCGGCGTACAGCGCACCGTCGTCCGACCAGCAGCTCGGCCACAGATCACCGTCCGAGACGCCGATCGCGGTCGGCGCATCCGCGACGGTCACGGCCTCGATCGGAGCGGATGCCGCGGAGCATCCGGCCAGCAGCGCGGCGCTCACTGCGAGGCTCGCGATCGAAGCCGGCCGGCGGTTCATGTCACCAGACCGTGTACCCGCCGTCGGCGATCACGTCGGAGCCCGTCATGAAGCTCGACTCGTCGGAGGCGAGGAACAGGATCACCGAGGCGACCTCGTCGGGGGTGCCGAGTCTTCCCATCGGCGTCCGCTCCCGCCACACGACGCCCAGTTCGGGCTCGCGCTCCAGCAGAGCTCCGGTCAGGTCCGTGCCGATGTAGCCGGGCGAGACCGAGTTCACCCGCACGCCGCGGGCGGCCCACTCGCCTGCGAGGGTCTTCGTCAGGTGGATGACGCCGGCCTTCGCCGCGTTGTAGCTGGACTGCTTCTGCGGGAAGTTGCTGATGATGCCGCTCATCGACGCGATGTTCACGATCGACCCGCGACCCGCCTCGAGCATGAGTCGGCCGAACGCCTGGCACACGTAGAACGTGCCGGACAGGTCGATGTCCACCACCTGCCGCCAGTCGTCGGCCGACATGTCCTCGGCGCTCGCAGAGCGCACGATGCCGGCGGCGTTGAGCACGACATCCGGGGTGCCGAATCGATCGGCGATGTCGGATGCCGCCGCCGTCACGGCCTCGGGATCCGTCACGTCCACCTTCACGAAGTCCGCATCCACATCGTCCGCGGTCATCGCGAGGTCGAGCACCACCACGCGGGCACCCTGCTCCAGGAACCGGCGCACGGTCTGCAGCCCGATGCCGCGCCCGCCGCCGGTGACGACGACGAGCCGGCCGGACAGTGAGGGGTAGGTCGCGTGCGTCATGGTCACACCCGCGGAGGAGTCGCGCCGAGGTCGGGCACCGGGGCCGTTCCTAGGTGGACCTCCATGTCGTCCGCGGACGGGCTCTTCGGGCGGCGCGCGGTCGGGCGGTCGAGGTAGAACATCGCGGTCGACGCGATGTCGTCGCGCAGCGGGAGGTAGCGCCATCCGCTGCGCCAGCCGAGCGCCTGGATGTCGACCTTCGGGATGCCCGTGGCGAAGTGGATCGGGTCCTGCAGGTGCCAGCGGTACATGCCGAAGCGCTGCTGCGACACATACAGCCCGTCCGGGCGGATCACTTGAGGCATGCCGAGGTAGGGCGTGGAGAACTCGGTGTAGCCCTTGCCCGGGATGTCGAAGTTCCAGGCGCCGCCGAAGTAGTCCTCGGTGCCGGTGCCGCAGATCGTCGGGTGGTCGGTGTCGTCATCGAGGTAGAACTTGATCTCGCCCTCGCCCCACCATCCGTTCGAGTTCACGCCCCAGGCGATGTAGGTGCCGACGTAGTGCCCCTCGCCCTCGATGCCCTCCAGGATCACATGCGGCGTCAGCTCCTCCAGCGGGTTGGATCGCCGCCACTGCGCGTGGAAGTAGGCGTCGTTCGAATGGTCGCCGCCGATCTCGTAAGTCACCTGGTAGTACACCCGAACGTCGACGACCGAGGTGTTCTCGATCGTGAGGCGCGCCCCGTCGCGGAACGGCATCGGCCAGTAGGAGTTGAAGCCGCCGTGCGGGTTCGCGGCGATGGCCTGCGAGTTCACCTGCGCGAAGACGCCCCACCCGTTGCAGAAGAAGTCGCCGTACGGCACCTCGACCGCGGGCTCGTCCGCGCCGTCCCAGAACGCCCGCAGGATCAGGGTGCGCCAGTTGTCGGTGTGGGTGGTGATCCAGATGTGCGTGATCTTCCCAGCGCCCTCGATGGAGGCGAGTTCGAAGGTCTCGCCCGCCTTGATGTCGACACTGGGCGAGATCTTCCAGCCGGGGCCGAGGTCGCGGGCGCAGTCGGCGCCGGTCCCTTCGGTGGCGCGCCCGCCGCCGCCGGCCGTGCCGTCGAAGTTCTCCGGTGAGATCGAACGTGTCTGCACCTGTCGCAGGGCGGCGATGGAGTTGAGATCGGGCATGCGTGCACTTCCTCGTGTCGGCGTGTGGGTGTTCCGTCACAGTACCTATTCGCCGCGTCTGTTGCAATCGATTTCAACGCGCTACCCTGTCGTCACAGGGTTTCATGCGAGGAGACACGTGGCCACGATCTATGACGTCGCGCAGCTGGCGGGGGTTTCGCCGGCCACGGTGTCGCGCGTGTTCAACGGCGTCGGAGTCTCCGATGCGAAGACGACGGCGGTGCGCCATGCGGCCGAGCAGCTGAACTTCACGCCGAACCGCGCCGCCCGCACACTGCGCCGGCAGAGCTCCGAGGTGATCGCCCTGGTGATCCCGGACATCGAGAACCCCTACTTCACGGAGATGGCCCGAGGTGTGGAGGACGTGGCCAGCGAAGCCGGCTACTCGGTCGTGCTCTGCAACAGCGACTCCCAGGTCGACAAGGAGTCGACCTACCTGCGCATCGCCATGGCCGAGAACATGTCGGGCGTGATCCTCGCCGCGGCATCCGATCACACGAGTCTCGACGAGATCCTCGCCACCGGCAGGCCGGTCGTGGCCGTGGACCGCAGCACCGGCTACGACATCGACGGCGTCGTGATGGCGAACCGCGATGCCGGGCGCATGGCGACCGAGCACCTTCTCAAGACCCATCGGCGCGTGGCGTACATCGGCGGCCCTGAGCACATCGAGACGTCGAGCGACCGCGCCGAGGGCTGGCGGGTCGCGCACCGCGCGGCGGGGATCGAGCCGCCGGTCGATCTGCTCACGTTCTCGTCCTTCCGGGTCGACGGCGGTCGCGATGCCATGGAGCGACTGCTCGCGCTGCCCGAGCCGCCCGATGCGGTCGTGGCGGGCAACAACCTGATCGGGGTGGGTGCGATCCAGGTGCTCACCGAGCATGCGCTGACCCCACCCGCGATCGGAGTCGCCGTGATCGGCGGTCTTCCGTTCACCACCCTTTCGCCCAGCGCGGTCACCGTGGTGCGCCTGCCGGCGCGGCACATGGGCGTCACCGCCGCACGCATGCTGCTGGAGCGCATCCGCGGCGATCAGCAGCCCGCGCGCACCGTCGTGCTGCGCAACGAAGTGCGCGCCGCCAGAGCTTCGCGCTGACGCTCGGGAGCGCGAAGCGCGGGATTCTCGGCCCGTTCCCCTGTGATGCGTCCATGTATCCGGTTGCGTCATGAAATCGATTTCGCGTACGCTGAGGTCGCGGGACAACACAGCATCGGCCGAGGAGGACCACATGCGCTGCACCCTCGGGGTCGACATCGGCACATCCAGCACCAAGGGCGTGCTGGCAGCCGAGGACGGGTCGATCCTCGCCACCGCGACGCGTGCGCACGATGTCGATCGGCCCCGCACCGGCTGGGTGGAGATGGACGGCCGAGTCTGGTGGGACGAGTTCGTCGCGATCTCGCGGGAGCTCCTCACCTCGGTTCCGGATGCCGAGGTCGCGGGCGTCGGCGTCAGCGGGATGGGCCCGTGCATCCTGCTCGCCGACGAGAACGACGAGCCGGTGCGCCCCGCCATCCTCTACGGCGTGGACACGCGCTCCACCGCGCAGATCGCCCGCCTCACCACCGAGCTCGGCGAGGACGAGATCACCCGTGTCGGGGGCTCGTCGCTCACCTCGCAGGCCGGCGGCGCGAAGATCGTCTGGGTCGCGGAGGAGGATCCGGATGCCTGGGCTCGGGCGAAGCGGCTGTTCATGCCCGCCTCCTGGCTCGTGCGCAGGCTGACCGGGGCCTACGTGCTCGACCACCAGTCCGCCAGCCAGGTCTCCCCCTTCTACGACGTGGAGGGCGAGCGCTGGCACGCGCCCTGGTGGGATGCCTACGCCGACCGGATCGAGGCACCCCCGCTGACCTGGGCAGGGGACATCGCGGGTGCGGTCATGGCCGAGGCATCCGCCCTCACCGGCATCCCCGAGGGGACACCGGTGATCACGGGCACGATCGACGCGTGGACCGAGGCGGTCAGCGCCGGAGCGCACGGCATCGGCGACCTGATGCTGATGTACGGCACCACGATGTTCCTCGTGGCGACCGTCGCCGAGACGCTGCGCACGCCCTCGATGTGGACCACGGCCGGCGCCTTCGCCGGCACCCGGAACCTCGCGGGCGGCATGTCGACCTCGGGCGCGCTCACGGCCTGGCTCAAGGACCTGACGGATGCCGACTACCCGCAGCTGCTCGCCGAGGCGGCCGACTCCGGCGTCGGGGCGCGCGGGCTGCTGCTCCTGCCGTACTTCGCGGGCGAGCGCACTCCCATCCAGGATCCCGATGCCCGTGGCGTGATCGCCGGGCTCACGCTGCGTCATGGGCGTGGTGACCTGTACCGCGCCGCTCTTGAGGCCACGGCACTGGGCGTGCGACACAACGTGGAGACCATGCGCGAGGCGGGGGCGGACATCCGCCGCATCGTCGCCGTCGGCGGAGGCACGCAGGGGCGCCTCTGGCTGCAGATCGTCTCGGATGCAACGGGGCTCGTGCAGGAGGTGCCGGCCACGACGATCGGCGCGAGCTACGGTGCCGCGTTCCTCGCTGCAACCGCTGTCGCGCCTGCCGGTGCCGCGCCGCGCATCGAGGACTGGAACCCCGTCGTGGATCGCATCGAGCCGGACCCGGCCCGTCGTGCAGCCTACGACGAACTGTTCGACCGCTACCTGCGCCTCTACGCGGGCACCGCCGAGGTCGTGCATGAGCTCGCGGAGTCGCAGCGGGACGCGGCCCACCGGGACGAGGCACATCGGGACGGCGACCGATGAGCCGCCGCGCCCGCCGCATCCCGCACACCGCCGAGAGCGTGGCGTTCCCGCTCGGTGGAATCGGCACGGGCAACGTGTCGCTCGGCGCACGTGGCGAGCTGCGCGACTGGGAGTTCGAGAACCTGCCCGACAAGGGACGCCTCAACCCTCGATCCTTCTTCGCGATCCACGCCGCCCCGCAGGGCGGCCCCTCGGCCACCCGCGTGCTCGAGGCACGCAGCAGCGGACGTCATGACCGCGATGCGGGCTACGGGTTCGACGAGCTCGCCGGCCTTCCGCGGCTCGACTCCGCCGGCCTGCATGGCGAGTATCCCGTCGTCGACATCGACTTCACGGACGCGACGCTCCCCGTGACCGTGTCGCTGCACGCGTTCACGCCGCTCGTGCCGCTCGACGCCGACGCCTCCGGCATCCCCGCCGCCGTGCTGCGCTACCGGGTCGTCAATCCCGGTGACGCACCCGTCACCGTCACCGTGGTCGGCAGCATGAGCCACACCGCCGGCCGCGGCGCGCCGGGGCCGGACGCGCCCTGGGGCATGCGCGGCACGCAGTCGGTGCGCTGGCGCGAGAGCGACGGCATCCGCGGTCTCGACTTCGACATCGACCTCGATCACGACGACCCCGGCTATGGGACCATGAGCCTGACGACGACCGACTCGTCGACGACCGTCAAGCCGCAGTGGGTCACCAGTTACTGGCCCGACGGTGCGCGGCTGTTCTGGAATGACCTGGCCGATGACGGCCTGCTCGCGCCCGAAGCGCGGCTGACGCTGGAGGACAAGCCCCGAGGGCTGTTCGCCGAGAGGGATGCCGATCCGGACGCGCCTGCGCTCACCGAGGAGCAGATGCTCGCCAAGCTGCCCCGCGTGCGCACCGGATCGCTCGGCATCGTGCACACGCTCGCGCCGGGCGAGGAACGCGACTTCGAGTTCGTGCTGGCCTGGAGCTTCCCCAACCGCCGGCGGGGATGGCACGGGCACATCATCTTCGATGACGCTCTGGAAGACGGGGCGCCCGACCTGCGCGACGAGCTGGGTCCCATCGTGCGCAACCATTACGCGGTGCGCTGGCCGGATGCCTGGGCCGCGGCGGCGCAGCTGCACCGGGACCTGCCCGCTCTGGAGGGCGCGACCGACGCCTTCGTCGAGGAGCTCTACGGCGGGTCCCTCGACCCCGTGCTCGCCGATGCGGTCGGCGCCAACATCGCCGCGCTCCGCTCGACCACCTGCTTCGTGCTGGAATCGCCCACCCCCGAGCTCGGCGACGGACCGGTCTTCGCCGCTTGGGAGGGGTCGTTCGACCACGGCGGCTCCTGCGAGGGCACCTGCACCCACGTCTGGTCGTACGCGCAGACCGCGGCCTGGCTGTTCCCCGGCCTGGAGCGCAGCGCCCGTCGGGCGGAGTACCTGCTCGAGACCGATGAGAGCGGCGCGCAGAAGTTCCGCGGCAACAGGATCTTCGGGGCTCCCCGCTGGTTCATCGGCCCCGCCGTCGACGGGCAGCTCGGCACCTTCCTGCGCCTGCACCGCGAGTGGCGCTTCTGTGGCGACGACGAGTTCCTCCGGGAGCTGTGGCCCGCCGCGGCGCGCACCCTCGACTACGCCGCGCGCGAATGGGATCACGACGGCGACGGGCTGCTCGACGGCGAGATGCACAACACCTACGACATCGAGTTCCATGGTGTCGAGCCGCTCTCGAACATCATCCACCTCGCCGCGCTGCGCGCCGGTGTTCGCATGGCGGGGCATCTCGGCGACACGGCTCGCGCGCAGGAGTGGGCACTGCGCGCCGACCACGTCGCGGCCGCGATCGAGGGCGTGCTGTGGAACGGCGAGTACTACCGGCAGGTGATCGACGACGTCGACGCCCACCGCTACCAGTACGGCGACGGCGTGCTGTCGGATCAGCTGCTCGGCCAGTTCCACGCCTTCCTGGGCGGTCTCGGGTACCTGCTGCCCGAAGCCCATGTGCGCTCCGCGCTGGACGCGATCGTGCAGCACAACCACCGCGGCGACCTGCGTGACCACGAGAGCACCCAGAGGGTGTACGCGCTGAACGATGAGGGCGGTCTGCTGCTGGCGTCCTGGCCCGAAGGTGGCCGCCCCGCCCTCCCGTTCGTCTACGCGGACGAGGTGTGGACGGGTATCGAGCACCAGGTCGCGGTCTCGCTGCTGTTCGCCGGGCGGTACGACGACGCGCTGCGCATCGAGCGCACGCTGCGGGCGCGCTACGACGGGGCGCACCGCAGCCCGTGGAACGAGATCGAGTGCGGCAACCACTACGCCCGCTCCCTCGCATCCTGGGGGCTGCTGATCGGCGCCAGCGGCGCGCAGTGGGATGCCGGCGCACGCACGCTCTCGTTCGATCCGGTGCTGCCGGGGGACGCCCGCTTCCTGTTCACCACCGCAACCGGATGGGGCGGCGTCGAGATCGGTGACGACGTGATCACCCTGCGGCTCCACGGCGGGGCGCTCGACCTCGACGAGCTGCGGCTCCGCGGCGAGGTCGCCGGTCGCGGCATCCATCTCGATGCGGGAGAGACCCGCACCCTGACTCTCACCTGAACCTCACACCCACAACGGAGAATCCCATGAGCTACACCCTCCCCACCCCGGTCACCCGCCCCGAGGCGGCGCCGAAGACCGCCTACCTGATCACCTCCGGCGACCTGCGCGAGTCCGCGAACGTCGCCGGCTGGCCCACTCAGGTCGAGCTCGAGACCGGTGTGACCGGCGTGCTCGAGGGGCTCGGCTGGTCGGTCATCCGGCCCTTCGGCGTCGACCCCGCCACCGGGCACGGCTTCATCTCCAGTCAGCGCATGGGCATGGAGGTGTTCAAGAGCATCCCGGTCGATGCCCCGCTCGTCGTCGCCATCGCGAACTGGCAGTACTCGCATCACGTGCTCGCCGGTCTGCGCACCCACCAGGGCCCGATCCTCACCGTCGCGAACTTCGCCGGCGACTGGCCGGGCCTGGTGGGACTGCTCGGACTGAACGCGGGCCTCACCAAGATGGGCAAGGAGTACGCCACCACCTGGTCGGTGGACTTCACCGACGACTGGTTCACCGGCGGCATCCGCGAGTGGACCGAGACCGGCCGCATCACGCACGACGCCTCGCACGTGCGCGCCCTGCCCGAGCTTCCGGACTCCGCCGAGAAGCAGCTGGGTCAGGCGCTCGCCGCCGAGCTGCTCGCCGACAAGGCCATCATCGGCGTGTTCGACGAGGGCTGCATGGGCATGTACAACGCGATCTTCGACGATGAGCTGCTCAACACCATCGGCATCTACAAGGAGCGCCTGTCGCAGTCGGCGCTGTACGCCGAGATGCTCGAGGTGACCGAGGCCGAGGCCGACGCCGCCTACGACTGGCTGGTCGACCACGGCATGACCTTCAAGTACGGCGAGGATGCCGCCACCGAGCTCACCCGCGAGCAGGTGCAGTGGCAGCTGAAGATGTACATCGCCGCCCTCCGCATCGCCGACGACTTCGGGCTCGACGCTGTCGGCATCCAGTACCAGCAGGGCCTGAAGGACCTCGTGCCGGCCTCCGACCTGGCCGAGGGCATCCTGAACTCCACCGAGCGCCCCCCGGTGACCTCGCGCGACGGCTCCCGCGTGCTGCACGAGGGCCGCGCCTTCCCGCACTTCAACGAGGCCGACGAGGGCGTGGCGGTCGACGCGCTGATCACCGACCGGGTGTGGCGGGCGATGGGTCTGGTGCCGGACAACACCCTGCACGACGTGCGCTGGGGCGAGGAGCACGACGGCGAGTTCGTCTGGGTGTACGAGATCTCCGGCTCGGTGCCCGCCTCGCACCTGGGCGGCTGGGACAAGGCCGAGGGATGGCGCCAGGGCCATGTGTTCTTCCCCGCGGGCGGCGCCACCATCAACGGCGTCTCCAAGCCCGGCGAGGTCGTGCTCTCCCGAGTGTTCATCGCCGACGGCATCCTGCAGGCCGACATCTTCCGGGCATCCGTCGTGGAGCTCCCCGAGGCCGAGACCCAGCGCCGCAAGGACGCGACCAACCCGGAGTGGCCGATCGCGCACGTCGTGCTGCACGGCCAGAGCCGCGACCAGTTCATGGCCCGTCACAAGGCGAACCACGCGCAGCTGGTCTACGCGCCCGACGCCGAGACAGCCGACAAGGCGCTGATCGCGAAGGCCGCCATGTTCGACGGCCTGGGGATCAAGGTCAACCTGGTGGGCGACGTCACGATCTGATCCGCGTCGTCCATCGAGAACCCGCCTCCCGCGTCCGCGCAGGGGGCGGGTTCTTCGTCGCAAGCGCTCCGGTCAGCGCAGCAGTCCCGCGACCAGGTCGTCGACGATGTCGTCGGTGGAGGTGCCGGGGTCGATGGGGGAGGTGAGCCGGTCGAACACCAGGCCGTCGATCGCATAGTGGAACAGGGTGATCTCGCGGCGCCCTCCGGGAAGCCCGGCGGCCTCGTTGAAGGCGACGTCGCCGTCCAGCGCCTGATGCTGCCACTCCCGCATGGCCGCGGCGAGTTCGGGCCGCCGCGCCACCTCGAGCCGCAGCTCGAACAGCGCCAGCGTCACGTCGCGGTGCGTGGTGAGACGCCGGACGATGTCGCGCACGTAGTCGGCGAACAGCTCGCGGGTCGGGGCGTCGGATGCCCGCGCGGCGAGGTCCTCCGGAGTGGGGGAGAGGCGGATGCCGATGCGCTCGACGAGCCCGGCGATGAGCTTCTCGCGACTGCGGAAGTAGTTCGATGTCGTGCCGACGGGCACACCGGCCTCGGCATCGATCGCGCGGTGCGTGAGTCCGCGAGAGCCTTCCCTGGCCAGCACGGTGATGCCCGCGTCGGCCAGCGCGTTGCGTCGCGCCTCGTTCTTCGCCATGATCCGAGACTAGCGCAACCACTTCACCTGTTGTAGTCTCAAACCACTGCACATGTCGTGATTGGAATCAGATGCGAGAACTCACCTACTTCGTCGCCGTCTCCGTGGACGGCTTCATCGCCGGACCGAACGGAGAGTTCGACCGGTTCCTCGCCGAGGGCGACCACATGGACGTCATCGGCGAGAAGTACCGCGGCACCGTTCCGACGGTGCTCGCCGACCGCGCCGGCGTGCCCGCCGACGGCAGCCCCTTCGACACCGTCGTGATGGGCTGGAACACCTACGCCGTCGGCCTGCCCATGCTCCCCGACCCGTACTCCCACCTGAGGCAGGTGGTCTTCACCCGCTCGCACGACGCCCCGGACGGCGCCGAGGCCGTCGAGTTCACCGACCGCGACCCCGTTGACGTCGTGCGCGAGCTGAAGGCCGAGGACGGCCGCGGGATCTGGCTCTGCGGCGGCGGATCGCTCGCCGGCGCGCTCATCGACGAGATCGACCACCTCGTGCTGAAGATCAGCCCGGTGCTGCTCGGCGACGGCATCCGGCTGTTCGGCGATCGCTCCTACGCCCCGACCGGAATGATGCCCGATGCGGTGACCCGCTTCGACTCGGGCGTCGTGATCGCGGAGTACTCCCGGGGGTGAGTCAGGCCGGCGGGAGCTGCAGGATGTTCGACTCGCCGCCGGTCAGGTCGGCGGCGATGCGGATGCTGCGGGCCAGGTCGTCGAGCTGCTTCTCCAGCGTGCCGAACCGCTCGCGGTCGCTGCACACCGCGGTGAGCGTGATCAGATGCGTGCCGGTGTCCCAGGTGTAGGTCGCCGACGGCGGCGACGCCGGGTTCTCGGGCATCGGCATGAGCAGCTTCTCGCCCACCCCGAGCGGGGTCGGGAAGCTCTCGGTGTCGTCGTACTCGATGGGCATCATCGCCCGCATGGTGCGCAGCTGCGGGGTGAGCTCCTGCACGTTCGCCATCGCCACGACCAGCTCGGGCTCGGCCTTCCACGTCCAGGCGAGCACACGGCCGTCGGCCTTGCGCATCGCCAGCGGAATCGCCTGGCTCGCCAGCCACGCGCCCACGCGCGATCCCGGACGGCCGTCGCGTCCCATCGCACTGTTGGCCTGCGCCATCAGCATCCGGATCGCGGCCTTGCGGTGTCGCCGGCCGGTGAATCCGAGCGACCCGGTGACGGGGATCCACAGCGACGGGTCGGCGGAGGAGATCAGGCGCATGCCACCACCGTACGGCCGATCGCACGGCATCCGCTGGGAACGGCTGGCCTCCCGGCCCGGCCCAGCCCCCTCGGGTAGAGTTACTGCGCCCGAGCGGGCCGGCGCACGACGCCGCGACCCCTGAGCTACAGATAGGCAGCATCCTTCCTTGACTCCCGGACGTCCCCTGAAGATCCTCATCGGCGCCGACACCTTCGCGCCCGACATCAACGGCGCCGCCCGCTTCGCGGAGCGCCTCGCCGCAGGCCTCGTCCAGCGCGGCCACGACGTGCACGTCGTCGCGCCGAACACCGCCTACCGTCGCTCCGCCACCCACACCGAGATCATCGAGGGCGAGCCGCTGACCATGCACCGGTTGCCCGCCGTGCGCTGGCTGCCGCACGACTGGCTGCGGTTCGTCTGGCCGTGGCGATCCAAGCACTACGCCCGCAAGGTGCTCGACGAGGTGCAGCCGGACGTCGTGCACATCCAGTCGCACATCGTGATCGGCCGCGGGCTCACCCGCATCGCCCACCAGCGCGGCATCCCGGTGATCGCCACCAACCACGTGATGGCCGAGAACATCCTCGACCACACCACAATGCCGGACTTCCTCAACCGGCCGATCCTCAAGCTGGCCTGGGACGACGCCAAGCGCACCTTCGACATGACCCGTGCGGTCACGACCCCCACGCGCAAGGCCGCCGACTTCCTCGAGCACACGATCGACATCAAGGGCGTGGTGCCGATCAGCTGCGGCATCGACCGCCGCAACTACACGCCCGTGATCGGCCCCCGCGAGCAGAACCGCATCCTGTTCGTCGGGCGCCTGACCGGCGAGAAGAAGGTCGATGTCGTGCTGCACGCTCTCGCGAAGCTCGACCCCGCGCTCGACGTGCACTTCGACATCGCCGGCGGCGGCGACCAGCGCAAGGCGCTCGAGGCGCTCACCGCCCAGCTCGGACTGAGCGATCGCGTCACCTTCCACGGCCGCGTCACCGATGAGCAGCTGCGCGAGCTGTACTCCCGGGCATCCCTGTTCGCGATCGCCTCGATCGCCGAGCTGCAGTCGATCGTGACGATGGAGGCCATGGCATCCGCCCTCCCCGTGGTCGGCGCGAACGCCGTCGCCCTGCCCCACCTCGTGCACGACGGCGAGAACGGCTACCTGTTCGAGCCGGGGAACGTCGACGACCTGGTCGACAAGCTCACTCGCGTCCTGACCGCCGCGCCCGAGGAGTACGAGCGGATGCAGAAGGCCTCGCTCGACGGCGTGGCCGTGCACGACATCAACCGCACGCTCGACACCTTCGAGGCGCTGTACCGGGACGAGCCGCTTCCGGAGTGAGGCGGCGCCGTACGTCTCTGCGATAACGGCGTCGTACGTCTCTGCGATGCCTGCGCCGACGATGGCCTGCGCCTACGATGGGTCGTGCCGTCGCCGACGACGGCGGAACCGGGGGATGGGCATGTCCGAGGAAGTGCAGGGATCGTCGCAGGGGCTGGCGTCGGACGCCGGAACGCCGCGGTCGCAGCTGGGTGCAGTGGCCGCCGGGTCCACGCGTCCGACGTTCCGTGAGCGGCTGGCCCTGTGGGCCGACGCGTTCAAGGCCATCAAGTGGAAGCGCGTGCTGATCCTGGGCGGGATCGGGATCGTCGTCGCGGCCATCGCCGTGGTGCTGATCGTGAACTTCGTGCCGGTGGGCTGGTCCCGCTTCATCGGGGACTTCGCCCAGAACGACGCCGGGCGGGCGATCCTGGTGGGGCTGATCGTGGGGTTCTGCTTCACGCTGGTGCCGCTGATGGTGCTGCTGCTGCTCGCCTACCGATCGCCTGCGTGGGTGAAGGTGGTGCTGGTCGTGGTCGCTGTGCTGCTGGCGACGCCCAACCTGCTGACGCTGTGGATCCAGACCGGGGCGTCGGGGTCGGTGCACGCGGCCGACCGGATCATGGACACCGAGGCCTACGGCTTCAGCGGCGCGAGCATCTGGGGTGCCGTGATCGGGGTGCTCGCGTTCCTCGTGTGGGCATGGCTGTTCATCTCCAGCCGGCTGACGAAGAAGAAGCTCAAGACGCTGCGCGAGACGCCCGCGGGGTCATAGCAGCACGCCGTACATCAGGTTCGAGAGCAGCGAGAACACGACTCCCAGTGCCTCGACGCCGCCGACGCCGATCGCGATTCCGGCAAGCACGGGCTGGGAACCACGTCGCGCGGCGATGACGCCCAGGATGAGGGCGGTCACTCCGAGGGCGAGACCCAGCACCGAGCGGACCAGGGAGATGACCTCGTAGAGGCCGTACTGCCCGCGCATGCCGGCGATGATGATCGGCGACAGGATCACGAACAGCAGGCCCAGCGCCGCCGTGACCAGGGCGATGATGAACGCCGTGCGGCCGAGAGAGCCGGGGCCGGATGCCGGGGCGACGCCGTAGCCGGGCTGCGGGCCTGCTACCTGCGGGTAGCCGGCGGGCGCGGGATAGCCCTGGCTCGTGGCGGGCTGCGCGTACGGGGACTGCGTGGGCGCCGGCTGCGCGTACGGCGGCTGGTTCGGCTGTGCGGGCTGAGGCTGCTGCGGATCGCTCATGCGCAAGAGACTACGGGGCGTGCGGTCAGAGGTGTGCGGGACTTGACTCCCCGCGCGCCGTGCGCTCGCTCTCCGCGACGCGGGTCCAGTCGGTCGGCGTCCGGCGGAATCCGTCCCGGCGCAGCTCGACGATCGTGGCGATGACGGCCCAGAGGCCCAGGGCTGAGAGGACGACGACGATGAACATGGCAGAAATGCTATGGTCGGCGCTAAACTGTCACGAGTGGCAGTGAAGACAGTGAGCGTAGGATTACTGCCACATCGCGTGTCGTCGAGGAGGACCCATGAAGACCGTCGCCTGCGTGATCGACAACGGCTTCGCGCCCTTCGAGTTCGGGGTGGCGTGCGAGGCCTTCGGGCTGGACCGCTCGGATGACGGGGTGCCGAACTTCGACTTCCGCGTGGTCGCTCCGGAGCCGGGCCTCGTCCGCTCCAAGATCGGGTTCTCCGTCGAGGTCGAGAACGACCTCTCGTTCGCCTATGAGGCCGACCTGGTGATCTTCTGCCCGATGCCGAGGGAGTACTGGGGCTCCATGGACCCCCGGCTGATCGACCTGGCGCGGGATGCCGTCGCCCGCGACGCGTGGGTGATGAGCGTGTGCAGCGGATCGTTCGTGCTCGCCGCCGCCGGGGTGCTCGACGGGCGTCGAGCGACCACGCACTGGATGTACGCGCACGTCCTGGCCGAGATGTACCCGCAGATCGACGTGGACCCCGACGTGCTCTTCGTGCAGGACGGGCGCATCATCACCAGCGCCGGAACCGCGGCGGGGATCGACGCCTGCCTGCACCTGCTGCGCATCGAGCTGGGTGCGGAGATGGCCGCGCGCATCGCCCGCCGCATGGTGGTGCCGCCGCAGCGCGACGGCGGGCAGGCGCAGTACGTCGACCGCCCGCTCCCCGTCGTGGCGAGCGGATCGCTGGCATCCGTCGCCGACTGGGCCGTGCAGAACATCCGCGACGAGCTCTCCATCGATCAGCTCGCGGGCCACGCGCACATGTCGGCGCGCACCTTCGCTCGCCGGTTCAAGGCGGAGTTCGGCGCGACCCCGGCATCCTGGCTCACACGGCAGCGGGTGATCCACGCCCAGCGGATGCTGGAGCGCACCGACCTCGGACTGGACCGCATCGCCGAGGAGTGCGGCTTCGGGTCCGCCGCCGTGCTGCGGCAGAACTTCGCCCGCGTGCTCGACACCACGCCCACCGCGTACCGTGCGCGGTTCTCCTGCCGAGACGAGCGGATGCTCGAGCCCGTACCGGCCTAGAGCCGGTCGGCATCCTTCCGGCACGCCTGCACGATCCGGGAACTGATGCACGATCGATTCGGCGGTCAGGTCGTGCACGTGTTCCCGGGCCGTGCATCCGTACCCGCGGGAAAACCCGTCAGCCCCAGTGGCCCGGCTCGGCCAGCACGTGCGAGCGCACGCTCGCGGCATCCGCCGACACCTCCGCCGTGCAGTAAAGCAGCGACTCGGTGGGGTATCCGTGCGCGTTGTTGTCGCGGATGATCGCCCGGTCGTCGTCGGGGTCCAGCTCGGCGCTGCGTGCGAGCAGCTCCACCCAGCGACCGGCCCAGCCCTCGTCATCCGGCCTGGCCTCGGCGAAGTGCGGCAACCAGGCCTCGATGCGGGCGGTGCGCGGGTCGTCCAGGTCGTCGTGCGCGATCATGTGCACGCCGTGCGTCACCGGTGTCTCGCGCAGGGTGCCGCCGTCCCAGTGCAGCACCCGCGAGCCGGTCGGCGTCACCTCGAGCAGATTGAATCCGTGCATCCGCAGGGGCGCCTCGGGCGATCGCCCGGCGACCGACTCGAGCGCGAGCGAACCGCGCGAGAGCACATCGGCCTCGGGCAGGTCCAGCACGTCAGCGCGGTTCAGCAGCACGGCCAGCCGGTGCGTCTGCGGGTCGAGCGCCAGCCAGGCCCCGCCCGCACGGCGGTCATGGATGCCGATGACACCCGGGTACGCGTCCGGCCACCACTCGCCCAGGTCGTCCCACGCGCGCTGCGGGTCCTCGTCGCGCACGGCCAGCAGCCGGGCCCCGGCATCCGCCACATCGATCACCACGGTGCACACGTGCACGAGTCTAGGGCGGCCCGGAGCGCCCGGCTCCGCACGCGCTGGGGCAGAATCGAGGGGTGAACATCGTCGTGGGAGTCACCGGTGGCATCGCCGCATACAAGGCGGTGCACCTGGTGCGCCTGCTGATCAAGGACGGGCACGACGTGACCGTCATCCCCACCGAGGACGCGCTGCGATTCGTCGGACTGCCCACGTGGGAGGCGATCAGCCGCAACCCGGTGACCACGAGCGTGCACGAGGACGTCGCGAAGGTGCGGCACGTCGCGCTCGGCCAGGCGGCAGAGCTCGTGATCGTCGCGCCGGCGACCGCCAACACGATCGCCAAGATGACCGCGGGCCTGGCCGACGACCTGCTCGGCACCACCCTGCTCGCCACCACCGCGCCCGTCGCGATCGCCCCCGCCATGCATACCGAGATGTGGCGGCATCCCGCCACCCAGGCGAACATCGACACCCTGCGAGAGCGCGGCGTCGCGATCCTCGGCCCCGCCGAGGGGGAGCTCACCGGCGGTGACTCGGGGCCGGGGCGGATGCTGGAGCCCGAGCAGATCGCGGAGCGGGCGCTCGCGCTGATCGGCGACCGCGACCTGGACGGCCTGCGCGTCGTCGTCTCGGCCGGGGGCACCCGCGAGCCGCTCGACCCGGTGCGCTTCCTCGGCAATCGCTCCAGCGGCAGGCAGGGCGTGGCGCTCGCGCTCGCCGCCGCCGACCGCGGCGCCGATGTCGTGCTGGTCGCCGCGCACATCGACGGTGCGGTGATGGCGGATGCCGCGCGGCATCCGCTCATCCGCGTCGAGCACGCCGGCACCGCCGCCGAGCTCGGCGACGCGATGCGCCGGGCGGCCGAGGACGCCGCCGTGATCGTGATGGCGGCCGCGGTCGCCGACTATCGCCCGGCCGAGGTCGCCGACGGCAAGCTCACCAAGGAGTCCGGCCTGCTGGAGAGCATCGAGCTGGTGCAGAACGAGGACATCGTCGCGGGCCTCGCCGCCCGCCGGCATCCCGGTCAGATCGTCGTGGCGTTCGCCGCGGAGACCCCGCAGGACCGCGAGGAGATGATCGCCCGTGCCCGCCGCAAGCGCGAGCGGAAGGGCGTGGATCTGCTGGTCGTGAACGAGGTCGGCTGGGAACGCGGCTTCGAGGCCTCCGAGAACGCCGTGCAGGTGATCGGCGAGGGCGGAGCCGTGCTGGCGAAGGCCTCCGGCTCCAAGCGCGCCGTCGCCGACGACATCTGGGACGTGATCGCCGCGAACCTCGGCTGAGCTCAGCCGCCGAGCTCAGCGAGGAGCGCGTCGACCCGGCGGCGGATGATCGCGGCGGCGCGTGCCGGCGGCATCCGGCCTGGCTCGTCGAGCACGGCGATCGTCAGGCCGTCGGCGAGGGCCAGCAGTTCGCTGGCCGCATCGTCCAGAGCGGATGCTGCCGCCCGCGGAGCCGCGGCGGCCAGCAGCCCGACGACGCCCGCGTGCGTGCGGGCCCAGAGCTGCTCGTAGCGGGTGCGCACTTCGGCATCCGCCACGGCGTACGCGGCGAACGCGACCCAGACGCGCGAGACGGCACTCGCGGGATCGGTGGGCACCAGCAGCTGGGCCACGGCCCGCACCCGGTCGTCGGGGTCGGCCTGCGAGAGCCGCGCGTCCGAGGCCTGCTCCGCGATCTGCGCGACGCGGTCCATCGCCGCCAGCAGCATGGCCTGCTTCGTGGGGAACCAGTGCTGGACGGTGCCGATCGCGACCCCGGCGCGGGCGGCGACGGCGCGGATGCTGAGGCCCGCCATCCCGTCGGCGGAGATCACGTCGACGACGTGATCGAGCATGCTCTCGCGGGACATCCTTCGATGCTACCGACGTGCGCCGTCTTGCCGCCCCGGCCGCTGCGCAGTGCGCTGACGCTGCAGCTCCGCGTACGCCCGCCGCGCGATGCGGACCACGCCGTTCAGGGGCTCAGGGGAGTCGTCGCGACCGCTGACGACGGCGATCGCGACGAGCAGGGTCCCGGCGCCGAGCATGCCGAACTGGGCGGTCTCGAGGGCCATCGTGGCGAAGAAGCGCGTGGCGCCGTCGAGGTCGCCGAGGTCGAGCGGCACGAGGCGCATCGCGATGCCGAGGGTGGCGGCGATCGCCCCGGCGAGCGCGAGCGGGAATCGCGGAACAGCGCGACCGTGACCGAGACAGGCGGCGATCAGCAGCAGAAGAAGCCCGCCCGTCACCAGGCCGAAGCGGGCGAGCCCCCAGCCCTCCAGGCGCTCGAGCACGCCCTGCATCCCTTCGCCTCCGAGCCAGGCGACGCGTGCGCTGAGGAACTCGGCGACGGTGCCCAGGCTCGCCAGTATCGCGCCCGTCATCCCGATCGCGGCCGGGAAAGGAGCGCGACGGCGGTACACGATCAGCACGGCCAGGGCGGCGAGCGGGGCGAGCATCCCGATGAGTCCGATGATCTTCGACACAGTGCCTCCATACGTCTGTATAACCCAAACCATACGACTGTATGTCCGCAAAAGGAAGGCTTTACTCAGGACGGGAACTGTGGCTAAACTTGAGTCATCACCACTCAACTTTGAAGGAGAGGCTCCTCAGGAGGAACGAATGACCAACCCCGCACAGAACAACGAAGAGCAGCAGAGCGCCCTCGAGCAGTTCGGCATCAACCTCACGGATCGCGCCCGCCAGGGCAAGCTCGACCCTGTGATCGGCCGTGACAGCGAGATCCGCCGTGTGAGCCAGGTGCTCACCCGGCGCACCAAGAACAACCCCGTCCTGATCGGGGAGCCCGGCGTCGGGAAGACCGCCGTGGTCGAAGGGCTCGCTCAGCGCATCGTCGCGGGAGACGTCGCCGAATCCCTCAAGGACAAGGAACTGGTGAGCCTCGACATCTCCGCCCTCGTCGCCGGTGCCATGTACCGCGGGCAGTTCGAGGAGCGCCTGAAGAGCGTGCTCAAGGAGATCACCGAGTCCGACGGCAGGGTCATCACGTTCATCGACGAGCTGCACGTGCTCATGGGCGCCGGCGGCGGGGAGGGGTCGGTCGCGGCATCCAACATGCTCAAGCCGATGCTCGCCCGCGGCGAGCTGCGCATGATCGGCGCGACCACGCTCAACGAGTACCGGGAGTTCATCGAGAAGGATGCCGCGCTGGAGCGCCGCTTCCAGCAGGTGTACGTCGGCGAGCCCTCGGTCGGCGACACCATCGCCATCCTGCGCGGACTCAAGGGACGCTACGAGGCCCACCACGGGGTGACGATCTCGGACAGCGCCCTGGTGGCATCCGCTGCGCTCTCCAACCGCTACCTGCCCAGCCGGCAGCTGCCCGACAAGGCCATCGACCTGATCGACGAGGCCATGTCGCGGCTGAAGATGGAGATCGACTCCTCGCCGGTGGAGATCGACGAGCTCAAGCGCCAGGTCGACCGGATGAAGCTCGAAGAGCTCGCCCTCAAGCGCGAGAAGGACGCCGCCTCCAAGGAGCGCCTGGCCACCCTGCGCGAGCAGCTGATCGGCCTCGAGAAGGAGCTCGCCGCCCTCGAGGAGCGCTGGGCGCGCGAGCGGTCGGGACTGAACCGGGTAGGTGAGCTGAAGAAGCAGCTCGACGACGCCATCACGCAGCGAGACCTCGCCATGCGCAACGCCGACTACACCAAGGCGTCCAAGCTCGAGTACGAGACGATCAAGCGCCTGGAGCGCGACATCGCCGAGGCCGAGCAGACCGAGGCCGCCGTCTCGGACGAGGGCCGGATGGTCAACGAGCAGGTCACCGACGAGGACATCGCCGCCGTGATCGCCGCATGGACCGGCATCCCCGTCGGTCGGCTGCTGCAGGGCGAGAGCGAGAAGCTGCTGCACCTGGAGAACGAGCTGGGCAAGCGCCTGATCGGGCAGAAGGACGCCGTCAAGGCGGTGTCGGATGCCGTGCGGCGCTCGCGCGCCGGGATCAGCGACCCCGGTCGCCCCACGGGTTCGTTCCTGTTCCTCGGCCCCACCGGTGTCGGCAAGACCGAGCTCGCCAAGGCGCTCGCCGAGTTCCTCTTCGACGACGAGCACGCCATGGTGCGCATCGACATGTCGGAGTACGGCGAGAAGCACTCCGTCTCGCGGCTGGTCGGCGCCCCTCCGGGATACGTCGGCTACGAGCAGGGCGGTCAGCTGACCGAGGCCGTGCGCCGGCGCCCCTACTCGGTGGTGCTGCTCGACGAGGTCGAGAAGGCGCACCCCGAGGTGTTCGACGTGCTGCTGCAGGTGCTCGACGACGGCCGCCTCACTGACGGGCAGGGCCGCACGGTCGACTTCTCGAACGTGATCCTGATCCTGACCAGCAACATCGGCTCGCCGATCCTGATCGACCCCGTCATGTCGCCCGACGACAAGCGCGATGCCGTGATGGCGCTGGTGCGGCAGTCGTTCCGCCCCGAGTTCCTGAACCGTCTCGATGACATCGTGATGTTCTCGGCGCTGTCGCAGGACGACCTGGCGCAGATCGTGGAGCTGTCGGTGGATGCCCTGCAGCGGCGCCTCGGCGATCGCCGGCTCACGCTGGCGGTCACCCCGGATGCCCGGTCCTGGCTGGCCGAGCGCGGCTACGACCCGGTGTTCGGCGCCCGTCCGCTGCGACGCCTCATCCAGACCGAGGTGCAGAACCGCCTCGCGACCGCGCTGCTCTCGGGCAGCGTGCACGACGGGGACACCGTCCGGGTGGACGTGGCCGCCGACGGTTCGGGACTGGCGCTCAGCACGCAGGCCTGACACCGGCTTCCGCTCCCTGCTCCCCAGCGACGGGGAGCGGAAGCCTGTGCACGGGCGCGGATCTCAGGCGAACCGGTCCGCGATCCAGGCGGCCGCCTGGGAGGGCGCATGCCTGGCGTGCATCACACCCGAGTGGTGCGTCGGCCACCACCGCGCGGTGAGGTCGACTCCCGCGCGGCGGTACGTGCGCAGCATCCGGGCAGACAGGAACGCCGGGGCGACCTCATCGACCCGGCCGGCGTCGATCCGGACCGGGGCGCGGAAGTCCGTCAGACCCGTGACGTCGTTCGCCCGGAACGAGGCGAACAGCCGGGCGAAGAGCTCGTCGCCGGAGGCTCCGCCGATCCGTCCCGGGGCGAGCGCGCCCCACGACGCAGGGCCCGCCAGCTCGGTCAGGCAGAGACGATCCAGGTCATGCCATCGCGCTTTCGCCGCGGGGCTCAGGCCGTCGGCTGCGATCAGCTCCCGCATCCGCTCGTCCGCGGTGGCGCCTCCGCGCAGCATGAGCGCGACCAGCGCCGACACGACGCCGGAGCCCGGGAATCGCACCGCCATCCGCGTCGCCCAGCGGATGCTGAGATCCATCCGCGTCACGGGCGCGAACGCCGCCGTGCCCACCAATCGGGAGGAGGCATCCGGCTCGGGAAGCGCCGACGCGTGCAGCGCGGCGACCGCGCCCTCGGAGTGACCCGCGGCGACCCAGAGGTCTCCGAGCCGTTCGTCGAACGAGCGGCGGGCACGCATCATCGCGTGCATCGACTCCGCGAGTGAGGCGCCGATCAGGTAGGGGTGGACGCCCGGACCGCCGATGCCCTCGTAATCGGGGCGCAGCACCGCGATGCCGCGGCCGACGAGCGCCTCGCAGAGCACGTCGCCCTGCGACATCCGCCGCCATTCGGCATGCCCCGGGCCGCCCGCGCTCGGTGCGGCCGAGGCGGCGCCGCCCGTGGTCATGTGGCCGAAGACCACGATCGGGAAGCCGGCGTGCGGTGCGGCCGTCGGCGGCAGATGCAGGATGCCGGTCTGCTCCTGCTCCGTTCCGTCGATGCTCCGGGCGGGGAACGAGACCGTCCGGCCGATCACCAGCGCCCCCGCGGCAGCATCCGCCTGATCCGCGCCGGAATCCACCCGAGCAGTCGTCCGTCACGCCGATCCGCGTCATCGACGAGGTCGGCGAAGAAGCGCGCGACCGGCTCCAGCTGCTCCACGTCGATGCGGTCGATCGTGTCGGCGTCGTCGTAGAGGTACAGCGGCCCTGAGACGAGGCTGACCGTCGGCACCCCGCTCACGAACGTGAACGAGGCGTCGGTGGGGATGCCGCCGGCGAAGAACTCGAGCGGTCCCGCGCCCATCAGGCTCGTGCCGTGCAAGCGGTGCCGCCGGACCGCGCGGGCGATGCGTGCGGTGAATGCGGGGTTCACGTTCACGAAGATGCCGCGCGGCTCGGTCTCACCCGTCGACGCGAAACCGCCGTCCGCGCCTTCCACGGAGCGCAGCCCGATGTGCTCGATCGTCGCGTTCAGCACGATGTTCCAGGGGGCGTCGCGCGAGAGCACGTGCTGCGCGGCGAACGCGCGGTGCGCCTGATAGCCGGTGAAGTGCGTGTCGAAGGTGACGAACAGCAGGGTCTTCTCGCGGACGGCGCCCGCGCTCGCCGCCGCGCCGTAGTGCTCGGCCAGGGCGATCACCTCGGCGGTGCCCGAGGCGTCCTCCACGGCGCCGGGGCCGATCGAGTCGTGGTGCGACTGGATCATGATCGCATCGGTCGTCCGCCCGGGCAGCACCCCGATCACGCTGCGCGAGGTGACCTCGCGGCGTTCGACGTCCAGCGTCAGGTGCGCGCGCGATCCGCCCGCTCGCAGCAGGTCGCGCAGCCGCGCGCCCTCGGCCCGCGTGACCCAGGCGCCCGGCAGGGGGAACAGCGTGCGGCGGTAGTACTCGTTGTGATAGTTCCGCGAGTCGGGGTAGTCGCGCAGCACTCCGATCACGCCGGCGGCGCCCGCCGCCGCGGCATCCCGCATGGTCCGCGCGAGCGAGGTGACGTACGGGTTGCGGCCGCCGAGCACGTCGCGCCGCAGCACGCGCCGGCCCGGGTCGTGCAGGTAAAGGGTGAGAGGCAGCGAGTGCGCGACGGTCATGTCGAAGGTCAGGTCGAACAGCACGATCGCGCCGCGCACGTCGTGCCGGCGCACCCGGTCGGTGCCGATGTCGACGACGGGGGCGTCGATCCGGTGCTCCGCGTCTCCGGTCCAGTCGTGCGCCGCGAGCCCGGAGTGCAGGATCGGTGCGCAGGCGACCTCAGCATCCCCGACGCGGATGCCGCACTGCACCGCCCGCCAGGAGTACGACGGCACCTCGAGCACCTGCGTCTGCAGCCCGGCGGCGGCGAATCGGTGCTCGACATAATCGGCTGCCGCTCGCCCGCCGGGGGTGCCGGTGGCGCGCGGGGCCATCCCGACGAGGTCGGCGATGGTCGTCGACATCGATTCGCGCGTCATGCTCATGTGCCGAGGCTATGCAGAACGTGAGGATCTTCGACCTGCTGAGGCGGATCCATCATCCCGGGCGAGAGAATGCATACGATTCGTCACATGGACATCCCTGAGACGGAGTCGCTGGGCGAGCTCGACCTCGCCATCGTGCACGCCCTGCAGATCGATGCCAGGGCGCCGTGGACGAAGATCGCCACGACCGTCGGCGCGGATGCCGCGACGGTCGCGAGGCACTGGCAGGCGATGAGCGAGGAGTCGCTGGCGTGGCTCACCGCGTGGCCGACCCCGGAGCGCTGGTCGACGACGACCGACGTGGCGATGGTACTGCTCGACCGGGGAGCCGAGGACGAGGTGATCGAGCGGATCGCCGGCATGCCCTGGGCCCTCGGGATCGACGACACCTCCGCCGGGTTCCTCGTGCTCGTCGCCGCATCGAGTGGACTGGCCGTGCTCGGCGACCGGGTGCGAGAGCTCGAGGAGGCCGGTGCCGCCGTGCTGCGGATGGACGTCGCCGCCTCGATCGCGGCCGAGGATTCCTCCTGGCGGCTCGCGGTGCTCTCCCGCAGCCAGCAGCGCGTCATGCGCCAGCGGCGGGACGACGACGGCAGCAGGGCTCCGCGACCCGAGGTGGTCGCGGAGATCGCGGAGGCGCTGGACGACGACCCGCGGATGCCCGCGGCGACGCTCGCGAGAGCGCTCGGCGTCTCGGAGGCCACGGCACGGCGCACGGTCGACCGCTCCATCGCCGCAGGTCTCCTGCGCCTCGGCTGCGACCTCGCGATGCCCGCAGCCGGCTACCGGCGCGGAGCCGTGCTGTGGGCCAGGGCCGACGACGTCGACGATGCCGCCGTGCGCGCCCAGCACACCGCGCAGACCCACCGGGTGGGCGTGCTGGTGGGTCCCGCGCCGCTGTTCGTGTGCGTGCGGGCCCGCACGCTGACGGCCCTGACCGGCATCGAGCGCGACTGGGGTGAGGGCATCGAGGTGGTCGATCGATGGACGGTGCTGCGCGGGATCAAGCGCAACGGGCACCTGCTCGACGCCGCGGGGCGCACCCGCGGACGCGTGCCGCTGGCCTGGTGAACGCCCGTCAGGCCGCCGAGCGCATCGCATCGTCCAGGCGGTAGCGCGACAGCGGGATGAGACTGATCGCGCACAGGACCGCGGGGATCACCGACACTCCCAGCACGATCGCCCACTGCGCGGTGCCGGACTGGGCGACGCCGTCGCCGGTCGACGCGACATACCCGCCGACGCTGAGCACCAGCCCCAGCAGTGCTGGTCCCAGCGCGTAGCCGAGCAGTTCGAAGCCGGACCAGACGCCCGAGATCATCCCGATCCGGTTGGTGCCGCTCCGCTTCGCATCGTCAGCGGCGAGGTCGGGCAGCATCGCCAGGGGGAAGAGCTGCCCGCCGGCATAGCCGACGCCCACGATCCCCGCGGCGACCAGCAGCGGCACCGACTCCCCGCTTCGGGCGCCGAGCAGCCCGATGAATCCGATGGTCTCGACCACCGTGGCGACCGCGAAGCCCCGGCGCTTGCCGACGCGACGCGCCAGCGCCGACCACGCCGGCGTGAGCACGACCGCGGGAGCGACGAAGCAGACGAACGCGAGGGTGGCGATCCCCGGATCATGCGTCACGTGGCGGGCCACGTACACGACCCCGCCGAGCACCATCCCGATCGCGACGGCCTGCAGCACGAAGGTGAGGATCAGCATCCGGGCATCGCGGTTGCGCAGCACCACGCCGAGCTGCTCGAAGAGCCGGCCGCCGGCTGTCTCGCTCCTGGTCAGGGGCACACCGCGCGTTCCCCACCACACGCCGACCGTTCCGATCAGGATCAGCACGGCCATCGCTCCCGCCATGACGCGGTACCCGGTCGCGCCCCCGAACGTCTCCACGAGCAGCGGGGCCGTGGCACCCGACACGAGGATCGCGAGCGTGAACACGATCACCCGCCAGGTGATCAGCCGGGTGCGCTCGTCGTAGTCGTCCGTGATCTCGGCCGACATCGCCAGATACGGCACCTGGAAGAACGCGTATACGGTCGCGGTGGTCAGGAACAGCAGCAGCACCCACAGCGCCGCGGCCACCGGGGGCGCCGCGGGCCCGAAGAACATCACCAGGAAGGCGATCGCGAGCAGGATGCCGGCGCGCAGGATGAACGGCCGCCGCCGGTCGCGCGGATGCCGTGACCGATCGCTGATGCGGCCCGCGAGCGGGTTGAGGAAGAAGTCCCACGCCTTCGGCGCGAAGACGATCATGCCGGCGATCGCCGCCTGCACGCCGAGCAGGTCGGTGAGGAAGGGCATCAGGATCAGCCCGGGCACGGTGCCGTAGGTGCCCGAGGCGATGCCGCCCAGCGCGTAACCGGCGCGGGTTCGGCGCGGAAGCGCTGTCATGGAGCCGATCGTAGGGGCGTCCGTCATCCGGGGAGGACGGATGCGCCCATTCCGTCAGTACTGCCCCTGTGGGTGGGGCGATCCGCCGTCTGTCAGGACTCGTGCGAGGTGGCCCAGGCATCCGGGCCGGTCGAACCGGCGGGATACTCCTCCAGCGGTACGGCCTTCGCCGCCCAGGCATCCCGGATCGGCTGGATGATCCGCCAGCACTCCTCGGCCTCGTCGGCGCGCACCGAGAGCGCCACGTCCCCGTCCAGCAGTTCGTCCAGGACCTCCTCGTAGGACCGCTGCTGGCCTTCGCCGAGGTCGGCGACCAGGTCCTCATTCCGCAGCGCGAACGGATCGTCGCCGCCGGTGACGTGCAGGCGCAGATGCATCTCGTCCGGCCCGAGCGAGAACGTCAGCCTGCCGCCGTCGACGGGGGTGCCGTTCAGCCCCGGCGGCACATGCCGCACGGGCTTGAAGGTGACCACGATCTCGGAGTGCTTGCGATCCAGCGCCTTGCCGGAGCGGAGCACGAACGGCACGCCCGCCCAGCGGTCGCTGGCGATCTCGAAGGTGACCTCGGCCAGCGTCTCGGTCTGCCGGTCCGGGTCGACGCCCTCCTCGTCGCGGTAGGAGGGCAGCTCGCGGTCGCCCTGCGTGCCCGCCGTGTACTGGGCGCGCCGCGAGGCGGTCGCGGGGTCGTCGCCCATCACGTGCGTGGCGCGCAGCACGGCCGCCTTCGCATCGCGCAGGTCGCGCTCGCCGAGGGTGGAGGGCGGATCCATCGCGACCAGGGCCATCACCTGCAGCAGGTGGCTCTGGATCATGTCGATCATGGCGCCGGCCTTGTCGTAGTACCGGGCCCTGCCCTCGAGGGCCACGCTCTCGTCGAAGCGGATCAGCACCTGCTGCACGTGCTCGGCGCGCCACACCGGCTCCCAGATGCGGTTCGCCAGGCGCACGCCCAGCAGATTCAGCAGCGTCGACCTGCCCAGGAAGTGGTCCACGCGGAAGATCTGCTGCTCGGGCACGAGCGCCAGCAGCTTGCTGTTCAGCTCGCGAGCCGAGGCCTCGTCCTCGCCGAACGGCTTCTCCATCGCCAGGATGGTGCCCTCCGGCAGCGTGAGGCCCTCCATCGCGTCGATCGCGGCTGCGGTGACGGCCGGTGGCAGGGCGAAGTAGAGCACCGTCGAGGGGCCGAGGCCCTTCACCAGCGAGGCGACGTCGTCGGCATCCGTCACGTCGGCCTTGACGTAGTCGGCGATGTCGACGTGCTCCAGCGCCTGCGGCGAATCGGCGAACGCCTTCTCGACGGCCGAGCGCCAGGTGCCGGCATCCCAGTCCTCGGTGCCCGAACCGCGCAGCCGGACGCGGCGCTTCGGCTCCTTGCACAGCAGCGACGCCAGCGAGGGCAGCAGCAGACGGGAGGTGAGGTCGCCGGAGGCGCCGAGGATGTAGAGCGTGGTGGTCGGCATGAGATCGACGCTAGTCCCACGTCCCCTGAAAGCAAGAGGGTGGATTCGGCATGGCGCGAGTGCGAGACTGCGGGGCGTGGCCATGCGGATCGAGGACTATGCACTGCTGAGCAACTGCCGCACCGCGGCGCTGGTGTCGAGGGAGGGGAGCATCGACTGGCTCTGCCTTCCGCGCCTGGACTCCGCCAGCACGTTCGGCGGGCTTCTCGGCGACGACTCGCACGGCAGGTGGTCGCTTCGCCCCACCGATCCGGATGCCACGGTGACGCGCCGCTATGACGAGGACACCTTCGTGCTGATCACGCGGTGGGAGAGCGCGGATGCCGTGGCGGAGGTGCACGACCTCATGCCCATCGACCCCGACGCCGGCGTCGACATCCGGCGCACCGACGTCGTCCGCCGTGTCGTCGGCGTGCGGGGCACGATGCACCTCGAGCAGCGGATCAGCATCCGCTTCGACTATGCGAGGGCGATGCCGTGGGTGCGGCAGACCGGCACCGCCCACCACCCGCAGCTGGTGGCGATGGCGGGGCCGGATGCCCTCGCGCTGCGCGGCGCGGCGGTGAAGCCCGTGGATCATGAGCACCGGGGCGACCTCACGGTCGCGGCTGGGGAGGTGCGGGATCTGCAGTTGACGTGGTTCCCCTCGCACCTGGACGTGCCGGAGCCGCTCGACGTGGACGCCGAGCTGGAGCGTACCAAGGCGTGGTGGCAGGGGTGGGCCGACACGATCGAGCACGAGGGCCGGCATCATGACGTGGTCGTGCGGTCTCTGCTGATCCTGCGTGCGCTCACCAACCACGAGACGGGCGGCATCGCGGCAGCGGCGACGACGTCACTGCCCGAGGACTTCGGTGGTGAGCGCAACTGGGACTACCGCTATGTGTGGCTGCGGGATGCCGCGCTCACGCTGGAGGCGCTGCTCGACCACGGTTTCCTCGCTCTGGCCGACAGGTGGCGGGAGTGGTTGCTGCGGGCGGTCGCGGGTGACCCGGCCGATCTGCAGATCATGTACGGACTGGCCGGGGAGCGCGATCTGACGGAGCGCGAGCTGGACTGGCTGCCGGGCTTCGCGGCATCCGCGCCGGTGCGCATCGGCAACGGCGCCGCCGCGCAGTACCAGGCCGATGTGGTGGGTGAGGTGCTGGTGACGCTCTCGGCCGCGCGCTCGGCGGGCCTGGAGGAGTCGAAGTTCTCCTGGCCGCTGGAGCGGCAGCTGCTGCGCTTCGCCTCGGAGCAGCTCGAGCGGCCGGATCAGGGGCTGTGGGAGATCCGCGGCGACCCGCACATGTTCACGCATTCCCGCGTGATGATGTGGGCCGCGTTCGACCGCGGCGTGCGCGCAGTGGAGGAGTTCGGTCTGGACGGCCCGGTGCAGCGCTGGCGTGAGCTGCGCGACCGGCTGCGCGCCGAGATCGACCGTGGCGGCGTGACGGACGGGTACTTCACCCAGTACTACGGCAGCAGCGAGGTGGACGCGTCGCTGCTGCTGCTGCCGCAGGTGGGGTTCTGCGCGCCGGATGACCCGCGGATGCTGAAGACCGTCGAGCGCATCGAGCAGACGCTGATGCACGACGGCCTCCTGCACCGGTATCGCACCGGCACGGGCGTCGATGGCCTCGCGGGGGACGAGAGCCCGTTCCTGGCCTGCTCGTTCTGGCTGGTGGAACAGTACGCGGTGACCGGTCGCGACGACGAGGCGCAGGAGTTGATGGACCGGTTGTGCGCGCTGCGGAACGATGTCGGGATGCTGTCGGAGGAGTACGACCCGGTACAGGAGCGCCAGGTCGGGAACACCCCGCAGGCGTTCTCGCACCTCGCCCTGGTGCGCGCGGCGGATGCCCTGATGAGGACGGAGCACCGGCCGAGGTGACGCGGGCACGGGGTGTCGCTGGAAACAGGAGGATCGCCGAGAACAGGACGGATGCTGCGCACAGCATCCTGTTCTCGGCGATCCTCCTGGTCTGGGGCGTGCCCGGCAGCGGGTCAGGCGCTGAGCAGCACCGTGTCGCCGATCGGGCGGCGCACGCGCGGGGCGGTCTCGCGCTGCGCGAGCACCTCGGGCAGCGCGTCGATGTCGCCGAGCTCGCCCAGGGCGAGGACGGTCATGGGCGCGAAGCGCTCTTCCAGGCCGGCGAGCTCGCGGATCTGCTCGGGCAGGAAGCCGCTCATCTGGTGCACGAGCAGGCCGTCGTGATGCGCCTGCACCGAGAGGTGCGCGATCGACTGGCCGAGGTCGTAGACGGCGTGGGTGATGGGGGTGCCGTCCTCGGTGGCCGTCTCGGCGACCGCCACGATCAGCACGGCCGCGTTGCCGGCCCAGGCCTGGTTGAAGCCCATCAGCGCGGCATGGATGCCCTCGTGCAGCGCCGTGCCACGACGGGCCACGATGAAGCGCCACGGCTGCGAGTTGTTCGCGCTGGGCGACCAGCGGGCGGCCTCGAGAGCCGAGGCGAGCTTGGCCTCGTCGATCGGGGCCTCGGTGTCGAACGCGCGGGGGCTCCAGCGGTCGGCCAGTACGTCGAGGACGGGGTGCTCGGTCTGGGCGGTGCGGTCGAGGACAGGAGTGCTCATCTGGATGAGGCCTTTCGGGTGGTGCGGATTCTGTCGGACCTCATCGTCCTGCTGCCACAACCACTCTATGCGCGTGCATATTCCCGACATGCCGACAGGCTCAGCGCCCCATTGGGGTGCTGAGCCTGTCGAAGCATCCGGTCAGCCGCGCAGCGCCTCGCCGAGCTTGACCCTGGCGCCCATCCGCAGCAGGGAGTTCTCGTAGATCTTCGCTCCCACCAGGATGGCGCCCACGCAGGCGGCCAGCAGCAGCACCAGGCTCAGCAGCGGCTCCCACCACTGCGCCTCGCCGACGAACAGCCGCACCGGCATCGCGACGGGGGCCGAGAACGGGATGTACGACAGGATCGTCATCACCAGCGGGTTGTCGTTGAAGACGATCACCAGGATGTACGGGGCCATCACGAGCATCATCAGCGGCATCGTGGTCGAGCCGATGTCCTCCTGCCGGGAGACCATCGCCGCGGCGCCCGAGTACAGCGACGCGAGCAGGATGAAGCCGAAGAGGAAGAAGACCGCGAACCACAGTACGGGTGCGCCGATGCCGGCGAGCACCTCGTTCTGCCCGGTGACGATCAGCCCGATCACCGCTATCGCCGCGAGCAGCACGATCTGCGCCATCGCGAGGATCGTGTTGCCGAGCACCTTGCCGGCGAGCAGCACGCGGGTCGGGATCGCCGAGATCAGCAGCTCGACGACTCGGGTCTGCTTCTCCTCCACGACGCTCTGGGCGATCGTCGCCCCGAACGTGGACGCCGCCATCAGGAACACGACCCCGAATCCGATCGCGACCAGGTAGCGCAGCAGGGAGTTCGTCGTGGCCGGTTCGAGGATCTCCACCTTCGGCGAGACGGACAACGACATGACGAGGCTGTTCGGGGTGTCCTTCTTGGCGAGGACGACGACGCCGGTCGGACCGTCTCCGGGGAGCACCGCAGCGGTGACCTCGTCATCGCGCACGAGCTTCTCGGCGGCCGCGCGGTCGGCGACCTCGGTCACCTTCACGTTCGGCAGAGCCTCCACGACCTTCGCGGTCTGAGAGGTCGCGGCGATCGTGTCGGGGGTCGGCGACTTGCTGGAGAACCCGCCGATCAGCACGCCGGCCAGGGCGACCAGCAGCAGGATTCCGGTCGAGATCAGGAAGGCCTTGCTGCGCAGCTTGGAGCCGATCTCGCGCTCGGCGACCAGCCAGACCAGGGACGAGGTGTTCTTGCTCGGCTGCGTCGCCGAGGGCGCCTGCGTGCTCATCGGATGACCTCCTTGAAGATCTGGGCGAGGGACGGATGCTGGGGTGCGAAGTTCGATACCTCGCCGCGGCCGACGGCCTCGCGCAGCACGCGCTGCGCAGTGTCGGGGGTGTCGACGTCGAACAGCGCCGATCCGCCCTCGAAGTCGATGACGGTGACGCCCGGCTCGCCGCGCAGCCAGCCCGCGTCTCCCGCGGAGTCGAGCTGGTAGCGCAGCGTGGAGTGCTGGGCGCGCAGCTGCTCGCGGGTTCCGGCGGCGCGGATCGTGCCCCCGGCGATGATGATCAGGTCGTCGCACAGTCGCTCGACGACATCGAGCTGGTGCGAGGAGAACAGGATGGAGGCGCCCTGCGCGGCCCGGCGCTGCAGCACGTCGGCGACCACGTCGACCGCGAGCGGGTCCAGGCCGGAGAACGGCTCGTCCAGGATGAGCACCTCGGGGTCGTGCACCAGCGCCGCGGCGATCTGCGCGCGCTGCTGGTTGCCCAGCGACAGCGACTCGATCAGGTCGTTCAGGCGCTCGCCGAGCCCGAGCTCCTGCAGCAGCGCGGTGGCGCGCACCGTGGCATCCGCCTTGCCGAAGCCGTGCAGGCGGGCGAGGTAGACCACCTGCTCGAGCACCTTCATCTTCGGGTACAGGCCGCGCTCCTCGGGCATGTACCCGAAGCGCCGGCGGTCGGCGGTCGTGACCGGCGCGCCGTCGAGGGTGACGGTGCCGCCGTCCGAGGCCAGCACGCCCAGGATGATGCGCATGGTGGTCGTCTTGCCGGCTCCGTTGCCGCCGACGAAGCCGGTGAGCCGGCCCGGCGCGACGTCGAAACGGATGTCATCGAGCACGGTCCGCGAGCCGTAGCTCTTGGAGATGCCCTCGAGGTGCAGTTCGCCTGTCATGCCTCCACGCTACGAACCGCGCCCGGTGGGAGCATCCCCCCTGCGGTGGATTGACGCCGTCATCCCCGCGGCGGAGCACGCGGCGTCAGCGTCGCCCGAGGTGCAGCACGCCGCGCACGACGAGCCCGGCGATCAGCGCCCAGAACGCCGCGCTGATGCCGAGGAGCGCGACGCCGGACGCGGCCACCAGGAACGTGATCACGGCGGGCATCCGCTCGCCCGGGTCGTCGATGGCCTGCTGCACGGCCGAGCCGAAGGCGCCGAACAGGGCGAGACCGGCCACCGCCGGGATGACCGCGGTGGGCGCGAGGAGCACGAGCGCCGCGAACACCGCCGACAACCCGCCGAGCACGAGGTAGGACACTCCGGTCGAGACGCCGGCGATCCACCGTCGTGCAGGGTCGGGCTCGGCATCCGGTGCCGCCGCCAGCGCGGCACTGATGGCGGCGAGATTGATGGCGTGACCTCCGGCGGGAGCACCCAGCGCCGAGCCGATCCCGGTGACGAGCATCGCGGGTCGCCACGGCACCTCGTAGCCGAAGCTGCGCATCACGGCGATGCCGGGTACGTTCTGCGAGGCCATGGTGACGATGAACAGCGGCAGGGCGATGCCCACGATCGATCCGACGGTGAAGGTCGGCGCGGTGAGGCGGAACGAGGGGAGCAGCACCGCCGGGTCCACCGCGGTGCCCGTGCGGGCGATGCCGATCACGACCACGACCGTGGCCGTGACGAAGGCGGCCGGAACCGCCCAGCGGGGTGCGAGACGGGCGAACAGCAGCCACGTGACCACCACCGGGACCACGCCCCACGGGTTCTCCACGATCCCCCTGATGGGCGCGACGCAGAGCGGCAGCAACACTCCCGCGAGCATGGCCTGCGCGATGGACGGCGGGATTGCGGCGATGAGCGTCCCGAGCCTCGGCACGAGCGCGGTCAACAGGATCAGCGCGGCGACCACGAGGAACGCCCCGACCGCGGCGCTCCAGCCGCCGTCTGCCGCGCTGCTCGTCGCGAGCAGGGCGGCGCCCGGCGTCGACCACGCCGCGGTGATCGGCATCCGGTACCGCCAGGCGAGCACGATGCAGGCCGCGCCCATGGTCAGGCTCAACGCGAGCAGGCCGCTCGCCGCCTGCGCCGGATTCGCGCCGACGGCGTCCAGGCCGGTGAGCACGACGGCGAACGAGCTCGTGAAGCCGACGAGGGCGGTCACGACGCCGGCGGTGACAGGACGCGACAGGGGTCGGCGGGTGGTGGCGGTCATCGGCTCCTCATCGGGCGGGATGATCCGAGGCTAGCGGCTGCTCTCAGAGGATTTTTATATGCGGCGGAATAGAGTCCACGTGCGACGGGTTGAACCCCGCCGTACCCCTGCATCTTTCGAGAAGGATCCCCAATGACCACCATCGGCTACATCGTCGGCAGCATCTCCAGCACCTCCATCAACCGCACTCTGGCCGAGGCCCTGGCGAAGCTCGCTCCCGAGGGCGTCGAGTTCCGTGAGATCGCGATCAAGGACCTTCCGTTCTACTCGCCCGACCTCGACGGCTCCTTCCCGCAGGTCGCCCTCGACTTCAAGCAGGCCATCGCCGATGTCGACGGCGTCCTCATCGTGACCCCCGAGTACAGCCGCTCGATCCCCGGCGTGCTGAAGAACGCCCTCGACTGGTCGGCCCGCCCCTACGGCCAGGCCTCCTTCGACGGCAAGCCCGTCGCCGTCATCGGCGCCTCGGGCGGCGGCATCGCCACCGCGGCCGCGCAGCAGCACCTGCGCGCCATCCTCGGCCACTACAACGCCGTGACCATGGGTCAGCCCGAGGGCTTCATCCAGCTCACCCCGGGTCTCATCGACGCCGACGGCAACGTCACGGTCGAGAGCACCAGGGAGTTCCTCGGCTTCTACCTGCAGTCGTTCCTGACGCTGATCGCCCGCGTCGAGGCCGCTCGCAAGCACGCCTGACCTCGCAGCAGCGCCGAAGGGCGCGACGATCGGATGCCCCGGCGCCTCACGGCCCGGGGCATCCGGCGTGTCGGGGCTACCTGAAGGTCGCGACGATCATCGGGTGGTCGGACAGCGGGGAGTCGACGACCTCGGCATTCTCCGCAGCCAGGCCGGAGGCGAGCAGGTGGTCGATCTCGGGCTGATCCGAGGCATCCGCGAATGCGTCCTGCGCACCGGATGCCAGCAGCGCACGCCACGCGTCCGAGCCGCGCGTCGTGTTCAGGTCGCCGCCCCCGATGACCGCGCCATCACCGGCTGCGAGAGCATCGGAGAACAGCTGCGCCTGGCGGACGGTCGCGTCCGTCTCATTCCCATCGGGCTGCAGGTGCGTCGCGAGGATGCGCACCGGACGGTCGTGCCAGGTCACCGTCGCCGCCGTGATCCCGGCTCCCGTCAGGGCGTCGAACATCGGGTACCGCGTCTTCGACACGTCGCTCAGCGGCAGGTCGGTGAGGATCGCGTCGCCCCAGATCTGATCGCCCGCGGGACCGAAGACCGCCTGCATGCCGAGCATCCGGGAGAGGATCGCCAGCTGATCCTGCCCGCCGTTGAGCAGCCAGCCGCGGTCCACCTCGCTGAGCAGCACGACGCGCGCACCGGAGGCGCGGATCTGCTCGGCCACGCCGATCGGATCGAACGTGCCGTTCTCGCCGTAACCCATCCGCAGGTTGTAGGCGGCGACCGTGAGCCCGTCGCCCGCCTCGGCGTTCGCGGGCACCGCGGGGATCGTGACGGCAGGGGCGATCGCCGCGAGTCCGGTCGCCACCACGGTCGCCACCGCGACTCCCGCGACCGCCCGGGCGCCGGAGTCGTCCATCCGCTGCTCGGATGCCCGGGTCTGCGCGTCTCCGACCGGACCGCCCGGGCGGTACGCCAGCACCCAGGCCGCCATCAGCACGCAGGTCGCGACCAGCACGGCATCCGCGCGATAGCCCAGGTCGTAGCCCGCGTAGTACGCGAAGAAGAGCGCGGTCCACAGCACGGCTCCGGCGCCGGCGGCGAGAGCCGTGCGACGGGCGGACCGCCCCGGCCCCGCGAACAGCAGCAGGCGGGATGCTGCGGCAGGCCCGACCGCGAACGCGATCAGCGCCCACGGGGTCAGGCCACCGGCCGCGGCCGCTGCCGTCGTCTCCGGCAGCAGCGACAGCGCCACCGATCCCGCGAAGAGCACCGCGGCGCCCCACGGCCGCCGACGGGGCGCCGGCAGCAGCGCCACCACGGCGGCGGCGCCCGCGCCGAGGACGACGACGGACGGCCCCCAGACCGCATCGATCGTCGACGCGCGCCCCACGTCACTCAGCGCCAGCAGCACGATCAGCAGCATCGGGAACAGCAGCACTCCGGTGCGGGCCGCGACGGGTGAGCAGTCCATGGGCAGCGGGCGCAGGGCGCCGCTCAGAGCAGCGCCGACCAGCACGGCCTGCACGATGAGCAGCGCGATGTCCCAGCCGTCGCTGCGCCAGACCGCGCCGAACCCGCCGAGCATCGCATGGGTGCCGGCGCTCGCGGCGACGCCGAGGAACACGCTCGGCACGAGTGCGCGACCCAGCGATCCGGCGCAGACGCACAGCGCCGTCACCGTCAGGATCACCCCCAGCGAGCTGCCGTACAGCTGCACGTCGCCGCCCGTGGTGTTCATGCGCAGCACGATCCGCACGGCGAACGCGGCGGCGACCAGCCACGCGGCCAGCCGTGGCCCGCTGTGCGGGAGGCAGGCGGCGACGATCAGCGGCACGGTCATCACCGCCAGGGCGAACAGGCCCATGATCTCGGGCGGCGTCTCCGCGGCCCGGCCGAAGAGGGTGATCAGCGAGGGCGTCCACAGGCGCCACAGATCCAGGAGCAGCCACGCGGCGACGATGCCGGTCAGGCTGAGCGAGAGCCTTCTCATGGCCCCGAGTCTGGCCCGCGACGCGTGCTCCGGTGCGACGGCGCGCGGAACCCTGCGGTCAGGCCAGCCCGTGCCGGTGCGCGAGCACGATCGCCTGCACCCGGTCGCGGGCGCCGAGCTTCTGCAGCACGCGGGAGACGTGCGTCTTCACGGTCGCCTCGCCGATGAACAGCGCGGCGGCGATCTCGGCGTTGCTGCGGGCATCCGCCATCAGCGCGAGCACCTCGCCCTCGCGCTCGGTGAGCGGCTCGGCCAGCACGGAGACCCTGTGCGCTCCCGTCGCACCTTCCGTCGCCTTTCCGGGTGCCGCGGCGACGGAATCTGCGACGGGAACCGTCGAGGAGGAGGACGCGGCCGCGAACCGGGCCAGCACGCGACGCGTGACCTCCGGCGCGAGGATGCCGTCGCCGGCGGCGAGTGCGCGGACCGCCGTGATGAGCTCCTCGGGGCCGGCGTTCTTCAGCAGGAACCCGCCGGCACCGGCGTCCAGCGCCTGGAACAGGTACTCGTCGCGGTCGAAGGTGGTCACGATCGCGACGGATGCGGTGACCGCCGGATCCGCGACGATGCGCCGGGTGGCCTCGATGCCGTCCATGTCGGGCATCTGCACGTCCATCGTGATCACGTCCGGCTGCAGGCGGGCTGCCTGGGTCACGGCATCCGCCCCCGTGCCGGCCTCGCCCACCACCTCGATGTCGGGCTGCGTGCCGAGGATGGTGCGGAAGCCCGCCCGCAGCATGGCGTGGTCGTCGACGAGCAGCACGCGGATCATCGGGTGGACTCCTTCGTCTTCGTGAGAGGCACGCTCGCCCTGACCCGGAACCCGCCCTGTGGGCGGGGCAGCAGCTCGATCGTGCCGCCGGAGGCCAGGGCCCGCTCGCGCATGCCCAGCTGGCCGAGGCCCGGCCGCAGCGCGCCGATCGCCCGGCCGGTGTTCACGACCTCGAGCTCCACGGCGTCCGGCTCGTACCGCACCCGCACGTCGGCCGTCGCTCCGACACCGGCATGACGGCGGGCGTTGGTGAGCGCCTCCTGCGCGATGCGGTACAGGTTCACGCCGACCGTGCTCGAGACGGGGACCGGCTCGCCGATCACCGCGTAGTCGGTGGGCAGCCCGGCATCGCGGGAGGACTGCACGAGCCGTTCGATGTCCTTCAGGCCGAAGGTCGAGGGTGCGTCGTCACCGAGGGCGTCGCCGGGAGCGCGCAGTGTCTCCAGGAGCTGCCGGAAGTCGTGGATCGCCTCCCGGGAGGCATCCTCGATGCCGGCCAGCATCCGCTTCGCCTCTGCCGGATCCTGCTCCGCTACCAACCGGGCCGCGCCCGCCTGCACGCCCATCACGGACACGTGATGCGCGACCACGTCGTGCAGTTCGCGGGCGATGCGCACCCGATCGAGCGCGACGGCCTGCGCGGCGGTGACCTCGCGCTCGGCCTCGAGCTCGCGCGTGCGTCCCTCGAGCGTGTGCCGCTGCGCCGCCGCCTGCCAGGAGCGCTCGCCGAAGTAGTAGGCGCCGCCGAAGTAGAGCACGTTCAGCAGCAGCTGGAGCATCATCATGGCGATGTAGGGCGAGAACAGTCCCGCGGCCATGTCGGCCTTGCCCGCCTCATTGATCGCATCCCGGTACATCACGAACAGCAGCCATATGAACATGCCGGCGATGATGCCGATGCGCACCAGCGTCGCCGCCTTGCGCGCGTTCATCCAGGCCCCGACTGTATACAGCGCGATGAACATCGAGATGTTGGTCACGTACATCTCCGGCACCCGCAGCGTCACCCCCACGAACATCGCCAGCGCCACGAACACGGCGACGACGGCAGGGTGGCGACGCCGCAGCGCGAGAGGAGCGGAGACGGCCAGCACCAGGACGAGCGCGGTCCACATCGGCGCCTGCGTCTTGCCGTAGAGACCGGCGACCGTGGAGAGCCCGGCGCTGATCACGCCGCCGACCAGCATGACGCCCGCGAGCAGCAGATCCTGGCGCAGGTCGCGCTCGGTCGGCGTGCGCGTGAAGGGGGAGTCCGGCATCCTCCCACCGTAGGCGGAGCACGGATGCCGCACATCCGTCGCGCGGGGGATGCCGGATCCCGCGCGGGATGCCGACGCCGGGTGCCCCTTGGCTGCGACATCCGGGATGCGAGAATCGAGCGTGACCGTCACGCGCCCGCGCCTCGCGCCCCTGTATCTCGCCGGCTTCACGACGGCTTTCGGCGCCCACGGCATCGCCGCGGCGCTCGGCGCGGAGACCGAGGACATCGGCTGGACCCTGCTGGCCTTCGGCTTCACGCTCGCGCTGTACGACCTCGCGGAGGTGCTGCTCAAGCCGGTGTTCGGAGCGCTCAGCGACCGCATCGGCGTGCGCCCGGTGATCGTGGCGGGACTGCTGGCGTTCGCCGCCTTCTCCGTGGTGGGCGCGCTCGTCCCCGGCACGGTCGGCCTGATCGTGGCCCGCTTCGGGCAGGGCGCCGCGGCATCCGCGTTCTCCCCGGCGTCGTCGGCCGCGGTCGCCCGGCTCACCGACGGCGCCTCTCGGGGCGCGTATTTCGGGAAGTACGGCTCCTGGAAGAGCCTCGGCTACGCGCTCGGCCCGCTGATCGGCGCGGTGCTCGTGGTGTGGGCGGGGCTGCCCGCGCTGTTCTGGGCGCTCGCGGCACTGGGCCTCGCTGCTGCCGCCTGGGTGCGGTTCGCCGTGCCCGCCGTGCCGGTGCTTCCGCGCAAGCGGGTCACTCTCGCGGATCTCGGCCGCGAGCTCACGGCGCCGGGGTTCCTGGTGCCCACGCTCGTGCTCGCCGCGACCACCGGCGCGCTCGCCGTGGCCGTCGGGTTCCTGCCGCTGCTCGCCAGGCAGGCCGGTTTCGGCACGATCGCCAGCATGGCGCTGGTCACGGTGCTCGCGATCGTGTCCAGCATCGTCCAGCCCCTGACCGGCGCCTGGCACGATCGCGGGCGGGTGTCCGTGCGGAGGGGTGCGATCGGCGGCCTGGCGCTCATCGCCGTGGGCATCGGCGTCGCGGGAGGGGTCGCGCTGGGGTCCGGAGCGATGCAGGCCGGCGGAGGGATGCTGCTGATCGTCGCACTGGTCATCACCGCGCTGCTGGTGGGTGCCGGCGTCGGCCTCGCCACGCCCGTGGCGTTCTCGCACCTCGCGGCCTCCACCCCGGAGGATCGGATGGGGCGCACGATGGGGTCTGCCGAACTCGGTCGTGAACTGGGCGATGCGGGCGGCCCTCTCGTCGCGGGGGCGGTGGGCACGGCATCCGTTCCCGGTGTCGGACTCATCGTGGTCGCCGCACTGACCGTCGGCGCGGGAGCGCTGGCACTGGTCGGGATGCGCCGTCGCGACTGACGCAACTTGCTATTGACAAGCAAGGTTGCTTTTTGCAAGTATCGAGGTCATCGGGGCCGGTGACTGCCGGTCCGTCATCGACAAGGGAGTCATCATGACCAAGATCTTCGTCAACCTGCCCACCTCCGACCTGGAGCGCGCGAAGGCGTTCTACACGGCGCTCGGCTGCGAGATCAACCCGCAGTTCACCGACGAGAACGCCGCCTGCGTGGTGTGGAGCGAGGACATCTACTTCATGGTGCTGACGCGCGAGTTCTTCGCGACCTTCACCGACAAGCCGATCGCCGACCCGCACCAGTCCCTGCAGGTCTCGTCGTCGTTCACCTGCGACTCGCGCGAGGAGGTCGACGCGATCATGGAGAAGGCCCTCGCGGCGGGCGGCACCGAGCCCAAGCCCGCGCAGGACTACGGCTTCATGTACTCGCGCGACATCGACGACCCGGACGGCAACTCGCTCGGCTTCCTCTACATGGTGCCCGAGGCGGCCGAGAAGGGCCCCGAGGCCTACATGGCGGAGCAGGGCGCCGCATCCTGACATGGCGGCGCGCAGCTACGGCCAGTACTGCGGAGTCACGACAGCCGTCGAGCTGATCGGGGAGCGGTGGGCGCTGCTCATCGTCCGCGATCTGCTCGTGGGGCCCCGCCGCTACACCGACCTGAAGCAGGGGCTGCCCCGCATCCCCACCAACATCCTCTCCACCCGGCTGAAGGAGCTGCAGGAGGGTGGCGTGGTCAGGCGCGTGCCGCTGCACAACTGCGGCCTGGTCTACGAGCTCACGGAATACGGACGGGCGCTCGAGCCGATCATGCTGGCGATCGGCCGCTGGGGCTTCCAGGCGATGGGGGACCCCGGCGAGGACGACGTCGTCACCCCCGACTCGCTCACGATGGCGCTGCGCACGTCGTTCCGTGAGGCGTCGGCTCGGGACCTCGACATCGAGCTGCATGTCGGCGACGTCGCCCTGCGTGTCACCGTGCGAGCGGGGGAGCTGGCCGTCGCGCAGCTCGCTCCTCCGGCGCCGCCGGTCGGCGGGCGGATGCCCGACTCGGATCCGGATGCCGTGCTGGTCGCCGGCCCCGGCATCCGGCACCTCATCGGCGGACGGGTCACGCCGGCGGAGGCACTCGCCCAGGATCTCGTGCACATCGCACGGGGCGATGCGAAGACGCTGGACTCCTTCGCGGAGACCTTTCGCATAGACCCGGTCGCGGCGTAGCGTCTGACCGGGCGCCATGCATGCCGGAGCCCGGTGAGACGGGCATCCTACGAATCGAACCACCGAATGAGGAGAGCATCATGACCGGACGCGTCATCATCGACCTGTTCACCACCCTCGACGGCGTCGCTCAGGCGCCGGGAGGCGCGGAGGAGGACACGAGAGACGGCTTCCCCTATGGCGGCTGGCAGGCCGGCTACCCGAGCGCGGCCGTCGGCGCGAGCGTGACCAAGGGCATGGAGACCCTCGACGCGCTCCTGCTCGGTCGCCGCACCTACGACATCTTCGCCGGCTACTGGCCGCAGCACACCACCGGGCCCGAGGGGTTCATCGGCCAGCTGTTCGATCGGGTCCCGAAGTACGTCGCCTCGCGGGACGCCGACATCCAGTTGGACTGGCAGGGCTCGACGCGGATCGGCGCGGATCTGGCGTCGGAGATCGCCGCGCTGCGCGAGAAGCATCAGGACGTGCACGTGATCGGCAGCGTCGACCTGGTGCAGACCCTGCTCGCCGAGCAGCTCCACGACGAGCTGCAGCTGTGGGTCTACCCGGTCGTGCTCGGCCAGGGCCGGAAGGTGTTCCCCGACGGCGCGGCGCCCTCGAACATGCGGCTGCTCAGCGCGGACTCCGGCGACGGCGGCACCCTGCTGCTGCGCTACGCGCCGGTGCCCGGTGAGGTGCGCACCGGCACGATGGGGTCGTGACCGGCGCGGGTCAGCGCGTCAGAGCACGGCCAGTGCGTCGATCTCGACGAGCATCTCCGGGTGAGGGAGGCCGACGAACACGGTGGTGCGGCAGGGCAGCAAGCCACTGGGCACGTACTTCTGGACGAACTCGCCGTAGGCCTCGTTCATCGCGGGAAACAGGTCCTGCGAGGTCAGGTACACGCGGAACATGATCACGTCCTCGACGGAGGCGTCGCCTGCCTCGAGGATCGCCCGGATGTTCTCAAGCGTGCGGATGGTCTGCGCGTGCACATCACCCTCGGCGATGTACCTGTTGGTGACGGGGTCCATCGGGCCCTGCCCGGAGACCTGCAGCATGTTGCCCTTGCGCAGGCCCTGGGAGAAGACGTGCGCGGGGGCCGGGGCCTCGTCGGTGCGGATGACGGTGGTGTCGGACATGTCTGCTCCTTGCGGATCGGGGTTGCGGGTCGGGGTCTGTTGGATCTCGGGTTGCGGTTCTCGGGACGGTTCGGGTCAGCGCAGGATGTCGGGCCCGCCGACGTCCAGGTCTGAGAGCCGGGGAAGGCCCTCCCAGTCGCCGGGGAGGGTGACGGAGTGCGCGGCCACGCGGCCGGCGAAGTCGAGCCGGTCCTGCGGCGCGGAATCGACCAGCACGCCGTGCAGGTAGCCGGCCGCGAAGGCGTCTCCGGCTCCCACCGGGTCGCGTTCGACGACGGCGGTGACGTTCTGCTCGAACACCTCGCCGTCCACCAGCGACAGGGCGCCGTCGGCTCCGCGCTTGACGACCACCTCGGCGGGGCCGAGGGCGGAGATGCGACGGGCGTATGCCGCATCGTCCCCGCCGTCGTGGGCGTCGCCGAGCAGCACCTGCGCCTCGTCGGCGGTGGCGAACACGAGGTGCGAGAGCTCGGTGAGCTCGCGCAGCGCGGGCCCGGCCTCCTCGGCGCTCCACAGCGTCGCGCGGTAGTTGAGGTCCAGGCTCACCAGCACGCCGGCGTCGTGGGCGGCATGCGCGGCCGCGACCAGCGCCTGGTGCGGGCCATCGCCGAGTGCGGCGGTGATCCCGGTCAGGTGCAGGATCCGCGCGCGGCGGATCTCATCCAGCGGGAGATCGTCGACGGCGAGCTGCGCGCCCGCGCTGCCGAGGCGTGCGTACTGGACGGAGCTGCGCCCGAAGCCGCGCTGCGCGCGCACCATCATGCCGGTGTGCGTCGGACCGGTCAGTCCGCGGGTGCGCACGCCTTCGGCGCGCAGCTCCCGCTCGATGTACCTGCCGATCTCGTCGTCGCCGAGACGGCCGACCCACAGGGCTTCGTGTCCGAGGCGGGCGAGGCCGATCGCGACGTTCGACTCCGCACCGCCGAAGGAGAGATGGAACGCGGGGCCCGACACGAGCGGCATGCCCAGCGGAGCGAAGAAGAGTCCCATGGACTCGCCCATCGTGACGAGGTCGGGAGCGGAGCCGGTCATGCGAAGTGCATCCGGATCAGGTCGACGATGCGCGCCTCGTCGTCGACGAGCGGGACCAGACCCCACCGGTCCAGCGTGGTGCAGGGGTGGGAGATCCCCAGCTCCACGAGGTCGCCGACGCGCGGTGCGTCGCCGGAGGGATCGAACTGGATGAACGCGTGCTGATCGGCGAGCTGCGTGATCGTGCCGCTGAACGGGCGGGGGTCGGAGCCGTCCCGGCCGCGGGAACCGTGCACGACGGGCATCCCCTGATCGAAGCCGACGTCGCGCCGCCCGCAGAGCACGATCGCGAGGCCGGGCTCGGGGATGCTGAGCACGGGCGCCCACACGGTGATCGCGGGGCGCAGCGCGGGCGCGGCGGCGTTGCCGCGGGCGAGCGGGGTCAGCCGGGAGTAGAACCCGTCGTCATGCGTGAGATAGGCGCCGCTGCGCAGCAGGATCCGGTGCGCGGCGATGCCGGCGGAGATCAGGCCGTCGACCGCGGCGTCGAAGTACGCGCTGCCCCCGATCGAGACCGTGCAGTCCGCGGGGACCAGCTGCGCCTCCTCGAGGCGTCCCACGATCTCGCCGAGGTTCTCGGCGAAGGCGACCACCCGCGCGGCGCTCTCCTCCGGGGTGTCGCCGCCGAGCGTGCCCTCGTAGGTCGCGATGCCGACGACGCGGATGCCGGGGGTGCGGGCCGCGTGCTCCGCCAGCGCGCGCAGGGCGGCCTCGTCGCGGGCACCGGTGCGGCCGCCGGGGTTGCCCGCCTCGAGCAGCACCGAGAGCGGGCGGTCCGCGTCAGCGGCGGCCGGATCGGCGAGCAGGTCGAGGCCCGCGGTGGAGTCCGCGTAGACCAGGCACTCGAAGTCGGGGTCGGCCGCGAGCTCGCCGCGGATCCAGGCGATCGCGCCCGGCTCGACGAGCTGGTTGGCCAGCAGCAGCCGGGGCATGCCGGCGGCGCGGTACACGCGCAGCTGGAAGGGCGTCGCGGCGGTGATGCCCCATGCGCCGGCGTCGAGCTGCTGCTGGGCGAGCTGGGGCGACATGGCGGTCTTGCCGTGCGGGGCGATGGACACCCCGCGGTCGCGGACGTAGCCCATCATCGCCTCGATGTTGTGCGCGATGGCGGGCCCGTTCAGCGTGAGCTGCGGGAAGTCGCGATCGGCGGCGAACAGCGAGCTGCCGATGAGCCGCGCCGGGTCGTCGTGCGCCAGCGCGGGGCCGAGGCCCTTGGTCAGGCTCAGCGGGGGCTGCGGGTATTCGGACTGCGTCGTCATGCGAATGACCTCCGTGCGGAAGCGGGGGCGCCCATGCGCCGGGAGATGTCGGCGGCCGCGGCGATGACCATCGGCGCCAGCTCGGGGACCCGTTCACGGTGGCACATGCCTATCCATTCTGCAACGCAGCACAGCGCGTATGGAATGCGAGGTTCGCCGTCAGCCCGCCAGCATCCGCTCGATCACCTGCGCGACGCCGTCGTCGGCGTTCGACGGCGCCACCTCGTCGGCGGCGTCCCGCACCACGTCGATGGCGTTCCCGACGGCGACGCCGCGGCCCGCCCAGCGCAGCATCTCGAGGTCGTTCAGCGCGTCGCCGAAGGCGAGCACCTCGCTGCGATCGATGCCGAGCCGCTCGCACACCTGAGCGACGCCGGTCGCCTTGGTCACGCCCTGCGCCATCACCTCGACGAAGGGCGCACCCGACAGCGTGGCCTCGAAGCCTGTCAGCCCCAGCGACTGCAGCGCGGCGTAGATCTCCGGGATCGAGACCGACGGATGCCGGATCACGAGCTTCAGACTGGGAAGCGCCAGCACATCGGCCAGCGGTACACCGCCCATCGTCTCCGGATCGCGCTTGTGGTCGCTCAGCCTGGCGAGGGCGGCGTAGCCCTCCTGCGCGACGAAGCCCTCTCCGGCATCCCGCACGCTCGCGTAGACGAGGCCGGGCAGCACGCTGTTCAGCGCGTCGGCGAGCTCCTGCTGCACGGCCGGCGGGATCTCCTCGGCGAACAGGTGCTCACCGGTGGTCAGGTGCACACCGTATGCTCCGTTGCCGCACAGCGCCCAGTCGGTGAAGCCCGCCTGCGCGGCGATCGGCCGCAGCCCGATCGGCTGACGCGCCGTCACCGGGATCGTCGCGATCCCGGCCTCCCGCGCCGCGTCCAGCGCCCCGCGCGTGCGAAGCGAGACCGCGCCGTCGCCGCCCAGCAGGGTGCCGTCGAGATCGGTCGCGATCAGGCGGATGCTCACGCGAAGATCATCGGCAGGTCGTCGTCCTCCTCCGGACCGCCGAGGTCGAGCTCCACGACCACCGGCACGTGGTCGCTGGGCTGCTCGCCCTTGCGCTCCTCGCGGTGGATGGATGCCGCGGTGACGGCTCCTGCGAAGGTGTCGGAGCCGAGCACGAAGTCGATGCGGATGCCCTCGTTGCGGGGGAACTTGAGTCGCTGGTAGTCCCAGTAGGTGAAGCCCTCCGGGATGAGCGGGCGGACCACATCGGACAGGCCGGCCGATTCCAGGGCGAAGAACGCCGCGCGCTCCTCGGGCGAGACGTGCGTCGAGCGGCCGACCACGATGTCGGGGTCGCCGTTGTCGTGGTCGAACGGGATGATGTTGAAGTCGCCGACCAGCGCCAGCGGGCGGCTCGGGTTCGCGGCGATCTCGGCGGCGGTCGCGGTGCGCAGCGCGTCGAGCCAGTGCAGCTTGTACGCCATGTGCGGGTCGTCCAGCGAACGGCCGTTGGGCACGTACAGGCTCCACACCCGCACGCCGCCCACGGTCACGCCCAGCGCGCGCGCCTCGAGCGGGGCATCCGGACCCTCGTGGCCCTTCGCGAAGCCCGGCATCCCCGCGAACGAGGTGGACACCTCGGTGATCGGCTCACGGCTCGCGATCGCGACGCCGTTCCACTGGTTCAGGCCGTGCACCTCGACGTGGTACCCGGCCTCCTCGAACGGCGCATAGGGGAACTGCTCGGGCTTGCACTTGATCTCCTGGAAGGCGAGCACGTCGATGTCCTCGCGGACTGCGAAGTCGACGGCGCGCCCCACGCGCGTGCGGATCGAGTTGATGTTCCAGGTGGCCAGACGCATGCGTCCAGCCTATTGGCGGGCGCCGACAGTGCCGGTTCTGAAGAAAGTTCTTGACCTTGACCTATGGTCAGGGTTCATCTTCGTTCCGCGGCCGGCACCCGGCCGCATGACGATCGGAGAGAACATGTCCCCCACCCTCGCCCCCGAGGCAACCGCCCACCGCGCTGAGCTGCAGAGCATCCTCGACGACATGGTCGCCGCCGGCATGACCGGAATGACACTGCGCATTCGCGACGAGCACGGCGACTGGACTGCTGCCGCCGGACGCGCCGCCCTCGACGGCGATGCACTGCCGCCGATCGACGGGAGTGTGCGCATCGGATCGAACACCAAGACCTTCGTCGCGACGATCGTGCTCGCCCTGGTCGCCGAGGGACGGATCGAGCTCGACGCTCCTGTCTCGCGGATGCTGCCCGAGTTCGGCATCGACGAGCGGATCACCGTGCGGATGCTGCTGCAGCACACCAGCGGCGTCTTCAACCACACCGGTGAGTACACCGTGGATGGGCCGGAGTTCGCGGTGCCCTCACCGCCGATGGGCAAGGTGTGGGTCGACTCGCTGACCACATCGCACACCGCGGCCGAACTCGCCCGCGTCTCATTGTCGAAGCCGCTGCGCTTCGTCCCCGGAACGGCCTGGAGCTACTCGAACACGAACTACGTGATCCTCCGTCTGCTCGTCGAGAAGATCACCGGGCATCCGCTGGCCGACGAACTGCGGCGAGTGGTGAGCGGCCCCCTGGGCCTCACCCGCACCGTGCAGCCGACCGATGAGCCGGATATCGCCGAGCCGTATGCGCACGCGTACTACCGCTATGACGACGACGGTGTCGAGCGCACGATCGACGTCTCGCGGCACGACCCGTCGTGGGTCTCGAGTGGTGGAGACATGATCTCGACGACCGCCGACCTGCAGACGTTCATCACCGCGCTGGTCAGCGGTGGGCTGGTTCCGGCCGCGCAGTTCGCGGAGATGACGCGCGCGCACGAGACGCCGATCCCCGAGACGGGCTACGGGCTGGGCCTTTTCGTGCAGGACCTCGGCGAGCACGGCACCGTGTTCAGCCACAACGGGGGGATGGCCGGCCACGCTGCACTGATGTACGCCACTGCAGGTGCTCGTCGCGTGCTGACAGCGAGCATCAACTACGTCGACGACCCGGCGATGACGATTGCTCCGGTGTTCCAGCAGGGTCAGCAGCGACTGTTCGACGCGATGTTCCGTCGTCCGTGAGGATGGGAGCATGCACGACGGAGTGACCATCAGCCAAGCCGCGGCGTTCGCAGGAGTCACCGTGAAGACCGTGCGGCACTACCATCGGCTCGGCCTGGTGCCGGAGCCGGAGCGTGACAGCTCCGGCTACCGGCGCTACACGGCATCCGATCTGCTGCGACTCGTGCAGGCGCGGACCCTGGCCGCTGCAGGCGTGCCGCTGGGTGAGATCTCGCCGCTGCTGGATGCCGACGACGAGCACTTCGCTGCCGAGATCGTCGACGTCGAGCGGCGATTGACGGCCAGGATCGACGAGCTGATCGAGCGGCGCAAGACCTTGCGTCGCCTTGCGGAAGGCGACAGAGCGCTGCTGCCCGAGCGGGCGATCGCCGTGCTCGACTCCGTGGCGGCGCAGGGCATCGATCCGGACGAGATCGCAGCGATGCGCGAGGGGATGATTCTCGCCAGGGCGCTCGTGCCCGAGGGATTCGACGAGCACATCGCCCACATCGAGCGGGCGATGAGCGACCCGGAGTTCATCGAGATGAGCCGTCGCGCCGCCGAGGCTGCCCACTGGCAGGTTGATGATCCTCGCATCCCTGGCCTGGCCGATGAACTCGCTGCGCACTATCTCGCCGACCCGGACCGGCTGGCGATCGTCTCAGGGATGCAAGCACGCACCGACACCGCTGCGCGCTATGGGATGCTGCGCGACTTCGGCGTCGACGCGCAGGATGCTGGCACACGGCTGGTGCTGCTCATCGAGGCTCGGATGCGCGAGGCGGGTGTGCGCATTCCGCGGTGAACGCGGCCGGCGTCTGACGGCATCCGTGTTCTGAGCCGACAGGTGCTTCGGCCCTCAGCGCTCTGCCGGGTCGGCGGTGCCGATCAGGATGCCACGGGCGAGCGTGTGGAAGTGCCGGTGGAATCCGAGCGTTCCCGGCGTCTCGTCGCCGTCGAGGTCGAGGCTCTCGACGTCCAGCGCGTCGATCACGAAGAAGTAGCGGTGCACGCCGGTGCCCGCCGGCGGCGCGGACCCGATGTAGCGCTCCAGGCGCGCTTCGTTCGGCATCACCTTCGCGCCGGCGGGAAGGGACGCGGCATCGCCGTCGCCCGCCTCGAGACGGCGCAGGTCGGCGGGCAGATCGAACGCGGCCCAGTGCCAGAAGCCGGAGCCCGTCGGCGCGTCCGGGTCGAAGCACGAGATCGCGAAGCTCTTCGTGCCGGCCGGCGGCTGCGACCACTCCAGCGTCGGATGCCGGTCCTCACCGCCCCGGCTGGACGACCAGGCGAACAGCGGCATCGCGCCGCCCGCCTCGAGGTCGGGGCTGGTCAGCTCGAGCGGCGGCACGGGGCGCAGTTCGGCGAGAGCGGCGTAGGGATCGTACGAGAACATGAGACCTCCGGATGCCACGCTAATCGCGCACGCGCGGCGGAACCACCCCCCGAATACACTGGACCCGTGACTGATCTCGCCGCCGACCGCCAGGCCCTGCTCGACCTCATCACCGCCGAGGCGGTGTTCCACGGCGACTTCACGCTCTCCAGCGGCAAGAAGGCCACGTACTACGTCGACATGCGCAAGCTGACGCTCGACCACCGCGCGGCTCCCGCGATCGGGCGCATCATGCTCGACCTGATCAAGGACCACGACATCTCCGCGGTCGGCGGTCTCACGCTCGGCGCCGACCCGATCGCGAACTCCGTCATGCACGCCTCGGTCGGCACCGACCGCCCGCTGGACGCGTTCGTCGTGCGCAAGGAGCCCAAGGACCACGGCCGCGGACGTCAGGTGGAGGGCGCGAGCGTCGAGGGCAAGCGCGTGATCGTGCTGGAGGACACCTCCACCACGGGGCAGTCCGCCCTCAAGGCCGTCGAGGTGCTGCGCCGTGAGGGCGCCGAGGTGCTCGCCGTCGCCGTGATCGTCGACCGCAAGACCGGCGCGCAGGCCGCCATCGAGGCCGAGGGTCTGCAGTGGCTCGCCGCGTTCGACCTGGACGACCTGGGCCTCGACCCGCAGTAGCGCCCACGCCGGGCGTCCGTGACCTCGCAGTTCTTGACGACCTCGCGGTTCTGCGGCTTTCGCCCGCGGAGCTGCGCCGATCTGCAGAGCTGCGCCGCGTGATCAGGGGCGCTTGCCCACCGCGGCATCCGCCACGATCTTCGCGATCCGCGCGTCACGGGTCTCCGTGCGCTTGGCGGTCGCGATCAGCGTGAGCCCCAGCTTCTTCACCGACTTCGGGAACCCGTCCCAGGCCGCGCGCGCCTCGGGCACGGCATCCAGCGCCGCGGTGAGCTCGGGCGGCTCGATGCCGGCCTCCGGGCCGTCGAGCACGGTCCACGACCCATCGGCCTTGGCCGCCTCGATCACGCGGATGCCGGCGGGCGCCAGCAGCCCGGTGGCCTCCAGCTCGGCGAGCCGGGCCTTGTTGGTCGCGGCCCAGCCGCTGCCCTTGCGGCGCGGTGAGAACCACTGGCCGACGGAGTTCTCGGCGAAGGTGCGCACCGGACCGTCGATCCACCCGAAGCAGAGGGCATGACGCACCGCGTCCTCGTAGTCGATGCCGTCCGCCGCGGAGCCGCGCACGTTCAGCAGCCACACGCCGGGCGCCGTGGCGTGGTTGGCCTCCAGCCAGTCGCGCCAGGTCGCGGCATCTGCCGCCTTCACCCGCTCGCCCTCGTCGAGAACGCCCATCCGCACCTCCGTGTCGCCGTGGGCCCAGCCTAGGGCGCGCCGTCGACATGGACTTGGCAACGTTTTCATGAAATTGTTCTGACTATGGCGAAGATGAGCGACGAGAACGCGGATGCCGCGGGTCGCCCCACCATGAAGGACGTGGCGGCGCGTGCCGGCGTCGGGCTGTCGACCGTCTCGCGCGTCGTCGCGGGCAAGGGCGGAGTCAGCCGCGCCAAGTCCAAGGCGGTCGAGCGCGCGATCGCCGAGCTCGGGTACAGCCGCAACGACTTCGCGCACACGCTGCGCACCGGGTCGGCGCGGACCATCGGCGTCGTCGTGACGCGCATCTCCGACCCGTTCTACTCGGAACTGGTCTTCACGATCGAGCAGCGCGCACAGGAACGCGACCTGCTGGTGCTGGTCGCCTCCGGGGGCGACGACCCGATCGAGGGGGAGCGGGTGCTGCGGAGGATGCTGAGCCGCCGGCTGGACGGCCTGATCGTCGTCGCCCACGAGGAGGTCGACGTGTCGTTCCTCGCGGCGGAGAAGGCCGCCGGCACGAAGATCGTGTTCGTCGACCGGCCACCGCAAGGGCTGAGCGCCGACCTCGTCATCGTGGACAACGAGCACGGTGCCGCCACCGCCGTGGCCCATCTCGTGCAGGCGGGGCATCGCAGCATCGCCTGCCTCGCGCACACGTCCGGCCGCTACACCTCCGAGCGGAGGCAGGCCGGGTTCCGGCAGGGCATTCGGGATGCCGGGCTGCCGACGCGTCCCGAACTCATCGTCGCCGTCGACGACGACGTCGACGCGTGCGTCGAGGCGCTGAGCGAACTCGCCTCTCTGGACGACCCGCCCACCGCGCTGTTCACGACCAACAGCCGCACCACCAAGGCGGTGCTCAAGGCGCTGCGGCTGCTCGACGCGCATCCAGCCCTGGTCGGCTTCGACGACTTCGACCTGGCCGAGCTGATGAGTCCGCCGGTGACGACCGTCGCGCAGGACCCGTGGGCGATCGGCGATGCCGCCGCCGACCTGCTGTTCGACCGGATCGCCGGCCTCGTCGGCCCGGATCGCCGCATCGTACTGGGCACGCGGATGGTCGAGCGGGGCTCGGGTGAGACGCCACCTGGGGCTGTTACCGGGTTGTGACCCCGACCCCGTTGCGTTTGGCAACGTTTTCAGATTCGATGACAGAAGGCCCGCGCACAGCAGGCCGTCTTCATCCGATGGAGGATCACATGCGCAAAGCGCTCGCAGCAGTAGCGGGTCTCGGTGTCGCGGCTCTCGTCCTGGCAGGCTGCTCCGGCAGCCCTGGCGACGGCGGCAGCAAGGGCGGCTCCGACGATGCCAGCCAGGTCGAGGTGTTCACCTGGTGGGCATCCGGTTCCGAGAAGACGGGCCTGGACGCGCTCGTCAAGGTCTTCGGCGAGCAGTTCCCGAAGACGAAGTTCGTCAATGCGGCCGTCGCCGGTGGTGCGGGCTCGAACGCGAAGAACGCGCTCGCCTCGCGCCTGAAGGCCGACAACCCGCCGGACTCGTTCCAGGCGCACGCCGGTGCCGAGCTCACCGACTACATCGAGGCGAACAAGATCGAGGACCTCAGCTCCTTCTACAAGGACAACGGCCTCAACGACGTCTTCCCGAAGACGCTGCTCGACCGCCTGACCGTCGACGGCAAGATCTACTCGGTGCCCAGCAACATCCACCGCGCCAACGTCGTGTGGGTCAACAACGCGGTGCTGACCAAGGCCGGCATCGACCCGAAGACGGCGCCCGCCGACATCGACGCGTGGCTCGCCGACATGAAGAAGCTCAAGGATGCCGGCGTCGAGACCCCGCTCTCGGTGGCGACCGACTGGACCCAGGTGCAGCTGTTCGAGAACGTGCTGCTCGCCGACCTCGGCGCCGACGGCTACACCGGCCTGTGGGACGGCAAGACCAAGTTCGACGACGCCAAGGTGACCAAGGCGATCAAGGACTACACCTCGCTGCTCAGCTACGCGAACACCGACGGCACGGGTCAGGACTGGCCGGTCGCGACCGACATGGTCATCGACGGCACCGCCGCGTACAACGTGATGGGCGACTGGGCTCTGGCCGAGTTCGACGCCAAGAACAAGACCTACGGCACCGACTACACCACCTGGCCGACCCCGGGCACCGACGGCACGTTCGACTTCCTCGCCGACTCCTTCACTCTTCCGGTCGGTGCTCCGCACGCCGGCGGCGCGAAGAACTGGCTGAAGACGATCAGCTCCGCCGACGGGCAGAAGGCGTTCAACCTCGCCAAGGGCTCGATCCCGGCGCGCACCGACGCGGTCGCGACCGACTACCCCGAGTACCAGCAGGGCGCGATGGCCTCCTTCGCCAAGGACACCGTGGTCAGCTCGCTGGCGCACGGCGCGGCCGTGAAGGTCTCCTGGCTGAACGACATCACCTCCGCCATCGGGCAGTTCGTCTCCACCAAGGACGGCAAGGCTCTGCAGGACGCGCTCGTCCAGGCGCAGACCAAGGGCCTCGGCAAGTAACATCCATCCTCCGAGCGGGGCGGCGCACCGGCGCCGCCCCGCTCGCATCCCCGTCTGAAGGAGGGCGCCGATGCGCAAGGGCATCCGCAACTGGGGGCCGCCGCTGCTGCTGATCTCGCCGACGATCGTGCTGCTGGGCATCTTCGTCTACGTCATGATCGGCCAGAACTTCTACACCGCCATGACCAGGGACTCCGCCCTGTCGGCATCCGAGTTCGTGGGCCTTGAGAACTTCACCGACCTGCTCACCGAACCGCGGTTCCTGCACTCGCTGGCCAACCTCGGCATCTTCACCGTGTTCTTCATGGTCGGGACCATGCTCTTCGGGTTCCTCTGGGCCTGGATGCTGGACAAGGGCGTCACGGCCGAGGGCGTGTTCCGCTCGGTCTACCTCTTCCCGATGGCCGTCTCGTTCGTGGCATCCGGTGTCGTCTGGCGGTGGCTGCTCAGCTCAGCGCAGGGCGACCGCGCCTCGGGACTGAACCGCCTGCTCGAGTCCATCGGACTCGGCGGCCTGCAGAACGACTGGTACAACCAGCCGCTGTGGGGCATGGCCGCCATGGCCATGCCCGCCATCTGGCAGCTCGCCGGCTACGTGATGGCACTGTTCCTCTCCGGGTTCCGCGGCATCCCCGAGGAGCTGCGCGAGGCCGCCCGCATGGACGGCGCCAGTGAGTGGAAGCTCTACCGTCACGTGATCTTCCCGCAGCTGAGCCCGGTGGCCCTGTCGGCCCTCGTGATCGTCGCGCACATGTCGCTGAAGGTCTTCGACCTGATCATGGCCGTCACCGGGCCGGTGTACATCACCGAGGTCCCGGCGACCTACATGTGGACCGCGCTGACCGGCGGCGAGTACGGCAAGGCGTCCGCCATCGCGACCGTCCTGCTGCTGCTGGTGTGCATCTTCATCGTGCCGTACCTGATCTCCACGGCCCGCGCCGAGAGGAGGGCACGCAAGTGACCGTCGCAACCGGAATCGAGCGCCGCGCCACCACCGCCGGCAGCATCCCGACCGCGCACCGGACCCGCGCGCGCATCGGCCGCACCACCAAGTACGTGCTGCTCCTGCTGTTCATCGTCATCGTGCTGATGCCGGTGTACGTGCTGGTGGTCACCAGCCTGAAGCCGCCGTCCGACGTCAGCGCCGTCACCTCGTGGGCCTGGCCGTCACGCTGGCCGTGGCAGGCCGACGGAGACGGCAGCACCGGCTTCGGCAACTGGGCCACCGCCTGGGACGCGCTGGCTGCGCCGCTCGGTCGCACCTTCCTGCTGGCGATCCCCGCAGCCCTGATCTCGGCCATGCTCGGCTCGATGAACGGCTTCGTGCTCTCGCGCTGGAAGTTCCCCTACGCCAACGTCGTGTTCACGCTGATCCTGTTCGGCATGTTCATCCCGTACCAGGCGATCATGGTGCCGCTGGTGCAGATGAAGACCTCGCTGGGGCTGCCGTCGAGCATCGTCACGCTGCTGTTCGTGCACATCATCTACGGTCTGCCGATCTGCACGCTGATCTTCCGCAACTACTACGAGGGCGTGCCCGAGGAGCTCATGGAGGCGTCCCGCATGGACGGCGCAGGCATGCTCGGCTCGTACTGGCGCATCATCCTGCCGCTGTCGCTGCCGGGGTTCGTCGTGACGATCATCTGGCAGTTCACGTCGGCGTGGAACGACTACCTGTTCGCACTGTTCCTCTCGGATGCCAATCAGGGGCCTGTCTCGCTGTCACTGGTCAACCTGTCGCAGGGCGCTCAGCTGTCGAACTACGGCGCGTCGATGGCCGGTGCGCTGATCGCGTCGATCCCGACGCTGCTCGTGTACATCCTGCTCGGCAAGTACTTCGTCGGCGGACTGATGAGCGGGTCCGTCAAGTCCTGAGCCGGGACCGCGCAGGACGCGAAGGGGAGTCTGGTATGTACCAGGCTCCCCTTTCCTTTGCTGTCCTTGCTGTGCGCTCTTGACCTTCTCGCGGAATTCTGTCAACCTTGCCGACAAGGTGGTTCGTACCAGTCATCAAGGAGGATGCATGCGAAAGCTCAAGAGAGTCGTCGTGATCGCGACCGTCGGCGCCGTGGCTGCCGCCGCGCTCGTGGGCTGCGGCCCGAAGACGGGCAGCGAGGGCGACGCCAAGGGAGTCGTGAAGATGGTGACCTGGCCGGGCCCTGAAGGCGACGCCATGGCGAAGGTGGTGAAGGCCTACAACGCCGGTCAGGGCAAGAAGGACGGGATCACCGTCGACAACGTCCTGATCTCGCGGGAGGACACCTTCAACAAGGAGGTCGCGCTGATGACGGCGAAGGACTCCAGCATGGACGTGTACTTCACGGCCACCTACAACGTGGGGCAGTTCTCGGCATCGCTCGACCCGCTCGACGGGATCGACACCTCGGCGTACTTCCCGGTCGCCGTCGACGGGCTCAAGTACAACGACAAGCTGTACGCGCTGCCGCTGGACGTGTCCAACCACTTCCTGTACTACCGCACCGATCTGCTCGACGCGCTCGCGAGCGACCCCGCGCAGACCGCGAGGTACGCCGAGATCTCGAAGAAGGTCGTCGGCGAGGCGCTCGTCCCGAAGAAGCCCGAGGACTGGTCGATGGACGACTTCAAGGCCACGGTCGCGTACTTCTCGCAGGCGGAGAACCCGGCATCCCCGACGAAGTACGGCACGATCCTGCAGGCGAAGGACCTGCTGTACAACACCATGATCTGGAACGACGTGCTCTGGGGCTACGGCGGATCCTGGACCGATGACTCGGGCAAGGCCACGATCGACTCGGAGGCCGGACGCAAGGCCGTGCAGCTGTACGCCGACATCTACAAGAACGGCTGGACCTCGCCCGACAGCGCACAGGCCGAGTTCCCCGAGACGCAGGCGGCCCTGCAGTCCGGACAGGTCGCCGTGGCGCTGCAGTGGTCGGCCGCGTACGCCGATCTGGCCGATGCTGCCAAGTCGCCCAAGATCGCCGACAAGATCGCGATCGCTCCCGTGCCGGGTGGGGCATCGCACGTCCACGCCCTGGCCGTCGCGATCAACAAGTACGGCAAGAACAAGGCCGCAGCGCGCAAGTGGCTCGAGTACCTCGCCACCCCGGAGGCGATGGATGCCTATGCCAAGGCCGGCGGCATCCCGGCGATGCCCGATGTGCTCAAGCAGAACACCGACCTCAACGCCGCGTTCCCGGTGGTCATCGACGCCGTCAGCAAGGGCTATGCGGAGCCGGTCTTCCCCAAGACCTTCGAGGCGTACAAGGAGCTGGCCGACGCGCTCAGCCCGGCGTGGGTCGGGCAGAAGCCGGCCGACGAGGCGGTGAAGCAGGCGAACGCGAAGCTGCAGGACCTGCTGCCCTGACCGTGCGGCGGGGGCGCGCGAGCGCTCCCGCCGGCACCGCTCTCGTCCACCCAGCCAGCTCCGAGGAGACCTGAATGCAATCCCAGGCCATGCGCCAGCGCCGATGGACCGCGGCGCTGCTCGCCGCACCGCTGCTGATCTTCGCCGTGTGCTTCGTCGCCTACCCCCTGGTGACCGGCGCACTGACCGCCTTCCAGGACAAGACCGTGTACTCCCCGGAGGAGACGTTCAGCGGCCTGAAGAACTTCGGAGCGCTGTTCCGCGACGGCGACTTCGTGCAGGCGGTGGTCTTCACCGTCCTCTACACGGTCGTCGTCGTCGCCGTCGAGGTCGTGCTCGGATTCGGGCTCGCGCTGCTCATGCACCGCGTGATGCCGGGCAAGAAGCTGTGGTTCACGCTCATCCTGCTGCCCATCATGATCGCGCCCGCGATGCTCGGTGTGATGTTCCGTCTGCTGCTGAACGGCGACATCGGCGCCGTCCCGGCCATTCTGGAGCACCTCGGGGTCAGTGTGAGCCTGTTCTCGCCCGGCTCCGTGATCCCGCTGCTCATCGTCCTCGACATCCTGCAGTGGACGCCCTTCACCTTCCTCATCATCTACGCGGGCCTGCAGTCGTTCCCGCTGGAGCTCAGCGAGGCGGCCGCGGTCGACGGGGCCGGGTACTGGCGCACGCTGCGCAGCGTGGTGCTCCCCGTCATCGCCCCGGTGTTCATCGCCGCGATGTTCCTCCGGATGATCGACGCGCTCCGCACGTTCGACGTCATCTACGTGCTGACGGCGGGAGGGCCCGGCGGCATGACGACCACGGTGAGCATCTACATCTACAAGACCGCCTTCGTCTCCGGCGACTTCGGCAAGGCCGCCGCCGCTGCCCTGGTCATGCTGGTCTGCGTGCTTCCGCTGGTCCCCGTCATCGTCAAGCGCATCACCCAGTCGGGAGGACGCAATGCCTGAGCAGACCCTCCGCCGTCATCGTCGCCACACGACGGGCGCTGTCGTCGCCGCAGTCGCAGCCGCCGTCATCGCGCTGCTCCTCAACGCCCCGTTCCTGAACTCCCTCATCGTCAGCTTCAAGACGGAGGGGGACATCGCCGGAGACCCGCTCGGATTCTCGTCCGGGCCCACGCTCGACCACTACCTGAACGTCCTGTATCAGGCCGGCTACGACTTCCCGCGCTTCTTCCTCAACTCGATCCTGATCTCGCTGGGCGCGGTCCTTCTCGTTCTGATCATCAGCGTGCCGGCCTCCTATGCGATCATCCGGCTGCGATTCGGCGGGGACGCGGTCGTCAACGCGGCATCCGGACTCCGGCTTCTGCCCGCGGTGTTCTTCATCGTCCCGTTCTTCGTGATGTTCAACCTGGTCGGGCTCACCGACACCGTGGCAGGTCTCGTCTTCGCGAACACGTTCCTGAACGTGCCTCTCGCACTGATCCTGCTCACCGGCGCCATCCGCGAGCTGCCCATCGAGGTCGAGGAGGCCGCCGCCGTCGACGGCGCAGGCATCCTCGCGACGCTGTGGCGGATCGTGATCCCCATGCTGGCGCCGACGCTGGTCGCGGTGTGCGTTCTGGTCTTCATCTTCAGCTGGGACGATTACCTGTTCGCCCTGGTGCTGTCGACCTCCGAGGCGACGCCCGTCACGCTGGGGGCCGCGAACTTCATCACCAGCACCGGGATCCGCTGGGGCGACATCTCCGCAGCCGCCGTGCTGTCCGTGATCCCGCCTGTGCTCTTCGCCGTGTTCGCGCAGCGCTACCTTGTGAGTGGACTTTCGTCCGGAGCGGTGAAGGGCTGAGGGATGCATAAGTACGAGGTGCTGGCCACCGACCTGAGGTCGCTCGTGGCGACGATGTCGGCGCACGAGCCGCTTCCCTCCGAACGAGATCTCATGGTGCGCTACGGAGTCAGCCGTGCGACGGTGCGCCAGGCGATCGGCCGGCTCGTCGACGAGGGGCGCCTCTACAACGTGCACGGCTCCGGCACCTTCGCGGGCTCGAACGACCTGTTCACCAAGTCGCCGAAGCTCACGTCCTTCACGGAGGACATGCGCAGCCGCGGGTTCGAGCCCTCGTCGCGGGTGCTCTCGGTGAGCTCGGTGCGCGCGTCGGCGGCGACGGTGGCGATGCTGCAGCTGGACGCGGATGAGAAGTGCACGCAGATCCGCCGTCTGCGTCTGGCGGACGGGCATCCGATGGCGCTCGAGGAGGTCACGATCCCGGCGCGGTTCCTCGAGGTGGAGGACTTCGACATGACCGCCTCCCTCTACGAGCAGTTCGCCGCACGCGACCTCGACGTCTACCGGGCGGAGCAGGAGGTGCAGGCGGTCTCGGCCGATTCCGCGACCGCCGACCTGCTGGGTCTGGCGGCCGGAGGCGCCTGCCTGCACGTCACCCGGGTCGGCTCGACCCGTCGCGGACTGCTGGTCGAGCACGGGCAGACGTGGTACCGCGGTGATCGGTACTCGTTCCAGTTCGCGGTGACCAGGGAGCACGAGAAGTGACCCCGGAGCAGATGCTGACCGCACTGGCCGGACGTCTGGTCGTCTCGTGCCAGGCGTACCCCGGCGAACCGCTGCGCACACCCGACTCCATGACCCGGATGGCACTGTCGGCGGTGGCGGGAGGTGCGGCCGGCATCCGCGCCCAGGGGATCGAGGACATCGCGATGATCGACGACTGCGTCGACGTGCCCCTCATCGGTCTCTGGAAGATCGGGACCGAAGGGGTCTTCATCACTCCCACCCTGGAGGCCGCCCTGGCGTGCGCCCGGGCGGGCGCCGACATCGTCGCCGTGGACGGCACGCGCCGCCCGCGACCGGACGGCCTGTCGCTCGCCGACGTGGTCGCCGGGGTGCACGAGCAGACGGATGCCCTGGTGATGGCGGACGTGGGCAGCCTCGAAGACGCCCGTCACGCCGAGGACGCCGGAGCGGACGTCATCAGCACCACCCTCGCCGGGTACACCCCCGAACGGGAGCGCACGCGCGGCCCTGACCTCGAGCTGCTCACGCAGATCGTCCGCGCCACCGCGCTCCCCGTGTTCGCGGAAGGGCGCATCCACACCCCTCAGCAGGCGGCGGATGCCATGGCCGCCGGCGCGACGGCCGTGGTCGTGGGCACCGCGATCACGCATCCTGCGACCATCACGTCGTGGTTCGCCGCGGCCGTGGAGCACGACGCGAACTGACGTCCGCCGGGATGCGCGCCGGTCGCGGCGGGCTCAGCCGTTGTGGGGGCCCCGCGGACGGTCGTCGTCGTCCCAGGGACCCTCGTACCACTCGCCCTTCTGGTCGCGCTTGGGGCGCTTGAGCAGCTGCAGGGTCAGCACGGTCAGGCCGGTCAGGCCGATGACGAGCATGACCAGGAAGAGCATGTCCTGCTGAGTCATCGGCGTCCTCTCTCGATGGGACCAGCCTAGCCCGGCAGGTACCAGCCGGACGGGCCCACCGGCTGGTCGTTCCTGGTGAGGTACTGGTCCAGGTACACCTTCGTGATCAGCTCCCGCCGGCTGCGGACGCCCGCCTTGTCGAAGATCGACTTGAGGTGGTCCTGGACCGTGTAGGCGGACAGGTGCAGGGTGCCGGCGATGTCCCTGGTCTCCGCGCCACGCAGCACCATCGCCGTCACGTCGCGTTCGCGCGGAGTGAGCGCGAAGGCGGCCACCACCAGGTCGACGACCTCCGATGGACGCGCCTCCTCGATGGTCACGACCACCTCACCGGTCACGCCGTCGCACGCTGAGAGCGGCGACGCGTGCAGCACGAGCCAGATCCCGGAGCGCGTGCGCACGCGGGCTCGGGGGAGCGCGGCATCCGGCGTCGCGACCATCCGCCTCGCCGCCGTGACCAGGGCGTAGACCGTGCCGATGGGGTCGGTGCTGTCGGCCGCCTCGCCCAGCTGCAGCAGACGCTGCTGGGCGCCGGAGCTCATCCGCGCGATCTCGTCCGCGGCATCGATGATCACCACCGCGGGGCCGTCGACCGAGGTGTCGATCATCGGCGCGCCGCCCAGCTGCGCGAGCGTGCCGACCCGGACTCCGCGGGCGAACGCGCCGGAGAGTCCGGCCGCCCAGGCCACCTCCCGCTCGTCGAAGGCCCGATCGTCCGCGCCGCGGAACAGCGCGATCCCGCCCCAGAGACCGGCGCCGTCACGGAACGCCAGGCGCAGCTCGTCGTCGTAGCCGAACATCGGGCGGATCAGCCGGTCCAGACGCACCGACGAGCCCTCATCACCCAGCCCCGCGGCGCGCATCCCCACCGCCTGCGTGATCGCGCTGAAGGTCGTGCTCTCGGCGCCGCCGTACTCCAGGATCGCGAACAGCGGGTCCGAGGCATCGTGCAGCGCGAGATCCCCGAACTTGCGGCCGCTGGTGAGCATCTCCGTCACGGGGTCGTGCGTGCCGATGCACGCGGCGAGGTGCGGAACCACGGTCCCCAGCACGGTGCGGGCCTCGTCGAGGAATTCGTCCACGGGCAGGCCCGCACGCGAGAGCACTTCTATGTCATTTGCGGCGCGCTCGGCCGCGAGAGTCCCCAGCATCGCCCCAGTATGGCCCGCCGTCCGCAGGAGCGACATCCCATTCTTCTGGGAGATGAGAGTGCCCGCTCATCTGGGATGTTCGCGCCGATGCCACGGGCCGCACAGTGGAGCGATCGGCGCGGCATCCGCTGCGCCCCGAATCCCATCAGGAGCTTGACCATGTCCTCCCCCGTCCGCATCGAGACCGCGCCGCACACGGCCGGCGCCGTCGCATCCGCCCTGCGCGGCATCGACGGCATCCTCACACCCGGCGACGCCGGATACGACCAGGCGCGTCTCGCCTGGAATCTCGCCGCCGACCAGCATCCCGCCGGCATCGCGGCACCGGAGCACCTCGGCGACGTGCTGCGCATCGTCCGCGCGGCCGCCCTCGCCGGTGCGCGCATCGCGCCGCAGAGCACGGGCCACAATGCGATGCCTCTCGCTCAGGGCGGCCTCGACGACGCACTGCTGCTGAGGCTGCACGCGCTCACCGGTGTCGACATCGACGTCGAGCGCCGTACGGCACGGGTGATCGGCGGCACGCTGTGGCGCGATGTCATCGCCGCGGCGGCTCCGCGCGGACTGACCGCGCTGCACGGCAGCGCAGGCGACGTCGCGGTGGCCGGGTACGTGCTCGGCGGCGGCCTGTCGTTCTACGGTCGCGCGCACGGGCTCGCCGCCCACAGCGTCCGCTCCTTCGACGTCGTCACCTCGTCCGGCGAGCTGGTGCACGCCTCTCCTGACTCCCACGCCGGTCTCTTCTGGGCTCTGCGCGGCGGCGACGGCGGGAACTTCGGCGTGGTCGTCGCGATCGAGCTGGACCTGCTGCCCCTCGCCGACGTGCACGCGGGCTTCCTGCTCTGGGACATCTCCGCGGCGCCCGTCGTGCTCCCGGCGTGGAGGTCCTGGACCGAAGGGCTGGACCACGCGGTCACCACGAGCCTGCGGATGCTGCGTTTCCCGCCGCTTCCCGAGCTGCCGCCCTTCCTCAGCGGACGATCGCTCGTCATCATCGACGGCGCCGTGCTCGCGGAGGACCATCGAGCCGCGGAGCTGCTCGGGCCGCTGCGTGAGCTGCAGCCGGAGCTCGACACCTTCGCCCGGATGCCGGCCATCGGCCTGCTCGATGTGCACATGGACCCGCCGGTCCCGTCGGCGGGCGTCAGCGATCACCTCATGCTCGGAGCCCTCGGTGACGAGGCGCTCGCGGACCTGCTCGCGGCAGCCGGCCCCGATGCCATCGGTGCACCGGCGATCGTGGAGCTGCGTCAGCTCGGCGGCGCGCTCGCCGAGCCGGAGGATGCCGCGCTGTCGCGCCTCGACGGCGAGTACACGCTGCTCGCGATCGACATGGTCCCCGTGCCGGAGATGATTCCCGGGGCCCTCGCGCGCGTCAGCGCGGTCGCCGAGGCGATGCGACCGTGGGCCGACGGCGCCCCCTACCTCAACTTCGTGGAGGCCGCAGGAGGTGCCGCCGGTTCCTTCCAGATCGAGGTGATCGAGCGGCTGCACCGCGTGCGCGCGCTCTACGACCCGATGCGGCGCATGTGCGCCGCGCATCCGCTCCCCGCGATGCCCGGCCGGCCTGCACCCGCGGTCTGACGGATCATCGCAGCAACAGGAAGAGAGAAGCACATGTTCCGAAACCGCACCCTGGGCGCGCTCGCAGCGGCCGCCGTGCTGGCGCTCGTCAGCGCGGTTCCCGCGCAGGCCGCGCCCGCGCAGAATCCGTCCGACACCAACAGGACCGTCGCGACAGTGCGCGCCGCGGTCGCGAAGTACCACGACGTGCAGCGCGCCCTCGACGCCGGCTACGTGCCGCTCGGTGAGTGCACCGAGTCGCCTGACGGCGCGATGGGCGTGCACTTCATGAACCCGGCGCTGGTCCGGCCGGGCGCCGTGGTCGATCCGTCGGCACCCGCGATGCTCACCTTCGGCCCCTCGCCCTCGGGCGGGATGGAGCTGTGGGCGGCGGAGTTCTTCGAGCCCGATGTGGGGCAGCCTCACCCCATGCTCGGCTCGGTGCCCTTCGACGGCCCCATGCCGGGTCATGAGCCCGGGATGCCCACGCACTACGACCTTCACGTGTGGGTGGGCAAGCACAACCCGGCGGGGATCTTCACCCCGTTCAACCCGAGTCTGCACTGCTGACCGGGAGTGCATCGCGGCCGTCGTCCGGAGCTGGGGCCGGACGACGGCCGTTCTCCGTGCCCGATCGCGGGCCGGATCCTTCCGGAATCTCCGTGTTCTCCGGGATGTCCGGAGCGCAGCCGGCGGCGCACACTCGAGCCATGACCATCCTCACGCCTGCCCTGGACCCTGCCGCGCTGCGTGCGATCCCCGGGCTGATCCTGCCCGGCGACCCCGGATACGACGAGGCTCGCACACCCTGGAACCTGGCTGCGGACCAGCATCCGATCGCCGTCGCGGAACCGACGACGATCGCCGACGCGGCGCGCATCGTGGGCGCCGTCGCCGCCCTCGGGCTGCGCATCGCCCCGCAGGCGAGCGGCCACGGCGCGATGCCGCTCGCGGAGCGGGGGCTGTCGGATGCCGTGCTGCTGCGCCTGCACCGACTGACCGGCGTCTCGATCGATGCCGAGCGCAGGGTGGCCCGCGTGATCGGCGGCACGATCTGGCGGGAGGTGGTCGACGCGGCCGCGGCGCACGGACTCGCGGCGCGACACGGCAGCTCGCCGGATGTGTCGGTGTCGGGGTACGTGCTCGGCGGCGGGCTGTCGTTCTACGCGCGCGAGCACGGGCTGGCCGCGCATCATGTGCGCGCGTTCGAGATGATCACCGCGGAGGGTGACCTGGTGCGCGCCTCCGCCGACTCCGAGCCCGAGCTCTTCTGGGCGCTGCGCGGTGGTGGCGGCAGCTTCGGCGCGGTGGTGGCGCTGGAGATCGAGCTCCTGCTGGTCGCCGAGGTGCACGCCGGCATGATGCTGTGGGACATGTCGGCGGCATCTGCCGTGCTGCAGGCCTGGCGCGACTGGACTCGTGATCTGGACCGCTGCGCGACCACCAGCCTGCGGCTGATGCGGTTCCCCCCGATTCCCGAGCTGCCTCCGTTCCTGAGCGGCCGCGCGGTGGTCGTGATCGACGGCGCCGTCCTCGCCGACGAGGCGCGATCCGCCGATCTCCTCGCACCGCTGCGCGCGCTCGACCCCGAGCTGGACACGTTCGCGCGGATGCCCGCGGCGGGGCTGGTCGACGTGCACATGGACCCGCCCGTCCCGTCGCCGGCGGTCGGCGATCACGTGATGCTCGGTGAACTCGACGACGCCGCACTCGCGGCTCTGCTCGACGCGGCCGGACCGGATGCCCAGGATGCCCCGCTGTTCGCCGAGCTGCGGCATCTGGGCGGGGCGCTCGCCGAGACGCAGGATGCCGCTGTGCCCGGCTTCGCGGGGGAGTACGCGCTGTTCGCTGTCGACCTCGTGCCGGTGCCGGAGCTCATCCACGCGGCGACCGCGCGGGTCTGCGCCATCGCCGACGCGATGCGCGGCTGGGCTCACGGTGCGCCGTACCTGAACTTCCTCGACCGCATCACCGACACGAGCACCGCGTACGCACCCGACACGGCGCAGCGGATGCGGCGCGTGCGCGACGCCTTCGACCCCGCGCGCACCTGGCTGGCCGCGCATCCGATTCCTGAGGGCGCCCCGGCCTGAGGGGGCGTCGCGTCAGGCGGTGACCCAGATCGCGTCGACGGCGCCGTCGGGGAGCGCGGTGGCGGTGCCGTCGACGCGGACGCCGTCGGGGGACGCCGTGAGCTCCACGCCCACGGCGATGCCGGCGTCCTCCAGCGCCTGCAGCAGCTCGGGGTCCCGGTCGCTCACCCGGAGCACGCGGCCGGAGTGGCCGTCGATCGCGTCGGCGAGCAGCACGAATGGCTCCCGGTCGACCCGGCCCTCGGCATCCGGGATCGCATCGCCGTGCGGGTCGAATCGCGGGCGTCCCAGCCGCTGGTCGATGCCCTCGAGCAGACGGTCGCTGATGGTGTGCTCGAGCACCTCGGCCTCGTCGTGCACCTCGTGCCAGGCGTAGCCGAACTCGCGCACGAGCCAGGTCTCGATGAGGCGGTGTCGACGCAACATCTGCAGGGCGCGCTCGCGCCCGGCATCCGTCAGCCGCACCGCGCCGTACGGCTGGTGGGAGACGAGCCCTGCGGCCGAGAGCTTCTTGACCATCTCGGTCACACTCGACGGGGCGATGCCGAGTGCGGTCGCGAGCTGCGAGGGCGTGATCGGGGCGTCCTGCCACTCGGTGTGCGCGTAGACCGTCTTCAGATAGTCGTCGAACGCGGGGGAGGGCACGTCACCCTCCCAGCGCGGCGAGCACGCCGAAGGCGGCGCTGCCGGCGAAGAACATGGTCGCGAAGCCGGCCATCGCGGCCAGCAGCGACAGGCGGCCGTCGTAGTCGTTCACGCCCCTGGTGCCGATCGCCCGCGCGCGGAAGGCGAGGAACAGCGTCATCGCGCCGAGCACCAGCTGCACCCACGGGCCACCGGCGGGCAGCAGGCGCGGCCAGGCGATGAGCACCACGCCCAGCGCGCCGGCGATGAGCGCGAACCAGGTGCACAGGCGCATCGCGCGACGGGCCTGCGAGTCGTCGCGGTGCTTCTTGGCGGGGGCGGAGGGCATGGCTTCGAGCCTACCCGGGACGTTCGGGCAAGCGGACGTCGACCTTTGTACATCGATGTAATGAATCGTCTCAAATCTCTTGATCCCCGACGCTGCGCGCGATAGTTTCAGGTCGCGCGGAAAGCGCTATCCAACGGGGCCCAGCCCAGAGGAGTTTCAATGATGAATCCCAGATCCCTTCCCTTCCGCACGTCACTGGCGGTGGTGGCGGTCGGATGCCTGCTCGCCGGCGGAGTGCAGTCGGCATCGGCATCGGCATCGGCATCGGCATCGGCATCGGCATCCGCGTCGGCATCCCCCGCCGCGCCGCAGGCGCGATCCAGCGCGCCGCAGCTGGAGACGCTCGACCGCGGCCTGGTGGCCGTCTCGACGAGCGACGGCGTCTTCCTCAGCTGGCGTCTGCTCGCGTCGGAGGTCACCGGCACGACCGACACCGGTCAGGCCGGGCCCGACTTCGCCGTCTACCGCGACGGCGAGCGGGTCGCGGTGGTCACCGACAGCACGAACTACGCGGATGCCGCCGGAACGGCCTCGTCCGAGTACACGGTCGTGCCCGTCGTGCACGGCGTCGAGCTGGCGGCATCCGATCCGGTCACCGTGTGGGCGCAGGGTCACTACGACCTCCCGCTGCAGAAGCCCGCCGACGGCGTCACGCCGAAGGGCGAGGCGTACACCTACTCCGCGAACGACGTGTCGGTGGGTGATGTCGACGGCGACGGGCAGTACGAGTACGTCGTGAAGTGGGACCCGTCCAACTCCAAGGACGTGTCGCAGCGCGGGTACACCGGCAGCGTCTACCTCGACACCTACGAACTCGACGGGACCCTGCTGAACCGGCTCGACCTCGGCGTGAACATCCGCGCCGGCGCGCACTACACGCAGTTCCTCGTCTACGACTTCGACGGCGACGGCAGGGCCGAGACCATGCTGAAGACCGCGCCGGGGACCAAGACGATCCGCTACGCCGCCGACGGCTCGATCGCCTCCGAGCGCTACATCACCATGCCCAAGAGCGACGTGAAGGCGGGCTACTCGAACACTGACGACTACCGTCTCAGCGCCGCCGACTACGAGCAGCATCTCGTCGACATGTTCCTGGGCTGGAGCGACCGGCCCGAGGTGCGCTCCGGACAATGGCCCGCCACGCTCGAGGAGGCGTGGGGGATGCCGGTCACGCACGAGTACCCGCTCAGCCGTGCGGATGCCGAGGAGCTCGCCGACACGTTCATCGACGTGTATGCGCCGAGCCGCAGCGCCAAGAACCTGCTGCGCGAGTTCGAGGGCTTCATCGTGGACGGTCCCGAGTACCTGAGCGTCTTCGACAGCGCGACCGGCAAGGAGCTGCAGACCATCGCGTATCCCACCGAGCGCGGAGACGACGGCCTGCTCTGGGGCGACTACGCGATGGCCCGCATCGAGCCGGCCAATCGCGTCGACCGCTTCCTCTCGGGCGTCGGATACTTCGACGGACAGCATCCTTCGGCCGTCTTCGCCCGCGGCTACTACACGCGCACCACGATCACCACGCTCGACTGGGACGGCAAGCGCCTGACCCAGCGGTGGCAGGTCGACAGCGGCCAGGTGCCCATGACGAACCCGTTCAACGACTCGCCGCACGGGCGGGACGGCACCGACCCGGTGTACGGCGGCATCACGACTCAGGGCGATCATTCGCTGAGCCTGGCCGACGTCGACTCCGACGGCAGGCAGGAGCTCGTCTACGGCTCCGCCACGATCGACGACGACGGCAGCCTGCTGTACAGCTCGCATGACGTCCTCCCCGAGGGCAGCGCCGACCCCGGTGCCGACGTCCGCCTCGGACACGGTGACGCCATGCATGTGACGGACATCGATCCCTCCCGCCCCGGCCTGGAGATCTGGACGGCGCACGAGGGCGGCGCGTACGCGCCGTACGGCTCGGTGCTGCGCGATGCCGCGACCGGCGAGGCTCTGTTCGGTGCGTACTCCGGCAAGGACACCGGCCGCGCGATGATCGGCGACGTCCGTCTGGACGTGCCGGGCATCGAGGTGTGGTCGAGCATGCCGGGCGGCACGGATGCCAGCGGACTGCTGAGTGCGAAGGGCGAGATCCTCTCAACGGCGACTCCCGGCACCAACATGTCCATCCGCTGGGCCGGCGACCTGACCACGCAGATCGTCAACGGCAGCGGCACCCAGACGCCGACCATCGACGATTGGACGCGCGGCCGGCTGCTGACCGCGGACGGCACGCTGACCAACAACGGCACGAAGGGCAACCCGTCGCTCGTCGCCGATGTGCTCGGAGACTGGCGTGAGGAGCTGCTCGTGCGCACCGCGGACTCGAGCGCGCTGCGCTTCTACACAACCACCGAGCCGACGTCGCACAAGCTGGCGACGCTGATGCAGGACGTGCAGTACCGCGTCGAGACCGCACGGCAGCAGACGGTGTACAACCAGCCCGCGTACACGTCGTTCTATCTCGCCAGCGACATCGACTGGGTGAAGGCTCCGGTGCTGACTGCGCCGGTCACGCCTGCGGCGCCGGTGTTCAAGGACAGGCCGGGCACCGCGCACGACGAGGTTCGGCTGCCTCGCGTCGCCGGCGTCACGTTCTACGTGAACGGCGTGAAGGCCGACGCGGCCAACGCGAAGGTGCGCGCCACCGGCGAGGTGTCGGTGGTCGCGGTTCCGGACGCCTGGTACCGCATCGCTGACGGCGCCGCGTCGCAGTGGACGGCGACCCTCGGCGACCGCTGATCGGCTGTCCTCTGCCTGGGGCGCGTCTCGCTCCCGTCGCACGTGCCTGTGCGACGGGAGCGAGTGCGTGTCCGCAGGCTGCCGGCCGGGTCAGCCCGTGGCGACCAGCCAGAGCAGTACCGCATTCAGGGCGATGATCAGCACCGAGAACAGGATGCCGAGGAACGTCGTCAGGCGGCGGTTGGCGTGCTCGCCGAGCGTGCGCCGCTGGGCGGTGAGCGCGACCAGCGGGATCAGCGCGAACGGGATGCCGAACGAGAGCACGACCTGGCTGAGCACCAGCGCGAGCGTGGGGTCGAACCCGACTCCGAGGATGACCAGCGCCGGGATCAGCGTGACGAGCCGGCGCGCGAGCAGGGGGATGCGCACGGTGAGCAACCCGTGCATGATCTCGGCGCCCGCGTAGGCGCCCACCGATGTGGAGGCGAGGCCGGACGCGAGCAGTCCGACCGCGAACAGGGTGCCGATGAGCGGGCCGAGGTTCGCCGTGATCGCCGCGTGCGCGCCCTCGAGGGAGTCGGTGCCCTCGACCCCCGCCAGGTTGGCGGCGGCCACCAGGAGGATGGCGAGGTTCACGGAGCCGGCGATGAGCATCGCGATCGTCACGTCCCAGCGGGTGGCGGTGAGGAGGGTCCGGATGCTGTGGGAGCGGGAGACCGTGGCCGGGAACCGGTCCCTGGCCAGGGCGCTGTGGGCGTAGATCGCGTGCGGCATGATCGTCGCGCCGAGGATGGATGCCGCCAGCAGCACGGAGCCGCTGTCCGCGAAGCGGGGCAGCATCCCGCCGACGACTCCCGCCGGGTCCGGCGGGGCGACCACCAGGCCTGCGACGAAGCCGACCACGATCAGGGCCATCAGGCCGATGATGACGAACTCGAAATGGCGGGCGCCGCGGCGCGAGTGCACGGCCAGCAGCACGATCGAGACGGTTCCGGTGATCACTCCGCCCAGCAGCAGGGGGATGCCGAACAGCAGGTTCAGTGCGACGGCGCCGCCGAGCACCTCGGCGATGTCGGTGGCCATCGCCACGAGCTCGGCCTGCAGCCAGTAGGCGCGACGCGCCCACGGGTTGCGGATGCGGGCGCCGAGCACCTCGGGCAGGCTCCTGCCGGTGACGACGCCGAGCTTGGCGGACAGGTACTGGATCAGCCAGGCCATCACGTTGCCCGCCAGCACGACCCACACCAGCAGGTAGCCGTAGCGCGCGCCGGCGGTCATGTTGCTGGCGACGTTCCCCGGGTCGAGATACGCGACGCCGGCGACGAGCGCCGGTCCGAGCAGGCTCAAGCCGGTCCACGGCACACGGATGCCGCGTCGGGGCACCTCCTGGTCGACCCCGGTCTCCTCGATCCGCGCTGATTTAGGCATACCGAAATCCTAGCGTGTTTTCGGTATGCCTAAAAGTCATGTCGGGTGGCCAGATCGCGGTTCGTCCCGCTCTCCGCGCCGTCGGATCTCCAGGTCGCAGTTCGTCCCGCTCTGACGCGCGAATTCCGGGGCGAATCGCGACCTGGATGCCAGCGCAGCCGGGAATCCGGCACGAACTGCGACCCAGCGGCCGCCCGATAGCCTTGCGGAGTGGAAGAGCACGCCCCCGACCCGACGCCTGAGCGCACGACGCACGGCGTCGGACCCTGGCAGGGGGAGTGGCCGGTCGGGGACTGGTACGACCGCGAGCTGCTCGAGCACGGCGACACCCGCAACGTGATCGACCGGTACCGGTACTGGCGGATGGAGGCGATCGTCGCCGATCTCGACCTGCAGCGGCATCCGTTCCACGTCGCCATCGAGAACTGGCAGCACGACATGAACATCGGCTCGATCGTGCGCAGCGCCAATGCGTTCCTCGCCGACACTGTGCACATCATCGGCCGCCGCCGCTGGAACAAGCGAGGTGCCATGGTCACCGACCGGTACCAGCACGTCGTGCACCACCCGGACGTGGAGTCCTTCGCCGCCTGGGCTTCCGGCGAGGGCATCCCGATCATCGCGGTCGACAACGTGGGCGATGCTGTCCCCGTCGACCGGGCCGAGCTTCCGGAGCGCTGCGTGCTGCTGTTCGGCCAGGAGGGCCCGGGGCTCTCCGAAGAGGCGCTGGCCGCGGCATCCGGGCACATCGAGATCACCCAGTACGGGTCGACCCGATCGATCAACGCCAGCGCGGCGGCGGCCGTCGTGATGTACGAGTGGTGCCGCCGGTACGCCCGGCAGGCCTGATCGGGTCCGCCGCGATTCCGCGGCGGTGCAGGGCGGACCTCACCCGCGCGGGTGATCCCCTCGCGCAGGGCGCGTGAGAGCATGAGGGCGATGTCGACGCCGTCCGCCGCCGCGCCCCGCCCCTCCGGGTGGGCGTTCTGGCTGCGCCCCGACGTGCTGATCGCGGTCGGCGCGATCGTGCTGCTGCTTCCCGCCAGCATCGCCGCGCTCGTGCAGCTGGGCGTGCCCGTCGACACGGCCCCGACCGTCGTGGTCGCCGCCCTGCTCGCGCTGCTGCTGGCCGCGCCGCTGCTCGCCGTGCGGCATCCGGTCGCGGGCTTCGCTGTCGCCACAGCGGTCATGGCTCTGCTCGCGGTGCTGCCGCCGGCGGTGGCTGTCTCCGCGGCGCTGTACCCGTCGGGCGTCGGCTATCTGCTGTGCCTGGGCCAGGTCGCGTCGCGCTCGCCGCGACTGTGGACGCTGGTCGCCTGGGGAAGCGGCATCCTGGGCGCCGGGCTGATCGCGCTGACCACTCTCGAGTTCGTCTCCGGGGTTCCGGCCGATGCCGGGCTGCGGATGGGCGCGTTCGCGGGGCTCGCCGCCGCCGTCACGGCCGCGGCGGCGGTGGGTCTGCTGCTGCGTGCCCGCAGGACGCAGGCCGAGGAGCGCACGCAGGCGCGGGTGCGTCAGGCGATCGACGACGAGCGGATGCGGATCAGCCGCGACCTGCACGACGTGGTCGCGCACTCCATGACGGTGATGATCGCGCAGGCCGACGTCGCCCGTGCACTGCTGCGCGACGACCCCGTGCGTGCGGACGCGGCGCTCGCGACGGTCGCCGACACGGGGCGCGAGGCGCTGCGCGGGATGCGATCGGTCGTGCGCACGGATCCGGATGCCGCCAGGGCGCCCGCTCCCACCCTCGACGATCTGCCGGCGCTGGTCGACGCCATCCGCAGTCCGGTCTGCGAGGTCGCTCTGGAGGAGCGCGGCGCGCGTCTGCCGCTGCCCGTGCCTGCGGTGGTCGCCGTGCACCGCGTGGTGCAGGAGGGTCTCACCAATGCGGTGCGTCATGCCCGGCATCCGGTGCGGATCGACGTGGTGCTGGAGTGGGCGGATGCCGAGCTGCGCGCGACCGTGACGGACGACGGCGGTGCGGGGCCCGCGGAGGCGGGCCTCGGCACAGGGGCGGGGCTGATCGGCCTGGCCGAGCGCGTGGAATCCGTCGGCGGCATGCTGGCCGCGGGTCCGGTGCGGCCGCGCGGGTGGGTGCTGGCCGCGCGGATCCCGGTGGTCGTGCCCGACCGGAAGGGGGCGGCATGAGTGTCCGCGTGCTGATCGTCGACGATCAGGAGCTCTTCCGCGACGCGATCGCGCTGACCCTGGGGCGCGATCCGCGCATCGCCTCGGTCGTCGCCGTCCCGGGAGGCGCCGAGGCGATCGAGCACGTGCGCGCGCACGGTGTCGACGTGGTGCTGATGGACATCCGGATGCCCGCGATCGACGGCATCGCGGCGACGCGCGAGGTCCTGCGGATGAGGCCCGGTGCGCGCGTGATCGTGCTGACCACGTTCGACCTCGACGAGTACGTGTACGAGGCGATCCGCGCCGGCGCGAGCGGATTCCTCACCAAGGACGTCTCGCCGGCCGAGCTCGCGGATGCCGTGATCGCGGTCGCCGCGGGCAACTCGGCCATGTCGGAGAGCGCCACGCGGGCGCTGCTCGGGTTCGTGCGCGGAGGCACTCCGATCGCGGCATCCGAGGCGCTCGACGTGCTCAGTGCGCGCGAGCAGGATGTGGCGCGCGCCCTCGCGACCGGGGCTTCGAACGAGCAGATCGCGCAGCGGCTGTTCCTCTCCGAGAACACGGTCAAGACGCATGTGAAGGCGGTGCTGGCGAAGCTCGGGCTGCCCGACCGCGTGCACGTGGTGATCTGGGCGTACGAGAACGGCGTGCTGCGGCCCGGCGCGTGACGACGGGCCGACGGCGGCTGGAACCTTGCCCGGTCCAGCCGCCGGATGATGCGCGATCGCATCGGCGTCGCGCCCGCACGGTTCCGTGACCGGTTCGCCGTGCAGGTGAGCGGAGATTCCTCAGCAGTGAGGTCGTGCCGAGAGGGCTCAGTGCTCGTGCTTCGCGCAGCGATGGGTCAGCAGACCGGCCTCGCGCTCGGAGGCCGTCGTCGCGAGATCACCCGTGCGGGTGAGCGGATGCCCCTCGCGGGCGATGGCAGCCTGCCGCCGGTTCTCGAGCATGGAGTCATGAACATTCGACTCCGCATCCCTGTCCTCGCGGTGGCTGCTGTCGCCGCGGCGTCCGTCGCCGTCGTCAGCCTGCTCCGGCTGCTGCTGTCCGGGGCGGTCGACGCTCTCGACGACCTCGATCCGGGCGTCGTCGGCACCCTGTTCGGCGTGATCGCCGAGCAGACCGTCGGGCTGGCCGGCGGTCTCGCCGTCGTCGCGGTGGTGGTCGTCGCGATGGCGTCCGCATCCCGCGGCGCACCGCGCACCGCCTGGCCGCAGCGCGTCGCCGCTGTGCTGTCGGGCGTGCTGGTCGCGCTCACCTCACCGGGCGGGATCATCCCGCTGGCCGGTTACCTCTTCGCGTTCTCGGTGCTCGCCGGCATCGTCGCGGCGACCGTGCTGCTGGTGCTGCGTCGCCCGCTGGCCGGCATCGTCGTGGCCGGGCTTCTCGGCGCCGTCGTTGCGGTGGCCGTGCTGGGGTTCGACGCACCCGCCCTGTTCGCCTCGGTCTCGGGCGGGTTCGTGGCGGCCGTCCCCGCGATGCTCGTCTCTCTCGCGCACATCGGTGCGGCCACGGCGATCGTGCTGTGGACCATGCTCGACGCCGGCGCCTCGCGCAACGGGTTCGCCGCGTGGGTGCGGCGTCACCGGGTCGCGATCACCGTCACGGCGGCGCTGTGCGCAGCCCCGTACGTCATCGCCCGTGCCAGCTGGCTCACGCCGTGGCCGCTGTTCGCGCCCAACGCCGAGGTGCTCGACGCCGATCCGTCGATGCGGCTGCTGGGGCTGGTGCTCGGTCTCGGGATGCTGACCGGCGGCGTGCTCACGCTCGGTCTGGTGCGGCCGTGGGGCGAGCGGTTCCCGCGCTGGATGGCGGGTCTGGGCGGACGCCGCGTGCCCGTCGGGCTGGCGGTCGTGCCGGCGAGCCTGGTCGCGGTGCTGTTCACGTTCGGCGGGATCGACTTCCTGGTGATGGCCGCGACGGGGCCGAAGGTGGTCGCCGGGGTGCTGGAGATGGCGCTCATGCTCCCGTTCTGGCTCTGGGGCCCGCTGCTCGCGCTCGCGACGTGGGGCTACGCGATGCATCGCCGGGGCGAGCGGTCGCAGACACCGCACCCTGCCGAGGCGGTCGCTGCCGGCTGAATCACCCGCCGCGCAGGCCGAGGTCATCAGCGCATCGACGTCTGAACGAGACGATCGATGCGCTGGTGCATGCCCGGGACGGCGAGTGCTTCGCATTGCGGACGTGTTCACGGGAGCCGGAGAGGAACATCCGATTCCCTTGAGACGCAGTCTCGCGTAAACTGACGCTCAGTCTCAAACGGATTGGAGTCCGCCATGGCATCCGACTACACCCCGCCGGTCGACGATTACCGCTTCCTGTTCGGCGAGGCGTTCGGCCTCGACCTGGTCGCGCGCGGCACGGGAGGCGCGTTCAGCGCCGAGGACGCCACCGAGATCATCGCGGGTGCGGGCGAGTTCGCCGCATCGGTGCTGGCTCCGCTCGAGACCGTCGGCGACCGCGAGGGTGCGCGCCTCGAAGACGGTCAGGTGCATCTTCCGGCCGGGTTCGCCGAGGCGTATCAGGCGTTCGTCGAGGCGGGGTGGGTCAGCGCCGAGGCGCCCGAGTCCGCAGGCGGAGACGGGCTGCCCGGCAGCATCCGCGCCGGTCTCGGCGAGATCTGGAACGGCTCCAACGCCGCGTTCGCGCTGTGCTGGCTGCTGACGGCGGGCCAGATCCACGCGCTGGATGCCGCGGCATCCGACGAGCTGCGCGAGACGTACCTGACCAAGCTCGTCGCCGGCACCTGGACCGGCACGATGAACCTCACGGAGCCCGACGCCGGAACCGATCTGGGCGCGATCCGCACGATGGCGACGCCGCGCGCCGACGGCTCGTGGGGCGTCAGCGGCCAGAAGATCTTCATCACCTGGGGCGACCACGACGTGGCCGAGAACATCGTGCACCTGGTGCTCGCGCGCACGCCCGACGCCCCCGCCGGGGCCAGGGGGCTGTCGCTGTTCGTGGTGCCCAAGTTCCTGCCCGATGCCGCCGGTGACCCGGGCGAGCGCAATGCGGTCACGACGGTGGCCGTCGAGCATAAGCTCGGCATCCACGGCAGCCCGACCTGCGTGCTCGCCTACGAGGACGCCACGGGGTATCTCGTCGGCGAGGTCGGCGGCGGGCTCGCCGGCATGTTCGTGATGATGAACTCCGCGCGTGCGGGGATGGGGTTCCAGGCGACCGGCATCTCGGACCGCGCCTATCAGCAGGCTGTCGCGTACGCGGATTCGCGTCTGCAGGGGGCGGTGCTCGACCGTCCGGCGGGCACGCCGATCGCCGGGCATCCGGATGTGCGCCGCCTGCTGCTGTCGATGCAGAGCCGTCTGTTCGCGATGCGTGCGCTGGGCGTGTACCTGGGTGACCTGTTCGACCGGGCCGAGGCCGACGGGACGGGCGCGCTCGCCGAGTTCTTCGTGCCGGTCCTGAAGGGCTGGGCGACGGAGGATGCCGTGGCGCTGACCAGCGACGCGATCCAGGTGCACGGCGGCATGGGCTTCATCGAGGAGACCGGCGTCGCGCAGCACTACCGCGACGCGCGCATCATGCCGATCTACGAGGGCACGACGGCGATCCAGTCCAACGACCTGATCGGCCGCAAGGTGATCCGCGACGGCGGCGCGACGGCGGAGCAACTGTTCGCCGCGATCTCGGCGACGGTGTCCGATCTGCGCGCTGTCGATAACCCGGTGGCTGCGCGCACCGCCGATCGCTTGTCGCGGGCTGTCGATGCAGCACGTGCGGCGACGGCATCCGTGGTCGGCTTCGGCCAGACCCGCGACGCCTACGGCGTGAGCGTGCCGTACCTGATGCTGCTCGGCACGCTCGCCGGTGGCTGGATGCATGGGCTCGCGGTGCTCGCCGTGCTCGCGCACGCTTCTGTCGATGAGGTGGATGCCGCGCGCCTGGTGTCCGCGGACTTCTACGGCGCCCACCACCTGCCGCGCGTGCACATGCTGGCGGAGACGGTGGCGGCGGGCGAGGTCGCCTGACTAAGCGGCCGCCCTCGTCCACTGGTCGGTGCGGACGCGCCAGCCGAGGGTGCCGAGGCGGGCGAGCAGGTAGACGCCGAAGAATGCGACGGCCAGCCACAGCAGGCCGACGGTGCCGTCGATGCCGGTGGCGGCGATGATCCACAGCGCCGGCAGGAACGGCACCAGGTTCAGCCCGCCCGCGATGGCGAGGTAGCGGGCGTCGTTCGCGCCCATCAGCACGCCGTCCAGCACGAAGACGACGCCGGCGATGGGCTGGGCGACGGCGAGCACGATCAACGCCGGCTGAACCTGGGCGGCGATCGCGGCATCCCCGGTGAAGACGATCCCCAGAACTCCGGAGAGTGCTGCGACGAGCGCGCCGACGAGGATGCCGAACCACACGCCCCAGGCGGTGGTGCGGCGCAGCACGCGGTGCACCTGGGTGAGGTCGCCGGAGCCGAGGCTCTTGCCGATCAGGGCCTGCGCGGCGATCGCGAGCGCGTCGAGCGCGAAGGCCGCGGTGGAGAAGATCGTGAACGCGATCTGCCAGCCGGCGAGCTCCTGCGTGCCGATGCCGGTCGCGATGGCGACGGTGGCGAGCAGGGCGATGCGCAGGCTGACGGTGCGCAGGAACAGCCAGCCGCCGGAGCGGGCGGTGCCGCGGATGCCTTCGCCCTGCGCCTTCATCGAGGCGCCGTGCCGGATGGCGAGACGGCGGATGACGAGCACGTAGGCGGCGACCATGCCCCACTGCGCAGTGACGGTGCCGAACGCGGAGCCGGCGATGCCCCAGCCGAAGCCGTAGATGAAGATCCAGTTCAGCAGGGCGTTGGCGCCGAAGCCGAGGCCGGCGATCCAGAGCGGCGTGACGGTGTCCTGCATGCCGCGGAGCAGGCCGGTGGCGGCGTAGACGATGAGCATGGCGGGCAGGCCCCACATGGAGATCGTCAGGTAGGTGCGGGCTTCGACGGCGACGGTGTCGGCGGCGCCGAACAGGCTGACCAGCCAGGGGGTGGTGAGGGCGCCGACGATCGCGAGGACGGCGCCGAGGCCGAGGGCGAGCCACATGCCGTCGATGCCGACGGAGACGGCGTCGCCGGGGCGGCCCGCGCCGAATCGGCGGGCGACGGCCGGGGTGGTCGAGTAGGCGAGGAAGATCATCAGGCCGACGATGGTCTGCAGGACGGCGCTGGCGATTCCGAGGCCCGCGAGCGGGGTGGTGCCGAGATGGCCGACCATCGCCGCGTCGAGGATGAGGAACAACGGCTCGGCGACGAGTGCTCCGAGTGCCGGCACGGCGAGGTGCAGGATCTCGCGGTTCAGCGACGGGGGAGCGGATGCGGGGGATGCCACCTCACGAGCCTATGGCGTGCGGGCGGAGGGGTCGTCTCCAGCCGGGCTTCGGTGCTGGGCCGGCGAGGTCGCGTAGTCGCCGGTCCCTGGATTGCCGGCCACGAACTCAGGCGGCGATGTCGTAGCGGGCGCGTCCGCCGAGTTGTGGGGTGCGGGTGGGGTCGATGTGGGCGGGTGGGATGAACCAGACTTTCGCGTGCACGTTGACTCCGGTGCCGTGATGCCGACCCGTGCCGCCGCCGGCGGGTTGGCTCGCGCCTGCTCCGGGTGGGCTGTCGATTCTGATGTTCCACCCGTTGTCGTGGATGCGGTGGTGGCAGGATTCGCAGAGCAGGACGCCGTTGGACAGGTCTGTCGGCCCGGTGTCGCGTTTCCACCAGTTGATGTGGTGGACCTTGGTCATGTGGGGTGGGAGTCCGCATCGTGCGCACCCGCCGTCGCGTTCGATGAGGGCGAGTTTCTGGGCCCGGGTGAACAGGCGTCGTTCGCGTCCGAGGTCGAGGATCTCACCATCGGAGCCGAGCACGCACGGGATGACACCACCGGCGGCGGCCATCCGCCGGATCGCGGTCACGGAGACCGGCTGGTCGGTCCCATCGATGGTGCCGTGCCCGGTGCCGGTCTCGAGGTCGCCGAGGTCGACCCTGACGATCACGGTCGCGCCTGCGACGGGGGCGGAGGTTTCGCAGCCGATCACGTGCCCGCAGAACAGGGTGAGCGCGTCGGCGCGCATCATCGCGACCGTCCGGCGGTCCTCATCCACCCCGCCCGCGCCCGTGAGGCCCGCCCCGGGAGCGGTCGAGGCGCCATCGGCCCCGGCATCCCCGTCCGCCCTGCGTGCGGCGACCGCCGCGGCCTCGGCGTCCTTGCGTGCCTGGAACTGGGCGGTGACGTATCCGTCGATCGCGGTGCGGATCGGTGCACCGGATTCCACGTCGGTGACAAGGCTCAGGTGCAGCATCCCGTCGCGTTCGAAGAAGGTCAGTGACCGGGACGCACGGCGCTCCTCCTCACGTGCTTCGAGCTTGTCCTGCTCCAGCACGATCTCGGCTCGTTTGACGAGTCGGCGCACATCATCCAGGGACAGTCCGACTGCGCGTTCCACGAGCCGCTCTTCCACGTCCGCGACGACGTCCCGGTCGCCTCCGATGCGGGCACGGTCCAGGAACTCCACGATCACCGCGGCCCCGGCAGCACCCACCTCACCGGCGGACAGCGCCACCTCCACGGCGGGGTATTTCGCCGGCATCCGCTCACCGACCAGATCCACCCGGGGCGCCACCGCCTCCCCGACCCTCACCAGCCGCGCAGCATCCCCCGTCGAAACCCCGGTCGTCGCAGCGATCAGAGCTGCGGGCGTCCGGAACCCGGCCTGCTTCGCCAGCGACTCCGCCCCCAGCTCCGCACGCGACTCATGCGCGATACCGGCCGCGACCCGTGCCTGGAGGGCATCCAGAGCCCGTCGAGCCGACCCGATCGCCGCATTCAAGGCCATCAGATCGGCCCGAGCCAACCGGTCATCATCGTCAGCATCCGCCCACACTGCATCGAGGACCGAGACGGCTTCGTGCAGGTTGACCAGGGGAGCTGACATACCACAACGATACGGAGCCTCGCGCCGTCTATCAAGCATTTATTCTACACTAAGCCGACAAGAATCATCTAAAATCAGAACATAGATACGATTACGGCGGATCCGCTCCCGAGCCCGATCCGAACACTATCTGCGCCTCCCGACACGGCCGTCGCATACCCTGGAAGCACCGGAGGTGATCCGATGTCCGACGCGATGAGCAATGCCGCCCGCTATCGAGCGCAGCGGGACGCGGGCGAGCAGCCCGAGCCCGAGCAGCCCGCCGAGGCGCCGATGGTGCTGAATGCGCAGAACAAGTCGGAGTTCGTCGAGACGGCGATCCAGCTCGCGATCCGGCAGGGCGTCTTCGATGACCTGCCCGGCGCGGGCAAGCCTCTCGAAGGGCTCGGCACGCACCACGATCCGGACTGGTGGATCCGCAGGAAGATCGAGACCGAGAACCTCTCCGGTCTCGGCCCGCCTGCGCTCTTGCTGCGCGTCGAGGACCGCGGACTCGACGACGACCTCGATCGGCTCGGCCGTGAGGAGGACGTCCGCGGCGTGCTCGAGGACTTCAACCGCCGTGTCATCGAGGCGCGTCGCCAGCTGCTCGGCGGCCCGCCGGTCGTCACGAAGACGCGCGACGTCGACGCCGAGGTGGCGGCGTGGCGCGAGCGTCGCACCACTGCGCGGGCGGTCGCGGATGCGGATGCTGCGGAGCAGGCGGATGCGCAGCCGCGACGCCGCCGCGGATGGTGGCGGCGCTCGGCGTGACGCGGCGGCGGCTCGGTCGGTGACGACGATCTGACCGGACGCGCCCACCGCTCCCGACGCCGATGGGAGCCAGGGAAGGTCGCTTCTGTCAGGTCGCCCGAGATGGCGCGGATGGGCGCGCTCCCACGGCGACGGGCGGAGGGCGTTGGATGCTGGACGGCGTCCAGTTCATCGCCGTGACCGGACCGTGACTTTTGGGTCTTGTGGAGCGGATGCTGTGGGTCCAATATGTGCTCAAGGAGCCGCTCAATACTGGGATGGCGGCGGCTCCGAACTCTGGGGACCGGGACTGACGGTAATCGACAGGCGCTGCTGGGGCGCGCCGGCGCACAGAGGGCTTTCCCCTACCCGCCGTCCCGGAGGGAACTCTGTCATGGGCACTATCCACCGCCTCATCGAGGCAAAGAAGGCTGAGCGGCAGGAGCAGGGCAAGGATGCCGGCTTCTCGCTCATCGAGCTGATCATCGTTGTCGTGATCCTGGGCATCCTGGTTGCGATCGCGATTCCGATCTTCGGGAACATCCAGAAGACCGCTCAACAGAACTCTGTCGCTACGGCTGCTTCCAGTGCTGCATCGGCAGCTGCCGCAGCGCTCGCGGATTCTGACACCACGACTACCCCGGCATCTGTGGCGACGAAGATGACGACGACCGACATCAGCGTCACGGTCGTTGGGACATTCACCACCATCGACAAGGTCTGTATGCAGGCCGATAAGGTCGCTGGTTCCAGCTGGGATGTGACTGCGGTCAAGGCCGGCCCTGGCTGCTGATCGACTCCTGACCTTCGAAGCGGAGGCCCTTCCTCGGGCCTCCGCTTCGGCAACCTCCTTTGAGGACTCCTCATGTCTCCGCATTCCCGAGCGGATGACGGCTTCGGCCTGGTCGAGGTCATCATCGCAATGGTGCTCCTGGCCATCATCGCCATGGCGCTGCTGCCTGCGCTGTGGAACGGCATCCGCTACTCGGCCGAGCAGTCGAGCGTCGCCACGGCCACCCGGCAGGTGAACGCGGTCGTCGAGCAGATCCGGGGATACGAGAAGCCCACCTGCACGGACATCCAGCACGAGCTCGATCTCGCCGCGGTGGCGAAGCCGGACGGGCGCAACGGGTCGATCACGGTGCGGCTGAAGGACGGGCAGGCGCTCAGCTGCACCCCGGGAAACCTCATCGACCTTCCGCTCGAGGCGATGCTCGACGGCAAGAGCATCGCGAGCGTGCACGGCAAGGTGTTCGTGCCATGAACCTCCGGGATGACGACGGGCTCTCGCTCATCGAGCTGATCATCGTGGTGCTCCTCATCGGCGTGCTGGGGGTCGCGATCGGCATGATCTTCATCAACTCCGTCAAAGCGCAGGACACCGTGACCACCACCACCGAGGCGACCAACAGCGGTCAGCTGTACGGGCAGAGCATCGAGCGCGCGATGCGCAACGCTCAGGCGTTCGACGTGACGGACGGCGGCCGGATGCTTCGCGTGCAGACCAGCCTCGCCGGGGCCAAGCAGTGCCAGGCGTTCTGGATCACGGCGCCGTCGGGCTCTTCGGACGATGCGCTGTACATGACTTCGAGCGCATCGGCGCTACCGGGAGCGCTCACCTCGTCCTGGCCGAAGCCGTGGCATGAAGTGGGAGGCGTCGCAACAGGCGGCAGCGGCGTGTACTTCGCCAGTGGCGGTGATCGCGTCTCGTTCTCCTTCAACATCAAGACGGATGCTGCGCCGGTGACCATCACGGGGTCGGCAGCGCGTCGGTTCCCCTCGACGGGAGGCGCGAACACATGCTGGTGATCAAACGCAGGTTGCAGGCGTGGGCGCGGCGCACCGCGGGGAGCGAGGAGCGCGGCGCGATCCTCGTGGCGGTCGTCGTCGTGATGCTCGTCGGCTTCATCATCGCGGCGACGGTCGCCGCGGCGGTGATGTTCACGATCAGCGCGAACGCCGACAACCGCAGCAGCACCCAGGCCTTCATCGCGGCCGAGTCGGGGCGGGATGCCGTCGTGTCCCAGATCGCGGACGGCTGCGCTTCCGACAGCAGGATGACGGCTTCGTCCACATCGCCCGAGTACGTCGCGAACGCATACCCGGTGGCCTCCGACGGCCAGATCAGCACGACGGGTCTGACTCCGACCTGCCCGACCGCCGACACCGCGTACGTCCTCATCGAATCGACTGGGACGGGCCCGAGCGGCGACAGGACGACGATCCAGTCGGTGTATCGCTGGTCGGCGTCGTTCAGCAGTGTGCCCGGCGGTGTCGTCACCTACTTCTCCGGCAACGTCTCCCAGGGTGTCTCTCATTACACGGGCGACATGGTGCTGCGGAACGGCAACTGGTCGTGCACGGTCGACGGCACGCTCGACGGCGACCTGTACGTGCTCTCCGGCACGGTCTCGATGAGCAACAACTGCACGATCAAGGGCGACATCTGGGCTGCCAAGTCGGTATCGAGCAACTCCAGCAGCTGGAAGGTGACGGCGAACCCCCGCACCGGCGCGCACGGCGACATCACGACGAACAGCTTCGTGAACTTCAGCTCCAACGGGAACCCGTCGATCGACGGTCGAATCTCAGCGAAGGAGCGCATCGACCTCGTCGCGGGCGGTGGCGGCACTGCGACCGTCGGCGGCACTGTGACCTCGTCCGTGGCGGCGAACGTCGATACGACGGCGTGGACGACCGGCGCGAGAAGCGGCAGCGGCCCCGCACCGACCTTCGTCCCCCCGCTCGACTGGCTGCTCCAGGCGACGAAGTGGCTCGACCTGAACAACACGTCGGGCTGGGGGACCATCACGCCGGGCGACTGCTCCAAACTCCAGAACTCGGGCACGGCATCGCCGTACGTGACGGGACTTGTCGGTGCAGGAACCACACCCCTCGTCCTCGACTTCACAGGCTGCACGAAGGCACTGGACATCAAGCTGACCTCCAGCGCGAAGCTCACCCGTGATGTGACGATCATCGTGCCGCCTGGGCAGCGGATGCTGGTCGATCTCGCCGGAACCACGAGCAACGGCGCGCATCAGCTGTTCCTCGTGCACTCCGACGCCAGCCTGACCGACGTCGACGCCGATGGCTTCCCGAAGCCGACCTGCGGCAACGGCAATCAGAACGACAGCTTCGGCACATCCGCGGTCGTCAGCAGCAACCTCAAGGTGATGGTCTACTCGCCCTGCGGTCTGACGGGAACCGTCACGGCCAGCTTCTCCGGCCAGCTCTACTCGAATGACACCACCAACTTTCACGCCGGTTCCTCCTACACCTGCGCCACCATGTCGTGGCCTGGTGCGCTCGAGAAGCTCGGCTGCACGATCAAGGGCGATGACGGTGTCGGCGGAGACACGACCCTGGTGCAGAAGCTGGGCGCGCGAGTCGTGCAGCGTGAGGTTCCCAACCCATGACCCCCGCCATCCTCTTCATCACGGTCTTCGCGGTCCTGTTCGGGCTCGCGATCGGATCGTTCCTGAACGTGGTCGCGTATCGCGTTCCGGCGGGGATCCCGCTCGTGCGGGAGAGCCGGTGCCCGCGGTGCGACGCGGGCATCCGCTGGTATCAGAACGTTCCGGTCGTCTCGTGGTTCGCACTGCGGGGCAGGTGCGCGAGCTGTGGGCGGGGCATCTCGCCGCGTTATCCGATCGTCGAGGCACTGACAGCCGTCTTCTTCGCGCTGGTGGCGGCGGGCGTGACCCTCGGCCAGCCATTTGATCTTCGCCCGGTCGACGGACCGCTGTGGTTCGGATCGGGGGAGTTCTGGGGCACCCTGATCACGCTCGAGGTCTTCGCCGCGCTCAGCGTGGCGCTCACGCTCATCGACCTCGACGTCAAGCGGCTCCCCGATGCGATCGTGCTGCCCGGGTGGGCGGCGATCGTCGTACTGCTGCTCGTCACGACACTGCTCGCGGGGCTCGAACCGGTGAGCGGCGACGCTTCGACAGGCCCAGCGACCGCCGGCATCGACTGGTGGCCGTTCCTCCGCGCGCTCATCGGCGGCGCGGCACTCTTCCTCTTCTACCTCATCGTCCGCCTGATCAGCCCGCGTGGCATGGGCGGCGGCGACGTGAAGCTGGCCGGCCTGGTCGGCACGGTGCTGGGCTGGTTCGGCTGGGGAGCCCTGGTCTTCGGCGCCTTCGCGGCCTTCCTGCTCGGCGGGATCTTCGGCGGCATCCTGCTGCTGACCGGCCGTGCGAAGCGAAGATCGGCCATCCCCTTCGGCCCGTGGATCATCGCGGGCGCGTGGGTGGGGATCGTCGTGGGCGAGCCGGTGGGCCGCTGGTACCTGGGACTCATGAGCTGAGGGGCTCGAGAAGGGGAGAAGGGGAATGAGCAGCACGAGTGTCGGTGTGGAGATCACCGAGGAGAGCGTGCGGGCCGTCGAGGTGAGCACCGGCAGATCGCCGCGTGTGCTCGCGTACGGCGAGGTGGCGCTGCCACCGGATGCCGCCAAGGACTCCGAGATCGTCGACGAGGGCGCCGTGGCCGTCGCGCTGCGCCAGCTCTGGACGGGCGCGCGCATCAAGAGCCGCTCCGTCACCCTGGGCATCGCGAGCCGCCGCGTGCTCGTGCGCGAGTACAGCACCGCGGTGATGCCGCCCGACGTGCTGCGCCGGGCCCTGCCGTTCCAGGTCCAGGACCTGCTCCCGGTCCCCGTCAATCAGGCGGTGCTCGACTACTACCCGACCACGCAGCAGGGCGATCAGCTGCACGGCCTGCTGGTCGCCGCCGTCGCCGAGACCGTCGAGCAGCTCATCGCCGCGTTCACGCGCACCAAGATCCGGGTGCAGAGCGTCGACCTCACCGCCTTCGGACTGGCCCGCGCCGCCCGCGTCACGGCCCCCGAGGGCACCGTCGCCGTCGTCCACGTCGGCGACCACACCACGCAGGTGGTGATCATGCGCGACGGCATCCCTGAGTTCGTCCGCATCCTTCCGGCGGACCTCGAGACGGCTGCGGTCCGCCGCCGCTCGGCGCTCCTGTCGATCACCGACGACGGCCGCCCGCTCTCGACCGTGACTGACATCGCCAACACGGTCGACCCGGCACGGCTGCACAACCCGGAGGATGCCGTCGGCGCCGCCGGCATCGTTCCGCGCGGCGCCCTGCGCGCGGACGTCGGGGGCCGCCCGGTCGCGGACCTGATCGCCCGTCTGCGCAGCACGCTCTCCTTCTATCTGAACCGCCCCGGCGCCACCGCCATCCAGCAGGTGCTGCTGACCGGAGGGGGCGCCGCCGTCGAAGGCATCCACACCGGCCTCGCGGAGCGCGCCGACGCACCCGTGCGGGTCATCTCGCTCACCGACGTCGCGGCGGTCAAGGACGCCGCACCGGTCGGCGACCTCGCCATGAACCTGGTGGGCACCGCCGGCCTGGCCTTCGGAAAGGACAGCTGATGTCCCGCACCGCACCCGCTTCGACGCTCGGCATCCCCCGGGTCAATCTGCTGCCGCCCTCCGAGGTCGCCCGCCGTGAGCGGGAGACCCTCGCCGGCCGCTGGATCTGGGTCGGCATCGCCGCCGTGGTCCTCTCGGCGGCGCTCGTCGCCGGCGCATGGCTGTGGAACCAGCTGGCGCAGCAGCAGCTCGCCGCCGAGCAGAACCGCACCACGACCCTCGTCCAGCAGATCGGCGGACTCTCCGAGGTGAGCGGCGCGCTCGCCGCCGACCGCGACCTGCGCGCCTATCTCGCCGAGGCGATGGGCTCCGACATCGCCTGGCAGGACGTGCGCTCGGCCGTCGAATCCGCCCTGCCCGGCGGCGTCACGCTGATCGGGTTCGAGCTCACTCCCGGCGCCCCCGCGGCCACCAAGCTCAGCGACGACGACGCGAAGAAGGCCGTCGGCCTCGAAGGCACGGTCACGCTCGACAGCCCCAACACGCTCGACATCGCGTCCATCGCCGAGCGGCTGCGCACCGTCGGCGCCATCATGCTCAGCGACGCGAACGCGATGGTCGAGAGCACCACCCAGGACGGCCACTACACCTACACGATCGACGTCTCGTTCGATCAGCGCATCTACACCGGACGATTCGCCGCAGAGGGGAAGAAGTGATGACCAAGCAGCTGATCACCCTCATCGGGGCCCTCATCTCTGCGGCCGTGATCGTCGTCGCCGTGCTCGTGGGCGTCGTCCCGCTCATCGGCGGCGTGGTCTCCGCGGACAGCCAGCGCGAGCAGGTCGCCGCGACGAACGCGGGGTTCGAGAAGCAGATCGCCTCCCTCACCACGCAGAAGGCGCACCTGACCGACATCCAGGGTGCCGTCACGCAGCTGCGCGGGCAGATCCCCGAGCAGCAGCTCCTCAATCAGGTGTTCGAGCGCATCTCCCGCGCGGCGACCGACGCCGGGGTCACCGTGACGGATGCCAGCCGTGGCGACCTCGAGACCTTCGCCGCCCGGACCGGGGCGAAGGATGCCGCGGCCGCAACCGCCGCACCCGCCCCGGCGCCGACCCCGACCCCGACCCCGACGACCGGGACGCCGATCGACGCGGCCAAGGACACCGCCGGGCAGGCGAACGCGAACGCCGCGGCGACGGATGCCGCAAGCGGGGCGACCCCGGCGACGGGCACCCCCGCTCCTGCAGCGTCCACCCGCCAGCAGGTGCAGCTCAGCGTCCGCATCTCGGCCCCCGACATCGCCAGCACGTTCGCCTTCCTCGACGGGCTGCGCGCGGGCCCGCGCGCCATCGCCATCGACACGGCGACCACCACCGAGTCGGGCGGCGCGTTCGAGATGCAGATCACCGCGATCGCGTTCCTGCAGAGCACTGGAGGCGAGTGAGATGACCACCCTCACCGAGCTGCTCCGCATCGGCGCCCGCTCCGGCGCATCCGATGTGCACATCACCGCCGACGCCGTCCCGCTGATGCGCGTCGACGGCGACCTGGTCGGCATCCCCGGGCATCCGGATGCCGTCGGCGAGGACTGGGTGCGCGCCGCCGCCTTCGGGCTGATGAACACCGGCCAGCGCGCCGACTTCGAACGGCACCACGAGGTCGACCTCGCCCACGCTGCCGAGGGCATCGGCCGGTTCCGCGTGAACGTGTTCCGTCAGCTCGGCGCCATCGCCATGGCGCTGCGCTTCATCCCCGACCGGGTCTTCACACTCGAAGAGCTCGGCGCGCCCGCCATCGCCCGCGACCTGGCCCTGCGCCCGCGCGGCCTGGTGCTGCTGACCGGCCCCACCGGGTCGGGCAAGTCGACCACGCTGACCGCCATGGTCGACATCATCAACAGCATCCGACCGGTGCACATCGTCACCATCGAGGACCCGATCGAGTTCCACCACACCAGCCGCCGCGCGCTCATCCACCAGCGCGAGGTGGGCAGCGACACGAACTCGTTCGCCGAGGCGCTGCGCCGCGTGCTGCGGCAGGACCCCGACGTGATCCTGGTCGGCGAGCTCCGCGACCCGGAGTCGATCATGACGGCTCTCTCCGCCGCGGAGACCGGGCACCTGGTGCTCTCCACCCTGCACACGCAGGGCGCCGCGAAGTCGGTCAACCGCATCGTGGACGTGTTCCCGGCCGACCAGCAGCACCAGATCCGCACGCAGCTGGGCGACACCCTGCAGGGCATCATCAGCCAGACGCTGCTGCCGCGCGCGCAGTCGAACGGCCGCACGATCGCCACCGAGGTGCTCATCAACAACCCGGCCGTCGCGAATCTCATCCGAGAGGGCCAGGTCGCCCAGTTGTACACGGCCATGCAGGCCGGGGCCACCGACGGCATGCACACCCTCGACCAGGATCTGCGGCGTCTGGTGGGGGAGGGCGCGATCTCGGCCGCTGTGGCCCGCACCTTCGCCACCGACCCGGCATCCCTGGACGGCGTGTTCGTGCGGCCGACCGACCTGGATGCCGAGTCCTGGTCGCACTACGCGGTCGAGCAGCAGCTCGAGGAGTGGGGTTCCTGATGGCCACCATGCAGGAATGGCAGTACCAGGCGATCGATCCCGCCACCACGCAGACGGTCAAGGGCACGATGGATGCCACCAGCGACAGCGCCGTCACCGCCAAGCTCCGGGCGCAGGGCCTCATGCCCGTGCAGGTGGCCCTGGTGGAGAAGACCGGTCTGCGCCGGGAGATCACCCTGCCGAGCCTGAACCGCGGCGTCTCGGCGAAGACGCTCGCGATCTTCGCACGGCAGATGTCCGCTCTGATCAACGCGGGCCTTCCGCTCATGCGCACCCTGAACGTGCTCGCCGATCAGACTTCGGACAAGCGGCTCAAGGCCGTGCTGACCACGGTCTCGGCCGATGTCGAGAGCGGCTCCTCGCTGTCGGCGGCGCTGCAGCGGCATCCGCTGATCTTCCCTCCGCTGATGGTCTCGATCGTCCGCGTCGGCGAGTCCGGCGGATTCCTCGGCGCGGCACTCGACTCGATCGCCGAGAACTACCGGAAGCAGGCCGAGCTGCACGGCAAGATCCGCTCGGCGACCACCTACCCGGCCGTCGTGCTCGTCATCGCCCTGATCGGCGTGCTCGTGATGGTGACCTTCATCGTCCCGGTGTTCGAGAAGATGTTCGCCGGGCTGGGAGGCCAGCTGCCGCTGCCCACCCAGATCCTGGTGACGATCTCGCACAACATGATCTGGATCCTGCCCCTGCTGGTCGTGGTGATCGTGATCGCCTGGATCTGGTGGGTGCGCAACCGCTACACCGACGGCTACCGGCGCGTGGTCGATCCGGTCAAGCTGCGGCTGCCGATCTTCGGCCCGCTGATCACCAAGATGGCCGTCGCCCGGTTCAGCCGGAACCTGTCGATGATGCTGGACGCGGGGGTGCCGATCATCCAGGCGCTGTCGATCGTCGGCCAGGCGTCGAACAACTGGAAGATCGAGCAGACCGTGCGCGACATCCAGGAGTCGATCCGCGGCGGTCGCTCGTTCGCCGTGCCGCTGGCGAAGGCCGGGGTCTTCCCGCCGATGGTGTCGCAGATGGTCGCCGTCGGCGAGGAGTCCGGCACCCTCGCGCAGATGCTCGGCAGCATCGCCGACTTCTACGAGGACGAGGTGGAGACCGCCACCGAGCAGCTGTCCTCGCTGATCGAGCCGGTGCTGATCGTGGGCCTGGGCGTGATCATCGGCGGCATGGTGATCTCGCTCTACCTGCCGATCTTCACGCTGTACGGAGACATCGCGAAGCAGGGGTGATCCTGGGTCCCGCTGCGCTCGCTCAGGAACCGGTGCCACGGGACCGGGTCCAGTGCCTCACACCGAGACGCGCAGCACCTCTTCGATCGTGGTGATGCCGTCGGACACCTTCACCCAGCCGTCGTCGCGCAGCGCGACCATGCCCTGCTCCAGCGCGAGCTCGCGCAGGTCGGCGCCGGTCGCGCGTGCCACCAGGCGCTGCTCGATCTCGTCGGTCACGGTCATCACCTCGTGCAGGGCGACGCGTCCGCGGTAACCTGTGTTCGAGCAGGCCGAGCATCCGACGGCGGTGTGCACCTGGGCATCCGCGATCATCTCCTCCGGCATGCCCACCTGGCGCAGCGTCTCGGCGTCGCCGTCGAACGGCCGGCGGCACTTCGTGCACAGCCGTCGGGCCAGGCGCTGCGCGACCACCGCGCTCAGCGCGGTCGCCACCAGGAACGGCTCGGTGCCGATCTCGGTGAGCCGGGTCAGGGCGCTCGGAGCGTCGTTCGTGTGCAGCGTGGAGAGCACCAGGTGGCCGGTCAGTGCGGCCTCCACCGAGATCGCCGCGGTCTCGCGGTCGCGGATCTCGCCGACCAGCACCACATCCGGGTCGGAGCGGAGGATCGACCGCAGCGCGGTCGCGAAGGTCAGCCCCGCGCGCGGGTTCACCTGCACCTGGTTGATGCCGGGGATGCGATACTCCACCGGGTCCTCGACCGTGATCACGTTCACGCGCGGGTTCGCGACCGTGCGCAGTGCGGTGTACAGCGTGGTCGACTTGCCGGATCCGGTCGGGCCCGTCACCAGCACCATGCCGTGCGGACGGGTGATCGCGTCGTGGAAGCGCTCGCGGTTCGTGGGCGCGAAGCGCAGATCCTCCATCGTCATCACCTGGCCCGTGTTGTCGAGGATGCGCATCACGATCTTCTCGCCCCACACCGTCGGCAGCGTCGCCACGCGCAGGTCGACCGAGCGCCCCTCGTGCAGCACCGTGATGCGCCCGTCCTGCGGCACGCGCCGCTCGGCGATGTCGATCGAGGACATGATCTTCAGACGCGAGATCACGCCGTCCTGGATGCTGCGGTCGGCGCTCTGCATCTCATGCAGCACGCCGTCGATGCGGAACCGCACGGTCAGCCGGTGCTCGCCAGGCTCGATGTGGATGTCACTGGCTCGGTCGTTGATGGCCTGGGTGATCAGCAGGTTCACGAAGCGGACGACGGGTGCATCCGCATCCTGGTCGTCGAGATGCTCGGTGAAGACGACGTCGGATGCCGAGGACGACTCCCCGATCTGCTCCGACAGGTCGGTCAGCTCGCCGTCCGAGCGCAGGAAGCGCTCGAAGGCCTGCGCCAGGGCGTCCGCCGCCGCGACGACGGCCGTCACCCGCAGGTCGGTCAGGCTCGCCACGTCGTCGAGCGCGATGATGTCGGTCGGGTCGAGCATCGCGACCGTCAGCTCGTCGCGCATCAGCCGCAGCGGGAGCAGGCGGTACCTGCGGCAAAGGTTGCCCGGCACCAGGGCGATGATGTCCGGATCGAGGTCGTAGGTCGACAGGTCGACGTAGCGGTGGTTGGTCGCCAGCGCGACGGCCTCGGCGACCTGGGCATCCGTCACCGCGCCGGATCGCACCAGGTGGGGCGCGAGTTGATCGCCGTCGCCGACCTCCGCGAGCGCAGCGGAGACGTCTTCCGCCCGGGCGGCCCCGGTCAGCACGAGAGTATGCGCGAGTCCTCGCACGATGGCCCCATTCCCGCAGGCGTCCCCAGCCTGCAGACGCCCGCATCCCCAGCAGAGCGCACGTCGTGGCATCATCTTACGGCGGCGGGGCGGTTCCGAACAGGGGCGATCGCGCCTGGCTAGGCTGACCGCATGACGCCCGAAGCGCCCGCCGATCAGCCCGTCGCCGACGACCCTGCGCTGATCCGCCTGGCCCGCCGGATCCCGCAGCCGATCATCGCCGTGCTCGCCGTGGTGGCGGTCATGCTCGGCGTCGTGCTGTTCGTGCGCCCGACCACCGCTCTGGGCGTGCTCGCGCTGCTGATCGGCGCCGGTCTCGTGCTCGGCGGGCTGCTGGAGCTGCTGTTCCCGGCCGTCCGCCGCGGAAGCGTTCGGATGCTGCTGGCGATCGCCCTCATGATCACCGGAGTGGTCGTGCTCGTGCTCCCCGGCCTGACGGTGCGGGCCGTGGCGATCATCGTCGGCGTCACCCTGATCGTGCGCGGAGCGATCGGCGTCAGCGCGATCGTCACCGGTCGGGAGCAGCCCGCCGACCGCCGGGTCGCGGAGGTGCTGCTGGGCCTCGCGGGCATCGCCTTCGGCATCCTGGCCATCGTGTGGCCGGACATCACCCTGCTCGTCGTCGCAGCCGTGTTCGGTGCGACCCTCGCGATCGCCGGTATCGCGGCGCTGTGGCGGATGCTGCGCTCGCGCCGTCGGCATCCGAGGGCCCCTCGTCGCGACACCGTGGTGCGCCGCTGGATGCGCACGATCGGCGCGGTGTCCGCGGTCCTGCTGGCCGCCGGCGCCGTCGTCACGAGCATCGCGCTGCGCGGCGGAACGCCGGTCGTCGATGACTTCTACGCCGCACCCCGCACCGTGCCGGGGGAGCCGGGCGAGCTGATCCGCGCCGAGCCGTTCACGCGGGGTGTTCCGAAGGATGCCGTGGGCTGGCGCATCCTCTACACGACCACCCATGGCGACGGCAGCGCGGCCGTCGCCTCCGGCATCGTGGTCGCGCCGAAGACCGACGGCGATCACCCCGCCATCGCCTGGCACCACGGCACGACGGGGTTCGCCCAGGCGTGCGCGCCGTCGCTGGCATCCGACCCCTTCGGATCCGGGGCGATGTTCGTGGTCGACGACATCGTCCGCAACGGCTGGGCTCTGGTCGCGACCGACTACATCGGCCTCGGCACCGAAGGGCCCCACCCGTACCTGATCGGCCAGGACAGCGCCCGCGCCGAGCTCGACGCCGTCCGGGCCGCACGGCAGCTGGACGGGGCCCGCCTGTCGGACCAGACGGTCGCCTGGGGCCACTCGCAGGGAGGCGGCGCCGCACTGTGGTCGACCGTGATCGCCGAGGACTACGCGCCCGACGTCCCTCTCTCGGGCACGGTCGCCCTGGCTCCGGCCAGCGACCTGAACGGGCTCGTCGAGCACCTCCCCGAGGTGACGGGCGGCAGCGTCTTCGCCTCGTTCGTGATCTCCGCGTACAGCGACGTCTACCCGGACGTGGCGTTCGACGAGTACATCCGCGCCGGCGCCGATGTCACCGTGCGGCAGATGGCGGGCCGCTGCCTGGCCGCGCCCGATATGCTGGTCTCCGTGCTCACGGTGCTCGCGCTCTCCGACGACCCCAACATCCTCGCTCAGAGCCCGAACACCGGTCCCCTCGGCAGTCGCCTGACCAAGAACATCCCGCCGGCGCCACCCGCCGACACCCCGGTTCTGCTCGGTCAGGGCGGCGCCGACACCCTCGTCGACCCCGACATGCAGCTGCTCTACGCCGCGAAGACATGCGCGGCGGGTGGCGACGTCGACTACCGCGACTACGCGGGCTACGGCCACGTCGACCTCGCCGAGCAGCACTCCCCGGCCATCGCGGATGCGCTCGCCTGGACCGCGGACCGGCTGGCGGGTAAGGCTGCTCCGCGCGCCTGCGACCAGGGCTGAGTCCGCGGCTACCGGCGCTCGGTCACGACCGCCAGCTCAGGCCCCCACGCGCACCACGCCGGTCGGCAGGTCCTCCGCCTCCTCGAACGCCACGTCCGGCGTCGGCCGGCGGAAGCCCCGCGTCAGCCACACCAGGTACAGCGCGCCGATGCCCGACCAGATCAGGCCGACCGTCATCGCAACCTGGTCCAGGCTCAGCCACAGCCACACGTTGATCAGGAACCCGATGCCCGGGATCAGCGTCCAACCGATCGACGACCCGTGCGTGTGCTCGGTGCGGCGGTGGCGGATCCAGAACGCGATCACCGACAGGTTCACGAACGCGAACGCCGTGAAGGCACCGAAGTTGATCAGCGAGGTCGCCGCGTTCAGATCGAGCTGCAGCGCGGTCAGCGCGATCGCACCCACCAGCACGATGTTGATCACGGGCGTGCCCAGCCGCGGATGCACGTAGCCGAACAGCCTGCGGGCGATGATGCCGTCGCGTCCCATCGCATACAGCAGGCGCGAGGCGCTCAGCTGCGAGGCCAGGCCGGAGGAGATCACCGACACCGTCGCGCCGGCCAGGAAGATCGTCTGGAACAGGATGCCGCCGATGAACAGCGCGATGTACGGCGAGGCGCCCTCGATGTCGGGGGTGATGGCGCTCAGGGCGTCGACGTCGGGCACCAGGGTCTGCATCACGTACGTGACGGAGACGAAGAACGCCGCGCCCAGGGCTGCGATCCACATGATCGAGCGGGGCACGGTGCGACGCGGGTCGACGGTCTCCTCCGACAGCGTGGTGACCGCGTCGAAGCCCAGGAACGCCAGCGCCAGCACCGAGGCGCCGCCGACCAGACTCGCCATGTCCGCACTCACCGAGTAGAACGGCGCGAACGTGAACGCGAGCGCGTCATCGGAGAGGATCGCCCGCACCGTCAGCACGACGAACACGATCGCCAGGAGCGCCTGGAACACGACCATGATCATGTTCGCCACCGCGCTGACACGGACGCCGATGATGTTCAGCACCGTGATCACCACGATCAGGCCGACGATCCACATCCAGTCCGGCACCCCGGGGAACTCCGCCGAGAGGTAGATCTTCGCCAGCAGCGCGTTGATCATGGGCAGGAACAGGTAGTCCAGCAGCGACGCCCAGCCGACCAGGAATCCCACCGGAGCGGCGATCGTGCGGCGCGTGTACGTGTAGGCGGAGCCCGCGGACGGGTAGACGCGCACCATCCTGGCGTAGCTGAACGCGGTGAACAGCACGGCGATCGTGATGATGATGTACGACATGGGCACGTGCCCCTTCGTCGCCTCGGACACGATGCCGAACGTGTCGAACACGGCGAACGGCGACATGTAGGCCAGTCCGATGAAGACGACGTGCCGCTGCCTGAGGTTGCGATGCAGTCCTGCCGGGGTGCTCGTGAGGGTCATGATTACCTCCTTGTAATCGTGCGGCCCTCGGGTGGAGCCATATTGATCATGTGATCAATACGCAATGTTCCTACACTGGAGTCACCATGTCAACACCCGGAACCCGCACCCGCACGCGCAAGAGCCCGCACCAGCGCTCGGCGGAGATCCACAGCGCCGCCGTCGAGATCGCCCGCGAGAGCGGCCTGTCGGCGCTGACGCTGCGGGCCGTCGCCGCGCGGGCAGGCGTCGCTCCGGGCCTGGTCGCGCACTACGCCGACAGCATGGACGATCTGGTCGCGCGCGCGTTCCGCGAGCTCGTGGCGTCCGAGCTCGAGCAGGTGAGAGCCGAGGTCGCGCTCGTCGAGGATCCGCCGGCCCGGCTGGCGCGCATGATCGCGACGGTGCTCGCCAGCGATCACGACGACATCACGCTGGTGTGGGTGGACGCCTGGTCGCTGGGTCGGGGGAGCGCGGCGCTCGGAGCTGCCATCGACGAGCAGATGGGCGCCTGGCAGGCCTTCATCTCGGGGATCATCGAGGACGGCCGCGCCGGCGGACTCTTCCGCACCGATGCACCGGAAGCCGTCGCCTGGCAGATCCTCGCAATGATCGACGGCATCTCCGCGCACGCGCTCACGCGCGGCACCGACGCCGCGGCCTTCGCGATGCGTCTCGCGCAGGCATGCGAGACGCTGGTGGGGACGGAGCCGGACGCGATCGTCGCCCATCTCGCCCGCTGAGCACGAGGCGCCGCTTCATCGGTCCTCGGGTCTTCTTCGATGTCCGCGGGGATGCCTAAGCTGGACCGCATGACTGACGTTCTGCCCTCGGGTCTCGCCATCAGCGAGTTCGACTCCGACATCCGCCCCCAGGACGACCTCTACCGCCACGTCAACGGCACGTGGCTGGAGTCGGCCGAGATCCCCGCCGACAAGGCGCGCTGGGGCTCCTTCCACCTGCTCGCCGAGCAGGCCGAGAAGGACGTGCGCGCGATCATCGAGGAGTCGCAGGATGCCGAGCCCGGCACACTGAACCGCAAGGTGGGTGACCTGTTCACCAGCTTCATGGACACCGAGCGCATCGCCGCGCTCGGCCTCACGCCGCTGCACGAGCAGCTGGCGAAGGTCGACTCGATCGACAGCATCGGCTCCTTCCTCGCCACGGTCGGCGCGTTCGACCGCGAGGGCGTCGCCGCACTCATCGGCGTGTTCATCGAGCCCGACCCGGGCAACCCCGAGCGCTATGTGCCGTTCGCGCTGCAGGCCGGCCTGTCGCTGCCCGACGAGAGCTACTACCGCCAGGACAGCTTCGAGGGCACCCGCACCGCGTACCGCGCCCACCTCGAGCGCATCCTGACCCTCGCCGGCGTCGCGGACGCGGCGGGCACCGCGGACCGCGCCTTCGGCCTCGAGCACGCGATCGCCGGGCACCACTGGGACAACGTCGCCTCGCGCGACGCCGTGAAGACCTACAACCTGAAGACCTGGGACGAGTTCCAGACGCTGGTCGGCGTGGACCTCACCCCGTGGCGGGACGCCGTGTCGGTGGCCAACCCCACCGCCTTCGACGAGCTCGTCGTCTACCAGCCCAGCTTCTTCGAGGGCCTGGGCGGCCTGCTGGTCGAGGAGCGCCTGGACGACTGGAAGGCCTGGCTGCGCGCCAAGATCGTGCACGGACTGGCCGGCTTCCTCACCGACGACATCATCGACGAGAACTTCTCGTTCTACGGCACCGAGCTCACCGGCACCCCGTCGATCCGCGAGCGCTGGAAGCGCGGGGTCTCGCTGGTCGAGGGCTCGCTGGGCGACGCGGTCGGCAAGATCTACGTCGAGCGGCACTTCCCCGCGGCATCCAAGGTCGCGATGGACGAGCTCGTCGCCAATCTCATCGAGGCCTACCGGCAGAGCATCGAGAAGCTCGAGTGGATGAGCGCGGAGACCCGCGAGAAGGCGCTGGCCAAGCTCGCCACCTTCCGCCCGAAGATCGGTCACCCCGACGTATGGCGCGACTACTCCGCCGTCGAGATCGACCCCTCCGACCTGATCGGCAACGCCCGTCGCGCCACCGTCTTCGAGCACGACCGCCAGGTCTCCCGCATCGGCGGTCCGATCGATCGCGACGAATGGCACATGCCGCCGCAGATGGTCAACGCGTACTACAACCCGCTGATGAACGAGATCGTGTTCCCGGCGGCGATCCTGCAGTACCCGTTCTTCGACCCGAACCGCGACGCGGCCGCCAACTACGGCGGCATCGGTGCGGTCATCGGCCACGAGATCGGCCACGGGTTCGACGACCAGGGCAGCCGTTACGATGGTGACGGCCGCCTGCAGGACTGGTGGACGGATGCCGACCGCGAGGCGTTCGAGGAGCGCACCAAGGCGCTCATCGCGCAGTACGACGCGCTGGTGCCGGTCGGGCTGAGTGCCGAGAACCACGTGAACGGGGCTCTCACCATCGGCGAGAACATCGGCGACCTGGGCGGGCTCGGCATTGGGCTGAAGGCGTACGAGCTGTCGCTCGGCGGTGCCGAGGCGCCGGTGATCGACGGCTACACCGGCGTCCAGCGCCTGCTGTTGAGCTGGGCGCAGGTGTGGCAGCAGAAGAGCCGCGATGCCGAGACGATCCGTCTGCTGACGATCGACCCGCACTCGCCGAACGAGTTCCGCTGCAACCAGATCCTCAGCAACATCGACGCGTTCTACGACGCGTTCGACGTGACCGAGGGGGACGCCCTGCATCTGCCGGAAGACCAGCGCGTCACGATCTGGTGAATGCTTCGACCCCGCCGTCCGCTCAGCCGGGCGGCGGGGTTACGATAGCCCAGTCGGTCGAAGATCCCGCTCCCCCGCACGGATCTCCGGTCACCGATGACTACTCCACCCGTGAGGAATCCTGCGTGAGCTCCCCCTCCGCTTCGGTACCTGACCCCTCGCGTGGCACACCGCGCGTGCCCGCCGATGGGGTAGCCACCGCATCGCATCGGTCGCAGCGCGGCGGCCGGCGCACACCGCGGCGGGCGGCTGTCGGCCGCCGGTCGTTCAGCTCCGCGCTCCGTGCGCTCGAGGAGCTCGCGGCGTCCGGAGCCCAGGTCTCGGTGCACGTCGCCGACCTCGACACCGGCCGCAAGATCCTCGCCGGCGACGACCACGTGCCGCTGCCGATCGCCGGCCTCGGCTTCGTGCCCGTGCTCGTCGAGACCGCCGCGGCGCTGGAAGCCGGCACGCTCGACCCGCTGCGGATCGTTGACCGCACCACCGAGGGATTCGTCGCCGGCTCCGGCCTCTGGCGCAACCTGCGGGTGCCTGCGCTGCCGCTGATCGACCTGGCCGTCCTCGCGGCCGCCACCGGTGACCCGAACGCCGCCAATGCCCTTCTCGACGCCGTCGGGCACGAGCAGGTGCGCGCCCGCATGGTGAGCCTCGGGATGCCGCGCAGCGCCGTGCTCGACCACTTCCGCGACAAGCGCGGCCCCGACGACGCCCCCCATGTGGCGGTCGGCACCACCCGGGAGTTCGCCCACCTGTTCGCCGCTCTCGTGAACGCGTCCGTCGTCGACGCGGCGGTCAGCGCACAGGTGTCGGAGTGGCTGAGCCTGAACCAGGACCTCAGCCTCGTCGCCGCGGCGACAGGACTCGATCCGTTCGCGCACGATCACGACGCGCACGGCCTGCTGTTCATCAACAAGACCGGCCGCGACCGCGGCGTGCGCGCCGAGGCCGGAGTGCTCGCTGGCCCGCGGGCGGGCATCGCCTACGCGCTGACCGTGTGCTTCGATGACCTGTCGATCAGCCATCGCCTGCGCGCGCACGACGCGTTCCGCATCCTCGGCACGGATCTCATGGAGTACACGCACTGAGGTCGCTGGTGCGAGTGGGCCCGTCGGTTACGGTCGAACCATGCTTCCCGAAGACTGGACCCCGCACCGCCGCGACGACGGCGAACTGCTCGGCTGGATCCGCCCCGACGGCGAGGGCTGGGTCGCGATCGACGTGCTCGGCCGTACCGCCTCCGCGCCCGTCGACTGGCTCGACGCCGAGGCCGCGCTGGAGCAGGTCGGGCTGGCATGGCTCGCCGACATCTGGATGCTGGAGGGGGAGGCGCCCGAGCCGCTGCGCGTGCGCTTCGTCGAGGTGACGCCCTCGGAGGGGGCGGCCGCCGGACGCGTCGTCGTCAAGGTCGACGACTTCGGCGACATGCAGCGTCCACCCGCCGAGCGCTTCACGCTGCCCTGGCCGGCGCCCTCCCGCCTGCGCCCGGTGCGCCCCGGCGACCCGGACGGCCGCACGCTGGGCTGACGAGGCCTCCGCGTCAGCTGACGCCCTTCATGAGCCTCAGCACGGGCTTGGCCGACAGCGCCAGGCCCAGTCCGACGACCACCGCGATCGCACCGAGGATCGAGAAGTACGGCACCTCGTTCTGCGGGTCGTAGAACTGCACGAGCCAGCCGGAGATGGCCGTGCCCAGCGAGATCGACAGGAAGAACAGCGCGACCATCTGGGCCTTGAAGTGCGAGGGCGCGAGCTTGGTCGCCGCCGACAGGCCGATCGGCGAGAGCAGCAGCTCGGCGACGGTGAACACCAGCAGGATGCCGACGATCGCCAGCAGCGGCGTCGAGCCCTCGCCTCCGTTCGCGAACGGCAGGAAGAGCAGGAAGGCGCCGCCCATCACGATCGTCCCCAGCGCGAACTTCATCGGAGTGGTCGGCTGCCTCTTGCCGAGCTTGGTCCACAGCGCGGCGAACACCCCGGAGAGCACGATGATGAACACCGGGTTGATCGACTGCACCCACACCAGCGGCATCTCCCAGCCCAGGATCATGCGGTCGAGGCGCTTGTCGGAGTACACCGTGAGCACGGTGAACTGCTGCTGGTACAGCGACCAGAACGCCACGCTCGTGATGAACAGCGGCACGAACGCCCACACCCGAGAGCGCTCGGTCGCGTCGACGTGACGGCTGGACAGGATGATGGTGAAGTACGCGAGCGTCGCGACCAGCGCGCCCACGATGACGATGTTCGCGAGGTTCTCGGGGCGGATCACGCCGACGAGCGTCAGCACCACGATCAGTGCGATCGCCACGACCGCGATGCCGATCACCAGCGGATAGCGACGGGCCGGCAGCGGATTGGGAACCGTGGAGGCCGCGGCCGGCAGGTTCCGGCGTCCGAAGCTGTACTGGATGAGACCCGCGGTCATGCCGACCGCCGCGAGGCCGAAGCCCCAGTGGAAGCCGACGGTCGACTGCAGCAGACCGGTCAGCACGGGGCCGAAGAAGGAGCCGAGGTTGATGCCCAGGTAGAACAGCGAGAAGCCGGCGTCGCGCCGGGTGTCCTCCTCGGAGTACAGCGTGCCCACCACCGAGGTGGCATTGGCCTTCAGGCCGCCCGAGCCGAGAGCGATCAGCACCAGGCCGACGCCCACGCCCACGAAGCCGGGGAGGAGGGCGAGGGCGGCGTGCCCGGCGACGATGACCATGGCGCTGAAGAACAGCACCCGCTCCGAGCCGAGCAGGCGATCCGCCAGCCAGGCGCCCAGGATCGTGGAAAGGTACACCGATCCGCCGTAGGCGCCGACGATGCCGCCGGCGATCGCCTCGGGCATGCCCAGTCCGCCCTTGGCGACGCTGAAGTACAGGTAGATGAGCAGGATGCCCTGCATGCCGTAGAAGCTGAACCGCTCCCACATCTCGACGCCGAACAGGTTCGCGAGCGCGCGCGGCTGCCCGAAGAATCCGTGCTCCGGGGCCGTCGGCTCGGTGGTGCTCGGCGAAGAAGTCATCCCTCCAGTTTACGTGCAGGCCGATTCGCGGCCCTGTCCGGGCCGATCCGCGGCCGCTAGGGTGGGCGCCATGAGCACCGTGGCTCCGAACGACCCTGCTGCCGCCCGAGGCATCTCGCGCCGCACTCAGTCCGACATCTTCCGCGCCGGCATCAGCGGTGATCGTCCCGCCGTCCCGGTCGGCGTCGACGCGCTGGATGCCGAGGCCGAGGCCGCCCTGTCGAAGGAGGCGTACGCCTACGTCGCCGGCGGGGCGGGCTCCGAGGCGACCGTCGCGGCGAACCGTCGCGAGTTCGAGCGCTGGCAGGTGTGGCCCCGGCCGCTGAGGGACGTCTCGTCCCGCGATCTCTCCGTGGAGTTCCTCGGGCGCACCCGCCCCACCCCTCTGCTGCTCGCGCCGCTCGGGGTGATGGAGCTCGTGCATCCGGAGGCCGATCTCGCGGTGGCCCGGGCCGCGGCATCCGCCGGCGTGCCGTACACGGTCTCGAACCAGGCATCCTTCCCCGTCGAGCGCATCGCGCAGTCGGCACCCGGCGCACCTCGGCTGTTCCAGCTGTACTGGTCGGCATCCGATGAGCTGAACGCGTCGCTGCTCGGTCGTGCCGAGGCGGCCGGATGCGAGGCGGTCGTCGTCACGCTCGACACCCACCTGCTCGGCTGGCGCACCCGTGACCTCGATCTGGCGTATCTGCCGTTCACCCGCGGGATGGGCATCGCCCAGTACACGTCGGATCCGGTGTTCCAGGCACTGGTGCGGGAGCGCGCGGGTGCCGCCCCGGCCGACCAGGCGGCCCGGACCACGGACGCCGCCGGTCGCGTCACGCCGAGGACGATCGCCGCCGGTGTGTCGATCGCCCGCAGGGGCGCCGGCCTCACCGGCAGCCGCAGCCTGCGCGAGAACCTGCGCTCGCCGTTGCCGCGCGCCGCCGTCGAGACCTTCCTCGACGTGTTCTCCACGCCCACCCTCACCTGGGACGACCTCGCCAGGGCGCGGGAGTGGACGTCGCTGCCGATCATCTTGAAGGGGATCGTGCACCCCGACGACGCGGAGCGAGCGACGGATGCCGGGGTGGACGGCGTCTGGGTGTCCAACCACGGCGGCCGGCAGATCGATCGATCCGTGCCGACGCTGGCCGTGCTGCCGGAGATCGCCGAGCGAGTGGGCGGGCGGATCCCGGTGGTGTTCGACTCCGGCATCCGCAGCGGAGCGGATGCCGCGATCGCCCTGGCCCTCGGCGCCGACGTCGTGGCGCTCGGACGCCCGTACGCCTACGGTCTCGGGATCGCGGGGGAGCGGGGCGTCCGCGAGGTGATCCGCAACGTGCTGGCCGAACTCGACATCACGCTCGGCCTCGCTGGGCTCACCTCGATCGGTGAGCTGGACCGGGACGCGCTGCGGGCCGTGTGATCGCCCGCCGCGGAGGCCGTGATTGCATGGACGCATGACCGACGCACCCGAGTACGAGCAGCATCCGGCCGACACCGCCTTCCATGCCCGCCTGCCGATCGGCGAGCGGATGGACGCCAGTCCCCTCACCGAGGGCCTGCCCTGGGCGTTCGAGCAGATCACCATGCGCCCGCTCGGGCCGATGCTCGTTCCCGAGCAGCCGCGCGGCGGTGAGCTCGAACCGGAGAACTGCTCCTCCTGCAGGCCGAGCGAGCATACGATCTGGCAGGACGAGCTGTGGCAGGTGCGCTCGGGCTGGGACGCCAACGGGCTGCCGTTCGTCGGGGCGATCTCCCCGCGCGAGCACTGGCTGCTCGAGGATGCCCCGCACGAGGTGCTCGCGGCGTACGGTCCGCTGATGCAGCGCATCTCGCAGGCGGTCAAGAGTATCCCGGGCGTCGCCCGCTGTCACTTCGCCCGCTGGAACGACGGCTCCGCGCACCTGCACCTGTGGGCGCTGGCGCGGCCGGCCGGCATGATGCAGGGGCGCGGGGCCGCGCTCGCGTTCTGGGACGAGATGCTCCCGCCCATGCCGGCGGAGATGGCCGAGGAGCACCTGCGCATCGTCGCCGACGCGCTCGCCGCGGGCGGCGGGCAGGCGTTTCCGAACCGCTGAGCCGCCGCTAGGGTGAGCCCATGAGCAACGTGCCTCCACCACCGCCGGGCCCGTACTACGCGGCCGCGCCGCAGCCCATGAATCCGGCCGACGAGAAGATGTGGTCGGTGCTGGTGCATGTCGGCGGCATCCTGTTCGACTTCATCCCGGCGCTGGTCGGTTACCTGGTGCTGAAGGACCGCGGCCCTTTCGTGCGCGCGCACACGGCGTCAGCTCTCAACTTTCAGCTGACGATGCTGATCGGCTACTTCGTCGGGGCGATCCTGTCGCTCGTCATCATCGGCCTGTTCATCATGCTCGCGGTCGCTGTGGTCACCATCGTGTTCAGCATCATCGCCGCGATCAAGGCCGGAAACGGCGAGTGGTATCAGTACCCGATGTCGATCAAGTTCGTCAGCTGAGGCAGACTGGGATCGTGCGAAGCATCCGCGAACTCGACACCGTTGAACTGATCATCGACGCCCAGGGCCTGCTGGATTCCATCCGAGGTGCCAACCGCGTCATCGACGCCGGCACGCTGCGCGCGCTGCAGCAGTCGGGCAACTACGTCGTCGGGCTCTTCGACGACTCCGAGGGCGAGGATCGGATGGTCGGCGCCTCGATCGCCTTCTTCGGCGAGCCGGGCAAGCGCACCATGCACTCGCACATCACCGCGCTGCTGCCCGAGTACCGCGGACGCGGCTGGGGTCGCGAGCTCAAGGAGCACCAGCGCCAGTGGGCCTTCTCCCGCGAGGTCGGTCGCATCACGTGGACCTTCGACCCGCTGGTCGCCCGCAACGCGCACTTTTTCCTCACGGTGCTCGGGGCACGGGCGACCGGCTACACGGTCAACCAGTACGGCATCTTCGGCGGCGGCGACGCGGGCGACGAGAGCGACCGACTGGATGTGGAGTGGGCCCTGGCCGACATCGCCAAGCCGCCGGCATCCGACGCCGTGGTCGCGACCGTCGAGATCCCGACGGATATCGAGGGCATGCGCGAGACCGATCCGAGTGCCGCCCATGAGTGGCGTCTGCGCCTGCGCGCGGACATCGAGCAGCAGCTGTCCCAGGGTCGTCGTCTCGCCGGGTTCGAGACCGGCCGCGGCTACCTCTTCACCGAGTGACCTGTCACGCCGGCGGCAGCACGAACGCGCCGGTGTCACCGGGGTTGACCGCGATCTCCCAGCGGAAGCCGTCGGGGTCGGCGAAGTAGCCCGAGTACCCGCCCCAGTCGCGACGGGTGGCGGGTGAGACCGTGGCGCCCAGCGCACCGGCCTCGGCGAGCACCGCATCCACCTCCGCCTCGGTGGCGAGGTTGTGCGCGAGGGTGATCGGGGCGACGCCGGATGCCGGAGGCTCCCCGATCTCGGCGGTGAAACCCTCCACGTTCCACAGCGAGAGGATCAGCCGCTCGGCGACGGGGAGCATCAGCACCTCGCCCTCGGCCTCGAAGATCGGCTCCCAGCCGAGCCCGTCGACGTAGAACGCCCTGCTGCGGCTCACGTCCGCGACGGCGAGGGTGATGAAGCTCACGCGCTGTTCCATGCGCACCACCCTGCCACCGGCGACCGACAGAGGGAACCGGCATCCGTCAGGGGCCATTATCCGCGCAGACCGCGCGGATAGAATGAGGATGCCCGTGATCACGGGCGTTTCCCGCAGCATGCGACCATTGGAGCCACCGTGGCCGAACAGTCCCGTCTTGACAAGGTCATCGCCCTCGCCCGCCACCGCGGGTTCGTGTTCCAAGCGGGTGAGATCTACGGCGGTTCCCGTTCTGCATGGGACTACGGCCCCCTCGGCACCGAGCTGAAGGAGAACATCCGCCGGCAGTGGTGGCAGACCTTCGTGCGCGGCCGCGGCGACATGGTGGGCCTGGACTCGTCGATCATCCTTCCCAAGCGCGTGTGGGAGGCATCCGGCCACGTCGCGACCTTCACCGACCCGCTGGTGGAGTGCCTCAGCTGCCACAAGCGCTTCCGCGCCGACAACCTCATCGAGGACTTCGAGGCCCGCAAGGGCCGCAAGGCCGAGAACGGCCTGGCCGACATCCCGTGCCCCAACTGCGGCAACAAGGGCCAGTACACCGAGCCCAAGGCGTTCTCGGGCCTGGTGAAGACCTACCTCGGCGTCGTCGACGACGAATCGGGTCTGCACTACATGCGCCCCGAGACCGCGCAGGGCATCTTCGTGAACTTCTCGAACGTGCTCACCGCCTCGCGCAAGAAGCCGCCGTTCGGAATCGGACAGGTCGGCAAGGCGTTCCGCAACGAGATCACCCCCGGCAACTTCATCTTCCGCACCCGCGAGTTCGAGCAGATGGAGATCGAGTACTTCGTGCCGCCGGCCGAGGCGCAGGAGTGGTTCGAGCACTGGGTCGAGGCCTGCTGGAACTGGTTCATCGACCTCGGTATCGACCCGGAGAACATCCGCCAGTTCGACGTCCCGAAGGAGGACCGCGCGCACTACTCCGCCGGCACCATCGACGTCGAGTACCGGTTCGGCTTCGCGGGCAAGGAGTGGGGCGAGCTGATGGGCGTCGCCAACCGCACCGACTACGACCTGTCCAGCCACACCGAGGCATCCGGCCAGAGCCTGACGTACTTCGACCAGGCATCCGGCGAGCGGTACACCCCGTACGTGATCGAGCCGTCGTTCGGTCTCACCCGCGCGATGATGGCGTTCCTCGTCGACGCGTACCAGGAGGAGGAGGTGCCGAACGCGAAGGGCGGCACCGACACCCGCACCGTGCTGAAGCTCGACCCGCGTCTGGCGCCGATCAAGGTCGCCGTGCTGCCGCTGTCGCGCAATGAGCGCCTCTCGCCGCTGGCACGCTCGGTGGCCGACGGCCTGCGCGGCCAGTGGACCGTGGACTTCGACGACGCCGGCGCCATCGGTCGCCGCTACCGTCGTCAGGACGAGGTCGGCACCCCGTTCTGCGTCACGGTCGACTTCGACTCGCTCGACGACAACGCCGTGACGGTGCGCGACCGCGACACCATGGGCCAGGAGCGCGTGTCGCTGGACGACCTGCACGCCTACCTCGCCGAGCGCCTGCGCGGCGCCTGACGTCGGACACACGAAGGCCCCGATTCCCCCCGCGGGAATCGGGGCCTTCGTCTGCGCTCGTCAGTCGAGCGCTCGGGGGCGAGAGCTCAGAAGTCCTCGCCCTCGGCCTGCGAGGGGTGCTTGTCGAACCACAGCGGGCGGCCGATGTGCAGCAGGGCATCGCTGTCGAAGAGATCGTGGGTGTCGGTGACGTTCATGAGTGCTCCTAGCGTGGGGGTCTCAATCCAGCATCCGATAGAGAATCGGGCTCTTGCGAGGGAACTATCGCGAAAGAAGCGCGAATCCTTCATTCTGGGCAAGGACCGTGCCGCGCTAGGGTGATCGGGTGGGGGAAACGGATGCTGAGGTGACGCGCGCACGTGCGTCGATGCTGCGCCCGGCGGCGCTGGTCTCCGCGCTGTCCGTGCTGGTCGCATGGATGCTCGTGCTCGTCGAGCCGAGCGACTACGACGGAGCCTCCGGTCTGCTGATGCTGTTCGGGGTGCCGGCGCTGTGCGTGGCGGTGCTGTGCATCGTCGTGGCGACGCGGACCGGCATGAGCGGGGCGTTCGGCGGCGACCGGCGCTGGCTGTGGTGGCCGCTGTGCGTCATGCCGGTCGGCGTGCTCGCCGCGCTGGCGGTGAGTGTGCTGCGCAGCCCCGACTACTTCATCGGCGAGGACTCGCCGTGGATGCTGCTGTGGATGCCGTTCCTCCTGGCCGCAGCGATGCTGCTCGGCACCCTGGTGGCGGCGTTCTGGCTGGGCCCGGTCGTCGCGCTGTGGATCACGACGGCGGCGATCATCCGCGGCCGGGCGAAGCCGAGCGCCATCGTCATGCCGCTGGTGTGGCTGGCCGTCGGCGTGCTGATCCTGATCGCCGCCGCATCCATCAACGCCGAGGGTGTCGGTCGGATGGCCTACGGCAACCTGATCCTGGCCTTCTTCGGACTGCCCGGCGCCTACGTGATCACCTGGATGCCCGGGCTGTGGATCGTGCGCGCGATGGTGCTCGCGCTGGTGCTGTTCTTCAGCGGCGCCGCGTGGCGCGAGCGGCGGGCCGGGCGGGCGAGCGCCGTCGGAGACTGACAAGCACGTCACCGCACCAGCAGGGTCTCCGCTCCCAGCGCCTCGAGCTTGCGCGGGTTGGCCATCGAGAACACCCGGGAGATCCGCCCGTCCTCGACCTCGAAGCTCACCGCCGCCATCAGCACGCCGCCCACCTCGATCCGCGCCGCGAGCCGGCCGTTCACGGTCATCGCGCTCACCCGGTAGGCGATGTCCAGCTTGGCGATGCTGCCGCGCAGGAACGCCACCACCCTGTCCGCACCGAAGAGCGGGCGACGGGCGGCATGGCGCACCAGGCCGCCGCTGTCGGTGGTCGACACCACGTCCGGCGCCAGCACATCCATCAGCCCCTGCATGTCGCCCGAATCGAGTGCGGCGATGAAGCGCCGCACCACGCGGTCGTGCTCGGAGACGTCCACCTCCATGCGCGGACGTCGCGCGGCGACGTGGTCTCGGGCCCGGTGCGCGATCTGGCGCACGGCGGCTGCGGTCTTGTCCACGGCATCCGCGATCTCGTCGAAGGGCACGTCGAACACCTCGCGCAGCACGAACACCGCACGCTCGGTCGGGGTGAGCGTCTCGAGCACGGTGAGCATCGCGAGCGAGACGCTCTCCGCGAGCACCACGTCGTCGGCGACATCGGGAGAGGTCAGCAGCGGCTCGGGCAGCCACGGGCCGACGTACTCCTCACGCCGGCGCGACACCGTCCGCAGCTGGTTCAGCGACTGCCGTGTGACGATCCGCACCAGGTACGCCCGCGGATCGTGCACGCGTCCGCGGTCGACATCCGCCCAGCGCAGCCACGACTCCTGCAGCACGTCCTCGGCATCCGCCGCAGAGCCGAGGATCTCGTAGGCGACGGTGAACAGCAGTCCGCGGTGGACGACGAACGGGTCCTCGGATGCCGGATCGGGGGAGCCGTTCATGAGTGCGACGCTACCCCCGCGGGCGTCGCCGTGGCCAGCGGCGCCAGCCCGCAGGCATCCGCGAGTCCGTCGGAGTGGACGCCGAGGGCGACGTTCATGCGGGCCGTGGCGTTGAGGTACCCGACCTTCGCCGCCAGTTCGAGCAGGGCGGGGGCGCCGAGCTCGGCGAGCAGCGCGGCGGAGAGCTCGTCGGTGACCGCCGGCGGGGTCTGGCTCATCGCCTCGGCGTACTCCATCACGCGGCGCTCCAGCGGGGTGAACCGCGTCGACTCTCGCCAGATCGGCACCTCGCGCGCCTTCTCCTCGGCGAGGCCGTGGTCGCGCGACATGAAGTAGTGCAGATCCAGGCAGAAGCTGCAGCCCACCGTCGCGGCGCACGCCATGCTGGCGAGCGTGCCGAGGCTCTGATCCAGCTCGCGCCACTTCTCGGTGCGGCCGCCGAACTTCATCATGTCCATCATCACCGGGCGGTGCTGCCACATCACCCCGAGGGAGTCCGGCACCTTGCCGAGCATCTTCTTCGCGGCGGCCTTCACCACCGCGCCGTACAGGCCGGTCACCGGGATGGCGGGAATGCGGGTCTCGTTCATGATCGCTGCTCCTCAGCCGGCACGTCTCTCGTGCCGTCGGCATGAAGACACCGCCCGTCCCGGAAGTGTGACATCCGGGGCGGGCGGTGCGGTCTGATCCGTTCGGGAGGAGAACTCCGGCTCGGGAGGAGGAATCCGAGGGACGCCTCCTCCCGCCCGTGAGATCTCCTCCCGAGAGAGCGGATGCTGCGCCTCAGGCGCGGGCGATGCGGAGCGTGCGCACCTCGAACGGCTTGAGCGTCAGCTCGCCGCCGGTGCGCGGGGAGTCCAGCTCGTCCTCGATCAGGCTCACCTCGCGGATGCCGGTGTGCTCGAAGCCGACGGTCAGCGTGCCCGTCGTGCGGTGTCCGAGCGACTCGTACACGCGGACGATCACGTCGCCCGAGCGGTCATCGGCGAGCTTCACGCTGGACACGACGATCCCGGCGCCGGTCGCCGAGACGAGCGGCTCCACCTCGTTCGCGCCGCGCACCACGTGCGCGGGAGCGTTCAGGCGGATGCCCTCGGCCGTCGCGATCTCGGCATCCGCGCCGATCACGAGACCGACCTCGATCTCGTGCCGGCCGTGGTCGGTGTCCGGGTCGGGGAAGCGCGGCGCGCGCAGCAGCGACAGGCGCACGGTGGTGGTGACGTCGTCGCCGTCCACCTCGCGGGAGGTGTCGTAGCCGTAGATCGAGTCGTTCACGAGCGCGACGCCGAAGCCGTCGTCCTCCTGCGCGAGCACGAAGCGGTGCATCGAGGTCTCGAACTTCGCGGCCTCCCAGCTGGTGTTCACGTGCGTGACGCGGCGCTGGAAGCCGAACTGCGTCTCGGCCAGGGTCTCGCGGGCGAACACGTCGAGCGGGAACGCGAGCTTGAGCAGCTTCTCGGTCTCGTGCCAGTCGATGTCGTTCTGCAGCAGCACGGTGCGCGAGTCCGGGCGCAGCGTGATCGTCTGCGTCAGGCGCGATTCGGAGAAGGCGCGATCGACCACCACGACGGCGGCGCCGTCGACCACGGATGCCGAGATCGACGAGACCGCCGTGAGGTCGTCGACCCGGTTCTTGTAGTACCGGTCGATGTCCCATGCGTCCCACATGTTCGGGAAGTCCTGGTGCAGCTGGAACAGGTTCGCCGGCTTCCCGGCGGGGATCGCCTCGCGGCCGGTCGCCTTGTCGACGGCCGAGGTGATCAGGCCCTCGGCCGAGACGGTGAGGGTGACGAGGTCGTTGGAGAGCACGAAGCCGTCGGGCGACTCCGTGAGGCCGGCGGATGCTGTGCTCAGGACGACCGGTGCGGCGCCCAGCGCCCGTCCGCCGCCGACCGAGGTCGGAGTGAACACCAGCTCGCGGTCGCCCTCGCCGGCCAGCGCCTTCCGCGCCTCCGACGACAGCTTCTCGGCATCCGACAGCACCCCTGAGAGGACCTCCACGGCCTCGCGGTGCACCCACGCGATCGAGGTGCCGGGCAGGATGTCGTGGAACTCGTGCAGCAGCACGGTCTGCCACAGCCTGTCCAGCTCGTCGTGAGGGTACTCGGCGCCCAACTGCACGGTCGCGGTCGCGGCCCACAGCTCGGCCTCGATCAGGGCCTGCTCGGCCCAGCGGTGCAGCGCCTTGGTGGCGTGCTGGCTGGTGAGCGTGCCGCGGTGCAGCTCGAGATACAGCTCGCCGACCCACACGGCGGGGTCCGTCAGCTCGGCCCTGGCGTCGTCGAAGAAGTCGTCCGGATGCTTCCACTCGACCTGCGCGGCGCCCTCCAGCGACGCCATGCGGGCCGCCTTGCCGGTCATCTCGCGGGTCGTGCCGCCGCCGCCGTCGCCCCAGCCGACCGGTGCGATCGACATGGTCGCCTTGCGGTTCTCCTTGAACTGCCGGCTGGCCTTGGCGACCTCCGAGCCGCTCAGCTGCGAGTTGTAGGTGTCCATTGGCGGGAAGTGCGTGAACATCCGCGAGCCGTCGATGCCCTCCCACAGGAACGAGTGGTGCGGGAAGACGTTGCGCTGGTTCCAGGAGATCTTCTGCGTGAAGAACCACTCGAACCCGGCCCGGCGCATCAGCTGCGGCAGTGCGGGCGAGTAGCCGAAGCTGTCGGGCAGCCACACGCCCTTGGAGCGGATGCCGAACTCGCGCTCGAAGAAGCGCTGGCCGTGCGAGAACTGGCGCACCAGCGACTCGCCCGTGGGCATGACCGTGTCGGACTCCACCCACATGCCGCCCAGGGGCAGGAAGCGTCCGGCCGCGACCGCGTCCTTCACCCGCGCGAACACCTCCGGGCGGTGCTCCTTGATCCAGGCGTACTGCTGCGCGCTGGACATGCCGTAGAGGAAGTCGGGCTGCTCGTCGATCAGCGTCGTCATCGACGAGGTGGTGCGGGCCACCTTGCGGATGGTCTCGCGCACCGGCCACAGCCACGCGGAGTCGATGTGCGCGTGACCGATCGCGGCGATGCGGTGCGCGCTGGCATCCGCCGGTGAGGCGAGCACGTCGGCCAGCCGGGCGCGGGCATCCGGCGCCGTCTCGACGATGCGCTGCAGGTCGAGCACATCGAGGGCGTCGTCGAGCGCCTGCAGGATGCGCATGCGGCGCGGGCTGGTCTCGGGCAGCTCCGCCTGCAGCTCGAGGAGGACCTCGAGATCGAGGGCGAGCTCGAACACCGCCTCCTCGAACACGGCGAGATCCATGTGCCGCACGCGGTACAGCGGTTCGGGGGAGGAGGTGCGGATGTCGCCCTCCTTCGTCGGCAGGAACGGGTGGTAGTCCAGCAGCACCGGGTTGGCGGCGCCCTCCAGGTAGAACTCCACGGCCCCGCCCGGCTCGGCCTCGACCGCCACCCACTGGTTGCGCGGGTTGATGCTCTTCAGAGGCGTGCCGTCGGGGCGGTAGGCGAGTGCCTCGCACTGGAAACCGGGCATGTTGATGTCGAAGCCGAGGTCGATCAGGGCCTCGATCCGCCGGCCGGACCAGTCCGCAGGAACCGACCCGCGCACGCGGAACCAGGTGGTGCTCCAGGCGGGCCCCCACATGCTGCCCGCGGTGAACGGCTCGAACTCGAGCGCGAGGCCCTCTGCCGGGGCGATCGGCTCGCCGGGCAGCTGGTGCGCTGCGATCTCGAGCGGCACCCGGGAGGAGTGGATCGCGGGGCGCACGCGCTCGGTGAGCACGCGGTTCACGCGGCCGACGGTGAGGGAGGTCTCTTCGTGCACGGGGGCTCCTTGCAGATGGAAGAATGAGGGCGATCGGCCGCGGGGTTCACTGGGACGGCCGATACTAAAACGATCTAGTACGGTGAGTCTATGTCACGGTCCAAGCGTGTCACCATCGCGGATATCGCGCGACAGGCGGGAGTCTCGCCCGGTGCGGTGTCCTTCGCCCTGAACGGGCGCCCTGGGGTGAGCGAGGAGACGCGGCAGCGCATCCTGGCGATCGCAGACGAGCACCAGTGGCGGCCCAGCTCCACCGCCCGTGCGCTGGTCGGTGCGAGGGCGGGAGTCGTCGGCTTCGCGGTCAACCGCCCGGCCCGCACCCTCGGCACCGAGGCGTTCTTCACCGACCTGATCGCCGGTGTGCAGTCGGCGCTCGCAGCCCGTCGCATCGGCATGCAGCTGGTCGTCGTGCCCAGCATGGCCGAGGAGATGGACACGTATCGGCGGTGGCGCCGGTCCAACCAGGTCGACGGCGTCCTCGTGCTCGACCCGCGCGTCGACGACCCGCGCCCCGGGCTGCTGCGCTCGCTCGGGCTGCCCTCGATCACGATCGGCGGCCAGCCGTCCCCGGACGACATGCACGCCACGCTGTGGCTGGACGACGCGGATGCCGCTCGCACGGTCTTCGGCTATCTGGCGGGCCTCGGCCATCGCAGCATCGTCTACATCTCCGGCCCCGCCGAGCACGAGCACGTCCGGCTGCGCAGCAGCGTCCTGGCCACCATGGCCGAGCGGGACATCGTCGGCGAGGTCATCCAGACCGACTACTCGCCGGCGCAGGTGTCCGCGGTCATGCGCACGCTGCTCAGCCGAGCCGAACGGCCGACGGCGGTCGTCTTCGACAACGACATGATGGCGATCGCGGGGCTCCGCATCACCCAGGAGATGGGCGTCGCCGTGCCTGCCGGGCTCTCGCTGGCATCCTTCGACGATTCGATCGTGACCGGCCTCGTCCGTCCGTCGATCACCTGCCTCACCCGCGACACGTTCACGCTCGGGGAGACCGCGGCCGACTTCCTGATCGAGCAGCTGGATTCCGCCGAGGTGCTGCCGGACCGCACCGGGCCGCAGCCGAGGCTGACGGTGCGCGAGAGCACGGCGCCGCCGCACTCCTGAGCGCCGCGCGGCTGAGCTCCGCACTCAGGAGACGACGGTGTTGTTGGACGAGTAGACGCCCACCCCGGTCGACAGGTCGGGGCGGACCAGCTCGGTGATGCCGCGGGACGCCAGCGCCGCGGCATCCGCGGCATCCTTCGACGTGACGAACGCCGCGTCCACGCCCGCCTCGCACGCGTCGACCCAGGCCTGGAAGACCGCGCCGCCCGGGCTGAGCGCGGCGCGGCTCACCGGCACGTCGGCGTCGTCGACGTCGACCACGATGCCGGTCGTGCGCGCCGGTGCGACCCCGCGTGCACGCAGCTCGGGGATGATCTCGGCGAACCGCCGGCCGATCGGCTTCACGGCCCCGCCGTTCTCCAGCAGGCCCAGCGAGTACTCCAGCTCAGGGTAGTCCGCGAGCTCTCGGCTCACGTCGTGCGAGCACCACCAGGTGACGCCCCACAGGTTCTCGGTGCGGGCGGCGGAGCGCACGGTCGCCTCCAGGAAGCCCGGCGTCTCCTCCGGGGTGAGGCAGTTCGACGGGGCGCCGACCTCCTGCAGCCAGATCGGCCTGGCGGGGTCGGTCGCGAAGGCGCGGGAGAGCTCGATCATGTACTCGGCATGACGGTCGGATGCCGCCGAGCGGCCGCCGTAGCGCTGCGCGGTGCCGTTGAAGATCCAGGAGTGCACGGTGGTCATGGCGCCCAGGCGCGAGGCGAGCGCGGGGGTGAAGCCGTGCCCGTCCATGTACCAGGCGGCGTCGTACTCGCTGTGCAGGTGATCGCGGCCGGGGGCCGCGCGCTCGGCGGCATCCAGCAGCGAGGTGATCCAGTTCGCCGCCTCGGCCTCGGTGACCGGCCACTGATGCGGGTGCGTCTCGGCCGAGAACTGGTTGGTCTCGTTGCCGAGCGTGAACCCGAGGAAGTTGCCGGCGTCGTTCAATGCCGCGCCGAGCGTCTCCACCAGGGCGACCTGGCCGCTGAGCGCGTCCGGATGCGTGAACATATTCTTGTCGTGCCAGGTGAACAGCCACGAGGGGACGAAGTCGAAGCTCGACAGGTGCCCCTGGATCACGTCGACTCCGGCGTCCAGTCCGAACTCCGCCGCGACGTCGACCACGGCGCGCACATCCGCGACCGCCTTCTCGCGGATCAGCGTCCGATTCGGCTGCAGCACGGTCCAGAGCGGGAAGACCCGCACGTGGTCGAGCCCGAGCGATGCCAGCCCCTCGAAGTCGCGGCGCACGTCGTCGAGGTCCAGGGACAGCCACGAGTGCATCCAGTCCTTCGACGGGGTGTAGTTGGCGCCGAAACGCAGCGGTGCGTCGGCGGACGTGGGTGCTGGCATGGGGGACGCCTTCCTGAGCGCGTCACCCCTCGAGGTGGACGTCGTCGCTCTCCTGTGCAATGCTATGGTCACTATAGCGGTTTAGTAATGGATGCGAACCCCAGCGGGTGCGCAGCCGGACCCCTTCGAAGGAGAACGTCCATGAAGATCCGATCGACTCTCGCCGTCGGCCTCACCGCGGCGACGGTGCTCGCGCTGACGGCCTGCACCGGAGGCGGCGGCACACCGGATGCCGGCGGTTCCGGCCCCATCGACACGTCGGGAGAGCTCAGCGGCACCATTCAGTTCCAGACCTGGTCCCTCAAGAACGAGAAGTTCACGCCCTACTTCACCTCGCTCATCAAGGCGTTCGAGAAGGAGCACCCCAAGGTCAAGGTGGACTGGATCGACCAGCCCGGCGACGGCTACCAGGACAAGATCCTCAGCCAGGCCAACTCGAACACCCTGCCCGACGTGCTCAACCTGCCGCCGGACATCGCGTTCCCGCTGGTCAAGGCCAACAAGCTCCTCGACCTCGACAAGGCCGCCCCCAAGCTGAAGAGCGTCTACAACGCCGGCGGCTGGGAGGCCTACAGCAAGTTCAGCGGCGTGGAGGGCACCTACGGTCTGCCCTGGTACCTCGGCAGCGACGAGTCGTGGTGGAACCTGGAGCAGCTGCAGCCCTACGGCGTGACCGAGGCCGACCTGCCCACCACCACCGACGGCTGGCTCGACCTCGCCAAGAAGGTCGCCCAGGAGTCGAACGGAAAGGTGCAGCTGGTCTCGTCCATGCCCGGTCTCGACACGTTCGTCGCCGCCGACATCCCGATCATGAAGGACGACGGAACGTTCGTCTTCAACACTCCCGAGGCCGTCGACATCGTGCAGAAGTACGCGGACGCCTACAAGGCCGGCGCCATGCCGCCGGAGTCGCTGACGGGCAGCTACGGCGGCAATGCCGAGATGTACCTGCAGGGCAAGGTCGCCTACTCGACCGGTGGTTCCGGCTTCGCCGGCGACCTGCGCACCAAGGCGCCCACCCTGCTCGAGCACACCGTCGCCACTCAGCGCCCCGGCACCCCGCCGCTGTTCGTCCAGGGCGTGAACGTCTCCGCCGACTCGAAGAACAAGGCCGCCGCACTCGCGTTCGCGGAGTTCGTCACCAACGAGAAGAACCAGGTCGACTTCGCCAAGATCGCCGTCGGCTTCGCCCCCGGAACCGCCGCGGGTGCGGAGGACGTCGTCAAGGCCGTCGAGAGCAGTGTCGACCCGGCGCAGGCGAAGGCCATGAAGGTCATGTTCGACGCACTGCCGAAGGCCAAGTCGACCCCGTTCCAGTGGACCGGTGCGATGACCGACTACCTCAACCAGCAGATGGCGCTCGCCATCCGCGGCGATGCGACGGCGAAGGACACGCTCGACAAGATCGTGAAGTACGCCAACGACAACCGCATCGACAAGTGACCGGACCCCGAGTCCGATGACCGAGAACACCAGCACACCGAAGAGGTACGCGCCATGAGATCGCACAGATGGTTCACCCCCTGGCTGCTCCTGGCGCCCGCCGTCATCTGGGTGCTGGTGTTCTCGCTCTGGCCGTTCCTGAACACGGTCGTGCTGAGCTTCACCGACGCGCGACCCCTGCAGCCGGTCAAGGGGGTCGGCTTCGCGCAGTACGAGCGGCTGCTGACCGATGAGCAGTTCCGGTATGCGCTGATCACCTGCCTGATCTACGTCATCGTCTGCGTGCCGCTGCTCACCGTGCTGCCCCTGCTGCTGGCTCTTCTCGTGGAGAAGAACATCCCCGGCATCGCCCTCTTCCGCACCACCTACTACTTCCCGGTGATCGCGTCGGTCGTGGTGGTCGCGCTGATCTGGGGATGGCTGTTCGACAGTCGCGGCATCATCAACGAGGGGCTGCAGTGGATGGGCCTCACGGATCAGCCGGTCGCGTTCCTGGTGGACCGCTGGTGGATGCTGGCCGTCAGCATCCTGCTGACCGTGTGGAAGGGTCTCGGCTACTACATGGTCGTGTACCTCGCGGCCCTCGGCAACGTCGGCAAGGACCTGCACGAGGCCGCCATGCTCGACGGCGCAGGCAGCTTCCGACGCTTCGTCAGCGTCACCATCCCCAGTGTCCGCGGGGCGATGCTGCTGATCTCGGTGCTCGTCGCCGTGTCGGCCATGCGCGTCTTCACCGAGCTGGATGTGCTCTCCAACGGCACCGGCGGGCCCGGTGGTTACAACATGTCGATCGTCATGCTGATCCGGCAGGTCGGATCGGGCCTGAGCGGCAACCTCGGCTACGCCGCCGCGATCAGCGTCGCGCTGTTCCTGCTGACGCTCATCCCGCTGGTCGCCATCGCCCTGATGAACCGTGAGAAGAAGGCGAAGGTGCCGGCATGAGCGTCATCGAAGACCGCCCCGCGGCATCCGCTCCGCAGCCGGCTGAGCAGCGGATCCGCCCCGACCGCCGGTTCCGCCGCAAGGGCTCAGGCGACTTCACCAAGCCGACCGTCGGCGGCCTGATCGGCCGTTACGCGCTGCTGACGCTGGTGCTGATCCTGTTCATCGGCCCGTTCGTGTGGCAGCTCGCGACCTCGTTCAAGGGTCCCGCCGACGACCTCTACACGTTCCCGCCGAACCTCATCCCCACCGACCCCACGGTCGAGAACTACATCAAGGTCACCGACCTGATCCCGGTCTACACCTACGCCTGGCACTCCCTGCTGGTCGCCACCGGCGCGGTCATCACCAACGTCGTGCTCTCGGTGTTCGGCGGCTACGCGCTGGCGTGCATGAAGTTCCGCGGCAAGTTCATCGCCCTCGGCATCCTGGTCTCCACCATGCTGCTGCCGGGCGAGGTGACGGTCACCGCGAACCTGCTCACGATCAACTCGCTGGGTCTGGCGAACTCGCTGTGGGGCGTGTTCCTGCCCGGCGCGATCGGGGCGATGAACGTGCTGCTGATCGCCACCGCGTGCCGCATGATCCCGCAGGACGTGCTCGACGCCGCGACCGTCGACGGCGCCACCACCTGGCAGCGGATCCGTCACATCGTGTGGCCGAACGTGCGCGGCATGGCGAGCGTCGTGGCGATCTTCACCTTCATCGGCCAGTGGGACGACTACCTGTGGCCGCTGATGGTGCTCACCGACCCGAACAACTACACGCTCACGGTCGGCATGGCGTACCTGAACGGCAACTTCTCGCCCGACCCGCGCCTGATCGCGGCGGGCACCATGGTGGCGCTGATCCCGATCATCCTGCTCTTCTCGGTGATGCAGCGCTTCTTCTTCCAGGGCGTGCAAGAGGGAGCCGTCAAGGGATGACGTCCGCGACGCTGAGCCCCGCCGAAGGCCCCGCGGATCCGCCCTCGTCCCGGTCCCTGGCCGGCGTGCTGGGCGGGCGCGTGCACGCGTTCCGGTTCGATCCCGCCGCCGGGGTGCAGCGGATGCCTCTGCCCGGCGGATTCGAGGTGGCGCCGGATGCCGTGCTGCACTGGGCGTTCTACGCCGACGGTCCTGACGCGACGCACGCCCCGCACGCGGCGCTCGCCGTCACGATCGACGTGGTGTTCGAGCGTGGGCCGGGCAGCGCGGAGGAGCGGCTGAGTCAGCACCCGGATGCCCGCGATCGATACGGCGTGCCGCTGACAGCGGCGGCGCAGTTCGATGCGGCCTGGTCGATGCCGGAGCAGTGGAACGCCGACTCGGTGTCGCTCGAGGCATGGGTCGGCTGTGCGGCACGGGTCGAGGTCGTGCTGGGCGCACCGGACCTGGTCGCGGGCGCGGCCGCCGGCGGCGCCGTGGAGGGCTTCGTCGAGGTGGTGCTCGGCAGCAGGACGGATGCCCTGGCTCCGCCGACCACGGACGGCGGGCCGGCACTCACGCCGGCGGATCGGGTCGACACGCGACGGGGCAGTCACTCCGGCGACCGGTTCTCCCGCGGGAACACGATCCCCATCACAGCCGCTCCGCACGGCTTCTGCTTCCTGACGCCGGCGACCAGGACGGCGGACACGCGCTGGCCGTATCGCTGGTCCGTCCACGACGACCGGCGCGGCCGGCCGCTCGCCGCGCTGCAGTTCTCGCACCAGCCGAGCCCGTGGATCGGAGACCGCGGCGTGCTGCAGCTGCGACCGTTCCTCGGCATCCGCGACGGCGAGCCGCTGCGCATCGCACCCGAGGGCGAGCACGCGCGTCCGCACCATTACCGTGCGCGGGTGCGCGCCGCGCACGGCGAGGTCGCCGTCGTCGAGATGACGGCGACCTCGCACGGCGGCGCTTTCCGGATCACCGCTGAGGAGGCCGGCGGGCTCGTCGGCTTCGAGATCGGGTCGCCCGACGGCGCCGGGCGGGTGAGCATGCACGACGGCGGGACCTTCGACGGCTGGACTCCGGAGGGATCCGAGGACTGGGGCAACGCCCCGCGCGCCTACTTCGCGGGCATCGTGCGCGGTGACGACGTGACCGCGACCGACGGACTCCTGCAGGCACGGGGCGGGTTCGAGGTGCGCATCGCGCAGTCGTTCCTCTCGGTGGAGCAGGCCCGCAGGTCGCTCGCGGAGGAGCTGCCCGCGACGCGCTCGTTCGCGCAGCTGCGCGACGCGCTGCGGGACGAGTGGAACGTGCTGCTCGGCGCGGTGGAGATCCCGCCGCTCGATGCGGCCGAGCGCGCGCATCGCGGCCTCGCCGACGACGAGTCGCGGGCGCAGCTGGCCTCGGCCCTGTACCGCCTGCACCTGTACCCGAGCACGACCGCCGAGAACACCGGCACCGCCGAAGAGCCGCGCCTGCGCTTCGCCGACCCGACGACGCCCGCCGACCCGCACGGGGAAGAGGCCACGGGCGCGCCCGTCGCGGACGGCGAGCTGTTCGTGAACAACGGCTATTGGGACACCTACCGCACCGCGTGGCCCGCGCTGGTCCTCTTCGACGCCCCGCTCGCCGGACGGATGCTCGACGGTCTGCGGCAGCAGGCGGATCGCGGCGGCTGGATGGCGCGGTGGAGCGCTCCGGGTTACGTCGACTCGATGGTCGGCACCTCCAGCGACCAGATCTTCGCGGATGCCGAGCGGTGGAGCGTCCCGTTCGACGAGCACGCCGCGTTCGAGACCGCCTGGCGCGACGCCTGCGAGCCCAGCGACGATCCCCGCAAGGGGCGCAAGGGCATCGGCCGGGCGCGCTTCACCGGGTACGTCTCGAACGGCGTCCCGGAGGGGATGAGCTGGAGCCTGGAGAACGCGATGTCGGATGCCGGCATCGCACGGTTCGCCGAGAGGCTGGCCGCCCGCGACGACAGCCCGAGGCATCGCGCGCACGCCCGCTACTTCGCCAACCGCGCCCGCTCGTACCGGCAGCTGTTCGATGATGCGTCCGGGTTCTTCCGCGGGAAGGATGCTGAAGGGCGCTTCGCGCCGGCGGCGTTCGATCCCCGCGTCTGGGGCGGGGACAACGTCGAGACCAACGCCTGGGGGATGTCGGTCACGGCCGTGCACGACGGCCCTGGACTCGCGGCGCTGCACGGCGGCCCCGCCGGTCTTCGCGCCCACCTCGACCGGCTGTTCGCGGAGCCCGAGACGGCCGATCCCGCCTTCGGCGGAAGCTACGGCACCGTGATCCACGAGCAGCGCGAGGCCCGTGCGCAGCGCAGCGGGATGTGCGCGCTCTCGAACCAGCCGGCGCACCACATCCCGTGGATGCATGTGCACGGCGACCAGCCCTGGCGCGCCGGCGCTCTGGTCCACTCCCTCGCCGGGCGGCTCTTCACCGGGGCGATGATCGGCCAGGGCTTCCCCGGCGACGAGGACAACGGCGAGATGAGCATGTGGTGGCTGTGGGCCGCACTCGGGCTCTACCCGCTCGAACTCGCCTCGGGTGAGCTGCGCATCGGCAGCCCGCTGTTCGACGACATCACCGCGCGACGTGCCGACGGCGGCTCGCTGCGGATCCTGTCGCGGCGGCCCGGGCCGGATGCCAGGTGGCTGGTCGCGGCGACCCTCGACGGCGCGCCGCTGGACCGTGCCGTGCTCTCGGTCGACGCACTCGGCGGGAGCGCGGACGCCGTGCTCGAGCTGGAGTTCACCGCCGATGCCGCACAGGCCGCCGCGAGCGCGCTCTGGGACGGCCCCGCCGTGCCGGTGGAGCCCTGGTATCCGGATCTGACCGGCGCCGGCGGACACGCGCTGGACCGCACCCACGGCGCACTCTTCGACGACGGGGCCGCCCCGCTCACCGCGGTCGCGCTCGCCGCGGGCGAGGCCGCAGGCTGGGTGTTCGACGAGCCCGTCACGGTCAGCGACGTCACCGTGACCGGGGCGGGCGACGCCCCCGCCGGTGTCCTGCGCTGGCAGGCGAGCGACGACGGCATCCTCTGGCACGACCTGGAGACCACCCACAGCGAGCCGCTGCCCGCCGACCGCACGACGCCGTTCGTGCTCACGGCACCCGTCACCGCACGGATGCTGCGCGCCCTGGCATCCGAGCCCGTCACGCTGCGACAGCTCGAGCTGTTCGCGCTCGACATCCCGACCCTCTGAGTCCCTCCCCCCGGAACTGCGAAGACGCACGAAAGGAAGAACAGAACATGACTGATCACTCCACCCCGCGGCGGACCGCGCGGATCGCGGCGCTCGCCGCGCTCAGCCTCGCCGCGGTCGGGCTCGCCGTCCCCGCGGCGGCCGGCGCGCGGGAACAGCCCGGGCAGACCGACCCCAAGCGGGTCGTCTACGTCGAGGTCAACAGCAACGACATGGCGAACGTGGCCGACTACACGCTCGAGGGCACGGGCCGGCCGGCGTTCGACCTGGCGATGATCTTCGCCGCCAACATCAACTACGACACCGCGAAGCAGCAGGCCTACCTGCACCTGAACGACCGCGTCACCGAGACGCTGCAGAACGCCGACACGCAGATCCGTCCGCTGCAGCAGCGCGGCACCCGGGTGCTGCTCTCGGTGCTCGGCAACCACGAGGGCGCGGGCTTCGCGAACTTCACCTCGCGCGAGAGCGCCGCGGCGTTCGCCGACCAGCTCGCCGACGCCGTCGACACGTACGGGCTGGACGGCATCGACTTCGACGACGAATGGTCGGAGTACGGCAAGAACGGCACCGCGCAGCCGAACAGCACCTCGTTCGCCTACCTGCTCGACGCCCTGCGCGACCGCCTCGGGCCGGACAAGCTGATCACGCTCTACAACATCGGTCCGTCGTACACACTCACCGACTGGCAGGGCACCGGCGCGAGCGCCGACCTCGACTACTCGTGGAACCCGTACTACGGCAGCTGGATCCCGCCGCAGATTCCCGGTATGACGAAGCAGCAGTTCGGCGCCGCGGCCATCGACCTCACCGCGACGTCTTCCACCACCGCCGCGCGCTACGCGCAGCGCACCGTCGATGAGGGCTTCGGTGCATACGTCACCTACAACCTGACCGCGGGAGACCACTCCGGCTACATCTCTTCGTTCACCACCCCGCTGACCGGTCACGCGACCGTGTACAAGGCGCCGTGGTACGACGTCGATGTCGCCGCGGACGCGACCTGCACGGGCGGCGACGTCAAGCTCAAGGTCCGCATCGACAGCGCCGACGCGGCCGCACTGGGCGCGACCGTGACCTCCTCGATCGGCAGCCGGTCCTTCAGCGGCATCTTCGACGGCGAGACGCGCGTGGCGGTGCAGCGGGCCAAGGGCGGCGCGGTCGCCGACGGCTCGGTGACCGTGCGCGTGGACGGCCCCGACGGCGCCATGACCGTCGACCGCTCCTACGCCGTGCCGGCGTGCGGCTGACCCGCAGGGCGCTCTGATGACATCGACGGATGCGGCACGCCGCTGGTACGCGCTGCCGCATCCGTCGACCGTCCGGCTCGGCGGCGGAGCCTGGCGGCCGGGCACTGCGCAGGTGGTCGCCGCGGATGAGTGCCTGGCCGCTGAGGCGGCCCGCCTGCAGCGCGAGCTCGCCGCACTGGGCATTCCTCCCGGCACGGGATCGCGCATCCTCCTGCGGTCGGCGGAGGCCCCGATCACCTCGTCGGATGCGGCTTCGACTCCGGGGGGAGCCGTCGCATCCGACGAGGCCTACGCGATCGATGTCGGAGACGACATCGACATCCGCGTCCCCTCGGCGACGGGTGGCTTCCGCGCCACCCGTCAGCTGCTGCACAACCTGCGCGCGCAGGGGTGCGTGCCGCGGGGCTCCGTCGCCGGAGCGCCTGCCGTCCGCGAACGCGGTGTCCATCTCGACGCCGCCCGCAAGCACTACCCGGCCGAGTGGATCGTCGCCCTGCTGCGCGCAGCGGCCGACGTGGGCATCAACACCCTCCAGTGGCACTTCTCCGAGAACGAGGGGTTCCGGCTGGAATCCGCCGCGTTCCCCGAGGTCGTGTCGGCCGCGCACATCACCCGCGCCGATGCCGCCCGCATCCTCGACGTCGCCCGCGACCTGCACGTCGAGGTGATCCCCTCGCTGGACATGCCCGGCCATCTGCGGCAGGTGCTGGCGCAGCATCCGCACCTGCGGTTGCCGCCGGGCCGGGAACGGGCGGATGCCGCGATCACCGGCACGGACCATGCGCTGGACATCACTCGGGAGCAGGCCGTGGCCTTCGCCGAGAGGCTGATCGACGACGTGGCGCCCGTGTTCGAGGGCTGCGGTCGCTGGCATCTCGGCGGCGACGAGTTCGTCGACTTCGCCCGCATCGACGACTATCCGGCACTGCGCGATGCCGCGCATGCGCGCTACGGCGCCGACGCGAACGGATTCGACCTGCTCACCGCCTTCGTGAACCGTATCGCCGCGCACCTGCGCGGACACGGTTTCCGGGCACGGGCATGGAACGACGGCATGCTGCGCGGCTCCGTCGTGCGCCTGGACGCCGGCATCGAGCTGACCTGGTGGACGAACTGGCATCGGCAGATGCGTCCCCTGGCGGATGCCGTCGCCGCGGGGCATCCGCTGGTCAATGTCAACGACGGGCTGTTCTACTACGTCCTCGGCGAGCACGCCGGCTACCGGTACCCGACCGCGGAGCGGATCTGGGCGGCGGACTGGCATCCCGGACTGTTCCCGGCGCTGCCGGGCGGCGGCAGGCAGGAGATCCTGCACCCCTACCTGGACTCGCTGCGCGGGAGCTGCTTCGCCGTCTGGTCCGATGAGCCGGGTGCGCAGACCGTCGCGGAGGTCGCCGACGGCATTCGCGCACCGCTGCGGGCCATGGCGGAGCGGACGTGGAACGGCGGCTCCGCGCTGACCCTGGCGGAGTTCGAGCGGGCGGATGCCGCGATCGGCCTGCCCGAGGGTGCCAGCCCACCCGGGTAGAATCCCTGTGGCCGTGTTGTGGGGACTCGGTGAATCGGCGTACCGGAGCGAAGCGATGACGGAGACCATGGGCGAGACGACGAAGAAGCACCAGGACTACAACCCGGGTCCTCGGGTGGGCATCACCTTCTCGACCTTCGACCTGCTGCACGCGGGCCACATCATGATGCTCGCCGAGGCCAAGCGCCAGTGCGACTACCTGATCTGCGGCCTGCAGATGGACCCGACCCTCGACCGCCCCGAGAAGAACGCCCCGACGCAGACCGTCGTGGAGCGCTACATCCAGCTGCGCGGCTGCGAGTACGTCGACGAGATCGTGCCGTACTCCACCGAGCAGGACCTCGAGGACATCCTGCGCTCCTTCAAGCTCGACGTGCGCATCGTCGGCGACGAGTACGAGAACCGCGACTTCACCGGCCGTTCGTACTGCGAGGAGGCCGGCATCGAGCTGTACTTCAACAGCCGGAACCACCGCTTCTCCAGCTCCGGGCTGCGCAAGATCGTCGCCGCCAAGGAAGCGGAGCGCGTCGCGCGCGGCTGAATCGTGGATGGCTGGCTGTAGCCTGGCGGCATGATCGACGTGGACGCCGGCGGGACGGATGCCCGTGCGCGTCGACGCACCTGGATGCTCGGTGGCGGTCTGCTGGCGGCATCCGCCCTGCTGAACCTCTGGGTCGCCTCGGCTCCCGGCGCGCCGGTCGGCATCGTCCCCGACCTGTTCTTCGCCGCCGGCGCGATCGTCTTCGCGATCGGGCTGGGGCCGTCGGGCAGCGTCACGGCGCGCCGTCCGCTCGGCACGGGCGTGCTCGTGGGGCTCGGGGTGTGGCTGCTCGTCCAGCAGATGATCCACGGGCTGCTCATGCCGCCGGATCCGATGGCCGACATGGTCGACTGGGAAGCGCGGGTCCGACTGGCGGGCATGGTGGTCGTGACGCTGGAGGTCGTCTCGCTGGTGCTGGCGATCCTCGCCGTGGTGCAGATCGGCCGCAGCGGCGTCGTGCCCGCGCCGTGGAACTGGGCACCGCTGTGGGCGCTGGCCGTCGTGGTGGCCACCCGGCTGCTGGCGATGGGCCTGCTCGCCGTCCCCGTCCTGACCGACAGCCCCGACGTGCTGAACGCCGTGATCAGCCTGGCCGCTTTCATCGGCATCTGCGCGGTCGGTGCTCTGGGCGTGCTCGCCATGGTGCTGGCCGCCCGGCCGGTGGCCGGATCGACGAGCGTGTACAGCTCGGGGGAGTGAGCGCTCAGCGGGCCGTCGTGCGGCGCGGCGTGATTCAGGGCGTGCCGACGGAGCCGGAGCGCACCACCAGCCCGAGCGAGCGGGCGTAGTCCTCCTTGACGATGTCGAGGTGCGCCCAGTTCTCCAGAGCCCCGACCTGGGGGAGGGAGCGCAGCTCCTCGAGCACGGAGAGCACCCCGGCCGACGACGACCCGGCGATGGTCAGGATGAAGTCGTAGAGCCCGTGCGTCCGGGCCGCGAACTCGATCGATCGCTGCTCCGCGATGTACCGGCGCACCGGCTCGGCGTCATCGCGCAGCGTGACTCCGACGCCGACCGCGAGGCGGCTTCGGGAGAGGCCGCCCGCGGGGATGGCCGAGATGCGGATGACGCCGGCGTCGATGAGCCGGCGCACGCGCGACCGTGCCGACGAAGGGGAGAGGTGCACGGTGTCGGCGAGCACCTGATAGCTGGCGCGGCCGTCGGACTGCAGCGCCTGGATGAGCCGCTCGTCCAGGCTGTCGAGCGTGATCTCGGTGCGCGACTCGGCGACGAAGAAGCCCTTGAGCACCTCGGCGTACGTGGTGACCTGGATCTGCTGAACCGTGGGGATGCGGCGCACCAGGTCGAGCATCTCGTGCAGCCGGCTCTCATCGCCGTGCCGGGATTCGAAGACGAGCGGACGTGCACCGCTCACGAGCGACACGAACACCGCGTCGTCGATCTCGGCGATCTGCTCGGCGACGGGTCGAGCGGCGCCGCTGAGGCTCACCATCGCGTGCGTGAGCACGTGGTGACCGGCGAAGCCGGGGTCGAGCGCCGCGACCACCCGCAGCCCGCCGCGGTCGGTCAGGGTGCGAAGACGCTGGGACACGTAGTCGCGGGGTGCGTCCAGCAGACGGGCGAGATCCTGGATGCTGGACCGGCCGTTGGCCTGCAGCGCGTGGATCAGCCTGCTGTCCAGGTCCGCCACATCCCGGTCGGCCCGTCCGCGAGCATCATCGGAGACCACGTCGCCCTCCTGATTCCGAACATCCGCGAAGTCCCCGGATCTGCGGATCCGGAGCAGTAGATCGTCGGCGAGAAGGTGCCGGCGGCCCGCGAGTGAACACGTTCAGCGGTGATGATACCGCAGATCGGTGGTCAACGACCCTCCGGCCACGTGGATCTGCGGTGATGAGGGGCCTATAGTCGGCTCATCCCGATGCTGCAGCCCCTCACTGCCGCTTACCCTTCGACAGAGCAAAGGAGCCCTGTATGTCCACCTCCGCAGTCCAGCCGGCGGGGCATTCGCACCGCCGCGCGCTCCGCGCCGGCTTCGCCGCCATGGTCGGCACCTCGATCGAGTGGTACGACTTCTACGTCTACGCGACCGCCGCCGCCCTCGTCTTCCCGCAGGTGTTCTTCCCCGACGTCGACAGGGTCACCGGAACACTGGCGTCGTTCGGCACCTACGCGGTCGCGTTCTTCATGCGGCCCCTCGGCGGGATCATCTTCGGACATATCGGCGACAAGCTCGGCCGCAAGCCGGCGCTGACCGTCACCCTGCTGATGATGGGCATCGCGACCGTGCTGGTGGGCTGCCTTCCCGGCTACGCCACGCTGGGCATCGCCGCGCCGATCCTGCTCGTGCTGCTGCGCATGGTGCAGGGGCTCGCCGTCGGCGGCGAGTGGGGTGGCGCCAGCCTGATGGCGGTGGAGAGCGCGCCGCCGCGGTTCAAGGTCTTCTACGGCGGGTTCACCCAGGTCGGCAACCCGTTCGGCGCGATGCTCGCCACCGGCGCGTTCTGGTGGCTCTCCACGCTCGGCGACGAGGCTCTCACGACCTGGGGCTGGCGCGTCCCGTTCCTGTTCAGCATCGTGCTGATCGGCGTCGGCTTCTGGGTGCGCTACCGCGTCGAGGAGACCCCCGTGTTCGAGGCGAAGATCGAGGGGCACAAGCAGTCGACGCCGGTGCTGTTCGCGGTGCGGAACAACTGGTGGCCGATGCTGCTCGGCTTCTGCATCATCGCCATGTCGTCGGGCGGCTACGTCATCGCCACCACGTTCGTGGAGAACTACTCGACCTCGCCCGAGGTGGGATTGAACAGCCAGACCATCCTCGCGGCCATGACCATCGCGTCGTTCGTCGAGCTGCTGATCACCCTGCCGCTGGCCTGGCTCGGCGACAAGTGGGGCAGCAAGACCCTGATCTACATCGGCGCGGTGGGGTCGATCGCCGTGTTCGTACCGCTCGTGCTGGTGATCCAGGGGCACCAGATCGCCTGGATCTTCGTGCTGGCCTCCGCGCTGCGCATCACGCTCAGCGGCGCCTGGGCCCCGCTGTCCACCCTGATGGCGCAGATGTTCCGGCCGCAGGCGCGGTACACCTCCATGTCGCTGTCGTACGGCGTCGGCGCTGCGGTGTGGGGCGGGCTGTCTCCGGCCATCGCGACCGCGCTGATCGCCGGTACGGGCAGCTTCTGGGCGGCGGTCGTGTTCTTCGGGGTGCTGTGCATCCTCGCCGTGTTCGGCGCGTACTTCGCCCCGCAGCACTCCGACAACGCACCGGTCACCGAGTCCCTGATCGCCCGCGGCACCACCGCGATCCGCACCGTCGAAGGCTGAGAGATGCGCAGACTGGCCACGTACGACTTCCGCGACTCCGCCGCGACGATCATCACCGCTCAGACCATCCGCACCGTCGACGAGCAGCGCCCGCAGGCCGAGGCCATGCTCACCGTCGGCGGCCGGATCCTCGCCGTGGGGTCGATCGCCGAGGTCGACGCCGCAGCCGAGGCGGCCGGTCTGCAGCCCGAGCGCGTCGATCACCCCGGGGCGACGATCGTCCCCGGCTTCATCGACGCGCACGCGCACCCGCTGATGTACGGCCAGATGCTGACCTGGGTCGACATCGGTCCCGACCGCGCGGGGTCCATCCCCGAGATCGTACGGCTCATGACCGAGCGCGCGCAGACGCTGCCGGAGGGAGCGCCCCTGCGCGGCTACGGCTACGAGCAGCGCAACCTCGCCGAGCGCCGGCATCCCACCCGTCATGAGCTCGACGAGATCGCCACCGACCGTGAGGTGTACATCATGAACGCCTCCGGCCACGGCGGCGTGGTGAACAGCTTCACGCTGCAGAAGTACGGCATCACCCGCGACACCCCGAACCCGGAGGGCGGCGAGTTCTTCCGCGACGCGGACGGCGAGCTCACCGGTGAGCTCTCGGATGCCGCGTGCAACGTGCTCACGGGCCTGCACGGCGTGAAGGTCGGGCACCACGGCCCGAACTTCCACCTCGGGGACGAGCCCGCCGAGCACCAGCGGCAGCTCGACGCCGTGCAGCGGGAGTTCCTCGCCGGCGGCGTGACCGCCATCGGCGACGCGCAGGTGTCGCAGCGCGAGTTCGCCGCCTACCTGGCCCTCGCCGACCGGGGCGCCCTCGATCTGCGGGTGTCGATGTACTTCCTCTCGCACCTGCTCGACCAGGTGATCGACCTGGGCCTGACCGGTCCGTTCGGGAACGCGTTCCTCTCCGCGGCCGGCATCAAGCTCTACGCCGACGGCACCCTGGGGGGATGGACCGCGTACTTCCCGGAGGGCTACGTCGGCGATCCGTGCCGCACCGGCCAGCTCTACCACCAGCCCGAGGAGTACGCCGGGCTCGTGAAGAAGGCGCACCTCGCCGGGCTGCAGACCGCCACGCACGCGCAGTCGCCCACCGCGATCAGGATGGTCGTCGACGCGCTGGAGGAGGCGCTCACCGCCCGCCCCGACGCCGATGCGCGGCACCGCATCGAGCACTGCGGCCTGCCCGACCAGGCGGAGATCCCGCGCATGGCGGCGCTCGGCATCCGCCCGGTGAACCAGACCCAGCACTACTACAACTGGGGCGAGGGCGTGGAGCAGGCCATCGGCACCCCCGGTGAGCGGTTCAATCCGCTGGGCGAGTTCCTCGAGGCGGGCGTCCCCGTCACGATCTCGTCGGATGCCCCGGTCGCCGAGCCCCGTCCGCTGGAGGCCATCCAGGCGGCCGTGACGCGCGTGACCCGCCGCGGCCACAAGCTCGGGCCCGACTCCCTGCGGATCAGCGCCGAGGACGCCCTGCGCGGGCACACCCTCGAGGGCGCGGCCTCGCTGGGCCGCGACGACGAGCTCGGATCCCTGACCCCCGGCAAGCGGGCCGACTTCGTCGTGCTCGGCGCCGACCCGCTGTCGGTGGCCGGCGACGAGATCGCCGCCATCCCGGTGCTGGAGACCTGGGTGGACGGCGTCCTCAAGCACTCGGCCGCGGTCGAGCGGAACGACGGGGAAGGATGAGCGGCATGGAGACCGTCACGAAGCGGACCACGGGCTGGGTGGTCATGGAGGCTCTCCGGGGCTATGGCGTCGACACCGTGTTCGGCATCCCCGGCACGCACAACCTGGAGTTCTACCGGCCGCTGCCGGCGCTCGGCATCCGTCCCGTCACCACCCGTCACGAGCAGGGCGCAGGCTACGGTGCCGACGGCTGGTCCCTGCAGACCGGGATGCCCGGCGTCGTCGTGACCACGAGCGGCCCGGGCCTGCTGAACGCGCTGTCCGCGGCCGGCACCGCCTACTGCGAGTCGCGTCCGATGATCATCCTGTCACCCGGGCCCGCCCGCGGCAGCGAGTTCGCCGACGTCGGCACGCTGCACGAGACCAAGGACCAGCTGGCCGCGGCATCCGCCGTCGTGGAGTGGGGCCGCCGGGTGATGAGCGCCGCCGAGGCCGTGACCGCCGTGCACGACGCCTTCGCGCTGTTCGCGACCGGCCGCCCCCGCCCGGTGTACATCGAGGTGCCCCTCGACCTGCTCGAGCAGGAGGCCGAAGGAATCACTCCCGACGATCTCGCCGCGCGGGCGTTCCCGCCCGCGGCCGCGCCGTCGGACGACGCCGTCACCGAGGCGGCTCGGCTGCTGAACGCCGCATCCGACCCCGTCATCCTCGCGGGCGGCGGATCGCGCCGCGCGGGTGCCGCCCTGAGGGCCGTGGCCGAGCGCCTCGGCGCGCCGGTGGTCACCACGGCGAACGCGAAGGGCGTGCTCGACGAGAACCACCCGCTCTCGCTCGGGGCGAACCTGCGCCTGGCCGCCGCGCGCGACCGCGCCCGTGACGCGGACGTGCTGCTCGTGGTCGGCTCGAAGCTCGGCGAGGCTGAGCTATGGGTCGACCGGCTCGACGCCCGCGGCACCGTGATCCGCATCGACCTGCTCCCCTCCCAGATCGACAAGAACCAGAAGGCCGATGTGGGCATCGTCGGCGACTCCGCGGCATCCCTCTCCGCGCTCCTGACCGCACTGGGCGATGGCCCCGCGCGCACGGGCGCACGCGTCGCCGAGACCCTCGACGCGGTGCGCGCCGAGGTGCACGAGCTGTCGCCGGTGAACGCGGCTCTCGCCGAGGTCATCGCGTCGACCCTCCCGGCCGACGCGATCGTCGCCACCGACTCGTCGCAGATCGCGTACTGGGGTCTGATGAACGTGCTGCGCGTGGCGAAGCCGAACTCGATGCCGTACATGGCGACCTACGCCACCCTCGGCTACGCCCTGCCTGCGGCTCTCGGCGCGCGCCTCGGAGATCCCGGGCGCCCGGTCTTCGCCGTGACCGGCGACGGCGCCCTGATGTTCTCGATGCAGGAGATGATCACGGTCGTCGAGCAGCGTCTCGACGTCACCGTGATCGTGGTCGACAACGGCGGCTACGCCGAGATCCGCCAGAACGAGGCGGACGCCGGCATCGCGCCGATCGGCGTGGACCTCGTGCAGCCCGACTGGGCCGCGCTCGGGACGGCGTTCGGTGGCACCGGCCGGCACGTCTCCTCCGCCGGCGAGCTCACCGCGGCCGTGCAGCAGGCGCAGACCGCGGGCGGCCTGCAGGTCATCCACCTCGACCAGTCCACGTTCGCCCTCTGAGACAGGAGCATCATGACCAGCACACCGATCGGGCCGGCGGACGCCTCGAAGACCCCGCGCTACGCGGGCCTGTCCACCTTCGCCCGTCTGCCCCGCATCGAGGACGTCGGCGAGACAGACATCGCCGTCGTCGGCATCCCGTTCGACAGCGGAGTGAGCTTCCGCCCGGGCGCGCGGTTCGGACCCGAGCACGTGCGCGCGTCCAGCCGGCTGCTGCGCCCGTACAACCCCGCGCAGGACTTCTCCGGCTGGGAGGCCGTGCAGATGGCGGATGCCGGCGACATCGCCGCGAATCCGTTCAACATCCACACCGCGGTCGAGCAGATCGCCGAGGCGGCGACGGATCTCGGCGAGCGCGTCGACCGGATCCTCACGATCGGCGGCGACCACACGATCGCGTACCCCCTGCTCAAGGCGATCAGCGCCAAGCACGGCCCGGTCGCCGTCGTGCACTTCGACGCCCACCTCGACACCTGGGACACCTACTTCGACGAGCCGATCACGCACGGCACCCCGTTCCGCCGCGCCTCCGAGGACGGCTTCATCGACCGGACCGCATCGATGCATGTCGGCACGCGCGGGCCGCTCTACGGCAAGGGCGACCTCGAGGACGACGAGCGCCTCGGCTTCTCGATCATCACGAGCGAGTACGTCGAGGAGCACGGTGTTCCTGCCGCCATGGAGCGGCTGCGGCAGCGCATCGGCGACAGGCCCCTGTACGTGTCGGTGGACATCGACGTGCTCGACCCCGCGCACGCGCCGGGCACCGGCACCCCCGAGGCGGGCGGGCTCACCAGCAGGGAGCTGCTCCGCATCATCCGTGGCCTGGCGGACCTGAACATCGTCGGCGCCGACGTGGTCGAGGTCGCCCCCGCCTATGACCACGCTCAGATCACGGGCATCGCCGCCAGCCACGTGGCGTACGAGATCCTCACCGCCATGGCACGCGCGATCGTGCGCGGACGCGGCGAGTGAGCGCCGGACGAGGAGAGCACGTGGACACCGTTCGACCGCTCGCCGTCTACACCGACGTCGAGGACACCGATCCGGCACCCGGCATCGCCCTGCTGGAGGCGCACGGCTTCGAGGTGCGCGTGCTCGGCACGCGCGACCCGCAGCTGATCGTCGAGGGCGCTCGCGACGCCGTGGCCCTGCTGCCGGGCTACGCGTCCGTCACCCGCGAGATGATCGAGGCGATGCCGAACCTCGAGATCATCGCGCTGATGTCGATGGGCTTCGACTACGTCGACCTCGACGCCGCCACCGAGAACGGGGTGTGGGTGACGAACGTGCCCGGCGCCGCCACCGAGGAGGTCGCGACCCACGCACTGGCGATCATGCTGCACAGCCTGCGCCAGTTGCGCTTCTACCTGGGCAGTGCGAACCCCGACGACTGGAACGAGCGCGCGCCGAAGGCGCCCCCGCGCCTGAGCGAGAGGACGCTCGGGGTGATCGGGCTGGGCAGGATCGGCAGGGAGTTCGCCCGGCAGGCAGGGCCCCTGTTCGGTCGCGTGCTGGGGTACGACCCTCTCATGCCTGACACCGGCGAGGTGCGCGCTGACCTCGACGCCCTGGGCGTTCAGCGCGGGAGCCTGGAGCACGTGCGGGCGTCCTCCGACGTGCTGTCGCTGCACCTGCCGCTCACGCCCGAGACCGAGCACATGGTCGACGCTGAGTTCCTCGCGGGGATGCCGCAGGGGGCGCTGCTGGTCAACGTCTCGCGTGGCGCACTGATCGACGACGCCGCGCTCGCCGCGTCGCTCGACGCCGGACATCTCGGCGGCGCCGCACTGGACGTGCTTGCCACCGAGCCCCCGTCGCCGGGGCATCCGCTGGTCGGCCGTGATGACGTGGTGCTCACCCCGCACATCGCGTACTTCTCGGAGCGCACCGAGATCGAGTACGTGCGGATCCAGGCGCAGAACGCGGTGACGCTGCAGGAGAGCGGCGCGCCCGATTCCCCGGTCAACCGCCCGGAGGGCGCCCGCGTCAGCCGGTGACGGTGAGCGCGGCGTGCTCGTCGCCGCCGCCCTCCGCCCAGCGGAGCGAGGCGGTCAGGATGCCGCGCAGCACGTCGAGGTCGATGTCCTCGAGATCCTTGAGGTACAGGCATCCGACGCCGGTGGTGTGCGGGCCGAGACGGGCGAGGTCGTCGGCGTGGGCGGCCGTGGATTCGAGGTACAGGGTCGAAGCCGCCTTGCGCGGTGCGAACGCCAGCAGCGGCATGTCACCCTCGGTGCCGGTGGGGTAGCGGTAGTGGCAGCTGCCGAAGCCGACGATCGTGCCCCACAGCTCGGGTTCGCGGCCGGACACCTCCTGCAGCAGAGCGGTCAGGGTCTCGGCATCCCGGCGGCGCTTCGCCGGCGTGACATTCGCCAGGAATGAGGCGACGCTGCCGCCGGTCGGCCTCACTTGCCGGCCTTCGCCCTGATGGGTTTCGACTCGCTTCGCTCGCTCAACCTTGCCCCGTCACGCATCAACGCTCCTTCGTCGCATTGCTCCGCGCCGCGGCAACCTTCATCGCCTTCTTGTGCTCGCGCACCTTGGTCAGCGACTCGGGTGAGACGATGTCGGCGACGCTGCGGTACGAGCCGTCCTCACCGTAGGGGGCGGATGCCTCGCGCCAGCCCGCCCCGGTGAAGCCGTACTGCTTGCCGAGCAGGGCGAGGAAGATCTTCGCCTTCTGCTCACCGAACCCGGGCAGCTTCTTCAGGCGCTTGAGCACCTCGGCGCCGTCGGGGTCGCCGGCGGTCCAGAGCCCCGCGGCATCCCCGCCCCAGTCGTCGACCAGCGTCCGACAGAGCGTCTGCACGCGCGTGGCCATGGAACCCGGGAAGCGATGCACGGCCGGCGTCTGCTTGAACGCCTCGAGGAAGGCATCCGGATCCATCCCGGCGATGGCGGCGGCATCCGACGCGCCGGTGCGCTGCTGGATCTTGAGCGGACCCGCGAACGCGGTCTCCATCGGCACCTGCTGGTCGAGCAGCATCCCCACCAGCAGCGCCAGCGGGTTGTTCGTGAGCAGGTCGTCGGCGGCGGTGTCTCCGGTGATGTGAAGGGCCATGCGACCAGTCTCCCAGGCCGACCCCTGATCTCTGAAGGAGATCAGACGTTCTGAAGGATGCTGTGGCCTGGAATCTCCTTCAGAACGTCGATCGTCCTTCAGAAGCGGGCACGTCAGTTGATGATCTCGCCGCGGGTCTCGACGATCGCCGCGATCCGGTCCCGCCACTCCTGCAGCGCCTCGGGCGTGAGGCGCGTCCAGTCGTGCACCTCCTCGATCACGCGCAGCGGCTCGCGCGTGCGGTACGAGCGGGTCGGATTGCCGGGGAACTTCTTGTCGGTGACGTTCGGGTCGTTCTCGAACTCGCCCGTCGGCTCGACCAGGTAGACGTGCGGGTCGCCGTCGACTGCGGCGATCTCGGCGGCGAGACCCGCTCCGTCGCGCAGCGCCGTGAAGTACACGTGGTTCATCGTGATCTCGGGCCGGTAGTTCGAGGGGAAGCCCGCGGTCAGCAGTTCGCCGGGCTGCAGGGCCGCCGCGGTGCCGTGGAAGAAGGGACCGTCATCCAGTGCGTCGCTCATGCATCCAGTGTCACTCAGATGCGGTCGGAGGGGCGGATGCCGTGCGTCAGGCGATCTCGGATTCCGCGGCCTCACCGGCGTCCGGAACCAGGCCGTACAGCGTCTCGAGTGCGCTGAGGAACTCGCCGCCGCGACCGTCGGCCGCGAGCTCGTGCGCGCGCGTGGTCGGGGTGTGCAGCAGCACGCCGGCGAGGTGCCGCATGGCCTGCTCGACCAGGCCGTCCTCGTCGCCGCGGTTGCGGGCGCGCTCGATCTCGGCCTCGAGCAGACCGAAGATGTGGGTGCGCAGCGCGACGACGCCGGGGGTGACGGTCGCGCGGGAGCCGACGGCGTGGAAGTCCTCGGCCGCCTCGTGCACGATCGCTCGTGCGGCATCCGTCGCCTGAAGCTCCTCGAGCGGTGCGTGCAGACGGATCGTCTCGAGGTCCAGCAGCGCGACGCCCTCGAGCTGTGCGACCGCGGGGTCGACGTTGCGAGGCATCCCCAGGTCGATCACCAGCTGCGACGAGAGATGCGGCGCTGAGCCGGGGGAAGCGACGGGGCATCCGTTCTTGGCGTCCGCGACCTGCGCGGCCGTGGTCCGCTGCAGGTGCGCAGGACCGAGCACCGGCTCGGTGGCGGTGGTGCAGGTGATCAGCAGCGAGGAACGCTGCGCGATCGCGGCGTAGTCATCGTCGAACACCGGCCGGATGCCGTGCTTCTTGGCGAACAGCTCCGCCCGGCCCGAAGGCGAGTAGACCGAGATGTCCACAGCACCGCGCTCGCGCAGCGTCGCGAGAGTGACCGCGGCGTAGGCGCCCGTGCCGACCAGCAGCACGCGCTCGGCGGCCCAGTCGGCGATGCGGCTGTCGGCGAGCTCCAGCGAGAGCCGCACGAGCGACCGGCCGGCGCGCTGCAGAGCCGTGACGTTCTTGACCTTGCGCTGCGCCTGGCTGGCCCGCTGGAAGAGCCGCTCCAGCGCGGGGGAGGTGGTGCCCTGCTTGCGGGCGCCGGTCAGTGCTCGGCGCACCTGGCCGGCGATCTCGCCCTCGCCGGAGACGACCGACTCCAGGCCGGATGCCACGGCGAACAGGTGCTCGGCCACGCGGCGGTCGTCGATCACGCGGTACGAGCCGTCGAGGTCGGCGGAGGGGATGCCAGTGGCCTGCGCGACGACGTCCAGCACGGCATCCGTGTCGAGCCCGTCGCTCTCGACGTAGGCCTCGAAGCGGTTGCAGGTGGCGAGCACGACGGCTCCCTGCGCACCGGCTTCGACCAGGGTCGGGGCAACGGTCTCGGGATGGCGGCTGAGGCGCTCGAGCAGTTCGAAGGAGGCGGTCTTGTGACTCGCCGTGACGCAGAGCAGCACCTGTCCAGGGTACGCCTGGTATCTGTGATCGGCATCTGAGGGGTGCCTAACCGAGGATCCGCATAGGTTGACGGTGAAAGGATCGGAGCATGAGTGATCTGCTGCGCGCGCTCGCCGGTGAATCCGTCGAGCGCACCCCCGTCTGGTTCATGCGTCAGGCGGGCCGTTCGCTGCCCGAGTACCGCGAACTGCGCGTCGGCACGCGGATGCTGGATGCCTGCCTCACCCCGGACCTGGCGGCCGAGATCACTCTTCAGCCGGTGCGCCGGCACGGCGTGGACGCCGCGGTGTTCTTCAGCGACATCGTGATCCCGCTGCGCCTGGCGGGCGTCGAGGTGGAGATCGAGCCGGGCCGCGGGCCGGTGTTCGCGAATCCGGTGCGCACCGCCGACGACGTAGCGCGCATCACCGCCATCGACCCCGCCGACCTCGACGGCACCGCGATCGCGGAGGCCGTGCGCATCGTCACCGCGGAGCTGGGGGAGACCCCGCTGATCGGCTTCGCCGGCGCCCCGTTCACGCTCGCCGCGTATCTGATCGAGGGCGGGCCGTCCAAGGAGCACCTGCGCGCCCGCGCCATGATGCATGCCGACCCGGAGTCCTGGGACCGGCTGGCGGGCTGGCTCTCCCGCATCTCGCGCCGGTTCCTCGAGATCCAGCGCGATGCCGGAGCATCCGTCGTGCAGTTGTTCGACTCCTGGGCAGGTTCCCTCAGCCCGGCCGACTACCGCGCGCACATCGCACAGCATTCGCACGCCGCGCTCGACGGGATCGGGCTGCCGAGCATCCACTTCGGCGTGGGGACCGGGCCCTTCCTCGGCGACATGCGCCTGGACGGCGGCGCCTCGGCCGTGGGCGTCGACTGGCGGATGCCGCTGGACGAGGCCATCGCCGTGCTCGGCCCCGACGTGGCCGTGCAGGGCAACATCGACCCCGCTCTGCTGCAGGCGCCGTGGCCGGTGCTCGAGGCGCACGTCCGCGACGTGATCGCCCGCGGGCGCGGCGCGAAGGGCCACATCCTCAACCTCGGTCACGGTGTCCCGCCCGAGACCGACCCCGACCAGCTCACCCGCATCGTCCGTCTCGCCCACGGCGAGCTCTGACGCGCGGCGCCGCCCTCGCGGACGTGTCCTGCCCGGCCGCCGCGCCGCGCGCATAGGGCCGGATGGAAGAATCGGAGCATGAGCTCCGAGCATCCGGTCGACATCGCCGCCCGCGCCGCCGAACAGCACGTCGTCGTGATCGGCGGAGGCATCGGTGGTCTCGTCGCCGCCCGCGAGTGCGCGAAGGTCGGCATGCGGGTGACCCTGCTCGAGGCCGAGGAGCAGCTCGGCGGCAGCATCCGCACGGCCGAGCTCGACGGGATCATCGTCGACGCCGGTGCCGAGAGCTTCGCGACTCGCGGCGGGCACGTGCGCGCACTCGTGGACGAGCTCGGGCTCTCCGATGCGGTCGCCCCGCCGGAGGGCGGCGGTGCCTGGCTCAGCGGCATCCCCGGAGCACCGGATGCTCCGCTTCCCAAGGGCGGGCTGCTCGGGATCCCTGCCAATCCGTTCCAGGAGGACGTGCGGGCGATCATCGGCTGGCGGGGCGTGTGGCGGGCCTACCTCGACCGGCTGCGCCCGCCGCTGACCATCGGGCATCAGCAGAGCCTGGGCCGGCTCGTCACGACGCGCATGGGCGCCCGCGTGCGCGACAGACTGGTCGCCCCGGTCACCGCCGGCGTGTACTCCGCACTGCCCGAAGACGTCGACGTCGAGATCGCCGCACCCGGCCTGAGCGCCGCCCTCACGCGCGTCGGGTCGCTGAGCGGCGCGGTGCTCGCCCTGCAGGGCGACCGTGCGGGCAAGACGCCGGGCGCCGCTGTGCTGGGCATCGACGGCGGCATGGGGCGGATCGTCGACGCGCTCCGCGACGAGCTGGCGCTCTTCGGCGCGGACGTGCGCACCGGAACGCGCGCGGTGCGGCTCGATCGCAGCGGAGAGGGCTGGACGGTCGCGTTCGAGGAACTCGGAACCGTCGCGGCGGATGCCTCGGAACCGGATGTCGTGGAACCTGATGCCGTGCGCGGCGACGACGCCCTCGTCTCCCCGGACGTCCCGGCGCCGGATGCCCCGGCCACGGACGCACCCGAGCCTCTCACCGCGACCGCCGTGGTCATCGCCACCGCGGAGCCCTCCGCGCGCACCCTGCTCGCCCCGCACATGACCGGGCTGAGCGACCCCGGTGCGGCACCCGAGATCGAGATCGTCACGCTGCTGCTGGACGCCCCCGAGCTCGACTCCGCTCCCCGCGGCAGCGGAGTGCTCACCGTCCCGGGCAGCCACACGGCCAAGGCGCTCACGCACTCCACGGCGAAGTGGGGCTGGCTGCGTCGCGCCGCGGGCGGCCGCCATGTCGTGCGCGTCTCCTTCGGCACGCAGGGGGAGGCCGCCGCGACCGCCCCGCTCGACGACGACGCGGCAGCGCGGCTCGCGCTGTCCGAGGCATCCGCTCTGCTCGGCGTCCGGCTGCGCCCCGAGCAGTTGCGCGCCTCGCACCGCGCACGCTTCGTGCAGTCGCAGCCGACCTCGCTGATCGGCGCGACCGAGCGCCGTGCCGCGGTGCGCGAGGCGGTGCGGAACACCCCGCGCCTCGCCGTGGTGGGGGCCTGGCTCGCGGGCACCGGTCTGGCACAGGTCGTCCCGGATGCCGCGGAAGAGGCCGACCGGCTGCGCAGCCAGCTGCTCTGGGATCGCTGAAGACGCCCCATTACGCCATAGTCCGTCTGCGCGCAAGAGTAGATGCCTAATCAGGAATATGCGACTACCCTGGAACACGATCGTTCGGGGGCAAGACGGTTCGGCCTTCGGCGAAGACGCCGCAACAAACGTCAGGAGGCTCCCATGAAGGGGAAGATCGGACTCGTCGTCGGACTCGGCGTAGGTTATGTGCTCGGCACCCGCGCAGGGCGGGAGCGCTATGAGCAGATCAAGACGCAGTGGCTCAAGGTCTGGCACCTCGACCCGGTGCAGAAGCAGGTCACGCGCGCACAGGACTTCGCCAAGGCGCAGGCGGCGGCCGTTCCGGGCGCACTGTGGACCGGCGCGGTGAACGTCGTCAAGGCCGTCTCCAGCGCGGGCACGCCCGAGCAGAGGCTCCACTCGGCCGCGGATGCGGCCAAGGACGCCGCGGAGGATGTCGCGGATGCCGCGAAGGACGCCGCGGCCGAGGCCAAGCGCACCACCGCCACGAAGACCGCCGCCAAGAGCACGACCGCGAAGTCCTCCGGCACGGCGAAGAAGAAGACCTCAGAGGCGGAGTGACATGACCCGCGGATACCGCGATCGCGCCGACGACAGCCTGCTGACGCTGCTCGGCGATCTGCCCGAGCTGGTGCGCAACCTCGTCACAGCCGAGATCGACGCCGCCAAGGCCTGGGTGTCCCGCACGGCGAAGGATGCCGGGATCGGCAGCCTGTGGTTCGTCATCGTGCTGTTCCTGCTGTTCTGGGCGATCCCCGTGCTGCTGGCCTTCGGGATCATCGGCCTGGCCTCGTGGTGGCCGGCCTGGCTGGCCGCGCTCGCGGTCTTCGTGTTCCTCTTCGTGGCCATCGCCGTGTTCGGCCTGCTGGGCGTGCTGCGCTTCCGCAAGGTCGTGAAGCGGGAGAACCCGGGACAGGCCGTGGCCACCGACGTCCGCCTGATGAAGGAGCCCGACGATGACGAATTCTGACCCCAAGGCGTCCCTGCCCCGCACGGCCGTTCCCGCCGGCATCGTCGACCCGGTGGCATCCGCTCGTGCCGAGCTCAAGGCCGCGCTGGCCGCGATCGAGATCAAGGGCAACGTGCCCCGACGGGTCGAGGAGGCGTCGGAGCGCGGCATCCTCAAGGCTCGCGCCTTCGCCCGGCGCAACCCGATCGCCGCGGCCGCGGCCGTCGCCGGGGTCGCCGCCGTTGTCGGCGGCGTCGTCTGGGTGCTCGCGCGCGCGGTCTCCCGCTAGGGACCGAGGTCTCCAGGTACGCGGCACCCCTCAGGAAGGGGCAGACTGGATGCATGCCGGAAGTTCGTGAAGACATCCCATCCGAATCCGCCCCTGCAGGCTTCACCCTCTGGGCCGTCTGGCGCCGAAACCCCGACGCGCCGGTCACCGAGACCGAGTCCGTCGAGATCGAGACCATCGTCGCGGACATCGAGGAATCCGGTGTCTCCGTGCGCGGTTTCTACGACGTCAGCGGTCTGAAGGCCGACGCCGACCTGATGGTCTGGCTGCACGGCGACACCGCCGAGGAGCTGCAGCGCGCCCTGCGCCGACTGCGCCGCACCGACCTGCTGCGCCCGCTGCTGCCGGTGTGGAACGTGATGGGCGTGCACCGCGACGCCGAGTTCAACCGCGCGCACGTGCCCGGCTTCCTCCGCGGTGTCGAGGCGAAGGGCTGGCTCTGCCTCTACCCGTTCGTGCGCACCCCCGAGTGGTACCTCGCCTCCGAGGACGACCGCAGGCAGATGCTCGCGGACCACGGGCGCAAGGGGGCCGCGCACCGCGGCGTGATCGCCAACACTGTCGCCGCCTTCGCCCTCGGCGACTACGAGTGGCTGCTGCCGCTCGAGGCCGATGACCCGACCGAGCTGGTCGACCTGATGCGCGACCTGCGCTACACCGAGGCCCGCCGCTTCGTGAAGGAGGAGGTGCCCTTCTACACCGGGCGCCGCCTGCGCCTCGACGAGATCGCCGACGTGCTGCAGTGACCGCTCCCATCCGTCTCGGCACCCGGCGCAGCGCGCTCGCGCAGGCGCAGTCCGGGCACGTCGCGGACGCCCTCGCGAAGATCATCGGACGCCCGGTCGAGCTGGTGCCGATCGTGTCCGAGGGCGACACCAACCGGGCATCCCTCTCCGAGATCGGCGGCACCGGGGTGTTCGCCAACAGGCTGCGCGAAGCGCTCGTGGCGGGGGAGTGCGACATCCTGGTGCACTCCCTGAAGGATCTGCCGACAGCTCAGCCCGACGGCCTCGTCATCGCCGCGACACCGGTCCGCGAGGACGCCCGCGACGTCGCGATCACGCGAGACGGCACCCCGCTGCATGAGCTGCCCGCCGGTGCGCGGGTCGGCACCGGCGCTCCGCGCCGTATCGCCCAGGTGCGCCGCCGCGCGCCGCACGCGGAGGCCGTCGACATCCGCGGGAACGTCGACTCGCGTCTGGAGCGGGTCGCGTCGGGGGAGCTGGATGCCGTGATCCTCGCCGCCGCAGGGCTGAGCCGGCTCGGGGCGGACTCCGCCCTGCACCGGGAGCACCTCGGCCTGGCCGAGTGGCCCACGGCTCCGGGCCAGGGATCGCTGGCGGTCGAGACCCTGTCGGATGCCCCGGCCGACCTGCTCGCCGCGCTCGCCGAGCTCGACGACGAGGACACCCGCATCGCGGTGACGGTCGAGCGGGCGATCCTCGCCGGTCTCGAGGCCGGATGCCAGGCGCCGATGGCCGCCCACGCGCAGGTCACAGGCGACAGCATCCGCATCCGCAGCGTCGTGTACGAGCCGGCCGGAACGGGCCGGATCGGAATCGACGTCACGGAGTCCCTGAACGGGGGGTATATTCGTCGGAACGGCAGTGGCAACGGAGCAAGTGCTGCCGATGGTGCAGACCCGATGCGCGCGATCCGTGACATCGGCATGTCTGCAGCCCATCGGCTGCTCGAACAGGGAGCGGCCGACCTTCTCCCGCGAGAGTGATCCTGATGACTGCTTCCGAAACGAAAACGGCCAAGCCGCTGGACGGTTGGCGCGTCCTCGTGCCCCGTGGTGGCCCGTGGGGCGACAGCGTCGCCGCGAGCCTGCGAGCGCAGGGAGCAGTGCCCGTCGTGGCCCCGCTGATCAACTTCGCCCCCACCACGGATCAGGATGCTCTGGATGCCGCGCTCGAGCGGCTGCAGGAGGGCCACTACGACTGGCTGACCGTCACGAGCGCCACCACGGTGGACGTGCTGTTCGCACACCGGGTCACGGTGCCCAAGCGCACGAAGATCGCCGCCGTCGGCGAGACCACCGCGGCCGCTCTGCTCGCGGTGGGCTACGAGGTCGCCCTCGTCCCGGAGCTCGACAACTCGGCGGCGGGAATGGCCGAGCAGATGATCGCCCTCGAGCCGGAGCCCCGTCGCGTCCTGTCGCTGCGCAGCGAGATCGCCAAGCCCGTGCTCTCCGTCCTGCTCAACGACGCCGGCCACGACGTCGACAGCGTGGTCGCCTACCGCACGGTGGGGGTGCCGGTCACCGACCGCATCCGCCGTGATGTGGAGAACGGCCGCATCAACGCCATCCTGATCACCAGCGGCTCGGTCGCGAGTCAGGTGCGCGAGCAGTTCCCCGAGATCCCCGATTCCACGCTGCTCGCGGCCATCGGCCCCCGTACCGCGAAGGACGCGCAGAAGGCGGGTCTGCCGATCTCCGTCGTCGCCGACCGGCAGACCGTGGACGCGCTGATCGAGACGGTGTCGCACTTCACCCTCCCGCACGCGGCGGACGAGTTCGCGGCGGACGAGTTCACCTCATGACCCGCTTCCCCGAGACCCGGCTGCGCCGGCTGCGCCAGTCCGCCCCGGTGCGGAACCTGGTGCGCGAGACCTCGCTCTCGGCGCAGCAGCTGGTGCTGCCGATGTTCGTCCGCGAGGACCTGTCCGAGCCCGCGGCGATCGGCTCCATGCCCGGTGTCGTGCAGCACTCGCTCGACTCGCTGCGCCGGGCGGCAGCGGATGCCGCTGAGACCGGCATCGGCGGAGTCATGCTGTTCGGCATCCCCGAGGTGCGCGACGCCGACGGCTCGGGTGCGGACGACCCCGAGGGCATCCTGAACGTCGCGACCGCCGCGGTCGCCGCCGAGGTGGGCGACGCCCTGGTCGTGCAGACCGACCTGTGCCTGGACGAGTTCACCGACCACGGGCACTGCGGGGTCCTCGACACCTCGGGTGCCGTCGACAACGACGCGACGCTGGACCGCTACCGCTCGATGGCTCTCGCGCAGGCGCGGGCCGGCTCGCAGCTGCTCGGCCTGAGCGGCATGATGGACGGCCAGGTCGCCGCGATCCGCGAGGCGCTCGACACCGAGGGCTTCCAGGACACCCTGCTGCTGGCCTACTCGGCCAAGTACGCCAGCGCCTTCTACGGTCCCTTCCGTGAGGCCGTGGACTCGCAGCTGAAGGGCGACCGCCGCACCTACCAGATGGATGCCGGCAACCGCCGCGAGGGCGTGCGCGAGGCGCTGTTCGACGTGGACGAGGGTGCCGACATCGTGATGGTGAAGCCGGCGATGGCGTTCCTCGACATGGTGCGCGAGGTGCGCGACGCCGTGGACGTGCCGGTGTGGGCGTACCAGGTCTCGGGCGAGTACGCGATGATCGAGTCCGCCGCCGCGAACGGCTGGATCGACCGCCGCGCGGCCATCCTGGAGTCGCTGCTGTCGATCCGGCGCGCCGGTGCCGACGCCGTGCTGACGTACTGGGCGGTCGAAGCGGCCGAGTGGCTGCGCTGAGTGGCGCCCGGATCTGTTTCGCACTGTGCGAAACAGCGTGGATCAGGGAAACAGCCTGGAGCGTCCGCTGAGGCGCGCACATAGCCGGCATCCGTAGGCTTGTATCCATGACCGACCGCAATGACACCCTGTTCGACGCCGCCCGCGCGGTGATCCCCGGAGGCGTGAACTCGCCGGTGCGGGCGTACGGCTCGGTGGGCGGGACGCCCCGGTTCCTGGCATCCGCGAACGGCGCCAGGGTGACGGATGCCGCGGGCACGGAGTACATCGACCTCGTCGCGTCCTGGGGCCCGGCGCTGCTCGGTCACACGCACCCCGAGGTCGTGCGAGCGGTGCAGGAGGCCGCGACCCGCGGTCTGTCCTTCGGCGCCCCCACGGAGGGGGAGGTCGAGCTCGCGCAGCTGATCGCCGATCGCGTGCAGGCGGGCGACGCGCGCCCGGTCGAGCACGTGCGCATGGTGTCGACCGGTACCGAGGCGACCATGACAGCCATCCGCCTGGCCCGCGGCGCCACCGGACGCGACCTGCTGGTGAAGTTCGCCGGTCACTACCACGGGCATTCCGACGGGCTGCTGGCCGCCGCCGGCTCCGGCGTCGCGACGCTCGCGCTGCCCGGTTCGGCCGGTGTGCCCGCTCCGATCGCCGCGCAGACGCTCGTGATCGACTACAACGACCCGGATGCCCTCGCCGAGGTCTTCGCAGAGCACGGCGACCGCATCGCCGCGGTGATCGTCGAGGCCGCGTCCGCGAACATGGGCGTCGTCCCGCCGCTGCCCGGCTTCAACAGGCTGATCGCCGAGACCGCGCACGCGCACGGCGCGCTGATGATCCTTGACGAGGTGCTCACCGGGTTCCGCGTGCACCCGGCCGGCTACTGGGGCCTGCAGCAGGAGGCCGGCGAGCAGTACCTGCCCGACATCATCACCTTCGGCAAGGTCGTCGGCGGCGGGATGCCGCTCGCGGCGCTCGGGGGACGCGCCTCGGTCATGGACCTGCTGGCGCCGGTGGGCCCGGTCTATCAGGCCGGCACGCTGTCGGGCAACCCGCTCTCGGTCGCGGCGGGCCTGGCGACGCTGCGCCTGGCGACGCCCGAGGTGTATGCGAAGATCGACGCCGCGGCATCCCGCCTGGCCGATGCTCTCCACCGCGCCCTGACCAATGCGGGCGTCGTGCACGCCGTGCCGCGCGCCGGCAGCCTGTTCGGCGTGGCCTTCTCGGCCGAGGCGCCGAAGACCTACGCGGAGGCGCAGGCTCAGGAGTCGTTCCGGTACGCGCCGTTCTTCCACGCCATGCGCGAGCAGGGGATCGCGCTGCCCCCGAGCGTTTTCGAGGCGTGGTTCCTCACGGCCGCGCACGACGAGGTGGAGCTCGCCGCGATCGAGGCCGCCCTGCCCGCGGCCGCGGCGGCCGCGGCATCCGCCACCGCCTGACTCCGCGCGACCGGTCGTCCGCGCGTCCGGTCGCTCTCTCGTTCGTCGATCCGCACAACGGATCGTTGCCGCCTTGTGAGCAAGTCGCAGGCATCTTGCAGGGCGGCGCTGGCAGACTGGGGTGATGGTGACGCTCCTGCTGGATCAGACGCGACTCGAGGTGGTCCTGTCGCCGATCGAGCGCGCGTCGACGTTCCACCGCGAGAACGTGCGCGTCGAGCGCGAGCACATCACCCGCGTGCAGCTCACCGACGATGCGTGGACCTGGCTGCGCGGCGTCCCCGGACCCGGAACCTACATCCCCGGCATCCTGGCCGCAGGCACCTGGAAGGGCGCGGGCACGACGGATTTCGTGCTGATCCGCAAGCGTCGTCCCAGCGTGGTCATCGACCTCGAGGGCGACGAGCAGTACCAGCGGCTGATCCTCACCACTCGCCACGGTCTTGCCCTCATGCAGTCGCTGCGCCTCGAGGTGAGCGCCGAGCCCGCCGACGTCGTCGAGATCGCCACCGGATCGGTGCCCGTGACGAAGCCGCGTCAGCGTCCCGTCATCCGGCCTCGGCCGGCCTGACCCCAGCCTTCCGCGGTCTGCGGCGATCAGCCGTGGTGCTGGTCGCCCTCGCGGTTCTCGTCGCCCTCGTCGCCGTTGTCATCGTCCGACCGCTCGGCGTCCGCTGACTCCTGCTCATCGGCGGCATCCGGCTTCGGGACATCGCCGTAGGGGTAGTCGGGCGCGGGGCCGTCGAAGAACCGGCTGGCGGCGCTGGAGAGCGAGCTGCGCATCGCGGCCAGGCGCGGGTCGTCCTCGGGGATGTCGTCCACGACGCCCTCGTCGTCGTCCTCGTCGTGCGACAGGGGCGGCGTGAAGACGGGGATCGCCTCGGTGGCCGGCGCGGGAGCCTCGGTATCGCCGAGAGACGCGGATGCCGGGATGCCGGTGATCAGCTCCGTGAACGTCGTCCGGTCGGTCAGCGGCGAGATCGAGATGGCGCCGGTGGCGTTCGGCAGGACGCCGGGACGCTCGTCGGGATCGGTGAAGAAGTCGGCCGGGTCGACCGGTGCGGCGGGCTGCTCGGGAGCGACATCCTCGCGGGTTGCGGTCTCGTCCTCGTCCCCAGCGTCTGCTCGGCCGGTGTCGGCGCTGTCCACGACGCGCGGTGCCCAGAGTCCCGCCACCGCATCGCGCAGCGACGTGGCGGCGTCATCGTCCTCGTCCGGTGCCTCGTCCGTCGCGGTGTCATCCGGGGCGGAGGCGTCGCCGTCGCCGTCGGATGCCGGGTGTTCGGCGTGCTCGGACGGGTCGTCGTCGCCGTGCGCGTCGAAGTCGTCGTGGGCGGCGGAGTCGTCGTGGGCGCGGGAGTCGTTGTTGCTGTCGTCGCCGGACTCGATCACGTTGTCGGGCGCGTCGCCCGAGCGTCCGCTGCCCGCGTCCTCCGCGTTCGCGGATTCGTCGCCGTCGAAGTGGGTGTCGTCCGCCGAGTCATCGGCGTCGTGCGACAGGCCCCCGTCGCCGTCCGCGGGGCCCTCGGCGGCATCGCGCGCATCGCCTGCGTCGTCAGCGTTCGCCTCGCCGGCGTTCGCCTCGTCGAAGTCCGAGTCACTGCCAGCGCCGTCAGCGTCCGTCTCGTGGCCACTGGTCTCGTCGCCGTCGGTCTCGTCGCCGTCGGTCTCGTGACCGGCGTCCTCGACTTCGCTGACCTCGTCGAGGTTCGCCTCGTCTAGGTTCGCTTCGTCGGCGTTCGCCTCGTCGGCCCCCACCGTGCCACCGTCGGCATCGGTCTCGTCGACGTCGGTCTCGCGGCCGGCGTCCTCCGCGTCGTCCGCGTCGTCCGCCTCATCGAGGTTCGTCGCGGCGTCGGTGTCGTCGCCCTCCGCAGGGCTGCCGGCGTCTTCGCGGTCGTTCGGCTCGTCGGCGCTCTCCGCGGCGGTGTCTTCGGCACCCGAGGTCGACGCAGCGGCGACGCCCTCGTCGGTGGAGTCCTCGTCCGCATCGCCGTCGGTCACCTCGGCAGGCGCAGCGGACTCCGGCGCGCTCCAGGGCAGCACCCCCACGGCGGCGCCGGCATCGGGGTCCTCGGCCGACGTATCGGCGGCGCCAGCGTCCGCGGTGTCGCTGGCAGCAGCATCCGTCTCGGACTCGCCATCCACGGCGGCACCGTCAGCGTCCGCCGTCACACCGGGGACGATGTCCACCGGTGCCGTGCCGTAGCCGACGCCCGCGGCCGCGACCAGACCGCCGTCGGCGACCACCGCGGCGGCACCTGCGGTCGCGAGACCGGCGGCCGGAGCGGAAGCCGCCTCGTCCTGCGGTGCGTGCGCGACGGGGTTGGCCACCTGGTCCAGGCGCGGGCTGTCCGAGCGGCGACCGTAGACGAGATCGAGGAAGACGTCCTCCAGGCTGGGGCCGCGCTGCTGCAGCAGCGTCAGGGGCACGCCGGCAGCGGCGGTGATGGCGCCGACCGTCGCGGCATCCGAGTCCCGCACGGTCACGCCGGAGCGCAGCACGTCGAAGTTCAGCTTGGCCGCCGAGAGCGCGGTGATCAGCTGCGCGCGGTGCTCGGCATCCACGATCACGGCGCCGCCGGCCGGATCGGCGAGCTTGTCGATCGAGCCGGCGAACACCGCGCGACCCTTCGACAGCACCACCACATCGTCGGCGACCTGCTCGATCTCGCTGAGCACGTGCGAGGACACCAGCACGGTACGGCCCTCGTCGGCGAGGCGACGCATCAGCAGGCGCATCCACCGGATGCCCTCGGGGTCGAGCCCGTTCGCGGGCTCGTCGAGCACCAGCACGCCCGGGTCCCCGAGCAGAGCGGATGCCACGGCCAGGCGCTGGCGCATGCCGAGCGAGTAGCTGCCCAGACGCGTGTCGGCATCGTCCTGCAGGCCGACCAGGCGCAGCACCTCGTCGACGCGGGATGCCGGGATGCCGTTCGCCTTCGCCGCGATCGACAGCTGACGCGCAGCGGTGCGGCGCGGACGGTACGAGGCCTCTTCGAGGACGGCGCCGATCGAGCGGAGCGGCTGGCGCAGCTCCGAGTAGGCGGAACCGCCGATCGTCGCCGTGCCCGAGGACGGGCGGATCTGGCCGAGCAGCATCCGCAGCGACGTCGTCTTGCCGGCCCCGTTCGGGCCGAGGAAAGCCGTGACGACGCCGGGTTCGACGCGCACGGACAGGTCGGCGACCGCGGTCACGTCGCCGAAGCGCTTCGTGACCCGGTTGAACTCGAGCACCTGTCCCTGAGGCATGACAGTCTCCCCCTGTTGCAGTCAGTTCCCCCTATCTTCTCGGAAAACCCTGTGAATCCGGGTCTCACCTTGCCGGAAACCGCGATCCCGGCCCCCGAATAGGGGCGAAACGCCAAGCGGAGTAGCCTGACGGCGTGACCGATGCCGAAGCCGCCACTGTCCTCATCCGCGCCGAGAACTCCCTCGGGCGCATCACGCTGAACCGTCCGCGGGCCATCAATGCGCTCGACCAGGACATGATCGGGCGCATCACGGAGGCGCTGAAGGCGTGGGCGCACGACCCCGACATCGAGACCGTGCTGATCGACGGCGAGGGCGAGCGCGGACTGTGCGCGGGCGGCGACGTGCGCGCACTGTACGAGCAGCTCGTCGGAGGGCATCCGGGTGATGTCGCCGCATTCTTCCGTGCGGAGTACGCCATGAACGCGATGATCGCGGAGTACCCGAAGCCCGTCGTCGCCTTCGCGGACGGCATCACGATGGGCGGCGGCATCGGCCTGGCCGGTCATGCGGCGGTGCGGATCGTCACGGAGCGCTCGAAGCTCGCGATGCCCGAGACGCGCATCGGCTTCACCCCCGACGTCGGCGGCACCTGGCTGCTGGGGCGCGCGCCGGGCAGGCTGGGGGAGTACTTCGGCCTGACCGGGCAGAGCATGACCGGAGCGGATGCCGTGCAGCTCGGCTTCGCCGACCACTACGTCCCCTCTGAGCGGCTCGACGCGCTGCGGGAGGCGCTGGCGTGGCGGGCCGATCCCGGCACCCCGAACGAGCTGGTGCTGCTGTTCGACGAGACCCCCGACCCGTCGCCGGCGCTCGCCGCACGCGCCTGGATCGACGAGGCGTTCTCGGCCGACACCGTCGGCGAGATCGTCTCGCGGCTGCGGGCGTCCGAGGAGCCGGATGCTGCCGCGGCGCTCGCCGTGCTGGAGGAGCTCGCCCCGACCGGGCTGGCCGTGACGCTGGATGCCGTGCGCGAGGCGCGCCGGATGCGCAGCGTGCGCGAGGCGCTGGAGGGCGAGTACCGCCGCATCATGTGGTTCGCCACGCAGCCGGACATGGTCGAGGGCATCCGCGCCCAGCTGATCGACAAGGACCGCGACCCGAAGTGGAACCCCGCCACGATCGCGGATCTTCCGGCGGACCCCGGCTCTCGCGCGCGCGAGTTCGTCCCGGACGTGCCCCTGTTCGACTGAGCGACCTGAAGGACGCAGCGCGCCTCAGGCGCGCACGGACGCGATGAGCTCCTGCAGCTTCGCCACGTGCGCCGCGGCGACCCGGCCGCTGGCGTAGGCGAGCGCGCCGGCACGCGGCGCGTCCAGCAGCGAGCGATCGGCCTCGAGGCGCAGGATCAGCTCGGCCAGTCCTGCGGCATCCGGGGTCGACGTTCCCAGTGCGGCGTCGCCGAACTCCGTCGCCAGCACCGGGTCGCTCACGATGACGGGGCGCCCGTGCGCGAAGGCCTCCAGCGCCACCATCGGCTGGTTGTCGAAGCCGAGCGAGGTGATGAGCGCGGCATCCGCGGCATCCATCAGCTCCGCTACGCGCTCGCCGGGAACCGGGCCGTGGAACGTCACGCCGGGCACCGGCCGGTGCGTGCCGCCAGCGACGTCGAGGTGCACGCGATCCGCGCCCACCCGCGCGACGACGGCGCGCATGGCGTCGAGCGCGACCTCGACGCGCTTCTCCGGCGCGAAGCGGGCCACCCACAGCAGCCGCAGCGGACCGCCTTCCGCGGGATCGGTCGCCTGCAGCGGCTGCGCCACGTTCGAGAACGCCTCCACGTGACCTGCGCCCGCCTGCCGCAGCGCCTCGGCCTGGTGACGCGAGGGGGAGAGCACGATGTCGGCGCGCTGAGCGACGCGCAGCGTCATGGTGCGCAGGGCGTTGTTCAACGGATGGCTGCCGGAGTAGCGGTCGCCGTCGCGGATGCCGGTCAGCGCGCTGTGCACGCGTGAGACCAGCGGTGCGAACGGCGCCAACGCGGCCGGCGCGCGCCAGAAGAAGGTGTGCACCGTGTGCAGCACGGGGATGCCGAGCCGCTTCCCGACGGAGAGGGCGGCGGATGCCAGGGCGAATTCCGAGTGCACGACGATCGCGCCCACGTCGTGCCGGCGCACGGTCGCGGCCATCAGCGGCTCCAGGTCGCCGGCGCGACCGAGCAGCGGCAGATCCAGCACGGGGATCGTCCCGCGGCGGGGCGGTGCGACGGTCACGACGCCGTCGGCGGTCAGCACGTCGGCGTCAGGGGCCAGCACCACGACGGGCACTCCCTCGCTCCCCAGGGCCTCGGCCTGCCGCACGAACGCGGTCTGCGCGCCGCCCAGGTACTTCAGCGAATAATCGCAGACCAGCAGGACAGCAGAACCGGTTCGCATGCCTGCGAGTCTATTCGGGGCACCCTGACCGATTTCTCGATCGGATCCAGGAAAACGGGCCCTGTGGGAGCGGTCCCGGAGCCTGTTTCGCCCTCAGCGAAGGTCATCCCTGAGGGGGATACGAATGTCCGCGGTTCGTGGCACTCTGTCATGTGGCCCTCTCCGGGCCCCGATCCCAAAAGGAAGTCCGCCTGTGCTGGGAAAACTCCTCGTTCGCTACCTCTCCAGATACTGGTGGCTGCTGCTCCTCGTCGTGGTGCTGCAGTTCGCCAGCGTGATGGCATCTCTCAACCTGCCGCAGATCAACGCCGACATCATCAACAAGGGCGTGGCCAGGGCCGACATCGGCTACATCTGGGCCCGCGGCGGCTTCATGCTGCTGGTCTCGCTCGGCCAGATCGTCGCCTCGGTCCTCGCGACCTTCTTCGCCGCCCGCATGGCGATGTCGGCCGGTCGTGACATCCGCGCCGACGTGTTCGCGCGCGTGAGCGGCTTCTCCGAGCGCGAGGTCTCGCAGTTCGGCGCCGGCTCGCTGATCACCCGCAACACCAACGACGTGCAGCAGGTGCAGATGCTGGCGATGATGGGCGCGACGATGTTCGTCACCGCGCCGCTGCTCGCCATCGGCGGCATCATCTACGCCATCCAGACCGACATCGGCCTCAGCTGGCTGATCGCCGTCTCCGTGCCGCTGCTGCTCATCATCGCCGTGCTGATCATCGGCCGCATGGTGCCGCTCTTCCGCGCCAACCAGCGCAAGATCGACAGCGTCAACAGCATCATGCGCGAGCAGCTGACCGGCGTGCGGGTCGTGCGCGCGTTCGTGCGCGAGCGCATCGAGGAGCGGCGCTTCCGCGAGGTCAACACCGACCTGATGGTGCTCGGGCGCAACATCGGCTCGCTGTTCGTGCTGATGTTCCCGCTGTTCATGCTGGTGCTCAACGTGACGATCGTCGCGGTGATCTGGTTCGGCGGCGTGGAGATCAACGCCGGCCACGCCGAGGTCGGCACGATCTTCGCGTTCATGCAGTACATCGGCCAGATCATGATGGGCATCATCATGTCCAGCTTCATGGCCATGATGATCCCGCGCGCCGCGGTCTCCGCCGAGCGCGTCGGCGAGGTGCTCGACGCCGAGGCGTCGATGAGCCGCCCGGCGAACGGCGTGAAGGAGTTCCCGGCTCCCGGGGCGGTCGCCTTCGACGACGTCGAGTTCACCTACCCCGGCGCCGAGTCGCCCGTGCTCAGCGGCATCAGCTTCCGTGCCGAGCCGGGCGAGACCGTCGCGATCATCGGCTCCACCGGTTCCGGCAAGACCACGCTGGTCTCCCTCATCCCGCGCCTGTTCGACGTCACCGGCGGCGCCGTGAGCGTGGGCGGCGTCGATGTGCGCGAGGCCGACCTCGACTCGCTGTGGAAGAGCATCGGTCTGGTGCCGCAGCGTCCGTTCCTGTTCACCGGCACGGTCGCGTCCAACCTCCGCTACGGCCGGGAGGACGCCACCGATGAGGAGCTCTGGAAGGCGCTCGAGATCGCGCAGGGGCGCGACTTCGTCGAGGACATGCCCGACGGGCTGGACTCGCACATCTCCCAGGGCGGCACGAACGTCTCGGGCGGTCAGCGTCAGCGACTCGCGATCGCGCGCGCCATCGTGCACCAGCCGCAGATCCTCGTCTTCGACGACTCGTTCTCGGCACTCGACCTGACCACGGATGCCCGCCTGCGGCAGGCGCTGTGGCGCGAGCTGCCGGACGTGACCAAGATCGTCGTCGCGCAGCGCGTGTCGACGATCACGGATGCCGACCGCATCGTCGTGCTCGAAGACGGCAAGGTCGTCGGCGTGGGCACGCACGATGAGCTGCTCGCCGCCAACGAGACCTACAAGGAGATCGTCGTGTCTCAGCTGGGGGTGGACGCATGAGCGGGGAGGACAGGAAGATGAGCCGCCGTGAGCGCATGGTCGCCGCGCGTGCCGCATCCGCGCCCGTGGTCGAGATGACCGAGGCCGAGCGCGAGGAGGCCGAGCAGGCCGAGAAGGCCCGCCAGCACGGCGGCAGCATGTTCGACGGGCCCGCGCCCGGCAAGGCCGATCACTTCGGCCCGAGCTTCCGGCGCATGATCGGGCTGCTCAAGCCGTCGGCCTGGTGGTTCGCGCTGGTGTCGCTGTTCGGCGCCATCGGCGTCGTGCTGTCCGTCGCCGCGCCCAAGATCCTCGGTGAGGCGACGAACATCGTCTACGAGGGCTTCATCTCCATGACGCTCGGCGAGGGCAAGACGGCCTTCCCGAAGGGCACCACCCAGGACCAGGTCGTCGAGGTGCTGCGCCAGGCGAAGCAGGACACGTTCGCCGACATGATCGCGGCGATGGCTCCGTTCAAGGTCGGCGACGGCGTGAACTTCGAGTCGCTGCGCTGGATCATCATGGCGGTCATGGCGATCTACATCGTCTCGGCGCTGCTGAGCTGGCTGCAGGGCTACGTGATCAACGTGATCATGGTGCGCACCATGTGGAGGCTGCGCGAGGACGTCGAGGCGAAGATCAACCGCCTGCCCCTGTCGTACTTCGACAAGGTGCAGCGCGGTGAGCTGATCTCGCGGGTCACCAACGACATCGACAACATCACGCAGACCATGCAGCAGTCGCTGTCCGGGGCGCTCACCTCGGTGCTCACGGTCGTGGGCGTGCTGGTCATGATGTTCTCGATCTCGTGGCAGCTCGCACTGGTCGCGCTGGTGTCGCTGCCGCTCATGGCCGTCATCTTCGGCGTCATCGGACCGCGGTCGCAGAAGGCCTTCGGCATCCAGTGGCGCAAGGTCGGCCGCCTGAACGCCCGTGTCGAGGAGGCCTTCTCGGGCCACGCCCTCGTCAAGGTGTTCGGTCGCGAGCAGGACGCGCTCGACAGCTTCCAGGTCGAGAACGAGGAGCTGTTCCAGGCGAGCTTCAAGGCGCAGTTCCTGTCGGGCGTGATCATGCCCGCCATGACGTTCGTCGGAAACCTGCAGTACGTCGGCATCGCGGTGCTCGGCGGTCTGATGGTCGCCAATGGCGGCCTGCGACTCGGCGACGTGCAGGCGTTCATCCAGTACTCGCAGCAGTTCAGCCAGCCGCTCAGCGAGCTGGGTGGCATGGCGGCCGTGGTGCAGTCGGGCACGGCGTCGGCCGAGCGCGTCTTCGACTTCCTGGATGCCGAGGAGCAGGAGCCCGACGACGAGGACGCCCCGACCGTCGACGGCGGTCGCGGCGTGATCGAGTTCGACCACGTGGCCTTCTCGTACAGCGAGGACCGTCCGCTGATCACCGACCTGTCGTTCCGGGTGGAACCGGGCCAGACGGTCGCGATCGTCGGCCCGACCGGTGCCGGCAAGACGACGCTGGTCAACCTGATCATGCGGTTCTACGAGCTGAACTCGGGCCGGATCCTGCTGGACGGGCAGAACATCGCCGAGATGGCGCGCGAGGACCTGCGTCGCCGCACCGGCATGGTGCTGCAGGACCCGTGGCTGTTCGGCGGCACGATCCGCGAGAACATCCGGTACGGCAACGAGTCCGCGACCGACGACGAGATCGTCGCCGCGGCGGCGGCGACCTATGTCGACCGGTTCGTGCACTCGCTGCCGGACGGCTACGACACCGTCCTCGACGAGGACGCGTCGAACGTCTCGGCGGGTGAGCGCCAGCTGATCACGATCGCCCGCGCGTTCGTCGCCCAGCCGTCGATCCTCATCCTCGACGAGGCCACCAGCGCGGTCGACACCCGTACCGAGCTGCTGCTGCAGCACGCCATGGCGGCGCTGCGGCAGGGACGCACCTCGTTCGTGATCGCGCACCGTCTCTCGACGATCCGCGACGCCGACCTCATCCTCGTGATGGAGCACGGCGACATCGTCGAGCAGGGCACCCACGACGAGCTGATCGCAGCCCAGGGCGCCTACTGGCGCCTGTACCAGTCGCAGTTCGAGCAGGCGGCATCCGACATCGACGCCGAGGAAGCCCTCACCGGCAGCACTCCGGTGGTCGTGACGGGTGAGGCCGAGGATGCCGCGCAGGAAGCGGTCGCCGAGGCGGCGGACGCCCCGCAGCTGGCCGAGGCCGTGCGCGAGGCGGAGTCGGCGGCATCCGAGTCCGACCGGACCTGAGCCGCCGCGCCTGACCGGCACGTGCAGAACGCCCGCCCCTTCCGGGGCGGGCGTTCTCGTGTCTGCGGTGGCGGGACCTACTGCTTGTCGATGCCGAACAGTTCGAGCGGGTGCGTCAGCCGCCACCAGATGCTCGGCGCGGTGACCTCCTTGGCGAGCGACACCGTCGTCTCTGCCGTGTTCACCGGACCCTTGGCGCTCAGCGTGCCGGCCTTCGCGCCGGCCGTGGTCTTGGAGCCGAGTGCGAGATCCGCGGTGGCCGTGGCGGTCGCGCCGTTCCACAGCACCACCCGCACGTCGGAGTCGGTGACGACGTTCACCTCGCCGCCCCACTCGGTCGTGACCTTCCCGACGACCGTGCCCTTCGGGACCGACACCGGCTGATCGGCGAGCGACTTCTCCATGCCGGCCAGCAGCTCCCGGGTGACGGCGAGCCGATCCTTGCTGCTGTCCTGCCCGAGCACCGAGGTGAACAGGCGCACGGTCGTGTCGCCCACCTTCACCTCTTTGGCGGTGAGCAGGTTCCAGTGGTCGAGCGTGCCGGTCTTGATGCCGATCACGCCGGGGTCGTCGAGCATCTTGTTGGTGTTGGTCACGGTGCCGACGCCCGGGATCTCGGCGCTGCGGGTGGCGACGATCTCCGCGAAGACGGGATTGCGCATCGCCAGCTCGCTGAGCCGCAGCATCGCCTCGGGCGTCGCGACGTTCGACTTGCTGAACCCGGAGGGGTTCTCCAGTGTGATGCCCTCGATGCCGTTGTCGCGCAGCCACTTCGCCGAGGCATCGGCGAAGGCGGCCTCCGAGCCCCAGATCTCCCTGGCGAGCCGGTCGATGTAGTTGTTCGCCGACCCCAGCAGCACGCCCTGGAGCATCTGGTACTCGGTCAGGCTCCCGCCGACGGGCACATCCAGCGAGGACTGGTTCGAACGGCGGTATTTCCTGAAGTCGCGCTGATCGGCTCTGGTGAACGCGAAGCTGGGTCCCTGCTCGCCCACCTTGAGGGGCAGCTTGTCGAGCACCATCATCACCGAGGCGACCTTGCTGAGGCTCGCGATCTGGTCGCGGTCGGAGGTGGAGGCCACCGGGTTCATGCCCAGCACGGCCACCGCTGCGCTGCCCGTGGCGGGCCAGGTCACGGTCGCGGCCGGCGCCGCGGCGATCTCGACGGGCGCGTTCTGCACGGCCGGTGCGACGTTGTCGAGCGGAGCGAGCAGCGTACCGCCGACGTAGCTCGCGCACAGGGTGCCGATGATCCCGAGGGGGAGGATCAGCCGGAGCCGTCGTCCCGTGGGAACGAGGCGGGCCCCGGCGAACAGCGCGGGAGCAGTCTCCGGTTCGGTCGACGGCATCGCCCCGACCTTCCGCGGATCGATCCAGGTCAGCGCGGTGATCGGATGCTGCTCATCGGCCCACACGGTCACCTGGTCGGGTTGCGCCTCGACCGGGTGCTCGGGGACCTCGGTGGTGCCGGCCTCCGCGGCCAGCGCGTTCTCGATGTCGCTCAGGAAGAGGGGGGAAGGCTCCTCGGCGGTCACGGGAGCGGGCTCGTCGAACAACTCGGGGGCATCGGCCTTCGCCGGCGCGTCGAACAGATCGGCGATCGCGGGGGAGGCGGAGTCATCGGCGGTCGGAGCGGGGACGGCGTCCTCGGCGCCCAGCAGCCGGGGGTCGGCGAGCGCTTCTGCAGGCGGGAGGGCGTCGCCGGACGAGGATGCGGCTGCTCGCGCGGCGCCGGCATCGGGGATCACGCGTACGGGAGTGGTCGGGTCATCGAGCAGGTCGGAGAGCTCATCCGCGAGCGCGGTCGGCTCGGCGACGGCGTCGGGTGCGGCATCCGCCGGTCCCGCAGCTCCCGCATCGGGCGTGGGCGTCCCATCGATGGCATCCACAGCGCCAGTATCGCCGCTGAACGGGGTGGTCGTGATGATCGCCGTCCCGGCGGGCGTCGTGTCGGCGGACGCGGCGGCCGTCGCGGAGGCGGGCTCGGCGTGCGCGCGCGCCTTCTCGCGCAGCGAACGGCGCGTGGCAGCGCGCGTGGACTCGGGGGAGACAGTCACCCGATACACGCTACCAACCATCCCCGTGAACGAACCGACTAGAATCGAGGGCACAACCACGGGAGTCCGGCGTGCCGGGCTGAGAGGAAGCGACCCGCGCTTCGACCGTCGAACCTGATCCGGATCATGCCGGCGCAGGGAGGAGTTCAGATGAGTGCATCCATGTCCGCACCCGCCGCACAGGGCGTCACCGCTGTCGCACAGCCGCGCTGGCGCGTCGTCGACATCGTCGTGGCAGCCGTCCTCGGCGTCGCGACCGGCCTGATCTTCTGGGGCTGGAACATCGTCGGAGGCGCCTGGTTCGGTGCCGCCGACGCCGTCACCCCGGGCCTCGGCGGCATCGCCGTCGGCATCTGGCTGATCGGCGGCGTGATCGGCGGTCTGGTGATCCGCAAGCCCGGTGCCGCGCTGGTCGTCGAGGTGGTCGCCGCGATCATCTCGATGCTGATCGGCAACGTGTGGGGCGTCTCCACCGTGCTCTCCGGCATCGTGCAGGGCCTGGGGGCGGAGCTGATCTTCGCGCTGTTCCTCTACCGTCGGTTCACGCTGCCCGTTGCGATGCTCGCCGGTGTCGGTGCGGGCGCGGCGGCCTGGATCTTCGAGATGTTCTACGGCTCCTCGCCGAACTTCCTGAAGTCCTTCGAGTTCAACGCGATCTACCTCGGCACCCTGGCGGTCTCGGGCGCGCTGCTGGCCGGCCTCGTCGGCTGGCTGCTCGTCCGCGCGCTCGCCGCGACCGGCGCGCTGAGCCGATTCGCCGCCGGCCGGGAAGCACGCCAGGAGGTCTGAGCGTGACGGCTCCGGCTCGCGTCACCGCGGACGGATGGGGCTGGCGCTATGCGGGCCGGCGCCTTCCCGCGGTCAGTGACGCGACCTTCACGATCGAGCCCGGCGAGCGCGTGCTGCTGCTCGGTGCCTCCGGCGCCGGCAAGTCGACGCTGCTCGCCGGTCTCGCCGGCGTGCTCGGCGACGCGGAGGAGGGTGAGCGCACCGGAACTCTTCTCGTCGACGGCGCGGCGCCCGAGGCGCGCCGCGGCGCGATGGGACTCGTGCTGCAGGACCCGGATGCCGGCGTCGTGCTCTCCAAGGTCGGTGACGACGTCGCGTTCGGATGCGAGAACCTCGCCGTCCCCGCCGAGCAGATCCCCGGTCGTGTGGCGGAGGCGCTCGAGGCGGTCGGCCTCGACGTCCCACTGGATCGGCCGACCAAGATGCTCTCCGGCGGGCAGAAGCAGCGGCTCGCGCTGGCCGGCGTCCTGGCCATGCGCCCCGGTCTGCTGCTGCTGGACGAGCCGACCGCCAACCTCGACCCCGAGGGCGTGCGGGAGGTGCGCGAGAGCGTCGGCCGGGTCCTGGATGCCACCGGCGCCACGCTCGTCGTCGTCGAGCACCGCACCGAGATCTGGGCGGACCTGCTGACTCGCGTGATCGTGCTGGCGGCCGACGGAGGTCTGCTCGCGGACGGGACGCCGGCGGAGGTCTTCGGCCGCTACGGCGACGTGCTGGCGGATGCCGGCGTGTGGGTGCCCGATCGCGGCATCCCCCTCCCGATCCTGGAGCCCGCCGGCGGGACAGCGGATGCCGTGCTCGAGACCGCCTCTCTCGCGGTGACCCGCGACGGGCGCACCGCGGTGCAGACCGGACTCGACCTGAGCGTGCCGCGCGGCGCTGCCACGGTCATCACCGGGCCGAACGGGGCGGGCAAGTCCACTCTGGCGCTCACGCTCGCGGGCCTGCTGCCCGAGCTCGAGGGCGCGGTGACCGCGGCATCCGATCTGGCCGGACGCTCCGGCAGGCGCCCGTCGCGCTGGACCTCGCGCGAGCTGCTCACCCGCATCGGCACGGTCTTCCAGGAACCCGAGCACCAGTTCCTCGCCCGCACGCTGCGCGACGAGCTCGCGGTCGGACCGCGCGCACTGAAGAAGTCGGATGCCGAGGCCACCGCGATCGCGGACGACCTGCTCGAGCGGCTCCAGCTGGCCTCGCTGGCGCTCGCCAACCCGTTCACGCTCAGCGGCGGCCAGAAGCGGCGACTGTCGGTGGCCACCGTGCTCGCCTCCGCGCCGCAGGTGATCGTGCTCGACGAGCCGACCTTCGGGCAGGACCGGCGCGGGTGGATCGGCATCGTCGAGCTGCTGCAGGAGGAGATCGTCGCGGGCCGCACGGTGGTCGCGGTGAGCCATGACGCGTCGGTCGTGCGGCATCTCGGCGGGCATCGGGTGGAACTGGCCGTCGCCGCCGCGGCATCCGGAGGGGCGAGGTGACCGTCGTGAGGGCGCAGACCCGGGTATCCGCTCTCGCCGGCACGACGCGCGCCGCCTGGCTCGATGGTGTCAACCCGGTGACCAAGCTCGTGCTGGCCCTCCTGCTCTCGGTTCCGCTGTTCGCATCGATCGACCCGGTCAGCGCGCTGGTCGCGATCGCGCTGCAGCTGCTGTGCCTTCCCCTCACCGGCCTTGCAGTGCTTACGGTGCTGCGCCGGCTGCTGCCCATCGCGCTGTTCTCGCCGATCGCGGGGCTGAGCATGCTGCTGTACGCCGAGCCCGAGGGGCACGTGTTCTGGCGATTCGGCGTCGCCGCGATCAGCGAGGGATCGATCGAACTGGCCATCGCCGTGACGCTGCGCGTGATCGCGCTGGGTCTGCCGACCATCCTGCTCTTCGGGCGCACCGACCCCACCGAGCTCGGCGACGCGCTCGCGCAGGTCGCTCACCTGCCGAGCCGCTTCGTGCTGGGCGTGCTCGCCGGCACGCGGATGCTGGGACTGTTCCTCGATGACTGGCGCACGATGGCGCTGGCCCGCAGGGCGCGCGGTGTCGGTGATCACGGTGCGCTGCGCCGCTTCTTCTCGATGGCGTTCGTGCTGCTCGTGTTCGCCGTGCGCCGCGGCACCAAACTGGCGATGGCCATGGAGGCGCGCGGCTTCGGTTCCGGCCTCCCGCGCACGTGGTCGCGGCCCTCGCGACTGCATCCGCGAGACGCCGTCGCGGTGCTGGGCGGGGTGGCCATCATGGTGATCGCGATCGCCGCCGCCGTGGCATCGGGGGTCTTCCGCTTCGTGTGGAGCTGACAGGGCTCCGTCGGCGGTCGACTCAGGTCGCGTTCCACAGCTCCCGGTAGTACGCCAGCCTCTCGCGGTCGGGCTCCAGGCCGTACGCCTCGATGAGCGCGTCCTCCCAGCCCGGTCCGTAGTTCCACTCGGTGCTCATAGAGGCGACCGCGATGTCGCCCCAGCGGTCGCCCACGCCGAGCAGCCCGAGGTCGACGTGCGCCAGCCAGCGGCCGTCGTCCCCGATCAGGGTGTTCGGGCAGCAGGCATCCGCGTGGCAGACGACAAGACGGTCGATCGGCGGGGCGTCATGGAAGCGCTCGGGGACGCGGATGCCTCGGCGCTCGGCGTTCGCGATGCGGCTCTCGACCGCCCAGTCCCACGGGCAGTCGTCGGCGGGCAGCGCGTCGTGCAGTGCCCGCAGGCCCTCGCCGACCGCGCGCACCGCGATCTCGGGGCGCGCCACCCAGCGCGGGTGCACGGCGCTGTCGCCGTCGATCGCCTTCGTGACCAGCCACTCGTGGGTGGCATCGTGACCCTGGTCGATGACCTCCGGCACCCGGATCCAGTGCCCCGCCCAGCGCAGCCTCTCGGCCTCGTCGCGCAGGTTCCACTCGTCGTTGCGTGGGCCCCACTTGATGTAGAACGGATGCCCGGCGGCCGGGCTCGCGCGGAAGGTCAGGCCGCCGATGTCGTTCGCCCAGACGGGTTCGAGCCGGGCGTCACCGGCCAGGTCGTGCACGCGGTCAGGGACGTCGACGGGCGCTGCAGGAATGGACATGCATCCATCCTGACCCGTCAGCGGCGCGGGCGCGCTCAGCCGCCCATCCAGCCGGCGATGCCCTCGGCCGCCTCGCTGATGACCGAGATCAGCCACACGATGAGTCCGACGAGCCCGAAGACGAACGCGAACCAGGGGAAGCGGCTGCGCAGCCGTCGACCCTGCCGGGCGACGCCGAGCGGGCGTGCACCGGGCCACGAACCGACCGCGTCCTCCGGCATGAGCCTGTCATCGCGCCACTGCGCCCACTGGCGCGCCATGTCGCGGATCGACTCGACCGTCTCGAGCAGTCCCCGCCAGCTGTCGCCGTCGGTCGTGATGATGCCCTGCGGGGCGTAGAGCCGCACGGTCGAACCGCTGAGCTCGACGTCCAGCGCGCGGGCGTGTGTGAGCAGTGACTGCATGATGTCGGGAGGCAGCAGGTACAGGGCATCCCTCTCGTAGCCGGTCGGACAGTACATGCGGAACGAGCGGTCGAAGTCGCCCTCGAGCTTGAGGCGCTGATCGCGCACCGGATCGAGCACCAGGTTGCTGCGTCCGAACGGGCCGTCGTTGGCGCGGCTGTCGAGCACGATGTGCGGCAGCTCGGCCGCGACCGAGAAGGTCGCGTACTCGGTGGTCCTGACCGTTCGGCTGCGCCCGGTGCCCGTCACCGACTTGTAGCGGCCGAACTCGACGCCCCGATCGGCGGTGCGCAGCACGTCGAACAGGTTCTCGTCGCCGCCGGCCTCGAACGCCGGGCCGACGGCGCCGCCGGACGGCGCCCAGAAGCGATAGGTCCAGCCGTTCGCCGCCGCGAAGCCACGAAGGCGCACCCGCCGCCGGTCCTCGGCCAGCCAGCGTGCGGCGATCCACACCGGCACGGCGAGCATGCCGAGCGGGATGAGGACTCCGATGATCGCGAACGCGATGTCGGCGGCGTCCGGTCGGCCGGACAGCATCCGCGCCGACATCGGGGCGAAGAGCGTCAGCGTCAGCCCGAACATCGCCACGATCAGCAGCAGGACGGCCGCGCGGGGCCGGCGTGCGCTCGCCGGACCGGCGGCATCCGCCTCGCGCGCGATCGCGCGCGCCTCGGCGAGGGGCACGGATGCTGTCAGCGCAGCGGTGTCGAGCTCTGTGGCGGCACGCAGGGGCACGTCGCCAGCGTAGCGGTCAGTCCAGCAGCGACTTCAGCACGCCCTCGAGCACGACGGCGTGGTTGTGCTCGGTGTTCGCCACCGCGTAAACCAGCGTGACGACGGGGCGGCCCCGGAGCTCATCGACCAGGGCCTGCAGCGCCGGCGCGCTCTCGTCGGCCAGCTGCGCACGGTAACGATCGGCGTTCACCTCGAAATCGGCGTCCGGAGCCGCATGCCAGTCGTGCCGGAGTGCGGTGCTGGGGGCGACGTCCTTGGCCCACAGATCGATCGCGGCACGCTCCTTCGACACGCCCCGTGGCCACAGCCGGTCGACGAGAACCCGGAACCCGTCTTCGGCTGAAGCGCTGTCGTAGGCTCGTTTCCGACGGAGTTCCATGTGCTCAGCATCCCCCTCCTGCGGTGATCCCGCCAGTGGGGAGACTCAGAACCACGTATGCTGAGACTCAGTCGCAATCACCGTCGGTGCGAACCGCCGTCCGGTGAAACCTCCGTCAACACCGCCGTTCGATTCAACCAGTGCCGTTCGAAGGAGAACTCATGCAGATCACGGGACAGGGCGCGCTCATCACGGGCGGAGCCAGCGGACTCGGACTCGCGACCGCACGGCGTCTCGCCGCAGCCGGCGCGCAGGTCACGATCATCGACCTGCCGAACTCGGCCGGTGCCGAGATCGCCGCGGAGCTCGGCGGCACGTTCGCGCCCGCCGACGTCACCAGCGCCGAGCAGGTGGCCGCGGCCGTGGCATCCGCTCAGGCGACCGCACCGCTGCGCGTGGTCGTCAACTGCGCGGGCATCGCCCCGCCCGCCAAGGTGCTCGACCGCGACGGCAACCCGGCCGATCTGGACGCGTTCGAGCGCATCATCCGCATCAACCTCGTCGGCACGTTCAACGTGATCTCGCAGGCGTCCGCCGTCATCGCCCAGAACGAGCCGACCGACGACGGCGACCGTGGCGTGATCGTCAGCACCGCCAGCGTCGCGGCCTTCGACGGCCAGATCGGGCAGCCCGCGTACTCCGCGTCCAAGGGCGGCGTGCACGCCATGACCCTGCCGATCGCGCGCGAGCTGGCCCGCTACGGCATCCGCGTCTGCACGATCGCCCCCGGCATCATGGAGACGCCGATGCTCGCCGGCCTTCCGCAGGCGGCGCAGGACTCGCTCGGCCAGCAGGTGCCGTATCCGTCCCGCCTCGGCAGGCCCGACGAGTACGCCGCGCTGGTGGAGCACATCGTCGCCAACGGCTACCTGAACGGCGAGACCATCCGCCTGGACGGCGCCATCCGCATGGCCCCGAAGTGACCATTCGCCGACCTGAACGCACGCTCGAAGGAGAACCCATGTCCCTCACAGGAAAGACCATCCTGATGTCGGGCGGCAGCCGCGGCATCGGCCTCGCCATCGCGCTGCGCGCCGCGGCCGACGGCGCGAACATCGCGATGCTCGCCAAGACCGACACCCCGCACCCCAAGCTCGAGGGCACCGTGCACACCGCCGCCGAGGCGATCCGCGCGGCGGGCGGGAAGGCCCTGCCGATCGTCGGCGACGTGCGCAGCGACGACGACATCACCGAGGCCGTGCTGAAGACACAGGGCGAGTTCGGCGGTATCGACATCGTGATCAACAACGCGAGCGTCATCGACCTCTCGCGCTCCGCCGACCTGGCCGCCAAGAAGTACGACCTGATGCAGGACGTCAACGTGCGCGGCACGTTCATGCTCTCGCGCGCGGCGGTGCCGGTCATGAAGGATGCCCCGAACCCGCACATCCTCTCGTTGTCGCCGCCGCTGAACATCTCGGCGAAGTGGCTGGGAGCCCACACCGGCTACACGCTGGCGAAGTACGGCATGACGATGGCGACGCTGGGTCTCGCTGCCGAGTTCGCGGATGCCGGCATCGCCGCCAACACGCTCTGGCCGCGCACCACGATCGCCACCGCCGCCGTGCAGAACCTGCTCGGCGGGGACCGGGTGATGGCGGCCAGCCGCACCGCCGACATCTACGCGGACGCCGCCTACTCGGTGCTGAACAAGCCGGCCGCCTCGTACACGGGCCAGACGCTCATCGTCGAGGACGTGCTCGAGGCCGACGGCGTGACCGACTTCTCGAAGTACGCGGCCGTGCCCGGCACCCCCGACGACCGGCTGTTCCCGGACATCTTCCTGGACTGAAGGGCGCTCCCGTCGTTCTCGCTCCTGCTGATCGCCGCCGCCCCTGCTCATCGACGTCAATGAGCAGGGGCGAGGTAGCTCAGCAGGGGCGAGAACGGGTCAGCCCCGCGCCGCGGCCAGTGCGGCGGCGAAGCGGGCGGCTCGGGCCTCGAGGTCGGCCCAGTCGCCGGCCGTGATGGACGCCGAGTTCGCCAGGTCCCCGCCCGCGCCGACGGCCACGGCGCCGGCTGCGAACCAGTCCGCCACGTTCTCGGGCTTGACGCCACCCGTGGGCATCAGCGGCGCGTCGGGGAACGGGCCGCGCAGCGCACCGAGGTAGGACGGTCCGCCGAGGGATGCCGGGAAGATCTTCACCACGTCGACGCCCAGCTCCAGCGCCGCCATGACCTCGGTCGGCGTCAGTGCGCCGGTCATGACGACCTTGCCGGTGTCGAGCATGGCGCGGGTGAGGGCGGGGAGTGTGCCGGGGCTCACCAGGAACTCCGCACCGGCCTCGGCCGCAGCCGCCGCCTGCTCGGGCGTGGTGACCGTGCCGGCGCCGATGTACGCCGCGTCGCCGTGGCGGGCGATCAGCTCGCGGATCACGGCGGGGGCGTCGGGTGTGGAGTACGTGACCTCGATACCGGGGATGCCGCCGCGGATGATGGCGTCAGCGGCCTCCAGGGCGGACTCGGGGGAGGGAGCGCGCAGCACGGCGAGGACACCGGCAGCGCGGGCGCGGGAGAGGCGGTCGGTCATGGGGGCTCCGTTCGTCGCTCCATTGTGCGCCGAAACGACTTGTAATTACAAGTCGAGTTCACCAGTTCTCGACGGCGTCCTTCGCCTGTTTCAGCCCCACGCCGGTCTCCTCGCGGTAGCGCTTGATCGCCCGGATCTTCTCGTCGCCGGCGATGAGCGCGGCGATCTCGGCGCGGGCTGCCGGCGTCAGGGCGTCCCCTGGTGCGGAAGCGGAAGCGGAAGCGGATGCCGCCGCGGCCGGCGTCCACGTCGTTCCGGGATCCCAGGCGTCGATCGCGTCCTTGGCCTCCTGCAGTCCCAGCGACTGCAGCTCGCGCAGGCGCTTGATCGCCGCGATCTTCCGGTCGCCGGCGACCAGAGCGTCGATCTCGGCGGACTCCGCGGGAGACAGGGCGCGAGGTGCGATGGACGCCGTCGGCTGCGGTGGCTGCGGCGCCTTCGGCCGCATCCCCTTGGTGGCCCACGGTACGAGCACCAGCAGGACGACGACGGCCACGATCCACATCCATGGTTCCATGCCGACCAGCCTGCCAGTCCGGAGGCTCGGATACCGGGCATCCAGCCCTCTCGCGGGTCGTTCCCCGTACCCTTGATGCATGCCTGCATCCGACAAGACCCCGCCTGCCCGCAGCACGCCCGTGCGCACCACCGGGCCCGCTCGCACGCAGGTGCGCCCTGCCACGGAGGGGTGGACGCAGAAGAAGGATGCCGAGGGGCGGCCGTTGCTGCAGTTCGCGAGCCCCAAGCGCGGCAAGCCGCCCGTGCACCTGGCCGACATGACGCCCGAGGAGCGCATCACGAAGGTGAAGGAGCTGGGGCTCCCCGGTTTCCGTGCGAAGCAGCTGTCGACCCACTACTTCACGCACTACACCTCCGACCCGGCGCACATGACCGACCTTCCCGCGGACCAGCGCGAGGAGCTCGTCGGCGGGATGCTGCCGCCGCTCATGACCGAGGTGCGCCGGCTCACCACCGACCGCGGCGACACCATCAAGTTCCTCTGGCGGCTGCATGACGGCGCCCTGGTCGAATCGGTGCTGATGCGCTATCCCGGCCGGATCACGCTGTGCGTGTCGTCGCAGGCGGGCTGCGGCATGAACTGCCCCTTCTGCGCCACCGGCCAGGCGGGCCTGACCCGCAACATGTCGACGGCCGAGATCGTCGAGCAGATCGTGCGCGCCAACCGCGCCATCGCGAACGGCGAGCTGGGCGGCAAGCGGGCGAGCGACCACTCCATGGAGCGGGTCTCGAACATCGTGTTCATGGGCATGGGTGAGCCGCTGGCCAACTACAAGCGCGTGATGGATGCCGTGCGCGTGATGGTCGCGCCGCAGCCGAACGGCCTGGGCATGAGCGCCCGAGGCATCACGGTGTCCACCGTCGGCCTGGTCCCGGCGATCCGCAAGCTCGCCGACGAGAACATCCCAGTGACTTTCGCCCTCTCGCTGCACGCCCCCGACGACCAGCTGCGCGACGAGTTGATCCCGGTCAACTCGCGCTGGAAGGTCGACGAGGCGCTGGATGCCGCGCGCGAGTACTTCGAGAAGACCGGCCGCCGTGTCTCGATCGAGTACGCGCTGATCAAGGACATGAACGACCACGCCTGGCGCGCCGACCTGCTCGCGGAGAAGCTCAATGCGCGCGGCCGCGGCTGGGTGCACGTGAACCCGATCCCGCTGAACCCCACGCCCGGGTCGATCTGGACCTCGTCCGACATCGACGTGCAGAACGAGTTCGTGCGCCGCCTGAACGACGCAGGCATCCCGACCACCCTGCGCGACACCCGCGGCAAGGAGATCGACGGAGCCTGCGGTCAGCTGGTCGCGACCACCGAGGACGAGGCCGCCGCGGCGGCGATGGCCTGAGCGCGCTCCGCCGCGGCGAGGCTCAGGCGTTCCCGGGCGTTCGGAGGCGCAGCATCCGGCCCGACCCCTCGATGAGCTCGGGCCACGAGCCGACGTCGACGGCGCACTCCGCGACGGCGCAGGTCGGGAACTCCACGAAGGCACCGGTCAGCTCGGCGACGGCGTCCGTCATTCCGGGGTTGTGGCCGACCAGCATCGCCACGTCGATGTCGTCGGGGAGGGCTGACGCGACTTCGAGGATCGTGCGGGCGGATGCCGCATACAGCGCGTCCTCCTCGATCACCGGGATGCCGAAGGCCGCGGCGTACTCGTCGGCGGTGCTGCGCGCGCGGACGGCGGTGCTCGACACGATGCGCTGGACTGCGATGCCCTCACCGAGCAGACGGGCGGCCATGGCCGGGGCGTCACGACGACCTCGGCCGTTCAGTGGCCGGTCCTGATCTGCGAGGCCGTGCAGGCCCCAGTCCGACTTCGCGTGGCGGGCCAGCAGCAGCGTCTTCATGCGTCCAGCCTGACAGGGTGACCGCGACGCCGCATCCCTTTCCTGGGAGCCGTTCGCAGGGTTCGTCCGGGAGTCGCTCAGCCGGGGTTTCCTAGCCTGGAGGGATGTCTTACTCCGCGCATCGCCCTGGACGGATGGGCTCGCAGGACCGCATCGAGGTCGACGGCGACGGCTCGAACGACGCGACGTCGGCTGCCGAGGTGCCCGAGTTCTTCACCCGCGAGTACCGGCCGTCCGGCCCCGACGCGGATGCCGGCATCGCCGCGAGCACCCTCGACGACGCGGCAGACCGCTCCACGCGGCCCAACCCGGTCGTGCAGGACGCGCAGGAGACCGAGCCGTTCGACGTCGAGGACTTCCCGTTCTTCGACGAGCCCTCCCGGCCGAGCCGGGTGGTCGTCGACGAGGCCGCGGCATCCGAGCCGCTGACCGTCGAGCCGATGCCCGCCGAGCCGGTGTCCGCGCCCGCTCCGGAGCCCGCCCGCGCCCGGCGTCCCCGCCGCGAGCGCGTACCGGGTTCGCGCCTGCGCACGCTCGCGATCCTCGGCGGTGCCGACGGCCCGATCCTCGACCGTGTTCCGGGCGAGACGCCCCGCTTCGTGCAGATGTTCTTCGTGCTCGCCGGAACCGCGCTGGTCTCTGCGATCTCGATGCTGTTCGCGCTCACGACCGGCGTGCAGGTGGCGATCTTGCTGGCCGTACCGCTCGCGATCGTGTGGGCGGCGATCATCTTCAACCTCGACCGCTTCCTCACAGCGACCATGTCGTCGTCGCGCAGCATCGGCAAGCTGATCGCGCTGGCCGTCCCGCGCGTGGCGATGGCGGCGCTGATCGGCTTCCTCGTCGCGGAGCCGCTCGTGCTGCAGGTGTTCCACAACGACATCGCCCGCGAGGTGGCGTCCACCAACATCACCCAGTCGCAGTCCGACCAGAAGGCCCTCGAGAAGGGGCCGGAGAAGAAGGCCCTCGACGCCGCGACCAAGCGGGTCGCCGCGCTTGAGAACCAGGCCGCAACCGGCATCGTCGCAGGCACCGACAAAGGCTCGGCCTCGACCGCCGCCGCCAAGTCCACCGTCGACGATCTCACCGGCAAGATGGCCGAGCAGCAGAAGGTGATCGACTCCGCCCGTGCGCTGTACCAGTGCGAGCTGACCGGGGAGGGCGCAGGCACGGTGCCCGGCTGCACCGGCGTGCACGGCCAGGGTTCCAGCTCGGATGCCGCGAAGGCCCAGCTCGCCCAGGCCCAGCAGACCTACGACGCCCTGGCCGCGCAGCTGCGCGCCGCCAACGGCGACCTGTCCAGCGCTGAGACGGCCGAGAAGGCCAACACCACGGCATCCGAGTCGACCAACCGCCGGCAGGCCAAGGACCAGCTGCCCGCGGCGAAGAAGACCTACGAGAACGCGCTCGCCGCGTACAACGCGCGTGCGGATTCGGTCGCGCAGGGCAACGCCGGGGCGATCGGGCTGCTCAGTCAGATCACCGGCCTGAACCGCCTGGCCGACAAGGAGCCCGCGATCTTCTGGGCCCACTGGCTGATCGCCGCACTCTTCTTCATGATCGAGCTGCTGCCGGTCCTGGTGAAGGTGCTCACCAGCTACGGCGACCCGTCGCTGTACGAGAAGACCGCCGCGATCCGGAAGCAGGTCGAGCTCGACCGGGTGACCGCCGACGGCTTCCGCGACCGCGCGGCGATCGTTGCGCAGGATGCCCCGCAGCCGACGGCATCCGCACCGCCACGGTTGCCGGACGATCACGCCGGCACGCCGACCGTGCCGCTGACCCGCGCCGACATCCGCGAGTCCGTGTCCGTCTGACCCGACGCGCTCAGGCGGGCTGCACCTCGACGGTCACGCCCTCGACCCAGCGGCGGATGCGTCCGGCGGCGTCGACGAGCAGGCCTGATGTGCCGGTCGCGCGGGGAAGCCAGTCCAGGTCGGCGCCCGCGGCGACGATCGCGGTGGCCCAGACATCCGCACGGGTGAGGCTCTCGGCGATGACCGTGGCCGAGCGGATGCCTGTGGCGGCCGCGCCCGTACGGGGGTCGATGATGTGCGCCCCGCGCTCCGCGCCGCCCGAGGTCGCGACGGCGCCGTTGCGCACGGGAACGGTCGCGATCACCTGAGCGCGATCGGAGGGGTCGACGATGCCGATGTTCCAGGTCCAGTCCGACTCCTCGGCGGTGAAGACCTGCAGGTCGCCCCCGACGTCGAGCCCGACGGCGTGCACGCCTGGCACGTTCAGCAGCGGCAGGAGGTGCTCACGGGCCGCGCGCTCGGTCGCCCAGCCCTTCACGTATCCGGTCGGGTCGAAGACGCCGCCCGGATGCGCGCTGAACAGCCCGCGCGTCTCGAACTCCGCTCCGTCGCAGGCCGCCTCGACCTCGGCCACCCAGGGGTCGGCATCCGCGATCCGCAGCTCGCCGCGGGCGATGCGCCGCACCTCCGATGCGGGGTCGTACATCGAGAAGACCCGATCTGCGCGGCGCAGCACGTCGAAGCAGGACTCGATCGCGGCCCTGACATCACCACCGGCGGCTCCGCCGATCACGTGCGCACTGGCGACAGTGCCCATCACGGGGCACACCTGCACGTGCCGGGCGGTCATGACTTCGCCTGATCGAGCGCGCTCTGCAGCGATTGCTGATACCCCTGGCTCGTGTACGTCGCGCCGGAGATCATGTCGATCTGCGCCGACTGCGCGGAGGTGGTCTCGCTGACCAGCATCGGCACGGCCTGCTGGTTGATCTGCCGGTCGCGAGGGTTCTCGTTCGGGTACTCGACCACGTCGACGGATGCGATGCTCCCGCCGCTCACCGTGACCTGCACCTGCACCGGCCCGTAGCGGGTGCTCGCCGCATCGCCGGTGAAGGTGCCGTCCTTCAGACCGGATGAGGTTGTGGTGCCGGTCGTGCTGCCGGTTCCGTCAGCCCCGGTCGTGGAGCCGGAACCGGTGCCGCTGCCGGACGTCGAGTCGCTGGGCGTCGACCCCGAACCGGACCCCGTCCCCGAACCGGACGTACCGGTCGACGCGGCCGGTGCGGCGGCGTTCGCCGTCGGGATCTCCGCCCCCGTGGAGGTGCGGTAGCTGAACAGCAGCACCAGCCCGCTGACGGTGGCGAGCATCGCGTAGGCGATGCGCTTCATCGGTCGTTCCATGATCTTCTCCTCGTCGTCAGGGTCGTCGTCCGCGTTCACAGGGCCGGATGCTCAGATCGCGAACGCCTCGCGGCGGATGCGCTCGGGCGGGAAACCGGCCGCGCGCAGGTCGCGCAGCACGGCATCCGCCCAGTCCGGCGGACCGCACACGTACACCTCGTGCTCGAGCACATCGGGAGCGAGGTGACGCAGAGCGTCGGCACCGTTCCAGCGGGAGTGCGACTCCGGCAGCCACACGGCACCGGACCGCGCGCGGCGTCCGGGCAGGGCGATGTGACGCACGCCGCGGTCGCGCACCAGCCCGGCCAGCGCATCCGTGCGCAGCGCCACCTCGGGAGTGGTGTCGCGGGTGATGATCACCGCCTCGCCCGGGGCGTACGACTCTCCCTCGAGCAGCGACACCAGGGGCGCGACGCCGGCGCCCGCGCCGATCATCAGCATCCGCCGACCTCGCCTGCGCTCGCCGGTGAATCCGCCGTAGGGACCCTCGACGTGCACCCGGGTGCCCGGCCGCAGGGCGGCGAGCCGCGACGTTCCGTCGCCGACGAGCCGGGCCGAGATGGTCAGCTCGTCGCCGGTCGGCGCGGCCGAGAGCGAGAAGGGATGCCCTCGCGTCCAGCCCGGCCCGTCCATGAAGCGCCAGACGAAGAACTGCCCTGGCTGCGCGCCGAGTCGCGCGATGCCCTCGCCGCGCATCCGCACGGTCACCCCGTCGGCGCCGTCCCGGGTGACGCTCGCGACGCGCAGCAGATGCCGGCGGGAGCGCACCAGCGGCACGATCACGCGATAGGCGATCACCGCGACGGCGGTCAGGATCCACAGGCCCCACCAGTACCAGGTGGCCGCGGCGGAGGCCGTGAAGTCCGACCCCGTCCACAGCTGATGCGGCAGCGCGAGCCCTGCGCCGAGATAGCCGTACAGGTGCAGCAGGTGCCACGACTCGTAGCGCAGCCGGCGCCGTGCGCGTTTCATCGAGGTGAGTGCGACGAGGATGACGAGCGCGGTGCCCGCGGCCGCCAGCAGCATCCCCGGGTAGTCCACGACGAACTGCCACAGTTGCACGAGCGGGTTGAGCCCGGCGGATGCCGCATAGCCGAGCGTCTGCAGCCCGATGTGCGTGAGGAGCAGCGCGAACGACCAGAAGCCGACGAGCCGGTGCATCCGCGTCATCCCGTCGCGGCCGAATCCGCGCTCGAACAGCGGGACGCGCGCCATCAGCAGCACCTGCAGGAGCAGCAGGTTCGAGGCGACCAGACCCGTGAGGCGGCCGGCCGAGTTCAGCAGATCGGCGCGGCTCGTGAACAGCGCCTGCACACCTCCGCCGGCGACCCACAGAGCCACGACGTACAGGCAGGTCGTCCAGACGACGACGGTGGCGCCGAGACTCCACAGCTCGGCACGGCGCCGCCGTACGCCGGCGCTGGGGCGGCGGGCTCGTGCGCGGCTTGCCGGTGCGCCGGCCGGAGCGGTGATCGTGACCATGTCGTGCCTCCCTGCGGTGGTCGTGTGATGGTTGGCCCGGGTCGCGACGGACGCCGGTTCGGAGGGGGTTCCCACGGCTTCCGTCCCGACCCGGGGCTCAGGAGCCCGGTGTGCTGCCGGGGGTCGGGGTGTCGTCGGAGTCGTTGCCGCCCGTGCTGCCGTCGTCGGATCCGCTCGAGCCACCGGGGCGCTGGCCGTCGCCGAAGCCCTGGCCCCCGCGCGGTGCGCGCTGGCCGTCGAAGCCGTCGTGCCTCATGCCACGATCGCCACCCGGGCCGCCCCAGGCCTGCTCGTGCATGCCGAACGGGCGCACCACGCTGTGGGCCACCCAGCCGCCGCCGAAGCCGAGCATCAGGACGACCACGCCGCCGACGACGCCGGCTCCGATGCGTGTGCCGGTGCGGCTCCAGAACGGTTTCGCCGACACCGGTACGGCAGCGGCTCCGGGGTACACCGCGGCGGGTGCGCCACCAGGCGCCACCTGATCGACGGGCGTCGTCGGGAGGATCGGGGTGGTCGGCACCGCGGGTGCGGTCGGAGTCCCCGGCGCCGGCGGAGCGGGCGGGGTCTGAGCCGCAGCGGGCGCCGTCGGCGCAGCATCCGGTGCTGCTGCCGGTGCGGCACCGGCGGCCGGCGTCGTGTCGGGAGCGCCGCCGTCGGCGGCCTCACCGGGGACAGAAGTGTTCTCGTCGTTCTCGCTCATGGGATGACTGTCGCGCCCGGCCGCCAAGAAAGCCCCAAGAATCCGGCATCCTGCGCGTTCTCATAGGAAGGGGATCGATGATTCCCAGCCTGCGGCCCGTTTGGGCGTCGTCAGGCTCGCGGAAGCGTCAGCAGGAAGGTCGTCCCGGCAGGGGAGGTGCGCTCCACCTCGACCGAGCCGCCGAATCGGTTCGCGACGTCGCGCACCAGGGCGAGGCCCAGCCCGAACCCGCGTCGCTCGGTGGACGCCGTGGACCGGGCGAACCGCTCGAAGACGCGCTCCGGGTCCATGTCGCCGAGCCCCGGACCGTGATCGGCGACTCGGATCTGCGCCTGCCGCCCCGATGCGACCGCGGTCAGCTGCACGCTCGTGCCGTCCGGGCTGTACCGCACGGCGTTGTCGAGCAGGGCGATCACGGCGCGCATGAGCGCCGTCTGCTCGGCGGCCACCTGCAGATCCGCGGGCGCCTGCACGTCGACACGCACGCCGCGCTCGGCGGCCCGCGGAGCGATCAGGGCGGCGGCGTCCTGCAAGGACTCGAAGACCGAGGCCGAGGCCGTGGCATCCGATTCCCGGCCTCCTGCGGTCTCGGCCGCCAGCAGCAGATCCGTGAGCACGGCATCCATCACCGCGGCATCCGCGCGCATGTCGGCCAGCACCCGTCCGACGTCCTCGCCCTGTCGCAGCCGGTGCTCCGCCAGCTGGATGCGGCTGTTCAAGGTGGTGAGCGGCGTGCGCAGCTCATGACTCGCATCCGCCACGAAGGCGCGCTGCACGCCGAGGGCCTCGGCGAGGGGCTCGGATGCCCGGCGCGACGCGTACCATGCGATGACGCCCAGCAGCAGCACTCCGATCACGCCCATCGCGATCACGACGGGCAGTACGTCGTCGAGGTCGAGGATGCGATCGCCGAGCGGCTCGCCTGGCCGGCCGTGCGAGCGCGGGCCCGGCCGGCTCGCGGTGAGAAGCGCGGTGATGATCGTGGCCGTCACCGCGGTCACCACGGCAGCGGATGCGATGCCGACCCACAGGCCCGTGCGCAGCGCGGAGCGCTGCACTCGCGCGCGATCGGCGGCGACGGCGTGGTCGGTGCGGGCGCTCATCGCGGCATCCCGCTGCGATAGCCGCGTGCGCGGACTGTGTCGATGATCTCGGGGGTCGTCTTGCGGCGGATGTAGTGCACGTAGGCGTCGACGGTGCCCGCCGAGCCGCCCGGGAAGAGGCTCGCGACGATCTCCTCGCGCGAGAACACGTGCTCGGGGCTGGAGGTCAGCAGCTCGAGCAGATCGGCCTCGGCCTGAGTGAGCGGCACGCGTCCGCCGTCGGGACCGTAGAGCACCAGGGAGGTCGTGGAGAACAGCCAGTCGCCGATCTCCCGGCGCGTGCCAGGCCCTCGCCCGCGCATCAGTGCGCGCAGCCGGGCGCGCAGCTCGTCGAAGTCGAAGGGTTTGAGCAGGTAGTCGTCGGCCCCGGCATCCAGGCCGCTCACCCGGTCGGCCACTGTGCCCAGTGCGGTGAGCATGATGGCCGGGGTGGTGATGTGGGCGGTGCGCACGGCCTGCAGCAGCTCGGCACCCGTCATGCCGGGGAGGCGCCGGTCGACGACCATCACGTCGTACCGCTGTCCGAGCGCGAGCTCCAGCCCGTGCTCGCCCGTGCGCGCGTGGTCGACGAGGTACTCGTCCGAGAGCACCTCCACGACGATCGCGGCGGTCTCGGCCTCGTCCTCGACGTACAGCAGCCGCGGCAGGGTGGACATGGGAACAGTGTGACAGAGCACGGCCCTTGCCATGCTGGGAGGGGGATAGCGTTGTCCCATGGTCAACTATCGCTATCTCGGCAACAGCGGTCTCAAGGTCTCGGAGATCACCTACGGCAACTGGGTCACGCACGCCTCGCAGGTGGGTGACGATGCCGCTGTCGCCACCGTGCACGCCGCGCTGGATGCCGGCATCACCACGTTCGACACCGCGGACACCTATGCCAACACCGCAGCCGAGGTCGTGCTCGGCAAGGCGCTCGCCGGTCAGCGCCGCGCAGGCCTCGAGATCTTCACCAAGGTGTACTTCCCGACCGGCCCGAAGGGCCCGAACGACACCGGCCTGAGCCGCAAGCACATCCGCGACTCGATCGACGGCTCGCTGCAGCGCCTCGGCGTGGAGTACGTCGACCTGTACCAGGCGCACCGCTACGACCACGAGACCCCGCTCGAGGAGACCATGCAGGCCTTCGCCGACGTGGTCCGCCAGGGCAAGGCGCTGTACATCGGCGTCTCGGAGTGGACCGCCGAGCAGCTGCGCGAGGGCCACGCGCTGGCCCGCGAGCTGGGCGTGCAGCTCATCTCGAACCAGCCGCAGTACTCCATGCTGCACCGCGTGATCGAGGGCAAGGTCGTGCCCGCCTCGGAGGAGCTGGGCATCTCGCAGATCGTCTGGTCGCCGATGGCGCAGGGCGTGCTCAGCGGCAAGTACCTGCCCGGTCAGCCGGTGCCGGACGGCTCGCGCGCCACCGACCCGCACTCGGGTGCGCACTTCATCCAGCGCTTCCTGCAGGACGACATCCTCGCGGCCGTGCAGAACCTCAAGCCGATCGCGGCCGAGGCGGGCCTGACGATGCCGCAGCTCGCGATCGCCTGGGTGCTGCAGAACCCGAACGTGGCCGCGGCCCTGGTCGGCGCCTCGCGTCCCGAGCAGCTCGCCGACAACGTCAAGGCCTCCGGCGTGAAGCTGGACGCCGAGGTGATGACCGCCATCGACACCGCGCTCGCCGGCGTGGTGTTCGACGACCCCGAGGACACCTACACGGTCTCCCCGAAGGAGCGCCTGGTCTGAGGCATCCGACTGCCCGGGGGTGCTTCGCCTGAAGCGCCCCCGGGCAGTCCTGCATCACTCCTTCACGGCGCCCGACGTCAGTCCGGCCACGATCCACCGGCTCGCCAGAGCGAACATCAGCATGGTCGGCAGGATGGTCAGCACGGCCGCCGCCGACATCGAGCCCCAGTCGATGTTGAACGTCGAGATGAAGCCGTTCAGCGCCGACGGCACCGTGCGGTTCTCGTCGGTGTTCATCAGCACCACCGACAGGAACAGCTCGTTCCAGCAGTTCACGAAGTTGAAGATGAACGCGGCGATGATGCCCGGCGTCATCACCGGGACGAGCACCCGGAACAGTGCGCCCAGGCGCGAGCATCCGTCGATCATCGCCGCCTCCTCGAGCGCGTCCGGCACGTTCTCGAAGAAGCCGCGCAGCATGACCGTCGAGAACGGGATGCAGATCGCGATGTACACCAGGATCAGGCCGGGCTTGGTGTCGACCAGGCCCAGGTCGCTCATCATCGAGTACAGCGGTCCCAGTGCGATGAACGCCGGGATCATCTGCGTCAGCAGGAATGCGATCAGCACCGCGCCCTTGCCGCGGAACTCGAAACGTGCGATCACGTAGGCGCTCAGCAGCGCGATCAGCGTGGCCACGGCCCCGGCGGTCAGCGCGACCAGTGCGGAGTTGCCCAGGAAGACCCCGAAGGCGCTGTCCTGGAACAGGCTCACGTAGTTCGCCAGGGATGGCTCGCTCGGCCAGTACTCGATCGGGTAGCGATTGATCGTGCCCGGCGCCTTGAACGAGGTCAGCGCGATCCAGTACAGCGGGAACAGCGTGATGATCAGCCAGAGCGCCAGCCCGACGACGCGCACCACGCCGCCGACGGTCACCGTGCGTGGACCGCGGGGAGCGGATGCCGGGTTCGGCACGGTCAGGCGCCGTGTCGCGTTGATCGGAGACGTCATCGTGGAGGTCATCGCTGCACCTTCCTCATCGCGACCAGGTAGAACGCGCAGAACACGAACAGGATGGCGACGACGACCAGTCCGATCGCGCTCGCGATGCCGTAGTTGCCCTGCTGGGTGTAGTCGATCATCCAGGTGGTGATGATGTGCGTCTGCTTGGCAGGCCCGCCGTTGGTCATCGCCCAGATGATGTCCGGGAAGTTGAAGATCCAGATCACCCGCAGCAGGATCGTCAGCATCAGCGTGACCGAGATGTACGGGATGATGATCGAGAACAGCTGACGGGCCTTGCCGGCGCCGTCGAGGCTCGCAGCCTCCAGCACGTCGTCGGGCACCGACTGCAGAGCCGCCAGGATCATGATGGCGAAGAACGTCACGCCGTACCAGATGTTGGCGGTGATCACCGCGAACATCGCCAGCTTGGGGTCGGCCAGCCAGGGCAGCGGCTGCGCGATGAGACCGGCCTTCATGAGCAGGTCGTTGACGACGCCGAACTCGGCGTTGAACATCCAGCGGAACAGCATCCCGATCAGGAATCCCGACACCGCCCAGGGGAAGAACACCAGCGCCTGGTAGAGGCCGCGGAACCGGAACCGCTTGCGCAGCGCGAGCGCGATCAGGAATCCGATCACCAGCTGGGGGACCAGGGAGCCGACCACCCAGAGCACCGAGTTCCACGCCACCTGCGGGAACAGCGGATCCTGGAAGACCGCGACGAAGTTGTCGAACCCGACCCACGGTGTGGAGGTCAGATCCCACAGGTTCCAGTCGTGGAACGCCATCCGTGCGCCCTGGAGCATCGGCCAGTACGTGAACCAGCAGACGAACACGATCGCGGGCAGCATGAACGCCAGCAGCGTCAGCGCCTGCCGGGAGCGGAACGGACGGCGCCGGGAGGCCCCGCCGGCCGTGCCGACGGAGCCTCCCTTCGAGTGCGTGCTCGTCACGACTCAGCCCTTCTTCTGGGACGCGTACTTCTCCGTCCAGAACTCGTCCCAGGACTTCAGCAGCTCGCTCGTCGACATGTTGCCGAGCAGCACCTTCTGCACGTCCTGGTCCGACTTCTGGATCCACTCGGTCCACCAGCTGACGCCGCGGGGCTGACGCACGTTGACGTAGGTCTCCGGGTCCTTCGTCATGGTGACGTAACTGCTCCAGGGGCCGGTCTTGTAGAAGTCGTCATCCGCAGCGGATGCGATGATCGGCACCAGGCTGTTCGCCTGGGCGAACTTCGTGGCGGGCTCCTTCGACGAGAGGAACTCGACCAGCTTGGTCGCGGCCTCCTTGTTGGCGCTCTTCTGTGCGACGCCCCACCCGGCGACGGCCAGCGGCTGGGCGGCCTTGCCGCTGGGGCCCACGAGAAGCGGGGCGGTGTCCCACTGGTCGGCCTTGAGCGACGAGGACTGCACGGTGGCGATCACCTCGGGATCCTGCAGGAGGAACGCGGTCGAGCCGTTGGTGAAGCCCGCCACCATCTCGGGGTAGCCCCAGGAGACGGCGGAGGGCGGTGAGGCCTTCTTGAACAGGTCGAAGTAGTCGTCGACCGCCTGCTGCGCCTCCGGGGCGGAGAACATCGTCTTGCCGTCCTTCAGCAGGAACGCGTCATCGACGTTGAGGTCGTCGATCGTGTACGCCTCGATGGCGGCGACCACGTTGCTGTTGGCGTTCTGGCCGCCGCGGAACGCGTAGCCGTAGATGTTCTTGCCCGGGTCCTGGATCTTGGACGCCTGCTCGAGCAGGTCGGTCCAGCTGTGCGGCGGGCCGTCGAAGCCGGCCTGCTTCACCAGGTCGGTGCGGTAGAACAGCGACAGGCCGTAGAAGCCGTAGGGAACGAAGTAGGTCTTGCCGTCCTCGGCGACCGATGCGGACTTGGCGTTGTCGGTCAGGTCGCCCCAGCCGTCCCACTTGTCGAGGTCGCTCTTCAGGTCGTACAGCCATCCGTTGTTCGAGAACGGCCCGACCGTGATGTCGCGGACCTCGAGCACGTCGACGCCGCGACCGGACTGCAGCATCTGCTGGATCTTCTGGTCGGCCTGCTCGGTGGGAGGCGAGACCAGGTTGACCTTGATCTTCGGGTTCTCCTTCTGGAAGTCGTCCAGCATCGAGCGGATCAGCTTGGTGCGGGCCGGGTTCGTCAGACTCTCGACCATCTGCAGCGTGACGGAGCCGTCGGTGGCGGGGGCGCCTCCGGATGAGCAGCCGGTCAGGGCGAGGGCGGCGACGGTGCCGATGCCCGCGGCGACCGTCAGGATCCTTTTCTTCATGTTGTGCCTCTCAATCGGGGTGTGGGATGTTGCGTCTGTTTGTCAGGAGATGGATGCCGAGGAGCGGATGCCGATGCCGGCCCGCCGGAGCAGCTGCGGCACGCACCGCTCGACGAACGCCTCGAAGTCGGAGGTCTCGGTGTAGAGGTGCACCGACAGGCGGTAGTAGCCGACTCCGCGGAAGCTGGTGAACGCCGTCTCGACGCCCACCTCGTCCAGCAGCTGCATGCGCAGCTCGTCGGCGTCCTCGCGTGTGGCGCCCAGGCCCTGGGGGAGGCGGATCAGGCGCATCGACGGCACCGGCGAGGGGAGCGGCGTCAGCGGATCGGTGTCGCTGTACGGGCGCAATGCCTCGGCGATCGCCTCCGCGCCGGCGTCCGCCATGCCTGTCATCGCCTCGCGGGCGGTCGCCCAGCCGATCTCCTGCTCGATGAAGTCGATCGCCGCGGGCGTGCTGAGGTACGTGGTGGCGTCGATCGTGCCCTGCGTGTCGAAGCGGCCCGGGAACGATTCGGGCGCTCCCCACGAGTCGATCAGCGGCCACAGCTCCTGGCGGTCGTGCGCCTGGGTGACCAGCAGCGCCGAGCCGCGCGGGGCGCACGGCCACTTGTGCATGTTCCCGAACCACCAGTCGCCGCCGCCGGCGACGGCGGCATCCGGGATGAGGCCGGGTGCGTGCGCGCCGTCGACGAGGGTGCGGATGCCGTGCGGCGCGGCATCCTCGGCGATGCGCCGGGTGGGGAGACGGCGGGCGGTGGGGGACGTGATCTGATCCACAACGATGAGCCGGGTGTGCGCGGTGCGGGCCTCGGCGAACAGCTGCACGACCTCATCGTCGGAGGCGGACAGCGGGATACCGACCGTGCGGACCTGTGCGCCGAAGCGGCGGGCCAGGCGCTGCGCGCCCATGGTGACCGCGCCGTACCCGTGGTCGGTGACGAGGATCTCGTCGCCCGCCTCGAGGCGCAGGGCGTTGTAGACGACGGTCGCCGCTGCGGAGGCGTTCGGGACGAAGACGCTGTCCTCGGGGCGGGCACCGACGAACGGCGCGGTGCGCTCCCGGGCCGCGCGCACGCGCTCGCCGATGCGCGGGAACCATTCCACCGGGTTGCGGTCGGCCCGGCGGCGGAGCTCGTCCTGGTGTGCGACGACCGGGGTCGGCACGGCGCCGAACGAGCCGTGGTTGAGGTGGATGATGCTCGGATCCAGGGGCCACGCATCACGCGCACGGGCGAAGGAGTTCAGCCGGAGTGGGGCGGCAACGGGGGTGTCCGTCATTGGTCCTCATCTGTCATTACAGCAAGTTGTTGCACAACCTTGCCACAATCGTCGCCGGAATGCGAGGGAAGTCTGCCCAGAAGTCAAAAGTTGTTATACAAATATGGAGGAGGGGTGAAATCCGTCAGAATTCAGGAGTCCGGCTCGAGGGGAGAGGGGCACGCATGAGCGCGCTCGACACGGCACTGCACGGCCTGCGTGCGCTCATCGCCGACGGCACGCTGCGGCCCGGCGACAGGCTGCCCAGTGAGGGCGAGCTGTGCGAGCAGCTGGGAGTCTCGCGCGGGTCGCTGCGGGAGGCGATCAGGATGCTCGCCGCTCTCGGGGTGCTGGAGACCCGGCACGGCTCCGGCAGCTATGTCGGCGATCTCCGCGCCGCCGACCTCATCAGGAGCCTCTCTCTGACCGTCGGACTGCTGCCCATGGAGGGCGTGCTGGAGCTGACCGAGCTGCGCAGAGCGCTCGAGCCCCATGTCACGGCCCTCGCGGCATCCCGGATCGACCGGGACACCCTGGAACAGCTGGAGCGACTCCTCGATGAGAACGAGGCGACGACGGACTTCGACGAGCAGTCCCGGATCGACCACGAGTTCCACATGACGATCGCGCGCGTGGCGGGTCAGGACGCGCTCACCAGCCTCATCGATGTGCTCAGATCGCGCTCCCGCTCATACCGCATGGCGAACTCCGAGGACGCGGCGGAGCTCAAGCTGCACTCCGATGCCGGCCATCGTGCGATCCTGCGCGGGCTGACGGACGGGGATCCGGTCGCCGCGTCGTCCGCGGCCTCGGCGCACGTCGCCTACACGGAGTACTGGGTCAAGAAGAACTCGGCGCTCAGCTGACCCGGTCCCGCGACTCGGATGCCCCTCTGCCGGGCGTCGTCACAGAGGCCCGAACATCGCGCCCGGGTTGAGGATGTTCTGCGGGTCGAGCGCCTTCTTGATGCGCAGGTTCAGCTCCAGCACGTCGTCGCCGAGGTAGTCGGCCAGCCAGGGCTGCTTGAGCCGCCCGATGCCGTGCTCGCCGGTGATCGTGCCGCCCAGCTCGATCGCGAGCGCCATCACCTCCCCGAAGGCGAGGTCGGCGTTGGCGCGCTGCTCGGCATCCGTCGGGTCCAGCACGATCAGCGGATGCGTGTTTCCGTCTCCGGCATGGGCGACCACGGCGATCTCGACGCCGCGCGCCTGGGCGATCGCGCGCATGCCGTCGATCAGATCGCCCAGGTGCGGCAGCGGCACGCCGACGTCCTCCAGCAGCAGCGCCCCGCGCTTCTCCACCGCTGGGATCGCCTGCCGCCGCGCCTCGATGAGCGCCTCGCTCTCGTCCGGATCGCTGGTCGCGTACACCTCGGATGCCCCGTGCAGCCCGCAGGTCTGCTCGATGGCCTCGATCTGCGCAGCCGCCACCTCGACGGACTCGTCCGACTGCACGATGAGCATCGCCGCCGACTCCCGGTCGAGATCCATCCGCATCATGTCCTCGACCGCGTTGATGGTGACGCGGTCCATGAACTCCAGCATCGACGGGCGCATGGCGGCCTTGATGTCGACCACCGCCCTGATCGCGCCCTCGACGGTCGGGAACATCGCGACGAGCGTGGTCGGCGTGCGCTGCGCCGGGACGAGCCGCAGGGTCGCCTCCGTCACGATCCCGAGCGTGCCCTCGCTGCCCACGAACAGCTTGGTGAGCGAGAGCCCGGCCACATCCTTCAGCCGCGGCCCGCCGAGCGTGATCGCGCGTCCGTCCGCGAGCACGACCGTCAGACCCAGCACGTAGTCGGTGGTGACGCCGTACTTCACGCAGCACAGTCCGCCGGCATTGGTGGCGATGTTGCCCCCGATCGAGCAGAACTCCTGCGACGACGGATCGGGCGGGTACCAGAGGCCGTGCTCGGATGCCGCCGCCTTGACCTCCGCGTTGAAGGCGCCCGGCTGCACCACGGCCATCTGCAGGGCGGGGGCGATGCGGATCTCCCGCATCCTCTCCAGCGAGATCACGATGGCCCCGTCGACGGCGGACGATCCGCCCGACAGCCCCGAGCCGGCTCCGCGGGGAATCACTCCGACCCCCTCCTGCGCGGCGATGCGCACGGCCGCCTGCACGTCCTCCGTGGTGGTCGCACGCACCACGGCGAGCGGGGTGCCGGCATCCGGATCCTCCGCGCGGTCGCGCCGGTACGCCTGCAGGGAGTCGAGGTTCGTGATGACGGAGCCGTCCGGCAGTGCGGCGATGAGGGCGGAGATCACGCGCGCGTCGCGGTCATCGGACATGGGCATCCTCGGCATTCCCGCCACCCACCTCGGCGGCGCTCCCACAACTGTGGCACATGCGGGGTGACGGCAGCGCGGTCACAGGATGCTGATGTCGACCTGCAGGTCGTGCGTGAGCCTCTCGATGTCGGCGCGCAGGGCATCCAGATCGGCGGATGCCGGTGCCGAGGCCGTCACGGCGGATTCGAACAGCCGCCCGCCGGCCATGGCGGCGTCGCGGGTCTCGGTGGTCATGCTGCGGATGCTGAGCGCGTGCGCGCTGAGCACGCCGGACACCTCGCGGACGATGCCGGGGCGGTCATCGCCCAGCACCGTGACGGACACGTGCCGCTCCTCGGGCGCCGTGGTCGCGTCCGATCCGGTGCTGACGGTCACCGCGAGCATCCCGTCGAGGCCGCGCAGGGCGTCGCGCAGCTCGTCGACGCGATCGTCCGCGACGGTCAGCTGGATGACGCCGGCGAAGGTCCCGGCGAGCTCGGCGAGGCTGCTGTTCTCCCAGTTGCACCCGTAGGCGCCCGTGAGATCGGCGACGGCGGAGACGAGTCCGGGGCGATCCGCTCCCGCGACCGTGAGGATGAGCGTGGTCATGCGCTCACTGTAGTCGCGAGGCCGTCGTCCTGTCAGGACCAGGCGCCTCCGGCCAGGAAGGCCTCCATGCGCGAGCGGTGCGGGGCCAGGTCCCAGCCCTGCGAGGCCACCCAGCCATCCGAGTAGTAGGTCTCGGCGTAGCGGGCGCCGCCGTCGCAGATCAGCGTGACGACGCTGCCGGTCTCGCCGGCGTCGTGCATCCGGCCGATCAGTTCGAAGGCGCCATAGAGGTTGGTGCCGGTCGAGCCGCCGGCCCAGTGCAGGGTGCGCTCGCGCAGCAGCCGGATGGCGGCGACCGACGCGGCATCCGGCACCTGGATCATCTCGTCGATCACGCTCGGCACGAACGAGGCCTCCACGCGCGGGCGGCCGATGCCCTCGATCCGGGACGGGCTGCCTGCGGCATCCGCGTCGCCCTTCCAGCCGGCGTAGAACGCGGAGCCCTCCGGGTCGACCACGGCCACCTGCGTGGCGTGGCGACGGTAGCGCACGTAACGGCCGAACGTGGCGCTGGTGCCGCCGGTGCCCGCACCGACCACGATCCATCGGGGGATCGGGTGCCGCTCCTCGGCGAGCTGGCTGAACACGCTCTCGGCGATGTTGTTGTTGCCGCGCCAGTCGGTGGCGCGCTCGGCGTAGGTGAACTGGTCGAGATAGTGGCCGTTGCAGCCGGCTGCCAGCCGGCGAGCCTCGGGGGAGATCTGGTCGGCGCTCTCGACCAGGTGGCAGTTGCCGCCGTAGAACTCGATGAGGTCGATCTTCTCCTGGCTGGTGGAGCGCGGCACGACGGTGATGAAGTCGAGCCCCAGCATCCGCGCGAAATACGCCTCGCTCACAGCGGTCGACCCGCTGGAGGACTCCACCAGGGTCGTGCCCTCGTCGATCAGTCCGTTGACCAGGCCGTAGAGGATCAGCGAGCGGGCGAGGCGGTGCTTGAGTGAGCCGGTGGGATGCACCGACTCATCCTTCAGATACAGGTCGATGCCCCAGTCGGCGGGCAGCGGGAACAGGTGCAGGTGCGTGTCGGCGGAGCGGTTGGCATCCGCTTCCAGGACCCGGATGGCGGAACTGACCCATTCACTCATGCTTCGAGCGTAGCGGGGCGCTCCGATCGGGTCAGTTGTCCGTGTAGCCGCCCTCGCCCGTGGAGCCGTCGTAGTCGAACGTGCGCGTCTCGAGTTCGATGTGGATGTCCTCGCCGAGCGGCTGCTGGGCGAGCAGCTTCGCCTCGACTTCGGCGACCTTCGCGGTGTACTCCCGGGCCTGCTCGTCGGTCACGCCCCAGATCGTCGCCGCCTTCAGATCGGTGACGATGTACAGGAACGCGGTCACCGCCGTGCGGTTGAACTCGTCGTCGGGGATCTTCTGCCAGAGCGACCCGTCGTCGCGCGCCGTGCGGTACTCATCGAGCTTCGCCTGCAGCTCGTCGCCGATCGTGGCGGCCGAACCCGTGGAGGAGCCTGCGCCGTCAGCCGGGTCCTCTCCGGAGCCGGTGGCGGTCGTGTCCGAATCCGACGTCGATGCGGGCGCCGGGCCCGAGCTGAAGTCGAACAGGTAGGCGGGGCCGACGAGCAGCATCCGGATGAGCACGAAGATGATCGCGACGCCCACGACGATCCCGCCGACGATCACGGCCGTGAGCCAGCGCTGAGAGGCCTGCTCGGGCTGATGGCCCGGTCCGGAGGCTGCCGGCGTCGCGGGGGAAGGCTGCCCGCCCCAGACCGGGGTCGGCGGCAGGCCGTACGACTGCGGGGCGGGGTTTCCGGGCTGTGTGGCACCGCGCCCCGGCGCGGGCTGCGGTGCGTACGGCGGTCCGGACGGCAGGCCGTAGGGCTGCGCGGGTTGTGAGCCGTAGGACCGTGCCGGCTGGGCGCCGTAGGGTGGCGCGACCGGCGATCCGTACGGCTGCGATCCGTATGGCGGTGCGGCCTGCGCGCCGTATGGCTGTGTCGCGTACGGCGGTGCGGGCACGGCGGGGAGGCCGTAGGGCTGCGCCGGCGCGGCGCCCCATGTGGGTGGGGCGGCACCCCATGTGGGCGGCGCGGGGACCGGAGCGCCGTCGGCGGATGCGCCGTAGGGCGGCGCGGTCGGCATCCCCGGGGGCGCCGTGCGCGCGGCATCCGTCGGCTCTGGCGGTGCAGGCGGGATCACCGGGTATCCGGCCCCCGACGCAGGTGCGTCTTCCTCGCGCATGATCGTCGTCTCCCCCTCGATCGCGTGTCGACTCAGAGAATATCCGCTGCCCGGCTCAGGGGATGCGGACCAGCGACCCGCGCGAGGCCTCCGGGCCGAGCTGGAACTCGAAGCGCGAGCGGTCGCCGCGATGGTGCGCGATGAAGAACTCGATCGGGGTGCCGGACGCGTCGCGGCTCACGCTGCGCAGACGCAGCAGCGCCGACCCGGCACTCACACCCAGCAGCTGGGCCTGCTCGTGGGTGGCGACCGTCGCCTCGGCGGAGCGCACGCCGCTGGTCGCGACGATCCCGTGCTCCTCGAGCAGCCGGTACAGCGAGGTCTCGTGCAGATCCTCGCCCAGGGTGACCGCGCCCACGGCCTCCGGCATCCACGTCGTGGAAAGGGACCAGGCGTCGCCGTCGACGTGACGCAGACGCGTCAGCACCACGATCGGCGATCCCTCCTCCACTTCGAGGGCGGCCGCGACCTCGGCATCCGCCTCGATGGTCTCGTGCCGGAGGATGTCGCTGTGCACGTGACCGCCGCGGCTCGCGACCTCGTCGTACAGGCCGACCAGCGTGTGCACCAGCGACTCGCTGGTGCGCGGGCGCGCGACGAAGGTGCCCTTGCCCTTGACCCGTTCGACGAGGCCCTCGTGCTCGAGCTGCGCGAGCGCCTGACGCACGACCGTGCGCGAGATCCCGTACTGCTCGCACAGCCGGTGCTCGCCGGGCAGCGGATCACCCGGGTGCAGGCCGTCCTGCTCGATGTGGTCGATGATCAGCTGCCGCAGCTGGTCGTACATGGGTGTGGCCGAGAGCCGGTCGATTCCCCCCGTGGTCATCATGCTCCTCAGTATGCGACGCCGGCGTGCAGGATCACGTTGGCGTAGGGCGTGAACTCGCCGGAGCGCACGAAGGCGCGCGCGGCAAGTGTGCGCTGCTTGAACTCCACGTGCGGCACCAGCTCGATCTCGATGCCGGGGAGCCGCTCGCGCAGCGCGTCGAGCACGTGCGGGCTGGCCTCGGCGACCTCGGCGGAGACCGTCGCGCCCTCCACGACCATCTCGGCGAGCACCGTGTCGAGCACGTCGAAGAACGCGGGGGCGCCGGGGCGGTATGCCAGATCGATCCGCTCGGACCCGGGCGGGATCGGCAGCCCGGCATCCGTCACGACGATCAGATCGGTGTGGCCGGTCTCGCTGATCACCCGTGACAGGGCCGGGTTGATCGTGGTGGACGTCTTGCGCATGGCTCCTCCTAGTTCTGCTGCGCGGCCAGCAATGCGTCGACCTCGGTGCGTCGGGGCAGGCTCGGCGAGGCGCCCTGGCGGGTCACGGCGATGGCCCCGGCGGCACTGGCGAGGCGGGTGGCATCGGCGAGCGTCCAGCCCTCGGCGAGGGCGGCTCCCAGGTACCCGGCGTACGCGTCGCCGGCGGCGGTCGTGTCGATCGGCTCGACGGGGATGGGCTCGATGAACGAGGTGCCCTCGGCGGTCACCACGCAGGAGCCCTTCTCCGCCATGGTGATCACGGCCGAGCCCACTCCCTGGGCCAGGAACCAGCGACCGGCCTCCTCCGCGGAGGCGGCGTCGGTGACCTCGATCCCGCTGATGAGCGTGGCCTCGGTCTCGTTGGGGGTGACGATGTCGATGCTGCGCCACACCTCGGCGTCCAGCGTCGCCGCGGGTGCGGGGTCGAGCACCACGGTCATGCCCAGCTGGCGTGCGCGCTGGGTGATGTGCAGCGTGAGGGATGCCGGCGTCTCCAACTGCGTGAGCAGCACGGAGGTGGTCGGGGCGAGCGCCTCGAGTGCGGCGTCGATCTGCTCGGCGCTGAGCTGAGCGTTCGCCAGGGGAACCATCACGATGTCGTTCTGCGCCGAGGCGTCGACGCGGATGTGCGCGATGCCGGTGGGGCCCGGGACGGTGCGCAGGTGGGTGAGGTCGACACCCGCGCCGCTGAGCCCGTCGACGATGAGGTCGTGGAACAGGTCGTCCCCCACGCAGCCGACGAAGCTCGTGCGGGCTCCGGCCAGGCCCGCGGCGACGGCCTGGTTCGCGCCCTTGCCGCCGAGCAGCAGCGTGAACTGGTCGCCGAGGATGGTCTCGCCGCGAGCGGGCAGGCGCTGGGAGAAGGTGGTCACGTCAGCGGTCACGCTTCCGACGATCACGACGCCGGTGCGGGCGGGCTGGTCGTTGGTCATGTTCTCCCGATCGTCTTTGACTTCAGATGGACGCTGTCATTACATTATCGGCAGAGTGACCTGTAGTGACAGGTTCTCGGGCTGCCCGTCACCGGGCCAGGAGAGGAGACCGGATGACCGCGCCCCGGCTGTACGTGGACAGCGCCGACACCGAGCGGGTCGGTCGACTGCTCGCCGCGGGTGTCGTGCATGGCGTCACGACGAACCCGACGATCCTCGAGCGCGGCGGACGCATGGCATCCGAGATCCCGTCGCTGTACGCACGATGGGTCGAGGAGGGCGCGCGGGAGGTGTTCTTCCAGACCTGGGGCGGAGACCGGGACGCGTTCCTGCACAACGCCGCCGGCATCCTCGAACTCGGGCAGCGGGTCGCCGTGAAGGTCCCCGCCACGGCTGAGGGTTTCGCAGCGGCGTCCGCCCTGGTCCGCGACGGCGCCTCGGTGCTGGTGACGGCCGTCTACTCCGTGGCACAGGCGCTCGCCTGCGCGAGCATCGGGGTGCGGTACATCGCTCCCTACCTCGGGCGGATGCGCGATGCCGGCCTCGACGGCGCCGATCTCATCACCCGGATGCAGGCCGTGTGCGAGGGCACCGACACGAACGTGCTGGCCGCCAGCCTGCGCTCACCGCAGGACATCGTCGAGCTGCGGCTCGCGGGCGTGCCGTACTTCACGGCCGCGCCCGATGTGCTCGACGCGCTGCTGCACGATCCCGTGAGCGACTCCTCCGCCGCCGAGTTCGACGCCGCGATGGGGCGCCTGGGCGCCTGACAGCTCCGGTCGTACGGGGCCGACAGGGCGTCAGGCGTTCGCCGCCTGGCGCAGCCAGCGCTCCACGCCGGCGACGTGGGCGGTGGCCAGCGAGGTCGCCAGCGCCGAGTCGTGCTGGGCGATCGCCTCGGCGATGGCCAGATGCTCGGACAGCGTGCGGTCCACGGCCCCCTGCTCCGTCAGCCCGCGCCACACACGCGCGCGGATCGTCTGGCTGCTGAGCCCGTCGATCAGGCTCGCCAGGTAGTCGTTGCCGGCCAGGCGCACGATGGAGCCGTGGAAGCGGATGTCGTGGGCGACGAGGTCGTCGATGCTGACGGCATCCGCGTCGACGGAGCCGATCTCGTCCAGGAGGCCCTGTGCCTGCTCCTCGGTGGCGTTGCCTGCCGCGAGGCCCGTGGCCTGCGATTCCAGCATCCGCCGCACCGCGAACAGCTCGAGCAGCGAGCTGTCGTCGTGCATGTCGACGACGAAGCTGATCGCCTCCAGCAGCAGATGCGGCTCGAGGCTGGTGACGTAGGTGCCGTCACCGCGGCGCACGTCGAGCACCCGGATGACCTCGAGCGCCTTGACGGCCTCGCGCATGGAGTTGCGCGACAGGCCGAGCCGCTCCGCGAGCTCCTTCTCGGGCGGGAGCCGGTCGCCGGGGCCGAGCTCGCCCGTGACGATCATCGCCTTGATCTTCTCGATCGCCTCATCCGTGACTGCCATGGCCACATCTTCGCACAGCCATCCGATGTTTCCGGCAGGATGGTGACATGCGCGTCATCGATTCCCACCTGCACCTGTGGGACCCGGAGGTCCTCACCTACGAGTGGCTCGAGGGTCCATTGGCCTGGCGCTTCGCCGAGGAGGAGATCTACGAGGAGCAGCTCGACGGCGTCTCGGAGGAGGCCGCGATCTTCGTGCAGGCCGACCCGATCGAGTCGCAGTCCCTCGACGAGGTGCGCTGGGTGGACTCGATCGCGCTCGCCGCGGGAGTGGTGGCGATCGTCGCCGGGGCGCGGCTGGATCGCGGCGCGGCGACGGATGAGCAGCTCGACGCGCTGAGCGATTTCGATCGGGTCGTCGGTGTGCGGCATCTGCTGCAGGGCGAACCGGACGGCTTCGCGCTGACGTCGTCGTTCCAGCGCGGCGCGCGGGAGGTCGCACGCCGCGGCTGGACCTTCGACGCCTGCGTGCGGGCTCACCAGCTTCCGGATGTGGCGGCGCTCGCGGCATCCGTCCCGGACCTTCCCATCGTGCTCGACCACGTCGGCAAGCCCGCGGTGGGTTCGGCGTCGTCGCCGATCGTGCCCACCCCGGACTGGCTGCGCGATCTGGGCGCCCTGGCGCAGCATCCGCAGGTGTTCTGCAAGCTGTCCGGCCTGCCCGCCGAATCCGGTGGGGTGTGGACGGATGCCCAGATGCAGCCGTTCCTGGATGCCGCGCTCGACGCGTTCGGGCCCGAGCGGCTGATGTGGGGGAGCGACTGGCCGGTGTCTTCGATCGACGCCGGTCGCCTGGCAGGCGGGGCGTACGTGGTGGGCTCCCGTCAGCGCTGGTTCCGCACGGTCGCCGACTGGGCGGCGCTGCGTGGCCTGGATGCTGAGGCGCTGTTCTGGTCGAATGCGCTGACCTTCTACGGCATCCGCTGACACTCGCGCGGACCGGCCGCGGCCAGACCCTGCCCGAACGCCGAAGGGCCGCCACGCGGATGCGGGACGGCCCTTCGAACGGGAGCGGACTACTCGGCGCGGAGGCGCAGGGCGGCCATGCCGCCGTCGACCTCGATGAACGTGCCGGTGGTCGAGCCCGAAGCGGGCGAGACCAGGTAGAGCACGGCGCCGGCGACCTCGTCCGGGGAGACCAGGCGGCCGTGCGGCTGGCGGGCGTTCAGCGCCGCGCGCTCGGCGGCAGGGTCGGCGGCCGAGTCCAGCAGGCGCCCGACCCACGGGGTGTCGGCGGTGCCGGGGTTCACGGCGTTGACGCGGATGCCCTCGCGCAGGTGGTCGGCGGCCATCGCCCTGGTCAGCGCGGAGACCGCGCCCTTCGATGCGGAGTACAGCGCGCGCTGCGGCAGGCCGGTCGTGGAGGCGATGGATGCCGTGTTGCAGACCGCCGCCGAGGGCGACTTCCGCAGCCAGGGCAGGGCTGCCGAGGTCACGCGCGCGATGCCGGTGACGTTGATGGAGAGCACGCGGGCCCACTCGTCGTCGTCGTTCGCGGTCACATCGCCCTGTGCGCCGATGCCGGCGTTGTTGATCACGATGTCGATGCGGCCGAACCGCTCCGCGACCGCCGCGACGGCGGCGTCGACGGACGCGCGGTCGGAGACGTCGGCCGTGAACGCCGCGAATGCGGCATCCGCTCCGGACGTGTCGCGGTCGAGGACGGCGATCTGCGCGCCCTCCTCGTGCAGGCGGCGCGCGACCGCCGCACCGATTCCGGATGCTCCGCCGGTGACGATCGCCACCAGGCCTTCGAGACTCAGCGCGCCCATGCCACGAACTCCTGCTTCTGACGACCCAGGCCGTCGATCTCGACCTCGACGACATCGCCGGGGCTCAGGTAGGGGAAGCGCCCCGACAGGGCGACGCCCTGCGGGGTGCCGGTGAGGATCAGGTCGCCCGGCTCGAGCGTGACGTACTGCGACAGGTGGTGCACGATCGTGCGCACGTCGAAGATCAGGTCGCTGGTGTTCGAGTCCTGGCGCGGCTCCCCGTTGACCCAGCTGCGCAGGCGGAGGTTCGTCGAGTCGACCTCGGATGCCGGCACCAGCCAGGGTCCGGTGGGGTTGAAGCCCGCGGCGATCTTGCCCTTGGACCACTGCCCGCCGGACACGGCCATCTGGAAGTCGCGCTCCGACACGTCGTTCGCGAGCACGTAGCCGGCGATGTGGGCATCCGCCTCCTCCGGCGAGTCCAGGTAGGCGGTGCGGGTGCCGATCACGACGCCCAGCTCGACCTCCCAGTCGGTCTTCTCGCTGCCGCGCGGAATGGTGACGGCGTCGTTGGGGCCCACCACGGTGTTCGGCGTCTTCAGGAACAGGATCGGGATGGTGGGCGGCTCGGAACCAGACTCCGCGGCGTGCGCGGCGTAGTTCATGCCGATGCAGATCACCGCACTCGGCCGAGCGATGGGGGCGCCGATGCGCAGGGCGTCCGCGTCCGCCAGCTCGGGAAGAGTGCCCGCGTCCAGCGCGGCTCGCGTCCGTCCGACGGGATCGGATGCCAGGAATTCGCCGTTCACATCGGATGTCACCGGACGCAGATCGAAGGTGCGACCCTCGTCGATGACGACGGGGATCTCGCTTCCTGTCTCGCCGAGTCGCGCGAACTTCATGGTTCTCCTTCTCCTGGATCGACAGCGGGTGCTGACGCGACCCCGCCGTTGACAGTATAGACATCGGATGTTTACACTCCAAGAGTCCGCGTCATATTCGTCCGACGCGCCGAAGGAGCCCCGTGAGCCGTATCGTCGCGCTGGAGACCAGCGACATCCGCTTCCCCACCTCGCTGAGCCTGGACGGCTCGGATGCGATGAACCCCGACCCCGACTACTCGGCGGCGTACGTGATCGTGCGCACCGACGCCGAGGACGACATCGCTGGCCACGCGTTCGTGTTCACGATCGGCCGCGGCAACGACGTGCAGGTGGCCGCGATCGACGCGCTCGCCGGTCACCTCGTCGGCCGCGAGATCGAGCCGCTGCTGGATGACATGGGCGGCACGTTCCGCGACATCATCGGCGACTCCCAGCTGCGCTGGCTCGGGCCCGAGAAGGGCGTGATGCACATGGCCATCGGCGCCGTGATCAACGCCCTGTGGGACATCAAGGCCAAGCGCGCGGGCCTGCCGCTCTGGCAGCTGCTCGGCCGCATGAGCCCCGAGGAGCTCGTCGACCTGGTCGACTTCCGCTACCTCACCAACGCGCTCACCCGCGACGAGGCCCTTGAGATCCTGCGCGCCGCGGTGCCGGGGCGTGAGGAGCGCGAGGCCCAGCTGCTGGCATCCGGCTACCCGGGCTACACCACCAGCCCCGGCTGGCTGGGCTACTCCGACGAGAAGCTCGAGCGCCTCGCCCGCGAGGCCATGGCCGACGGCTTCACGCAGATCAAGCTCAAGGTCGGCGCCGACCTGCAGGACGACATCCGCCGCTTCCGCAAGGCGCGCGAGGTGTGCGGCCCCGACTTCCCGATCGCGATCGATGCTAACCAGCGCTGGGAGGTGTCCGAGGCGATCGAGTGGGTCAACGCGCTCGCCGAGTTCCACCCCGCCTGGATCGAGGAGCCCACCAGCCCCGACGACATCCTCGGCCACGCCGAGATCGCCCGCGGCGTCGCCCCGATCCGCGTGGCCACCGGCGAGCACGCCCAGAACCGGATGGTGTTCAAGCAGCTGCTGCAGGCCGACGCGATCAAGATCATGCAGATCGACGCCGTGCGGGTCGCGGGCGTGAACGAGAACATCGCGAACCTCCTGCTCGCCGCGAAGTTCGGCGTGCCGGTGTGCCCGCACGCCGGAGGCGTCGGCCTGTGCGAGGCCGTGCAGCACCTGTCGATGTTCGACTTCGTCGCCGTCAGCGGCTCTCGCGAGGGCCGGCTGATCGAGTACGTCGACCACCTGCACGAGCACTTCGTGGTGCCGACCGACATCCAGGGCGGCTCGTACATGGCGCCGACCGCACCGGGCACGAGCATGGAGATGAAGGCCGACAGCATCGCGAAGTACACCTGGACGGGGCAGCATGTCGCTTGAGCTTCCCGCGCTCGGCTATGGCGCCGCGAACGTCGGCAACCTCTTCCGCGCGCTGAGCGACGACGAGGCCTGGGCGGTTCTCGAGGCCGCCTGGGATGCCGGCATCCGCTACTTCGACACCGCCCCGCACTACGGACTCGGGCTGAGCGAGCGGCGCCTGGGTGCGTTCCTGCAGACCAAGCCGCGCGACGAGTTCGTGATCTCGACCAAGGCGGGGCGCCTGCTGCGTCCGAACCCGGCGCATCAGGCGGGGGGACTCGACACGGACAACGACTTCCACGTGCCGGACGACCTGCGCCGCGAGTGGGACTTCAGCGAGGCAGGCATCCGTGCCAGCATCGCCGAGTCGCAGGAGCGGCTCGGACTCGGCCGGATCGACCTGCTGTACCTGCACGACCCCGAGCGGCACGACCTCGACCTCGCGCTCGCCGAGGCCTTCCCCGCGCTGGAGAAGGCGCGGTCCGAGAGTCTGGTCGGAGCGATCGGCATCGGATCGATGGTGTCGGATGCCCTGTCGCGCGCCGTGCGCGAGGCCGACCTCGACCTGATCATGGTCGCGGGACGGTACACGCTGCTCGAGCAGCCCGCTGCGGCCGACGTGCTGCCGGCGTGCGCGGAGACCGGGACGGGGATCGTCGCGGCATCCGTGTTCAACTCCGGGCTGCTCGCCCAGAGCGAGCCGCAGCGCGACGGCCGGTACGAGTACGGTCAGCTTCCCGAGGAGCTGTGGGACCGGCTGGTGCGGATCGCGTCGATCTGCCGGGCGCACGACGTGCCCCTTCCTGCGGCCGCCATCCAGTTCCCGCTGCAGTCGGAGCTGGTGCGCTCGGTCGTGGTCGGCGGCAGCCGACCCGCGCAGCTGCAGCAGAATGCCGAGTACGCCGCGCTGGAGATCCCCGCCGATCTCTGGGCGGAGCTGGCCGAGGACGGGCTGATCCCGGCGTGACGCCGTTCGGATCGCCGGCGAGAGGGAGAAGAGGACTGACGGATGCTTGAGGGGATCAACCCGCTGCTGACCGGTGAGCTGCTGCTGCACCTGGATCGGATGGGGCACTCGGACTCGGTCGTCGTGGCGGATGCGCACTTCCCGGCGTGGGCGCTGGGCGAGCGGGTGATCGACCTGCCGGGCACGACGACGCCCGAGGTGGTCGCTGCGATCCGCTCGGTGCTGCCGCTGGACGATGCGCCCGGCATGGACCTGATGGAGTCGGCGGATGCCGAGGTGCTGGACGTGCAGCACGAGCTGATGGCCGCAGCCGGGACGGCGCTGGACACGACCCGCTTCGTGGAGCGCTTCGCGTACTACGACGTCGCCAAGGGGGCGTACCTGATGGTGCGCACCGGAGAGACCCGCAAGTACGGCAACGCCCTGCTGCGCAAGGGCGTCGTGGGACACCCCTCGTCCTGAACGTTCCCGGCCGGCGGTCAGCCGACCGTCGAGGCCCGGACGACCAGCTCGGCGGCGAAGGGCGTGACCGGCGCGGCGGGTGCACTCGGAGCCTCGAGCAGGCGGAGCAGCGCCGATGCCGCGGCACGGCCGATCTCGTAGCCCGGCTGCCGGACGGTGGTGAGGGGGACCAGCGCCTGGCGGGCCTGATCGACGTCGTCGAAGCCGACGATCGCGATCTCGCCGGGAACTGTGATCCCTGCGCGCAGAAGCGCGGTCTGGGCTCCGATCGCGAGCATGTCGTTGGCCGCGAACACGGCGTCCGGGCGCTCCGCTGCGGGAGCGGCGATGATCCGCTCCGCCGCCAGCAGCCCCTCCTCGATCGTGAGTCCGTCCGTCGCGATCACGTCGATCCGGGCATCCGGCGCCCCGTCCCGGAGGCCCGCGAGACGATCCGCGGATTGGCTGACGGTGCGGGGATCGCCGAGGAAGGCGATGCGGCGCCGGCCGATCCCGATCAGGTGCTGCCCGGCGAGCCGGCCGCCGCCGCGGTCGTCGAACGCCACGGAGCCGACGGACGACGACGGCTGCTCGGGGCCGATGACGACCGAGCGGATGCCCTTGTCCGCCAGGCCCTCGAGCCGGCCGAGCACGTCGCCGAGCGGGTAGATGAGGATGCCCTGCGCGCGATGCGCCTCGAACATGTCGATGTTGCGCAGCTCCTGTGCGGCATCCCGGTTGCTGTTGCTGAAGAACAGCGACCAGCCGGCCTCCCGGGTGACGTCCTCGACGCCCCGGGAGAGCTCGCTGAAGTACGGGAGCCAGGCATCGAGCAGGATCAGCGCGATCGTCCTGCCCGCCCCCGCGCGCAGCTGGCGGGCCGACTCGTTCGGCACGAAACCGAGTTCGGCGACGGCGTTCCGCACGCGCTCCCTGGTCCGCTCGCTGAGCACGTGCGGATGGTTGAGGTAGTTCGACACGGTGGAGGCCGAGACACCCGCGTGGGCGGCGACGTCCTTGACACTGGCCGGCATCCGGCATCCTCTCCGCTCGAATCGGGTGGTGAAAGTCACCATACCCGGGTATTGACACGTTGCAAGCTTCCCGAGTACCGTCGCCTCAACGTGAAATTGCAACGTGCCAATTCAGCAAGGGAGCTCACATGAACATCGGATGCCATGGCCTGGTCTGGACCGGGGAGTTCGACGCGGCAGGCATCCGCCTGGCGGTGGAGAAGACCGCAGCGGCCGGATTCGACCTCATCGAGTTCCCGCTGATGGACCCGTTCGCCTTCGATGTCGAGGCCGCGAAGAAGGCGCTCGCCGAGCACGGTCTGGCGGTGAGCGCCTCGCTGGGGCTCTCGGACGCGACCGACATCACCAGCGCGGATGCCGAGGTGGCCGCGGCGGGCGAGGCGCTGCTGATCCGCGCTGTCGACGTGCTGGCCGAGCTCGGCGGCACCCACTTCTGCGGCGTGATCTACTCGGCGATGCGCAAGTACATGATGCCGGTCACGACCGAGGGGCTCGCGAGCAGCAAGGCCGTCATCGGCCGCGTCGCGGACCATGCCGCCTCCCGGGGCGTGCAGGTCAGTCTCGAGGTGGTCAACCGCTATGAGACCAATGTGCTGAACACGGCCCGGCAGGCGATCGGCTACCTCGCGGAGGTGGACCGGCCGAATCTGGGCATCCATCTCGACACCTATCACATGAACATTGAGGAGTCGGATATGGGGGCTCCCGTGCTGGACGCCGCACCCGGTCTTCGCTACGTGCACATCGGCGAGAGCCACCGCGGCTACCTCGGCACCGGCACGGTCGACTTCGACACCTTCTTCAAGGCGCTCGGCCGGATCGGCTATGACGGCCCCATCGTCTTCGAGTCGTTCTCGTCGGCGGTGGTCGCGGAGGACCTGAGCCGGATGCTGGGGATCTGGCGCAACCTGTGGACCGACAGCGAGGAGCTCGGCGCGCACGCGAACCGATTCATCCGGGACAAGCTCGTCGCCGTCGATTCCATCCGGCTGCACTGAGTCATCCGGCTGTGCTGGGCGGCGAGGCTACCGTGACCAACTTGTTATTACAGGTCTGGCGCTGTGCGGCGAGGTTAGATACATTTAGATACAACTTGCGCATCACGACGCGGACGCGCACAATTGATCCGATGTTTGGAATGGATTCCACGGGAATCCTCGACCTCCGAGGGAGTAGGCGGGCATGAGCGATCCCATCCTCAAGGTGGAGGGAATCAGCAAGGGGTTCCCCGGCGTGCAGGCGCTGAAGGACGTGCACCTGGAGGTGCGGTCGGGGGAGGTCCTGGTCCTCGTCGGCGAGAACGGCGCAGGCAAATCCACGCTGATGAAGATCCTCTCCGGCATCTACACGCGTGACGAGGGGACCATCACCTTCGAGGGGGAGCCGGTCGAGTTCACCAGTCCGCTGCAGGCCCAGCAGCTCGGTGTGACGATCATCCACCAGGAGCTGAACATGATGCCCGACCTCACGGTCGCGCAGAACATCTACATCGGCCGCGAGCCGAAGGTCGGACCCTTCGTCTCGGAGCGGCGCCTGAACCAGCAGACGGCCGAGCTGCTGCAGCGCCTCGACATCCACCTCGACCCGCGTCAGAAGGTGGGCGAGCTCACGGTCGCCGAGCAGCAGATGGTCGAGATCGCCAAGGCGCTCTCGTTCAACGCCAAGGTGCTGATCATGGACGAGCCGACATCGGCCCTCACCGACACCGAGGTCGAGGTGCTGTTCACCCTCATCGAGCAGCTCAAGACCGCGGGCACCGGCATCGTCTACATCTCGCACCGCATGGACGAGCTGCGGCGCCTCGCCGACCGGGTCAGCGTGCTGCGCGACGGCGCATACATCGGTTCTCTGGAGAAGGACGAGATCAGCATCCCCAAGATCATCGAGATGATGGTGGGACGCGCGATCGACGAGGGAGCGCGCCCCACGCCTCGCGACTACACCACCGAGCCGGTGGTCCTCGAGGTGCAGGGCCTGTCCACCAAGTCGCTGCTGCGGGACGTGTCCTTCCGTCTGCACCAGGGCGAGATCCTCGGCTTCGCCGGGCTGATGGGCGCCGGACGCACCGAGACCGCCCGTGCCGTCATCGGAGCGGATCCGCGCGACGGCGGGAGCATCGTGATCGGCGGCAGGGAGCGGCGCATCCGCCAGCCCGAGGACGCCGTCAAGCAGGGCATCGGATACCTGTCCGAGGACCGCAAGCTGCTGGGTCTGATGCTGGAGCAGGACGTCACCTTCAACACGGTGCTCGCCTCGCTGGGCTCCTACGCCGGTGCGCTCGGCTGGATGGGCGACCGCACGGCCAAGCAGAAGACCAAGGACTACGTGCAGCAGCTGCGCGTGAAGACGCCCTCGGTCAACCAGATCGTCAAGCTGCTCTCGGGCGGCAACCAGCAGAAGGTCGTCATCGCCCGCTGGCTGATGCGCGACTGCGACATCCTCATCTTCGACGAGCCCACCCGCGGCATCGACATCGGAGCCAAGGAGGAGATCTACCGCCTGATGCAGCAGCTCGCCGACTCGGGCAAGTCCATCATCGTCATCTCGTCCGAGCTCCCCGAGCTGCTCCGCGTCGCGAACCGCATCACGGTGTTCGCGAACGGGGAGGTCACCGGTGAGCTCCGCAACGAGGAAGCCACCCAGGAGAAGATCATGCATCTCGCAGCCCACGGAGAGGACAGCTGATGAGCAACTCGACCACGACGGTCGTGCAGACCGCGGTGTCCGAGAACACCCAGAAGGGCCGCCTCGGCGCGGCTCTGCGCAACTCGGTTCAGCAGGGGCTCGCCCTCGGGACGCTGATCGTGCTGTTCGTGTTCTTCGCGATCTTCGGATCGAACTTCACGTCCTCCTCCAACATCGAGAACATCCTCATGTCGACGGTTCTCGTCGGCGTGCTCGCACTGGGCACGACCTTCGTGATCGTGACCGCGGGCATCGACCTCTCGCTGGGCTTCGGCATGACGCTGTGCTCGGTGATGATGGGAACGTTCATCACCGGATGGGGTCTGCCCGTGTGGGTGGGCGTGCTCGGCGCGCTGGCCACCGGTGCGCTGATCGGCCTGATCAACGGACTCAACGTCACCTTCCTGCGTCTGCCTCCCTTCATCGCCACGCTCGCGATGATGATGATCGCGCAGGGTCTGGCGCTGGTCATCTCGGAGGTGAAGCCGATCACCTTCGCCCCTGAGACGCGCAAGCAGGTCACGAGCATCGTCCAGTTCGACCCCGTGCTCACGGCGTCCGACGGCTACTTCGCGAGCCTCCCGATGGGCGTCATCATCTTCGTCGTGCTGGCCGTCATCGCGTACCTCACGCTGAACAAGACCCTGCTGGGCCGCTACACGTTCGCGATCGGCTCCAACGAGGAGGCCACCCGCCTCTCCGGTGTGAACACGCGCCGCTGGACCATCTGGGTCTACGTCTTCGCCGGCCTCTTCATCGGCATCGCCGGTGTCCTGCTGACGGCTCGCCTGGGCTCGGCCCAGCCGACCGCAGGCGCGGGCTACGAGCTCCAGGCCATCGCGGCCGTGGTCATCGGCGGCACCTCCCTGATGGGCGGCCGAGGATCGATCGTCGGCACCGTGATCGGCGCCTTCATCATGAGCGTGCTGATCAACGGTCTGCGCAGCATGTCGATCCAGACCGAGTGGCAGTACATCCTCACCGGCATCGTCATCCTCATCGCCGTGTTCTTCGACGCGCTGCGCAACCGCGGCAAGAGCTGAACGACCTCCCTTCCCAACTGAACACCGCACGTCCACCCGAGAACGTCCACAATCACAGAACGATGGAGTTTCACATGAAGTACGGAAAGAAGATCGCCGTCGCGACCGTCGCAGCGCTGACGGTGCTGAGCCTCGCCGGCTGCGCCACCGGCAAGGGCGACACCCCGGCCGGCGGCGGCGACAAGCCCGCTGCCAAGGACATGACGATCGACCTGGTCTCGAAGGGCTTCCAGCACCAGTTCTGGCAGGCCGTGAAGAAGGGTGCCGAGGAGAAGGGCAAGGAGCTCGGCGTCAAGATCAACTTCGAGGGCCCCGGCTCCGAGACCGAGATCGAGAAGCAGCTCCAGATGCTGCAGTCATCGATCGACCGCAAGCCGTCCGCCATCGCGTACGCGGCCCTCGACCCCGAGGCCTGCATCCCCGCTCTGGACGCCGCTGCCTCTGCGAACATCCCGGTCGCGTACTTCGACGCCCCGTGCAACAGCGAGGTCGGCAAGACGCTCGCTGCGACCGACAGCAAGGTCGCGGGCGCGCTCGCGGCAGAGCACATGGCCGAGCTCATCGGCGGCAAGGGCGACGTCGCGATCGTCGCGCACTCGCAGATCAACTCGACCGGTGTCGAGCGCCGCGACGGCTTCGTCGACAAGATCAAGGCGGACTACCCCGACATCAAGATCGTCGACATCCAGTACGGTGACGGCGACCACCTGAAGTCGGCCGACATCACCAAGTCGATGCTGAACGCGCACCCCGACCTCAAGGGCATCTACGCCACGAACGAGGGTTCCGCCGTCGGCGTCGCGAACGCGCTGAGCGAGCTCGGCAAGACCAGCAAGGACATCACCGCGATCGGCTTCGACTCGGGTGCGGCCCAGATCGACGCGATCAAGGGCGGCGTCCTCGCCGGCGCGATCACGCAGGACCCGATCGGCATCGGCAAGACCGTCGTGCAGGCCGCCTACGACCTCGCGAACGGCAAGTCCGTCGAGAAGTTCTACGACACCGGTTCGTACTGGTACGACGCCACCAACCTGGACGACCCGAAGATCTCCGCGGTCCTCTACCAGTGACCCGCTGATCGTCTGATTCGCAGAAGGGCCCCTCGCCTTCGGGTGAGGGGCCCTTCTCGTGCCCGTGGCGCGCACGATCTGCTGAGGTCTTCCCGATCTGCGGATGAAACAGGCGGACGAATCAGCAGATCGGGACGGAGTCAGCAGATCGGGACGGTGGTGGCAGGCGCAACGCGCGCGGTCGGCGTGCGGCGTCCGCCTCAGAGGCGCCGCAGGAAGGTCAGCACGGAGGACGGCTCGACGATCAGCTCCTGCAGCGCCGCGTTGAACGGGCCACCGGCGGGATTCGCGAGGTGCGCCCGGAATGCCGCCTCGTCGACGTACTCCTCGTAGACGAAGAAGCTGTCCGGGGCGTCGAGCACTCGGGTGGCGTCGAAGACGACATTGCCGGGCTCGGCGCGGACAGCCTCCGCGAAGTCGCGCAGCAGTGCGGCGACGCGATCGCCCTCGCCGGGGCGGGCCGTGAAGGTGGCGTGCAGGATCGTGGGCTCGGACATGGTGCTCCTTCAGGAGGACGGTGCGGACAGCGTGAGCAGCCGGGCCGGGTTGTCGACCAGCATCCGGTCGACCGCCTCGTCGCCGATCAGGGCACGCAGACGCGGAAGGTAGCGCTCGCCGAGGTAGGCGAGGCCCGGCATGCCGCCGTAGGCGATGTAGCGGGTCGCGCGGGCGACGTCGCCGCCCAGCACGATGCGACCGGTGCCACCACCCGCGACGACGGATGCCGTGAGCTGCAGCAGCTCGGCGTCCGAGCGCGTGCGCGGGCGGGCGAAGCCGTCGTAGCCGAGGAAGGCGCCGCGCTCGGTCAGGGAGAGGTGCAGCCCGGCATCCGGATCGCGATCGGCGTGAGCCAGCACGACGCGGTCGGACGCCACCCCCTCGGCGGCGAGCAGGTCGAGCACCTCGTGGGCGGCCGTGCAGAACTCGAGGTGCACCATGACCGGGGCGCCCGTGGCGCGGTGCGCCTCGCCCAGGGCATCCAGGGTGATGCGCTCGAACGCGCTGATCCGCCAGTAGTCGACGCCGCCCTTCAGCATGCCGGCGCGCACCGGGTCGCCATCCGGGGCGACAGCACGGGGGCCGTCGATCCCATCGTCGGATGCCGGCATCCCGGCCTGCACGTCGGACGCGAACAGGGCCGCCAATCGCGTGGCGTCCCACGACCGCGTCGGGTGATCGGCCGCGTAGTGCGCCTCCCGGTGCCGGCCGCTCGTCGCCACGACGGCGAGGCCGGTGGCGGCGCTGATCCGTGCGAGCGCTTCAGGATCGCGACCCAGCCCCATGGGCGTGGCGTCCACCATCGTCTCGAAGCCGCTCGCCTTCAGCGACGCCGCTTCGAGACCTGAGGCGCGTTCGTCGTCGAGTTCGTCGCCGGGCAGCAGCGGCGACACCTGGAACAGGTGCTCGTGGTAGTTCACGCGCCCCAGCGTCGCCGGATCGACGTCGCCGAGAACCGTGCGAACCACCCCGGACATCAGCGCACCGACTCCGCGGCGGCCGCGAGCTGCTCGACGGCCTCGGGCGTGAGGGTCAGGCCGAACACGTCGGCCACGACCTGCGACCAGCCGTGGATGAAGTAGCGCCAGCCGTCGATGACCTGCAGCGAGCGGGCATCGTGCTGCGCGAGCGCCTGGTGCATGAACTCCAGCGAGCCGCGGTAGTTGAACTCCCAGGCCCACGAGGACTCCGGGAAGACCACGGCATCCGTCAGCGGCGATCCGGGACGGTCCTTGCCGAGCCCGGTCGCGTTCGCGATCACGGAGCCGGCGGGCGCCGCGGCGACGATCGCGTCCGCATCCGCGGGCGTCGGCGTGACGACGTAGCGGATCAGATCCTCGCGCGTGCCGTGCTGGCGGTGCACCTCGCGCAGGTGATCGAGCTTGTCCTGCGAGCGCGCGGTGACCGTCACGAGCGAGGGGGCGTCGGCGCGCTCGGCGAGTGCCCAGCTCAGCGCCGTGCCCGACCCACCGGCGCCCAGGATGACGACTTCGGCTCCGGTGCGCGCGAAGTGGTCGGCGGTCAGGAAGTCGTTCAGGGCGAGGTCGACCGTGATGGGATCCTTGGCCTGGCCGATCAGCCGATCGCCGCGCTTGGAGATGCTGGAGATCTCGGAGCAGGAGACGGCGAACGGGTCGAGCTCGTCGAACAGATCGGATGCCGCCGCGAACACGTTCATCTTGTGCGTGGTCACCAGCGCCCCGCGGTGGTGATCGTCGTCGCGGATCTGCTCGACCATCGCCCGGTACACGGACGGGTCGGCGTCCATCGGCAGGTCGTGGCCGACCAGGGTGCGCGTCGGAAGGCCGAGGATCTCGGCCCAGAGCGGGAACACCTTCATGATCGACGAGGAGCCGGTGGTGACACCGACGAAGCCCATGTAGTCGCTGGGCTGGGTGCTGTCGCTGGCGGTCATGCGATTCTCCTCACGGGGTGGGCGGGCTCGTCGCCGCGCAGCACGGCGATCACGTCGTCGAGCGACACGCTGCCCATGTTGTCGACGGCCTGCGTGGTCTGGGCGGCCAGATGCGGGGTGACGATCACCCGGTCGGCGAGGTCGGCGGCCAGCAGCGGGCTGTCGCCGGCGGCGGTGTCGCCGTCGAGGGTGTCGGCGGCGTGGGCGGCGAGAGTCCCGTCGCGCAGCGCGGATGCCAGCGCGGCCTCGTCGACCAGGTCGGGACGCGCGGTGTTGACGAGCACCGTCCCCGGCCGGACGCCCGCGAGACGGTCGGCGTCGACGAGCCGCTGTCCGCCCGGCGCGTGCAGGGTGATGACGTCGGCGGTGCGGAACAGCTCGTCCAGATCGACGGGCTCGGCCCCGGCCCCGCGGACCACGTCGGCGGGCAGGAAGGGATCGGATGCCAGGATGCGGGGCCCGAACCCGCTCAGGCGCTTCGCGACGCCCTGGCCGATGCGGCCGAATCCGACGATACCGACGGTGGCGGCGCCGAGTTCGCGGCCGCGGCGCACACTCCAGTCGCCGGCCCGCACCCGGCGGTCTCCGTCGGGGATGGTGCGCAGCGCGGCGAGGATCAGGGCCAGGGCGTGGTCGGCGACGGCGTTCGCGTTGGCGCCCGGGGTGTTGGTGACGGGGATGCCTCGCGCGACGGCGGCGTCGAGGTCGACCGCCTCGTAGCCGACGCCGTAGCGCGCGATGATCCTGAGCTTCGGCGCCGCGGCGAGATGCTCCTCGGTGACGGGCCCCGTGCCGGCGATCCAGGCGTCCGCGCCGTGCAGCAGGGGGCGCATCTCGGCGAGGTCGTGATGGGACGGCCCGCGCATGATGCGGTGTCCCGCGTGCGTGGCGCGGGCGACCAGGTCGAGGTCGCCGTCCGAGAACGAGCGGCTGGTGACGAGGATGACGGCCATCAGCGCACCACCTTCGCGACGGCATCCGGAATCGGGGTGCACGCGATCATGGCCATGTCAGTGGGTCCTTCCGGCGAACCAGGGCTTCAGCGCCTCGTAGGCGTCGGTGAAGCGGGAATGCCTCTCGGCGTAGACGGCGTGGCGCGCGGCATCCGGAGTGAACTCCGCCGTCACCTCGCTGAGTGCGCGGGCGGCGGAGAAGTCCGCCAGGCCCAGGCCGACCGCCGCCGTCACGGCGGCGCCCAGACTGTTCGCCTCCTCCACCACGGTGCGGCGGCGCACCGGGACGCCCCAGACGTCGGCGAGCACCGACAGGTACGCGTCGCTCTGCGCGCCGCCGCCCACCGCGTCGATGCGGTCGATCGCTGCACCGGACTCGCGGAACGCCTGGATGCAGGTGAGCAGGTTGAACGCGGTGCCCTCGAGCACGGCGCGCACCAGGTGCGCACGGGTGTGGTGCCGGCCGATGCCGACGAAGGCGCCGCGCGCCTCCGGATCCCACAGCGGGGAGCGCTCGCCGAGCAGGTAGGGGAGGAAGTACAGGTCCTCGGTGTCGATGCCGGCCGCGGCCTCGGCCGTGAGGCGGCCGGTGTCGGGCCGGGCGGGGTCGGGGGAGAGGGCCTCGGCGATCCATTGCACCGAGGCGCCGCCGGCCTGCATCGTGGCGGTCGGCACGAAGGAGCCCGGCACGACGTTGTCGAACGTGAAGGTGCGCATCGCCGGATCGTGCAGCGGGGCATCTGCTGCGAACGAGATCCACGAGCTGGTGCCCAGGCAGACGTAGGCGCCGTCCTCCGGGGCGACGACGCCGGAGCCGACGGCGGCCATCGGGCCGTCGCCTCCTCCCATCACCACCTTCACGCCTGCCGGCAGGCCCAGTACTTCGGCGGCGGCGGCGGTCAGTGAGCCGGCGATCGCGGTGGAGTCGAGGATCTCGGGGAACAGCGCGGGGTCGAGGCGGGCCGCCGTGAGCACCTCGTCCGACCACGTGCCGTGCAGCTGGTCGTAGGCGTTGGTGCCGGAGGCGTCCGACCGGTCGGTGGCGAGCCGGCCGGTGAGCCGGAGCACGATGAAGTCCTTCGCCACGCAGGTGCGGCGCACGCGCGACCAGACCTCGGGCTCGTTGTCGCGCACCCACATGATCTTCGAGACGGAGTAGGTGGGGTTCAGCCGGTGGCCGAGCAGCTCGTAGGCGTGCTCGGCGCCCAGCGCCGCCTCCAGCTCGCGCTGCTGCGCACCCGCGCGCGTGTCGGCCCAGATGATCGCGGGGCGCACAGGCTCGCCGTCGGCGTCGAGCAGCACGGCGCCCATCATCTGCCCGCTCACGACCAGGCCGGCGACCTCGGCAGGAGACGTGCCCGTCCGCGCGACAAGTTCGCGGGTGGCGCCGACCACGGCGTCCCACCAGTCCTGCGGGTCCTGCTCGGCGATGCCGCCGGCGGCGAAGTGGGCCGGGTACGGCACGGTGACGGATGCCACGAGCCGGCCGTCGTCGTGGTGCAGCGAGGCCTTGTCGCCGGTGGTGCCGAGGTCGTGCGCGATGATCACAGTCCGTGCCTGTCTTTGTGCGGTCTCAGGTGTTTGGAGTATACCTGTAATTACAAGTTATCAGGAGGCCCATCGTGAGCACCATGCCCGCCCTCGACATCCCCGTCACCCTGACCATCTCGCCCGAGGGCGGCATCGAAGGACGCTCGCGTCGCTACGAGAAGCACCTCGGCGACATGTCGGGTGTGTACCGCGACGAGGCCGCCTGGGAGGCGTCCGTCGCCGAACGCGGCGCCGACGAGCTGGTCTACTGGGTCGACGACCACCGCTACCAGGAGGGGCCGGGCGCTCTCATCACCGGGACGAGCACGCTGCTTCCCGGCCGCGTGGGCGAGGAGTTCGCGGTGACCCGTGGACACTTGCACGCGATCGCCGATCGCGCGGAGCTGTACTACTGCCTGAGCGGCCGCGGCGTGATGCTGCTGGAGACCGTCGACGGCCGGTCCGAGGCGATCGAGCTGATCCCGGGCAAGGCCGTGAACGTGCCGGGGCACTGGATCCACCGCAGCGTGAACGTGGGCGACGAGCCTTTCGTCACCCTGTTCTGCTACGCGGCGGACGCCGGCCAGGACTACGCCCTGATCGCGGATGCCGGGGGCATGAAGAACCTCGTCACGGTCGACGGCGACGGCTGGGCGCTGACCCCCAACCCCGACCACACCGGGTACCGCCGCGTCTGATCGGATGACTCTCTTGCCCTGCGCCTCCGGGAGGCGCAGACTGTCCCCGTCATGCTGACGAGGACCGACGAGAGGATCGGATCATGGCGCACGGAGACATCACCCACATCGACATCCCGGTGTCCGACCTGGGGGCCGCGAGCGCGTTCTACAGCAAGCTCTTCGGCTGGAACATCGCCGAGATGCCGGGCTTCGAGGGCTACCCGATGTGGCAGGCCCCGAACGGCATCTCCGGGGGCGGGCTCGCGCCCCGCGATGACGGCTTCACGCAGCCGCGATCGTACGTCGAGGTCGACTCCATCGACGACACGATCGCCGCGGCGAAGGCGGCCGGAGCGACCGTCGCCGCCGAGAAGCAGCCCATCACCGACACCAGTGCCTGGGCCGTGATCGTCGACCCCGACGGCAACCACATCGGGCTCTTCGAGGGCGTCGTCGGCTGACGAGGCCCGGGCGGGGCGTCAGCGGCGCGCGGCTGCGGCCAGCGCCCGGTCCAGGTGCGCGAGGCCACCGGCCACGGCATCCGCGGTGATCGACTCCAGGCCCGGGTACTCGGCGTGCCCGGCGGGGAGGACGTGCAGCTCGAGGAGTGCGTCCGGCACCGCGTTGGCGACGGCGAACTGGCCCTGCGGCGGCACGTTCTGATCCCACAGCGCGGCCTCGACGCGCACCGGGATGCGGAAGGACAGTGCCGCGGTCGAGGCGTCGAACGGCCGCAGCTGCTCACGGGCCTCCGGATGCCGCAGCACCCACTGCCGCTGGAACTCGCCGCTGCCCAGACACGGCACCGCGAGTCGCTCGTCGTACTGCCCGAAGGTCGGCACGACCAGCGTCGCGCCGAAGAAGCGCTCGTCCCACGGCACGGCCAGGGCGCCGAGGCCCCCGCCGAAGCTCTCGCCCACGTAGTAGAGCGGCAGGTCGCCGGTCAGCGCCACGAGCGCGTCCGCGGCGAGCCACAGGTCGCGGGCGCACAGCCCGATCACGTAGTCGTCCGGAGAGGCGAGACCGGTCAGCACATGCGCCTCGCGGTCCTCCGGGGCGCCGATGTCCGCATTGAGGGCGCCCAGGCCCCTCGCCACGGGGAAGATCGCGGCGGCGTCCGCCGGAACGCGCCGCAGCTCCACGGCATCCCGCCCGCCGTAGCCGTGCCCGTGCACGACGCCCAACCGGGGTGAGGCCCCGTCGAGCGGCGCGACGCTCCACGCGCGCAGCCGCACTCCGTCGACGCCCGACAGCTCGATCAGCGACACCGCGCGCCCCTCCACCGTCGACGTCGACAGCACGGTCGGCGCCGCGTCCACGGAGCGGGCCTGCTCCCGCCATCCGAGCCAGAGCGCCTCGAAGCCGCCCCTGGGTGCGATCGGGGCGACCGCGCGCAGGGTGTCGAGGGTGAACCCGTAGCTGCCGTCGAAGGCGGCATCCGGGAACCAGGCGTCGAAGGGGGCGGGGTACGTCATGCGCGGAGAGGGGTCCTGTCGGTGTCGGGAAGGGCGGCGTCGAATGAGGCGGTGTCGAGTGAGGCGGCGCGGGCGTGCATGGCAGACTGGTGGCGACCCGAGAAGGAGAGCGGATGCTGGTCACCGAGCGACGCGAGCGCATCCTCGCCCTGGTGCGCGATCGCGGGTCGGTGGGCCTGCCGGAGCTCGCCGCCACGCTGGGCGTGAGCGAGATGACCGTGCGCCGCGACATCGAGCTGCTCGCCGAGGACGGCGAGGTGCAGAAGGTGCGCGGCGGCGTGCGCGCCGTGCCGGCCACGGGTATCCGGCCGGCCACCATGCAGGCGACGACGGCCGAGCGCCGCGCGATCGCGGCGGCCGCCGCCGAGCTGGTCGAGCCGGGCATGGCCATCGGCATCTCCGGTGGTCCTGCAGGCCTTGCCCTCGCGCACGAGCTGGTGCGGGTACCCGATCTCACGATCGTCACGAACTCGCTTCCCGTGTCCGACCTGTTCTCGCCGCCCGAGCGGGCGGACGCGCCCTACACCCAGACCGTCGTGCTCACCGGCGGCGTGCGCACGCCCTCGCAGTCGCTGGTCGGCCCCGTGGCGGTGCGCGCCCTGGAGCGGCTGCACTGCGACCTGGTGCTGCTCGACGCGCACGGGCTCGACGAGCAGGCCGGGCTCACCACCATGAACCTGCTCGAGGCCGAGACCTATCGCGCCTTCATGGCGGCCGCGCGCGAGGTCATCGTGCTGGCCGATCACACGCGCTGGCAGGTCGTCGGGCTCACCACGATCGCCGACCTCAGCGACATCGACCGGCTGATCACCGACGACGGACTCGGCACGGACGCCCGTGAGCGGCTCGCCGAGCACATCGCCCGCGTCGACATCGCCGAGCGCACCGTCGCGGAGCGTGCTCTGCACGCCTGAGCCGAGCGCGCCGTCGCGGACTGAACCGCCCGCCCCGCACGGCACCGACAACAGCACCGTCATCAGCGCGCCGTGCTCGCCCGCTTCACGAGGCGGGCCGGGATCGTGATGTGCCGCACGGGCAGGTTCGCCCCGATCGGTGCGGACAGCTGCCGCTCCAGCTCGGTGAAGGTCGCGTCGACGAGCTGATCGTGGTCGGGCGCGACCGAGCTCAGGGCCGGAACCGAGAAGCGCGCGGCGCGGATGTCGTCGATGCCGATCACCGCGATGTCCTGCGGCACGCGGCGTCCGCGTGCGGCGAGGGCGGCGAGTGCGCCGAGCGCGACCGAGTCGTTCGAGCACACGATGCCGTCCAGGTCGGCGACGGCTGCCGCCATCTCGGCGGCCACGCGCTCGCCCTCCTCGGCGGTGAACGCGTCGACCTGGGCGGTCAGCGCCGGATCGGCGGGGATGCCCGCGGCCGCCAGCGCCTCGAGGTAGCCGGCGTGCCGGCGATCCGCGGCATCCGAGGGGCGCGCGTCGCGACGTCCGATGAAGGCGATGCGACGGCACCCGGCCTCGATCAGGTGCGCGGTCGCGGTCTTCGCCGCGCCGCAGTTGTCGATCGTGATGTGCGTGAACGGGCTCACCTGGATGTGCTCGCCCAGCAGCACCAGGGGGCCGGGGGAGGTGCGACGCGTAAGATCGGCGACGGTCAGCGAGCGCGGGATGTGGATCAGGCCGTCGATGTCGGGCAGGCCGTGGCCGTTGGCGACGTCGATCTCGCGGCTGTGCTCGCCCTCGGTCTGCACGATGAGCACGGCGAGCCCGCGCGCCTCGGCCCCGCGCACCAGGCGCGAGCTGAGCTCGGCGAAGTACGGCTCCTCCAGATGGGGCACGGCCAGCGCGATCAGCCCGGTGCGGGTCGCCCTGGCGCCCGGAGTCGAGCGGGCGGTCGGGCGCTCCCGCTCGTCGAAGGACGTGCTCACCCTCGGTCTCCTCTTGGCGCGACGGTCACCCGCGGGAACGCGGGTGGACTTCACGTTAGCGTCATCCGTCACGACTGCACCCGGAATGCGATCACGCGCGCCTCGGCCGCGCCGTTGGTCGCCTCGATCACGAGCCGTGCCGCGGTGAAGGCGCCGAGGTCCGCAGGCAGAGGATGCACTCGGTGGCGGAGCCGGTTGCCCTGCTCCGCGACGACCGTGACCCAGGTCCCGTCGACCAGCACCTCGACGCGGTAGTCGCGCACCAGCTGCGGCATGATCTCGTCGGGCGTGCGGTGGTGGTGCAGCGTGATCAGCGAGACGTCGACGTCGTCATCGAACACCAGACGCACCTCGCGGGCCGTCACCGGGGCATCCCAGTCCAGTCGGAGCCACGCGGGCCCGCCCGACAGCGGGCCGGAGGCCCACATGTTCGGACCGCCGAAGGGACGGTTGTACCCCGACACCGCACGCTCGGGCGCGAGCGCCTCGCTCACGGGCAGCGCGCGGAACATCGGCGCGCGGCCGCGCAGCGGCTTGGTCGGCCACTTCACGAGCAGGCCGTCGTCGCTGATCTCGACGTTCTCGTCGTCGTTGTCCACCCGGTGCACGAGCGTGAGCACGCCCGCGGGGAGCGGCGAGGTCAGGTGCACGCTCAGGCTCGGATTCGCCCGCAGCACGACGATCGCGTTCTGCGGCGCCTCGGGCGCGAACGGCGTCGGCGCGCTCACCCAGGTGACGTCGCCGGCGGGCACGTCGATGGTGGCGCTGTGCTCGAGATGCGCGGGCACGACGTTCTGCCGCTTGCCGGTGGACCAGACCTCCACGGTCAGGGTGGTGGGCTCGCTCGCGCTGAGCAGCAGCTCGGTCGTCTCCAGGAGCGGATGCACGGGGACGACGATCCCGAGGTCCTCGGCGAGCACGTGCGGCGCGGCGTCTCCTGCCCCCGCGGCATCCGCTCCGGCCGCGATCGTGCGCTGCCAGCCCGACGCGGACACGGCCGCCGTGCGAGCGAGGTCGCGCGGGTCCTCGTTGGCGACGCCGATCAGCGAGGAGTCGGAGCGCAGCAGCGCCTGACGCAGCTCGCAGCGGTGGTTCTCGTACAGCTCCCGCGGCGTCTCGCCGTGGTCCAGGCAGAGGGATGCCGCCGTGCCGGCCGCCTCGCCCATCGCGGCGCAGGTGGCCATGACGCGGGCGGCGCCGAACGCGATGTGCGTGGCGGAGATGTTGCGGCCGGCCATCAGCAGGTTCGACACGTTCGCCGAGTACAGCGAGCGGAAGGGGATCTCGAAAAGGCCGTCCGAGAAGCGCTGCACGGCGCCGGCGCCGGTGGCGTACATGCCCTCGGCGGGATGCAGGTCGATCGACCAGCCGCCGAACGCGACGCCGTCGTCGAACTCGACCTGGTCGAGCACGTCCTGCTGTCGCAGCGTGTGGTCGCCGACGAAACGACGGTACTCGCGCTTGCCCGGCAGATTGCCGATCCATTCCAGCGTGAGGTTGTCGGCGTCGAACTCGCCGGAGTTCTTGATGTGGTCCCAGATGCCCAGGATCACCGAGCGCAGCTCGTCGCGGATCCGCTCGTTGTCGTCGACGATGTCGAGCTGGCCGCCCCACTCGATCCACCAGTAGTGCGCCCCGCTGTCGCCGCTGCGGATGATGCGGGTGGCGGGGATCGGCGTGGTGCTGATGTCCTTCGCCGACTCGGGGGCGACGAACTTGACCGGGTGGCCGAGGTCCTTCGTGTAGAACAACAGGGTCGAGCCGAGGAACTCGCGGATCGGCTCCTCGGGTGCCCATTCCTCGTCGAACTCCGCGCGGCTCTCCTTGCCGAGGCGGTGGCGCGCGCCGACCAGACGGCCGATCAATCCGTCGCCGGTGCAGTCCAGGAAGACCGGCGCACGGAAGATCGTGCGGATCTCGGACCCCATGGTCCACCCCGTCACCGAGATGATGCGGCGGTCGTGATCGGGGCCTGTCGCCTCCGCCTCGGAGACGTCGGTGTTCAGGAACAGCGTCAGGTTCGGCTCCCGGCGCACCGTGTCGAGCACGACGTCGTCCCAGTACACCGGGTTGCCCTCGGGATTGCGGAACTGGTTCTCCAGGAACATCTCGCCCATGATCCCGGTCTCGCGCGCCCAGCGCTGGTTGCCGTGCGCGGTCGCGCCGCACACCCACACCCGCACCTCGGACGACGAGTTCCCGCCCAGCACCGGGCGGTTGTTGATGAGGACGGTGCGCCGCCCGAGCCTGGCGGCTGCGACGGCGGCGCTCACACCGGCCAGGCCTCCTCCGACGACGATGATGTCGGCTTCGACGGTCTGCGTGCGCATGGCGGGGAACTCCTGGGATTTCAGATGAGGGTCGGAAGGGATGGAAGGGGGGAGGGAGGGGCGGATGCCGTGCGGCATCCGCCCCTGGCGATCAGCCGGCGGCGATCGCCTCGACCTCGTACACGCGCGCCACGTCCGTGGCGGAGGCGGACGGATCGGTGATCAGGAGCCGCACGGCATCGGCGGTGAGGTCCTTCGCGTCGACGACGACCTCGCCGCTGACGTTGCCCGCGACGCTCGCGATGGGCGTCCAGCCCTCGGCGGTGCGCAGCTGCACGGTGAAGTCGCGCAGCACGGAGTCCGAGGGGACCCCGGCGGAATAGCCGCTGCGCACGCGCACGACATCCAGCGGGGCGGCCTGCGGCCACTCGACCATGAACCACGGCTGCGCGTCCGTCGACGAGGAGACCCAGCGGCTGGCATCCGCGCAGCTGCCGTCGATCGCCCGTTCGGGACCGGTGTCGGTGCGCAGCTGCGACGAGGCGCTGGCCGTGCCGGTGCGCGCGAGGTTCGCGCCGCCGGCGTCGCCGCGAAGGCCCGTGAGGATGCCCGCGAGCGAGCCGCCTGCGCGCTTCTGGCCCGAGCGAGGCACCTCGGCGTAGCGCAGCGTGCCGCCACCAGGCGTGGCCGGGGCGCTGAGGTACAGCACATCGGTCCCGTCGTCGCGGGTCGCGGCGCGCAGCCGCTGCTGGCCGACCATCGGGTCTCCGACGGCCTCGATCGCCCAGTCCGGGCGACCGTCGGCGCGCTCGAACATGACGACCTGGCTGCGCGTGACGTTGCAGGTCTGCAGCGTCACGACGCCGTACACGCGGGTCTTCGAACCGTACGAGGTGGCATCCATCGTGGCCACGGTGTCGACTCCGGATCCGAGGGACGGCGGGTCGATGAGCGTCTCGCGGCTCCAGTCGGTGCCGTTCCAGGTCGCCCACTCCAGGTCGAACAGGGGCGAGTCGCCCGAGGCGTAGCGGTACGTCACACCCCGCAGCACGCCGTCCTGGATCGCCATCTTGGCGGTCTGCACGGCGGGGGTGGTGTCGGTCATGGTCTCGCCGTCGGTGAACGGCTGGAAGACCACCGGGCCGGGGGTGGTCGGCCGGATCGGCGTGGGGAGCGCCCCGCCGGCGACATCGCTGAACGTCTTCGCGACGGGGTTCCACACGGCGTACGAGCCCAGGTGACGGAAAGGGCCGGCGGCCCAGGCGTGCCACTCCCAGAGCAGGTGCACCTGTCCGTTCCCGTCGACGGTCACGTCGTCGGGGTACACCGAGTAGCTCGTCGCCGAGGCGACCACGGTCTCGCGCGCCCAGGTGCGCGTGTCCAGGTCGTAGCGGTAGAGCACGCCATCGCGGCGCGCCTGGGCGTCGGGCCCGGTGCGCACCATCAGCCAGACGTCGCCGTCCGGGCCGACCGCGGTGATCGGGTACGAGATCGTCGAGCCCTGGTCGGGCATCTCCTCGCTCACCTCGACCAGCGAGGTGACGTCGCCGGGCACGGTGGAGCGGAAGTAGTTCCAGTCCTCGTGGTGCATGGAGGCGAACACGTGGATCTCGCCCGCGCCGTCCACCGCGACCGAGGGCTGATTGTGCCCGTTGTCGTTCAGGTAGTTCGCGCACGCGCCGGTGGCCAGCCGCAGGCATCCGGAGGTCCACTCGCCCGACGCGGTGCGCGAGGCGAGGTGCACCTCGTGGCGGTTCGTGCCCGCGGGCACGTTGTAGGCGAAGTACGTGACGCCGTCGACGACGGCCAGCGGGTTCCACCAGCCGGACTGGTTGGACCCGTCGACGGTCACCGGCACGGTCTCGACCGTGCTCGGGTGCACGCCCGCGCTCGCCGCAGGCGCCAGCGCGGTGGCCAGGGCGACGGCGACACCCGCCGTCACCCCTGCCACTGCGCGGCGCGTGACCGGAATGCCCATCAGCCGATCAGCTTCTGCGCGGCCTCGCCCGCCTGGGCCATGGCGTCCTTCGGGCTCTGCTGGCCGACCAGCACCGCCTGCACGCGCTCGGCGACCACGGTCTCGACCTGCGCGTACTGCGGGAACTGCCAGAACGGGTTCACGGTGGCGGTGGCGGTGATCTTCTCCGCGAAGCGCGAGCCGAAGGCGTCCGAGGCGACCTCGTCGGAGGCCTGCGCCTCCTCGGTCACGGGCGGCAGCGCGCGCACCTTGTAGTCGGCGAGCACGGCATCCAGATCGCTGGTGGCCCACTGCCCGAACTCCGCGGCGGTGCCCGTGGCGTCGTCGCTCGCACCGCCGACCACCACGATCGCGCCACCCCAGACGAGGGCTCGCGGGGTGTCGCCCTTCTTCAGCACCGGGCGCGACTCCGACACGATCTTCTCGCCGAGCTGGGCGTCCGGCGAGTCCTTGATCACCGAGTTGCGGCCGACCGGGGCGTCGTCGTAGATCGCCGTGCGTCCCTGCGAGAACAGCGAGCGGGCGTCGAAGCGGTCGACATCAGCGGCGATCAGGCCCTGGTCGTACAGGGACTTGTACCAGGTGACGGCCTCGATGCTGGCGTCGTCGCCGATGGTGACCTTGCCGTCCTTGACCAGGTCGCTGCCGAAGGTCTGCATCCAGATGAGGATGTCCTTCAGCTGCGCGGCCTTGGTCGACGCGGCGTAGGGTATGAGCCCGTTGCCGAGGCCCTTGAGCTTCTTCAGTGCGCCCTCGTACTCGTCGACCGTGACGGGGAACTCGTCGATGCCCGCCTTCTGGATCAGTTCGGAGTTGGTGAGCAGGCCGATCGCGCCGATCGTCCACGGGAAGCCGTACTGCTTGCCGTCGAACTGCGCGGCCTCCAGCGCGGATGCCGTGTAGCCGCGGCCCTTGGTGAAGGCCGAGACGTCCTGCAGCTTGCCCAGGGCTGCCAGCGAGGCGAGCCAGGCGACGTCGACGTGGGCGGCGCCGGAGAACTGGCCGCCGCGCACCTGCAGCATGAGCTGCTTGAAGTACTCGTTGTAGGGGAACGAGACCTCGGTGATGTCGACCTTGCTCTTCTTCTCGTAGCCCTCCAGGAGCGCCTTGATCGCCGGGGCCGCGGCCTCCTCGGTCAGCGACCAGCTGGAGAATTTGAAGTCGGCGGCCTTGAACCTGCCGGGGGCGAACGCGTCACCCGCGGCGGGGGCGCCTCCGCCGGAGGTGCCGCCGCTGGGCATGCAGCCGGCCAGCATCAGTCCTGCGGCTCCCAGGCCTGCGAACTGCAGGAGCTGGCGGCGCGAGACGGAGGGGGTGTTCTGAGACATGGTGTTCTCTCTCTTCTTCGAGGGGGTTCTGCGTGGGTGTGTCGGGAAAGGAGCGGGCGGGGTCAGCCCTTGACCGCGCCGGCGGTCATGCCGCCGACGAGGAAGCGCTGCAGGGCGATGAACGCGATGGCCACCGGCAGGGAGACCACGAGCGAGGCGGCCATCAGCTCGGGCCAGGCGGTGGAGGCCTCGCCGATGAACGTGTTCACCAGGCCCGGGGGCAGGGTCTGCTTGTCGGGGCCGGCGAGGGTCAGCGCGAAGATGAAGTCGTTCCAGCCGCGCACGAAGGCGAACAGGCCGGCGGCGACCAGACCGGGCGCGGCGAGGGGCAGCACCACGGAGTGGATGATGCGCATCCGCGAGGCGCCGTCGACGAGGGCGGCCTCGATCAGGTCATCGGGGATCGTGTCGAAGAAGCCCTTCAGCATCCACACGCACAGCGGCAGCGTGAAGGTGGTGAACGAGAGCACCAGTGCGGCATAGGTGTTCAGCAGGCCGTAGGCGGAGAACACGGTGTACAGGGTGATCAGCAGCAGGGCCTGCGGGAACATCTGCGAGGCCAGCACGAAGTACATCAGGCTGCGGCGCCCGCGGTAGCGGAACTTCGAGAACGCGTAGCCCATGTACGCGGAGACGATCACCGAGAGCACGGCCGTGATCACCGACACGATGATGCTGTTGCGCAGATACCCGAACAGCGCGGGGTTGTCGAGCAGCGCCAGGTACGCGTCGAACGTGATCTGCTTCGGGAACAGGCGCGGCGGGTACGAGAACACCTCGGTGCGCGGGGTGAGCGAGGTCGCCAGCAGCCAGTACACGGGCAGCAGTGCGAAGCCGCCGAAGACGACGACGGCCACCCAGGCGCTGATCGTGACGGCGCGTCGGTCGGCGCGCATCTTCGGCTTGCGCAGCTGCTGCGGCGCGGGACGGTCGGATGCCACAGCGGGCGTCTCGGTGAGCAGCGCGGTCATCGCTTCTCTCCCTTCTCCGAGAATCGGACGTAGACGACGACGAGACCCATCAGCAGCACCATCCAGAGCAGCCCGAGGGCGCCGGCGTGGCCGAGGTCGAAGCCGGTGAACGCGGTCTCGTACACGGCGGTGGCGAAGGTCTGGGTGGAGCCGGCGGGTCCTCCGCCGGTGAGCACGTAGATGATGTCGAAGTGCTGGAAGTTCCAGATGAACTCGAGCAGCAGCACCAGGCCGATGATGCCGCTCAATTGCGGCACGGTGATCGAGAAGAAGCGGCGGACCGTGCCGGCACCGTCGATCTCGGCGGCCTCGTGCAGCTCGGGCGGAACGGTCTGCAGACCGGCCAGCAGCATGACCATCATCCAGGGGAACGACTGCCAGGTCTTGGCGACGATCACGGCGATCATGGCGGTGGCCGGGTGCGCCAGCCAGGCCTGCGGGTCGTCGATGAGGCCGATGGACTGCAGCAGGGCGTTCATCACGCCGTAGTTGGCGTTGAAGATCCACATCCACAGGAACGACACGACGACCCCGGGGATCAGCCAGGGGATGAGCATGATGCCGCGCAGCACCTTCGCGCCCCGGATGCGGGAGTTCAGCGCGAGCGCCAGACCGAAGCCGATCACGAACGGCGCGATGGTGGTGCCGAGAGTGAAGACGATCGTCTGGACGAGCAGTCGGGGGAAGTCGCCGGTGAGCACGTCGATGATGTTCTGCAGCCCGACGAACTCGCGGCCGGGCACGACCAGGCTCTGCTTGAAGAACGCAGTGACGAGCGCGGTGATCAGCGGGTAGACGACCACCGCGGCCAGCAGGGCCAGACCGGGTGCCGTCAGCAGCAGAGCGAACATGCCGTTCGACATCCGCCGGGGGCGCCGTCCTGCTACTGGCTGTGAACTATTGAGAAGTTCTGTCATGAGTGGGGCATCCTTGACCTTCGGGCTCTCCGCGACATCCGGGTGTTGTGCGGCGGAGTTTCCAGTGTTTCCGGTGATCGACCGTTTCGTCAACCTCGCGTCGTCACGATCAAGTAACGAGAGAACATGTGAAAAGACGTTAGGAATTGTGTCGACGCTTCAAAGACGTGATCCTGCTCCGGATCGATGCTTGATTAGCGATTATCGATTAGCTAGGCTCTCGATCGATCGCCCCAGCGATCGGGCGGGTCGCCGGCCGGCCCCGAGGCGCAGTCCCCTCGACGCAACCCTCATGAAGAGCAACTCTCACCACGAGCAGACGGAGACGCGATGAAGCGTGCACTGGCAGCATTCGCCATAGCGGCGGTGATCGGGACGGCGCTGACCGCCACCCCGGCATCCGCCGCCGACGGACCCGCCCTCTACGTGGCGCCAGGGGGTGATGATGCCGCCGCGGGAACCATCGACGCGCCGCTCGCCACGCTCGAAGGCGCGCGCGATCGCATCCGCCAGCTCAAGGCGGGCGCGGGCCTGCCCGAGGGCATGACCGTGTTCCTGCGCGAAGGGCAGTACGACCGCAGCGCCTCGTTCGCGCTCGGCAAGGAGGACTCCGGCACGGCCGAGCATCCGATCGTCTACCGCTCCTACCCGGGCGAGCAGGCGACCCTGACGGGCGGCCGCGAGCTGCCGCGCGAGGACTTCGCGAAGGTGACCGACAGCGCGGTCACCGGCCGCATCGTCGACGTCGCCGCACGTGACAAGGTTCTCGAGGTCGATCTGAAGGCGCTCGGCCTGAACGACTACGGCCAGCTCAGCCGGCACGGCTACTGGAAGGCCAACGACGTCAGCACCACGCCGCCGATGGAGCTCTACATCGCAGGTCAGGGCATGACGCTCGCGCGCTGGCCCAACGCCGACGCCGCGACCCCCACCGTGCAGATGGGTGACATCATCGATCCCGGTCCCACCCGCAAGGATGCCGACCTGCAGGACCGCGGCGGCACGTTCACCTACGGCTACGACCGCCCGAAGTACTGGACCCAGGCGAAGGACGTCTGGCTGGACGGCATCTTCGGCTACAGCTGGGAGTGGTCGTACAACAAGATCGAGAAGATCGACACGACCGCCAAGACCATCACGCTGCGCTACGGCGAGATGTCCGGGATCATGAAGAGCTGGTTCCCCGACTTCCACTTCGCGCAGAACCTGCTGGAGGAGCTCGACGCCCCGGGCGAGTACTACATCGACCGGGACGCCGGAAAGCTGTACCTCATGCCCAACGCGGCGTTCACCTCGGGTGAGGGCGCCGTGACGGTGACCACGCTCAGCGAGCCGATGCTGCGCACCGACGACACCTCGTATGTCACCTTCGACGACATCGTGATGGAGTACGGGCGCGCCACGGCGGCCGTCATCCTCGGCGGCTCGCACGTGACGGTGTCGCACGCCGACATCCGCAACTTCACCGACGGCGGCGTGCTGATCAACTCTCCCGGCCGCTACACCTACGACGGCATCCCCGTGAACCGCGGCGGCCGCGACCACGCCGTCACCGACTCCCGGATCACCCACGTCGGCGGCATCGGCGTGGTGCTGCAGGGCGGCGACAAGACCACGCTCGAGCCGGGCCGCAACCGGGTCGAGAACTCCGAGATCGCCGACTTCGCGTACTACCACAAGGCCTACAACCCGGGCGTGATGTTCGACGGGGTCGGCAACATCGCCAGGAACAACAAGATCCACGACGCCCCGCATCCGGGCATCATCGTCTACGGCAACGACCACCTGTTCGAGCGCAACGAGGTGTACGACGTCTGCAAGATGTTCAACGATCTCGGCGCGATCTACATGAACTCCGGCAAGACCCCGCAGCAGCGCGGACACGTCTTCCGCGAGAACTACTTCCATGACATCGGCGTGGGCATCGCAGGGGTCGAGGGCATCTACGCCGACAACTTCACGTGGGACCTCACCATCGAGAAGAACGTGTTCGCGAACATGGGCAACTCCGCGATCAAGAGCGGATCGGCCGACTACATCAACGCCAGCAACAACGTCTTCATCGACGCCTACGTGCCCTACGACAACTACGAGCAGTGGATGGGGAACCAGGAGGGCAACGTCGTCGACCGTGACTACATGCCGGCCTGGAAGCAGGTGTTCGCCGACAACAACGACTTCGTCGGCACCCCGTACCTGGAGAAGTACCCCGAGCTGAGTCACTTCTTCGAGGACGACCACTACTACCCGAACCACAGCACCTTCGCGAAGAACGTGGTGTGGAACCCCAACCGCAAGCCCATCGCCGGGCTGAACGACCAGGGTGCGAAGGACGGCAAGAACCTGCTGAACTACGGCACCAACCTGGTCGCCACCGCCGACCCGGGCTTCGTGGACGCAGCCAAGGGCAACTACGCACTCAAGGCCGACTCCGAGGTCTTCTCGAAGGTCCCCGGGTTCGAGGCGATCGCGTTCGACAAGATCGGCGTGTCCGGGCACATCGGGCAGTCGCAGTCCCCTGACACCGTGGCGCTGAAGGCCATCGCCTTCGACAGCGACCAGCTGCGCATCGACGCCGGCGACCAGGCGCGGGTGCGCGCCGTGCCGCTGCCGTGGAACGCGGCCGACTCCGCCGTGACCTACGCCTCGGCCGACACGGCCGTGGCCACGGTGGACGCCAAGGGCCTGGTGCTCGGCATGGGCCCGGGAACGACGACCATCACGGCGACCGCGAAGTCCGACCCCGCGAAGCAGGCGACCATCGAGGTCGTCGTCTCCGAGGGCGACGGCGTGCTGCACTTCACCGACTTCCAGTCGGGTGCGAACGGCTGGCCGACCGACCCGAACCGCAGCATCCAGGTCGATTCCGCCGGCAACAAGGTGTACCGGATCGTGAAGGGTGCGAACTCCCTGCTCCCGCGCGACTTCACCGAGTTCGTGCTGGACTTCGACGTCACCCCGCCCGCCGGCGACATCGCCACCTCGGGTCTGGTCATCTACAACCGCAATCAGAACGGGGGCGGGTACATCCGCTACCGCAACGCGGCGGCGGGGCCGACGTGGGACATCTTCGACAGCAACTGGAAGACCGTCGCCGAGAAGGTGCTGCCGGCAGATCAGGCGCTCCCGAACGGGAAGACCTCGCACGTGCGCATCGCGGTGCAGGACGGCTCGATCCGGATCGTCGTGAACGGTGCGATCGTGCTCGAGGGCAAGGACCCGGCGCCCGGAGCTGCGGGCCGAGTGGGCTTCTACGTCGAGGGCTACGCCTCGCTCGACTTCGACAACATCGGGTTCTCGCTCTCGGGGGTGCCGGTCACCGGCATCAGTCTGGATGTCGAGAAGCTGGCGCTGAACGTCGGCGAGCGGCACACGGTCAAGGCCACGGCCGCGCCCGAGGACGCCAGTGACACCCGCGTGAGCTGGTCCAGTGCCGACCCCGCGATCGCGACGGTCGGGGACGACGGCCGCATCGCGGCGGTCGGGGGCGGCACGACCACTGTGACCGCGACCTCCGTCTCGGACCCGTCGCTCACCGCATCCGTGCAGGTCACCGTGGCCGACGCCGCCTACCCGACGGTGCGGCTCGACCGGCAGCTGACGGATGCCGCGAACTGGAGCACCGCTGACGGGATCACCGTCGACGCGGACGGCGTGAAGCTCGCCGCGCAGGGCGTGTACGGCTACAAGGCCGAGCGCTTCGGGTCGACGCTGCTGAAGTTCCGCGCGGACTTCGGCAAGTTCGACGGCGGCTGGTACGGATTCCAGGTGCGCTCGGACCAGACCGGGATCCCGGCCTGGCAGAACTCCAACACCGGCTACCTGTTCATCGTGAAGGAGGACACGTTCGAGTTCCAGAGCTGGACCCCCGGTCAGACCATGCTCGACGTCATCCCCAACACGGTGATCGCGCCCGGCAGCACGCACGAGATCGAGGTCGGCGCCGTGGCGGAGGAGGGCGGCACCCGCGTGGTGCTGAGGGTCGACAGCAAGACCGTGTGGAACGTGCGGGACGCCAGGGCGAACCTGCGCATCGGCGCCGACGGCTTCTTCAACCTGTACCACTACGGCAAGACCAACACCTTCTCGGTGAGTGCGGAGACGCAGGACGCCACCGTCGCCGGGATCTGCTGGTCGGCGGATGCTGCACCCAAGACGCGTTACCTGCGCGGAGAGGCGCTCGACACCACCGGGATGCTCCTGGATGTCGCCTGGAGCGACGGCAGCACCTCGCAGCATCAGGTGACTGCCGATATGGTGAGCGGATTCGACAGCAGCAAGCCGGATCACGCGCAGAAGCTGACCGTCGCCTACCTGGGCGCGACGACCACGCTGAACATCACGGTCCGCCCCAAGCTCAAGCAGGAGGAAGTGGACGTGCCACGATGCGGATGAGCTTCATCGGCGACTCCATCACGGATGCCGGACGCGACAGGACTGACCCCGGATCGTTCGGAGACGGGTACGTGTCGCTGCTGGCACCCGAGCTGCAGGCCGGCGGTGCCGAGGTGCTCAACCTCGGCATCGCCGGTGACCGGGCCGTGGATCTTGCGGCGCGGTGGGCATCGGATCTGATGCCCACCGCGCCGCAGGTGCTCACCGTGTACGTCGGCATCAACGACGTGTGGCGACGGTTCGACAGCGACGACCCGACACCCACGGACCGGTTCGAGGACACGCTGCGGGGGCTTCTGGCATCCGCCGTGGATGCCTTCGACCCCGAGCTGATCCTGATGGAGCCGTATCTGCTTCCGGTGCGGGATGAGCAGCGGGGCTGGCTGGAGGAGCTCGACGAGAAGCGCGGAGCCGTCCGGCGGCTCGCCGTCGAGTTCGGAGCGCAGCTGGTGCCGCTGCACGAGGTGCTCACGGCTGCGGCCGCGGGGCGGGATGCCGCTGAGCTGGCCCCTGACGGCGTGCATCCGTTCCCGGAGGCGTCGCGCCTCATCGCCGATGCCTGGCGCACCGCGTGGGCCATTAGCGATAGTCGATAATGAAAGTACAATGGAAGCTATGACGGACGTGATGGGCGCAGCAGGCCTGCAGCGGGGACTGCTCTCGGATCAGATCTACGCCATGATCAAGGCGATGATCAAGGACTCCTCGCTGGCCCCGGGTGAGCAGCTCGTCGAGTCGCAGCTGGCGCGCCAGCTGCAGGTCAGCCAGGCGCCCGTGCGCGACGCGCTCAAGCGGCTCGCGCACGAAGGGCTGGTCTCTCACGTGCGTCACCAGGGCAACTTCGTCGCCAGTTACTCGGCGGAGGAGGCCGCGCAGGCCAAGGTCGCGCGCGTAGAGCTGGAGGCACTCGCCGGCCGGCTCGCGTGCGGGGCGCTGGACGCGGAGCGCCGCGGCCTGCTCGACGACCTCATCGCGGGGATGCACGAGGCCGCCGAGTCAGGCGATCTCGCCCGTTTCCGCGAGCTGGACTTCGCGTTCCACCGGGGTGTGATCGAGTCATCCGGGAACGTCTACCTGCCCAAGATGTGGGATCTGCTGGAGCCCAGCCTGCGTTCGCTGCACGTGCTCGGCGACCCGAAGTTCACCGGGGACTGGCACGAGGTCGCCGACTGGCACCGCGGTCTGCTCGAGGTGCTCGAGGCGGGCGATCCGCAGGCCGCATCCGACCTGTTCCGCGCCCACGCCGCAGGCACCCTGCTCGACCCCGCCTGACGGCGCCCCTTCGTCTCAGACGCTCAGCCGTAGAGGCGCGTGGCGGTGCCGGCCCAGAAGCCGGCGATGTCGGGGTGGGGGAGCGCCCGCCGGGTGGCGGCGACGACGTCGGCATAGGAATGCGTGCGAGCCGACATCGGCCAGTCGCTGCCGAACATCAGCCGGTCGGCGCGGAACAGCCGGAGCGCCGTGCCCGCGAGGTCTGCGAGCCCGGCATCCGTCGTCGTCGGGGACAGCAGGCCGGAGAACTTGGCGTGCGCGTTCGGCCGCTCGGCGAACGCCGTCAGGCCGCCCAGCCACTCAGTGTCCGGTTCGCCGTGCCCCAGCCCGAGGTGGCAGAGCACGATCGCCGTGTCCGGATGCCGGGATGCCAGCGCGGCGGCGCCGCCGAGCTGTTCGGGCCGCAGCAGCAGCTCGAGCACGCGACCGGAAGCCCCCAGGGCATCAGCCAGATCATCCAGCCCGGCCACGTCCGAGAGGTCGGCCGCGCGCTGGGGCACGGCCGCCCGCACCCCGGCGAGATCCGCTCCCTCGAACGCGGTCGCGCCGAGCGGATGCCCTGCGGCCGGCTCGTACTGCAGCACGGCGCGACGAACCACGGCATCCGCCGCCGTCACGGCCGTCAGCCAGCGCGCCTCCTCGACGGAGTCGGCGACCTGCACGGCGACCGCGGCCTCCACGCCGCAGGGCTCGGCTGCACGTCGGTACTCCGCGACGGATGAGATCCGTGGCAGTCCCATCCCGTCGCGGAACCACGGGATCGCGAAGGCGTCGACGTCCCACAGATGCACGTGCGCGTCGACGATGCGCATGCTCACGCGCTCTCGAGCGCGAACCACAGCTCCTCGGGAACCTCCGCGGCGAGGCCCGCGACGAACGCATCGACCTCGGCGGGCGTGCGGGCGCCGACGACCACGGCATCCGCTCCCCGCCGCAGCGGGAAGCGCACCGCGGCATCCGCCAGCTTCACGCCGTGCTCACCGCACAGCGCCTGCAACCGTCGCGCGCGCTCCAGCAGCGCGTCATCCGCCTGCCGGTACTCGAAGTAGGGCGCGGCGTCCGGGTCGGCGAGGATGCCGGAGTTGAACACCCCGGCGGCGATCACGCCGATGCCGCGCGAAGCGGCCAGGTCCATCAGCCGCTCCTCGGCGGTGCGGTCCAGCAGGGTCAGACGCCCGGCCTCCATGATCACGTCCAGCGGTGCCTCGGCGGTGAAGCGCTCCAGAGGCTCCAGTCGGCCCAGGCCCACGCTGATCGCGCGGACCACGCCCTGCTCGCGCAGCTCGACCAGTGCCGTCATCGCGCCCGCCATGCCCGCCTCGACGTCCAGCGGGTCGTGCAGGTGCAGCACGTCCACGCGGTCGGTTCCCAGCCGTGCCAGCGAGCCCTCCAGGCTGCGCCATACGCCGTCGCGGCTGAGGTCGGCGACCGACGAGGCCCCGCTCGCGCCGCCGGTCACGGGCGCGCCCTCGGCGTCCAGCAGCTGCCGGCCGACCTTCGTGGCGATCACGACCTCGTCGCGCGGGACCCCTCGCAGTGCCAGGCCGAGCTTCCGCTCGCTCTCGCCGTCGCCGTACAGGGGCGCGGTGTCGAAATACCACACTCCGTGCGCCAGCGCGGCGTCGACGGTCGCCACGGCATCCGCATCGGGCACCCGCGCGAACAGGTTGCCGATCGGCGCGCAGCCCAGGCCGGCGTCGTCCCGCAGGCCGGGAGTGACGCTCAGCGGGCGGAGGGCTGCAGGGAACGCCATGCCTCGTACTCCTCACGGCTGTCGGGGGTCAGCGGGTAGTAGTCGCTCAGCCGCGCGCCCTCGTCGAGTCGCATCCGGCTGAACACCTCCCACTCCTCATGATCCCGCGCCGACGCCACGACCTGGGGGGCCATCGCCTGCGGCACCACGACCGGGCCGTCGTCGTCGGCGATCACGAGGTCGCCTGGCATGCACAGCGCCCCGCCGACCGCCACCGGGACGTCGTACGCCCAGGGGGCGAGCTCGGACTGCGAGGCGTAGTGCGGGGTGGTGCCCGTGCACCAGACCGGGATGCCCAGTTCGCGGATGCGCGCCGCGTCGCGGATGCGCCCGTCCACGACGATGCCCGCGCCGCCCTTGCGGATGAAGTACCGCACGAGGATGTCGCCCAGGCATCCGGAGAACCGGCTCCCGTAGGCCTGCACGACCAGCACGTCGCCGGGCTGCACGGCCTCGAGCACGTGCCAGAGCGCGGTGTGCCGCTCGGCGTACTCCTGCTCCACGCCGGCCGCGGCGTCCTGCGGCAGGGCCATGTCCTCGCGCTGGGGCATGAACTGCAGGGTGATCGCCGAGCCGACCACGCGGCTGCCGGTGGTCAGCGGTGCCGGGCCGTCGACGAAGGTGCGGCGGATGCCGAGCTGGTGCAGCTTGGCGCAGGCGGTGGCCGACGACAGGGCCGAGAAGTCCTCCACGAGCGCCGCGTCGGGCCGGGTGTACGCGGGCCCTCGCACCGGGAGTGCGAAGTCGGGGCGGATCAGTTCGGCGCTCATGCGTGTCCTTCGGTGGTGCGGGGTGCTGCAGGGGTGAGATGGCGCGGCGAACCGGTCGCGCGCGCGATGGTCAGGTCGAGGTCGGCGCCGTGCGCCGGCGGGAGCACGACCACCAGGTCGTCGTCGCACTCGACGGAGACGGTCGAGAACGCGCCCAGCGGGGAGGCGTAGGTGCCGGATGCCCCGGGATACGCACTCGCGTCCTCGACGCGCGCGGAGGCGGCGACGATCCGGTCGAGCCCGAACCGTCCGCCCCGCAGCCGAACGGTGCGGGTTCGCGTGACGGAGGTGTTGACCAGGCGGATGCCGATGCCGTCGGCGTCCAGCCGGTGCACGAGCGCGGCGACGTCCTGCGGGAGACCGGGGCGCCCGCGGTCGACGTCCTCGTAGCGCAGCGCGGTGTGGCCGAGCCCGCCGTTGTAGAGCACCTGCGGCGCGCCGCCGACGAGCTGCGTGAGCACCTCGGTGACCACCGGGTTCACGCGCTGCCAGAAGTGCAGGTGCGCGGCATCCGGGTCCTGCGCGTCGCCGAGCATCATGGCCGTGCGCCGGGCCACCTGGCCGAGCGCCATCTCCAGCGCCCGCTGCGGGTAGTCGGGCAGATCGCCGGCGAGGAAGGAGTACCAGCCGGCCTCGTGCCCGGCCTCCTCCTTGTCGCGGAACGGGGCGACGCGGTCGGCGGATGCCGGGATGCCGGCGATCGCGCGCTCCAGGCGTGCGCGGTCGGCATCCGTGCGCGACCACCACCACAGCCAGACCGGGACGTCCAGCTGCAGCGGTCCGAAGTCGAACCAGCCGTCCGCGCCGTAGCGGTAGGGGACCAGCATCCCCTCGTCCTCGGCCGCCGCGCCGTAGCGGGCGTTCCAGCCGCCGCGCAGGCTGTACGTGCTGCCCGCGGCGGAACCGGGGCGCGCTTCGGCGAGGACGGCGTCGAGCATGGTGCGCACCAGGTCGAGCGCGGTGTCGTCGCGGGTGATCAGGGCGTGGTTGACCGCGCCGATGAGCGTGCTCATGGCGACCGAGTGGAACCCGTGCGGCCACGCCCAGCCGTAGTGCGCGCCCCACCAGCGGCCCTCCTGCAGGGAGCCGGCGACACCGTCGGGGCCGATGCTGTCGAACATGACGCCGTCGGCGCCTGCGCGCTCGCGCCAGCCGTCGACGTAGCGGCGGATCCACGCGCTCGCGGTCTCGTCGCCGTCGTACAGCCAGGTGTTGGCGGCCAGCGACGTCGCCGCGAGGTTCACCGCGACGTCGCCCTTCGCACGGCGGTGCATCTCCTCGGACATCCGCAGCGCGTTCGCGGGTTCGGCCAGGTCGTCCCACGTGTCGATGCCGGGAAGGCCCTGGATCGGCAGGCCGTAGGGGCGCATCTCGGCGCGATCGGCGGTGTACGGCACGACCGTGTCGTCGAGACCCGGGCGGGCCCCGAGGGCGCCGTTGTGCGGGGCGCGGATGATGTTGTGCCCGGCATCGTAGTTGCCGTGCGCCGGGTCGGTGAACAGCGCTGCGAAGCGGCGCGCGCGTGCGGCGTACGCCTCGTCGGCGGGGTCGGCGGCGCAGATGCCGGCGAAGAAGAGCAGGGACTCGCCCTGATGGAACCAGTCGTAGCCGTTGTCGTACTCGTCGGTCAGCATGCCGGCCTCGGTCAGCTGCGCGGTCACGCCCTCCCAGGCGCGCTTGCTGTCGGCGAGCGCCTCGTCCGGCCCGCCCAGCAGGTAGAACGCCGGCCAGTTGAAGAACGGCTCGTACAGGTCGTCGACTCCGTCGCGGTCCTCGAACTCGGCGACACCGCGCAGGCGGCCGTCGGGAAGCGTGTACCGGTCGCGGAACAGCCGGCGCGCCTGCTCGATCTCGTCGAACAGCCGGCGCTGCAGCACGGCCCAGGCGGGGATGGTCCGCAGCGGGGAGGAGAGGTGCGCGTCTGCCATGGTCAGCCCTTCGTGGCCCCGGCGACCAGACCGCCGATGATGTGCCGCTGCATGACGATGAAGAAGATCAGCGCGGGGAGCACGGCCAGCAGCAGCGTCGGGAACACCTGCGTGTAGTCGGTGGAGAACTGGCCGACCGCGGCGTACACGCCGGTGGTGACCGTGTAGATGCCGGAGCTCGGGCCCAGGATGATCTGCGGGCTGACGAAGTCGTTCCACACGCCGATCGAGTTCAGCACCACCATCGTGGCGATGACGGGCTTCATGATCGGGAAGATGCAGGTCCAGAACGCGCGGATGGGGCCCGCGCCGTCGAGGGAGGCGGCCTCGTCGATGTCGCGGGGGACGGTGCGCAGGTAGGCAGAGAACAGGAAGATCGACACCGGCAGGGTGGCAGCCGTCTCGAACAGGATGAATCCGGGGATGGTGTTGATCAGCCCCAGCACTCTGAGCACGAACACCACCGGGATCAGGGTGACCTGGCCGGGGATGAACAGGCCGGTCACGAAGAGCAGCAGCAGGCCGAGGTGCCATTTCGAGCGGCCGCGGGCGATCACGTAGGCGACCGGCGCGGACAGCAGGATGCAGAACAGGTTGACCAGCACCACGAACAGCAGGGTCACGCCGTAGGCGGCGATGACGTTGAACCGGCTGCTGGTGACGGCGGCCCACAGGAAGTCGAACGTGAAGCTCTGCGGCGTGATCAGCAGCGGGTTCTCGATGATCTCCTTCTGCGGCTTGAAGGCGTTGATCACCATCGTGTACATCGGGATCAGCATCGTGATCGCGAAGACGCCCAGGACGATCCACCGCGCGGTGCCGGCCAGGAGGGACGGACGGTTGCGGCTCTGCTTCATGAGCGGGGTCCTGGTCAGCGGGGTCTTGGTGAGCGGGGTGGCCATCAGTCGGTCGCCTTCTGGTCTGCGCGGCGGCGCACGAGCGTCACGCCGAGGCCGATCACGGCCGTCACGATGAGGAGCACGATCGACTGGGCGGCGCCGAAGCCGAGCGCGGAGTTCGCGAAGGAGTCCTTCAGGATCTGGTAGACGATGGTCTGCGTGGATCCGGCGGGGCCGCCGTCGGTCAGGGCCAGGATCACGTCGTACGCCTTCAGCAGGCCGACCAGGGTCAGCACGATGTTCACGGTGAAGACCGGGGCGATGAGCGGCACGGTGATCGAGCGGAACTGCTGCCAGCGGCTGGCGCCGTCCACGGTGGCGGCCTCGTAGTACTCGGTGGGCACCGACTTGATGCCGGCCAGGAACAGGATCATGTTGAAGCCGAAGTGCGACCACACGATCGTGAAGATGATGCTCGCCTTCGCGAACATCGGATCGGTGAGGAACGGCAGCTCCGGAAGGCCGATGCCCTGCAGCATCCCGTTCACGGCACCCTGCGGTGCGAGCATCGCGGACCAGATGAAGCCGATGATCAGCGCGCTGATCACGTACGGGTAGAAGAAGATCGTGCGCAGCAGCGTGTTCGCACGTCCCGGCCCCGAGATCAGGGCGGCGATGGCGAGCCCGATGACGTTGCACAGCACGGTGCCGAGCACGGCGATGACGCCGGTGAAGATCGCGGCGTTCAGGGAGCGCGGGTTGCGGAACGCCTTGGCGTAGTTGTCCCAGCCCACGAAGTCGAAGTTCAGGCTGTAGCCGGTCCAGTTCGTGAAGCTCAGCACGCAGGCGAGGATCATCGGGATCACGAACATCGCGAGGAAGACCGCGACGGCGGGGGAGGCCATGATCAGGCCGGGGATGCGGCGCCGCCAGCGCTGCGCCGCGCTGCGCTGCCGCGGGACGGCGGTGGATGCCATGGGGGA
>NZ_BRZC01000007.1:604693-891458 GCF_030268005.1 Microbacterium arabinogalactanolyticum | reverse complement strand
CCCCCCCCCCCCCGCCGCGGCGATCAGCCTGCGTTCGCGGCGAACCAGGCGTCCATGGACTTGATGACGTCGGCGGCCGGGGTCCCGCCCATCAGCGCCTGGGTCTGGGTGTTCAGCTCACCCGAGAATCCGTCGGGCATGGTGCGCTCGCCGTAGCCGCCGCCGGTGGGCGTGTAGTCGGATGCCGGTGTGTCGGCGACGATCTTGAGCAGCTCCTCGCCGAGGGGCGTCATGTCGTACTCGTAGCCGTCGCGGAAGTTGCCGTCGACCTCGAGCTGGTCGGCGACCGCCTTCTTGTCCGTGGTCAGGAACTCGATCAGCTTGGCCGAGGCCTCCTGGTTCTTGCTCGCCTTGAGGATCGAGTACGGGCTGGCGATGTTGGCGCCCATGGCGGGCTTGTCGCCGGCCTTGGTCGCGGGAGCGCGGAACACGCCGATGTCGGCGGAGTCGGTGGCCTTCGCCTGCGATCCCATGAACCAGCTGCCCATGGAGTAGATCGCGGTCTTGCCGGAGAGGAACGCCTGCTCGGCGTCCGGGTACTTGATGCCCAGGGCGTCCTTGGGGACGTAGCCCTTGGCGACCCAGTCGGCGAAGGTCTCGATGGCGGGCCCGTAGGTCTTGCCGAACTCGACCTTGCCGGAGGAGACGTCCTGGAACCACTTCGGGTTCTCGGAGACGATGGTCGGCAGGGCGAGGGCCTGCAGGGTGGCGCTGGACATCCAGTCGCCGCCCTCCTGGATCGGGGTCCAGCCGGCGTCCTTCAGCTTGCCGAGGTCTTCGGTGAGCTCGTCGACCGTGGTGGGGACCTCGGTGATGCCGGCCTCCTTGAAGGCGGTCTTGTTGTAGAAGAACAGGCTCTGCAGCTGCACGCCGATGCCGGCCATCAGGTACTTGCCGTCCATGGAGTACTGCTCGGCGAGTGGGCCCTTCTTGGCCCACTCGTACTTGGACAGGTCGACGAGTTCGGGCGCGAGCTTGCCGTTCGGGGCGAGGGACTGCACGATGTCGGGCGCGTCGCCGGAGGCGAGGAGGCGCGGGATCGCGGCCGAGACGCCCTCGGCGCCGGGGTTCTGGATGACGACGTCGATGTTCTTGTTCTTCGCCTCGAAGGGGGCGACGAGGTCGTTCCAGAACTTCTCGGTGAGGTTCGGCGTGACGTTGACGAGCACGCGCAGCGTGATCTTCTCGTTCGAGGTGCCGCCGTCGCCGGCGTCTGCTGCGCTGCTGCAGCCGGCCAGCGCCAGGGCGGCGACCGCGGTCATGCCGACTGCGGCGAGGAGTCGAGCCTTGATCATCGTTGATCCTTTCGGGATGCAGGGGAGGGTGCTTCCAGGGACATTACACTAATCGATAATCGTTTGTGAAGAGTGCGCGAAGGATTGCCGGAGTCGCTCTCCGGGCAGAGGGTGCTGCGCGGAGGCGGGGTCGCCCCGGTGTCAGAGCGAGGCGCGGCGGGCGCGATAGGCGGCCACGGCGTTGCGGTTCGCGCAGGTGGTGGAGCAGTACCGCTTCGATCGGTTGCGGCTGAGGTCCAGTGCGATCGCCTGGCATTCGGCATCCGCGCAGACGTCCAGCCGGCTGCCCTCGTCGGCGCGGATGACGTCGATCAGTGCCATGGCGGTCTCGACGAGGATCCGCTCGGCCAGCGGATGGTCGTCGGCGACGGCGTGCAGGTGCCAGTCGGCGGCGTCGTGACGCGTCAGGCGCGGCGTGAGCGTCACGTCTGCGAGGGCGGCGTTGACCTGGGCGACCATCTCGTCGCGAGGGGCGAGGAGCATGCCGCGAAGGCGCGGACGAAGGTCGCGCAGGCTCCCCAGTTCGGCGGCGTCGCGGTCGAGCCGGCCGGTGTAGGGGTACTCGGCGAGGAAGCCCTCGTAGTCGTCGAGCGTCTCGAGGGTGTCCGGCTGCTCGGCGGAGTTCACCAGCGCGACGGCGGCGCGGAGTGCCTCCGCAGTGTCACTGGTGAAGATCATGTTGACACCTTACATCTCCCAGGAATAGTGTCATCTCCCATGGGGCATGTTGCACATGACACTCGCGTGGGCGCGGGTCTTCTCGTCGCACTCGGCGCGGCGTTCTCGTTCGGCATGTCCGGCGCGTGGGCGCGCGGCCTGATCGATGCGGGATGGACCCCGGGCGCGGCCGTGACCGCGCGGGTGTGGGTCGCGGCCCTGGTGCTGCTGGTGCCGACGATCCTCGCGCTGCGGGGGCGCTGGTCGGTGCTGCGCCGCAACGCCGGCATGGTGATCGGCTACGGGCTGCTCGCCGTCACGGCCACGCAGCTGTTCTACTTCCAGGCGGTCGCCGTGATGGATGTCGGCATCGCGCTGCTGGTCGAGTACACCGCTCCCATCGCGGTGGTGCTGTGGCTGTGGCTGCGCCGCGGCGAGAAGCCCACGCGTCGCAGCATCCTGGGCGCGGTCATCGCGTTCGCGGGCCTCGTGCTCATGCTCGACATCCTCACCGGTGCGCGCGTCGACGCGGCCGGCATCCTGTGGTCGCTCGGCGCCATGGTGGGCGCCGCGACGTACTTCGTGCTCTCCGCCCGCGAGGACACCGGCATGCCGCCGATCGTGCTCGCCGGGTCCGGTCTGCTGCTCGGTGCGATCGGGCTGACCGTCGCCGGGCTCACCGGCATCCTGCCGATGGCCTTCACCTTCGGCGATGTCGCCTATCGCTTCGGCACCGTCCCGTGGTTCGTCCCCGTGCTCGCGATCGGCGTGCTGGCGACCGCCCTCGCCTACGTGCTCGGCATCGCGTCGACGCGGATGCTCGGCTCGAGACTGGCATCCTTCGTCGCCCTCGCCGAGGTCGTCGCGGCGCTGCTGTTCGGCTGGATGCTGCTGGGGCAGCTGCCCGAGCCGCTCCAGCTGCTCGGTGCCGCGCTGGTGCTGGCGGGCGTCGTGGTCGTCAAGCTCGGTGAGCCGGCGGTCGCCGAGGAGGGGGAGCCCCTCGCGGTGCCGGTGTGACGTGCCGGCTGTGCGCCGACCGCGGGCGGCGCTGAGGAATGCGGCTCGTCGCGGGGTGGTTGTGACCGTCATGACGTCATCGCCCTCCAGCGCGCACCTCGACCGCCTGGCCCCCGAGACGGTGATGGGCACGGTGACGCTGCTCGTCGCCGACCTCGACGCGATGACGGCGTACTATCGCGACGCCGTCACGCTGCAGGTGCTGTCGGCCCAGGGCGACCGGGTCGTGCTGGGGCGCGGTGCCACACCGATCGTGACGCTGCAGCACAGCCCGGGGCTGAAGCATGCCTCGCCGCACGCGGCGGGGCTGTTCCACACGGCGGTGCTCTTCGACTCGCGAGAGGCGCTGGCCGCCGCGGTCTACCGGGTCGCCCAGCAGTACCCGGGTTCGTTCACGGGGAGCTCCGATCACCTGGTCAGCAACGCGTTCTACTTCGATGACCCGGAGGGCAATGGCGTCGAGCTGTACTGGGATCGCGCTCGTACGGCGTGGAGCTGGACGCACGGTCAGGTGGAGATGGCCACGATCTTCCTCGACCCGAACCGCTTCCTGCAGGAGAATCTCACCGAGCAGGCGCTCGCGGTGCCCGCCTTCGGCGACGCGATGCTCGGCCACGTGCATCTCTCCGTGGGAGACGTCGCCTCGGCCCGCGAGTTCTACGTGGACAGGCTCGGGTTCGACGCGACGGCGTCCCTCGGCGATCAGGCGCTGTTCGTCAGCGCCGGCGGATACCACCACCACATGGCGATGAACACCTGGCGCAGCCGCGGAGCGGGTGTGCGCACGCCGGCGCTCGGGCTCGGGCGGGTCGACATCGTCGTCCCGGGTTCCGACGACCTGGGTGAGGTCGAGGAGCGGATGCGTCACTTCGGCGTCGCCACCCGCGACGACGGCAGGATGCTGGCCTTCGAGGATCCCTGGGCCAACAGCATCCGCATCACGACCGCGGCGTGACCGCGGCCCGCGCGGTCACGCCGGCACCCGGCGAGCCGCTTCACGCCGGCCGCGATCTGCGAGGATCGACGGGTGCATGAGGAACTGCTGCAGGCGTACGACGACCAGCTGCGGGGTGCCGCGGAGGTGCAGGGCGAGGCGGAGGTGGACCGGCTCGGCCCGCTCTGGCTCGCGCAGTTCCGCGGTGATCGCGGCTTCATCACCTACCGGACGCTGCCGGCCGATGCGCGGGAGATAGCGGAGCTGGCGGATGCCGCGCTCGAGCACTTCCGCGAGCGCACCACGGTGACGGCGGTCGAATGGAAGACCCGTGGACACGATGCCGCGCCGGGCCTCGAGGGCACGCTGCGCGAGCGGGGCTTCATCGCGGAGGAGCCGGAGTCCATCATGATCGGCCGCGCCGAGGGGCTCATCGCGGAGGTCGAGCTGCCGGAGGGCGTCGAGGTGCGGCGGGCGTCGTCGGATGACGACATCCGGGCGTCGTACGAGATGCAGGGCCTCGTCTTCGACGACCCGGATTGGCGGGCTCGCGCGGACGACGCGGTGCGCCGCCGGGAGGCCGGCGAGCAGCAGGAGCTGTGGATCGCGGTGGCCGATGGGGCCGTCGTCTCGACCGGGCGGCTGGAGCCGGTGGACGGCACGGACTTCGCGGGCATCTGGGGCGGAGCGACGCTGCCGGAGTGGCGGGGTCGCGGCATCTACCGCGCGCTGACCTCGCGGCGTGCGAAGGTGGCGCTCGCGCTGGGCAAGACGCTGATCAACTCCGACTCCACGGAGTTCTCCCGCCCGATCCTGGAGCGCTCCGGCCTGGTGAGGGTGTCGACGACCACGCCGTACGTCTGGACCCGCTGACTCCGGTTGCGTCTGCGTTCGACGCATCCGGGGCTCCGCGCTGGACTCGCGGACCCCCGGAAGTGATTGTGATCGGTTGGGCCTCGCGTGAGGATGCCAACCGCCTGGCGTGAGTGCCGCGGATCGCCGACGATCGCCCGCATCAGAAGGGTGAGCGGAGCTCCCGCGGAAGCGCTGCCCAGAGGTCCGGTGGATGCCCGCCGCCGGACTCACCTGTGTCCGTCCCGGACGGTGCGAACACCACGGCGTTCTGGGGCGGCGGCCGGTCGACATAGCTGCGACCCGCCGGGCTGGTCCATTCGAGCAGTCCGCTGCCGATCTGTTTCACCTTCCACAGGGAGTGATGCTTGAGGAGGTGGTGCCTGCGGCACAGGGCGGACAGGTTGCCATCCTCTGTGGGGCCGCCGTGCGCCGCGTCGAGCGTGTGATCGAGATCGGCGTCTCGTGCGGGTGTCCCGCAGCCGGGGAATCGGCAGCGTCCGTCTCGGGCGCGAAGATGGCGTTTCAGATGTTCGGAGGGCCGGTAGCGGTCCACGGCAAGCAGTTCCCCGCTGATCGGGTCGGTCAGGACCCGATCCCATCCGGATACGGCCCCCGCCAGCATCCGTGCGGTGGCGGGGTCGATCGGGGAACGACCTGTCAGCTCCGCGGTGGGCGCAGAGCCGGCCTCATCTCCCGCGCCCATCAGCGTCAGCACGGGGACGGTGACCGCGACGTGTCCGGTGACCGCGGCGAGCATTCCGTCGGGGGCGTCGTGCCCGACGGGTGCACCGGTGAGCAGCAGGTCCAGCGCGAGGTCCGCACGCACCTGCCCGAGCGTGCGAGGATCCGCATCGGGGCCCTCCCCACCCGCTTCCGGGGCGGTGCGCTTCTTGACCTCTTCGCCCATGCCGGTCAGCCGTTCGAACGCGGCATGCACCAGCACCGCCGGACCGTACAGCCCGAACTCGGCCATCGCGTCCGGGTGGTCCTTCACCCACGCGCTCCGCTGCTCACGGGCATCCGCGTGCCGCTCCTGCAGAGACCGCGGCTGGCACTGCTCCGCCAGGCGCTCCGCGACCACTCGGGTGCGGTTCGGCGACTCGCCCTCCGCGAACGCGACCATACGCTGCGCATAGCCTGCGCGGGCATCCGCGTCCTCGATCCGCTCGCCGGCGTCCACGATCACCCGCGCATGCCCGGCGCTGATCCGCCCCGCACCCTGCGCCGCCCACACCGCCGGGAAGCGGTCGACCTTCACCTCAGCGGCCACCATCCGCCGCTGGATCGTGCGGTCGCTGACCCGCAGCGCCGCCCCGAGTTCAGCCGCCACGGCCCGCACCTGCAGGTCCGCATCATCCGCATCCGATGCCTGAGACAACGCCACCCGTGCCGCCAATGCGAGCACCCCATCGCGCGCCGCCAGCAGCCCGTCGATCGACGCCTCGATGCTCTGCGCCATCTCGACCAGGCCCGACAGCACATCCCTGTGCTCCGACGGCCGGATCGATGAAATCTTCATGACTCAAGTATGAGAAGGGCCACCGACATTCAGATATCTGAACGAACAGGAACGCCGCGGAACGCGGCTCCTCACATCGGGTCGGCGAACTCGACAGGCTTGCCCGTCGCGCGCGCGTAGGCGACCTCCCTGGTCGTGGATTCGCCCACATATCCGCCGGGGTTCACGACCAGCACGCGATCGGCCAGATCGATCTTGCGCAGATGCAGCTCATCCAGCGCAGCCTTCTGCTCATCGGTGATCTCCTGGCGATCCGTGCGCAGGAAGACCCCCGGCGCCAGGACGATCGCGCCCGCGAAGGTCAGATCGCGGTTCGCCCGGGCCATCTCATCGGCGAATCGGGTGGAGCCGCAGATGCAGACGATCTCGGGACGGTCGGACACGGGCGACTCCTCAGGCATCGGGATTCTCTAGGCCCACCGTAGGCCGGCAGGACGGCGGAGTGCTCCTCCGTCGCATCGGCCGCTTCGCGGCATCGGCTCGCCGGCCCCCGGCGCCCTCAGAACCCCGCCGCCTTCAGAGCGGCCGCCACGTGCAGCGCCGTGGTCGGGAACACCGGCACCGCGGAGTCCTGCTGGGTGACGAGGAGCTCGATCTCCGTGCATCCGAGGATGACGCCCTGGGCTCCCGCTTCGACGAGCCGTTCGATGACGCCGCGGTACTTCTGCCGCGACTCCTCGGTGACGATGCCCTGCACCAGCTCGTCGTAGATGATGCCGTGCACCGTCGCACGATCCTCGGGATCCGGGATCAGGGCCGTGATGCCGTGCGAGCCGAGGCGGTCCCGGTAGAAGGTCTGCTCCATCGTGAAGGCGGTCCCGAGCAGGCCGACCGTCTGCAGGCCCGCCGCGCGGATCGCGTCTGCCGTGGTGTCTGCGATGTGCAGGAACGGAATGCCGATCGCGTCGGTGATCCGGTCGGCGACCAGGTGCATGGTGTTCGTGCACAGCACGACGAGCCCGGCGCCTGCGGCTTCCAGCCTCTTCGCGTGGGCGGCGAGGACCTCGCCGGCCGCATCCCAGTCGCCGGATGTCTGCATCGCCTCGATCTCCGCGAAGTCGAGCGAGTCCAGCAGGATCGGGGCCGAGTGGAAGCCGCCGAGCTCCTCTCTGACCCTCTCGTTGGCGATCCGATACCAGTCCAGGGAGGACTCCCAGCTCATCCCGCCGAGTACACCGATCGTCTGCATGCCCTCACGCTATCGGCCGGCGGATGGCGTGGGGGAGAACGCGCCACGATCGCGCAGAGGGTGACGCCGAGACCCCGGAGAACCGCCCAGACCCCGGGCTGCGGAGGTCCGCAACCCGGGGTCTCGGCGGCGACACGGGGTGTCGGCGATCAGCATCCGGATATCAGCCGATCCGCCTCCGGTAGGCGCGCATCGCGAAGACGTACGCGATGACGAGGATGCCGACGCACCAGGCCAGCGCGATCCAGATCGACGAGCCGACCGGCTGTCCCGCGAACAGCGCCTGGATGGTGTTCACGATCGAGGTGACCGGCTGGTTCTCCGCGAACCAGCGCACCGGACCGGGCATGGTCTCGGTCGGCACGAACGCCGAGCTGATGAACGGCAGGAAGATCAGCGGGTAGCTGAACGCGCTCGCACCGTCGACCGTCTTCGCGGACAGGCCCGCGATCGCCGCCAGCCAGGTCAGCGCCAGGGTGAACAGGGCGAGGATGCCGATCACGCCCAGCCATGCCCACACGCTCGCCCCTGTGCGGAAACCCGTCAGGAACCCGACCGCGAAGATGATGACCAGGGTGATGCCGTTCGCCGCCAGCGAGGTCAGCACGTGCGCCCACAGCACGCTCGATCGGGAGATCGGCATGGAGTGGAACCGCTCGAAGATGCCGCCCTGCAGATCCGTGAACAGCCGGAACGCCGTGTAGGCGATGCCGGATGCGATGGCGATCAGCAGGATGCCGGGGAGCAGGTAGTTCACGTAGCTCCCCTCTCCGATGCTCTGCTTCAGCGCACCGCCGAAGACGAACACGAAGAGCAGCATCAGCGCGATCGGGGTGACCGCGGTCGTGATGATGGTGTCGGCGCTGCGCAGGATGTGGCGCATCGACCGGCCGGTGAGTGTGGCGGTGTCCGCCACGAAGTGCGTGCTCATGCTGCAATCTCCTTGTCCTGGGTCCCTGAGCCTGTCGAAGGGGCGGGCCCGATCAGCGCGAGGAAGATCTCCTCGAGCGTGGGCTGCTTCGCGACGTACTCGACCTTCGCCGCGGGCAGCAGCTGCTTCAGCTCGGCGAGCGTGCCGTTCGCGATGATGCGACCCTCGTGCAGGATCGCGATGCGGTCGGCCAGCTGCTCCGCCTCGTCGAGGTACTGCGTGGTCAGCAGCACCGTGCGACCGGCATCCGCCAGCTCCTTCACGACGTTCCACACCTCGATGCGCGCCTCGGGGTCCAGCCCCGTGGTCGGCTCGTCGAGGTAGATCACCTCAGGCTCGCCGACCAGGCTCATCGCGATGTCGAGCCGGCGGCGCATGCCGCCGGAGTACGTGCCGGCGCGCCTGCCACCGGCATCCGTGAGCCGGAACCGGGCGAGCAGCGCATCCGCCACCGCACCGGGGTCGGGCAGGTGCCGCAGCTTGCCGACCAGCACGAGGTTCTCGCGTCCGGTGAGGATCTCGTCGACCGCGGCGAACTGCCCGGTCAGGCTGATCGACTGCCGCACCTTCAGCGGCTCGGATGCCACGTCGAAGCCGTGCACGATGGCCGTGCCGGCATCCGCCTTCGACAGCGTCGACAGGATGCGCACGAGCGTCGTCTTGCCGGCGCCGTTGGAGCCGAGCAGGGCGAAGATGCTGCCCTTGCCCACCTCGAAGTCCACGCCCCGCAGCACGTGCAGGTCCTTGAAGGACTTCTCGATGCCGCGGACCGAGATCGCCGTGCCGGCGTCTGTGCGTGCGTCGTTCATGATCGTTCCTCCTTCTTCGCGTCCTCGAGCGCCTTCACGAAGCGTGCGCGCTCCTTGTCCTGCCATTCCTTCGCCGCGTACGCCCTCGCGAACGTGTCCGCGAAGTCGGCCGGGTCATCGCCGACGATGTCGTGCACGGGGGTGCCGTCGACGGCGGCGGTCTCCCAGAGGTCGGCGAGGTCGGTGAGCATGCGGATGATGATGTCGCCGTCGACGATGCCGCTGGTGTTCAGCAGGTAGCGGTGCATCGCCTTGGCCGCGCTGCCGTACGGCTCGGCGAGCCCGTCGATGCGTGCCTTGTCCTGCCGGTACTGCTTCTTCTGCTCGAGCGATCCGGTGAGCGCTTCGATCCACTTCATGGCCATGTCAGTTCTCTCCTTCAGAGGGGTTCTCGGATGCTGCGGGGGAGTGGAGCTGTTCGATGCGATCTGCGAGGAAGCTCCAGGTCCTCCAGAACTCGGCGAGCTCCTGCTCGCCCTGGGCGTTGAGGGTGAACACCTTGCGCGGCGGGCCCTTCTCGCTCGGCACCTTCTCGATGTCGACGAGCCCCTTCTGCTCGATGCGCACGAGCAGCGCGTACACGGTGCCCTCGGCGATCTCCTCGAAGCCGCGGTCTCGCAGCTGGGTGGTGATCTCGTACCCGTACGCCGGTCTGCCCGACAGGAGTGCGAGCACGATGCCTTCGAGGGTGCCCTTGAGCATCTCGGTCATCTGCTTTCCCATGGCCGCTCCTTTCGCTACTCAGTGATGATGACTACCGGTACAAAGTAACACTGAGTAGTGGTACTTAGCAAGACTGAATACTGACGACTTTCATGACGTTCCGTGACAGGGGGTGTCGCACCATGACGACCGGAGTGCGCGCGGCGCCGTCTTCCTGTTTGCATGGCGACATGACCAAGAACCGCGCACCTCGCATCCTGACCGCACTCGCCGTCCTGGCGGCCGGCATGATGGCGTTCGCCGGCTGCGCGCCCGCAGCATCCGAGCCGTCGTCCTCGTCGTCCGGCACTCAGAAGATCGTGCTCGGCGCCGATGATGCGACCGAGGCGCACTGGGGCATCCTCAAGGACAAGCTCGCCAAGGAGGGCATCGAGCTCGAGGTCCGCAACTTCACCGACGGCGTTCAGCTCAACAACGGCGTGAAGGACGGCGACCTCGACATCAACCTGTTCCAGCATCTGATCTTCCTGGCCCAGTACGACGTCGACAACAAGGCGGACCTCGTGCCGATCGGAGCGACGGCCGTCTACCCGCTGGCGCTCTACTCCGAGAAGTACTCCAGCGTCGACGACCTCCCCGAGGGCGCCACCGTGGCGCTGCCCAACAATCCCACCAACCTGGCGCGCGCTCTGCTGAACCTGCAGACGGCGGGGCTGCTCACTCTCAAGGACGGCGGCAACGCGCTGTCCACCCCGGCGGATGTCGTCACCTCCAAGATCGAGCTGAAGCCCGTCGACTCGAATCAGACGGTGACCGCGCTCAAGGACGGCAGTGCACAGGCCGCTGTGGTGAACAACACGCAGGCGCAGCGTGGCGGTCTCGGCGACGACCGGATCATCTTCAAGGAGGACCTCGACGCTCCGAAGCTCGCGCCGTACATCAACGCCTTCGTGGTCAAGGCCGACCGCAAGGACGACAAGGTCTGGAAGAAGATCATCGACGCCTACCACTCCACCGAGGTCGAGGCGTCCGTGACCGAGCTCAATCAGGGCAATCTGAAGTTCAAGGCCGAGTGGACCTCCGCTCAGCTGCAGGACGAGCTGGCCAGGCTCGAGGACGACATCCGGGCGCACAAGTGAGCTCGGTCATCAGCTTCGAGGGCGTGACCAAGGCCTTCCCCGGCCCGAAACGCGCCCCCGAGCTGGTGGCGGTCGACGATGTGAGCCTCGCAGTCCAGGCGGGCTCCATCGTCGGCGTCATCGGATACTCCGGGGCGGGGAAGTCCACCCTGGTGCGCCTGATCAACGGGCTGGAGAAGCCCAGCAGCGGCAGCGTGAACGTGCTGGGGGTCGACGTCGGGACGGCGTCGCCCTCGGCGCTCCGTGCTCTGCGCGGCCGGATCGGGATGATCTTCCAGCAGTTCAATCTGTTCAACGCGCGCACCGTGCGCGGCAACGTCGGCTACCCGCTGAAGGTGGCGGGCTGGAAGCGGGCCGACATCGACCGCCGGGTCGACGAGCTGCTCGACTTCGTCGGCATCGGCGACAAGGCATCGCAGCATCCGCGCAGGCTCTCCGGCGGGCAGAAGCAGCGCGTGGGCATCGCCAGGGCGATCGCGACCGAGCCCGAGATCCTGCTGGCCGACGAGGCCACCAGTGCGCTGGACCCGCAGACGACCGCCGAGGTGCTCGCGCTGCTCAGGCGCATCAACCGGCAGCTCGGGGTGACGATCGTGGTGATCACCCACCAGATCTCGATCGTCCACGAGCTGTGCGACCAGGTGATCGTGATGGACGGCGGCCGGGTGGTGGACAGCGGCGAGACCTACCGCGTGTTCGCGCACCCCGAGGCCGCGCTCACCGAGAGGTTCGTCGCGGCGGTGACGCAGGGGCTTCCGGAGGGGGAGACCCTGACCGCGCTGCTCTCGGGAGGCGGCGTGCTGCTGAGCGTGGACGTGAACGAGGTGACCACCGAGGACATCGCCGCCGTGCTGGACGCGCACGCTCTGCGCGGCACCGTCGTCTACGGCGGTGTCACCGACGTCCTCGGGCGCCAGCTGGGCACGCTGACCTACCGGATCAGGGCCGAGCAGGATGCCGTGCGGCGCGCCGCCGCCGAGCTCTCGCAGCGGACGAAGGCGACGATCTTCACGGGCGCGGATGCGCACGCGGCGGTGGCCCCGTGATCCGTGACGCCGCGAGCTGGGACTCGCTGACCCCGGTCCTGCTGCAGTCCATCCAGGAGACGGTCTTCATGGTCGCGGTCACGCTGGTGATCGCCGGCGCGGCCGGTCTGATCGTCGGCGCGGTGCTGTACGCCACCAGGCCCGGGAATCTGTTCGCGAACCCCGTCGTGTTCCAGACTCTCAACATCGTCATCAACCTGGTCCGGCCGATCCCGTTCATCATCTTCCTCACCGCGGTCGGGCCGCTCACCAAGGCGGTGGTCGGGACCACGCTCGGCACCACGGCGGCGATCGTGCCGATGGTGGTGATGGCCACCGTGGTCATCGCTCGCGTCGTCGAGCAGAACCTGGTCGCGGTCGATCCCGGGATCGTGGAGGCGGCGAGTGCGATCGGCGCCAGGCGGCTGAGCATCCTCTTCGGCGTGGTCATCCCCGAGGCGCTCGCCCCGCTCATCCTCGGCTACACCTTCATGTTCATCGCCGTGGTCGACATGTCGGCGATGGCCGGCTACATCGGGGGCGGTGGGCTGGGCAACTTCGCGATCATCTACGGCTACCAGCAGTTCGATCAGGGGGCGACCTGGGTCACCGTGGCGATCATCGTCGTGATCGTGCAGGTGGGCCAGTTCATCGGGAACCGCCTCGCCCAGCGCATCCTGCGTCAGTAGGGCTGTCGTTTGAATGTATACGAATAGGGATGAGATTCGGGTTCGATTGATGATCTGACCCGTTTATGTATACACTAATGGCGTGCGAGCCAGTGAACGAGCGTATGCTGCGCTCCTCGACGAGATCCAGTCCGGGGCCCTTCCCTCAGGCGCCGTGCTCGCCGAGGTCGAGCAGGCCGCGCGCCTCGGCGTCAGCCGCACGCCGCTGCGCGAGGCGCTGCGCCGGCTCGCCGCCGACGGTCTGGCCGTGCAGCAGTCGCCGCGGGTCACGGTCGTCGCGGACCTGGATGCCGACGACATCCGCTCGCTCTTCGAGATCCGTCGCGCGCTCGAGGAGACCGCCGCACGACTCGCCGCCCAGCGCGGCGACGCGGCGGCTTTCACCGCGCTCGCCGCGGAGTTCGCGCACGTCGACCTCGACGGGGCAGAGGGCCGGGACGCCTACTATGCGCTGATCGCCCGCCTGGACGCCCAGGTCGACGCCTCCCACGGCAACGACTACCTCACCTCCGCCCTGCGCACCGTGCGCACCCACCTCGTGCGCGTGCGGCGGATGGCGCGCGACAAGCCCGAGCGCCTGGCGGCATCGGCATCCGAGCATCAGCTCATCGCCCGCGCCCTGGCCTCCCGCGATGCCGAACTCGCGGCGCACGCCACCCACGTGCACCTGCACAACGCCCTCGACAGCATCCTGACCTCGCTCGACAGCCCGAGCACCCTCCCGGAAGGAACCCCATGACCGTCACCCATCACGTCCGCGTCTACCGCTCCGAAGAGGATCTGCCCCGCGAGGAGCAGCTGGCCTGGAAGATCGCACAGGTCGCGGTCGACCCCGTCGAGGTCGAGCCCGAGGTCGTCGAGATGATCATCAACCGGATCATCGACAACGCGTCCGTCGCCGCGGCATCCCTCACCCGCGGCCCGATCGTCGCCGCCCGCGCCCAGGCGTTCAGCCACCCGGTCTCCACCGGCGGCAAGGGCTCGACCGTGTTCGGCGCGAAGCTCGACGAGCGCACCAGCCCCGAGTGGGCCGCGTGGGCCAACGGCGTCGCCGTGCGCGAGCTCGACTACCACGACACGTTCCTCGCCGCCGAGTACTCGCACCCGGGCGACAACATCCCGCCGATCCTCGCCGTCGCCCAGCACGCCGGCTGCGACGGGCGCGCGCTGGTGCGCGGCATCGCGACCGGCTACGAGATCCAGGTCGACCTGGTGCGCGCCATCTCGCTGCACGCCCACAAGATCGACCACGTCGCCCACCTCGGCCCTTCGGCCGCCGCCGGCATCGGCACCATGCTGGGCCTGGATGCCGAGACCATCTACCAGGCCATCGGCCAGGCGCTGCACACCACCACCGCCACGCGGCAGAGTCGCAAGGGCGAGATCTCCACCTGGAAGGCGCACGCCCCGGCCTTCGCCGGGAAGATGGCCGTCGAGGCCGTCGACCGTGCGATGCGCGGCCAGACCAGCCCGTCGCCCATCTACGAGGGCGAGGACGGCGTGATCGCCTGGATGCTGGACGGCAAGGACGCCTCCTACGACGTGCCGCTGCCCGCCGCCGGCGAGGCCAAGCGCGGCATCCTGGACACCTACACCAAGGAGCACTCCGCGGAGTATCAGGCGCAGGCGATCATCGACCTCGCCCGTCGCCTGGGCACGGCCCGTCCCGAGCTGCGCGACCCCGCGAACATCGCGAGCATCGTGCTGCACACCAGCCATCACACCCACAACGTGATCGGCTCGGGTGCCAACGACCCGCAGAAGTACGACCCGAAGGCGTCCCGCGAGACGCTGGACCACTCCGTGCCGTACATCTTCGCGGTCGCACTGCAGGACGGCACCTGGCACCACGTCGACTCCTACCTGCCCGAGCGCGCGCAGCGCGAGGACACCGTCGCCCTCTGGCACAAGGTCACCACGGCCGAGGACCCGGAGTGGACCCGCCGCTACCACTCCATCGACCCCGCCGAGAAGGCGTTCGGCGGTCGCGTGGAGATCACGCTCACGAACGGTGAGACCGTCATCGACGAGATCGCCGTCGCCGACGCCCACCCGCTGGGCGCCCGTCCGTTCGGGCGTGAGCAGTACATCCGCAAGTTCCGCATCCTGGCCGACCCGGTGCTCGACGCCTCCGAGATCGAGCGCTTCCTCGAGCTGGTGCAGCGCCTGCCCGAGCTGACCGCCGCCGAGGTGGGGGAGCTGTCCATCATCGCGAAGGCCGGCGTCCTGGCATCCGCCCCTGAGGCCCCGAGGGGGTTGTTCTGATGCTGTACTCCAACACTCCGGCGCACGAGAAGCGCCGTCTCTTCCGCGAGCGTCTCGCGACCGGCGAGCTGCTGCGCTTCCCCGGCGCGTTCAATCCGCTGTCGGCCCGGCTCATCGAGCAGAAGGGCTTCGAGGGCGTGTACATCTCGGGCGCCGTGCTCTCGGCCGATCTGGGCCTCCCCGACATCGGGCTGACCACCCTGACCGAGGTGGCCGGCCGCGGTCAGCAGATCGCCCGGATGACCGACCTCCCGGCCATCATCGACGCCGACACCGGGTTCGGCGAGCCGATGAACGTCGCCCGCACGATCCAGACGCTGGAGGATGCCGGCCTCGCCGGCGCGCACATCGAGGACCAGATCAACCCGAAGCGCTGCGGCCACCTCGACGGCAAGGCCGTGGTCGACGAGCAGACCGCCCTCAAGCGCATCCGGGCCGCCGTCGATGCCCGCCGGGACGAGAACTTCCTCATCATGGCGCGCACCGACATCGCGGCGGTGGAGGGACTGTCCGCCGCGAAGGACCGCGCGAAGGCGCTGGTGGATGCCGGCGCCGACGCGATCTTCCCCGAGGCGATGCGGTCGCTGGAGGAGTTCGCCGCGATCCGGGACGCCGTGGACGTGCCGATCCTGGCGAACATGACCGAGTTCGGCAAGAGCGACCTGTTCTCGGTCGACCAGCTGCGCGACGTGGGCGTGAACATCGTCATCTGGCCGGTGTCGCTACTGCGGATCGCGATGGGCGCGGCGGGTCGCGCACTCGATACGCTGAACGAGGAGGGGCACCTCACCTCCAAGCTCGGCGAGATGCAGCACCGCGCCGATCTGTATGACCTCATCGACTACGAGTCGTACAACCACTTCGACTCCGGCGTCTTCAACTTCACCGTCACGAAGGGCTGAGCAATGACCGAGGACATCAAGAAGGGCCTCGCCGGCGTCGTCGCCGACGTCACCGCCATCAGCAAGGTCAACCCCGAGACGAACAGCCTGCTCTACCGCGGGTACCCCGTCCAGGAGCTGGCGGCGACCCAGCCGTTCGAGGCCGTCGCCTACCTGCTGTGGAACGGCGAGCTGCCGGATGCCGAGCAGCTGGCGCAGTTCCGCGAGACCGAGCGGGCGCACCGTGCACTCTCGCCACGGGTGAAGGACGCCATCGACGCGCTGCCGCTGGACGCGCACCCGATGGACGAGGTGCGCACCGCCGTCAGCGTGATCGGCGCGATCGAGACGGCAGGGACCGGCAACGTGCTCGATGCGGTCGGCACGCCCGAGCAGAACCTGCAGCGCAGCCTGCAGCTGTTCGCCGTGCTTCCTGCGATCGTCGCCTACGGTCAGCGGCGCCGCCGTGGCCAGGCGCTGATCGAATCGCGCGACGACCTGGACTACGCCGCGAACTTCCTCTGGCTCACCTTCGGGGAGGAGCCGGATGCCGTGGTCGTGGACGCCTTCAACCGCTCGATGATCCTGTACGCGGAGCACTCCTTCAACGCCTCCACGTTCACGGCCCGGGTGATCACCTCGACCCTCAGCGACCTGTACTCGGCCGTGGTCGGTGCGATCGGCGCGCTGAAGGGGCCGCTGCACGGCGGCGCCAACGAGGCCGTCATGCACATCTTCGACGAGATCGGCTCGGCCGATCAGGTGGTGCCGTGGCTGGAGCGGGCGCTCGCCGAGAAGCGCAAGATCATGGGCTTCGGGCACCGGGTGTACAAGCGAGGCGACTCGCGCGTGCCGACCATGAAGGCCGCGCTGGACACCCTGGTCGAGCACTACGACCGCCCCGATGTCGCCGAGCTGTACGAGAAGCTCGAGAGCGAGTTCGTCGAGCGGAAGGGCATCTACCCGAACCTCGACTACCCGTCGGGTCCGGCGTACAACCTGATCGGCTACGACACCCTGACGTTCACCCCGCTGTTCATCGCGGCGCGCATCACCGGCTGGACCGCGCACATCCTCGAGCAGCAGGCCTCCAACGCGCTGATCAGGCCGCTGTCCGCGTACAACGGCGTCGACGAGCGCCACATCGACAGCTACGCGCCCGACACCGCCGCGATCGAGGTGCAGGAGCGTCCTGAGGAGGCGGCGGGCTGACCGGCATCCGCGGCTCCGCCTCCCGGTGAGGCATCGGGCACGAGGTTCAGCGTTACGGCGCGGACCTCGTGCCCGATCTCGTCCGGGGGTGACGCCGAGGAATGTTCACGTTATCATTCTGGTGTCATCCGAGCAGGGGAGCCACCACGTGACATTCGATCCCGTCTTCGACATCGACCGCATCGCCGACCCGCGCTTCGTCTCGGAGAACCGCCTGCCGGCGCACTCCGACCACCGCTGGTTCCGCGACATCGACGAGGCGCGCGCCGGCGTCAGCTCCTTCGAGCAGTCCCTCAACGGACGCTGGGCGTTCCACTGCGCACGCAATCAGCGCGAGGCGCCGTCGTACTTCGCCGACCCGGGATACGACGTCTCCGCCTGGGACATGATCCGGGTGCCCTCGCACCTGCAGCTGGAGGGCTACGACCGCCCCCAGTACGTCAACGTCGGGTACGCGTGGGACGGGCAGGAGGGCATCGTCCCCGGTCAGGTGCCCGAGCGCGACAACCCGATCGGATGCTATGTCCGCACGTTCACGCTGGATACCCCGCTGCAGACAGGCGAACGCCTGAGCGTGAGCTTCCACGGCGCGGAGAGCGCGGTCGCGGTGTGGCTGAACGGGCGGTACATCGGGTACAGCACCGACGGCTTCACCCCCGGGGAGTTCGACCTGACGGACGCACTCGTCGAGGGCGAGAACCGTCTGGCCGCTCAGGTCTTCACCTACAGCGCCGGATCGTGGCTCGAGGACCAGGACTTCTTCCGCTTCTCCGGCATCTTCCGCGACGTCGTGCTGTACCGCCGTCCCGTCGTGCACGCAGAGCACCTGCGCGTGCGGACCGTGGTCGCCGATGACCTGGCATCCGCCGACATCGAGCTGCGCGTGGATCTCGCAGGCGAAGGAACGGCATCCGCGCGCATCGACGGGCTCGGCGAGCTGACCGCCCGCGGCGACGGCGCCCTGGTGCTGCATGTCGAGGATCCGCACCTGTGGAGCCCGGAGGACCCGCACCTGCACGACCTGGTCATCGAGGTGCGGGACGCGGGCGGGGCTGTGACCGAGGTGATCCCGCAGCGCGTCGGCATCCGCCGCTTCGGCATCGAGAACGGCGTGCTCTCGCTCAACGGCGCGCGCGTCGTGTTCAACGGCATCAACCGTCACGAGTTCTCCCTGGCCGGACGCGTGCCGTCGAGGGAGCTGACCGAGGCCGACATGCGGGTGCTGAAGGCCCACAACGTCAACGCCGTGCGCACCAGCCACTACCCCAACGACTCCGCGTTCTACGAACTGGCCGACGAGTACGGGCTGCTCGTGATCGACGAGATGAACATGGAGACGCACGGGCGCTGGACCGAGATCCGCCAGCGCGGCGCGGCGGAGGACATCTCCATCCCCGGCGACCACGACGAATGGCGGCCCGCGGCGCTGGACCGTGCGCGCAGCATGCTCGAGCGCGATCGCAACCACCCGAGCGTCGTGAGCTGGTCGTGCGGCAACGAGTCGTACGGCGGCGCCGTGCTGCGGGACGTGGCCGACTGGTTCCGCCAGGCGGATGACCGGCCCGTCCACTACGAGGGTGTGACCTGGGACCCGCGGTATCCCGAGACGACTGACATCACGAGCCAGATGTACACCCCGGCCGCCGCCGTCGAGCGGCAGCTGAGCGAGCACCGGGACAAGCCGTTCATCCTGTGCGAGTTCGCGCACGCGATGGGCAACTCCTTCGGCGGTGTGGCGGAGTACGTCGAGCTCGCGTACCGCGACGAGCTGTTCCAGGGCGGGTTCATCTGGGACTTCGCGGATCAGGCCATCCGGATGCGCGACCGGTACGGGCGCGAGTTCCTGGGCTACGGCGGCGACAACGGCGAGGCGCCGCACGACCACGACTTCAGCGGCAACGGGATCCTCTTCGCGGACCGCACCCTCTCGCCCAAGGCGCAGGAGATGAAGAAGCTGTTCCAGCCCTTCGTCATCGAGGTCTCGCCGGCCGAGGTCGCGATCACGAGCAGGATGCTGTTCACCTCGTCGTCGGCCTTCGAGGCGCGCGTGTCGGTCGCTCGCGAGGGCAGGGTCGTGGCCTCCGGTGTCATCGACACCGACGTCGCTCCGGGCGAGAGCGGCTCGTACCCGCTGCGGGTGGAGGTGCCGCGGATGCCGGGGGAGTACGCGATCGTCGTGTCGCTGCACCTGCGCGCCGCGACGTCGTGGGCGCCGGCCGGGCACGAGGTGGCCTGGGGTGAGCACGTGGTCGCGGTCGGCGGGACGGCGCCGGCCGTCGTGGCTGCCCGGCCCCAGGTCGTGGAGGGCACTCTGAGCATCGGCGTGCACGGCCCCGGGTTCCACGTGCTCTTCTCGCGGCTGTTCAACGGGCTCGGCTCGTACCGCTTCGGCGGGTCGCGGACGGGAGGGCGCGAGCTGCTGGCCGGCACCGTGACCCCGAACTTCTGGCACGCGCCGACGTCGAACGAGCGCGGCTGGAACGGGCCGTTCGACGAAGGGCAGTGGCTGCTCGCCAGCCGGTACGGGCGGGCCAGCGGATACCACGAGCCGGCGGACATCTCGGTGACGCGGGAGCAGGGCGGCGTGCGCATCGGCTACCGCTACGAGCTGCCGACGACCCCGGCCACGAACTGCGAGCTGAGCTACCTGATCGACGGCTCCGGCCGGGTGGAGGTCACACAGCGGATGCATGTGCCGGACGGCATGCCCGCGATGCCGGAGTTCGCGACCATGCTGGCCATGCCCGCCGACTACGACCGGGTGCGCTGGTACGGCGAGGGGCCGGAGGAGTGCTACGTCGATCGCCGCGCCGGCGCCCGGCTCGGCGTCTACGACCGCCGAGTGCCGGACATGCTCACGCCCTACCTGAACCCTCAGGAGGCGGGGAACCGCACGGGCGTGCGCTGGGCGGAGGTGACGGATGCCCGGGGCGTCGGGCTGCGCTTCGAGGGTGATCCGACCATGGAGTTCTCGGCGCTGAGCTGGACGCCGGCCGAGATCGAGAGCGCACTGCATCCGAACGAGCTGCCGCCGATCCACCGCACGATCGTGCGGCCGGCGCTCATGCGCCGCGGGGTCGCCGGCGACGATTCGTGGGGTGCGCGTCCGCTGGCCGAGCACCTCCTGCCGACCGGAGACCTCGAGTTCCGGTTCGCCTTCCGGGGGATCTAGCCCGTCAGTCCCGGTGTCGCCCCGCCCGTGCCCTCACCGGCGGGCGGCGCGGTGCTGGCGCGCACGACGAGCTCGGTGGGGACCAGCCCCGTCGCAGGCTCCCCGCGCTGCTCGATCCGGTCGACGAGCATCTCCACGGCGGCGGTGCCGACGCGATCGAAGTACTGGTGGACCGTGGTCAGCGGCGGCTGGAAGTCGGCGGCCATGTCCATGTCGTCGAAGCCGACCACGCTCACGTCGTCCGGCACGACGCGCCCGGCCTCGTGCAGGGCACGCATGGCGCCCAGGGCCATCTCATCGTTCGCGGCGAACACGGCGGTCACCGAAGGGTCGGCGGCCAGCACGCGTCCCGCGGCAAAGCCGGATGCCGTGCTCCAGTCGCCGTGCAGCACCGGCGGGACCTCGCGGTCGTGCGCGCGCAACGTCGCCTCCCAGGAGGCAGCGCGGTCACGAGCGGAGAACGAGTCCTCGGGGCCGCTGATGTGCCACACCGTGCGATGGCCGAGGCCGAGAAGATGCTCCGTGGCCAGCCGCGCGCCCTGTGCCTGGTCGATGTCGACGGTCGGATAGGGCTGGGAGCCGCCCGCCGTCACCACGACGGCGGGGATGCCGGCGATGTGCGCGAGATCGGAGTCGTGCAGGTCGTGCGCCTCGAGCACGACGAGCACCCCGTCCACGGCCTGCTCGGCCAGCCGCACGAAGGCCCCGGCGAAACCCGCCTGGGCGATGGTCCACAGCGGCGTCAGCGCCAGCGAGTAGCCCGCCCTCGCCGCCTCGTTGGCGATGGCCTCGAGGGTGCGCATGTTGCCGTAGCTGGACAGTCCCGACATGATCACGCCGAGGGTGCGGAACCGGCCGGACTTCAGGGCGCGCGCGGCGGAGTTGGGTCGGTAGCCCAGCCGGTCCATCGCGGCCAGCACCTTCTCGCGCGTCGCCGGCCGCACGATGTCCATGCCGTTGGCCACCCGCGAGACGGTCTGCGCGGACACCCCGGCCTCGCGCGCGACGTCGATGATCGACGGGGTGCGCCATACGCGTGCGTCGTCTGCCCGAGCTGTCACCGATGCTCCCCTTCTCGCCGTCTCAGACGTGGTCGCGCCAGGAGTGCTGCGGGTCGAAGCCCAGCACCTCCCGCGCGTGATCGATCGACAGCAGCGTCTCGTTCGGGCCGACCTCGCGGGTGACCGGCACGCCGGGGAAGACCTCCGCGATCAACTCGGCGTTGGGCCGTGACATCACGGTGTCGGCCGCGGCGATGATGAAGCGGTCGAACCCGGGCTTCGCCACCTGCAGCGCCCGCTCCACCGCCTGCGCGCCGTCGCGGGCATCGATGTAGCCCCACAGGTTCCACTTGCGCTGCAGCGCATCGGCGTCGAACGAGGGGAAGGCCGCATAGTCCTCGGGCACCATCACGTTCGAGAAGCGCAGGGCGGTGATCGACAGGTCGGGATGCCAGCGCACCAGCTCCCTGGCCAGCTGCTCCTCGAGCGTCTTCACCAGCGAGTACACCGATTCGGGGCGCGCCGGGTACTCCTCGTCGACCGGGATGTAGGGCGGCGGCACATCGAACGGCAGGCCCAGCACCGTCTCGCTCGACGCGTAGACGATGCGGCGGATGCCGAGCCGCACGGCCGCCCAGAACACGTTGAACGTCGCGGGCATGTTGTTGTGGAAGGTCGCGACGTCGGTGCGGATGCCGGGCGCGGGGACCGCGCCCAGGTGCACCACGGCGTCGATGCCGTCGTGCCGGTCGCCGACGGCGGTCAGCGCGTCCACCACCTGCCCGTAGTCGGTGAGGTCGACCTGCACGAAGTCGGGGGCGCGCGTGCCCAGGACATCCATGCCGATCACGTCCCAGCCGTGCGCGCGCAGTTCGCGGGCGACGACGGCGCCGAGCTTTCCGGATGCCCCGGTGAGTGCGATGCGCATGTGTCGTCCTTCCGTCGGGTGCCTGTTCTGCAACGTTATATGGTGACTGTGTCCGGAACAGGGGGAGAAGTCGCATGGCTGTGACGCTGCATGATGTGGCGAGGCTCTCGGGCGTCTCGATCAAGACCGTCTCGAACGTCATCAACGACTACCCGCACATCCGCCCGGCCACGCGCGAGAAGGTCGAGAAGGCCATCGCCGAGCTCGGCTACACGCCGAATCTCACCGCCCGCAACCTGCGCTCGGGCCGGACCGGTGCGATCGCCCTCGCCCTGCCCGATCTCAGCCTCGCGTACTTCGGCGAACTCGCGGCGCAGGTGATCAGCGAGGCCGAGGCGGCCGGCGTCGTCGTGCTGGTCGAGCAGACCGGAGCGGACCGCGACCGCGAGCTCGAGCTGCTGCGCAGCCCGCGGCTGAAGCTCACCGACGGACTGATCTTCAGCCCGCTGGGCATGGGCCAGGAGGACGTCGCCGCGCTCGACGTGCCCTATCCGATGGTGCTGCTGGGCGAGCGCATCTTCGACGGGCCCACCGATCACGTCACCATGCGCAACGTGGAGGCCGCGCGCGCCGCGACCGAGTACCTGCTCTCGCTCGGCCGCCGCCGCATCGCCGTGGTGGGAGCGCACGAGGGCGAGGTGATCGGCTCCGCGGCTCTCCGGATGGAGGGCTACCGGCAGGCGCTGGATGCGGCCGGCATCCGCTACGACGACGACATCATCGGCTACACCACCCTCTGGCACCGCGCCAACGGCGCCGATTCGATGCGCGAGCTCCTCGCGCGCGGCGCCGAGTTCGACGCGGTCTTCGGGTTGAACGACACGCTCGCGCTGGGTGCGATGCGGGTGCTGCAGGAGGCCGGACGGCGGGTGCCCGACGACGTCGCCGTGGTGGGCTTCGACGGCCTCGACGAGGCCGAGTACTCGATCCCGTCGCTGACCACGGTCGACCCGGGCCGGGACTGGATCGCGAAGACCGCGGTCACCACGCTGCTCGCGAGGATCGCCGGAGAAGCGGATGCTGCGCCGCAGACCCTGCTGAGCGACTTCCGCATCCTCGAGCGGGAGTCCGCGCCCACGGTCTGACGCATCCGCCGGTAATCGTCATTGACAGCTCGCCGTGTTCGGGTCACAATGCATTTACAACGTTTACTACAACGTTGTAAAGAACCTCACTCCGAGAGGAAGACCCAGCACAATGAAGTTCCGGATCCTGGCCGCCGTGGGCGTCATCGCCCTCGCCGGCACCGCAATCACCGGCTGCGCAGGCGCGAGCGCCTCGGGCGGCGACACCAACGAGCTCACCTTCATGTTCCGCGGCAACGACGCGGAGAAGGCGGCGTACACCGCTGCGATCAAGCAGTTCGAGAAGGACAACGACGCGAAGGTCAAGATCATCATGACCACCGCCGACGACTACAACACCAAGCTCAAGGCCGCGATCACCGGGCACAAGGTGCCCGACGTGTTCTACATCGGCCCGGGCGACGTGCAGTCCTACGCCAAGTCGGGCGTCATCACCGACATCACCAAGCAGGTCGAGAGCGCGCCGAACGTCGGCGACATCTGGGACTACGGCATCGACAGCTACCGCTACGACGGCAAGGTGCAGGGCAAGGGCTCGATCTACGCCGTGCCCAAGGACCTCGGCCCGTTCTCGTTCGGCTACAACAAGACGATGTTCGAGAAGGCGGGCATCCCGCTGCCCGACAAGGACAAGCCCTACACCTGGGCCGAGTTCGCCGAGGTCGCGAAGAAGCTGACCCAGGACACCGACGGCGACGGCAAGCTCGACCACTGGGGCACCGGCCTGAACGTCACCTGGAACCTGCAGTCCTGGGTGTGGTCGAACGGCGGATCCTGGCTGAACGACGATCAGACGAAGGTCACCGTCGACACCCCGGAGTTCGCCGAGGCGCTGCAGAACTTCGCGGATCTGAAGTCGGTCAGCCCGTCCACGACCGAGTCGGCGAGCCTGGACACCTATCAGCGGTGGATGAAGGGCGAGATCGGCTTCTTCCCGGTGGGACCGTGGGACGTGCCCACCTACGAGAAGCTCGACTTCGACTGGGATCTGATCCCCTACCCGGTCGGTGAGACGGGTGAGCCGGCCACCTGGATCGGCACGCTCGGCATCGCCGTGAGCGCGAGCACGAAGAACCCCGATCTCGCCACGAAGCTCGCGCTGTACCTCAGCACGGACAAGACCGCGCAGCAGTCGCTCGTGGACGCGGGTGTGCAGATCCCGAACCTGAAGAGCATGGCCGATGCCTGGGTGACCGGCTCCGACCTGCCGCCGGCCAACAAGCAGGAGTTCCTGGACATCGTCAAGGACTACGGCCGCGCCCTGCCCGCCAACAACACCTACAGCGGGGAGTGGTACGACGAGTTCTGGAAGAACATCCAGCCGGTGCTCGACGGCAAGGTCACGGCCGCGGACTACGTGAAGAAGGAGCAGCCTGCGATGCAGAAGCTGCTCGACAAGGCCATCCAGGACGCCCAGCTGGGTTGATCCCGTCCCGCGGGGGCGTCCGCGACGGACGCCCCCGCCTCCTCTCTCCGGCCCACGGCCGGACCGCATCTCACCCTGGGAGGTGGATCGTGGCAGCACTGCCGCACGCCGCACGTCGTTCCACGCTGCATCGCCGGGAGCACCTGACCGCGCTCGCCTTCATCGCCGTGCCGGTCATCGGCTTCCTCATGTTCATCGCGTTCCCGATGCTCTTCGCCGTGTACGTCTCCTTCACGAAGTGGAACGGCCTCACCGCACCCCGGCCCAACGGCATCCAGAACTACATCGACATCTTCTCCGACCCGTACTTCTGGCAGTCGATGGGCAACACCGTCTTCATGATGATCGGCATCCCGATCGGGCTGATCCTCTCGCTGCTGCTCGCACTCGCGCTGAACCGCAGGATGCGCGGCACCACCTTCTTCCGCACGGTCTACTACGTGCCGGTGATCTCGTCCCTCGCGGCGGTCGCCATCCTGTGGCAGCTGGCGTACAACGGCGACGTCGGACTGATCAACCACCTGCTCGCGCTGGTCGGCATCGACGGACCCAACTGGCTGCAGGATCCGGTCTGGGCCAAGCCCGCGATCGTCATCATGGCCATCTGGAAGGGCCTCGGCTTCTCGATGCTGCTCTACCTGGCGGCGCTGCAGTCCGTGCCCCGTCATCTGTACGAGGCCGCCGCGATCGACGGCGCCGGCGCATTCCGCCAGTTCCGGTACATCACCGTCCCGATGCTGCGGCCCGTGACCTTCTTCCTGGTCATCACGAGCATCATCGGCGGATCCCAGATCTTCATCGAGATCAACATCATGACCCCGACCGGCGGCCCCGAGTTCTCCACCGCCTCCATCGTCTGGTACATCTGGCAGAAGGCGTTCAACTACTCGCAGATGGGCTATGCGACGGCGATGTCGGTCGTGCTGGGGCTCCTGGTCTTCGTCGTCACGGCGATCCAGTTCCAGATCAACCGTCGTTCCCAGTTCTCCATCGAGTGAGGCAGCCATGACCATCGACGCACCTGACACCGTGGCCACCGTCGTCCCGTCCCCGGGAGGTGGGCGACGCCTCGCCGACACCATCGGCCGGCCCGTGCGCTCCGCTGCGCGCACGCGCAGTCACCGCCTGACGAACGTGATCCTGACGATCGTGCTCTCCCTCGGCGGGATCGTGATGATCGCGCCGCTCGTGTGGACCCTCAGCACTGCACTGAAGTCCAAGTCGGCCGCACTGACCGACCCTCTGCAGTGGATCCCCGACCCGATCCAATGGGACAACTTCGTGCGGGTGTGGGATGCCGGCCCGCTCGCCTCGGGCATCGCGAACAGCCTCATCGTCTCGGTGACCGTGACCGTCATCGGCACCGGGTTCTCGGCGCTCGCCGCGTTCGCGTTCGCGAAGATGCGGCTGCCCTTCAAGAACGCGATCTTCCTCTCGCTGCTCGCCGCGATCATGATCCCGTTCCCGACGATCATGATCCCGCAGTTCATCATGTTCGCGAATCTCGGCCTGGTGGACACCCTGTGGCCGCTGATCCTCCCTGGACTGTTCGGGAACATCGTGATGGTCTTCTTCCTGCGGCAGTTCCTCGACTCCGTGCCGGACTCGATCATCGAGGCGGCCAAGCTCGACGGCGCGGGTTATCTGCGCATCTTCACGACGCTGATCTTCCCCGCGATCCGTCCCGCGGTCGCCGCGCAGTTCATCCTCTGGTTCATGGCGGTGTGGAACGACTACCTCGCACCGGTCATCTACCTGAACACGCCGGCGAAGCAGACCCTGCAGGTCGTGATCGCGACCTTCAACTCGACCTATGCGACGCAGCGCGACTACCCGCTCATCATGGCGGCGTCGTTCATCGCGCTGATCCCGGTGCTGCTGGTGTTCGTGATCTTCCAGAAGCAGATCATCGAGTCCGTCGCGCTGACCGGGGCGAAGGGCTGATCGTGCACGACCTCGACACCGGCTCCTGGGGAGCCCGCAACGCGCACGACCCCACGATCGTCCGCGGTGACGACGGGCTCTGGTACATGTTCTCGACCGATGCCGCGGCCGGCGTCGACAGCATCCCGGCGGGTGCGCACGTGCGCACCTCTTCCGACCTGGTGGAGTGGACGTTCCGGGGCACCGCCCTGCCCGGTGTGCCCGCCCCCGCCGCGGAGTGGTCGGGCGCCGTCGGGCTGTGGGCCCCGGAGGTCGTGCGGTGGCCGGATGCCGCCGGCGCACCGCACGGAGGGGGTGCCGAGCCGCGCTGGCACATGTACTACTCGGCGTCGACCTTCGGGTCGCGCACCTCGGCGATCGGGCTGGCCACGGCATCCGATCCCGCCGGGCCCTGGACCGACCGCGGCATCGTGATCGCCACCAGGCATGACCGCGACGAGGTCAACGCGATCGACGCGGCCGTGGTGTTCGACCGGGCCGGATCCCCGTGGATGATCTACGGCTCGTTCTTCGGCGGCATCCACGCCGTGGAGCTCTCCCTCGCGACCGGCAAGCGGCTGCGCGAGGAGCAGGGCACGCTGATCGCGCGCCGTCCGCGCAGCGTGGACGGCGCGATCGAGGGCGCCTATGTCGTCGAGCACGACGGACGCTACTTCCTGTTCGTCTCCTACGACTCCCTCGCGGACTCGTACAGCGTGCGGGTCGGCGTCTCGGATGCCATCACCGGACCCTACGTCGATCAGCGGGGGCGCGAGATGACGTCCCCCTCGGAGGAGGAGGCGCAGGCGACCGGCACGAAGGTGCTCGGCGGTCTGCGGTTCCCCGGCGGCGTGGGCCTGATCGCGCCCGGGCACAACTCGATCTTCCGCGTGGGCGGTGACGTGTTCATGGTGCATCACGTTCGTCTCGCGGACGCGCCCGCGCAGCACGAGGCGCAGGTCCGCCGCGTGCACTGGACGGCATCCGGCTGGCCCGTCGTCTCACCGCATCCCTACGCGGGCGCGGACACCGAGCGGCTGCCGGTCGCCGAGCCGATCGCGGGGGAGTGGGATGCTGTGCGCTTCGCGCCCGAGGTGTCGGCGCTCGTCGACGCGCGGCGCGTCGAGATCACGGCCGACGGGATGTCGGACGGAAGCCCGGCGGTGCGGGTGCTCGTCGTCGGCGGCGCGATCCTGGACGCCGTCGTGTTCGGCGCCTGGGATCCGGTCGCCGGGCGCAGCGTGCTCGCGTTCAGTGGCATCGACGCGGACGGTGTCGTGTGGAGCGGCTCGAAGACGGTGACGGCATGACCGGGCATCCCCTGAGGGGTGACGCGCAGCCCGCCCTCGGCTGGGCCGGCCGCGCCATGCAGATGCTGGGTGCGGTCTGGTCGCTCGTGCTCGTGAACCTGCTGTTCCTCGCCGGAGCGATCGCCGGGCTCGTCGTGCTCGGGGTCATGCCCGCGGCGACGGCGGCGGTGTCCGTCCTGCTCCGCGACACCGACGGCATCGACCGCGACGGAGGTGCCACACGGATCTTCCTGCGCACCTACCGACGCGAGTTCCGGCGCGCCAATCTCACCGGCGCCCCGCTCCTGGCCGCGGCTGCGCTGCTGACGGCGGATGCCCTGGTGCTGCCGCACCTGAGCGGGCCGGCCGCCGCGGCGCTCGTCGTCCTGACCGCCGCGGCGGCCGTGGTCGTCGTGCTCACCGGCGTCGTCGCCGTCACACTGCTGGCCCGTTACGACGACCGCCCGGCGGCGGTGCTGCGCTACGCGCTCGGCATCGCCCTGACCGCACCCCTCACCGCCACGGGAGTGGTGCTCGCCCTCGCGTCCTGCGGCATCATCGCCGCCGTCCTGCCCGTCTTCGTCCCGCTGGCAGGAGCGTCGCTCCCGCTCGGGATCGCCGCACGGCTCATCGACCGCCGGCTCAGGACGCTCGACCCCGGGCATCCGGACCACTGACCCCACCCATCCAGAAAAGGAACACCGTGACCCAGGCACGCATCTCCATCGACCGCGAGGCGGTCGTCGCCCCGATCGATCGGCGCATCTTCGGCTCCTTCGTCGAGCACCTCGGCCGCTGCGTCTACGACGGCATCTACGAGCCCGGCCACCCGACCGCCAACGAGGACGGCTTCCGCCTGGACGTCGTCGACCTGGTGCGCGAGCTCGGCTCGACCACGATCCGCTACCCTGGCGGCAACTTCGTCTCCGGCTTCCGCTGGGAGGACTCCGTCGGCCCGCGTGAGAACCGTCCGGTGCGCCGCGACCTGGCCTGGCACTCGCTGGAGACCAACCAGGTCGGCGTCGACGAGTTCGCCCGCTGGCTGAAGCTCACCGGCTCCGAGCTGATGATGGCCGTGAACCTCGGCACCCGCGGCATCGAGGCGGCGCTCGACCTGCTCGAGTACTGCAACCACCCGTCCGGCACGGCCTTGAGCGATCAGCGGATCGCCAACGGCACGACCGAGCCTCACGACATCCGGATGTGGTGCCTGGGCAACGAGATGGACGGACCCTGGCAGACCGGGTACATGACCGCCGACGACTACGGCAAGCTCGCCGCGCGCACCGCGCAGGCCATGAAGGCCGCCGATCGCACCCTCGAGCTCGTGGTGTGCGGATCGTCCGGCTCGTCGATGCCGACCTTCGGCGACTGGGAGCGCACGGTGCTCGAGCACGCGTACGAGCACGTGGACTTCATCTCCTGCCATGCCTACTACCAGGAGCGCGGCGGTGACCTGGACTCGTACCTGGCGTCGTCGCTGGACATGCAGTACTTCATCGAGACGGTGGTGGCCAGCGCCGACCACGTCGGCTACAAGCTGAAGTCGAAGAAGAAGATCAAGCTCTCCTTCGACGAGTGGAACATCTGGTACCTCGACGAGCACCAGGCATCCGACGAGGTCAACGACGAGTGGCGGTACGCTCCGCGTCAGCTGGAGGACGTCTACTCGGTGGCGGATGCCGTGGTGCTCGGCAACCTGCTCATCACGCTGCTGAAGAACCACGACCGGGTCGCCTCGGCGTCGCTGGCGCAGCTGGTCAACGTGATCGCCCCGATCATGACCGAGCCCGGTGGCGACGCCTGGCGCCAGACCACGTTCTTCCCGTTCTCGGTGACCTCGCGCCTGGCCAAGGGCGAGATCATCAGGCCGCGCATCGAGGCGGACACCTACGCGACGAAGGTCTACGGCGACGCGCCACTGGTCGACTCGGTGGTCACGACCGACGGCGAGGGCTCGGCGGTGTTCCTGGTGAACCGCAGCCGGAGCTCGGCCATCACCGTCACGATCGACGCGGCCGAGCTCGGCGTCACCTCGGTCGACGAGGCGGTCACTCTGTGGGACGACGACGTGTACGCCAAGAACACGCGCGCCGACCAGAACCGCGTGGGGCTCAAGCCGCTGGAGGGCGCCGTGCTCGCCGACGGCGTGCTCACCGTGACGCTGCCCCCGGTCTCATGGTCGGCGCTCGCGCTGTCGTGAGGCGTTCGATCCTGCGCCTGGCCGGCGCGGCCGCCGCGGCCATCACCGCGGCGGCCGCGCTGGCCGGCTGCGCACCCGCGGTCGCCGCACCGCCGCAGCTGAGCGGCGACGTGTTCGTGCACGACCCCGCCTACGTGCACACCGACGACGGCGACTTCGTGTACTCCACCGGCGACGGCCGCATCGCCGACGGGAACATCCAGATCCGCCGTTCCGACGACGGCGCGGACTGGGAGTACGCGGGGGAGGTGTGGCAGCAGAAGCCGGCGTGGCTGGAGGAGGCGGTCCCCGGCGTCGACAACCTGTGGGCGCCGGAGCTCTACCGGCACGACGGCACCTGGTACCTGTACTACGCGGCGTCCACCTTCGGCAGCAATCGGTCGGTGATCGCGCTGGCGACGAACACGACTCTCGACCCCGATGACCCCGACTACGAGTGGGTCGACCGCGGGGAGGTGATCGGCAGCGCTGGCACCGACTTCAACGCGATCGACGCGGGCATCGTCGAGGACGCAGACGGCACGCCCTGGATGGCGTTCGGGTCGTTCTCCTCCGGCATCCGGATGGTGGAGCTCGAGTGGCCGAGCGGACTGCGCGCCGACGACGCCGAGCCGCTGCGGCTGGCCGACCGGGGCCTGGTCGAGAACGCCATCGAAGCGCCCTACATCGTGCCCCACCACGGCTGGTTCTACCTGTTCGCCTCGCGCGGCTTCTGCTGCAAGGGCGTGGACAGCACCTACGAGATCATCGTCGGCCGGTCGAAGGACGTCCGCGGCCCCTACCTGGATGCCGACGGCGGCAGGCTGCTCGAGGACGGCGGCACGGTCGTGCTCACGACCGACGGCGACCGCATCGGGCCCGGCGGCCAGTCGGTCTCGGGCGGGATGCTGGCCTTCCACTGGTACGACGGCGCCGCCGAGGGCGTGCCGACCCTCGGCATCCTGCCGCTGGAGTGGACGGACGGCTGGCCGGCGGTCCATCCGTCTGCGGGCTGACAGCACCCGCCGCGAGAAAGTCCTTGTCTCGCCGACCCGGCCTCTGCTACCGTGGCCCTAGTTTAATCAGGGGTTAGTTTTATCCCTGTTCATTCCACCCGGTCGACGCCGACCGGGTCGCGCAGAGAGGCGGGGGATGATACCGACGCAAGCACCACGACGACGGAAGTCGCTGTGGGGGCAGATCAGGAGCAGCAGGATGCTGATCCTGATGTGCGTCCCCGCCATCGCGTTCTTCCTCGTCTTCAACTACGCGCCGCTGCCCGGCATCTGGATCGCGTTCACCGACTTCAACTACCGCGACGGCATCTTCGGCAGCCCCTTCGTGGGGTTCAAGAACTTCGAGTTCCTCGTGAAGTCCGGGATGCTGTGGGATCTCACGCGCAACACGATCCTGTACAACGTCGCGTTCATCGTGCTCGGCAACGTGCTGCAGATCGCGATCGCGATCATGTTCAACGAGGTGCGGCTGAAGTTCTTCAAGAAGATCACGCAGGGCGTCATGTTCCTGCCCTACTTCATCTCGGTCGTGCTCATCGGCGTGATCGCCTTCAACCTGCTCAACTACGACAGCGGAGCGCTGAACACGCTGATCAAGCAGACCGGCGGCGACCCGATCAAGATCTACAGCATGGCCGGGCTCTGGCCGCTGATCATCATCATCGTGCACCTGTGGCAGAGCACCGGCTACGGATCCATCGTCTACTTCGCGGCGATCATGGGCATCGACAAGGGACTGTTCGAGGCGGCCGAGATCGACGGGGCATCCGCCTGGCAGCGCATCCGGTACGTGATCCTGCCCAGCCTGAAGCCGACGTTCATCATCCTCTTCCTGTTCTCGCTGGGCGGGATCATGAGCGGCAACTTCGGTCTGTTCTGGAACCTGGTCGGCAACAACGCTGCGCTGTTCTCCACCACCGACATCATCGAGACCTCCGTGTACCGGATGGTCATGTCGCAGAACAACTTCACGACCTCCACGGCCGTGGGGCTGTACCAGTCGCTGTTCGGCTTCGCCATCGTCATGACGGCGAACTGGCTCGTTCGAAGGATGAACAAGGACTATGCCCTCTTCTGACCTGACGATGAACCCGCCCGTCACCGACACCGGCGCGACGAAGACCCTGCTGCTGCCCACGCGGGACAAGAGCCTGTTCGCCCGCTCCCCGCGGCCGCGCTCGATCAGGCTCTCGGCGAGCGACCGCTGGCTGCGCGGCATCTCGTACGTGTGGATCACGCTCTTCGCGCTGTTCTGCCTGCTGCCGTTCGTGCTGATCGTCTCGGCCTCGTTCTCGAGCGAGGCCGCCATCCGCAAGGACGGGTTCGGCCTGCTCCCGAAGGGGTTCAGCCTCGCCGCCTACGAACTGATCTTCCAGGCGCCCAGGCAGATCATCGGCGCCTACGTCGTCACGGTCACCATGACCGTGCTCGGCACGGCGATCGGCCTGTTCATCATCGCGATGACGGGGTTCGCGCTGTACCGGCAGGACTTCCCGTTCCGGAACCACATCTCGTTCTTCATCTACTTCACGACGCTGTTCTCCGCGGGGCTCGCCCCCACGTTCCTGTGGATCACGCAGGGGCTGCATCTGCGGGGCAGCTACCTCGCGGTGTTCCTGCAGCTGCTGATGACGCCCTGGCTGATCATCCTGATGAAGAACTTCATGCGCACGGTGCCCTACGAGATCGTCGAGTCGGGCAAGATCGACGGCGCCGGCGACTTCCGGATCTTCGCGCAGCTGACGCTGCCGATGATGAAGCCCGCGCTCGCGACCATCGGACTCTTCCTCGCCCTGGCCTACTGGAACGAGTGGTACCTGTCGTCCCTCTATCTGGGCAGCACGGTCGAGTTCAAGCCGCTGCAGTACTACCTGTACAACATCATCAATACGGCCAACGCGCTGCGGAACTCCGTCGCCGGAGCCAACGTCAGCATCAGCGACCTGCCCTCCAACACCTTGAAGATGGCCAGCGCCGTGGTCGCCACCGGCCCGATCCTGCTCTTCTACCCGTTCGTCCAGAAGTACTTCGTCAGCGGCATCACGATCGGAGCGGTCAAGGGCTGATCCCGCCGACGTCCCTGCCCGCATGTGCGGGCGCCACCCCGCAATCCCCTCACCCCTGAAATCACTCACCCTGAACACCACTAGGAGACTCGCAATGAAGAGAAGGATCCTCAAAGCCGGAGCGGTCATCGCGACCCTCGGGATCGGAATGACCATGCTGGCCGGCTGCACCGCATCCGGCGAGGACGACCCGAGCAAGCCGACCAAGATCACGATGCTCGTGCTCGGCGACAAGCCGACCAACGGGCGTCTGGAGGCGATGCTCAAGAAGCTCAACGCGAACCTGAAGAAGCAGGCCAACGCCACGCTCGACCTGTTCTACGTCGAGTGGGCCGACTGGCAGACGCAGTACAACGTGCAGCTGCTCTCGGGTGACGACAAGGTCGACCTGATCACGACCGCGACCGACTGGCTGTTCGGATGGGAGAACGCCGAGAAGGGCGCCTTCCTCCCGCTCAGCGAGGACATGCTCAAGGCCAACGCGCCGAAGACCTGGGCGCAGGTCGAGAAGTCCGGCGACTGGGACCTCACCAAGCTCGACGGGAAGATCCAGTTCATCCCCGAGGACGACTACACCCAGTACACCAACCACGGGTTCTTCTACCGCGGCGACTGGGCGAAGGAGGCCGGCTTCGCCGACGGCACGATCAGCACCTTCGAGGACTTCACGAAGTACTTCCAGTGGATCAAGAAGAACAAGCCCGAGGCCTACCCGTGGGACGTCGCCTCGACCGGCGGGAACGACGCCGTGCTCACCGGCTACCTGCAGGGGCACACCGACCAGATGCCGCTGCAGGGCGTGAGCGCGGGCAACTACGCGCCGTTCACCACCTCGGAATCCGACCCGGGCGAGGTGACCTCCTGGTACATGGAGGGCGACGAGCTGGAGAAGGCCGCCGAACTGGCCAAGGAGTGGAACAGGCTCGGCGTCTGGCGCGAGGACGCGCTGAACTACGACGGCGACACCCGCGAGGAGTTCTACTCCGGGCTGTCCGGCACCGACCAGCACCACACCCAGACCTTCATCGGGCAGATCTGGAACAACATGACCACCAAGCAGCCCGGCTCCGAGCCCAAGATGTTCTACTGGGGCCAGGAGAACGGCAACCTCTACAAGGACATCAAGACGCACGGCGCGATGGCCGTCAGCGCGAACTCCAAGCACCCCGAGAAGGCGCTGCAGGTGTACGACCTGATCCGCAACGACAAGGCGGACTACGACCTGCTCAACTTCGGCATCGAGGGCACCGACTACGTGATGAAGGACGGCAAGCTCGGGTATCCCGAGGGCTACGACGCGTCGAAGGACTCCCTGGGCTCCAACTTCTGGGCCGGCCGCATGGACGAGTTCGAGCCGGCCAAGGTCACCGACGACCCCGACCGCGACAAGATCTACGGCGCCCTCGACAAGGTCGCCCGCGACTACCCGTACTCCACGCTGATCATCGACAAGAGCAGCATCGACCCGACGCTCGCCGCCATGGGCGCCGTGCTCTCCGAGTACATCCCGCAGCTGAACTACGGCAAGTTCGACGACCCGGCCAAGGCCATCAAGGAGATGCGCCAGAAGCTGAAGGACGCCGGCTACGAGGATGTGCGCGCGTCGCTGCAGAAGGACGTCGACGCCTGGGCGAAGGACCACCCGCTCAAGTAGTCACTGCACGCCACCGCCGGGTGGGCCCGCCGCGCGGGCCCACCCGGCCACCACGAGAGGACCAGGAATGGGAAGCATCTTCGCGGCCGACTCGCCGCTGATGAGGACGCTGACGCGCATCGCCGACGTCATGATCCTCAACATCCTGTTCATCGTGACCGCACTCCCCGTGATCACGATCGGGGCCGCGCTGACCGCCCTGAACTTCACCGCGATGCGCATCGCGACGGGGACCGACCGGACGATCACCGGCGACTACCTGCGGTCATTCCGCGGCAACCTCCGTCAGGCGACCGCGATCTGGGGCATCCTGCTCGGTCTCGCTGCGGTGCTGGTCGCCTGGTACGGGGTCATCTCGGCTCTCGTCACCGATCCCGTCGTGCAGTTCGTCCTGTACGCCGGCTGGTACATCATCGTCTTCCTGGTCGTGGTCATGACGCTGTGGGTGTTCCCGTATCTCGCCAAGTTCGAGGGCAGCATCCGGGAGACCCTGCGCAACGCCCGCCTGCTCTCCTGGCGGCACCCCCTGACGACCCTCTTCGCTCTGACCGTGATCGTCCTCTGCGCGACGGTCACGGTGTTCTCGCCGCAGGCGACCGGCTACGGCCTCCTCTGGCTGCTGATCGGCTTCGGCGGCATCGCCGTGGTCGACGGCACGCTCTTCGCGCGGATCTTCGACAGGTACATCCACTCATCCGAGGAGGGCTGAGGGCGTGCAGACGTTCACGGTCGACAACTGGCGCTTCGCGCTCGCCGATCATCGCGAGGCCTGGATGAAGGGCTTCGACGACGCCTCCTGGCGCGCGGTCGCGGTGCCGCACGACTGGAGCATCGAGCAGGACTTCGCGCCCGAGCACTCCAGCGGCACCGGTTACCTGCCGGGTGGCATCGGCTGGTACCGCGCGCACGTCGCGCTGTCGTCGCTCGCCCTGGCCCCCGATTCGCGCGTCGAGCTCGCCTTCGGCGGTGTGTACAAGAACGCCGACGTCTGGGTCAACGGCTACCACCTCGGCGGCCGGCCGAACGGCCATGTCCCGTTCTCGTTCGAGCTGACCGAGCTGCTCTCGTACGCTCTGGATGACGACCTCGTGATCAGCGTGCGGGTGGACCGCACCGAGATCTCCGACTCGCGCTGGTACAACGGGGCGGGTCTCGTGCGGCCGGTCGCACTGGAGGTGCACGGGCCGGTGCGAGTGCTCAGCACCGGCTTCTCGACGGCCGAAGCGAATGCCGCTGAGGCCACCGTGCACGTCGAGCAGCGGATCGACGGCGCCCTCGACGAGCCCATGACGGTTCAGGTGCGGCATGAGCTGCGCTCGCTGGCATCCGACCGCGTGCACGCCGTCGAGACCTCGGTCGATCTCCCCGCGGGCGGGACGGCCGATGTCCGCTCCGAGCTGCGGATCGCAGATCCGGACCTGTGGTCGGACACCGCGCCTGAGCTGTACCGGCTGACCACCACGCTGAGCTGGGACGGTGCCTCGGCGTCCTGCCAGGAGACCGTCGGCATCCGCACCTTCGCCTTCGATCCCGATCACGGCTTCTCGATCAACGGCGAGCCCCGCATCCTGAAGGGCGTCTGCCTGCACGAGGACGCCGGATGCTTCGGCGTCGCCGTGCCCGCCGCGGTCTGGCTGCGACGGCTGCTGAAGCTCAAGGAGATGGGCTGCAACGCCGTGCGCATGGCGCACAACCCGCACGCCGCCGAACTGCACGCGCTGTGCGACGCGCTGGGCCTGTACGTCATCGACGAGGCGTTCGACGAGTGGGAGAGCCCGAAGAACAAGTGGTGGCAGGGGCACAACGTCTACCCGCCCCGGCATGAGGGATACGCCACGCACTTCCCCGACTGGCACGAGCGGGATCTCCGCGCGCAGATCGAGGCGCACCGCAACCATCCGTCGATCATCGCCTGGAGCATCGGCAACGAGATCGACTACCCCAACGACCCGTACGCCAGCCCGCTGTTCGAGGAGATGACGGGCAACAACGACGCCGCGAAGCCCGCCGAGGAGCGCAGATACGACCCCAACCGTCCCGACATCCGCCGGCTGACCACCATCGCGCGGCGACTCGGCGCGATCGTGCGGGACGCCGATCCGACCCGGCCGGTGACGCTCGCCGCGGCGTTCCCCGAGCTGAGCAGCCGCACCGGGCTGCTCGATGACCTCGACGTGGTCGGCTACAACTACAAGGAGCACCTCTACGAGGAGGATCATCTGCGCTTCCCGGAGAAGCCGTTCCTCGGCAGCGAGAACGGCCACGGGTACGCGCAGTGGCGCGCCGTGACCGACAACGCGTTCATCGCGGGGCAGTTCCTCTGGACCGGCATCGACTATCTGGGCGAGGCGCACGGCTGGCCCGTCCATGGCTCCGGTGCCGGTGTGCTCACGATGGCCGGTTTCGCCAAGCCGGGCTGGCATCTCCGACGCAGCTGGTGGGCGGACGAGCCGGTCGCGCACCTCGCGGTGCGCGTGACTCCGGATGCCGCGGACCGCAAGGAGTTCTGGCGGCATCCCGTCTCGCGGCACTGGCAGGACGCGGATGCCGGGACGGTCGAGGTGACCTGCTTCGCCGCGGGCGGCGAACCGCGGCTCACGCGTGACGGGGCGGATGTGCCGCTGTCCTTCGACGACGACGGCGGATTCTGGACCGCGGTGATCCCGGCATCCGAGGCCGTCCTCGTGCTGGAGGTGCGCGACGGCGACGACGTGGTCGCGCGTGACGAGCTGCGTCGCGCGGGGGAGCCGGCGCGTCTCGACGTCTCGATCTGGCGGGCACCGGCGGATGCCGTGCGGCGCTGTCGCGCCGCGGGCGTCGCGATCGACGGCGTCGCCCAGATCGAGTGCGAGCTGGTCGACGTGGACGGTCGGCCGGTCAAGGGCGAGCTGCCGGTGACCGTGGAGTCGAGCGGCAGGATCCTCGGCCTGGAGAACGGGGACCTGGCCGACGTCACGTCGTACAGCGACCTGCAGCGGAGCACGTACGACGGCCGGCTCGCCGTGTTCGCACGCAGCGGGGAGGGCGCCGCCGTGCGTCTGAGCGCGCCGGGGGTCGATGCTGTTACGGTGCAGATATGAGAGGTGTCGTGCCGAGGCGGACGTCGCGCGACATCCGCAGCGACTCGATGATCGACGTGCTGCACGCCGTGCTCTCGGCGGGCGAGACCACGCGCAACGACATCGCCCGCTCCACGGGACTCAGCGCCGCCACGGTCGTCACGATCGTGAGCGAGTTGATCGCCGAGGGGGTCCTCGCCGAGACGAAGGTCGCGGCCGGCCGCGTGGGACGCCCGACGTCCGTGTTCGGCATGAACGCGTCACGCGGGTACGTGGTCGGCATCGACGTCGCCGAGACCTACATCCGCGCGATCGTGTTCGACACGGCGCTGAACCAGATGGCCTACGCCGAGAGCCAGCACGACGAGCACGTGCTGGAGCCCGACACGATCGTCGAGGCCATCGGCGCGGAGCTGGACGGCGTGCTGGAGCGCGAGGGCATCGCGCGCGAGGACGTGATCGGGGTGGGCATCTCGCTGCCCGGCCTGGTGCACGAGCCCACCGGCGTCGCCGTCGTCGTGCCGCACTGGCAGTGGCACAGCGTGGAACTGGAGCGTCTGCGCGAGCGCATCGGCCTGCCCCTGGTGATCGAGAACCCGCTCAGGGCGATGGTCAACGCCGAGCTGTGGCTCGGCCGCGGCCGATCGGCGTCGAGCCTGGCCACGATCAACCTCGGCACCGGCGTCGGCGCGGGGATCGTGCTGGAAGGGCACGTGCTGAGGGGCGCGACGAACTCGGCCGGCGAGTGGGGGCACTCGCTGCTCATGCTCGACGGCAGGCTGTGCCGCTGCGGCCGGCGCGGCTGCGTCGAGGCCTACATCGGCGTCCCCGGCATCCACCAGACCCTGCGGGAACTGGCCCCCGGGCATCCGCTGGCAGAGGTCGAGCTGCAGAGCGACTTCATCACGCGGCTGGCCGAGGCGGCCGACGGCGCCGATCCCGACGCCGCAGCGCAGGAGACCATCGCCAAGACCGCGTATTACCTCGGTTCGGCGCTGGCGGATCTGGTCGCGGTCGTCAACCCCGAGGTCGTCACGCTCACGGGTTGGACGACCTGGGCCCTCGGCGACCGGCTGCTTCCGATCGCGCGGGAGCGGATGCGGTCCCAGGCGCCCGGGCGGGCGGGTGCCGCCGTCGATCTCGAGGTCTCGTCCGTGCGCAGCAACCCCGTCGCGACCGGCATCGCCATGATCGCGCTGGAGCGCTCGATGGTGGATGCCGGGCTGCTCACCACGCGGATCCCGGTCGCGCTCTGACCCGTCGCGCTCTGATCAGGGCCTCTGACGTGGGGCGCTCAGCCGAGGAGCCGGAGTCCGTCGCCGTCCTCGACGACCTCGTGCAGCTCGGCACGCACGCGAGGCGTGTTCATACCGCGGTGCAGCGCCAGCATCAGGCGCCCCTCGAACGTCTCGAAGAGCATCCCGTGTCCGGCGTTCCCGTCGACGAGCACGTCGAGCTGCTCCCACGGGCCGGTCAGGTCTCCTCCGCGCGAGATCGCCATCGTCTCGACGTACTCCGATCCCTCGTCGCCGAGGGGACGGTACGTCGCCCAGATCATGAGCAGTCCGCCGCCCGGGAGCCTGCGCAGCTGCGGGCCGTCGGTGACGTACGGCATGCGCGTCCTGGCGCTGGGCGGCAGCTGCGCGAGCAGTCGCGCCTCGGAACCGCGGAACAGCAGGATCGGATCGCCGGCCGCCGCGCGGAGATCGGCCGTGAGGGGGACCGCCTCGATCGTGCCGTCGAAGATCTGCACCCACTCGTGGGCGTAGACCATCCAGGGGGCGCCGTCGTCGTCCACGAACAGCGTGCCGTCGAGCGTCATGAACTCCGCGGGGGCGACGGGGGCATCCGTGCGCAGCAGTTCGAAGGGTCCAGCGGGATGATCGGCGACCGCGATGACCGTGCCGCGGGCCGTGGGCACGATGTCCGCCCCCGTCTGGTCGGAGACGGCGCGGAACCTCGGTCCGCCGGGGATCTCGAGCTCGCGGGACGAGTCGTGCAGCGTCGTGAACAGGTAGTACCGGCCCTGATGCTCGTGCACCTCGGGCGCCCACGGGGCCTCGGCGGGCGAGGCCCAGGTTCCCTCCGGGACGCGGAACACCTCGACCGGCTCATCCGACCAGCTCGTCAGGTCGGAGCTGCGGTAGGCCAGCACAACCGGCTCCGTCCGCGAGGCGGTGTACAGGTAGTACTGCCGTTCTGCCGGGAACGGCAGGATGAACGGGTCGTGCGCCCAGAAGTCGTCCAGTTCCTGAGTCATGCTCGTGCTCCTTCTCGTCCGTGCTGCCTCAGCGCAGCGACCTGACCGTTCCGATCGCCGGTGTGGGCAGTCCGTCCACTGCGGTGAACCCCACCCGTGCCGAAGCCCGGCCCGCGAACTCGCCGATCGGGTAGTCGATGTCGAGCACCTCGGCGTCGACCCCGGTGGCCGCGTCGAAGCGCTCCTCGGCGATGAGCTCGTCGTCGATGCGCACGCCCACGGCGGTGGGTGTCTGCTGCAGTCGGTACCGCACGCGCAGCACGCGGGCGTGCGCCGTCCGCATCCGCACCGCCATGCTCCCGGAGGTGGTCCGCCACCGCTGGTCGCCGGTCGTCAGCACCGCCGCGCCCGTGCCGCGGAACGCGTGATCGGATTCCGGCTGCTGCTCGCCCAGCGCCACCGCATCGACGGTCGCCTCGTCCACGGCGAGGCCGTCGTCGAGGTCGCGAAGCTGCGCGGTGCGCGCCGCGGGGTCACCGTCGGAGATCGGCCAGTACACCGTGTACCGGGAGTCGTGGATGCCGGCGAAGGGCTCGAGACCCTCCGGCACCTCATCGGGGCGGAGCACAGGCAGATCGGCGAAGGGCAGTAGAGGGCCGTGGGCGATGTGCCCCATCCGGCTGTCATCGGCGAACAGGCCGTCCAGGCGCGCGTCTCCCGCGCGCGCGGCGAGCACCGAGGGCCCGGAGAGGAACGCCTGCCAGGGCGAGCCGTCCGGCAGGCGCTCGGAGCGCACGCCGATGGGAAGCCGGAACGTCACGTGATCGCCGGGCGCCCAGCTGCGTTCCAGCAGCACCGCGCCGGGCACGGCCGTCGCCGCTGCGGGCGATCCGTTGACGCGCAGGTCGGCCAGCCCGTCCGCCCATGCCGGCACGCGCAGTCGCAGCGCGAATGCGCGTGAGCCATCCGGATCGACGCTGACGCCGACCTCTCCGGTGCGCGGCAGATCGGCGTCGACCCGGATGCGGACGCCGAGGAGAGCGGCATCCGGCAGCTCGATCGACGCCTCCGCAGGCAGGTACAGGTTGACCGCGGGCGAGCCGTCCTCGATGCCGAACGCCCATTCCGCGGCCGACCGCGCCTGCGCCTCGAGCCCGGTGCCCACGCAGCACCAGAACCCGAGCTGCGCCTGCGAGTACACCCGGTAGTGCCGCGGGCGCATCGGCGTGAAGTAGACGAAGCCGCCGCGCTCGGGATGCTGCGAGGCGAGCACATGGTTGAAGATCGCGCGCTCGGCGAAGTCCAGCAGCTCGGGGCGCAGCTCCCGCTCGGCGAGGGCTCGGGTGAGGCCGAGCATGTTGTAGGTGTTGCAGAACTCGGGGCCCTCGCGATCGTCGATCATCGGGGTGAAGTCGTGCGCGTCGTGGAAGTGCTCGCGCACGCTGTTGCCGCCGATCGCGACCGTGCGGTGCTCGACCACGGTGCGCCAGAACGCCTCGGCGGCTCGCCGGTAGGAGTCGTCGCCCGTCGCGACGGCCGTGCTCGCGTAGCCGACCGCCTTCGGGATCTGGGTGTTCGCGTGGAGGCCGGTCAGGGCGTCCTCGCCGCGCAGCAGCGGATCGAGGATCGCGCGATGCGAGAAGCGCTCGGCCTGCGCGGCGTACTCCGCGCGACCGGTCAGCTGCGCCAGCCGGGCGAAGGCGTCGTTCATCCCGCCGAACTCGGTGTCCAGCATCCGCTCGAACGCGGCGTCGTCGATCCGATTCGCGATGGGCAGCCACCAGTCCGCCAGCGCGGTCACGACCCGCAGCGGCTGCTCGTCACCGGTCACGACGTGCGCGTCGATGAGTCCCTGGAACGTCTTGTGCAGGTTGTACCAGGGGACCCAGTGCTCGCTGGAGCCGAGCTCGGCGACGGCGGCCCCGCCGGTGGTGAGCGCCTCGAACAGCGCCTGCCCGCCCGGGATGCCCCCGACGTAGCCACCCCCGTTCGCAGCCTGGCACTCCGCGAGCCCGGCGACCATCGCGTCGAGGCGTCGTCGGACCTCGGCGTCGCCGGTGCCCGCCCAGAGGAACGCGAGCGCCGAGAGCAGATGCCCGGCGATGTGGCCGTCCAGCCCCGAGCTCTCCCAGTTGCCGTAGCCCGGCGCCTTCGCGGGCAGGCCCGCCTCCCTCCGGAACGGGACGAGGAGCCGGTCAGGATCGAGAGCGAGGGCATAGCCCAGGTCGGTCTCGAGCGCCCTGGCGAAGGGGCCCTCGAGCAGGCGGACCCGATCCAGGGGGAGGAACTTCATGCGAATACTGTAGCGTTACAATTCTCGTATCGACCCACTTCTTCGGAGGACGCGCATGATCGCTCTCTCCCGCGCCGTAGGCGCACCCGTCATCGACCGGCGCATCTACGGCCAGTTCGCCGAGCATCTCGGCCGGTGCATCTACGAGGGCGTGTGGGTGGGGGAGGACTCCGCCATCCCGCACCGCAACGGACTGCGCGTCGACGTCATCGACGCCCTGCGGCACATCAAGGTGCCGCTGGTGCGCTGGCCCGGCGGATGCTTCGCCGACGAGTACCACTGGCTCAAGGGGGTCGGGCCGGACCGTCAGCCGATGGTGAACACGCACTGGGGCGGCGTCGTCGAGTCGAACGAGTTCGGCACCCACGAGTACTTCGAGCTGCTGGATCAGCTCGACGCCGAGGCGTACATCAACGGGAACGTCGGCAGCGGCACGGTGGCCGAGATGCAGGACTGGATCGAGTACATGACCCTCGACTCCACGGCGCCGATGGCCGAACTGCGCAAGCGCCACGGCCGCGAGCAGCCGTGGAAGCTGGAGTTCTTCGGCGTCGGCAACGAGAGCTGGGGCTGCGGCGGCAACATGCTCCCGCTGCACTACGCGAACCAGTACCGGCAGTTCCAGACCTACGTGCGCAAGTACGGCGAGCACCCGATCTCGAAGATCGCCTGCGGCGCGAACTCCGACGACTACGAGTGGACCGAGGTGCTCATGGCTCGCGCCGCCGAGCACATGAACGGCCTGAGCCTGCATTACTACACGCTGCCCACCTCGGACTGGGAGAGGAAGGGCGCCGCCCTCGACTTCACCGACTTCGAGTGGCACGAGACGCTGCGTCAGGCGCGTCGCATGGACGAGCTGATCACCCGGCACAGTCGCATCATGGACCGGTACGACCCGGCGAAGCGGGTCGCGCTGATCGTCGACGAGTGGGGCACCTGGTACGACGTCGAAGAGGGCACCAACCCGGGCTTCCTGTACCAGCAGAGCACGCTGCGGGATGCCGCGGTCGCGGCGATCACGCTGAACATCTTCCACCGCCACGCCGACCGGGTGCGGATGACCAACATCGCGCAGATGGTCAACGTGCTGCAGGCGATGATCCTCACCGACGGCGCGCGGATGCTGACCACGCCCACGTATCACGTGTTCGACCTGTACACGGATCACCAGGATGCCGAGTACGTCGACGTGCCGGTGGGGGCGTTCGGCGCCGACGTCGACGCGACCGCTTCGTTCAAGGACGGCGCGTACACGGTGAGCATCACGAGCACCGCGCTGGATCGCGAGATCGACGTGGAGTTCGAGCTGCCGTCGGCCGTCACCGAGGTGCTGCGCGCACAGGTGCTCGGCGGCCCATCCGCCACGGCGCACAACACCTTCGACGCGCCGTCCGCCGTGGCTCCGGTCGAGCTGGCCGTCGCCGTGCAGGGCCGCACCGTGAAGACGACTCTGCCGCCGCACGCGGTCGCCACCGTGCGTCTCGCTGTCGCAGACTGATTCCCTGGGATCGAGACGCCCGGAGGAAGAGACGACATGACGACGATGCAGGACGTGGCCAGGCACGCGGGGGTGTCGGTGATGACGGTGTCGAACGTGATCAACGATCATCCGCACGTGCGCGACAGCACCCGTCAGAAGGTGATCGCCTCGATCGCCGAGCTCGGCTACCACGTCAACACCTCCGCGCGCAGCCTGCGGCAGGGTCGCACCGGCGTCATCGCCCTGGCCGTGCCCGAGATCGATCGCCCCTACTTCGGCCTGCTGGCCAGCCTGCTCATCGAACGCGCCGCCGCGCGCGGGTTCGAGCTGGTGGTGGAGCAGACCGCCGCCAGCCGCGACCGTGAGCTGGACGCCATCTCGCGGTCGCGCCTGCGCAACTACGACGGCCTGATCCTCAGCGCGGTCGAGCTGCACGACGACGACGCGACGCTGCTGCGGGGCGACTTCCCCACGGTCATCCTGGGCGAGCGGGGATTCACGGGCCCGCTCGATCACGTCACCATGGCCAACGAGGAGGGTGCGGCGCTCGCCGCGGCGCACCTCGTCGAGCGCGGCTGCCGCACCGTCGCGATGCTCGGCGGCTATCACAGCCCCACCGGAGCGGTGGACGTGTCCACCTCGCGCGTCCGCGGCTTCGAGAGTGCGCTCGCCGCCCACGGCATCACACCCGACGCCCGCCTGGTGCGCTCCACGCCGTTCACGCTCGAGGGCGGCCGCGCCGCGATGGGCGAGCTCCTCGCCGAGTTCCCGGAGGTCGACGGCGTGTTCTGCTCCACCGATCTGATCGCCATCGGTGCCGTGCGGGCCCTGGCCGACGCCGGGCGCCGCGTGCCGCAGGACGTCAAGGTCGTCGGCTTCGACGACGTGCCGCTCGCATCCTTCCTCACCCCGTCCCTGACGACCATCGCCCCCGACCACGCCGCCATGGCGGACGCCGCCGTCACGATGCTGATCGACCGCATCGAAGGCCACCGCGCCGCCGATGACTACCGCACCGTGGTCGGGCCGGTGCGCCTGATCGCCCGCGAATCCACCGCGGACTGAACCCACCACCACCGGATCCGCCCAGACGAAGGAGCCCGACGCCCATGCGCACACCGATCTCCGCCCGCCCGCCGATGGGCTGGAACAGCTGGGACTGCTACGGCACGACGGTGACGGAGGACGAGGTGCTCGCCAACGCGCGGTTCATGTCGGCCCACCTGCTCGAGTACGGCTGGGACACGATCGTGGTCGACATCGACTGGTCGGACCCCACCGCGCGCAGCCACGGCTACAACGAGAGCGCGCCGCTGTGCATGGACGAGCACGGGCGTCTCGTGCCCGATCCGGAGCGGTTCCCCAGCTCCGCGGGCGGACGCGGGTTCGCCCCGCTCGCCGCGGAGATCCATGCGCTGGGCCTGCGGTTCGGGATCCACACGATGCGCGGCATCCCGCGCAGGGCGCTCGCCGCCGACACTCCGATCCTCGGCACCGATGCCAGGGCGTCCGACGTCGCCGATCCGTCGAACGCGTGCGAGTGGAATCCCGACATGGTCGGTCTCGACCACCGGCATCCCGCCGCACAGGCGTACTACGACAGCACCCTCGCGATGTACGCGCAGTGGGGCGTGGACTTCATCAAGGCCGACGACATGCTCTGGCCGTATCAGGCGGCCGACGTCGAGGCGTACGCCCGCGCCATCGAGCGCAGCGGGCGGTCGATCGAGCTGAGCCTGTCACCCGGCCGCGACCTGTCGCTCGCCCATCTTCCGCACCTGCGCGAGCACGCCACCATGTGGCGCATCTGCGACGACCTCTGGGACCGGTGGCAGGACGTCGAGGCCAACTTCGCCCGCTTCGCGCGCTGGGCGCCGCACGCATCCGCGCACGGCTGGCCGGACGGCGACATGCTGCCTCTGGGCAGGATCGGCCTGCGCGCCGAACGCGGCGAACCGCGTGACGACCGTCTCACCCCCGCCGAGCGCGTCTGCCTGCTGACGCTGTGGATCATCGCGCGCTCGCCGCTGATGATCGGCGGCGACCTGCCCTCCAGCGATCCGGAGACCATCGCTCTGTTCCGCAACGCCGACGTCCTCGCCGTGCTGCGCGACTCCTCGGGAGGGCGGGAGCTGTTCCGTGAGGGTGACACGGTGATCTGGGGCGCGGACGGTCCCGGCGGCATCCGCTTCGCCGCCGTGTTCAACCTGGCGGGCGTCGCACGCGAGCTCGTCCTCGACACCCGCTCCCTCGCGCTGCCGGAGGGTGCGTCCGCCGTCACCGAGCTGTGGACGGGACGCACCGTGCGCGCCGAGCCCGTCGAGGTGCAGTCGGATGCCGCCCGCGGTGTCGCGCCCGGAAGCCGCGCTCTGCGACTGGACGTCCCCGCGCACGGGGCGGCGCTGGTCCGCTGCGAGGCATGAGCGCCCGCGACGCCGGCGGCACGAGCGCACGCTGACCCGGACGGCGCGGATGCGTCGATGCCCGCCCGGGTGCTGACCCGGGCGGGCATCGACGGGGCTCGCTCAGCCGCAGCTGGCGGCGGGGTGGCCGGTCGTGACCGACTCCCCGCCCGATGACGCGACGACCTCGCCTGCTGCCACGGAGCGCTGATGCAGCGCGACGACGGCCTGGCCCGTGGCGCCCGGCGCCACCGCCTCGATCACGCGCCGGCCGAACGGCGTGCGCACGGTGGCATCCGCCGCGGCATCCCGGTCGTTGCGCACCATCAGGACCAGCTGCACGTCACCGGCCACGCAGCGCGTCGCCACCGCGGGCAGGAACCCGGCGTCGCGCGCGCCGACGGCGAGCGTCGGGATCTTCAGATACGAACCCGGCGTGCTGAACACGAGCCGCACGGCCGAGGCCAGCACGGGGTCGAAGGCGAGCTGCGTGGGGCGCCCGTTCCCGCTCGGGGCCACGTGCTGCGCCGAGGTCGGATGCCAGGTGCCCTGCGCGTCCCGGTACTCGACGCTCACGTCGCGGATCGTGCCCTCGATGTTCGTGAACCCGACCCGGTCGACCACGGTCGCGGTCTTCGGCTGCACGGTGAACGTCGCCGAGTCCTTCGGCGTCCCGCCGGTCCACGTCGACCAGGAGGTCGACGCCCTGCCGTCGCAGGCGTTCTGCGGCGGCATCGTCTCCCACTCCGTCTGGTGGAAGCTGGCGGAGATCGTCGTCCCCTCGGCGAAGCAGACGTCCTCCACGCCGTCGGCGCCCCAGATCTGCACCTCCGAGATCGACTGCCAGGTGTTCGTCGCCGTCGTCAGCTGCAGCCGGATGCCGCTCGTCTGCGGGATGCCGGACACATCGAGTGCGGCCACCGGAGCCGATGCGGACGGATCCTGTGCGACGTCGACACCGGCGCCGGTGGGCACCCAGTCGCCCGAGGCGTCCAGGTACTCGGCGACGATCCTCGACGGCCAGGTCGCTCCGTTCCCGTCCTTGTACATGTGCACGACGACCTCGTCGACCTTCTGGGTGAGCGGCCAGGTGAACGACAGCCAGCTGGACTTGGGGTACACGCCCCCGCCCACCCAGTCATCCCAGCCCTTGCCCTTCACGTCGCCGTCGGCGACCGTCGCCGCGAGGCTCTGACGGCTGGATGCTGACACGGCCGACTCGAGGGCGAGGTCGACGATCCCGGGAGTGGCCACCTCGATGGTCCGGGTGAACGTGCGTCCGGCGGTGAACTGCGCGTCGGCGGCGAGCGTGCCGACGATCCGCTGCGTCCCGCGCTCGGCGAACGAGGTCGCGCTCCAGGTCACGGCGGTGTCCACCGTCGCGCCTCCGACCTTCACGGGGACGGTGGCGGGCAGGGCATCCGAGAAGTCCTCGCCGGGCTCCACGGTCTCGGGCAGCCCGTCGTCGACCACGCTCCAGATCTCGGTGCCGCGGCCGTGCGCGTCGAAGTACGAGGCGTCCCATCCGCCGCCCCAGCGCGCCGGGTCCTCGATGGCCGGGTTGCGCATCTCGGCGCGACCGTTCTCGCCGATCGTGATCGGCAGCCACACGTAGGTGGAGTTCGCCGCGCCGGAGTTCCAGCGGTCGCCCATGTACACGAAGCGCCCGCCGCCCAGATCGAGCACGTTCGTCGACTGGGAGCCGAAGGTCGAGCGACGGGTGTCGCCGACCGAGAGCAGGCCGTCGCCGCCCTCCGGGACCGAGCTGTAGGACACGTTCTCGAACGGGTCGTCGGCCTCGACGCCGCGGATCCACGTGCCCAGGATGCTGTCGGCGGTGTGGTAGGTCTGCGGGTTCGGCGCCCAGCCGGTCGCACCGGAGGCGACCGCGTAGTAGCGGCCGCCGTGGGTGAACAGTGCGGGCGCCTCGAGCATCCCGCACTCCTTCACGATCTGGAAGTCCTCGCCGCGCACCGGCGCATCCGCCGTGCCGTCGGCGAACAGATACGGGTACCGGCCGTCCTCCGAGTACTGGTGGGCGTTCACCATGTCGGTGCCGGTCGTGTGAGTGACGTTCGTGTACGAGGCGTCGAGCCGCGCGATGTACAGCGAGCGGTTCTCCTCGGACGAGTAGACGATGTACGCGGTGCCGTCGGCGTCCTGGAAGAGCGTCATGTCGCGGGCCTGGCCGGGCACGGCGGCCGAGATGCAGGCCTTGTAGTCCGTGCGGTTCGGCAGCCGGTAGACGCCGGTCATCCGGAACGGGCCGGTGGGGCTGTCCGACACGGCGACACCCGCCATCGAGCGGGCGTACATGCTGCCGCCGGGCGAGGTCTGCCCGTCGGAGTGCCACCAGAGCACCCACTTGCCGGTGCTCTCGTTGTGGAGCACCTTGGGCCGCTCGAAGATGGTGGTGTAGTCGGCGGCGTCCGCCGTGTTCAGGTGGTAGTTCAGCTCGGCGATGCGGTCGGTGCGGGGCTGACCGGACTCGTCGACGGTGTCGTACAGGGCGTCGAAGTAGTCGTCCTCCAGCTCCGCGGCGCTGGAGACGGAGCGCAGCACGATGCCCTCGTCGGTCCAGTTGAGGGTGTCGTACGACTTGTAGGCGTGCACGCCGGGGCTCCCGTAATAGCCGCTGCTGCGGTCCTCGCCGTACCAGTAGTACACCGTGCGGCCCTGCTCAGAGCCCGCGACCACGTCGCCGCCCTCGACGCCCAGCTCCTGCGCCGAGACGACCGCGCCGCCGTGCGCCTGGATGTGCCTGCCGTTGTCGTCGAACCAGGAAGGCTGGAAGTAGTCTGGCGCGTTCGCGCCGGGGTCGTGGATCGGCTGATACGCCGTGTACGCGACCGGGTCTCCGACCGGCACGTCGGCGTGGGCGGGGCCGGCGGGGGAGAGGGTCAATGCGGTGGCGGCGCACAGCGCCGCGGCGATGCCCTTGGTTCTGTTCATGTGCACTCCTTCGTGACTCATGGCCTTCGCCTGCAATGTTCACGTAAACATTGTGACGTTAAAAACCATGCAATCAGAGAAGCGGGGAGTTGCGCAAGCATCTCCCCGCTTCTGTGCTCGAAGACTCGAGCGGGATCAGCCCAGCTCGATCACCGACCACGACAGCGCCGGCAGCGCCGCGCGCACCGCGCCGTCGACGACATCGGCCTGCAGCGGCACCATGTGCACGGCATCCGGAGTCGCCTCCAGGTTCGCCGTATGCCGATCACCGCCGTCGGGGATCGTGAGCGTCTCGGCCTTCAGCACCCGCAGGTCCCCGAAGCCGCGCAGGTCCACGGTCAGGTCGTTCGCGTCCCTGAGCGAACGGTTCGCGACGAACACCACGACGCGGCCGGACTCCTCGTCCCAGGTCGCCGCCGCGTCGACCGAGTCGACATCGCCGTAGCGCCTGGTCGCGATCTGCGACGCCGACACCGCGAGGCGCAGGATGCGGCCGCGGGCGAGCCGGGCCATGCGCTCGAACGGCCAGAAGCTGGTCTGCCGCCACGCGGCGCCGCCCTCCTCGGAGCGGATCGGAGCGATCACGTTCACCAGCTGCGCCTGGTTGGCGATCCGCACGCGGTCGCCGTGCCGCAGCAGGCTGTTCAGGAAGGTGCCGACGACCACGGCATCCGTCACGGAGTATGTGTCCTCGATCAGGCGGGGGTGCTCGCGCCACGTCTTCGACACCTGATGCGGCTGATCCTCGGTGTCGAGCCCCGACTGGTACCAGACGTTCCATTCGTCGAACGAGATGTCCACCTGCTTGGTGTGCTTGCCCGCGGCCTTCACCGCGTCGATCGTCGACACGACGCCGTCGATGAAGGCATCCATCTCCACCGCCTCGGCCAGGAACGACTCCGCGTCGCCGTCGTGCTCCTGGTAGTAGGCGTGCATCGAGATGTAGTCCACCTCGTCGTAGGCGTGCGTCAGCACGGTGTGCTCCCAGGTGCCGAACGTGGGCATCCCGCGGCTCGACGAGCCCACGGCGACGAGCTCGATCGAGTCGTCGACGAGCTTCATCGCCTTCGCGGTCTCCTGCGCGAGCCGGCCGTACTCGTGCGCGGTCTTGTGGCCGATCTGCCACGGGCCGTCCAGCTCGTTGCCCAGGCACCACAGCTTGATGTCGAAGGGGTCGGCGGCGCCGTTCGCGCGCCGCAGGTCCGACCAGTACGTGCCGCCGGGGTGGTTGGCGTACTCCACCAGCGCTCGGGCCTCCTCCACCCCGCGCGTGCCGAGGTTGATGGCCTCCATCACCTCGACATCCGCGTCCCGGGCCCAGTCGACGAACTCGTGCAGGCCGAAGGCGTTCGTCTCGATCGTGTGCCACGCGCCGTCGATGCGCACCGGACGGTCGGCGACCGGTCCGACTCCGTCCTCCCAGCGGTAGCCCGAGACGAAGTTGCCGCCGGGGTAGCGCACCACCGTCGGTCCCATCTCGCGCACCAGCTCGAGCACGTCACGGCGGAAGCCGCGTTCGTCGGCCTGCGGATGCCCCGGCTCGAAGATGCCCGTGTAGACGCAGCGCCCCATGTGCTCGACGAACGACCCGAACAGGCGTCGCGGGACGTCGGCGATCGTGAACTCGCGGTCGATGGTGATGCGGGACGAAGACATTGCTCTCCTTGTGAGGGGTGGGTGGATGCTACTGACCGCCGAAGCCGCTGGTCGCGACTCCCTTGACGATCTGCTTCTGGAAGACGAGGAAGACGACGATCAGCGGCAGGGCGGCCAGCACGGCCTGCGCCATGACCTGCGCGTACTGCACGCCGTACGCGCTGATCACGGTCTGAAGCCCGACCGGAAGGGTCATCAGCGTGGTGTCGTTGATGACCAGGAACGGCCAGAGGAAGTTGTTCCACGCGCCGATGAAGACGAAGATCGCGACGGATGCCAGGATCGGCCGCGACAGCGGCAGGATGATCGACCAGAACACGCGCAGCCGGCTCGCACCGTCCACGCGGGCGGCGTCCTCGAGCTCGATCGGCACGGCGTCGAAGAACTTCTTCAGGATGAACACCATCGCCGGCGCGACCACCTGCGGCAGGATCAGCCCCCAGTAGGTGTCGACCAGGTTGAACGCGAGCATCTCGTAGAACAGCGGGATGATCAGCACCTGCGGCGGCACGACGATCGCGGCGATGATGGCGGCGAACAGCCACTTCCGGCCGCGGAAGTCGAGCCGCGAGAAGGCGTAGGCCGCCAGTGCCGAGATCGCGACCGTGATCACGGTGATGGTCACCGAGGTGAGCAGGCTGTTCCACGCCCACAGGTACACGTTCCCCTGCGACAGGATCGCGCCGAACGCGTCGAGGGTGGGGCCGGACGCGCCGATCCAGGACGGGTCGCCGGAGGCGGCATCCGTCTCGGTCTTGAATCCGGTCGCCACCGCCCACAGGAACGGCAGCAGCCAGCCGATCGCGAGCAGCGCGAGGATGACGAAGGCCACCACCCGCAACGGCGCGAACGGCTTCTGGCCGGGCAGGCGCGGACGGCGGGAGCGTGCGGAGCGTCCCGACGGGACGACGACGGCCTCGGTCGGGGAGAGCGTTGCGGTGGACATCACTGCACCTTCCTGCGGCGGGTCACGAGGGCCTGGGCGACGCCGATGATGATGATCAGAGCGAAGAACACATAGGAGATGGCGGCCGAGTAGCCGAACCGGTAGTTCACGAAACCGGACTCGAAGATGTACTGCACGATCGAGCGGGTGGTGTCGCTCGCGACGCCGCCGAGCATCTGGTACGCCTGGTCGAACAGCTTCAGGGATGCCAGGATCTGCAGGATCAGGATCAGCACGGTGGCCGGGCCCAGCTGCGGCAGCGTGATCGACCAGAACTGGCGCCAGGCTCCCGCGCCGTCCAGCGACGCCGCCTCGTACTGCTGCGGCGGGATGTTCTGCATCGCGGCCAGGTACAGCAGGAAGTTGAAGCCGACGGTCCACCAGACCGTGGCGATCACGATCGAGAGCATGTTGGTGTCGGGGTTCTGCAGCCAGGCGAGCGGCTGCAGGCCGAGGGCCTTGAGGATGTTGTTGGCGGCGCCGATCTGCGGGTTGAAGATCCACACCCAGATCTGCGAGATGACCGTGGAGGCCAGCAGGTACGGCATGAAGAACGACAGCCGCCACAGCCACTGGCCCGGCAGGCCGCGGTCGACGAGCGCCGCCATGATCAGCGAGAGCGCCACGAGCGGCACGGTCGAGAGCAGCGTGAACCACACGGTGTTCCACAGCGACTGCCACATGACCGGGTCGCCCAGCGCCTCGGCGTAGTTGGCGAAGCCCACCAGGTCTCCGCCGGCGCCGGTGAGCGACTGGTCGGTGAAGCTCAGGTAGATGCCGTGCAGGATCGGCCAGACCAGGAAGAGTGCGAACGCGATGAGGAACGGGGCGAGGAACGCCCAGCTGACGAGCTGCTCGCGCCGCCGCGGACCCGCCGGACGGAACGGGTCGGAGCTCCTGCGGCCGGTGACGACCGCGCGGGTGCTGGCTGTGGTGGTCATCACTTCCACTTCCCTTCGGGGTCGGCGGGATTCGGCTGGGCGAGCAGGGTGTTCACGCGCCGGATGAACCGGTCGATCGCGGCGCCGGGGTCGTCGCCGCTGAGCAGCACGCCCTGCACGGCCGCCCCGAACTCGCCCTGGAAGTTCGATCCGGATCCGGTGAACCAGGCCTCGGGGTCGTACACCACGTGCTGCGCGGCGTCGGCGTAGTGCGCCTGGGGGAGCAGTTTCGCGTAGTCGGGGGATTCCGTGACGGGCAGGTAGGCCGGGATGTGGCCCGCCTCGGCCCAGCCGAACGAGCCCTTGAGCATGTCGGAGACGAACCGGTATGTCAGGTCGCGGCGGTGCTCGTCGGCGTGCGCCTGATGGGGGAGCACGAAGGAGTGCGAGTCCGCGTAGGCGGCGGGAGTCCCGTAGAGGGTGGGGATCATCGTCGCGTCGAAGGGGAGCTTCGCGTTCTGCATGGTGCGCAGCTCCCAGACGCCGGTCATCAGCATCCCGCTCCTGCCCGTCGCGAACTCGGCGACCGCGGTGCCGTAGTCGTTCTGCGCGGCGGCGATCTCGCCGTCGAGCAGGGTCCTCATGAACGCGAGCGTCTCGACCGCGGCATCCTTGTCGATGATCATCTGCCCGCCGGTCGGCAGCTCGATCGCCAGCCCGTGCTGGGCATAGAGCCCGTAGAACAGCCGCCACATCTGGGCGCCGTCGCCGAGGTAGCCGTACGAGAGCGCGTGACCCTTCGCCGAACCGCCGACCGCGCGCAGCTGATCGACGAACTCCTCGGGGGAGGAGGTCTTCTTCAGCTGCCCGTCGGAGTCGAGCTCGCCTGCGGCGTCGCAGATGTCGGTGTTGTACATGAGCACGAAGGGGTGGGCGTCCAGCGCGATGCTGAACCGCTTGCCGCCGACGATGCCCTTCTTCCAGATCGGCTCGGGGAAGGTGGACTCGTCCACGCCGAGCTCGGCCAGGCGGTCCAGATCCCAGTCGTCGAGCAGCCCGCCCGGCGCCCAGCCGGGCACGCGCGTGGCGTGCATGATCGCGACGTCGGGGGCGCGTCCGCCCGCGCCCGCCATGGCGAGCTTCGTGTAGTACGGGGTGCCCCAGGCGAGCACGGTGGGGCGGATGCGATAGGCGCTCTGCGCCTTGTTGACGCCGTCCAGCAGCTGGGACATGGTCACCCCGTCGCCGCCGGAGAGCAGATGCCAGAACTGCAGCGTCTGGGTGGTGGAGCCGGATGCCGTGCCAGGCGCGCAGCCGGCCAGGAGGGCGGCGCCGGCGGTGAGGGAGGCGGCGGTGAGGAACTGCCTTCGAGAGAGATCTAGCGGGGGTGTCATGAATCACTCCTTCGTGAACGGCACCATCATTACATCGTGGTAATCAATGCGCAAGAGCCTCTGCGCGCGATTCTCGGAGGCGTCAGGGACGGTATCCGCCGGGGCTGCCCGCGGTGCTGCCCCGGGGGTGCAGCCGGTGCGGCAGCGTCACGGCCCGGGGAGGCATCGTGCGATCGTCCATGCGCGCCGTCAGCAGCGAGAGCGCTGCGCTCGCCAGCGCGTCCCGATCGAACGCGATCGTGGTGAGCGACGGGGTGGTGAACGCGGAGAGCTCCACGTCGTCGAAGCCGGTCAGCAGCACGTCGTCTGGAACGCGGATGCCGTGCGCAGCCAGCGTGTGGAGGGCGCCGAACGCCAGCGAGTCGGTGAAGGCGACCACGGCGTCGAAGACGACCCGCCTGTCCAGCAGCTCCTGCATCGCGTCGGCGCCGCTCACCATCGACCACGGCAGCCGATCCGCCTCGAGCGCAGGATCGCGGGGGATCCCCGCCTCCTGCAGCGCATCGTGCACGCCCTGCAGACGCAGGCGGCTGGTGGCGGTGGCGGTGCTCTGGCCGGTCGCCCCGCCGATCACGGCGATCCGCCGCGCACCCTGGGCGATCACGTGCCGGGTCGCATCGGCCGCCGCCAGCCGGCTGTCGATGCCGACGTGGTCCGCCCGGCTCTGCTCCACCTCGCCGATCACCACGAGCGGCGGGAGGTCGTCCGCCAGGGGGATCGCGCTGTCCTCCAGTCGCACCGGGTTGAGGATGAGGCCGTCCACCTGGCGCGTGCGTGCGCGTGCGAGCAGCTCGCCCTCGCGCTCGGGGGAGAGCGCCGTCTCCTCGAACTGCACGGCGAGCCCGCGCTGATGGGCCGCGGCGACCAGGCTGTGCACCAGCTCGGCCGAGTACGCGGTGGCCAGGTCCGGAAGGGCGACCGCGATCGTGCCCGACCGGCCGGTGCGCATGCCCCGGGCGCTGAGGTTCGGTACGAAGTCGAGCTGCCGCATCGCCCGCTCGACCTTGTCGCGCTTCTCCTCGCTGACCGTGAACGCGCCCGTGACGACGTTCGAGACCGTCTTGGGCGAGACCCCGGCGAGGGCGGCGACATCCTTCATCGTCGCGCGGTGCGGAGTCGGCGGCGTCATGCGGGTCAGCCTAGTGCGGGGCGGGGCCGTGTGTTCGGAGGAGGCCGCCGCGTTCCAGGCGGGTAGCCTGGCATGGTCTGCGATCATGACGGCGAGGAGGCTACACGTGAGGAGCGGTTCAGCGGCATCCGCTGATGCGTCGCGGCCGAGCATCTACGACGTCGCCGAGCGCGCCGGTGTCTCGCACATGACCGTGTCCCGGGTGCTGAACCACCATCCCAACATCCGCGAGTCCACGCGCCGTCGCGTCACGGATGCCATCGCCGAGCTCAATTACGCGCCCAGCTCGATCGCCCGGGCGCTTGTGCGCCGCCGCTCCCTGCGCATCGGCGCGATCGTGGACAATCCCGGGCAGTACGGACCGAGCAGCACGCTGCGCGCGGTCGAGGCCGCTGCCCGAGAGAACGGGTACGCAGTGAGCGCGCTGTCACTGGAGGGGCGGACGGCGGGCATCCGGGAGGGAATCCTCGATCTGGTCACCGAAGGCGTCGACGCCCTGTGCGTGATCGCGCCGCGCGAGTCCTCGCTGCAGGCTGTGCGTCAGCACGCCGCCGCGCTGCCGACTCTGGTCGTGAAAGAGGAGGCCGATGCGCTGCTGCACACCGTGTCGGTGGACCAGCGCGCGGGAGCCCGACTGGCCGTCGGGCATCTGATCGAACTCGGCCACCGCCGGATACTCCATCTGGCCGGGCCTCCGGACTGGTTCGACGCCCGCGCCCGCACCGCAGCCTGGCGGGACGCGCTGGAGGATGCCGGTCTGGACGCTCCGGACCCGGTGGTGGGGGACTGGTCATCCGAGTCCGGGTACCTGGTGGGGCGCGCGCTCCGGCTGGACGGCGCGACGGCGGTGTTCGCGGCGAACGACCAGATGGCGCTCGGTCTGCTGCACGCCCTTGCGGAGCGGGGCATCCGTGTGCCCGACGATGTCAGCGTGGTGGGGTTCGACGATGTGCCCGACGCCCGCCATTACACGCCACCACTGACCACTGTGCGCCAGGACTTCACGGCGTTGGGCCGTCTGGTCATCCGAGAACTGCTCACCGCGATCGACGGAGGCCAGCCCGGTCACCGGGAGCTGATCCGCCCCGAGCTGGTCGTCCGAGCGTCGACCTCAGCCGTCCTCGGGTAACCGCGGGGCTCAGCATCCGGGGCGGTCCGTGACGACTCGATCGTTGCGCTCGCGTTCTGTTCTCGCTAACATCATCGCTCAGTAAGGTTTTACATTGCAGTGTCATGCGCTGTGCCTTAGGGCATCTATGCAACGGAGCAGAGAAGGGATCGGTCCGATGACCGCCAGGAAGAGAATCACAGGCATCCTCGCCGTCGGTGTGACAGCAGTGCTGCTGCTGTCCGGATGCAGCGGGAACGGCCCCGAATCGGCAGACCAGGCCGGCAGTTCGTCCGCTGCCACCCCGAAGAAGGGTGGCACGGTGTACATGCTGCAGAACGCGGACTTCTCCTACCTCGACCCGGCCCGCGGCTGGGACGGTGGCGTGAACGCGTTCTACCGGCTGCTGTACCGCGGCCTGACCATGCAGAACGCCGGTGACGCCAAGGACCCGAACGCCATCGTCCCCGACCTGGCCGAGTCCCTCGGCACACCGTCGGATGACGGCCTGACGTGGACCTACAAGCTCAAGGACGACCTCAAGTTCGACGACGGCACCCCGATCACGTCCGCCGAGGTCAAGTTCGGGATCTCCCGCGCCTGGGACCCCCAGATCGGCATCGGATCGCCCTACCTGAAGGCGGTCATCGACGCGCCCGGCGACTACCAGGGTCCGTACGTCTCCGGTGACATCCCGACCATCGAGACCCCGGACGCCAAGACCATCGTCTTCCACCTGAAGCAGCCGTTCCCCGAGTTCGACAACGTTCTCGCCCAGCCGAACGCGGTGCCCTTCCCGAAGGGCTCCGGCGGAGGAGACTCCTTCATCAAGGACGTGATCGCCTCCGGTCCGTACACCCTCGCCTCGTACACACCGGGCAGCGTCATCAAGCTCGAGCGCAACAAGTACTGGGACTCGAAGACCGACGACGTGCGCAAGGCCTATCCGGATGCCTGGCAGGTCAACCTCGGCATCGACCCCGCGACCATCGACGAGCGCATGATCTCCGGTCAGGGGGATGACGCCGACGCGATCGCCGGCAAGATCAGCGCCGCGACCCTGCCGCGCCTGCAGACCCCGCAGCTGAAGGCGCGCGTGATCAGCGCGCCGGCGTTCTGCACCACCTACCTGGGCATGAACACGACCAAGCCGCCGTTCGACAAGGTCGAGACGCGTCAGGCCGTGAACTGGGCGCTCGACCGTTCGGCCGTCCAGAACGCCAGCGGTGGTACGCAGCTGGCGGACGTCGCCACCACGATCATCCCGCCGGCCGTCAGCGGTCACGCCGACTTCGACCTCTGGAAGAGCAAGGACGGGAAGGGCGACCCGGAGAAGGCGAAGGAGCTGCTCGCCAAGGCCGGCCTGCCCGACGGCTTCACCTTCACCATGGACATCCGCTCGCAGCCGGCCATGCAGGCGCAGGCCGAGGCTGTGCAGGAGTCGCTCAAGCGCGCCGGCATCACCGTCAAGCTGAACGTCATCGACACCTCGGTGTACTACGAGACCATCGGCACCCCGGCTCAGCAGCACGATGCCGCCATCACCGGATGGTGCCCGGACTGGGCCTCCAGCGCCAGCACGTTCATCCCGCCGCTGTTCGACGGCCGCAAGGTCACCGAGAAGGGCAACAACAACCTCTCGCAGCTCAACGACCCGGCGGTCAACGCGCGCATCGACGAGATCATGACGATGACCGACACCGATGCGGCCAAGAAGGCGTGGGGCGATCTGGACAAGCAGATCCTGGAGCTGTCGCCCATCGCGCCGCTGGTGTGGGAGAAGGGTCTGTTCCTGCCCGGCACCAATATCGCGGGGTACCACCCCAGCACCAACATGACCGACCTCACCATCGTCGGTCTGAAGGACCCGTCGAAGGGCTGACCATGACCCTCACCTCGAGTTCGCTCGAGATCGAGGCCGCACCGGGTGCCGATTCCGAGTCCCTCTCGGAATCGGCACCCACCTCCGGCCGCCGGCTCGTGCACGCATTCGTCAAGGACTGGGCGGCGGTGCTGTCCTCCGCCTACATCGTCCTGATCATCCTGATGGCGCTGGCCGCCCCGCTGCTCGCCCGGATCACGGGGTGGGGGCCGTACGAGTTCGATCAGGGAGCCATCGACCCGAACATGGGCGCGATCCCGATCGGACCCGCCGGCGGCATCAGTGCCGAGCACTGGTTCGGCGTCGAGCCCGGCAGTGGCCGGGACATCTTCGTCCGCATCGCGTACGGAGCGCAGGTGTCGATGGCCGTCGCGCTGTCGGCCACCGTCATCACCACCGTGATCGGCACCGTGCTCGGCATGCTGGCCGGCTACTTCGGCGGCATCATCGACACGATCATCTCCCGCGTCATGGAGTTCATGATGGCCTTCCCCGCGTTGATCTTCATGATCGCCATTCTCTCGGCGCTCCCCTCCGACAACAGGATCGTGCTGCTCGTCGTGGTGATCTCGCTGTTCGGCTGGCCCTACCTCGCACGCATCGTGCGCGGCCAGACGCTCTCCATCAAAGAGCGGGAGTTCGTCGAGGCGGCGAAGGCGTCCGGCGCAGGCTCCGCGCGAATCATCTTCCGGGAGATCCTGCCCAACATCACCTCGACGATCCTCGTCATGGCAGCTCTCGCGGTACCCGGCTACGTCGGCACAGAGGCGGGCCTCTCCTTCCTCGGCGTCGGGGTCGTGCCCCCCACGCCGTCCTGGGGGCAGATGATCGCCTCCGCGGCGCCGTGGTACGCGGTCGACCCGATGTACTTCGTCTTCCCCGGCGCGTTCCTGTTCCTGCTGGTGCTGTCCTTCGTCACGCTCGGGGACCGCGTGCGGGCGATCCTGGTCAGCGGGGAGACGCGCGCATGATCCGTTACATCACCGGCCGCGTGCTCGGCATGGTCGTCGTGCTGTTCCTGGTGACGCTGTTCACCTACGCGATCTTCTTCCTGCTCTCGCCGGACCCGGCCGCTCAGATCTGCGGCAAGAACTGCACACCGGAGCTGATCGATCAGATCCGCACGAACCTCGGGTTGGACCAGCCGTTCTGGACGCAGTTCTTCACCTACGTCGGCGGGCTGTTCACCGGGCGCACCTTCATGGTCGCCGGCGCGCCCGTGGACTGCGCGGCTCCGTGTCTGGGCTACTCCTTCCAGACCAGCCAGCTGGTCGGTGACATGATCGTGCAGCGACTGCCGATCTCGGTGACCATCGCCCTGGGGGCGGCCGTGCTGTGGGTGCTGGCGGGACTCGTCACCGGCGTGCTCAGCGCCGCGAAGGAGGGCGCGTTCGTCGACCGCTTCTTCGCAGGTCTCACCCTCACGGCGATGTCGATCCCGAACTACGTGCTCGCTCTCGTGCTGCAGTTCGTGCTCGTGGTCGCCCTGGGCTGGCTGCCCTTCCCGCAGGCGGTCTCGTTCACGGACGACCCCGGCCGATGGTTCCTGAACTTCCTGATGCCATGGGTCGTGCTGGCGGCGGGATACGCAGCCACCTACACACGGCTCACCCGCGCCAACGTCATCGAGACGCTGCAGGAGAACTTCGTGCGCACGGCCAGGGCGAAGGGCCTCGCTCCCGCGCTGGTGTGGCGGCGTCACGCATTGCGTCCGGCTCTGACCCCGATCGTGACCATCTTCGGACTCGACCTGGCGGGACTGCTGGGCGGTGCACTGATCACCGAGAAGGTGTTCGGCCTCAACGGCGTGGGCAAGCTCACCGCCGACTCGATCGCCGCGAACGACCAGCCTGTGATCATGGCGGTCACGCTGCTGTCGGCCGTGTTCGTCATCGTGGGCATCCTGGTCGTCGACCTGCTCTACTCGGTGATCGATCCTCGGGTGCGGACAGGAGGTGCGCAATGACCGGGAACGCCAGGACCCCGCTGCTGTCGGTGCGCGATCTGACCATCGGCTTCCCGACCGCCAACGGCACCACCTCGGTCGTGCGCGGCCTCGGCTTCGACGTCCCGCGCGGCGGTGCGGTCGGCATCGTCGGCGAATCCGGATCAGGCAAGTCGATGACCAGCCTGGCCGTCATGGGGCTGCTGCCGAAGGGCGGAACCGCGACCGGGTCGATCGTCTTCGACGGCCGCGAGCTCATCGGACTGCCGGACCGGGTGATGCGCGACGTGCGGGGCGACCGCATCGCGATGATCTTCCAGGACCCGCTCTCCTCGCTGAACCCGTACTACAAGGTGGGGGTGCAGATCGCCGAGGCCTATCGGGCGCATCGCCCGGGTGTCAGCCGTCGGGAAGCGCGCAAGGTCGCCATCGAAGCCATGGACCGAGTGCGGATCCGTGACGCCGCCGAGCGCGTCGACCACTACCCGCATCAGTTCTCCGGTGGCATGAGGCAGCGCATCATGATCGCGATGGCACTGAGCATGGAACCCGACCTGATCATCGCCGACGAACCGACCACCGCGCTGGACGTCACCGTGCAGGCGCAGATCCTCGATCTGCTCGATGAGATCCGCGAGGAGACCGGAGCCGGACTGATGCTGATCACACACGACCTGGCGGTGGTCAGCGAGGTCACCGATCACATCGTCGTGATGCGCAACGGCGAGATGGTGGAGCAGGGTGCTGCGGAGCAGATCTTCTGCGATCCGCAGGCCGACTACACGCAGCGTCTGCTGGATGCCGTGCCGCGCATCGATGACGAGATCGGTGAGCTGCGGACCACCGACGTGATCGTGGTCCCCGGATCGACGCGCACGACCACGACGGAGGAGCGACCATGAGCACCGAATCGGCTCCGCTGTTCCGGGGCACCGGGCTGGTGAAGGAGTACTCGCGTTCGCGGGGGATCTTCAAGCAGCGCACGGTGTTCCGCGCAGTCGACGACGTCACCCTGGAGGTGCGCCGCGGCGAGACGCTCGCCCTGGTCGGCGAGTCCGGATCGGGTAAATCCACGACCGCGCGCCTGGCGGCCCGGCTCGTCGACGTCACCAGTGGCACCGTCGAGTTCGAGGGACAGGACGTCACGCATCTGAAGGGCTCCGACCTGCGCGACTTCCGCAGCGCCGTGCAGGTGATCTTCCAGGACCCGTACTCGTCGCTGAACCCGAAGCACAGCGTGGAGCGTCTGGTGACCGCACCGCTCGTGTACCAGAAGCGGAAGATCCCGGGCGGCGCCCGTGCGTTCGCCCGTGATCTGATGGCCCGTGTCGGCCTGAACCCCGACCACAGCGAGCGCTACCCCTCCCAGTTCTCCGGCGGCCAGGCGCAGCGCATCGGCATCGCCAGGGCGCTGGCGGCCGGCCCCCGGCTGGTGATCTGCGACGAAGCGGTGTCCGCTCTGGACGTGTCGGTGCAGGCCCAGGTGATCAACCTGCTGCGGGAGCTGCAGGCGGATGAGGGTTTCGGCTACCTGTTCATCGCGCACGATCTCGCCGTGGTGCGCCAGATCGCGACCCGGGTCGCAGTGATGCATCAGGGCCGGATCGTGGAGACCGGGCCGCGGGACGTCGTGTTCGACCACCCGCAGGACGACTACACCAAGACCCTGCTGCAGGCCGTGCCGCGCATCGACCCGGAGTGGGATCGACGCCGGCGCGAGGCTCAGCAGGCGCGACGTGCCGGGTCCATCGCGACCGCGGCCGAGGAGGAGGGTCGATGACGGTCTCGTACCACCTGCCGGGGATCGCGGTACGCGAGCAGCGACTGGACGTACCCCTGGACTGGGCGGATCCGGGCGCCGGGACCGTCAGCCTGCTCGTCAGGGAGCTCGTGGATCCGGAGCGGGCCGGCGATGACCTGCCGCTGATGACGTACCTGCAGGGCGGCCCGGGCGGTGCCAATCCGCGGCCCCTGCTGCGGGACGGATGGATCGACGAGGCGCTGCGCGACTACCGGGTCGTGCTCGTCGACCAGCGCGGCACCGGAGGCAGCAGTCCGCTGGAGTCGGCTGACTTCTCAGACCTCGACGGGGCGGCCGGGGCCCGCCTGCTCTCACTGCACCGCGCCGACTCGATCGTGCGCGACCTCGAGCATGTGCGTACGGCGCTGTATGGCGGCCGGCGCTGGGCGACCCTTGCGCAGAGCTACGGCGGCTTCCTCACGCTGACCTATCTGTCGCAGGCGCCGGAGGCACTCGCCGCCTGCTATGTCGCGGGTGGAATCCCCGGCGTCCCGCCCCGCGCGGCCGATGTGTACGCCCGCACCTTCGATCGGGTGGCGGCGAAGACCGCCGAGCTGTACCGCAGATTCCCGGAAGACGCCGAGGCGGTCGCGCGGATAGCCGACCGGCTGGCCGAAGGCGACGTGCGGCTGCCCGACGGCGATGCGCTCACGGTGCATCGTTTCCAGTCACTGGGAATCGATCTCGGCATGAAGCCCGGGCACGAGCGCATGCACTGGTTGGTCGAGAAGGCGTTCGCTCGCCCCGGTCGACTCTCCGAGGGCTTCCTCGCGGAGGTGCTCGCCCGAAGCTCGAGCGCGGGGAACCCGCTGTTCTGGACCCTGCAGGAGTCCATCTACGGCGACCAGGAGAGCGGGCCGACCGGATGGGCCGCGCAGCGGGAGCGCGATCGGCGTCCCGAGTTCGACACCGGCCGTCGGCCGCTGCTGTTCACCGGGGAGATGGCCTTCCCATGGATGTTCGACGAGGTGCGTCTTCTGCGAGGCTTCCGCGACGCCGTGCACGTGCTCGCGGAACAGGTCGAGTGGAGCCCACTGTACGACCGGGAGCGTCTTGCGGCGAATGAGGTGCCGCTGGCAGCCGCCGTCTACTTCGATGACATGTACGTCGATGCGGGGCTGCAGCTGGAGACCCTGTCCGGCATCGGCAACGCGCAGTACTGGGTGACCAACGAGTTCGAGCACGACGGCATCGGCTCCGGCCGGGTGCTCTCGGCGCTGCGCGAACGAGTACGCGATCGTGGAGGAGAACACAGATGACAGTCGGACCTCGGACCTCGGTCCGCCCGCCCTACGCCGGAACCCGCTACCCCCGCCTGGCAGAGGTGCCCGCCTTCACGGACATGATCGGCCAGGGCTGGCAGGAGCAGACCGTCCTGCCCGATGTGGAGCCGGGCACTGCCGAGGCGGCGGCCTCCCACCGTGCTCGTCTCAGTGCCTCTCATCCGGGACGCACCCTGCTCTTCGCCGCAGGCACCGCTCCCACTCGCAACGACGACGCGCAGTATGCGTTCCGTGCCGACAGCGGCTTCGTCTGGCTCACCGGATGCCAGGCCGAGGGGGCGGTCCTGGTGATGTCCGCGCGGCCGGGGGGACACGACGCCGTGCTCTACATCCCCGAGCCGTTCCGCCCGGGTGACTCGGGCTTCTTCTCGGATGCCGCCCACGGCGAGCTCTGGGTCGGGCCATCCGCGGGCCTTGCGGAGTGGGCAGTGGCGCTGCAGATCACGGTGGAGCCGCTGAGCGCGCTGAAGGGCCGGCGCAGCGAGTTGCGCGGCGCGCACGCCGCCCGGTCGGCGACCGACCTGGCTCACGAGGTGGACGCCGAACTGTCCGCCGAGCTGGAACGGTCGGTGTCGATCCTGCGAATGATGAAGGACGACTGGGAGATCGGGCAGCTCCGCTCGGCCGTGGACGCCACCGTCGGGGGCTTCGACGCCGTCGCCCGGGAGGTTCCGCGAGCCATCGCAGAGGGTCTCGGGGAGCGCTGGCTGCAGGGCACCTTCGACCGGCACGCCCGCACGTTCGGCAATGGGCCGGGCTACTCCACCATCGTCGGATCGGGCCCGCACGCGCCCATCCTGCACTGGGTCCGCTGCGATGGCGACGTGCTGCCGGACGCGGCCCTGCTGCTGGACATGGGAGTCGAAGCACGCTCGCTGTACACGGCCGACGTCACGCGCACCATCCCGGCCTCCGGGGCCTTCTCGCCCGCCCAGCGAGCCGTGCACGACCTGGTCGAGCGCGCCCACCGCGCCGGGCTGGAGCAGATCCGTCCCGGCGTCGAGTACCTGGACTTCCACTTCGCTGCGATGGAGGTGATCGCCGGCGGCCTGCACGACTGGGGGCTGCTGCCGGTCTCCGTGGACGAGGCGCTCTCCCCGCACGGGCAGCAGCACCGCCGTTACCTCGCGTGCGGCATCGGGCACCACCTCGGGCTGGATGTGCACGACTGCAGCCAGGCCCACTACGAGGACTACATGGGCGCACCGCTGCAGGCCGGAGTGGTGATGACGGTGGAGCCCGGACTGTACTTCCACGCCCACGACCTCACCGTGCCGCCCGAGCTGCGCGGTGTCGGGGTGCGTCTGGAAGACGACGTGCTGGTCACGCCGCACGGCTCGGAGGTGCTCTCCGAGGCGCTGCCGATCGACGCGGACGGCGTCGAGCGGTGGGTGCGGGAGCGACTCGGGACCGCGGCATGAGCGCAGTCTCCGCACCGCGGCTGCGCCCGTTCCCGCTCGGCGATGTACGGATCGGGGAGGACGGGATGTTCGCCCGCTCCCGTCGGCAGATGCTGCATCTGGCCCGCGCGTACCCCGTCGACCGGCTGCTGGCGGTGTTCCGCGCCAACGCCGGGCTGGACGTGCGCGGCGCGGAGCCGCCCGGGGCCTGGGAGGGCTTCGGTCACCCGGACGAGCAGCCATGGAGCGAACATGACTATCCGGGCCGGGAGGCGGCGCACACCGCCAACCTGCTGCGGGGGCACTACGCCGGTCACTTCCTCTCCATGCTCTCGCTGGCGGCGGCGGGTGAGGCGGATGCCGGACTGCGCGGCAAGGTCGACGAGTTCGTCGCCGGTCTCGCCGAGGTCCAGGCGGCGCTGGCCGCCAGCGGACGGTACTCGCATCCGGGCTTCCTCGCCGCCTACGGCGAATGGCAGTTCTCGCGACTGGAGCAGTACGCGCCGTACGGCGAGATCTGGGCGCCGTACTACACCTGCCACAAGATCATGGCCGGCCTGCTCGACGCATACGAACTGGCCGGCAGCACGCAGGCGCTGGAGATCGTGACCGGCATGGCACGCTGGGTCGGGTCCCGGCTGCGCAGACTGGATGCCGCACAGCTGCAGCGGATGTGGTCGCTGTACATCGCCGGTGAGTTCGGCGGGATGAACGAGACGCTGGCGCGGCTGGCCGCCGTCACCGGGGAGCCCGAGTTCCTCGACACGGCGCGGCTGTTCGACCAGAGGGAGTTGATCGACGCCGGCCGCTCCGGCCTCGACATCCTCGACGGCATGCACGCCAATCAGCATCTGCCGCAGCTGATCGGATACGTGGACGAGTATGAGGCCACGGGTGATCGTGAGTACCTGGACGCAGCACAGGGCGTCTGGGGTCAGGTCGTGCCGGGCCGGATGTACCCGCACGGCGGCACCGGCGAGAGCGAGCTCTGGGGTCCCGCCGGGTCGGTCGCGCGTGACATCGGGCGGCGCAATGCCGAGACCTGCGCGACGTACAACCTCGTCAAGCTGTCTCGCAGGCTGTTCGCGCACACCCTCGACCCCAGGTACACGGACTACATCGACCGGGCACTGAGCAACCACATCCTCGGTTCGCGGCGCGACGTCGACTCGGACGTCAGCCCCGAGGTCACCTACATGTTCCCCGTGCACCCTGGCGCGCTGCCCGAGTACGACAACATCGGCACGTGCTGCGGCGGGACCGGCCTGGAGAACCACGTGACGCAGCAGGCGAGCATATTCCTCCGCGGGGAGGACGGCGACCTGTGGGTCACCCAGTACACGCCGGCCGAGCTGGACTGGACCGAGCGCGGGGTGCGCGTCGTTCTGGAGCAGGAGCATCCGTTCGCCTCCACCGTGCGCGTTCGCGTCGAGCCCACCGGTGGCCCGCTGGCGCTGACCGTGCACCTGCGCATCCCCGACTGGGTGGAGGGCGAACCGCGCGCGACAGTGGCGGGCCGGCCGCTCGCCTTGGACGTGCGGAACGGGTACGCCTCAGTGCGCCGGACCTGGCGCCGAGGAGAGGCGCTGACGCTGGAGCTCCCCACCGCTCTGCGTGCCGTCCCCGCTGTCGACGACCCGCACCTGGTGCACCTGCGCTACGGGCCGCACGTGCTGGTGGCGCGCTCCGACAGCACCACCGCCCTCGAGCTCGCGATCGCAGCGGCCCGCCATCCAGACGGCTCGCTCGTCAGCGACGCTGACCCCGCACAGGCGCTTCGCGACGGCGGAGTGACCGTGGACGGTATCCGCTTCGTGCCGTCGTGGACGGGGGCCGATGCGCGGTACCACATGTACGTGCGGGTGGCGGATGCCGCGGTCGGCTTCGCCGGCGTGCAGACGGAGGTTCCGGCGCGGCAGCGGGAGGACGGCAGCACACTGCTCGACGATGTCTGGGCCGGTCCCGGGCCGGTCACTGTGACGGAGTTCGCCGAGCGCGTCGTCACCGCGGTGCGCGACGGGCTCCGGGACGGACTGCTCGGAGGCGCCGAGGCGCACACCGTCCTGCACGCCGCGCGCGCCGCCGTCATCGCGTTCGGCGACGGTGACGGCTCCGCGGTCGCGTCGCTGGATGCCGCGCGCGACAGCATCCGAGTGGATGAGCCGGCCGCTCCGGCGGTCGAGATCCGCACCGCCGAACCCGCCGCGGCATCGGGCTGGCACCTGCAGGCGCCGACCGTCCTGCTGCGCGCCGCCACCTGGGACGGCGCGCAGGCGCGGATCGACGTACGCATCGGTGACGGGCGGTGGCAGCGGTACGACGGGCCCCTCCGCGTGGATGTCGAAGGGGAGGTCGTCGTGCAGGCCCGGGCGATCGCCGGAGGACGCACGGGCACGGCTACCCGCGTGCTGCACATCGACACCCGGCCGCCGGTGACGCAGGCTCGGGTCACCGACCTCGGTGCGAGCGTGGAGATACTGCTGGTGGCCGAGGACGACGTGTCCGGCGTGGAGCAGATCCACTGGCAGGGCGAGGGGACCTTCTGGGCGACGTTCCAGGAGGCGTTCGTGCGCACGCTCACCGACCGCGAGCAGGTCATCGAGTTCGCGGCATCCGACCGTGCGGGAAACGAGGAGCCGCTGAGACGTCTGGTGCTTCCGGCGAGGTCGAGCGTGGAGAGGGGCTGAACCGGCGCAGGACCAGCTGCCAGCCATCCGGGTGGACGGCGTGCGAGGATCGAACCCAGCGGATCGGAGAGCCGCCCAGGACGGAAGGAATGAGATCGCCATGAGCGTTCCCGAGCTGCGTAGCGTCGTGCGGCTGGACCGGCAGCCCAGCATCCGGGACACGGTCAAGCGCGCCCTGCGATCCGCCATCATCAGCGGTGACATGCAGCCGGGCCAGGTGTACTCGGCGCCCAGCCTGGGTGACCAGTTCGGCGTCTCGGCTACCCCGGTCCGCGAGGCGATGCTCGACCTCGTGCGCGAGGGGCTGGTGATCGCGGTGCCCAACCGGGGCTTCCGGGTCACCGAGGTGTCAGCCGACGACCTGCGCGAGGTGACCGATCTGCGGTTGTTCCTCGAGCCGCCGGCGATCGAGCGTGCCACCCCGCTGATACCGGAGGAGGACTTCCCCGCGCTGCGCGCGCAGGCCGACGACATCGTCGCCGGTGCGGAGGAGGGCGACCTGGTCCGCTACCTCAACGCCGACAGCGACTTCCATCTGGCTCTGCTGCGCTACGCGGGCAACGCGCGGCTCATCGACCTGATCACCTCGTTGCGGTCGCAGACCCGGCTGTTCGGACTGAGCGCGCTGCTCCAACGCGGTCAGCTGAGGGATTCGGCATCGGAGCACCACGCGATGATCGACGCGATCGAGGCCCGAGACGCCTCTCTGGCGCGGCGCCTGGTGCACAAGCACATCGAGCACGTCCTCACGGACTGGTCGGGCGCGCCGCCGGGGCGCGAGTGAGTCGCCTCACCGCGCCCGCCGCCGGTGTCCGGGACGGGGTCATGCCGAAGCACGGCCCTCACCCGGCGGACGACGAGGCGCTCGGCGACGTACACTCTTCGGCGTGACCCCGTCGAGCTCCCCGCCCGCAGAGCGCACGCGTGCCGTCGGCGTGCGCGACGTCGCCGCGCTCGCCGGGGTCTCCCGGCAGACGGTGTCGCGCGTGCTGAACGAGCATCCGGAGGTCGCCGAGGAGACCCGCGAGCGGGTGCTGTCGGCGATGGCCGAGCTCGGCTACCGCATGAACAACGCCGCGCGGGCCCTGGGCACCCGGCGATCGCGCACCCTGGGCGTGCTGGCCTCGAACGCCGAGCAGTACGGCCCCTCACGCAGCATCGCCGCGATCGAGGCGTCCGCCCGTGCCGCGGGGTACTGGGTCAGCGCGGCGTTCGCCGATGCGGCCGATGCGGATGCCGTTGTCGCCGCCGTCGACCACCTGATCGCCCAGGGCATGGACGGCATCGTGGTGGTCGCCCCGCACGCGCGCACGCTCGAGGCGCTGAACGCCCTGCACATCGACGTGCCCATCGTCACCCTGCACTCCTCGGGGCGCGGCGCACGCGGCCTGTCCGTCGATCAGGCGGCGGGCGCCCGGCTCGCGGTCGCCGAACTGGCGGACGCCGGGCACACCCGCATCGCGCATCTCGCGGGTCCTGCGGACTGGCTCGAGGCCGAGTCGCGCGCCGACGGCTTCGCCGCCGAGCTCGCGGCGCGCGGGCTGGAGCCGGGTCCGGTCATCGAGGGGGACTGGTCGGCGGCATCCGGCTATGCGGCGACCGTCGCGATCATCGACGCCGGCGTCACCGCCGTGTTCTGCGCGAACGACCAGATGGCGCTCGGTCTGCTCGGCGGGCTGCACGAGGCCGGGGTGCGGGTGCCCCGCGACATCAGCGTGGTCGGCTTCGACGACATCCCGGATGCCGCGTATTACTGGCCGCAGCTGACGACCGTGCGGCAGGACTTCGCGGAGCTGGCCCGCCGGGCCGTCGCCGTCGTGATCGCAGAAGCGGGTGCCGCGGCATCCGCCCTCGACCCGGTCGCCCCCGTGCTGGTGCGCCGCGACTCGGTCGCTCCTCCGCGCGCCTGACGACGCGGCGAGCCGCGCACGTGATGTTGACGGCGGCGCGCGAGGGTGTCATGCTGGGCGATGTGACCGGTCACAGTGGCCGATCATCAGATCGATGAGGTGCCCGTGAGCAAGGAAGCCCCCGACTTCAGCCCTGAGCTGCAGGCCGCGATCCAGTCCGTCCGCGAGGACGTCTCCCGTCTGCACGGAGAGCTCGTCCGCTACGGCCTCGTGGTGTGGACCGGGGGGAACATCTCCGGTCGCGTCCGCGTCGGCGATGATCCGAACGCCGACCTATTCGTCATCAAGCCCTCCGGCGTGAGCTACGACGACCTGGCTCCGGACAGCATGATCCTCTGCGACCTGGACGGCGAGGTGATCCCGGGCACTCCCGGCAGCGACCGCTCGCCCTCGAGCGACACGGCCGCGCACGCCTACGTGTACCGGCACATGCCCGAGGTGGGCGGCGTCGTGCACACGCACTCCGACTACGCCGTGGCCTGGGCGGCGCGCGGCGAGGAGATCCCATGCGTGATCACGGCGATGGCCGACGAGTTCGGCGGCCCCATCCCGATCGGACCGTTCGCGATCATCGGAGACGACTCGATCGGTCGCGGGATCGTCGAGACCCTCACCGGGCATCGCTCCCGTGCGGTGCTGATGCAGAACCACGGACCGTTCACGATCGGCGTGAACGCGAAGGATGCCGTGAAGGCCGCGGTCATGGTCGAGGACGTCGCCCGCACCGTGCACCTCGCCCGCGAGGCCGGCCCGCTCATCCCCATCCCGCAGGAGGCCATCGACAGTCTCTACAACCGGTATCAGAACGTGTACGGCCAGAGCGCGGACGCACGCCGATGACCGCCTCGACGGGACACCCGGGTCGCGAGGACATCCTCGCCGGCCGCACCAGCCTGGGCATCGAGCTCGGCTCCACCCGCATCAAGGCCTGCCTGATCGGCTCCTCCGCCGCCGAGGTTCTCGCCACCGGCTCGTTCTCCTGGGAGAACCGGCTGGAGGACGGGTTGTGGACCTACAGCCTGGACGAGGTGTGGACCGGCCTGCAGTCCGCGTTCGCCGACCTGATCGCCGACGTGCACGACCGCTACGGCGTGCGCCCCGACACGTTCGGCGCCATCGGCGTCTCCGCGATGATGCACGGCTACCTGGCCTTCGATGCGGCCGGCGATCTGCTCGCCGCGTTCCGCACCTGGCGCAACACCAACACGGGCCCGGCCGCAGCCGAGCTCACCGAGCTGCTGGGCGTGAACATCCCGCTGCGCTGGTCCGTCGCGCACCTGCGGCAGGCGCAGCTCGACGCCGAGCCGCACGCCGAGGACGTGCGCTTCCTCACCACACTCGCCGGATACGTGCACTGGCGGCTCACCGGGCGCCGGGTGCTGGGCATCGGCGACGCCTCGGGCATGTTCCCGATCGACTCCTCCGCGCGCGACTACGACCAGACGATGATCGCCCGCTACGACGAGCGCGCCGGCGGCGACCTGCGCTCCGTGCTGCCCGAGGTGCTCGTCGCCGGGGAGGACGCCGGGTCCCTCACCGCGGCGGGCGCCGCGCTGCTCGACCCGACCGGAGCACTGCGGCCCGGTATCCCGCTCTGCCCGCCGGAGGGCGACGCGGGCACCGGCATGGTCGCGACCAACGCGGTCGCACCGCGCACCGGCAACGTCAGCGCGGGCACCAGCATCTTCGCGATGGTCGTGCTCGAGCATCCGCTGGCCGAGGTGCACCACGAGCTCGACCTGGTGACGACTCCTGCCGGCGACGCGGTCGCCATGGTGCACTGCAACAACGGCGCCAGCGAACTGGCGGCGTGGGTGGGCATGTTCACCCGGTTCGCCGAGGCGTCCGGCATCCGCGGATCGTCGGATGCCGTCTTCGAGACGCTCTTCCGCGAGGCGCTGGACGGCGAGGCGGATGCAGGCGGACTGCTCGCCTACAACCACCTCGCCGGCGAGCCCCTCGTCGGCCTCGACGCGGGGCGTCCGCTGTTCGTGCGCACGCCCCACAGTCGCTTCACCCTGGCGAACGTCATGCGCGCCCAGCTCTACGGCGTGTTCGGCACGCTCGCACTGGGCATGCAGGTGCTGACCGACGAGGGCGTCGCGCTCGACCGGATGTATGCCCACGGCGGCATGTTCCGCACCGCCGGTGTCGCGCAGCGCTTCCTGGCGGGGGCGCTGGACGCACCCGTGGCGGTCGGCGACACGGCATCCGAGGGTGGGGCGTGGGGCATCGCGGTGCTCGCCGCCTACCTGTCGGCGGCCGGCGAGCAGCCGCTGGACGCCTACCTCGACCAGCACGTCTTCGCGGGGGCATCCCTCTCCGTCATCGACCCCGACCCGGCCGACGTCGCCGGATTCACCATCTACCTCGACCGCTACCGCGCGGGTCTGGCCATCGAGGCCGCCGCCACAGTCTCCATCTAAGGATTGCGTCCATGCCCAAGCTCACCACCTCCCTCGACGGCTACCAGGTCTGGTTCCTCACCGGCAGCCAGCACCTGTACGGACCCGAGACGCTCGCGCAGGTCGCAGATCAGTCGCGTGCCATCTCGGATGCGCTCGACGGCGCCTCCGAGGTGCCCGTCCGCATCGTGTGGAAGCCCGTGCTGACCGACTCCGCCGCCATCAAGAAGGTCATGCTCGAGGCGAACGCCGACGACAGCGTGATCGGCGTCGTCGCGTGGATGCACACCTTCAGCCCTGCCAAGATGTGGATCGCCGGCCTGGACGCCCTGCAGAAGCCGCTCGCCCACCTGCACACCCAGGCGAACGTCGAGCTGCCCTGGGCCGACATCGACTTCGACTTCATGAACCTGAACCAGGCCGCGCACGGCGACCGCGAGTTCGGCTACATCCAGACCCGGCTGAACGTGCCGCGCAAGACCATCGTCGGGCACGCGTCCGACCCGCGCGTGCGCCAGGAGCTCGGCACCTGGCAGCGGGCCGCGGCCGGCCTCGCGGCCTCGCGCAGCCTCAAGCTCGCGCGCTTCGGCGACAACATGCGCTTCGTCGCCGTCACCGAGGGCGACAAGACCGAGGCCGAGCTGCGCCTGGGCGTGCAGGTGAACACCTGGGGCGTGAACGAGCTGGCGGATGCCGTCGCGGCGGCGTCCGAATCCGACATCGACGCTCTGGTAGCCGAGTACGAGGAGCTGTACGAGGTCGTCCCCGAGCTGCGGCGCGGGGGAGAGCGGCACCAGTCACTGCGTGACGGCGCGGCCATCGAGATCGGGCTGCGGTCGTTCCTGGAGGAGGGCGGCTTCGGCGCCTTCACCACCTCGTTCGAGGACCTCGGTGAGCTGAAGCAGCTGCCGGGCCTCGCCGTGCAGCGGCTGATGGCCGAGGGCTACGGCTTCGGCGCCGAGGGCGACTGGAAGACCGCGATCCTGGTGCGCGTCGCCAACGTGATGGGCGCCGGCCTCCCCGGCGGCGCCAGCCTGATGGAGGACTACACCTACGACATGACCCCGGGCGATGAGCTGATCCTGGGTGCGCACATGCTCGAGGTCTCGCCCTCCCTCACCTCGGCCAAGCCGACCCTGGAGATCCATCCGCTCGGCATCGGAGGCAAGGACGACCCGGTGCGCCTGGTCTTCACCGCCGACCCCGGTCCCGCTGTCGTCGTGGCGCTCAGCGACATGCGCGACCGCTTCCGCCTGACCGCGAACGTGGTCGAGAACGTCGAGCCGCGCGCGGCGCTGCCCAAGCTCCCCGTGGGTCGTGCGGTGTGGAAGCCGGCTCCGGACTTCACCACGAGCGCTGCGGCCTGGCTGACCGCCGGTGCCGCGCACCACACCGTGATGTCGACCGCCGTCGGTCTGGAGGCGTTCCGCGACTTCGCCGAGATGGCGCAGATCGAGCTCCTGGTGATCGACGGATCGACCACTCTGCCCGAGTTCCAGAAGACGGTGCGCTGGAACCAGGCGTACTACCGCCTCGCGCAGGGGTTCTGACCCCGCGCCCTGACCCCGCGCCCTGCGCTCCGGACCGGAGCGCAGGGCGCTCAGGCGTCCAGCACCCGCGCGGCCTGGCGCGCGGCGCCCAGTGCCACGTACTCGGCGGGCTCGGGAACCTCGACCGGGATGCCGAGCACGAGCGGGGCGATCTCGCGGACGGCCTGCGACTGCGCGCCGCCGCCGATCAGCAGGGCGCGCTCGATCCGGACGTCCTGCCCGCGCAGGGCGTCGAGGCCGGCGCCGAGTCCCGACAGCATGCCCTCGACGGCTGCGCGCGCGAGGTTCTCGCGGGTCGTGGATGACAGGGTCATGCCGCTGAGCGTGGCGGCGGCGTCCGGCAGATTCGGGGTGCGCTCGCCCTCGAAGTAGGGCTGCAGGGTGAGACCGCCGGCACCGGTGGAGGCGTCCAGCGCCAGCCGGGACAGCTCCTCATGGTCCACGCCGAGCAGCCGGGCGATCGCGTCGAGCACCCGTGCGGCGTTCAGCGTCGCGACCAGGGGGAGGAAGCGTCCGTCGGCGTCCGCGAAGCCGGCGACGGTGCCCGTCTCGTCGTGCACCGCCCGCTCGCTGACCGCGAAGACCGTGCCGCTCGTGCCGATCGACACCACCGCATCCCCCGGACGGGCCCCGACACCGAGCGCCGCCCCGGCGTTGTCGCCCGCGCCGGGGCCGACGCCCCGGCCGGCGGCATCCGTCACCCACTCCGACGCGTCGAGCACCCGCGGCAGCACCGCGTCGTGCCCGAGCGCCGCGACCAGCAGTTCGCGGTCGTACTCGCCGGTCTCGGGATTCCAGTAGCCGGTTCCGCTGGCATCCGACCGATCGGTGACCAGCTCGTCCAGCCGAGGATCTGCAGGGCCGAACCCGCGCAGCCGCCAGGTGAGCCAGTCGTGCGGCAGCGCGACGGCCGCGACCCGCTCGGCGTTGGCGGGCTCCGCGTCGCGCAGCCAGCGCAGCTTGGTGATCGTGAAGGACGCCACGGGCACGAGTCCGGTGCGGTGCGTCAGAGCGGATGCCCCGAACTCGGCGATCAGATCGGATGCTGCGCCCGCGGAACGCGTGTCGTTCCACAGCAGGGCGTCGCGGACCACAGCACCCGAGGAGTCCAGCGCCACCAAGCCGTGCTGCTGCCCGCCGATGGCCCAGGCCTCGACGTCGTCCATGCCGCCGGCATCCGCGATCGCCGCCTGCAGGGCCTCCCACCACGCCTCGGGATCGACCGAGGTCCCGTCCGGGTGCGACGCACGCGCCGTGCGCACGATCGCACCGGAGACGGCATCCACGATCACGACCTTGCAGGACTGCGTCGATGAGTCGACGCCCATCACGAGTGCCATGCGCGGCATCCTCTCATCTCATGCTCCGGTCTCGGCGATCAGGGGCGAGCGGGTCAGCGAGCGCCCATCAGGTGCTCGGATGCCAGCTGCTGGAGCCGCACGAAGCCGAAGCCGCGCGCGCCGAAGTACGCGGAGGGGTCGAAGTCCTCGAACGCGCTCCGGTCGGCGAGGAGGTCGTCGTACGACTCGCCCTCTCCCAGGGTGGGCTGCGACAGCTCGGCGACGCGCGCGGCGGCCAGTGCCTCCTGCACCTCGGGGTCGGCGCGGAACGCGGCGGCCCGCTCCTTCAGCAGCAGGTACATGCGCATGTTGGCGGCGGCGGAGTCCCACACGCCGGCCTCGTCCTCGGTACGGCTGGGCTTGTAGTCGAAGTGCCGCGGGCCGTCGTAGGCCGGGGTGCCTTTCGCGCCGCCGTTCTCGAGCAGGTCCACCAGCGCGAACGCGTTGTGCAGGTCGCCGTGGCCGAACACCAGGTCCTGGTCGTACTTGATGCCGCGCTGCCCGTTCAGATCGATGTGGAACAGCTTGCCGTGGTACAGCGCCTGGGCGATGCCGGCGGCGAAGTTGAGTCCCGCCATCTGCTCGTGACCGACCTCGGGGTTCAGCCCGACCAGCTCGGGGCGCTCCAGCGAGTCGATGAACGCGAGCGCGTGCCCGAGCGTCGGCAGCAGGATGTCTCCGCGGGGCTCGTTGGGCTTGGGCTCGATGGCGAAGCGGATGTCGTAGCCCTTGTCGGTGACGTAGTCGCCGAGCAGGTTCACGGCCTCGCGGTAGCGTTCGAGAGCTGCCCGCACGTCCTTCGCGGAGTCGTACTCGGCGCCCTCGCGGCCGCCCCACATCACGAAGGTCTTCGCGCCCAGCTCGGCGCCCAGATCGAGCTGGCGCAGAACCTTGCGCAGCGCGAAGCGGCGCACCTGGCGGTCGTTCGACGTGAAGCCGCCGTCCTTGAACACCGGGGCGCTGAACAGGTTGGTGGTGACCATCGGCACGATCAGCCCGGTGTCGGCCAGGGCGCCCTTCAGGCGGTCGATCTGGGTCTGCCGCTCGGCATCCGTCGACCCGAACGCGAACAGGTCGTCGTCGTGGAAGGTGAGGCCGTAGGCGCCGAGCTCGGCGAGCTTCTCGACTGCGTGCACGACGTCGAGCTGCGGCCGGGTGGGCCCGCCGAACGGGTCGGCGCCGTTGTAGCCGACTGTCCAGAGTCCGAATGAGAACTTGTCGGCCTTGGTGGGGGTGAGTGACATGGTGATCCGCCTTCAGCGACGTCGATGAAATGTTGTGGATCAGAACATATCAAGTCGATGGTGCGGATGCAACGAATCAGATCCTCGGTGCAGCCGTCGTCTCCCGCACGACGAGTTCGGCCGGCAGGCGCACGTGCTCGTGCGCCTCACCGTCCAGCATCCGCAGCAGCAGGCGCACGGCGACGGCACCCATCTCGGTCAGCGGCTGGCGCACCGTGCTCAGCTGAGGCGCGTGCGCGGCCGCGTCGGGGATGTCGTCGAAGCCGATCACCGAGAGGTCGTCCGGCACGTGCAGGCCGCGCTCGCCCGCCACGCGGATCATCTCAATGGCGGAGAGGTCGTTCGCCGCGAAGACGGCCGTGGGGCGGTCTACGAGATCGAGCAGCGCGTGCGCACCCGCGGTCGAATCCGCCGTGCGGTAGCCGCCGTCGGCGATGAGGGCGGGGTCGAAGCGGATGCCCGCGGCGTCGAGCGCCTCGCGATACCCCTGCTCGCGCTGCTGGGCGGAGACGAGGTCGGTGCGGCCGCGCAGGTGGGCGATGCGGCGATGCCCCAGTGAGATCAGGTGCTCGGTCGCGGCCCGTGCGCCGTCGACGTTGATCACGCTCACCGTCGCGGGCCCGTCCGGGCCGGCGTGCGGGTCGATGGCGACGAGGGGCACCGATGCGTCCGCGGGGGTCGATGTCGGCGTCACGACGATGGCGCCGTCGATCAGGGTTCCGCCCAAGCGGGAGAGCGAGCGTCGCTCCCAGCCGCGGTGCTCGCCTGCCGAGACGCTGCCCGCGTAGGCCAGCACGTCGAAGCGCGTGCCCTGCAGCTCGGTGGAGACCCCGCTCAGCAGCTGCAGCGCGAACGGCTCGAACTCCGCCACCAGCACGCCGATGACGTTGGTGCGCCGACGTCGCATCGACGTCGCCACCAGCGAACTGGCGTACCCCAGCTCGTCGACCACGCTCAGCACGTGCGCCAGCGTCGCGGGCGCGACGCCGTCGCGGCCGTTGATGGCCTTGGAGACGGTGGCGACGGAGACTCCGGCGGCGTGAGCGACATCGTGGATCGTCGTGCGGCGGTTCATCTGTCCAATCTAGTGATGGAAAACGATATCGATAACGATTGACATGATGAATCGAACCTGCCAGAGTGGCCGGAGCACATTCGGTGTAGTCGGCAACAAATGGGGCCGGACCGCGAACTCGAAGAGGAGACACACGGCATGAAGATCGGCAAGGCATGGGTCGCCGCAGCGGCGGCCGTGGCGACGCTGGGGATGCTCGGGCTCACCGGCTGCTCCGGCGGCTCGGACGGAGCCGGCGCTGACGGCGCGACCACGCTCACGATGTGGCACAACTCCACCACGGGTCCCGGCAAGCAGTACTGGGCCGACGCGGCGGCGGCATTCCACGAGGAGAACCCCGACGTGACGATCAAGGTCACGTCGATCCAGAACGAGGACATGGACGGCAAGCTGCAGACCGCCGTCAACTCGGGCGACATGCCCGACATCTTCATGGCGCGCGGCGGCGGCAAGCTCGCCGACATCGTCAACGCGGGCAAGGTGAAGGACCTCACGAAGCTCATCGACCCCGACGTGAAGAAGGCCTTCGGCGACGCCCCGTTCAGCGCCTTCAGCGTCGACGGCAAGGTCTACGGGATGCCGAGCGCGGTGCTCCCCGGCGGCTTCTTCTACAGCAAGGACCTGTTCGCGCAGGCGGGGGTCAGCTCCGAGCCCGCCACGATGGACGAGCTCGAGGCAGCCGTCAGCAAACTGAAGGCGGCAGGCATCGAGCCGATCGCGCTCGGCGCCAAGGCCGCGTGGCCGGCCGCGCACTGGTACTACTTCTTCGCCCTGCGGGCCTGCGGCCAGGACCTGATCGAGAACCTCGCGACCAAGGCCGACTTCTCCGATCCGTGCTGGCTCACAGCGGCCGAGAACCTGCAGGACTTCGCCAGGACGGAGCCGTTCAACAAGGGCTTCCTGACGACCTCCCCGCAGGAGGGAGCGAACTCCTCGGCCGGACTGCTGGCCAACCACAAGGCAGCCATGGAGCTGATGGGCGCGTGGGACGTGGGCGTGATCGCCAGCCTCACCCCCGACGAGAAACCGCTGCCCGACCTGGGCTGGTTCCCCTTCCCCGCGGTGGACGGCGGTGACGGCGGGGCCGGCGCGATGATGGGCGGTGTCGACGGCTACTCCTGCTCGGCCGACTCCCCGGCCGCGTGCGAGAAGTTCCTCAACTTCGTCTCCTCGAAGGAATGGCAGGAGAAGTACGCCGTGGCGTTCCAGACCATCCCGGCGAACCAGGATGCCACCGGAGCGGTCACCGATCCGTCGCTGAAGCCGCTGATGGAGGCATACACGAAGGCCCCCTACGTCGCCCTGTGGCTCGACACCGCCCTCGGGCAGAACGTCGGCAACGCGCTGAACACGAGCGTCGTCGAGATGCTCGCAGGGCAGGGCTCGCCGAAGAAGCTCGTCGACACGGTCACCAAGGCCGAGGCGAGGGGCTGACCGGCTCATGACCGACACCCAGGCACTGCAGCGCACGACGGTGCCTGAGAGGATCGCCGTCTCCGGAGCGGGCCCCGTGCCCGCTCCGGAGCGGCGCTCGCCGCGGCCCGACTGGCGCAAGCGCGGCGAGATCGCGCTCCTCTCGGGACCGGCCCTCATCATGTTCGTCGGCTTCGTCATCCTCCCGGTGGCGATGGCCGCGTTCTACGGCTTCTTCAAGTGGAACGGCTTCGGCTGGCCGACGGAGTTCATCGGCCTCGACAACTACCGCATGATGTGGGAGGACGAGACCTTCCGGCAGGCGGTGCTGCACAACGGCGTCATCGTCGTGCTCTCGCTGCTGCTGCAGGGGCCGGTGGCGATCCTGTTCGCGCTGCTGCTGAACCAGAAGATCCGCGGCAGGTCGATCATCCGCGTGCTGATCTTCGTGCCCTACGTCATCTCCGAGGTCATCGTCGGCATCGGCTGGAGCCTGATGCTGCAGGACGCCGGCGCTCTGAACTCCCTCCTGGAGAAGTGGGGGCTCGGCTTCCTGCAGCAGTCCTGGATCGCCGATCCCTCGATCGCGATGGGCTCGCTGATGATCATCATCACCTGGAAGTACCTCGGCTTCGCGGTGATCCTCATGCTCGCCGGCATGCAGTCGATCCCGGAGGAGCTGTACGAGGCCGCCGCGATCGACGGCGCCGGCTTCTGGAAGATCCAGTGGAGCATCACGGTGCCCCTGCTGGGGCCGACCATCCGGATCTGGGCGTTCCTGTCCATCATCGGCTCGCTGCAGCTGTTCGACCTGGTCAACATCATCTGGGGTCAGTACATCGCCGCAACCGCCGGCACCTCCACGATGGCGACCTACATGTACCAGAACGGCCATCTGGCCGGCAGCTACGGATACGGCAACGCCGTCGCGGTGATGCTCTTCCTGATCACCCTGATCGTGGCTCTCGTCTATCAGCGCTTCGTGCTGCGTCGTGACACCGAGGGTGCGCTGACCGGCGACGGCGGAAGGAGGCGCAAGTGAGCGCCGAGACCCTGAACACCCGCGTCGCCATCCGGGCGATCTCCCCGAAGGGCCGCCGCACGCGCGACGCCGACGTGAAGTGGGGGAGCCCCGCGGTCTACCTGGTCGCGCTGGTGCTGATCACGATCTGCATCACGCCGGTGCTGTACGTGATCATCGGCGGATTCCGCACCAACTCGCAGATCACGCTCGACCCCTCCGGGTTCCCTTCCCCGTGGCAGCTCGGCAACTACGGCGACGTGCTGGCCAGCTCGGAGTTCTGGACGGCCATGCTGAACTCCACGATCTCCGCCGCCGGGACCACGGCCGGTGCGGTCGTGCTCGGCGTGATGGCGAGCTACGTGCTCGCCCGCTACGAGTTCGCGGGCCGCGGCGTGATGTACGCGCTGTTCGCGGCCGGCCTGATGTTCCCGGTGACGGTGGCCATCACGCCGCTGTACATCCTGATCCGCAACCTGGGGCTGGTGAACAGCCTGGCCGGGATCATCCTGCCGCAGATCGCGTTCGCGCTGCCGACGACGATCATCATCCTCGTGCCGTTCCTGCGCGCCATCCCGAAGGAGCTCGAGGAGGCCGCGTCCATCGACGGCGCGTCGCGTCTGGGCTTCTTCTGGCGGATGGTGGTGCCGCTCAGCCTTCCCGGTGTGATCACCGTCGGCATCCTGGCGTTCGTGGGCGCCTGGAACGGGTACATGCTGCCGCTGTTCATCCTCAACGACCAGAGCCTGTTCACCCTGCCGCTGGGCGTGCAGAACTTCGCGTCGCAGTACTCGGTGGACACCGCGCGCGTGCTGGCGTACACCTCGCTGTCGATGCTGCCCGCGCTGGTCTTCTTCAGCATGTTCGAGCGCCGCATCGTCGGCGGACTGACCGGAGCGGTGAAGGGCTGAGGGATGCTGCAGGAGACTGATGTGACCACCTACGCACCGGAGGGTGCGGTGACGATCCCCGCCTTCCCCGCCGCCTCGCCGCGGGTGAGTGCGCTGCTGGCCGAGATGACCCTGGAGGAGAAGGTCGCGCAACTGGTGGGCTACTGGCTCGACCAGGGCGGCGAGGTCGTCGCCCCGATGCAGAACGAGATGGGCGCGACGCGCGAGACCGGAGTGCCCGCCGAGATCACCCGGCACGGGATCGGGCACTACACCCGCGTCTACGGCACGCGTCCGGTCGATCCGGCGGAGCGCGCGGCATGGCTGTGGCAGGAGCAGCGCCGGCTCAAGGGCGAGACCCGGCTCGGCATCCCCGCGCTCGTGCACGAGGAGTGCCTCACGGGGCTGGCGGCCTGGAAGGCGGCGACCTTTCCCACGCCGCTGGCCTGGGGTGCGTCCTTCGACCCCGAGCTGGTCGCGGACATGGGTGCGCTCGTCGGGGAGTCGATGCGCAGCCTCGGCATCCATCAGGGCCTCGCCCCGGTGCTCGATGTCGTGCGAGACCCGCGGTGGGGACGCGTCGACGAGTGCATCGGCGAGGATCCGTACCTGGTCGGCACCGTCGGTGCGGCCTATGTGCGAGGACTGCAGTCCGCGGGCGTGCACGCCACGCTGAAGCACTTCCTGGGCTACTCCGGCTCCCGGGCCGGCCGCAACCACGCGCCGGTCTCGGCCGGCCCCAGGGAGGTCGCCGACGTGTTCCTCCCGCCGTTCGAGATGGCGATCCGGGACGGCGGAGCGCGTGGCGTGATGAACAGCTACGCCGAGATCGACGGGGTGCCCGTGGCATCCGACCCGGCGCTGCTGACCGGACTGCTGCGGGAGCGGCTCGGCTTCGACGGTGTCGTGGTGGCCGACTACTTCGCCGTGGCGTTCCTCGAGATCATGCACGCGGTGGCCGCGGATCGCGGTGAGGCCGCGCAGCTGGCCCTGACCGCCGGCATCGATGTCGAGCTCCCCTCCGGCGATGCGTACCTGACGCCGCTGGTCGAGCGCGTGCGCGCGGGGCTGCTCGATGAGGCCTACCTGGATCGCGCCGTGATCCGGGTGCTGCTGCAGAAGGAGCAGCTCGGGCTGCTCGACGCCGACGCGTTCGATGAGGATCCGCCCGCACAGGTCGACCTCGACACCCCTCGGCATCGCGCGGTGGCCCGCCGGCTGGCGGCGGAGTCGCTCGTGCTGCTCGGCAACGACGGCATCCTGCCGCTGCGCGGTCCGCGTCGCATCGCCCTGGTCGGGCCGAACGCCGACCGCACGGCCGCACTGCAGGGATGCTATTCGTTCGCCAACCATGTGCTGGCGCATCACCCCGGCCACGACCTCGGTTTCCGCATCCCGACCGTCCGCGAGGCGCTGACGGCGGCGCTTCCCGATGCCGAGCTCGTGCACGTCGGGGGTTGCGAGGTCGAGGGCGAGGACCGGTCCGGTTTCGATACGGCGGTCGCCGCGGCGGCGGATGCCGATGTCGCCGTGGTCGTCGTCGGCGATCAGGCCGGGCTGTTCGGCCGCGGCACGGTCGGCGAGGGCAACGACGTGGACTCGCTCGACCTTCCGGGTGTGCAGCGTGAACTGGTCGAGGCCCTGGTCGCCACGGGGACGCCCGTCGTGATGGTGCTCGTCACGGGGCGGCCCTATGCCATCGACTGGGCGCTGGACGGCGACGGTGCGCGCCCGGCGGCCGTGCTGCAGGCGTTCTTCCCGGGCGAGGCCGGTGGCGAGGCGATCGCCGACGTCCTCACCGGCGCGATCGCGCCGTCGGGACGGATGCCGGTGAGCCTGCCGCGCTCGTCCGGAGCGCAGCCGTACAGCTACCTGCATCCGATCCTCGGCGGGCCGTCGGACGTGACCTCCACGGACCCGGCGCCGCTGCGGCCGTTCGGTTTCGGCCTGTCCTACACGACCTTCGCCTACGACGACCTGCAGGTGTCGGGGGAGGCCCGCACGGACGGCCGGTTCATGGCATCCGTGCTGGTGCGCAACACCGGCGACGTGTCCGCGACCGAGGTCGTGCAGCTCTACGGTCGAGATCCCGTCGCGAGCGTGACCAGGCCCGTCGCGCAGCTGCTCGGCTATGCGCGCGTGGACCTCGCACCGGGCGAGAGCAGGCGGGTGCGGTTCGACGTGCCGGCCGCGCGTCTCGCGTTCAGCGATCGCCGCCTCGTGCGGGTGGTCGAGCCGGGCGAGGTGCGGGTGTGGGCGGCGTCGCATGCCGAGGCGCAGGCGCCGGTGTCGGATCTGAGCGGGGCCACCGCGGGCGCGATCTCCAACGAGCGGCCCCGTACGAAGCGCACGCTGCCCGGCGCTGCCACAGCGCCCGCGACGGTGCTGCTCACCGGCGCCGTGCACGAGGTCACCGGGGAGGACGCCCGCCTGGTGGAAGTCTCCGTCGAGTGACGAGCGGGCCGCGCGGCGAGGCGCGCATGACCGACTCGGCACATGGACGGATGGCGCACACCGGGATCGGTAGCCTGGGACGATGAGCGAACGCGCGACGACCGTGGAGGGGGTGCGGCGCACCAATCTCGGCGAGGTGCTGCGTCTCGTGCACCACGGGGGACCGCGCTCCCGCGCCGTGATCACGGCAGAGACGGGGCTGAACCGGTCGACCGTGTCCGACCTGGTCTCCCGGCTCGCGGCGGCGGGCCTCGTGCGGGAGCACGATCCCGATCCCACGCGTCGCGTCGGCCGCCCGTCGCCCATCGTCGCGCCGAGCCCCGACGTCGTCGCGATCGGCGTGAACCCCGAGATCGACGCGATCGAGATCGGTGCGGTGTCCCTCGGCGGCAGTGTGCGACTGCGCGAGCGCGTTCCGGCGTCGAACCCCGACGTCGCCGAGGTGGTCGAGGTCGTCGCCCGGGTGGTCGCGGCCTGGAGGGCGGATGGCCTGAAGGACTGCCGCATCGTGGGAGCGGGCGTCGCTGTGCCCGGCCTGGTGCGGGCGGAGGACGGACTGGTGCGCTTCGCGCCTCACCTGGACTGGCACGACGCCGACATCGCGGGTCCGCTCGCGGAGGCGCTGGGCCTGACCGTCGTGGTCGGCAACGACGCCTCGTACGGCGCCAGGGCCGAGCGCCTGTTCGGCGCCGCCCGCGAGCACGGCGATGTGGTCTACCTCAACGGCGGTGCGAGCGGCATCGGCGGAGGGCTCGTGCTGCACGGGCAGCTCATCGGCGGCGAAGGCGGGTACGCCGGGGAGTGGGGGCAGACCGCCGCGAGCCTGACGGATGCCGCCGACCGGCGGGTCGAGGGCGGCGTGCTCGAGGACGAGGTCAACCGCGCGCGGCTCGTGCGGGCCACCGGCCTGACCGCCCCCGACGACGCGGAGCTGGAGCGGGCTCTCACGACATCCGATGACGCCAGGGTCGAGTCCGCCAGGCAGCGCCGCATCCTCGCCGCCACCCTGGGCAACGCGGTCAACGTGCTCAACCCGTCGATCATCGTGCTCGGCGGGTTCCTCGGCAGCCTTCGCGAGATCGATCGCGAGGGGTTCGACGACGAGGTGCGCGCCCGCGCGCTCGCCGCCTCCGCGGAGCATCTGGAGCTGGCATCCGCGGCTCTCGGGGCCGACCGCCTGCTGATCGGCGCGGCGGACGCCGCCCTGCAGCGACTGCTGTCCGACCCGCTCGGCTGAGTCGTCACGAGAACTGAGCCGTCAAGAGAACTGAGCCGTCATGATCACGAGGAGGCGCCGGTGAGCGCGGAACGCAACTGGGCTGGGAACATCGGCTACCGGGGTGCCGTGGCGCATCCGTCGACCGTCGACGAGGCGCACGCCCTGGTCACGGCGGGCGGGAAGGTGCGCGTGCTGGGCACGCGGCACTGCTTCAACGACATCGCCGACACCACCGGCACGCTCGTCGCCCTGGGCCGGATGCCCGTGGTCTTCGAGATCAGCCCGGAACGCGACGCGGTGCGGGTGTCCGGCGGGCTGCGCTACGGCGACATCGCGCCGCGTCTCGAGGCCGAGGGGCTGGCGCTGGCGAACCTCGCCTCCCTCCCGCACATCTCCGTCGCCGGCGCCGTGGCCACCGGCACGCACGGCTCCGGCGATGCGATCGGATCGCTCGCCGCGGCGGTGCGCGAACTGCTGCTGCTGACGGCATCCGGCGAACTGCTGCACCTGCACCGCGGCGACCCGCGGTTCGCCGGCGCGGTGGTCGGGATCGGCGCACTGGGGGTCGTGCTCGAGCTCGTCCTCGACGTCGAGCCGACGTACGCGGTCGCGCAGCGCGTGCACGAGCGCCCGGGCTGGGATGCGATCCTGGACGACCTCGACGCGGTGACCTCGGCGGGCACCAGCGTGAGCATCTTCACCACCTGGCAGCGCACCGACCACGCCGACCAGCTGTGGATCAAGCAGCGCGGCGCCGACGATCTGGCCGGTGACATCCCCGCACGGCTGGGCGCCGCAGCCGCGCAGGTGAAGCGGCATCCGATCCTCGGGGTCGATCCCGAGGCGTGCACCGACCAGGGCGGCGAGCCCGGTGCGTGGTACCAGCGCCTGCCGCACTTCAAGCTGGAGTTCACGCCCTCCGCGGGTGCCGAGCTGCAGAGCGAGTATCTGATGCCGCGCCGTGACGCCGTGGCGGCGCTGGAGTCGGTCCGCGGGCTCGCCGACCGGATCGCCCCGCTGCTGCTGGTGAGCGAGGTCCGCACAGTCGCGGCTGACGATCTGTGGCTGAGTTCCGCCTACGGCACGGATGCCGTGGGCATCCACTTCACCTGGCGCCAGGACGAGACGGCCGTGCGGGCACTGCTGCCGGCGATCGAGGCCGCGCTCCCGGCGTCCGCCCGGCCCCACTGGGGCAAGATCTTCACACTGGACGGAGCCGAGGTGCAGCGCCGCTACGCTCGGTGGGACGACTTCGCGGCGCTGCGCGCCGAACTCGATCCGGAACGCCGGTTCGTGAACGACTACCTGGAGAGGCTGGGACTGTGACCGATCCCCGTTCCGGACGACAGCTGACCATCACCGCGCGCGGATATCGTGCCGAGATCGCCAGCATCGGGGCGACCCTGCGGGCCCTGACCTTCGAGGGCCGCGACCTGGTGATCCCGTTCGACGCCGACGAGGTGCGGCCCGCGCACCGCGGCGCCACGCTCGCCCCCTGGCCGAACCGCATCGTCGACGGCCGGTACGCGTTCGACGGCGCCACGTATCAGCTGGCGCTGACGGAGCCGGCCCGCAGCCACGCCCTGCACGGGCTGGTCACCTGGCTCGACTTCGCGGTGCGCGAGATCGCCGACGATCGGGTCGTGCTCGCCGCCGTGATCCAGCCGCAGGCCGGCTACCCGTTCCGCGTCGAGGTCCAGGTCGAGTACTCCGTGGACGCCACCGGCCTGCACCAGCGCGTCACGGGCCGCAACCTCGGGGCGGATGCCGCTCCCTGGGGCACCGGACCGCACCCGTACCTCACGGCCGGCGACGAGCACGTCGACGACACGGAACTGCTGCTGCCGGCATCCGAGGTGCTCACGGTCACCGCCGATCGGCTCAGCCCGGTCGCCCTCGAGCCGGTCGACGCGCATCCGGAGTGGGACTTCCGCGCCCCGCGCCGCATCGGTGACACGTTCATCGACCACGCCTTCACCGGCCTCCAGCGCGATGCGCGCGGTGCCTCCGCCGTACGGCTTCGCGGCGCGTCCGGCGCCGGTGTCGAGATGGTGTGGGACGCCGGATGCCCGTGGGTCCAGGTGCATACGGCCGATCTCCCGGACCCTGTCGCCAGCCGGCGCGGCCTCGCCGTCGAGCCGATGACCTGCCCTCCCGACGCCTTCAACTCCGGCACCGACCTGATCGTGCTCGAGCCCGGCGCCGCGCATACCGCGGGCTGGAGCATCCGGGCGCTCTGATCGCGGTCTGCTGCTGACGCGTCGGCGATGGCCGGAACCAGGCCCGTCGCACCCGCGAGGCGTCATGATGGACGTATGAGCAGCGAAGCCGTCGTCGTCGATGTCATCCGCACCCCGGTGGGGCGCGGCAAGCCGGGAGGGGCGCTGTCGGGCGTGCATCCGGTGGATCTCGCCGCGGGGATGCTGCAGAGCATCCTGGAGCGCAACGGCCTGGAGTCCGGGCAGATCGACGACGTGATGCTGGGCTGCGTGAGCCAGGTCGGCGACCAGGCCATGAACATCGCCCGGCAGGCCGTGCTGGCCGCGGGGTTCGACGAGCACATCCCCGGCACGACGATCGACCGGCAGTGCGGGTCCAGTCAGCAGGCCGTGCACTTCGCCGCCGCGGGCATCGCCGCCGGCGAGAACGACATCGTGATCGTCGGGGGAGTGGAGTCCATGAGCCGGGTGCCGCTCGGCTCCTCGGCATCCGGCGGTTCGCCGATGTCGCCGCGGCTCAGCGCCCGGTACCCGCAGGGACTGGTCAACCAGGGCGTGAGCGCCGAGCTGATCGCACAGCGCTGGGGCTTCGACCGCGCCGCGCTCGACACCTTCGCCGCCGAGTCGCACGCTCGCGCGGCGCAGGCGTGGCGGGACGGCTTCTTCGACCGCACGGTCGTGGCCGTGCCCGAGGCGCCCGACGCCCTCACGGACGAGACCGTCCGCGAGGGGACGACGGTCGAGAGGCTCGCCGGGCTGCCGGCATCCTTCCGCACGGATGCCTATGCCGAGCGCTTCCCCGATGTCGAATGGAGCATCACACCGGGAAACTCCTCGCCGCTCACCGACGGGGCATCCGCCGCGCTGATGATGAGCGCCGACCGCGCCGAGCAGCTCGGACTCACACCCCGCGCCCGGTTCCGCGCGTTCGACGTGATCGGCGACGACCCGCTGTTCATGCTCACCGGGCCCATCCCCGCCACTCGGCGGGTGCTCGAGCGGGCAGGTCTCGGCATCGAGGATCTCGATGCCTATGAGGTCAACGAGGCGTTCGCCTCCGTGCCGCTGGCCTGGGCGGCCGAGCTGGGCGCGGACCCGGCGAAGCTCAACCCCCGCGGCGGTGCGATCGCCCTCGGCCATGCGCTCGGTTCATCCGGCACGCGCCTGCTCGGCACCCTGCTCGACCACCTCGAGGCCACCGGCGGGCGCCTCGGCCTGCAGACGATGTGCGAGGGCGGCGGCATGGCCAACGCCCTCATCCTGGAGCGCCTCTGACCAGGCCTGTCGGGGCGCCCCTCAGCGGGGCGGCTCCGGTCAGCCGCGTCGCTCGGTCAGGTGCACGGTCACGAGGTCGCCGGTCGTCCGTCCGATCCTCTTGCGGATCGCGGCCGTGATCGGCAGCTTGTGCGTGCCGTCGCCCAGGGCCATGAAGGAGCCCTGGAACGGCTCGCCGTCCACGGTTCCGCTGACCCGGACGAGCCCACGGGTACCGAAGAAGTCGGCTGAGCCGTCCAGCTGCACATAGGTCCAGCCGCCGCGCGCGGCGCTGGTCACGAGGGGAGCGGTGAACGTCACGTCCAGCGGTCCCGGAGTCTTCCCGTCCATGATCGACATTCCTTTCTCAGGGTCAGTGCAGGAGTCCGATGACGACGGCGATCAGCAGCAGCTTGAGCAGCCAGTCTCCGGCGTGCAGCACGGCCGTCGGGATCGGCGCGCGATCCCAGCCGACGGAGCCGGTGAGCAGCACCACGGGGAACGCCACCCACAGCACCACCGCGAGCAGCAGCGCGCCGGGCAGGGCGAGGAGGGATGCGGCGCCTGCGATCCACGCGAAACCGGAGGCGAGGACGAAGGTGCGCACCAGTTCGGCGATCACCTTCAGCGGCCCCGGCCGTCCGCGTTCGACCGCGCGATCCCCGGCGGCTCGGCGTTCGAACGGCGTGCCGACCGCGTAGTAGACGGAACTGAGGATGAAGGCCGCCACGGTTGCGACGGCGATTCCGATCCAGATCATCAGGCCTCCTTTAAGTACTGAGCAGTACGATATCTCCCAAATTTCGTACTGTCTAGTACTATTTGAGAATGGCCATGGCATCCGAACAAGCAGTCCGACCGCGTCGCCGGGGGCGCCCCGGCGGACTCGAGGGCACGGATCTCCTGTCCGTCGCGCGTGACATTCTGCTGCGCGAAGGCTACGCCGCCACCACCATGGACGCGATCGCCGCCGCCGCGAGGATCTCCAAGCAGACGCTGTACCGCAGCCATGCCTCGAAGCAGGAGCTCTTCGCGGCCGTCGTCACGGACTGGGTCGAACGCGGTCAGAACGCGATGCGTCCGCATCTCGACCGGCTGCGGAGCACCGAAGACGTCGAGCAGGCGCTTCTCGACCTCGCCGGCATCCTGCACGCTGCCGTCCTGAGTCCGCCCGTCGTGCAGATGCGCAGCCTCGTCATCGCGGAAGCCGAACGGTTCCCGGAGATCGCCGCGGAGTACGTGGAGCGCAGCTGGGAGCGCAATGAGGCACTCCTCGCGGAGGTCTTCGCGGACCTCGCTCGTCGAGGACTCCTCGAGACCGGAGATGCCGGAACGGCGGCGCAGCAGTTCACCTGGCTCGTGCTGGGGGCGCCGCTGGACCGGATCACGCTGACCGCCGGTGCGTCCCGATTCTCGGAGGAGCAGCTGGCCACCATCGCCGGCGATGCCGTTGCGACCTTCCTGGCGCGCTGGAGGCCCGCGCGCCCGGCCCGCAGGCGGGTTTGACCTTCCCCCGGGGGCAGGGCGGAACCTGAGCCGGTCGGCGAGAGTCGCCGATGCGATGAGAGGGATGATGGACCGCATGCAGCTCATGTCGATCGGCGACTTCGCCCGTGCCGCCGGGCTCAGCCCCAAGGCGCTGCGCATCTACGACGACCTGGACCTGCTGCGCCCGGCCGAGGTGGATGAGCGCACCGGATACCGGTACTACGCACCGGACCAGCTCGAACCGGCACGCCTGATCGCGGCCCTGCGCCGCGTGGGCATGCCGCTGGAGCGCATCCGAACCGCCCTCGAGCTGCCACCGGTCGCCGTCGCGGCCGAGGTCACCTCGTTCTGGCGGCAGGCCGAGGCCGACGTGCGCTCGCGCCGGGTCCAGGTGTCCGCCCTCGTCGCAGACCTACGATCGAAGGAGAGCATCATGACGACGACACGAACACCCCGGACCCTGGTGGCGCACGCCATCAGGCAGGGCGCCCGCGACGACCAGCTGGATGCCGTGCACATCGGCGATGCGCTGTGGGCGGTCGCCGACGGCTTCGGCGGCGCACCCTCGGTGGCCGGCGACCTCGTCCGCCTGCTGGCGGCCGAGCCCGAGCCTGTCGGCGCCGAGCGCTGGGACGAGCTCGCCGCCGAGTGCGCCGACGGCGTCGGCGACGAGGAGCGCGGCAGCACGTTCACCGCCATCGCGCTGAAGGGTGACGTCGCGACCATCGCGCACCTCGGCGACTCGCGTGCCTGGCTGCGGCGCGACGGCGTGCTGCGTCAGCTGACCACCGACCACAGCGAGGTCTCGGTGCTCGTCGAGGACGGCCGGCTCTCCGAGGAGGAGGCGCGGCTGCACCCGCGTCGCGCCGTGCTCAATCGGGCGCTCGCGGCGGGGCTGCCCTCCGCGCCTGATGTGGTGGGCGTCACGGTGCAGCGCGGCGATCGCCTCGTGCTGACCACCGACGGCGTGCACGCCCTGTTCTCCGCATCCGACTTCGCCGCCCTGCTGGACGCGGAGGATCCGGACGCGGCGGTCACCGCCGTCGAGCGTGCGGTGGCGGATGCCGGCGAGCCGGACAACGACACGATCGTCGTGGTCGACATCCACGGCTGAGGCCACTGAGCTCCACCGCAGAGAGAGACCCCCGCCGACCCGATTCGGCGGGGGTCTCGCGGTCCGAGACCGCGGCGGGAGCGAGGCTCACCGCGGCGCGGCAGTGGTCGGCACCCTGATCCGGTCAAGCCGTTCGGCCGCGCAGAGACAGTTGTACGCGGACGACGTGTCCAGCAGGTGAACGGGGCCGGAATTGTCCGGTGCAGCGCTGCGCAGGTTGTGGAAGCGCTTACGATTTGGCTGTCAACTGCGCACTCATGCTGAGTATTGGTAACTGGAAGCGCTTGCAGTCGGTCGCGGCATCCTGCTACTTTCACAGACACAGCCCCGGACGCGTCGTCGCGCCCGCCACCCCTCCTGGAGCATCCGTGTCGAAGAAGACCGCTGTATCGAAGCCCCGCATCGCGCCCCGCGCCACTCGCCGTGTCGCCGCTCTCGCGATCGCCGCAGTCGTGGCATCCGGCCTCTCCGCGCTCGGCGCGGTCGCCACGCCGGCGGCTGCAGCCGACCGCACCGTCGCCCTCGTCGGCGACCTGCAGTCCGAGCTCGGCTGCGCCGCCGACTGGGCGCCGGACTGCACCCAGACCGAGCTCGCGCCCACCGGCGCGGCAGGTATCTACTCGGCCGAGTTCACGGTGCCGGCCGGAAGCTTCGAGTACAAGGTCGCGCTGAACGACACGTGGGACGAGGCCTACGGTCTCGACGGCGGCGGCGACAACATCCCGCTCACGGTCGCCGGCCCTGCGACCCTGCGCTTCACGTTCGACGACAACCTCAAGCGCGTCGGCGTGCAGGCGACCGGCCTCCGCCAGGGCTACACGGCGGACGACGACGCCCTGATCGCGAAGCCGGTGCGCCAGCCCGGCTCCGAGGAGCAGTTCTACTTCGTCATGACCGACCGGTTCGCGAACGGCGACACCGCCAACGACACCGGCGGCCTCACCGGCGACCGCCTGACCACCGGCTTCGACCCCACCGACAAGGGCTTCTACCAGGGCGGTGATCTGAAGGGACTGCGCGACCGGCTCGACTACATCGAGGGCCTGGGCACGACCGCCATCTGGCTGACCCCCAGCTTCGCCAACAAGCCGGTGCAGGGCACCGGCGCCGACGCCAGCGCCGGTTACCACGGCTACTGGGTGACCGACTTCACCCGCATCGACCCGCACCTGGGCACCAACGCCGAGCTCGAGTCGCTCATCGCCGACGCGCACGCCCGTGGCATCAAGGTGTACTTCGACATCATCACCAACCACACCGCTGACGTCGTCGACTACGCCCAGAAGCAGTACTCCTACATCGACCAGGCGACCAGCCCGTACAAGGACGCAGACGGCACGGCGTTCGACCCCGCCGACTACGCCGGCACCGACGGCTTCCCCACGCTCGACGCGTCCACGAGCTTCCCGTACACCCCGGTCGTCGCCGACGCCGACAAGGACGCCAAGACGCCCGCCTGGCTGAACGACCCCACGTTGTACCACAACCGGGGCAACTCGACCTGGTCGGGCGAGTCGGTCACCTACGGCGACTTCGACGGACTCGACGACCTGATGACCGAGAACCCGCGGGTGGTGGACGGGTTCGTGAAGGTGTACCAGGACTGGGTCGACCTCGGCATCGACGGCTTCCGCATCGACACCGTCAAGCACGTGAACTTCGAGTTCTGGAAGACCTGGTCGACCCGGGTGCTCGACTACGCCCACGCGGCGGGCAAGAAGGACTTCTTCATGTTCGGCGAGGTGTATGACGCCGACCCGGTCAAGCTCGCCCCCTACATCCGCGACACCGATATGAACTCGGTGCTGGACTTCACCTTCCAGTCCTCCGCCGTCAGCTACGCATCCGGCAACTCCGCCAAGGGCCTGCAGAGCCTGTTCGCCGGCGATGACCGGTACACGACGCCCGACTCCAGCGCCACCGCGCTGCCGACGTTCCTCGGCAACCACGACATGGGCCGGGTCGGATCGTTCCTGCAGCGGACGGATGCCCCGCTGCAGCGCATCGAGTTGGCGAACGAGCTGATGTTCCTCACTCGCGGGCAGCCGGTCGTCTACTACGGCGACGAGCAGGGTTTCGCGGGCCCCGGCGGCGACAAGGACGCACGCCAGACGCTGTTCGCGACGCAGGTGGACGAGTACGCGAACCAGAAGCTCATCACGGGAGAGCAGGCGGGCTCCGTCGACCGCTACGGCACAGACGCCCCGCTGTACCGGCAGATCGCGGCGCTGTCGAAGCTGCGCGCCGGCATCCCGGCGCTGCGCGACGGCGCACAGATCGAGCGCTACGCGGCATCCGGGGCCGGCGTCTACGCTTTCTCCCGTGTCGACGCCGCCGACAAGGTGGAGTACCTGGTCGCGGTGAACAACGCCACCAGCGCGCAGACCGTCGACCTCACCACCCTCACCTCCGACGCGTCCTACGCCGTGCAGTACGGCGACGGGAACGCGATCACCACGGATGCCGGCGCCAGGACCTCCGTCACCGTGCCGGCGCTGTCGGCCGTCGTGTGGAAGGCGGACGCCCCGGTCACCGCTCCCGTCGAGGCCGCGCCGATCACGGTCAGCGCCCCGGCACCCGGCGGCGCCGTCGGCGGTCAGCAGCCGGTGCAGGCCGCCACCGCCGACCAGTGGGCGCAGACCAGCCTCTCCTGGCGGGTCGTCGGCTCTGACGAGTGGCACGCGCTCGGCACCGCCGAGGACACCGACCCGCGCGTCTTCCACGACATCCGCGGGCTGAAGAAGGGCACTCTGCTCGAGTATCGCGCGGTGACCACGGATGCCGCCGGCCACCACTCCGCGGCGTCCACCTACGCCTCCGTCGGCAATGCCGTCTCGCTGGATGCGGGGGAGGAGCAGCCGGAATCGCCCATCGACATGGTCACCGTGCCCGGAAGCCTGAACTCCGAGATGGGCTGCGCCGGCGACTGGGACCCGGCGTGCGAGAAGGCGAAGCTCACACTGCGCAGCGACGGCGTGTGGGCGGGCACCTTCGACCTGCCCGCCGGCGACTACGAGTACAAGGCCGCGATCGACGGGAACTGGACGGTCAACTACGGTGCGAACGGCGTCGCCGACGGACCGAACATCACCATCAGCCACGAGGGCGGACCGATCTCGTTCTACTTCGATCCGCGCACGAACATCGTGCAGTCCTCGGCCGAGGGCCCGATCGTGACGCTGCCCGGCTCCCTGCAGGACGAGCTCGGCTGCGCCGGTGACTGGATGCCGGACTGCCTGGCCACCCTGATGGCCGACGGCGACCGCGACGGCGTCTACGAGTTCTCCACCTCGAAGCTGCCCACCGGCGCCTACGAGCTCAAGGTCGCGCACGGCCTGAGCTGGGCCGAGAACTACGGCGCCGACGGCGCACGCGACGGTGCGAACATCTCATTCAGCGCCACCGAGGGCAAGGTCACCTCCTTCCGCTACACCCTCGGCACGCACGTGCTCGAGGTCGCGAGCGACGACGCCCCGCTGCCGGGCACGGGGGAGCAGCGCGCCCAGTGGATCGACCGCGACACCATCGCGTGGCCGGCCACGCTCGGGCAGACCGACAGGGCCGCGTACCGGCTGTACTCGGCAGCCGACGCCTCGCTGACCGTGACCGACGGTCAGGTCATCGGCGGCGACGCGGTCGACCTCACCGTCGTCGACGGCGGCCTGACGGATGCCCAGAAGAAGCGCTTCCCCGCGCTCGCCGGCTACCTGGCGCTGAAGGTGCCGGCGGATGCCGATGCGCCGGCGCTGCTGCGCACGCAGCTGGCCGTCGCGCAGAGCGACACCGCCGGTGCGCTCACCGCCTTCACCGGCGTGCAGCTGCCCGGCGTGCTGGACGATCTGTACGCGGCGAAGGCGGCGGATGCCGAACTCGGCGCCGGCTTCAGCGGCGTCAATCCGACGTTCCGGCTGTGGGCGCCCACCGCGCGGAGCGCCACCCTGCTCACGTGGGACGCGAAGGCCGCCCAGGACGCCGAGCCGACCCGCCACAAGGCGGTCTACGACGCGGCATCCGGAGTCTGGACCGTCAAGGGCAAGAAGGCGCTCAAGGGCGTCGAGTACCTGTGGGAGGTCGCGGTCTACGCGCCCAGCACCGGAGAGATCGAGACCAATCGGGTCACCGACCCCTACTCGGTCGCGCTCACGCTGAACTCCGAGCGCTCGGTCGCCGTCAGCCTCGACGACAAGGCGTTCCAGCCGAAGGCGTGGAAGACGACGAAGAGCCCCGCGGTCGACAAGCCCGTCGACCGTGCGATCTACGAGCTGCACATCCGGGACTTCTCGATCGGCGACGACACGGTTCCCGAGGCCGAGCGCGGCACCTACCTGGCGTTCACCCGCGACAGCGCGGGCACGAAGCAGCTGCGGCAGCTGGCTGACGCCGGCATGAACACCGTGCACCTGCTGCCCTCCTTCGACATCGCGACGATCCAGGAGGACCGCAAGAGTCAGGCCGTGCCGGACTGCGACCTGACCTCGTACGGCCCGGCCGACACCGCGCAGCAGGCGTGCGTCGCGGCGGTCGCCGACACGGACGGCTTCAACTGGGGCTACGACCCGTACCACTACTCCACGCCGGAGGGCTCGTACGCCGTGAACCCGGAGGGCGGTGCGCGCATCGCCGAGTTCCGCTCCATGGTGGGCGCCCTGCACGGCATGGGCCTGCAGGTGGTGCTCGACCAGGTGTTCAACCACACCGCGGCATCCGGCCAGGCCGAGCGCAGCGTGCTGGACAGGCTCGTCCCCGGCTACTACCACCGGCTCAACGCGGCGGGCGCGGTGGAGACCTCGACCTGCTGCCAGAACGTGGCGACCGAGCACCTGATGGCGCAGAAGCTCATGGTCGACTCGCTCGTGACATGGGCCCGCGGCTACCGCGTCGACGGCTTCCGGTTCGACCTCATGGGCCACCACTCGGTCGCCAACATGATGGCCGCTCGCAAGGCCCTCGACGCGCTCACGCGCGAGGACGACGGCGTCGACGGCAAGCGCATCTACCTGTACGGCGAGGGCTGGAACTTCGGCGAGGTCGCGAACAACGCCCTGTTCCCGCAGGCCGTGCAGGGTCAGCTCGGCGGCACCGGCATCGGCACCTTCAACGACCGGCTGCGCGACGCCGTGCACGGCGGCAGTCCGGTCGACGGAGGCTCCACGTTCATGCAGGGCTTCGGCACGGGACTCGCGACCGCCCCGAACGGCGACCCCATCAACGGAAGTGCGGCGCAGCAGCTCGCGACCCTCGGCCACGACACCGACCTGGTGAAGCTGGGCCTCGCCGGCAACCTGCGCGACTTCGCGTTCACGACGAGCGACGGCAGGACCACCACGGGCGAGGACATCGACTACAACGGGCAGCGCGCCGGCTACGCCGACCAGCCCGACGAGGTGATCAACTACGTCGACGCGCACGACAACGAGACCCTGTACGACCTGTCGGTGCTCAAGCTGCCGGTCGGCACCTCGATGGCCGACCGAGTGCGCATGAACACGGTCGAGCTGGCGACGGTCACCCTGTCGCAGTCGCCGTCGTTCTGGCACGCCGGCACCGAGCTGCTGCGCTCGAAGTCGCTGGATCGCAACAGCTACAACTCCGGCGACTGGTTCAATCGCATCGACTGGACCGGAAAGCAGTCCACGTTCGGCTCGGGGCTGCCGATGGCGGCCGACAACCAGGGCAAATGGGGCATCATGGCGCCGCTGCTGCAGAACCCCGCGCTCAAGCCGACGGCATCCGACATGGCCGCTGCCGAGGCATCCGCTCTCGATCTGCTGCGCGCGCGCAGCGAGGTCGGCCTGCTCCGGCTGGGCTCCGCGGATCTGATCCGGCAGAAGGTCAGCTTCCCGAACGGCGGGGCGGATGCCGTGCCGGGCGTGATCCTGATGCAGATCGACGATCTCGTCGGGAAGGACGTCGACCCGGCGCTCGAGGGCGCCCTGGTGGTGTTCAACGCCTCGCCGAACCCGGTCACGCAGACCGTCGCCGGCCTGGCCGGTCGCGATCTCGTGCTGACGCCCGCGCAGGCGAAGGGCTCGGATGCCGTGGTGAAGACCACCACCTGGGATGCCGCGACCGGCACGGTCACGATCCCCGCCCGCACGGTCGCCGTGCTGGTGGACGTGCAGTAGTCCGAGCGGGAAGCCCCGCCGCAACCGAAAGCGCCGGCCCCGTGAGGGACCGGCGCTTCCGGTTCGGGCTGATCGCTCAGGCCCGGTGCGGGATCAGCCCGCGGCCGGTGGCGTCACCGAGATGAGCGCCGCGGTGTTGTTCTGCATCGACTTCTTCACCGTGATGACGGTGCCGTAGCCCACGCCCGAGTCGGCGGGGTTGCCGGTGCCGAGCACGGTGTTGCCCACCTTGACGCCGAACAGGCCGGTGGCCGGAGTGCCGTCGGGGTTGACGATGCGCGTGGTGTACGGCGCACCGCCGACCGAGGGCACGACCACCGATGCGTCGCGCAGGCGGTAGTACAGCGACCCGTCGCGCAGCTCGAGACCGGGGACCCAGCCCTTGTCGTCGGTGAAGCTGCTCACGGCAGGCTGCGGCGCGAGCGTGGTGCACGCCTCGTTGTAGGAGGCGTCGACCAGGCAGTCCTTGAACGCGTAGGTCGGCTGCAGGCCGAAGGCGGCGTTCGAGGACTGGGCGCGGCTGGAGATGTTCTTCAGCAGCGACGGGTCCAGAGCCGCCTCCGCGCCCGTGCGGCGCAGCGGGTCGAAGTGGCTGTCCACCAGGAGCAGGCCGCCCTTCGCGCCGTAGCTCGGCAGGCTCGTCAGGTTCGAGGTGACCTGGTTCGAGGTGCCGTACATCGCGTCGCGGTACCAGATCAGCGCACCGGGGGCGTTGTAGGGGACCTTCTCGACCTTCCAGGCCTCATCGCTGTACACCGTCGTGTAGCCGTACTTCAGGCCCTTGTCGAAGCCGTCCATGTTGCGCCACTCGACCAGGTAGTACTGCGCCTTGACCTGGGTTCCGCTGTCGCGGTGCCAGCCGGCGCCGGTGGTGTCGGCGAAGGACGCGACGGTCGCGGTCCAGCCGTTGTCGCCGGACTCGACGTCATCGCTCCAGACGGTGTTCCCGTCGCTGGTTAGCGCGAAGTCGTCCGAGAACCAGTTGCGCTCCTCGAACGCGGCATCCGTCGCCTGACGCAGTCGCAGCTGGATGTCCTGGCCCGCGTACGCCGACAGGTCGACGTGGTCGTGCCGCCAGCCGTTGCTGGAGCCGGTCAGACCGTACTTCTTGCCGCCGAAGTCCTGCATGCGGCCGTTGGGGTCGCTGTACCCGTCATCGGTGGAGACCAGCGCGCCGGACTCGTCGTAGACCTTCTGCTCGGTCCAGGTGGAGCCGCCGTCGGTCGAGACCTCGACGTAGCCGTAGTCCCAGTCCTCCTCGATGACGTAGTTGTTCCACATCGAGAACTGCGCGTTCGCGGGAACGTCGTCGATCGAGCGGGTCAGACGGACGTCCGCCCAGTCCTGGTCGGCGCCGGAGTACCACATCTCGGATCCGCTGTGCGGGGTCGCCAGCACGATCTTCTTGTCGGGCAGGTTGACCTTGATGCCGTCCTCGGTGCCCTTCGCGGGGCGGGAGGTCTGGCCGACCTTGATCGTGGTGGTGTCATCACCGGGGTTCACGACCTTGGGGTCGGCCCAGCCCAGCACCCACTTGTCCCAGAGGCCCATGTGCGTGGGCATTGACTGGAAGATGGGGCCGGAGTGCGAGCCGGAGCTCATCAGGTCCCAGAAGTCGATGTCCGAGTTGCCCGCGTTGGACGTGTCGTACAGGTCGGGCAGGCCGAGGTCGTGGCCGTACTCGTGCGCGAAGACGCCGACACCGGAGTTCTCCGGCTGCACGATGTAGTTCGACAGCTTGAGGTTCGTGCCGGGGATGGTCGCGCCGCCGGCCACCGCCGAGGAGTGCGCCCAGATCGCGTACGTGCCCTCGGCGCCGCCGCCGCCGGACTTGTCCTCACCGGCGTGCACGAGCACCACGTGGTCGATCACGCCGTCGGGCTCGTTCACGTTGCCGTCGCCGTCGCGATCGCCCTGGTCCTCGATGTCGTAGTCGGCCCAGGGGAAGTCCGGGTTCTGCGCCGCGAGCGCCGCCACCGCATCGATGGGCAGCTGCCCGGGGCCGAGCGGGTTGTCCGGGTGCCCCTGCTGGTCCTGCATGGGCCCGGCCTCCCACTCGCCGGCCTCGTTCTTGTGGCAGACGGTCGCGCCGTAGTAGCCCTCGGAGTGCGGGACCTTGACCCAGGGCGTCGCCTCACCGGTGAGGGTGTACGCCCCGCGGGACATCTCCTCGTACATGTTCTTCATGGTGTAGCCGGAGATGTCGAAGCCGGGCTTGCCGTCGGGTCCGGTCAGATCCGTGCGCACGCGCTCGGTGATGCCGTCCTCGGTGAAGAGCATCTTGTTGAAGTGCTCGCTCGAGAAGTCGGGCACCCACATCGTGTTGTTGTCCTCGTGCGCGGCATCCGCCGGGTTCGGGATGCCGTTGTGGAGCGTCGGGCCCTGCATCGCGCCGGGCTTGCAGGTCGTCGCGCCGAACTCGGTCGGCACGTACAGGTCGCTGAAGTCCTCGCTGCCGTCGAACTCGACCAGGATCGTCAGCAGCTTCGCCTGCTGGGTGGTCTTCGACTTCTTCAGGTTCTTGGGGCTCTTGCCGGTCTTGATGGCCTTCGCCTCGGTCTTGGCCAGCTGCTCGGCGGCCTTCGGGTTGCCCTGGGCGAACTTCTGGTCGGTCTGCTTCGCCTTCTCGAGCGCGTGCGCGCTGAGGGGCGCCTTGACGGCACCCTTCGCGGTGGCGACGGCGGTGTCGGCCACGTGGTCGAAGGCCTCCTCCGCACGCGGTGCGACGTAGTTCATGTAGTACTCGTCGGCACCGATCGTGGCGGTGGGCGGCGGCGCGTCCGTGCTCGTCGACGCAGCGTTCGCCGTGCCGGAGCCGAAGGCCACCAGGCCTGCGGCCGCCAGCGCGAACGCTGAAGTCGTCGCCAGGGCGCGTCGTCGCGCTCGGGCATTCCGTTCTGACATCGAATCTCTCCTTTCACACGGCGGCGCGAAGGGTCTTCGCGGCACCGCGATCGGCGGGCGCCGGGTGGACGCCCGGGGACTGTCTATCGTGCTCAGCCGGTTCAAAGGAAGTGGTGCGAGGGAAAAAGTAGACATTCGTCTATGCGGAGTGTCCGATGCGCCAGTTAGTAGGAAGCCCTAGTAAATGCCCTGTGTGCCGACTAGCATGATCACTGTGCCAAAGAAGGCGCAGAGGAGTGTCAGCACAATGACTCGTTACATCCCCCATTTCGTAGGCGGAAAGTCGCTCGAACCCACCGGTGGGCGCGTCGCCGACGTGTTCGATCCGAGCACAGGAGAGGTGCAGGCGCGTGTTCCGCTGGCCACGGCCGACGAGGTGCGCGCGGTCATCGAGAACGCCGCCGACGCGCAGCCGGGGTGGGCCGCCACCAACCCGCAGAAGCGCGCCCGCGTGATGATGCGCTTCGTCGAACTCGTGCACCAGAACATGGACGAACTGGCCGCCCTGCTCTCCAGCGAGCACGGCAAGACCTTCGAGGACGCCAAGGGCGACATCATCCGCGGACTCGATGTGATCGAGTTCTGCATCGGCGCCCCGCACATGCTCAAGGGCGAGTACTCCACCGAGGTCGGCACCGGCATCGACGTGTACTCGATGCGCCAGCCGCTCGGTGTGGTCGCCGGCATCACGCCGTTCAACTTCCCCGCCATGATCCCGCTGTGGAAGGCCGGACCCGCGATCGCCAGCGGCAACGCCTTCGTGCTCAAGCCCTCCGAGCGCGACCCCTCCGTGCCGGTGCGCCTCGCCGAGCTGTTCCTCGAGGCGGGCCTGCCCGCGGGCATCCTCAACGTCGTGCACGGTGACAAGGTGGCGGTCGACACGATCCTCACCGACCCGCGCATCCAGGCCGTCGGGTTCGTCGGCTCCACGCCGATCGCCGAATACATCTACTCGACCGCCGCAGCCAACGGCAAGCGCGCGCAGTGCTTCGGCGGGGCCAAGAACCACCTGATCGTGCTGCCCGACGCCGATCTCGACCAGGCCGCCGACGCGCTGATCGGCTCCGGCTTCGGCTCGGCCGGCGAGCGCTGCATGGCCATCTCGGTCGCCGTCCCGGTGGGCGAGGAGACCGCCGACGCGCTGGTCGCGAAGATCGCCGAGCGCCTGGGCGAGCTGAAGGTCGGACCCGGCATGCAGGACGGCGTCGACTACGGCCCCCTGGTCTCCGCCGCGTCGAAGGCGCGCGTCGAGGGCCTCATCCAGGAGGGCGTCGACGCCGGCGCCACGCTCGTCGCCGACGGTCGCGGCCTGGTGGTCGAGGGCTACGAGAACGGGTTCTACCTCGGACCCACCCTGTTCGACCACGTCACCACCGACATGTCGATCTACCGCGAGGAGATCTTCGGCCCGGTGCTCTCGGTCGTGCGCGCGGCGGACTACGAGGAGGCACTGGCACTGGCATCCGACAACCCCTACGGCAACGGCGTCGGCATCTTCACCCGCGACGGCGACGCGGCCCGCGACTTCGCGGCCCGCGTGAACGTCGGGATGGTCGGCGTCAACGTCCCGATCCCGGTGCCGATCGCCTACTTCACCTTCGGCGGCTGGAAGGCGTCCGGGTTCGGCGACCTGAACCAGCACGGAGCCGACGGCTTCCGCTTCTACACGAAGACCAAGACCGTGACCAGCCGCTGGCCGTCGCATGGCGTGCGCGAGGGCGCCAGCTTCGTCATGCCCACGATGTGACCCCGCCCCTGCCGCACACATCCCCGAGATCCGAGGACCGAGAGAAATGACCATGATCGACAGCACCGTCACCGCCGAGGAGCGCGAGGCGATCCTCGGCGCCGTGCGCGACTTCGCCGAGTCCGAGCTCGCGCCCCACGCCGCCGAGCGCGACGAGAAGCACATCTTCCCCCGCGAGACGCTCAACAGGGCGGGCGAGCTGGGCCTGGGCGGCATCTACGTGCGCGAGGAGTTCGGCGGAACGGGCCTGGGCCGCGTGGACACCGTCGCGATCTTCGAGGAGCTCGCCAAGGGCGACCCGGCGGTCGCTGCCTACATCTCGATCCACAACATGGTGGTGTGGATGATCGACACCTACGGCGACGACGCGCAGCGCGGCCGCTGGCTGCCGGGCCTGACCGCCATGGAGCAGTTCGGCGGCTACTGCCTGACCGAGCCCGGTGCCGGGTCGGATGCCGCGAACATCGCCACGAGTGCGGTGCGCGACGGCGACGACTATCTGCTCACGGGCGTCAAGCAGTTCATCTCGGGCGCGGGCGAGGCCGGCGTCTACGTGGTCATGGCCCGCACCGGCGGAGCCGGCTCGGGGGCGCGCGGGATCAGCGCGTTCCTCGTCCCCGGAGATGCTGCAGGCCTGAGCTTCGGCGCGCCGGAGAAGAAGATGGGCTGGCATGCCCAGCCCACCCGCCAGGTGATCTTCGACGGCGTGCGGGTGCCCGCATCCGCGATGCTCGGCGAGGAGGGCAAGGGCTTCGCGATCGCGATGTCGGCACTCAACGGCGGCCGGCTCAACATCGCCGCCTGCTCGCTGGGCGGTGCGGCCTGGGCTCTGGAGAAGGCCGTGCAGTACGTGCACGAGCGCGTCGCGTTCGGCGAGCCCCTCTCCGAGAAGCAGTCGATCCTGTTCACGATCGCCGACATGCGCACCGAGCTGCAGGCCGCGCGCCTGATGGTGCGCGACGGCGCCGAGGCCGTCGACGCGAAGGCGCCGGATGCCACGATGCGCTGCGCCATGGCGAAGCGATTCGCCACGGACGCCGGCTTCGAGATCGCCAACAAGGCCCTTCAGCTGCACGGCGGCTACGGGTACCTTCAGGACTACGGGGTCGAGAAGGTCGTGCGCGACCTGCGCGTGCATCAGATCCTGGAAGGGACGAACGAGATCATGCGACTCATCGTCGGACGCGAGATGCTGCGCCCCGCCGGCTCGAACCAGATGCGGAGCGCATCATGACCCGTATCGCCTTCCTGGGGCTCGGTCACATGGGCCTGCCCATGGCCGTGAACCTGGTGAAGGCCGGTCACAAGGTGCACGGCTTCGACCTCGTGCCCGCCGCGATCGACGCCGCGCGCGCCGCCGGCATCCCCGTCGCGGACAGCGGAGCGGATGCCGTGCACGACGCCGAGGTCGTCATCACGATGTTCCCCGCCGGGAAGCACGTGATCGCCGCATACCAGGAAGAGCTGCTGGCCGCCGCCGCGCCGGGCACGCTGTTCATCGAGTCGTCCACGATCGCCGTCGACGAGGCGCGCACGGCGCATCAGCTGGCGATCGACGCCGGGCATCGCAACGTCGACGCCCCGGTCTCGGGCGGTGTCGTCGGCGCGGAGGCCGGCACGCTGGCGTTCATGGTCGGCGGGGCGGACGAGGACTTCGAGGCGGCCCTTCCGCTGCTCGAGGCCATGGGCAAGCGCATCGTGCACTGCGGCGGGCCGGGGCTCGGCCAGGCCGCGAAGGTGTGCAACAACATGATCCTGGGCATCTCGCAGATCGCGGTCGCCGAGGCGTTCGTGCTGGCGGAGCGCCTGGGGCTGGAGCACCAGGCCATGTACGACGTCGTGTCCCAGGCATCCGGCCAGTGCTGGGCGCTGACCACCAACTGCCCCGTGCCGGGCCCCGTGCCCACCAGCCCGGCGAACCGCGATTACCAGCCCGGCTTCGCCGGCGCCCTGATGGCGAAGGATCTGGGGCTCGCGCTCCAGGCGATCGAGCAGACGTCGACGGATGCCAGGATGGGCCGCCTCGCGCAGGAGATCTACGCCGCGTTCGCCGCGGGCGAGGGCGCCGGACGGGACTTCTCGGGGATCATCACAGACATCCGCAAGGGTGACGTCTGACCCCTCCCGTTCAGGAACCGGAAAGGTTCCCACCTGGAATACTGATCGTGCCGCAGTGCTGCGGCTGAGGGGAGTGACACATGGCCGAGTACGAGACGATCCTCGTCGAACAGCGAGGACGGGTGGGCTGGATCACCCTCAACCGGCCGCAGGCGCTCAACGCCCTGAACGGTCAGGTCTCCGAGGAGGTCGCGGACGCGGCATCCGCCTTCGACGCGGCTGAGGGCGTCGGCGCCATCGTCGTCACCGGCTCCGAGAAGGCGTTCGCCGCGGGCGCGGACATCAAGGAGATGGAGTCGAAGACCGGTGCCGAGATGGTCGCCACCGACCACTTCGGCGCGTGGACCCGCTTCGCCGCCGTGCGCACCCCCGTGATCGCGGCCGTGTCCGGCTACGCGCTGGGCGGTGGATGCGAGCTGGCGATGATGTGCGACATCATCCTGGCGGGCGACAACGCCGTGTTCGGGCAGCCCGAGGTCAATCTCGGAGTGATCCCCGGCATGGGCGGCACGCAGCGCCTGATCCGCGCGGTCGGTTACTACAAGGCCGCCGAGATCGTGCTGTCCGGCCGCATGGTGAAGGCCGACGAGGCGGAGCGCATCGGCCTCGTGTCCCGCGTGGTGCCGGCATCCGACCTGCTCGACGAGGCCACGAAGCTCGCCGAGACCATCGCGTCGAAGTCGCTGCCGTCGATCTACGCCGCGAAGGCGACGCTGGACGCCGCGATGGAGACGTCGCTCACCGACGGGCTCGCCGTCGAGAAGGCGACGTTCGCCGCCCTGTTCGACACCGCGGACCAGAAGGAGGGGATGGCCGCCTTCCGCGAGAAGCGCCCCCCTCACTTCCAGCACCGATGAGCGCCATGACAGAGGTGCTGCCGGACGACGCCGACCTGACCCTCTCGGTGTCGGACCGTCGCGAACTCGTGGAGTGGACGATCGCCTGCGCCGAGCGGATGCTGCCGCTCTTCCTCGCCGAGAGGCCGGACGACACCCGCCCGCAGGAGGCCCTGGACGCGGCGCGTGCGTTCCTGCGCGGCGAGCTGAGCATCGAGGCCGTGAGGGAGAAGGCGTTCGCCTGCCACGCGGCCGCGCGTGAGGCGCAGGACCCGTCGGCGCTCGCCGCCGCGCGGGTGTGCGGTCAGGCCGCTGCGGTCGCGCACATGGCCGGGCACGCCCGCCAGGTGCCGCGGTACACGGCCAAGGCGTTCCCGGGCGACCGCTCACGGCGTGACGAGGAACTCGCCTGGCAGCGCATGAACGTTCCCGAGCGGTTCGACCACTACGTGTACGACGGCGACTAGAAGGGCGCAGGCGGACCCCGGGCGGTGTGGTTGACTCGGTCCGTGGATGATCTGCCTGAGCAGCTCCTCGTGGATGCTGCGGTTCCGCGGAGTCCCGGCTCGACGGCCCCGGGCCTCCGCGTCGTTCAGACCGCGACCGCGTCGTCGTGCTCCTCGGCGGCGTGGACGGCGTCGAGGTGGGCGCGCACCGCGGCCCTGCCCGGCAGCAGAGTGCTCGCGCCCGCCGCGATCACCAGCCCCGCGACGGAGATCCAGGTCGAGGCGGTGAGGGCTTCGAGCACGTGCTCCCGGCTCCAGTCGTCGCCGGTGACGGCGAAGAACACGGTGGTCGACACCGCCACTCCCACCGCGGCGCCCAGCTGCTGGAACGTGCTGTAGGCGCCGGAGGCCGCACCCGCGTCGGCGACCGGCACGGTGGCGAGGGCGACGTCGACCAGCGGGATGATCAGCATCGCCAGCCCGATGCCGGCCACGGCCATCGGCACCGCGGACTGCCAGCCGGTGAAGTCCGCTCCACCCTTCGTCACGGTCCACAGCGTCGCCAGCGTCCCCGCCGCCATCACCAGCGCACCCACCGTGACCAGGACACGGCCGAGCCGGGGGACCAGGGGGACCACGAACCCGGTGCCGACCATCGCCCCCAGGCTGAACGTCAGCAGCGTCAGGCCCGCGCCGAGCGCGTCGAAGGACAGGGCGAGCTGCAGATAGAGGATGAGCGGCAGCACGAAGGCGTTCATCGCGCCCTGGAACATCGCCTGCGTCACGATGCCCGCGGAGAAGCCGCGATCGCGGAACAGTGGCATCGGCAGCAGCGCGGATCCGTCGCGATTCATCCGGCGCACGGAGTGCGCGACGAACCAGCTGCCGAACAGCACGCCGGCGGCCACCAGGGCCCACAGCCAGCCCGGCCAGCCGAGCTCCCGCCCCTCGATCAGCGGGACCATGAAGCCGGCGATCGCGGCCACCAGCAGTGCGACGCCGACGAGGTCGAGTCGCATCGCGCGGGCCGACCGCGTGTCGGGCACGAACTTCGCCGCCAGCGCGACGATGGCGATGCCGACCGGGACGTTGACGAGGAAGATGCTGCGCCAGCCCAGGCCCCAGATGTCGGCGTCGACGAGCCACCCGCCGAGCACCGGCCCGACCACGGCCGCGATGCCGCTCACGGCGCCGATGATGCCGAACAGCGGGGCGCGCTCGCGCGGGGCGTAGAGCGCCTGCACGCTGGCCAGCAGCTGAGGCACCATGAGCGCGGCGAACAGCCCCTGGGCGACGCGCAGCGTGACGAGCATCTCCGCGGAGACGGCGGCAGCGCCCAGCGCCGACACGAGCGTGAAGCCCGCGATGCCGGTCAGGAACACGCGGCGGCGTCCGAAGATGTCGCCCAGCCGGCCGCCCGTCACCAGCGCCGCGGCGAACGCGAGCATGTACCCCGACACGATCCACTCCAATGCACCCGAGCCGGCGTCGAGGTCGCGCCCGATCGCCGGCAGGGCCACCTGCACGATGGTCACGTCGAGCAGGTCCATGAACGCGGCGAACAGCAGGATGCCGATGGCGAGGCCGCGGCGGGGGAGATTGTCCATCGGGGGGTCCCTTCCTAGAATGAGGTGTCTCCATCTCGGAACATTCCCGACCTGGGATTATCCCGATATGGGAATAGTAGGAAGGCGCCCTGAGGATGTCAAGCGACCCCGAACTGACCCGTGGACTGCTCGACCGGATCCAGCGGTTCATCGGAAGTGCCGTGCTCACCAACGAGCGCATCGCCCGATCGCTGGGCATCAACGTGGTCGACCTGCAGGCGCTCGGCATGATCGCGCGTGCCGGTGATCGGCTCACAACGGGGGAGGTCAGTCAGCTCACCGAGCTGCCGACCAGCACCACCACTCGCGTGCTGGACCGGCTCGAGCGCAACGGCCTCATCATGCGGGAGGCCGACCCCGCCGACCGCAGGCGCGTCGTCGTGCGCATCTCGGATCACGCCGCTCAGCTGCTGGGCCGGGGAGGCGACGACGATCCGTACGCGCCGATCCTCGAGCGCATGGGGCGCGTGAATGCGCTCTTCACGCCGCAGGAGCTCGAGACCGTCGTCCGGTACTTCGATGCGATGGAGGCCGAGGCCGCCGGCGACTCGGCCTGAGCGCAGACGGCGATCAGCCGCGAAGCTCCTCCAGAGCCTTCGCCAGGCGGCGTTCGCGGGTGGCATCCTGCTTGGCCTCGGAGATGCCGCGGGCGATCTCCTTGCGGCGCGTGTAGGAGAGGGCATCGAAGGCGGCCTTGGCGGCCGGATCGGATGCCAGCGCCTCGGCCAGGGCAGCCGGGATCTCGACCGTGCGCTCGGCGGCGTCGGCGGCGATCACGACGTCGAACTCGTCTCCCAGCTCCACGCCCATCTCGGCGCGGACCGCCTTGCTGAACCCGATCAGGTTCTGCCCGCCCATGCGCGCCAGGCGCAGCCGCGCCGTGCGGCCGCCGATCGCGACGACGACGGGGAAGGCCTTGGCTGTGCTGAGGATCGCCACCTCGTCGTCGTCGAGCACGATGGCGCCGGCCGGTCCCATCGGCTGCAGGATCTTGTGCGCTCTCAGCTCGCTCATGCCGGCCATACTACGGGCCGGCGGGATCTGGATCGACGGCTTCCGCCGAGCGCAAGGGTGTGCCGCACCCGCATCCGCCCGGGTAGCTTCACCGGCATGAGCGACGTGACGATCTTCGCCCCCTCACCGATCCTCACGGTGACGGTCGAGAACTCGGGCGATGCCGATGAGATCCATATCCACGCGGGCGGGCAGGGTGTGTGGCAGGCGCGGATGCTGCGGCGCCTCGGCGTCTCGGTGACGATGTGCTGCTCGCTGGCGGGGGAGGCCGGGCAGGTCATCCGGCACCTGCTCGAGGACGACGGGATGACGGTGGTCGGCGTCGAACGCCCTGGCAGGGCATCCGCCTACGTGCAGGACCGACGCGGCGGGGAGCGCGCCGAGATCGGCACCGAGGTCGGCGATCCGATCGCGCGGCACGAGCTCGACGAGCTGTACGGGGCCGTCATCCGCGAGGGGATGCGCTCCGGCGTCGTGATCCTCAGCGGACCGGCCGACGACGACGTGCTGCCGCCGGACACCTACCGCCGGCTCGCCGCGGATCTGCGCGAAGCCGGCTGCACGGTGGTGGTCGACCTCGCCGGCGAGCGGTTGGACGCGGCGTTGGAGGGCGGTGTCGACCTGCTGAAGGTCAGCGACGAGGAGATGCGCGCGCACGGTCTCGACGAGGACTCGCCCGACGCGCTCGCCGCGGCCATGCACTCGCTGCGATCGCGCGGAGCGGGAACCGTCATCGTCACGCGGGCCTCCGAACCGCTGCTGCTCCTCGACGAGCAGGGCCTGCTGGAGGTCGCTCCGCCGCGCCTCGAGGTGGTCGACAGCGCCGGCGCCGGGGATTCCCTCACCGCGGGCGTGGTCGCGGGGATGGTGCGCGGCGAACCGCCGCGTGACGCGATCACGCTGGGGGCGGCGGCGGGCGCGCTGAACGTCACGAGGCACGGCCTGGGAACCGGTGACGCGGATGCCATCGCCGAGCTGCGCGGGCGGATCCGGGTCTCGGTCCCGGGTGAGGACGACGACGGCGGCAGCATGGGCGTGAGCCCGGACGGACTGGCCGGCCTGATCGAGACGCCGCGCCGCGAGGCGCCGGGCGCCGAGACGCCCCGCACCGAGAGCGAGGGGGAGCGATGACCCGCGTACTGGTCACGAACGACGACGGGATCGACTCCCCGGGTCTGCATGCGCTGGCGGTCGTCCTGCGGGCGCACGGCATGGAGGTCACGATCGCCGCGCCCGTCACGCAGTCGAGCGGATCGAGCGCGTCGATCATGGCCGAGAACGCCGAGGGCCAGATCCGCGTGGAGCGACGCACCCTGGAGGGCCTGGAAGGCGTGCCGGCGTTCGCGGTGCACGGCGGTCCGGGACTGATCGCACTGATCGCCGCCCGCGGCGCCTTCGGCGATCCGACGGACGTGGTCGCCTCGGGCATCAATCACGGCGCCAACGTCGGGCGGGCGATCCTGCACTCCGGAACCGTCGGCGCAGCCCTGACCGGAGGCCTCAACGGCGCCCGCGGTCTGGCGATATCGCTGGACGTCGGGCTGGCGCCGAAGACGTTCCGGTGGGAGGAGGCCGCCGAGGCCGCCGCCGAACTCGTGCCGGCGCTGCTGCGGCATCCGCGCGGCACGGTCATCAACGTCAACGTCCCCAACACGGCCGAGTCGCGCGGAATGGTCGAGGCCGACCTCGCCCCGTTCGGAATCGTGCAGACGACGCTGACCCAGCAGGACGAGCACCACGTGCGCCTGGCGGTCGAGGATCTGCCTCGCGAACCCGTGCGCGGGAGCGATGCCGCCCTCCTCGCCGACGGGTGGATCACCGTGACGGGGCTCGACCCGGTCTCGCACGTGCCGCTGGGCATCGTGGCGGAGGTCGGCGCAGGATGAGGATGCTCAGCCGAAATGCGCGGTGATCGCGTCGTTGCGCTCGGTGATCACGGCGATCAGATGGCGGCGCATGACCAGGGCGTCCACCAGCCGGCCGAGCGGACCGAACGGGGAGCGGAACTCGAGGGTGTCCCGCATGAGCGTGCCGCCGTCGGCGGGCAGGAACTCGTGGGTGTGCCGGAACTGAGCGAACGGACCCCTCGTCTGCCGGTCGCGGAACCTGCGCGGTCGTTCGACGTCGAAGACCACGGACGACATCCGGAAGCGGATGCCGAAGTGCCGGGCGCTCCAGGTCACCTCATCGCCCTCGCCCATCATCCCGGTGGTGACGCCGGCGACCGCGCGCTCGCCGTGCGAGCTCTGGGACGTCACGTGCAATCCGACGTCGAGCGAGGCGTCGAACACCTCCTCGGGCGACGCGGCGATGATGCGCTCCAGGACGAAGGAGGCCATCAGAGCGGATCGGGGACCGGTCGGGGGTCGGTGAAGTCGCCGGCGTTCTTGCGCATCCTGGCCACGATGCCGACCAGGGCGCTCGCATCGTCGGCGTCGATGCCGGGGCTGCGGAACACGTCGGTGTTCAGGGCGCGGGTGGCGCGCTCGACGAGGTCGCGCCCGGTCTCGGTGAGCGTGAGCAGCGCGGCGCGGCCGTCGTGGGGGTGCGGCTCGCGCAGTACGAGGCCGTCGCGCACCAGCCGCTCCGCCGTGCTCGTGACGCTGGTCGCGTGCACCTGCAGGCGGGCGACCACGCTCGACAGCGGCAGCGTGCCCGACCGGCTGAAGGCCAGCAGCCGCAGCACCTCGTACCGCGCGAAGGTCACTCCGAAGGGCTTGAGGGTGGCATCCACCCGCGCCAGCAGCAGCTGCTGCGCCCGCATGACGGAGGTGACCACGGCCATGCCGTCGGCGGCATCGTCCCAGCCGTGCGCGAGCCATTGCCGTTTCGCTTCGGCGAGCGGATCGATCGACAGAGGGCGAGGGCGGGCCATGCCCCCACGTTAGTCGCATGCGGCGTCGGGGATGCAGCATGCGACGGAACTCAGTACCATAAGAAGTGACATCCGATTTCAGGCTCTGAATCGGTGCGGCAGAAGGCGCCCGACTACAATCGACACAGGCGCGAGGAGGCTCGATGAAGATCTACGTCCTGGTGAAGGAAGTCCCCGACACCTACGGTGACCGCAAGCTCGATCTCGAGACGGGATTGGCCGATCGCGGGGCGGGTGACGTGGTCCTCGACGAGATCACCGAGCGCGCGCTCGAGGTCGCTCTGTCCTATGCCGACAAGAACGCCGGCACCGAGGTGGTCGCCCTGTCGATGTCGCCCGAGTCCGCGACGGCATCCGTCCGTCGCGCGCTGGCGATCGGCGCGGCATCCGCTGTGCACGTCGTCGACGAGCAGCTGCGCGGCGCCGACCTCGTCCTCACTGCCGCCACTCTCGCTGCGGCGATCCGCCGTGGCGAGCCCGACCTCGTGATCACCGGCAACCTGTCCACCGACGGCTCCGGTGGCGTGATCCCCGCGATGCTCGCGGAGCACCTCGGCTTCACCCAGGCCACCGCGCTCAGCGCGGTGGAGATCGCCGAGGGACAGATCAGCGGCACGCGCTCCGGCGACGCCGGCACGCAGCAGGTCACGGCCGCGCTGCCCGCCGTCATCTCCATCACCGAGGCGCTGCCCGACGCGCGCTTCCCGAACTTCAAGGGCATCATGGCGGCGAAGAAGAAGCCCCTCGAGGTGCTCTCGCTCGCCGACCTGGGCGTCTCGGCCGACCCGGCTGAGACCCCGCACACGATCATGACCGCCGTCTCCGAGAAGCCGCCGCGCGCGGCCGGGGTCAAGATCGTCGACGAGGGCGATGCCGCCGCCCAGCTCGTCGAGTTCCTCGCGCAGAACAGGCTGGTGTGATCATGGGCTACCCCGAGAAGTCGATCCTCGTCCTCGCCGACGTCGCGCCCGACGGCGAGGTGCTTCCCAGCACCGCCGCGCTGATCGGCGCCGCATCGTCCATCGGCGCCCCGGTCGCGCTGGTCGTCGGCGGCTCGCCGGTCGCGGCCGAGGCCGTGGCGGGGATGGGTGCGCAGGTCGTGCTCACCGCCGACGGCGACGCCGCAGCGCTCACCGTCCCGATCGTCGACGCCCTGCAGGCGGCGTACCAGCAGGTGCGTCCGGATGCCGTGCTGATCTCCAACTCGATCGCCGGACGTGACGTCGCAGGACGCCTCGCCGTGCGGGAGCGACTGGCCCTCTCCGTGGACGCCGTCGGCGTCTCGCGCGATGACGAGGGCGTGGTGGCGCACCACTCGGTGTTCGGGGGCTCGTTCCAGTCCGACTCGGCGCCCACCTTCGGCGCCCCGGTCATCACTGTGCGCCTCGGCGCCGTCGACACCCGCGCGGAGGCGGCGCCGCTCGTCGCCGAGGCGCTGACCGTCACCGCGTCGGGTGCACCCGCGGCATCCGCCGGTGAGGTCGCCGCCGAGGAGAAGACCTCGTCGCGACCCGACCTGCGCGGAGCCGCCAAGGTGGTCTCCGGTGGTCGCGGACTCGGGTCCAAAGAGCAGTTCGTGCTCGTCGAGCAGCTGGCGGATGCCCTGGGTGCCGCCGTCGGCGCGTCGCGCGCCGCTGTCGACGCCGGGTACATCCCCTACGCGCACCAGGTCGGCCAGACCGGTGTCTCGGTCTCGCCGCAGCTGTACGTCGCGCTCGGCATCTCCGGCGCGATCCAGCACCGCGCCGGCATGCAGACCGCCAAGACCATCGTCGCGATCAACAAGGACGGCGAGGCGCCGATCTTCGACGTCGCCGATTTCGGCATCGTCGGTGACGTGTTCACCATCGTCCCGCAGCTGATCGAGGCGATCGAAGCACGGAAGAAGTAGCCATGGCTTCTCGGATGCTGCGCCGCGGCCTTCCGCGGCTGAAGGGTGGCGAGCCCTGGCCTCCCGCCACGGAGCTCGAGGCCGCGGATGCCGTCGCGCCCGCCGCTGCCGTCGATGCTGCGCCGGCACTCGCTGCGGCCGAGACGCCGGCCGTGGCGTCGAGCGCACCGCTTCCCGTCGAGAGCACCGGCAGTGCACGCGAACAGGTGGTTCCCTCGACCGGTTCCGGTGCAGTCGCTGCGCCTGCCGCCGAGGCACCTGCGACCGCGGCATCCGTCCCGGCAGCGACGGCCCCGGCAGCGGCAGCGGGCTCGTCCCTGCGTCGTGGCCTCCCGCGCGTCGCGGGTGGCGAAGCGTGGCCCCCGGCATCCGCTGTCCCCGCCGCAGCCGCAGCGAGTGCACCGCTTCCCGCCGCCAGCACCGGCAGCGTGCGTGAGCAAGCGGTCCCGTCGGCGGCATCCGGTGCGGTCGAGGCACAGGCGACACTCGTGGCCGCCAAGGTCGAGGCCGCACCGTCCGCGGCATCCGACGTTCCCGTCGCCGTGCTGACCGACGGCGCCGCCCTGCGCCGCGGGCTCCCGCGCGTCGCCGGCGGCGACCCGTGGCCACCTGCCGGAGTGGCACGCGTCGCAGAAGCACCCGTGGCGACTGTGAGTGCGGAGACCGCTTCGGCGGGTCTTGCAACCCAGGAGGCTGCAGCGGGCGCGGCGAGCCAGGTCGCCGTCGTCGACGGGAAGGCGGCCGCCGTGGCATCCGCGAAAGCGGACGTCTCCACGCCGCTGCCCTTCACGCGCACCGTCTGGGCGGGCACCGCTCCGCGCCACGTCGCCCAGCCCGAGGAGCAGCCCTCGAAGCTGCGACCGACATGGCCTCAGGCGATCGGCGGCCTGCTGGGCCTGGCGGCTCTCGGGCTGCTCGCGGTGTCGGTCGTCTTCCTGGTGCGCACGTTCCTCAGCACGCCCTTCATGCAGGACTTCCTCACCACCTACCCGGGGGAGTATCACGTCGACGTCGCCCCCGGCTTCGCGCCGTGGGTGGGCTGGCAGCACTTCTTCAACATGTTCCTGATGGTGCTGATCATCCGCTCGGGCCTGCGCGTGCGCACCGAGAAGCGCCCCACGGCGTTCTGGACGCCGAGGGGAAACGCGAAGGGCAAGATCAGCCTGACCCTGTGGTTCCACCAGTCGCTCGACCTGCTGTGGATGATCAACGGCGTGGTGTTCGTCGTGCTGCTGTTCACCACCGGGCACTGGCTGCGCCTGGTGCCCACCAGCTGGGAGGTCTTCCCGAACGCGCTGTCCGCGGGCCTGCAGTACGTCTCCTTCGACTGGCCCACCGACAACGGCTGGGTGAACTACAACAGCCTGCAGCAGCTGGCCTACTTCACGACCGTGTTCCTGGCGGCGCCGCTCGCGGCGATCACCGGCTTCCGGATGTCGGGCCTGTGGCCCAAGAAGGCCGAGAAGCTGTCGAAGGCGTACCCGATCGAGTGGGCGCGCGCCGTGCACTTCCCCGTGATGCTGTACTTCGTGGCGTTCATCGTCGTGCACGTCGCGCTGGTCTTCCTGACCGGTGCGCTGCGCAACCTGAACCACATGTTCGCGTCGATGGGCTCGGTCGACGGCGTGGAGTACGCCGCGAACTGGACCGGGTTCTGGGTGTTCGTGCTGGCGATCGCCGTGATCGTGGGCGGCTGGTTCGCCGCGCGTCCGCTGGTGCTGGCTCCCATCGCGAAGCTGTTCGGGCAGGTGTCCGGACGCTGAGCTCCGCATCCGTCTTTCTTCGAGGTAAAGAACGGCGGATCTTGAGCGGTCACAGTCCGAGAAGTGGGACAGTTCTTCCACCCCGATCAGTAGTCTGAGCGAAACGTGAATCCGGCGCGGACGCCGGACGAAAGGATCGCGATGACGCAGATCGGAATCGTGCAGGAGGGGCCGGATGAGGCGCGGGTCGCCGCGACCCCGGCCACCGTGCAGAACCTGTTGAGACTCGGCTACGACGTGGCCGTCGAGGAGCGCGCGGGCGCGCGCTCCTCGTATTCGGACGAGGAGTACCGTCGCGCCGGTGCGACGATCGTGTCGCGGGCGGATGCCTGGCACAGCGCCGTCGTGCTGAAGGTGAACCCGCCGACGGATGCGGAGATCGGCCTGCTCTCCGCGGGGACGACGCTCGTCGGCCTGCTGTCCCCGGCGCTGCGGCCGGACCTGGTCGAGGCGCTCGCCGCGCGCGGCGTCACCGCCCTCGCGCTGGACGCCGTACCGCGCATCTCGCGCGCGCAGTCGATGGACGTGCTGACCTCGATGGCGAACATCTCCGGCTACCGGGCCGTTGTCGAGGCCGCGCACGAGTTCGGCCGGTTCTTCACCGGCCAGGCCACCGCCGCCGGCAACGTGCCGCCCGCCAAGGTGCTCGTCGCCGGTGCCGGGGTCGCCGGTCTCGCCGCGATCGGCGCGGCCGCCCGCCTGGGCGCCATCGTGCGGGCGACGGACCCGCGGGCCGAGGTCGCCGATCAGGTCACGTCGGTCGGCGGCGTCTACCTGCCCGTCGACGTCGCCGTGGAGAAGTCCACCGACGGCTACGCAAAGGCCACCAGCGAGGACTACAACCGCCGCGCAGCCGAGATCTACACCGAGCAGGCCGCCGACGTCGACATCATCATCACCACCGCCCTCATCCCGGGGCGCGCGGCGCCGCGCCTGATCACGGCATCCGACGTCGCCCTGATGAAGCCGGGCAGCGTGATCGTCGACATGGCCGCAGGCCAGGGCGGCAACGTCGAGGGCTCTGTCGCGGGGGAGAGGACCGTCACCGACAACGGCGTGATCATCCTGGGCTACACCGACCTCGCCTCGCGTCTGTCCGCGCAGGCATCCCAGCTGTACGGCACCAACGTCGCGAACCTGGTCGCCCTCCTCACGCCGAACAAGGACGGGGCGCTCACGATCGACTTCGACGACGTCGTGCAGCGCTCGGTCACGGTCGTGCGCGATGGCGAGGTCACCTGGCCGCCGCCCGCCGTGCAGGTCGCCGCGGCACCGGCATCCGCTCCCGCTGAGGCGGCCGCGGAGGTCCCCGCCAAGCAGCCGCTGTCGGTGGGGAAGAAGGTGGGCCTGATCGTCGCCGGCATCGCGGCACTGTTCCTCGTGAACGTCTTCGCGCCCGCCCCGCTGCCGCAGCATTTCACCGTGCTCATGCTCTCGGTCGTGATCGGCTTCTACGTGATCGGCAAGGTGCACCACGCACTGCACACGCCGCTCATGTCGGTCACGAACGCCATCTCGGGCGTGATCATCGTCGGCGCCATGCTGCAGATCACGGCCGCGAATCCCGTCGTGCAGGTGATCGCCGCGGTCGCCGTGCTGGTCGCCAGCATCAACATCTTCGGCGGCTTCGCCGTGACCCGCCGAATGCTCAGCATGTTCATGAAGGGCGGAAGCAAGTGACCGTCGACGCCATCGCCGGCGGCGCCTACATCGTCGCCGCCCTGCTGTTCATCCTGAGCCTCGCCGGGCTCAGCCGCCATGAGACCGCCCGCGCGGGCGTGATCTACGGCATCGTCGGCATGGCCATCGCTCTGCTGTCGACCCTCGCCCTCACGGTCGCGGATGCCTGGGGCGGTGCGGGCTCCGCGCTCGGGCTCACCCTGATGGCCGCGGGCGTGCTCGTCGGCGCCGCCATCGGGCTGTGGCGCGCCAAGGTCGTGCAGATGACCCAGATGCCCGAGCTGATCGCCATGCTGCACAGCTTCGTGGGAATCGCGGCCGTGCTGGTCGGCTGGAACGGGTATCTGGCGCACGAGCCCATCGCGGAGAACCTGGTCGGCATCCACAACGCCGAGGTGTTCATCGGCATCTTCATCGGCGGCGTGACCTTCACCGGGTCGATCGTCGCCTATCTGAAGCTGTCCGCGAAGATCTCGTCGCGCCCGCTCGTGCTGCCGGGCAAGAATGCCCTGAACATCGGCGCCCTGGTGCTGTTCCTCGTGCTCACGGTCTGGTTCGTGATGGACCAGCAGCTCTGGCTGCTGATCGCCGTCACCCTGCTCTCGTTCGCGCTCGGCTGGCACCTGGTGGCCTCGATCGGCGGCGGCGACATGCCCGTGGTCGTCTCGATGCTGAACAGCTACTCCGGGTGGGCGGCGGCCGCGGCCGGCTTCCTCCTGAACAACGACCTGCTGATCGTGACCGGTGCGCTGGTGGGCTCCTCGGGTGCCTACCTGTCGTACATCATGTGCAAGGCCATGAACCGGTCGTTCATCTCGGTGATCGCGGGCGGGTTCGGGATCGTGGCATCCGCCTCGAGCGACGAGGACTTCGGCGAGTACCGCGAGCTCACCGCCGAGTCCGCCGCCGCGATGCTCGAGAGCGCGTCCAGCGTGATCATCACCCCGGGCTACGGCATGGCCGTGGCGCAGGCGCAGTATCCGGTCGCCGACCTGGTCGCCCGTCTGCGCGAGCGCGGCGTGGACGTGCGTTTCGGCATCCACCCGGTCGCCGGTCGCCTGCCCGGCCACATGAACGTGCTTCTGGCCGAGGCGAAGGTGCCGTACGACATCGTGCTGGGCATGGACGAGATCAACGACGACTTCGCCTCGACGAGCGTCGTCCTGGTGATCGGCGCGAACGACACCGTGAACCCGGCGGCGGCCGAGGACCCGGGCAGCCCGATCGCGGGGATGCCCGTGCTCAAGGTGTGGGAGGCCGAGAACGTGATCGTGTTCAAGCGCTCGATGGCCGCGGGGTACGCGGGCGTGCAGAACCCGCTGTTCTTCCGGGAGAACGCGCAGATGCTGTTCGGTGACGCCAAGGAGCGGGTGGAGGACATCATCCACGCGCTGTGACGGACGGAAAGACAGTGCGGCCCTCCCGGAGATCCGGGAGGGCCGCACTCACGCAGTCACGCTCAGCGCACGAAGCGCACCTCGGTGAGGGTCTCGCCCAGGAACGGCTCGGTGTGAGCGGCGCCGTCGAGGGTGAAGCCGTTGCGCTCGTAGAAGCGGTGCGCACGGGGGTTGTCCTCGGCGACCCACAGGTACAGGGACTCGTCCTTGTCGACGGCGGCGTCGAACAGCTTCTGGCCGATGCCGGTGCCGTGCCACGCATCGAGCAGGTAGATGAAGTACAGCTCGCGCAGCGACGGTGCATCCTTGTCGCGGGCGGGGCCGGAGCCCACGAAGCCCACGATCTCGCCGTCGACGAGCGCGGCGCTCATCTTGAAGTCCTCGCCCTGGCGGGCCCAGTTCACCCACAGCTCCGCGAGGCGCTTGGGGGAGATCCGCTCCAGTGCGGCCTTGCTGATCAGGTGGTCGTAGGTCTCGTGCCACGACTGCGCGTGCACGCGACCCAGGGCCTCCGCATCCGCATCGCGGACCGGACGGACGATGATCTCGGGCTGGGCTTCGGCGCTCATGCCGCGACTCTACGCGCGCTTTCGCGGCAGGTGAAATCGAGTGGACCGTGCATGACGCGTATGTCGTCATCCGACAACCGGATTGCGGCAGTGGTTGCCGATAGCTACTGTCGATGCTCGTGAATGTGATCTGGCGCACCCTCCTCGTCATCCTTCAGGCGCGGAGCCGCGTGCGTCGGGGACGCACGCTGGACTCCGCCGAGGTCGGCCGCATCCGCCTCACCACCCTCCCGACGGACATCGACATCCTGCGGCACATGAACAACGGCCGGTACCTGTCGCTGTTCGACCTGGGACGCTGGGACCTGCTCATCCGCACCGGGCTGTTCGACGCCATGAAGGAGCGCGGCTGGTACGCCGTGGTCTCCAGCGAGACGGTCACCTTCCGCAAGTCGCTGCAGCTGTGGCAGCGGTTCGACGTCGAGTCCCGCTTCATCGGTCACGACGAGAAGGCGGTGTTCATGGAGCACCGCGCGGTCGTCGACGGCGAGGTGTACGCGCGGGTCATCGTGCGGGCCCGGATGATGCGCCGCTCCGGCGGCACGGTGGGCCACGACGAGCTGTTCGCCGCAGTCGGCACCCCCGCCGGGGTGCCCGACATCGACGACTGGATCCACGACTGGGCAACGGCATCCGCTCTGCCCCCGACGAGGAAGCCGGCGCCCAGCATCTGGAGATGAGCCTCACGCCCCCGGAGGGCGGACCGTCCCCTCTAAGCTGAGAGGCGTCATCGAGGGGGAATCATGTCGTACGATCCGAACGCGGGCGAGCCCGCGCAGCCGCAGCAGCCGCCTGTCCCGCCGCAGTACCAGCCTCCGGGCGCGGTTCCGCCGGTGAACCAGCCGCCGGCTCCTCAGCAGCCGACGTATCAGCCGCAGCCCGGCCAGCCGCAGCCCGGTTACGCGCAGCCCGGCTATGGCGCGCCCCAGCCCGGTCAGCCGCAGGCACCGCAGCAGCCGCCCTACGTCGGCTACGCGCAGCAGCCCGCCTACAGCCCGCAGGGCTATCCCGTCACTTCCTACCCGGGATACGGCGCGGCCCCCGGACAGCTCCCGAACCCCGGCGTCGGCGGACTCGCGATCGCCGCGATCATCGTCTCGGGCGTCGCCTTCCTGAGCGGCTGGATCCCGATCGTCGGAGTCGTCCTCGCGCTCGTCGGGCTCGTGCTCAGCATCCTCGCGATCCGCAGCGGCAGGGGCAAGGTGCTCGGCATCATCGGCACGATCCTCGCCGGCATCGCGCTGCTTTTCGGCGCATTCATGACGACCATGATCTTCGTCGTCGCGCCGTGGAACGACACGTCGAGCAGCTCCTCCGATCCCTGGTCCGTCGAGACGCCCTCGGCCGCCCCCGACGACGGCGCCTTCGACGAGGCCGAGGCCGCGGCGGTGTCCGGCCAGCTCATCGAGACGCCGTGCTGGAGCTACGACGGTCCGAAGCACTTCACCGACAACATCTCGGCGGAGGAGGCAGGCAACTGCTACGGCCAGCTCGAGCTGTGGGGCGAGTACGACGAGAGCGGCAACTTCGTCCCCACCGGCTACGGCGAGACCGCCGGGCAGATCACGGTGGAGCCGGTCAGCTCGGCCACGGCCGCCCAGTACTCCGACGGCGCCGACCTGAGCGCGACGGTGGATGCCCTGGAGAAGCCCTACCTGAGCACGGTCGGCGGCACGATCTCGAGCCTGCACGAGGAGACCACGCTCGGTGGCGTGCCGGCGAACATCACGCGCATCGACAGCGATGTGGCCGAGACGCAGATGAAGGTGGTCCTGACCACGTTCTCGCCCCAGCCGTACGACATCGGGGGCGACCAGCGCAAGCTGTTCCTGATCAGCATCACCACTCCTTACTCGAACGGCGAGGAGCAGCTGCAGCAGCTCCTGGACAGCTGGGAGTGGCGCTGAGCACGCGCCCGCTCCACGACTCGCGATAGCGTGATGCCGTGAAGGCGATCCTCGTCACGGCCGGGCGCACGCTGGCCCGGCACTGGCCCGCGATGCTCGCGTGGTACCTCGGCGGTATCGCCGTGCACTACGTCATCGTGCAGGTCGCCGGAATCGTCGGCGCGCATTCCGCCACGGTGGGCTTCCTCATCCTCCCGATCGCGATCCTCGCGCGGCTGATCAGCTACGTCGCGATGTTCCTGGTGCTGCGGGATGGACTGCGCGAACTCAACGGGATCGCCCCGCTGCCGGAGTCGGCCGCCGATCGGCGCAAGACATTCCTCACCGCGCTGCTCGCGGGCATCCTGCCCTTCCTCGCCGTGTACTGGGGGCAGGGACTGCTGAGGGATGACGTGGTGGCGTACTCCGCGCGCGCCCTGCACGAGCGCACGGACATCATCTTCCAGGCTGCGTTGGCCCCGGGTCAGAGACTGAGCACCGACGACACGGTGCTGAACCTGCCGCTGAACGTGTGGACGATCGCGATCATCGTGGTCGCTTTCGCCGCCCGCTGGGCGTGGACGAAGTGGCAGCAGCGCATCCCCGGCTGGGTGTCGCTGATCGCGGTGTACCTCGAGGTGGTCTGGGTGTTCTTCTCGGTGATCGTGATCGGCGACATCACCGACCGAGTGAAGGCCTGGGTGGACACCCGTGCCGCGATGGCGTGGCTGGAACAGGTGCGCGAGAACGTGCTGGATGCCGTCGCCCCGCTGCGCTGGGCCTGGGACGGCATCGGCTGGCTGCTCGGAGAGGCAGGGCCCATCCTGCTGGCCCCGCTGGCCTGGCTCACGGTCGGCGGCGTGGTCTACGGGCAGGCGATCGTCGCCGAGAAGCTGCGCATAGAGAACGAGCTGCTGGCGAACCTGCGCGAGCACGCCGCCGTGGTGCCGAACCCGATCATGCGACGGCTGAAGGACCTCGGCGACGAGCTCGGCTCGCGCTTCGTGCCGATCGGGCGCGCGCTGCTGCTGATGTGGCGGGCGGGTCCCGTGCTGATCGCCTCCTACGCGCTGCTCCATGTCGCGGTGAAGACCCTGGAGACCTACCTGCAGTACGGCGCCGTGCGCCTGGTCGGACCGCACGAACTGGTGTTCTGGGGCATCGCGCTCCCGCTGGTTTCCCTGGTGCCGGTGCTGCTGACGGAGCCGCTGCGCGTCGCGGTGATCGCGGGGGCGTACGACGCGACGCTGGGGCGACTGCGCCATCGTCAGCAGAAGAAGGTCGATGCCGGCGTGGTCGAGCAGGCCGAGGCCGACGTGCGTGCCGTGGCGGATGCCGCCGGCGTGCTGCCGGATGCCGTGCTCGAGGCCGGCCTGAAGCCTGAGACCACCGGGGGTCAGGGGTCGATGGAGAACCTGACGAACCGGCCGTCGCCGCGCGGGTCGACGTCGAGCCAGAACGGGCCGGTGACATCGTCCGGCACGACGAACCCGACGGTCAGCGAGAACGGCTGAGCCGATTCCGGGTCCTTCTCGTCGGCGAGGTCGCTGACGCAGGTGTCGTTCTCGTCGTAGCTGTACGGGATGCCGACCTCGGAGCGCATCGGCGTCCATTCGCGTCCGGTGCTCTGCTGCACGAGCATCGGCGGTTCGCAGGAGACGGCCCTGCCGTCGGGCGTCACTGGCACGATCGCCGCGAGCAGGCGGGTGCCCTCCGGCATGTTCAGCGTGCTCGTGTCCTTGATCTCGCCGCTGCGGATCGGACCCCACTCGGCGCCGGCGACCTTCACCGTCCCCTTGTCCGGGACCTCGACCGCGGTGACCTTCCGCGCCCCGTAGCCGTAGTAGGAGTACCACTCGTTCCATCCCACACCGATGCCGATGGCCGGGATCAGCACGAGCAGCGCGATGAGCGCCAGGCGGTTGGTGCGCCACCATCCGGGCTGCCTCGGTGCGGGCGTCCGGTGTTCCGGGGCCTCTGCGACGGCGGGCGTGGGGATCGTCATGAGCGGGTCCAGTCCGTGGCGGGCAGGGTGATGGCATCCTCCACGGGGATGTCGCCGAGGTCGACCCTCAGCTCGACGAGGCCGTCGTAGCGGGCATCCGACGGGATGCCCAGACGCAGCGTTCCCGTGCCCTTCAGCGCATCCGAGGGCAGTTCGAAGGCCACCGCGCCGCTGCGCGGCACACCGGGGACGAGCCGCGCGCGGAAGAAGCTCTCGATGCGCTCGGTGGCACGGAACGTGCGTTCGCCGACCGTCAGCTCAGCGAACCCGAGCGTCGCGCCGTACTGGGAGTCGAGTGCCTCGGCATCCACATCGACCACCACCCAGGTGCTCTCCAGCGTCTTTCCCGTCGGGTCGGCGATGCTCCGAGCCGCGCGCACATCCGTCACCGTGAGCGTGAGGTTGCGCGCGGTCGCGGCGTGGCCGACCGTGGCGGGGGTGAGGAAGCTCGCCTCGGACGAGCCGTCCGGCAGGGCCACGGCGTTCAGCACCCATGCGCCGGCGAGCAGCACGAGCGTCAGCAGCCAGGGGAGCACCTTCTTCATGAGGCATCCTCCTCGCTCGCGGGGATCTCCTGCACGGTCGTGGTCACGGTGGCGCCGACCACCACCTCGTCCCAGATGTCCACGCCACGCTGCACATTGGTGCCCACGCTGTGCGTGGAATCGGGAAGGGTCAGGCGCACCTCGTCGCCGTCGTGCAGTTCATCCGGCCCGACGACCCACGACAGGACGAGCCGCACCGGGACGTCGGGCTGCAGCCAGACCGACCCGGAGCTGCCATCGGCGTAGGCGATCAGCGGCTTCTCGTCGATGCCGTCGACGTGGATGCCGTCGACGGCGGGCGACGGAGTGCCGCTCCCGCTCGCCAATCGGGGCTTGTCGAAGGTGTTCACCACATCCACGATCACGGCGAGCACCTTCTCGTGCTTCTCCTTGTCGGGGAAGGATGCCGCATTGCCGCCCTTCGCGCGGAGCTCCACCCCCTGGACCGTCATCTCCAGATCCGATCCGGAGTACTGCTCTCCGACGGACACGACGGGGACCGGCTTCGGCGGCACCGTCTGCAGGCCGCCGAACGCCGCCGTCGCAGCCAGCAGCACCGCGCCGCCGGCCGTGATCAGCCACGGCGTCGGGATCAGGCTCGCCATGCGCCGCACCCGCGTGAGCAGAGTCCTCTCCTGCACGGGCCTTTCGACTGCAGGCGAGGGCGGGGCGGCGTTCACGAGATCAGCATAGGGTGACTTCCGCCGGTGCCACCGGGTTCAGCCGCCTTCCCGCGCGGTCGGGACCTACGCTGGGAACATGTCTGAGCAGCCGTCCGTCGCACCCGGGGCGCGTCTGGAGGACGCCGCCGTCGAACTCACCCGTCGCTGGGTGCAGGAGGAGGCGTCGATCCCCATCGATCCCGCAGCGCAGCGCCTGGCCGGCGTGCTGCGCGATCCGAACGGCCTGCCGTTCACCCTGGGGTTCGTCGACGGCGTCATGCGGCCCGAGAGCGCTGCGGCCGCGGCATCCAACCTGCACCGCGTCGCACCGCTCGCTCCCGGGTTCCTGCCCTGGTACCTGCGCGGCGTCGTGCGTCTGGGCGGCGGGGTCGCGCCCGTGCTGCCGCTGCCGACCGTGCCGATCGCGCGGCGGGTGCTGCGCGAGATGGTGGGTCACCTGATCGTGGATGCCCGCCCCGAGAAGCTCGGCGCCGCGCTGGAGAAGTTGCGCGGCACGGGTCATCGGCTGAACCTCAACCTGCTGGGTGAGGCCGTGCTGGGCGAGGGCGAGGCCAAGCGCCGGCTCGACGGCATCCACGAGCTCATCCGTCGCGACGACGTCGACTACGTGTCGGTGAAGGTCTCGGCGGTCATGAGCCGCATCTCGATGTGGGCGTTCGACGACGTGGTGGAGGACGTGATCGAGCGCCTCGCGCCCCTGTATCTGACGGCCGCGTCGAACGGCACCTTCATCAACCTCGACATGGAGGAGTACAAGGACCTCGACCTGACCATCGCGGTGTTCACCCGCATCCTCGAGGACCCGCGGCTGAAGGGACTCGAGGCGGGCATCGTGCTGCAGGCCTATCTGCCCGACGCGCTGCCCGCCATGCGTGAGCTCACCGCCTGGGCGCGCGACCGCGTGGAGCACGGCGGGGCGCCCGTCAAGGTGCGCCTGGTCAAGGGCGCGAACCTCGCGATGGAGAAGGTCGACGCCGTCATGCACGGCTGGACGCAGGCTCCCTACGGCTCCAAGCTCGACACCGACGCCAACTACCTGCGCTGCCTGGACGAGGCGTTCCAGCCGCGCAACGTCGCCGCGGTGCGTGTCGGCGTGGCCGGGCACAACCTGTTCGACATCGCCTTCGCCTGGCTGCTCGCGGGCGAGCGCGGCGTGCAGGACTCGGTGGAGTTCGAGATGCTGCTCGGGATGGCGCAGGCCCAGGTCGCCGCAGTCTCGCGCACGGTCGGACCGGTGCTGCTGTACGTGCCGGTGGTGCATCCGCACGAGTTCGACGTGGCGATCAGCTACCTGGTGCGCCGCCTGGAGGAGAACGCGTCGCCCTCGAACTTCCTCTCGGCCGCGTTCGATCTGGCGCAGGATCGCTCGCTGTTCGAGCGCGAGCGTCTGCGTTTCGTCGATTCGGTCAGCCGTGCCCGCGATCACTCCCTGCAGATCGGTCCGCGCCGGGTGCAGAACCGCACGGCGCCGCTGCACGAGTCGGTGCGTCCGATGACCAGGCCCAGAGCCGAGACCGAGGACCTCACGGGTCTGGTGCTCGGCATCGCCCGCGGCTCCTCGGGAGATGACGACGAGTACGGAGCCGACGACGACCCGTTCCTGCAGACCGCGGTGTACTCCCGTCAGGAGGTGGCCGGCTCCGCCGCCGGTGCGCCCGGGTTCGTGAACACACCGGACAGCGACCCGGCACTCGCCGCGAACCGGGAGTGGGCGCGCGGGATCTTCGAGCGCGTCTCCGCGGCGGGCCTGTCCGATCTCGGGGTCGCGGCCCTGCGCGCCTCGCGGATCGACGACGAGCGGATGCTGGCGCACACCGTCACGCGCGTTCGGGACGCGGCATCCGGTTGGGGCTCCCGCCCGGCATCCGAACGCAGCGAGGTGCTGCTGCGCGCCGCGGCCGCCCTCGCCGGCCGCCGCGCCGAGCTCATCGAGGTCGCCGCGATCGAGACCGGCAAGACATTCGCCGAGGGCGACGTCGAGGTGAGCGAGGCCGTCGACTTCGCGAAGTACTACGCCGCCACCTGCCGCGAGCTGGACGGCATCGCCGGCGCGACGTTCGAGCCCTCCCGGGTGACCGTCGTGACACCGCCCTGGAACTTCCCGATCTCCATCCCCGCCGGCGGGGTGCTCGCCGCGCTCGCCGCGGGGTCGGGCGTCGTCTTCAAGCCTGCGCCGCAGGCACGGCGCTGCGCGGCGGTCATCGCCGAGGCGCTGTGGCAGGCGGGCATCCCGCGCGATGTGCTGGTGCTCGCCGACGTGGAGGAGGGCGAGCTCGGGCAGCAGCTGATCTCGCATCCGGACGTGGATCGCGTGATCCTCACGGGTTCGTGGGACACCGCGGCGCTCTTCCGGTCGTGGCGGAACGACCTTCCGCTGCTCGCGGAGACCAGCGGCAAGAACGCCATGATCATCACCCCGACCGCCGACCTCGACCTCGCCGTCGCCGACCTGGTGCACAGCGCGTTCGGGCACGCCGGGCAGAAGTGCTCGGCGGCGTCCCTGGCGATCCTGGTCGGGCCGGTGGGCCGCTCCAAGCGCTTCGCGCGGCAGCTGGTCGACGCCACCCGCTCGCTGCGCGTGGCCTGGCCCGGGGATCCGCAGGCCGAGGTCGGACCGGTGATCGAGAAGCCGCAGGGCAAGCTCGCCTGGGCGCTCACCCAGCTGGAGGGCGAGGAGCAGTGGCTGGTCGAGCCGCGCTCGCTGGACGACAGCGGAAGGCTGTGGAGTCCCGGCATTCGCGTGGGCGTTCAGCCGGGCTCCCGCACCCACCGTGAGGAGTTCTTCGGGCCGGTGCTCGGCATCATGCACGCCTCGACGCTGTCCGAGGCGATCCGGATGCAGAACGCCGTGGCGTACGGGCTGACCGCGGGCCTGCACACCCAGGATCCCGCCGATCTGGCGCTGTGGCTGGACGAGGTGCAGGCCGGCAACCTGTACGTGAACCGCGGGATCACCGGCGCGATCGTGCAGCGTCAGCCGTTCGGCGGGTGGAAGCGCTCCTCGGTCGGCCCCGGCGCGAAGGCCGGCGGTCCGAACTACCTGATCGGGCTCGGCTCGTGGCGGTCGCGTCCCCGCGGCAAGTCCTCGAGCACGCTGCATCTGCGCGGCCTGGACGTGAAGATCTCCGGACTCATCGAGGCGGCGCAGCCCTCGCTCGACTTCGACTCCTTCGAGTGGCTGCGGCAGGCGGCGCTCTCGGACGCCGTGGCCTGGGACCGCGAGTTCGGTCAGGTGCGCGACGTCTCGCAGCTGGGTGTGGAGCGCAACCTGTTCCGGTACCGGCCGCTGCCGGTGACGGTGCGGGCCGCGTCGGATGCATCCCTCGCCGCGATCCTGCGGGTGGTGCTCGCCGGCATCCGCTCCGGGGCGGACTTCTTCGTGTCGGTGCCCGACGGCGTGCCCGCGGGGGTGCGCGCCGAACTCGGCGCGCTCGAGGTGCCCGTCGCGGTGGAGAGCGATGAGGAGTGGATCGAGCGGATCCGCCGTCCTGCCCTGGAGGCGACCCGGGTGGGCCGGGTGCGTCTGATCGGCGGGCGGGATGCCGTGGCCGACCTGCACCGCGCGCTCGCGGATGCCGTCGAGGGAGACCCCGATCTGGCGGTGTACGACAACGAGGTGACCTCGGCCGGCCGGCTCGAGCTGCTGCCGTTCGTACACGAGCAGGCGATCTCGATCACCGCGCATCGCTTCGGCACCCCGGATCCCTGGAGTGCGGAAGTGATCTGAAGCGGGCACCGCCCGACACGACTCTCAGCGAAAAGAGTGGCGATCTCGGCATCCGGATGCGAAAATACAACTGGCGTGCCTGTGTCGCATCTTCCCCGCGCTCCACTCACCGTGGGCGGGTCGAACTTCCGCCGGGCCCCTGGACAGCGTCCGCCGCACCTTCTCCAGAGGAGCACCCATGTCCACGCCTGAGACCGCCGCCACCGGCACCGCGACCCGCAAGGCCCACCACCGCCGCTACCTGATGTGCCGGCCCGAGTACTTCACGGTCGACTACAAGATCAACCCCTGGATGGACCCGGCCGCACCGACCGACACCGCCAAGGCCGTCGCGCAGTGGCAGAAGCTGTACGACCTGTACCTGGAGCTCGGGCACGAGGTCGAGCTCATCGAGGCGCTCGCCGGCTACCCCGACATGGTGTACACGGCCAACGGCGGCTTCACCATCGGCGGCAAAGCGTACGTGCCCGAGTTCTACTACGAGCAGCGCCAGGGCGAGGCGCCCGCGTTCGCCGAGTGGTTCCGCACCCACGGCTTCGACACCGTGCTGCCTAAGGAGGTCAACGAGGGCGAGGGCGACTTCCTGCTCGCCGGCGACGTGATCCTGGCCGGCACCGGCTTCCGCTCGGCGGGTGACAGCCACCGCGAGGTGCACGAGGTCTTCGACCGCGAGGTCGTGACGCTCACCCTGGTCGACCCGCGCTTCTACCACCTCGACACCGCGCTGACTGTGCTCGACCCGGTCGTCGGCGAGGAGAACGGCGGCCCGGAGCACGCGAACGTCGCCTACCTGCCGAACGCCTTCGACGAGGCATCCCGTCGCATCCTCGAGGAGCGCTTCCCCGACGCGATCCTCGTCGCCGATGAGGACGGCGCCGTGTTCGGTCTCAACTCGGCCTCCGACGGCTACAACGTGATCATCTCGCCGCGCGCCACCGGCTTCGAGAAGCAGCTGCGCGAGCGCGGCTACAACCCGATCATGGTCGACCTGTCCGAGCTGCTGCTCGGCGGCGGCGGCATCAAGTGCTGCACCCTGGAGCTGCGTGGGGCCTGACCCGGCTTCAGAAGGCCCCATCGGCGCCGGCGGTTCTCACCGTCGGCGCCGAAGTGCGTTCCGGAGGTCTCAGGCCGGCGTGTCATCCGGGTCGAGGCTCTTCAGCGCATCGCGCTCGACCGCGGTGTCGGCGCCGAGCTGCTGCTCGGTGCGCTCATCCCCGCCGAGCGGCGCACCGTCCTCATCGCCGGGCATGCCGTCGGGGGCGGTGTTGTGCGCCGGGTTGTCCTCGGGGATGCCGGTGTGCGCGCCCTCGCTCCTATCCGGAGCATCCGCCGACTGAGGTGCCTCGTGCGGTTCGCCGCTGCCCGCCGGATCCTGCCCCGGCGCGTGCGGCTGCTGCCCGGCGTCCTGATCCTGACTGCTCTGCCGTTCGTCCATGTCCGTGACGGTAGCCGGTGGCGCTCGCCGCGGGGAGGGCGTTGACAGGCGTCACTCTTTCAGGAACGGACCCGCATCCTGCTGCTTCACGTCGGGATCGTCGAGGCCGGCGAGCTCATCGCCGCCCACCAGATCGTCGACGTCGAGGGTGGAGGGCGAGGCATCGCCGTGGCTCTCGAGCGAGAGCGCGCCGGGAGTGATGCGGATCGGCTCGGTCGGCGCCACGGGCAGCCCGAACCGGCGCTGCAGCCGCCGCATCCAGCGCGGTTGCGCGCCGAGCACGCCGGTCGCGTCGTGCGACTCGACCTCGAGACCGTAGTACTCGCCGATGCGGTCGATGAACTGCGCCCGTTCGGCCTTCGCGTAGGCACGTCGTTCGCGGGTGAACGCGACCACGGTCGACCAGCAGATCAGCAGCATCACGATGCTGAACGGCAGCGCGATGGTGATGGCGGCGGTCTGCAGCGCGGTGAGCCCGCCCGACAGCAGCAGGGAGATCGCGAGCAGCGCGGTGATCACGACGAAGAACGTGCGGATCCAGCGCTTCGGCTCGGGCTTGCCGCCGGTGGCGATCATGCCCATCACCAGTGCCCCGGAATCGGCCGAGGTGATGAAGAAGATCGCGAGCAGCAGGATGGCGCCGATGCTCACCACGGTGGCGCCGGGCACGTTCTGCAGCATCGCGAACAGCGCGCCCTGCAGGTCGACCGTTCCGTCGGGGCCGGTGAGGGAGCCGGGCTTCGCGAGCTCCATAGCCAGGGCCGAGCCCCCGAGCACCGAGAACCACAGCACGCCGATCAGCGTGGGCACCAGGATCACCCCGATCACGAACTCACGCACCGTGCGCCCCTTCGAGACGCGGGCGATGAAGATCCCCACGAACGGCGCCCACGAGATCCACCAGCCCCAGTAGAACGACGTCCAGGACGCCTGCCACTGCTCGCCGGCGGCGCCCTGGAACGCGCTGACGTTGAAGGAGAGGCCCACGAAGTTCTGGATGTAGTAGCCGAGGGACTGCACGAACTCGCGCAGCAGGAACTCCGTCGGCCCCGCCGCGAGCAGATAGATCACCAGCAGGCCGGCGAGCACGAGGTTCGCATTCGACAGCCACTTCATGCCCTTGGTCACGCCGGACAGCACCGACATCAGCACGAACACCGAGATGACCAGGATGAGCACCACCTGGGTGGTCTCGTCGGGGTTCGCGAACCCGGCGGAGTGCAGGCCGGCGCTCATCTGCAGCACGCCGAGTCCCAGCGAGGTGGCGACGCCGAACAGGGTGCCGACCAGGGCGATCACGTCGATCGCGTGCCCCCAGCCGCCCTCGACGCGCTTGCCGAGCAGCGGCTCCAGGGTCCACCGGATCGACACGGGACGTCGCCGCCGGTGGATGGCGTAGGCCAGGGCGAGTCCGATCACCACGTAGATCGACCAGGCGTGCACACCCCAGTGCAGGTAGGTCTGGCCGAGCGCGGCCTGGGCCAGCTGCTCCGGTGTGCCGGTGACGCCGGGGCGCGGATTCGTGAAGTGCGAGAGCGGTTCGCTGACCCCGTAGAAGACCAGGCCGATGCCCATTCCCGCCGCGAACAGCAGGGAGAACCAGCTCATCAGCGAGAACTCGGGCTCCTCGTCGTCGCGGCCCAGCTTGATGTCGCCGAACCTGCTGAAGCCGAGGAAGAGGCAGAACGCCACGAAGAAGGCGGCGATCAGCACGTAGTACCAGTTGAAGGCGTTGACGATCGTCGTCTGGACGGTCTTGAAGAGCGCCTCTGCGATGTGCGGCGCGAGCAGAGCGAACAGGGCGAACGCCAGGACGATCACGGCGGCGGGCCAGAAGACCCATCTCAGCACCTGTGGTTCGCGTCGCGAAGTACCCGCTTCGTTCCCTGCGGTGGTCATCGGATCCGGCTCGCTGCTGTTTCCGCTCATGCCCTCCACGGTATACAGCACATGCCCGAGGGGACAGGGGGTTGCTCTCAGCTCTGCAGGCGGCGCTCGGCGCGCAGCGTCTCCCACTCGTCGACGAGTTCCCGAGCGCGCACGCCGGGCCGGTGCTCTCAGCCCTGCAGCCGGCGCTCGGCGCGCAGCGTCTCCCACTCGTCGACGAGCTGAGGCATCCGCAGGGACATGAACCGGAAGAACTCGGCCATCTCCTCGGCGCGCAGGCGGGCCGCGTGGTCCTCGGCGTGCGCCGCGCCGATCTCGTCGATGTAGGCGGCGAGCCGGTTGTAGACGGGGGAGTTGTTCGACATCATCACGTACCAGGTGTCGGGGATGATCTCGTAACGCGCCAGGCGCTGGTCAGGACGCGAGACCTTGCGGATCACATGCAGCGTCTGCAGGTAGCGCACGGCACCCGAGACCGCGGCGGCGCTGACGCCCAGCCGGTCGCCGAGCTCGGATGCCGTGTACCCCTCGGAGGGGGCGGCGATCAGCGCCATCATGACGCGCGCGGGCATCCGCGGGAAGCCGACCGCGGTGATCGCGGCGGCCGCGCTCTCGGCGGCATCCACGCCCGCGTGCGTCACGTCCTCGCTCATGCGTTCATCCTTTCATCCGGATGCCGGTGGCCGGCCGGTCGGCGGGCGGTCGGCCATCGGCGCAGCGGTCACGCTGCGGGGCGCAGCTCGCGCCGGCGCATGAGACTGAGGGATGCCGTGGCCACGACCGCGACGATGATCACCAGCCACCACATGCCGCGCAGGTCGGTGGTCCCGTCGGAGATGATCGGCGTCACGGCGAACGGCGAGAAGCGCGTCGTCCATTCGGGCAGCCCGAACAGCGGTCCGAACAGGCCGAAGACCGTCGCCAGCATCACGAGCGCCCAGGCGATGGCGATCGTGCCGCGGGGGAGCAGCACGAACACCAGGGCCGTGAGCGCCGTGAACACGCACGCGGCGAGGCCCTGGCCGAGCCCGACGACGGTCACGACCTTCGCCAGCGCCGAGGCATCCTCGTTCCCGGCGAGGCCGGCGAATGCGGCGAGCATGGTCGCGGCGACGATGATCGCGATCGCGATCGTCGCCACGAGCAGGTAGTCCAGCAGCCAGCGCACGCGACCCACGGGCTGCGCCAGCACGATCTCGGCGGTGCCGTGCGCCTCCTCCTGTCGCGCGCGGGCGAGGATCTGCACGGCGGCGCACGCGGCCAGGATGCCCATCATCGTGAAGAACACCGAGACCACGGTCTCCTCAAGGTTGCCGGCCTTGCCGATCTTGTCGAGGATCTGCTGCACCGCGGGATTCTGGCCGGAGATCTGCCCGGCCAGGCCGGAGAGCTTCGTCGCGAGGACGCCCGTGAGCGCACCGCCTACGGCCCAGCCGATGATCGCGCCGTTCGTGAGCCGCCAGACCAGCGCATGCGGGCTGGACAGAGCGGGTCGGGCGAAGACGCGGCCGGGGCGGGCGGGGATGAAGCCCTCGCCGATGTCGCGCAGGGACTGCAGCGCCACCGATCCGACGGCGAGCACGAGTCCGAAGCCGAGCCCGAGCAGGGCGGGCCACGCATCGTCGGTGTCGAAGGGGCGGGCCTGCTCGGCCCATCCGAAGGGCGAGAGCCAGACGAGTCCCGAACTCGAGATGCGGGTGAGGTCGTCGCTCGGCGTGCCTGCGACGTTGCCGATCCCGTTGATCAGGAAGGTTCCGACCAGGATCCAGACCGTGAGGGAGTTCGCGCCGCGCGAGGTGCGCATGAGCTGCGCGGCGATGAGGCCGATGCCGAGGAACGCGATGCCCGTCGTGGCCGACACCGCACCCGTCAGCCAGGAGCCTGCGGCGGGCAGCTTCGAGCCGGCCAGTGCGAGCGCGACCAGCACGCCGAGCACGACGTTCGCGGCCACGCCGTGGACGATCGTGGCGACGGTCGGCAGCGCCCGGCCCGCGGGGGTGGCGGCGAGCAGTTCGGTGCGACCCGCCTCCTCATCGCCGCGGGTGTGGCGGACAGCGAGGAAGGTGCTCATCAGGGCGGCGAGCATGGTGAGCCAGGGGAGGATCTCGAAGGACAGGAACTGCCCCTCGGATGCCCCGGACGGAAGCCCGCGGAACATCATGATCACCGGGTTCGCCATGACGGCGGCGAGCACCTCGACGCGGTCCTTGTGCGTGGCGTACGACTGGGCGACGCCGGCGAAGCCCGAGTACGCCATCAGCACTGTCGCGAGGATCCAGAGCAGCAGCTGCAGCCAGTCACGGCGCAGTCGCTGACGGAGAAGCGAGCGGAACATCAGCGCGTCCCCTTCGCGGCCGCCCGCCGTGAGGCGCGGGTGCCGGCACCTGCATCCGAAGAGTCCTCCTCAGCGGCGCGCAGGGCGGCGAGGTCGTCGCCGTAGTGCCGCAGGAACAGCTCCTCGAGGGAGGGCGGCTCGATCCGCAGGCCGGTGACAGCGCGCTGGGCGAGCACCGGGAGCACGGAAGGGATCGCGTCGCTGTCGACGGTGAACCGCGCGCGGCCCTCTTCGACGGTGCCGTCGTGCGCCTCGGGGATGCCGGCGAGGGCGTCGGCGGATGCGGCCTCGAACGACACCTCGGTGCGCGTGAGGTGGCGCAGCTCGGAGAGCGTGCCCGACTCGACGATCTTTCCCTCACGGATGATCGACACCCGGTCGCAGAGCAGCTCCACCTCGGAGAGGATGTGGCTGGAGAGCAGCACAGTGGCGCCGGTGCGGCGCAGGCGCTGCACCTCATCGCGGAACACGACCTCCATGAGCGGGTCCAGGCCGCTGGTCGGCTCGTCGAGGATGTACAGGTCGGCCGGCACGGCGAACGCGGCGATGAGGGCGACCTTCTGGCGGTTGCCCTTCGAGTAGGCGCGCCCCTTCTTGCGCGGGTCGAACTGGAATGCGGTCATCAGGCGTTCCCGCTCGGCGCGGTACGCGGCATCCTTGGTCTTCGCCCCGCGCAGGCGGGCGAGGAAGTCGATCGCCTCCCCGCCGGAGAGGTTCGGCCAGACGCTGACGTCGCCGGGCACGTACGCGACGCGACGATGGATCTGCACGGCGTCGCCCCAGGGCTCGAGGCCGAAGACGGATGCCGTGCCGCCCGACTTGCGGGCGAGCCCCAGCAGGATGCGGATGGTGGTGGACTTTCCCGCGCCGTTCGGGCCGAGGAAGCCGTGCACCTGGCCGGCTTCCACCTCGAGGTCGAGTCCGTCGAGGGCGTGCACGCGACCGTAGGTCTTGGTCAGACCGCGCGTGCTGATGATGGTGTTCATGAGAGGCGACCGTACACCCATTTCACGAATTCGTGAATAGCGTGAAGTGCGATCCTCACGGAACCCTCACGCGGCCGTCGCCGATCGATCAGGAGACGCTGACGCCGATCGTGTGCCATCCGCTCGCGCCGTCCGGCGCAGGGGGCGCGATCGTGTCGGTCTGCACCGTGCCGTCGCCGGCGATCGCCCGGCAGCGGATGCTGTGCTCGCCGGCCTTCGCGCGCCACGGGAGCCGCCACTGCACCCAGGTGTCGTCGGAGATCGCGGTCGCGAGTTCGGCCGGCTGCCAGTCGCCGTCGTCCACCTGCACCTCGACGCCGGAGACCCCGGTGCCCGGCTGCCAGGCGACTCCGGCGATCACGGAGTCGCCAGCGGACAACGTACGCCCCTCACGGGGCACGTCGATGCGGGACTCCAGCTTGATCGGGCCCTTCTCCGACCATCCGCGGTCGGTCCAGTACGCCCTCGCCCTGTCGAACCGGGTCACCTCGAGATCGGTCACCCACTTCGTCGCGGACACGTACCCGTACAGGCCTGGCACGACCATCCGCACCGGGAAGCCGTGCTCGAGGGGGAGCGGCTGCCCGTTCATCCCGATCGCGAGCAGCGCGGCGCGCTCGTCCGTGAGCGCCTCGAGGGGCGTTCCGGCTGTGAAGCCGTCGACCGACGTGGAGAGCACCATGTCGGCATCCGCGTCGGGAGCCGCGCGCTTCAGCAGCTCGCGGATCGGATAGCCCAGCCAGACCGCGTTGCCGATCAGGTTCCCGCCGACCTCGTTCGACACGCAGGACAGGGTCGCGACGCTCTCGACCAGGGGCAAAGCGAGCAATTCGTCCCACGTGAGCGTCACCTCCTGCGCGACCATGCCGTGGATACGCAGCTTCCAGCTCGACGGGTCGACCGACGGCACCACGAGCGCCGTGTCGATGCGGTAGAAGTCCGCGTTCGGTGTGATCACCGGGGTGAGCCCGGGGACGTCGAGCGACGCGGATGCCGGGATCGCCGGCGCCGGAACCGCCGGCTTCGGCAGCTTGAGCGCCTCGCGCACCGTCGTCACGACCGTGGAGCCCGCCCGCCCCAGCCCGCCGACGACAGCCATCGCCACGCCCACGGCGGCCGTGCCGATCGTCCAGGTGAGGAACGCTCGACGTGACGGCTGCGCTTCACCTTCAGCCCCGGCATCGTCCGCACGGCGGAGCAGCATCCGCAGTGCAAAGGCCGCGACCGCGCCGGCGAGCACGGACGGAAGCCACGCCAGCATCCCGGCCTCCGGTCGGGTCAGCCCGAGGATGCCGGCGCCGATGCCGAGCGCCGCGAACGCGGTCACGCCGGAGTGCCGCCACCGCGCCTCGGCGAGTCCGGCGAGCCCCGCGACGACCAGCAGCACGACGGCGATACCGACCAGCAGGGCCGCCTTGTCGGATGTGCCGAACCACGCGATCGCGGTGTCCTTCGCCCAGGCCGGAGCGAGGTCGATCAGGGCGCCGCCGACAACCGCGAACGGGCTGGATGCCGGTGCGGCGAACGTCGCGACCAGCTCGCCCGCCCCCGCGCCGAGAACCACCGCAGCGATCCCCGCCGCGGCCGCGCGCCATCCTCGAGAGCCGCTCATGCTCTCAGGTTAAGAGCGCAGACAGCTCCCGCGGCCAGATCTCACGAATCCGTAAGATCTCGTGGCCGCCCTGTGAACACCACGAGCGCCAGTGCCACCGCGAAGGCGGCGAGCATGGTCGCCCCGAGCGTCGTCGCGGTGACCCCGAACAGCGACAGCAGAGGCGGCGCGAAAGCGCCCAGCAGCATCGAGATCGTGCCGAGCACGGCGGACGCCGACCCCGCACTGTGCCGGATGTGTCCGAGCGCGATCGCGGTCAGCGCCGGGTTGTTCAGGCCCTGCATGCTGACCGCGACGAACAGCGGCACCAGCAGCCAGGGCAGCGGCGAGTCCAGCGCGCCCGCCAGCGTCAGGGCGAGCGCGCCGGCGACGCCGATCGACAGCGACCAGCGCACGATCCGTGCACCCGGTACCCGGCGCGCCAGCCGGCGGTTGAGGTTGGCGGACACGGTGATGCCGACGGCGTTCACCGCGAAGACCACCGCGAAGCCCTGCGCGCTCAGCCCGTACTGGGTCTGCAGCACGAACGGCGACAGCTGCAGGTAGGTGAACAGCGCGATCGAGGCGACGCCGAGCGTCAGTGCCGCCACGAGGAACGGACCGTTCCGCAGCGCGGCGCCGATCCCGCGGAAGTCGTTCATCAGGCCCCCGGTCGTGCGGTGACCCGCATCCAGCGACTCCGGCACCGCGAACGCCGCCACGGCCAGCAGCAGCAGGCCGATCACCGCGAGTGCGACGAAGACACCGCGCCAGCCGGAGAACGACGCGACGACGCCGCCGACCAGCGGGGCGAGCACGGGGGCCACGCCCATCACCGCCGCGAGCGTCGAGAACGCGGCCACCGCGTCGGCGCCCGAGAACAGGTCGTGCACGACAGCCCGGGCGATGACCATGCCGGCCGCCCCGCACAGCCCCTGCACCACCCGGATGCCGATCAGCACCTCGATCGAGGGCGCGAAGGTGCACGCCACCGAGGTCACGGTGAACCCCGCGATCGCGAGGATCAGCGGCATCCGCCGGCCGTACCTGTCGCTGATCGGCCCCCACAGCAGCTGACCGAGGGCGAGCCCGATCATGCAGGCGCTCATCGTCAGCTGGCTGAGCGACTCGGATGCTGAGAACTCGGCGCCGAGCTGGGGGAGCGACGGCAGGTAGACGTCGAGGGAGATCGGCCCGAACGCGGTCAGTGCGCCGAGCGCCAGCATGAGCGAGCGCGGATGCTGCCGCACGGTCACTCCGTGTTCTTGCGCGGCAGCTGGATCGGCGTGGTCGCCGCGGACTTCTCATCGAACGACGTCGACATCGCCCTGACCACCTGCAGTGGCCGCGTCTCGTCGAGAGTGAGCAGGAACCGGGTGCGCTCGGCGCGGTGCAGCCGCCCCGACCAGAGCATCCAGGCCAGGCCGATCGCACTTGCGAAGAGACCTGCGACACCGCCCACGGTGATGGCCATCCGCGGCCCGAAGGTGTCGGCGACCCAGCCGGCGATCGGCGCGCCGATAGGTGTGGAGCCCATCACCACCGCCATGTACAGCGCCAGCACGCGGCCGCGCAGCGCGGCATCCGTCGTCGTCTGCACGTATCCGTTCGCGGTGGTGAGCATCGTGACCGTCGAGAAACCGACGAAGACCAGCACGGCGCCGTACATCCAGTACACGGGCATGGTCGCCGAGACCAGCGAGGCGGCGCCGAAGCCCGCTGCCGACAGCACGATCACCCGCACGCGGGCCCGGTCGCGTCGGGCCGCCAGCAATGCTCCCGCGAGCGAACCGATGGCGAGCACCGAGCTGAGCACGCCGTAGCCCGCGGCGCCCTCCCCGAACTCCAGTGCCATGGTCGACGCGAAGATCGGGAAGTTCATGCCGAACGCGCCGAGCAGGAAGACCATCACGAAGACGACCTTCAGATCGGGCCGGCTGAGCACGTACCGCACCCCGGCAGCCAGCCCACCGCCCTTCCGTCCGCTCTTCACCCGCGGGTTCAGCTCGCCCCTGCGGATCAGGAGGAGCGCGATCAGCATCGCCAGGAACGTCACCGCGTTCGCGATGAACACCCAGCCGGATCCGAGCGCCACGATCGCGATTCCGCCCACGGCCGGGCCGATCAGGCGGGCCATGTTGAACGACGCCGAGTTCAGGGCGACGGCGTTCGAGGTGTCCTCGACGCTGACCATGTCCGACACGAACGCCTGACGGGCGGGGGCGTCGAACGCGTTGGTCACGCCGAAGGCCGCGGCGAAGCACAGCATCAGCGGCAGGGTCAGGATGCCGGTCAGCAGCAGCACACCGACCCCGATCGCCAGCACCATCAGGGCCGTCTGGGTGGCCAGCAGGATCTTGCGCCGGTCGAACCGGTCAGCGACCCACCCGGTCAGTCCCACCAGTACGAGCGGAGGGCCGAACTGCAGGGCCATGGTCGCGCCCATGGCCGCGGCGTCGTTGTGGGTCAGCTCCGTGAGCACCACCCAGTCCTGGGCCGTCGACTGCATCCAGCCGCCGATGTTCGAGACGATCGCACCGAGGAACCACGTGCGGTAGTTGAACGAACGGAAGGAGCGGAACATCGCGGGGACCCCGCGCCCGGAGGCTCGGCGCGGCGCGACAGCGACGCGGCGAGAAGGCGTGGGGATCATGACTCGGCCAGCTTCCGCAGAACGGGGGCGGCCGCGCGCAGCACGGCGAGCTCGTCGGCGTCGAGACCGACACCGGTGATCATGTCGGCCAGGGCCTCGTCGCGGCGGCGGACCGTCGCGATGACGACCTTCTCGCCTTCGGCGGTGATCTCGACGTAGACGCGGCGGCGGTCGTCCTCGTCCGGAACCCGAACGACGAGGCCGAGCTCCTCGAGGCCGTTGACGGTCGCGCTCATCGTGGGGGCGGTGACCCGCTCGTGCTCGGCGAGGCCGGAGAGGGTGCGTCGTCCGTGTGCGCGGAGCGCGCCGAGAGCGGCGAGCTGGGCATCGCTCATCGCGTCGAAGGCGCGGACGCTGCGCAGGCGTCGGGTCAGACGGAAGAGGGCGAATCGGAGCTCGGATGCGGTGGCGGCGAAGTCCTCGGTCATTACTTAGATAGCCTAACTAAGTTTGTCGCGATGGGGAAGCATGAAAATAATGTTCACCATCTTGGGAATCAGGCCTCCGAGTGCGAAAATGCTTCTCGTGCCCCTCGCGTTCGAACTCGCCGTCCAGAACCCCGCCGGGGCGCGCATCGCCCGCGAGGCAGGAGCCGCACGCATCGAGCTCGCGCAGGCACTCGCGCTGGGCGGACTGACCCCGTCACGGGGGACCCTGCGCAGCGTGCTCGCCGCCGTCGGCGACGGCGGGCCCGAGGTGCACGTGCTCATCCGCCCGCGCGCCGGCGGATTCCAGTACAGCGCGGACGCCATCGACGTGATCGTGCACGACGTACGCGACGTGCTCGCCGCCGGCGCCCACGGCGTGGTCGTCGGATGCCAGGACGAGACAGGCGCGCTGGACCGTGAGGCGCTCGCGCGCATCGTGGACGCCGCACGCGGAGCATCCGTCACGCTGCACCGCGTGATCGATGTGACCCCCGACCCGATCGCCGCCCTGCGGACGGCGCGCGAGCTCGGCATGCGCCGCGTGCTCAGCTCCGGCGGCGCCTCGCAGGCCATCGACGGGATCGAGACGCTGCGGGCGCTGGTCGCCGAGGCCGCCGGCGGCATCGAGGTCATGGCGGGCAGCGGCATCGACGTCGACACCGTCGCCGCCATCGCCGCGACCGGGGTCGACGCCGTGCACTTCTCGGCCAAGCGCACGGTTCACGCCGACGGGGGTGTGCGGATGGGATCCGCCAGCGACGGTGTCGGCGGATACGAGGTCACCGACCGCGAGACGGCGCTCGCGATCGTCGCCGCTCTGCGCGCCGCGGAGACGTCCGCGGCCTGACACGGCGCGACCGCACGCCGCACCGCTGAGGCTACTCCGCCTGCTCGGGCGAGGCCAGCCCCTGCCCTGACGCGGCATCTCCTGAGAAGGTTTCACGACCTGGAAGGAGAGTGCCATGAACGTCAACGAGCACGAGCTGATCGCCCTCGGCGACAGCGACAAGACCCTCGCGAAGGAAGACGACATCCGCGGCCGCGACGTCAAGGACGTCGGGGGCGAGGACCTCGGAAAGGTCGACGACCTCCTCGTCGACACCGCCGAGGAGAAGGTGCGCTTCCTGGTCGTCGGATCGGGCGGGTTCCTGGGTCTCGGCGAGCAGAAGTCCTACATCCCGGTGGACGCCGTGACCGACGTCACCGAGCACGAGGTGCGCATCGATCAGAGCCGGGAAAAGCTGCGTTCCGCCCCCGCCTACGACCCCGAGCTGATCAACGACGTCGCGTACAACGAGGACGTGTTCGGCTACTACGGCCTCGCGCCGTTCTGGTCGGCCGGCTACGTCTATCCGATGTACCCGTTCCACCGCTGAGCGCTCGCGGCCCGCGGCGTCGCTGCGAAACGAGCGGATGCCGGCCGCCCGGCATCCGTAGACTCGGGGCATGTCTTCTGAGAGCAGCGTCGCCAAGAGAACAGCGGAGTTCACCGACGCCCACGGCATCGCGATCGTCTACGACGTGTACGAGGCGCAGGGCGAGGCGAGAGGAGTCGTGCAGCTGCTGCACGGCGTCGGCGAGCACGCGGGCCGGTACGAGGCGCTCATCGCCGAGCTCACGGCCGCGGGCTTCCACGTGTACGCCGACGATCACCGCGGGCACGGGCGCACCGGCATCCGGCAGTGGAACGGCCCCGCAAGGCTCGGCCACCTCGGCAAGGGCGGCATGCGGGCTACCGTCGCGGCATGCTGGCAGCTCACGCAGGTCATCCAGAGCGAGCGTCCCGGGCTCCCGATCGTGCTGCTCGGGCACTCCTGGGGGTCGTTCCTCTCGCAGATGCTGTTCAACCAGCATCCGGAGGCCTACTCGGCTGTGATCCTCTCCGGCTCCGCGTACCGCACCCCGACCGACATGAATCCGCTGCCCCTGAACAAGCAGTGGGACGGGCCGGACGCCGACGGCCTGGAGTGGCTCTCGCGCGACTCGGCCGTGTGGCAGGCCTTCCACGACGACCCCCTCACGGTCGAGACCCCGCTGCTGAAGCTCTTCGGCCCGATCGAGGCGGCGCGCATGTACGGACGGCCGAAGAAGGACCTCGGCAGGGACGTGCCGGTGCTGCTGCTCGTCGGCCGTGACGACCCGGTCGGCGGGCCGCACAGCGTGCACAAGCTCGCGGACGCGTACCGGAACCGCTCCGGCCTGAGCGACGTCACCACGCTCGTCTACGCCGACGCCCGGCACGAGATCTTCAACGAGCTGCAGCAGGATCAGGTGCGCGCCGACGTGCTCGCCTGGCTCGACAGGCACGTCCCCGCCGCGAGCACTCGGTGAGCGAGGTCCTGCACTGGCTGCTGGACGCCTTCAACGCGCAGATCCCCGTCGGATCGTCGTCGCTCCTGGTGCGCGAGGTGGTCGGGAACGTCTTCGGACTGGCATCCGCTCTCGGCGCGATGCGCCGCCGGCTGTGGGCCTGGCCCGTGGGGATCATCGGCAACGCCCTGCCCTGCTCCTGACGGTGTTCCTGGGCAGCGTGTTCGGCACCGACCACACCGCGAACCTGTTCGGCCAGGCCGGCCGGCAGGTGATGTTCATCGCCGTCTCGATCTACGGCTGGGTGCGCTGGAAGCAGGCGAGAGACGGCGAGGGGCACGCGATCGTGCCGCGCTGGGCCTCGGGGCGCACGCGCGTGCTGCTGATCGGCGCGCTGCTCGTCGGCACGGCGGGCCTGACCCCGATCTTCCGGATGCTGGGCTCGTACGAGCCGGTGTGGAGCGACGCCTGGACCTTCGTCGGGTCGCTGCTGGCGACCTGGGCGATGGCCAAGGGATGGGTCGAGTTCTGGCTGATCTGGGTCGCGGTGGATGCTGTGGGCGTGCCGCTGCTGTTCTCGGCCGGCTACTACGCGACCGCGTTCATGTACCTGTTCTACGGCGGCTTCACCATCGTCGGCTTCTTCGTGTGGATGAAGGCGTCGCGCGGTGACAAGCCCCGCATCGACACCGGCCTGCCCGACCCGACCGTCCGCGCCTGAGAGCGCGCCGTTAAGCTGGAGCGGTGCATGGTGAGTACAAGGTTCCCGGTGGCAAGCTCGTCGTCGTCGACCTCGAGGTCGAAGACGGACTGATCCGCGACTTCCGCCTCGCGGGAGACTTCTTCCTCGAGCCGGACACGGCACTGGAGGCGATCAACGCCGCCGTCGAGGGGATGCCCGTCGAAGCCGACGTCTCCACGATCGCCGCCGCGGTGCGCGGTGCGCTGCCCGACGGCGCGCAGCTGCTGGGCTTCACCCCCGAGGCGGTCGGCACGGTGGTGCGCCGCGCCCTGGTGACCGCTCCCGGCTGGCGTGACTTCGACTGGGAGATCGTGCACGAGAAGGCTGTCTCGCCTCGGATGAACCTCGCGCTCGACGAGGTGCTCACCTCGCGCGTGGGCGAGGGGCGCCGCCGTCCCACGCTGCGCATCTGGGAGTGGGACGAGTCCGCCGTGGTGATCGGCTCGTTCCAGTCGTACCGCAACGAGGTCGACCCGGAGGGCGCGGCTCGCCACGGCTTCGACGTCGTGCGCCGGATCTCCGGCGGTGGCGCGATGATGATGGCCGCGGGCCAGATCATCACCTACTCGCTCTACGTGCCGGCATCCCTCGTGCAGGGCATGACCTTCGCCGACTCCTACGCGTTCCTCGACGACTGGGTGCTGCAGGCGCTGCGCTCGGTCGGCATCGACGCGACCTACCAGCCCCTCAACGACATCGCCTCGCCCACCGGCAAGATCGGCGGCGCCGCGCAGAAGCGTCTCGCGAACGGCGGCGTGCTGCACCACGCGACCATCTCGTACGACATCGACGGCCAGACCATGACCGAGGTGCTGCGCATCGGCCGCGAGAAGCTCAGCGACAAGGGCACCACCTCCGCTGCCAAGCGCGTCGATCCGCTGCGCACCCAGACCGGCATGGAGCGCAGCGAGATCATCGAGCGCTTCAAGGAGACGTTCCGCGCGCTGACCGGCGCCGAGGACGGTGCGATCACGGCGGATGAGTATGCGGACGCCGAGGCCCTGGTCGAGTCGAAGTTCGCCACCGATGCGTGGCTGCACCGTGTTCCGTGAACGCGGCGCGCAGTGAGCGCTGACACCGAGCGCCTCGCGCGGGAAAGTGCGCCTGCCGCGGATCAGCCCTCGGATTCCGTCCGCATGAAGCGCACATCTCCGCGCGAAGCGCCCGCAATGCCCGGCTCGGTCGAGATCATCGAGGGCGACAACCTCGAGGCGGCCGGCACCCTGGCATCCGGATCCTTCTCCCTCGTCTACCTCGACCCGCCGTTCAACACCGGCCGTGCGCAGGAACGGCAGGTCGTGACGGCCCGGCGGGCGGACACAACTCCGGAGAATGCGGCCGAAACCGGCGCGGATGCCGCGGGATCGCCCGGTTCGGCCACGGATCTCCGGAGTTCTGGCGGGCGCGCGGGCGAGAGGGAGGTCAGGCACGGATTCCACGGCCTGGCCTACGAACGCGTGCGGGGAATGCTGCGCGCCTACGACGACCGCTTCGACGACTATGGCGACTTCCTCATGCCGCGGCTCGAGGAGGCCTGGCGGCTGCTCGCCGACGACGGCACGCTGTACCTGCACCTGGACTACCGCGAGGCGCACTACGCCAAGGTCATGCTGGATGCGGTGTTCGGCCGCGACGCGTTCCTGAACGAGCTGATCTGGGCCTACGACTACGGGGCCAAGTCGCGACGGCGCTGGCCCACCAAGCACGACACGATCCTGGTCTACGTCAAGACGCCCGGCGGGCACTTCTTCGACTCGGATGCCGTGGACCGTGAGCCCTACATGGCTCCGGGTCTGGTCACGGCCGAGAAGGCCGCCCGCGGCAAGCTGCCCACCGACGTCTGGTGGCACACGATCGTGCCGACCACGGGACGCGAGAAGACCGGGTACCCGACGCAGAAGCCCGAGGGCGTGCTGCGCCGCATCGTGCAGGCGTCGTCACGACCGGGCGACAGGGTGCTCGACCTGTTCGCCGGATCGGGCACGACCGGTGCGGTGGCATCCGCCCTCGGCCGCGACGCCGTGCTCGTCGACCACAACCCCGAGGCGGTGCGCGTCATGCGCGAGCGGATGCCGCACGCGACCGTGCGCGCGCTCTGAGCGCCGCCCGTCAGCCCACCTGCACGAAGATCGGGTTCGCGTAGAACCAGGTGTCCTTCCACGGGTCGCCCTCGCCGTCCCCGTGCCGCAGGGGCCCCGCAGGATCGACCGAGGCGCCGTGGTAGCCGACGCCGTTGCGGTTGCCGTCGCTGCCGCGGAAGCGCACGTAGAACGGGCGGTCGACCTTCTCGAACACGTGCGTCAGCGTGAAGGTGCCCCGGCGTCCGGTGGTGTCGAACTGCCGCACGACGCGGGTCTCCGGGGCGCGCACGGCATCCGCATCCGTCGAAGGTCCCGTGACCGGGCCCGCGATCAGGTCGACGTGCGCGAGCTCGGGGCGGATGCCGGCGGCGTTGGCGTACTCGGTGGTGGACACGGTGATCGTCACGACCACGTCCTGTCCGCGGCGCGCCGTGAGGGTGTCGCCGAGGGTGGCTGAGCGCCCTGCCGCGTTGCCCCAGCCGTTGCCCGCACCGTTGCCGCGGCCGTGGCCCTTGCCGGGCATGGTGGCCTGCGCCTGCACGTCGAGCCCGGCGAGCAGGTGGCCGTGGTCCACCCACATGCGGCCCCGGCGCATCGCATCGAGCACGCCCGCGTATGTGCGCGAGGTGACGCCGGTGTGCAGTCGGGAGAACTGTCCAGGCCAGAAGTCGCTGCCGCCCTGCGGCACCCCGGTGTCGACCGGGTCGGGGCGCTTGCCGAGCACAGCCCAGCGGTCGAACTCGTTCGGCAGGCTCGCGTAGGGCTCGCCCGCCGGGTAGTCGCCGATCCGCCAGGTGTCCTTGACCGTCAGGTGGTTGTCGGAGTTGGAGGTGATCCAGAAGGGCCGGCCCTCGGCGAGCAGGGCATCCCAGAGCCCGCCGACCGTCGCCGTCGCCCAGTCGAACCCGCCATAGGGCCGGTACGCGTCGGCGGGGTACCCGGGCCAGCTGTCCGGACGCGGGGCGTTGACGTACTCGCCGCGCTGATCGCCCGGACCCGAGTACTGGCTGATCGCGGAGCCCTGGGCGCCGGGAGCGCCCTCCATGCCGATCATGATGTGCGGGTCGGCGTCGCGCCAGGCGCGGATCTCGTGCGGGGAGTCGATGCCCAGGCGCATCGGGTGGTTGGCGAGCGCCACGGCATCCGCGATGAGGCCGGCCCGCTTCTGCGCGCCGAGCCAGGCGATCGCCTCGGCGGCCCTGCGCTGGAAGTCGGCCGCCTGTGCGGCATTCGCCGGACGCTCCCAGCCGTTGAGCTTGCCGTCCCAGGCCAGCTCGAACGCACGCAGCACACGCGCGTCGTCGGTGCCGGGCGCCACCAGCACCGAGGCGTGCTCGGCGCCGGGGATGTACCACTCCAGTCCCTGGAAGATCAGCATGCGCCGTGCGTCGCGCTCGCGCTGGATCTGCTCGCGCGCGGTCGGCAGCCCGCGCTCCGCGTGGGCGAAGTTGCTGTGCTCGGTGAACGCGAGCCAGTCGACGCCGTAGCGCTGCGCGGCGTCGAGCTGCTGCGCCATCCGGTATTTCGCGTCATGGCTGAACTGCGTGTGCACGTGGTGATCGCCGACCAGCCAGGTCAGCGGGGGAGCGGTCTGCGGACGGCCGGCGGCGGCCGAGGCCGAGGCGGTCGTGGCCTCGCCGACCACTGCCGACAGCCCTCCCGCGGCGAGGGCGATGCCCGCGGCCCGAAGCATGCCGCGGCGGGAGAATCCGAGCCGGGCCAGCTCAGCGTCGGCGTCGATCGGACGGGAGATGGGCGCGTCGTGGTCGCACATGAGGGTTCCTTCGGGGTCGGGACCCTCGGGACACTAGGCACCGTGGATGGACGAGGAGGAAACATCGGATGTCCGTCCCGTGACCGCCCGCCGGCTCAGGGCGCGACGCGGTGGTGCGCGGTGAAGGCCTCGCGCAGGGCGGTGCGCACCAGCGCGACGGACTCGTCGGCGCGCGACGACGCGCGCACGGCGGTGAACACCTCGCGCACGGGGGAGCCGGGCAGTTCTGCGACCGTCAGCGGGCTCGGCTCGTCGCCCCAGATCAGATCGGGCAGCATGCCGACGGCGTGACCGGATGCCACCAGTCGCACGTGCGCGGTCAGGTCGGCCGCCTCATAGCGGATGTCGGGCTCGAACCCCGCCGCCCGGCACTGCTGCACCGCCCACTGCCGGGCGGCCGTGCCCTCTGGCTCCATCACCCAGGCGCGGTCGCGCAGGTCGGGCAGTGGCGTCGGGCGCTCGGCGGGGGGGAGCACGATCCGGATCGGGTCCTCGCCCAGAAGATCGTGCACCACGCCGTCGCGCAGTTCGCGGGTGTGCCCCGGGTACTGCTCGGCGATCACCAGGTCGAACCGGCGGGCCCACAGTTCGAACAGGCTCTCCTCGGGCGGCAGCTCGGCCAGCTCCACGCGCAGCCCCGGTGCGCGCTCCGCGAGCACGGTGAGCGCCGCCGGAACGATGGTCTCCGCCGCCGTCGGCATCGCCGACAGCCGCACGGTCTCCCAGCCGGCGTGCGCGGCCAGCGCTGCTCGGGCCGCCTCGTCGAGCTCCAGAGCGCGTGCTGCGTGCTCGGCCAGCATCCGCCCCTGCGGCGTCAGCCGCACCCGACGGCCGTCCGGCTCCAGCAGGGCGACGCCGGCCTCGCGCTCCAGCAGCGAGAGCTGCTGCGACACCGTCGAGGGGGAGTAGGAGAGCGATGCGGCGACTTCGGCGATCGTGCCGCGCAGCGCCAGTTCATGCAGCAGCCGCAGGCGTCTCAGCTCGAACATCCCCGTCCCCCGATTCATCGATGACAACGAACATTATCCTTCATCAATCATCGCTTTTCATAGAGGTTCGAACGCGGCATCCTGGGAGCATGAGCACCCCTGTGTCCGCTTCCGAAGCATCCGTCAACGACCTCGCCGAACTGGCCGACGACGCCGTCGCCCTCGTCAAGAAGTGGCTGGTCGACAGCCGTGAGGTTCCGGTCGATGCCGCCGGCCAGCGTCTCGCCGGCGTGCTGCGCGACCCCAACGGCCTGGACTTCACCGTCGGCTTCGTCGACGGCGTCGTGCGCCCCGAGGACCTGAAGGTCGCCGCCGCGAAGCTCAAGGAGCTCGTGCCGCTGACCCCCGCCTTCCTCCCCGGCATCATGAAGGGGGCGATCGGCCTGGGCGGCGCCACCGCCACCATGCTCCCCGGCATCGTCGTCCCCTCCGCACGCGCCGTGCTGCGCCAGATGGTGCGCCACCTGATCGTCGACGCCCGCGACGAGAAGCTGGGCGCCGCGATCAAGCACATCCGCGAGACCCAGGGCGTCAAGCTCAACGTCAACCTGCTCGGCGAGGCCATCCTCGGCAAGGACGAGGCCGTCCGCCGCCTGGAGGGCACCCGCCGCCTGCTGCTCCGCGACGACGTGGACTACGTCTCGATCAAGGTCTCCTCGACCGTCGCCCCGCACAGCCCGTGGGCGTTCGACGAGGCCGTCGCGCATGCCATCAAGGCGCTGCACCCGCTCTACGAGATCGCCGCCAAGCCCGCCCGCGGCCCCAAGAAGTTCATCAACCTCGACATGGAGGAGTACAAGGACCTCGACCTCACGATCGCGGTCTTCACCGGCATCCTCGACCGTCCCGAGTTCAAGGACCTCGAGGCCGGCATCGTGCTGCAGGCCTACCTGCCCGACGCCCTCTCCGCCATGATCCGCCTGCAGGAGTGGGCCGCCAAGCGTGTGGCCGACGGCGGCGCCCCCATCAAGGTGCGCGTCGTGAAGGGCGCCAACCTGCCCATGGAGACCGTCGACGCCGAGTCGCACGGCTGGGCGCTGGCCACCTGGTCGACCAAGCAGGAGTCCGACGCCTCGTACAAGGCCGTGCTCGACTACGCCCTGCGCCCCGAGCACATCGGCAACGTGCGCATCGGCGTCGCCGGTCACAACCTCTTCGACATCGCGATGGCCTGGCTGCTCGCCTCCAAGCGCGGCGTGCAGGAGGGCATCGAGTTCGAGATGCTGCTGGGCATGGCGTCCGCTCAGGCCGCCGTCGTGAAGCGCACCGTCGGCTCGCTGCTGCTCTACACGCCGGTGGTGCACCCCGACGAGTTCGACGTCGCGATCGCCTACCTCATCCGCCGTCTGGAGGAGGGTGCGAGCCACGAGAACTTCATGTCCGCCGTGTTCGACCTCGACGCCGACCCGAAGCTGTTCGAGCGCGAGAAGGAGCGCTTCCTGGCATCCGTCGCCGCCATGCCGACCGAGGTGCCCGGCCCGAACCGCACGCAGAACCGTCAGCTGCCCGCAGCTCCGGCACCGCGCGACGGCTTCGTGAACACGCCCGACACCGACCCATCGCTGGCGGCCAACCGCGAGTGGGCCGACGCGATCCGCGCCCGCATGGTCGCCTCGAACCTCGGGAACGACACCGTCGCCGCGAACACCCTCACCACGGCCGAGCAGGTCTCCGAGCGCATCGCGACCGCCGTCGCCGCGGGCGAGGCCTGGCGCGCACTCGGCGCCGCCGGTCGTGCGGAGATCCTGCACCGCGCCGGCGACGTGCTCGAGGCGCGCCGCGCCGAGCTGCTCGAGGTCATGGGCTCCGAGGCCGGAAAGGTCATCGAGCAGGGCGACCCCGAGGTCTCCGAGGCGATCGACTTCGCGCACTACTACGCCGAGAGCGCCAAGGCGCTCGCCGACGTCGACGGCGCCGAGATGCACCCGGTCGGCCTGACCGTGGTCACCCCGCCGTGGAACTTCCCGGTCGCGATCCCCGCCGGCTCCACCCTCTCGGCCCTGGCCACCGGTTCACCGGTGATCATCAAGCCCGCCCGTCAGGCCCGCCGCTCCGGCGCCGTCATGATCGAGGCGCTGTGGGAGGCCGGCGTGCCGCGCGACGTGCTGCAGTACGTGCAGCTCGACGGCCGCGAGCTGGGCACACAGCTGGTCAGCGACCCGGCCGTGGGCCGCGTGATCCTGACCGGCGGCTACGAGACGGCCGAGCTGTTCCGCGGCTTCCGCCAGGACCTGCCCCTGCTCGCCGAGACCAGTGGCAAGAACGCCATCATCGTCACCCCGTCGGCCGACCTGGACCTCGCCGCCAAGGACGTCGCCTACTCGGCATTCGGCCACGCCGGTCAGAAGTGCTCGGCGGCGTCGCTCGTCGTGCTGGTCGGCTCCGCCGCCAAGTCCGAGCGCTTCCGCCGCCAGCTGGTCGACGCCGTGCGCGCCTACGAGGTGGGCATGCCCGAGGACGGCTCCAACCGCATCGGCCCGCTGATCGGCCCGGCCGAGGGCAAGCTGCTCGGCGCCCTCACCGAGCTGCACCCCGGCCAGTCCTGGATGCTCGAGCCCACCAAGCTCGACGACGCGGGCCAGCTGTGGACCCCCGGCATCCGCGACGGCGTGCAGCGCGGCAGCGAGTTCCACCGCGTCGAGTACTTCGGTCCGGTGCTCGGCGTCATGACCGCCGAGACGCTGACCGAGGCCATCGACATCGTCAACGACATCGACTACGGCCTGACCAGCGGCATCCACTCGCTGGACGAGGACGAGATCCAGCAGTGGCTGGCGAACATCCAGGCCGGCAACGTGTACGTCAACCGCGGCACCACCGGCGCCATCGTGCAGCGCCAGCCGTTCGGCGGCTGGAAGAAGGCCGCCGTCGGCGCCGGCTCCAAGGCCGGCGGCCCGAACTACCTCGTCGGCCTGTCGGAGTGGACGGATGCCCCGGTGAAGACCACCCGTCCGCTGGACGAGCTGGGCCTCTCGGCCGCTGCGCTCGTGGAGGGCGACGACGCCGCGTGGCTGCGCGGTGCGCTCGCCACCGACATCGACGCGTGGGGCACCGAGTTCGGTGTCGTGCGCGACGCGACCGGTCTGGTCACCGAGCAGAACGCGCTGCGCTACCAGGCGCTGCCGGTCACGGTCCGCTACGAGGGACAGGGTTCGATGGCGGGAAGGGGCATGGCCGAGCTGGTGCGCGTCGTCGCCGCCGGCCTGCGGGCCCGCTCGCGCGTCACTGTGAGCGCAGCATCCGCTCTGCCCGCCGCCGTCGTCACCTGGCTGGGTGCGCACGGCGTGACCGTCGTGACCGAGGATGCGGATGCCTGGGGCGCGCACGCGCGTCGCCTGTCCGGCGCTGGCGGTCGCGTCCGCGTGATCGGCACCACCGCCGCAGCGACCGCCGCGGCCGTGAACGGCTCGCCGAGCCTGGCGATCTACGCGAACCCGGTGGTCGCCGCCGGTCGTGTGGAGCTGCTCACCTTCCTGCGCGAGCAGGCCGTGTCGGTCACCGCGCACCGCTTCGGCACGCCGCACCGCTACGAGATCCCGCTGCTCGAGCCGGTGCGCTGAGCTGCGACAAACCCGTCGCCCTGTCGCAGGCCCCTGGTGCTCTGGGTCCTGCGGCAGGGCGTCGTCGTATCCGCGTGCCGGTGCCTGGCGCGCATCCGGGCAGGACGGAACCTGTGTCGCAGTAGTGGCGGGTGCGGATGCTGCGCACCCTCCGCTTCTGGGACAGGACGCCGCTGCTAGACCAGGGGCAGGGCGTCGTCGTAGGCGCTGCGCGAGAGAGCGGGCTGATCGCCGAAGATCCGCGTGATGCCCGGCTCGCTGCGCCAGGCCGGCCAACCCGGATCACCGGAGGTCACGAATGCGACGGCCGCCGAGTGCATCTCGGAGGCCAGCGACTGCGGCGGGTGCGCGCCCGTCATCTTCGCGACGTGCTCCTCGCGGAGGCAGTCGAACCAGAACGGCACGTCGAGGCAGTGGTGCGACCACCCGTTCACAGGAGAGCTCCAGGCGAAGCGGTAGACCCAGGTGCCGGCATCCCGCCGCGTCTCCGCGACCCGCACGACCAGCGAGCGGAAGATGCGATCGGTGACGAAGCGCCCCAGCGCGGGCCCCGCGCCGCGCCGCGCACGGTTGGACCGCCGCCACCGGCGGCGCAGCGCGCCGGCCTTCTCCACGACGCGCAGTGCGAGCGGGACGGGCACCCATCTGAGGGCCCGCGGCGCGTTGTCGAAGATCATGGTGAACTCGTCGTCCGTGGCCCCCAGCAGCAGCGGCTTGCCTGCCCCGTTCCCCGCGGCGAACGAGTCGACCGTCGGACGGGTGATGAGGTCGCCGTCGATCACCGGTCCCCAGGGGAGGCCGTCGGTGAGCGTGGCGGTGGTGGCCGCCATTCCCTTCTTGCCGAGCAGGGATGCCTCGAACTGGCGCCGGGTGAGCGCGCGCTCCTTCACGCCGCGGTAGCCCTCCAGGGTCGGTTCGCATCCGACCATCGAGGCGAGCAGCTCGCTGCGCGCCCGGGCGCGCTCGCGGGGCAGGTCGCCGAGTGCTCCGCTGATCGAGATCCCGGCGTGGAACAGGTGCTGTGCGGCAGGCATCCCGAACAGCGTGAGCACGGCGCCGCCGCCGGCGGACTGGCCCGCGATCGTCACGCGGCCCGGGTCGCCGCCGAAGGAGGCGATGTTGCGCCGCACCCACTCCAGCGCCGCCATCCAGTCGCGCACACCGCGGTTGTCGGGGACGCCGTCGATCACGCCGAACCCGTCGAAGCCGAGCCGGTACGAGATGGTCACCAGCACGACGCCGTCGCGGGTGAACGACGCGCCGTCGTACCACGGGCTCGCGGAGGAGCCCGCCGAGTAGCCGCCGCCGTGGATCCAGACCAGCACGGGTGCGCCGCCGTCGAGGGCAGGCGTGAACACGTTCAGGTTCAGCGTCGCCGTGCCTGGAACGCTCGGCTCGGGGATGATCGCATTGTCCTCCGGGCGGCGCTGCGGCGTCGGCCCGTAGGCGGTCGCATCGAGCGGCTCGGTCCAGGGCGTCACCGGCTGCGGCGGCTGGAAGCGCCGCTTTCCCGTCGGCGGAGCGGCGTAGGGGATGCCCAGGAACGCGAGTGATCCGTCGGCGCGACCGACTCCTCGGACGGGCCCCTCGGCGGTGTGCGCGATCTCGTCCATCGCGTTCAGGCTACCGCCGGATCCCGTCGCTGTCAGGCCGGGCGGAGCACCCGCAGCAGCTCTTCGAGGTCCGCCGCCATGTCGATCGAGTGGTCGAGCATCCAGGCCGACTGCAGTCCGTCGGCGGCGGCGTGCAGCACGCGCATCACCCACGCGTGACACGCTCAGTCCGTGGTGATGCCTTCCGCACGGATTGCGTTCGTCAGGAGTTCGCGCACGTCGCGCGCCGCGCGGACGAGGGCATCCGAGTCGGGGCCGAGGCCGGAGACCAGACGGTCCACGGCGCGAAGGCCCGCGGCATCCAGCATCCGCTTCTCGTTCGTGACCCACTCGCCGCGATGCGCGAGGATCGCGTGCGCCGTCCGGCAGGCCGCCTGGCTGAGCAGGCCGATGCACTGCGCCACCCGGCCGTGCCGGGCGTGGCCGGCCTCCGCGTAGTGGAGGGTGAGGTAGGCGCCGTTCCACCAGATCGGCGGAGCCGAGGCCCGCAGCGCGGGCGGGTACTCCCAGACCGGTAGGGAGCCGCGCAGCGGCCGGTTGATGCCGAGTTCGGCGAGCAGGATGTAGCTCGGGATCCCGGCCTGATGGAACAGCAGCGGCTCGATCGTGAAGTCGCCGTGGCAGGCATCCGCATGGATGCGCTCGATGAGGGTCAGGTCGCGGTAGTGCAGGTCGACTGCGCGGCCGTCTACGGTCAGCCAGCCGCCGCCGTTGAAGAGCGGGCCCCACCCGCCCAGATCGGTGACCTGACCTGGCCACCCCAGGGCTCTGACGGAGTCCGGCGAGAATCCGCTCCGGTAGTAGACCGCGACATCCCAGTCGCTGTCGGGGCGCTCCGCGCCCTGGGCGCGGGAACCGCCGAGCGCGACTGCCTCCACGCCGGGAAGGGCGTACAAGGTGTCCGCGATGCGGTCGATGAACTCGGAGATGTGCTCGGAAGCAGGCATGCGTGAACTCTCTTCTGACGGGCGGGCCGGACGGCCGCGGCGGAATGGGTCAGAGCGAGAGGTTCATGCACCCAGCATTGCAGGAGCACCGTGTGAGGGCAACCGAGGCGCGCGTCCCTCTGGGGGACTCGGCGCCCGCCGACACCCCCGGATAGCGTCGAGACCCCCAGCTGCGGACGTCCGTACCTGGGGGTCTCGACGGCAAGGGGGGTCTCGACGATCCTGCTGCGTGTCAGGCGGTGCCTGCTGCGCTCAGACGGTGTACCCGTCCGCCACGGTCAGGGCCTCGTCGATCGCGGACAGGCCGCGCACCAGCTCCTCCTCGGTGATCACCAGCGGCGGGGCGATGTGCGTGCGGTTGAAGTGCACGAAGGGCCAGACGCCCGCCTTCTTCGCGGCAGCGGCGAATGCCGCCATCGGCGCAGCATCCGCCCCCGCCGCGTTGAACGGCACCAGCGGCTCGCGGGTCTCGCGATCCCGCACCAGCTCCACAGCCCAGAACAGGCCACGGCCGCGCACCTCTCCGACACTCGGGTGCGTCTCCGCCCACCCGCGCAGGGTCGGCTCGACGATCCGCTCGCCCAGGTCGCGCACGCGCTCCAGGATGCCGTCGCGGCGGAACACCTCGAACGTCGCCACGCCGGCCGCGCAGGCCAGCGGATGCCCGGAGTAGGTGAGCCCGCCCGGGAAGGAGACCTCGTCGAAGTGCGCTGCGATGCGGTCCGAGATGACCACGCCGCCCAGCGGCACGTACCCGGAGTTCACGCCCTTCGCGAAGGTGATCAGGTCGGGCTGCCCGCCGTAGGCCTGGAAGCCGAACCACTCGCCCACTCGCCCGAAGCCGACCATCACCTCGTCGGCGATGTAGACGATGCCGTACCGATCGCACAGCTCGCGCACGCCCTGCAGGTAGCCCGGCGGCGGTGCGAGCACGCCGTTGGTGCCGACGACCGATTCGATGATGATCGCCGCGATCGTGGACGGCCCCTCGAGCTGCACGGTCTGCTCCAGGTGCGCGAGCGCGCGCTCGCCCTCCTGCTCCTCCGACTCGGAGTGGAACGCGGAGCGGTATGCGTACGGGCCGAAGAACCGCACCGCGCCCGCATCGCTGACCTCGTTCGCCCAGCGCCGCGGGTCGCCGGTCAGCGAGATCGCCGTGGACGTGGAGCCGTGGTAGCTGCGGTACATCGACAGCACCTTGCGGCGGCCGGTGGTCTGGCGCGCCATGCGCACCGCGTACTCATTGGCATCCGCTCCGCCGTTCGTGAAGAACACCTTCTCGAAGCCGTCGCCGGCCACCTCGGAGATGAGCCGGGCCAGCTCGCCGCGCACGTCGTTCGCGAGGGCCGGCTGGATGGTCGCCAGGCGCCCCGCCTGCTGCTGGATGGCGGCGACGAGATCCGGATGCTGATGCCCGAGGTTCAGGTTGACCAGCTGACTCGAGAAGTCCAGGTAGGCGTTGCCCTGGTAGTCCCAGAACGTCGAGCCCTCGCCCGCCGCGACCGGCATCGGGTCGATGAGCGCCTGCGCGCTCCAGGAGTGGAACACGTGAGCGCGGTCATCGGCCCGCACCTGGGCCTCTGCCTCAGGGGCGGGCAGAGGGTGCGTGACGCCGTGGCGGTCGGTGAACTGTGCCATGATCGTGCGCCTTTCAGTGGTTGCTCGGGAAGCCGAGGTCGAGCTGGGCGGGGGTGTGGTCGGGCCAGCGGGTGGTGACGACCTTGGAGCGGGTGTAGAAGCCGATCGACTCGGGGCCGTAGATGTGCGAGTCGCCGAACAGCGAGTCCTTCCAGCCGCCGAACGAGAACGCGCCCACCGGCACGGGGATCGGCACGTTGATGCCGACCATGCCGACCTCGATGTCGTACTCGAACTGACGGGCGGTGCCGCCGTCGCGGGTGAAGATCGCGGTGCCGTTGCCGAACCGGTTGGCGTTGATCAGCTCGACGGCCGCCTCGTAGCTGTTCACGCGGACCACCGAGAGCACCGGCCCGAAGATCTCGTCCTGGTACACCTTCATGTCGGTGGTGACGTTGTCGATGAGTGAGACGCCGGTGAAGAATCCGTCGCCCTCGAACGCGCGCTGCGTGCCGTCGACCACGACCGTGCCGCCTTCGGCGGCGGCGGCCGCCACGTAGGAGGCGACCTTGTCGCGGTGCTCGCGGGTGATCAGCGGGCCCATCTCGCTGGCCGGGTCGGTGCCGGGGCCGATGCGCAGCTCGCCGATGCGGGAGCGGATGCCCTCCACCAGGTCGTCCGCGATGTCGCCGACGGCGACCAGCACCGACACGGCCATGCAGCGCTCGCCGGCGGAGCCGTACGCCGCCGAGATCGCGGCCGTCACCGCTCCGTCGATGTCGGCATCCGGCATGACGACCATGTGGTTCTTGGCGCCGCCGAGGGCCTGTACCCGCTTGCCGTTCGCGGAGGCGCGCTCGTAGATGGAGCGGGCGATGGGCGTGGAGCCGACGAAGCTCACGGCGCCGATCTCCATGGAGTCGAGCAGGGCGTCGACCGCGACCTTGTCGCCGTTGACGACGTTGAGCACGCCATCCGGCAGGCCGGCCTCCTGGAACGCCCTGGCCAGCCAGATCGCCGCCGACGGATCCTTCTCGCTGGGCTTGAGCACCACGGCGTTGCCGCAGGCGATCGCGGACGCGACCATCCACAGCGGCACCATCACGGGGAAGTTGAACGGGGTGATGCAGGCGACCACGCCCACCGGCTGCTTGACCGAGTGCACGTCCACTCCTCGGGACACCTGCTCGGCGCGCTCGCCCTTCAGGTGGTGCAGCAGGCCTGCGGCGAACTCGACGTTCTCGATGCCGCGCGAGACCTCGCCGGCGGCATCCGAGAGCACCTTCCCGTGCTCGCTGGTGACGATCGCGGCGAGCTCGTCGGCGCGCTCGGTGAGGATCTGGCGCAGCCGGAAGAACACGTCGGCGCGCTTGACGAGGGACGATGAGCGCCAGGCGCGCTGCGCCTCCTTGGCGACCGCGATCGCGTGCTCGACCTCCGCCGTGCTGGCCGCGGCGACCTGGCGGTGCGCCTCGCCTGTGGCGGGGTCGTACACCGGAAGAGTGCGGTCGGCTGCGCCGGCGTCGGTGCCGGCGATGAAGTGGCGGATGGTGCTCACAGGATGCTCCTCATCGAGAGTTCGTGGACGTTGTGCTCGTCGGGTGGCCGCACAGAATGACCGGCGGCTTGCTTCCCATGCTGACAGCGGCGAGACTGACGTCATGCCCGCAGATCGTCAGGACTTCGCCGACAATCGGACAGATCGTCCGGATGCTGCCGCGCTGCCACGCGTACGCGATGTCCTCGACGCTGAGGTGCTGCTGCGCGGCGACCCGCAGGTGCTCGTCGGCGGCGATGCGCTGGACGCACCGGTGCGCTGGGTGCACGTCTCCGACAGCGATCAGGTGGCGCAGCTGCTGGACGGCGGCGAGCTGCTCCTCACCACCGCGGCGGGATGGCCGGGTGCGGATGCCGCGCTGCGGGGCGTGGTCGACAGCCTGGCGGATGCCGGCATCGCGGGCATCGTGATGGAGCTGGGCGCGCGCTTCCCGGTGGCGCCTCCGGCGCTGGTCGCGGCGTGCCGGTCGCGCGGGCTGGCGCTGATCGCGCTGGAGCAGGTGGTCAAGTTCGTCGCCGTCACCGAGGCCGTGCACCGCCGGATCATCGCCGGTCAGCTGGAGGCGCTGCAGGAGCGCCAGAGCCTGCACGAGCTGTTCACCGGGCTCACCCTGCGCGGGGCTCCCGCCGACACCGTCGTGCGCGAGACCGCGCGGGTGCTGGGGGCGCCGGTGGTGCTCGAGACCCTCGGGCGCGAGGTGGTGACCGCCGACATGCGGGATGCCACGGTATCCGTCGTGCTGACGGACTGGCCGGCGCGCTCCCGCATCGGCGACGGCCTCCTCGCCGTGCCCGTCGAGGCGCGAGGGGTGCGCTGGGGGACGCTGGTGGCACTGCCGGGGCCCGCGCACCCCGCCGGGCGCACGACCGTGCTCGAGCTCGCGGCGACCGCGCTGGCGCTCGCGCGCCTGGCCGACGGCCCGGAGGCGTGGGCGGAGCTGCCGGCCCGCGAGCTCGTCGACGCGGTCGTGAACGGGCGGCACACCGGCGCGGACGATGTGGCGGCCCGGCTTCACGCGGCGGGACTGCCGGTGCGGGGGCGCGTGCTCAGCGTGCTGATCGCGGCGGGAGCGGATGCCGCGGATGTCAGTGCGCTGGTCGCGGCGATCGGCGCAGCGAGTACAGGTGGCGCGTCGACCTCAGGCCGCGATCTCGACGTCCGCGCGCTGGGGGCGGTGCACGGCGGCGACGGCGTCGTGCTGGTCTCGGCATCCGTCTCGCTCGCAGCCGCCCTGCTGCGCCGGGCATCCGAGGCATCCGGCGTCGGGCTCGCCGTGGGGCCGGACGTCGCGACGGTCGCCGAGCTGCTGGCCTCCGTGCGCCCGACCCGACTGCTCGCGGCTCGACTGAGCGCAGGGGAGGTGCGCCGGGTCGACGACCGTCCGCTGACCCGGCTGGTCACCGAGCTCGGCGACGACCACCGCCTGCAGGAGCACAGCGAGCGCATGCTGGCCCCGCTCATCCGCCACGACGAGCAGCACGACGGCGACCTGGTGCGGGTGCTGCGCGCGGTCGTCTCGCATCCCGGCAGCCGCACGGCCGCGGCAGCAGCCTCTCATCTCTCGCGGTCGGTGTTCTACCAGCGCATCGCGCTGATCGCCGACCTGCTGGGCGCCGACCTCGACGACGGCGAGACCCTCTCGGCCCTGCACCTGGCGCTGCTGGCCTCCGGCCGCTGACGATCTCCCAGGACAGTTTCGGGGGATCGTCAGCTGGCCGCTCGGCGCTCAGCCGTTCATCGCGGTCCGGGCGCCCCAGCAGGCCGTGATTCGCTGTTCAGCCTGCGCTGAACTGCTCGAAATCGGTGGCGCCGGCGACCAGGCCGCCGACCGCCGTGCGCGGGTCGGCCTCACCCGTCGGTGCGCGTCCCGCCCATCACGCGCTCCATCATCTCGGGCGATGGCTGGCCGAGGGCGAAGATGTTCTCCTCGCTGTCGCTGAACCACGCTCCGCGTTCACTGCCGAGATCCGCGATCCCGTCTACGGTCTTGAGTCCCGGGAAGTCGTACTCGTGGAACTCGACGCCGCGTTCCCGCAGCGCCGCCACATCGCGATCCAGGTCGTCGGTCGCGAGGTTGATGGCGGTGTTCTTCGCCGTGCCCGCGAAATCGGTGCGGTACACCAGCACCACCGCGCCGCCGACGTCGTAGAACAGGTTCTGAGATTCGGCGTCCGTGTAGACCGGGTCGCGATCCAGCACGTCGTGCCACCAGCGCTTGGCGCGATCGAGGTCTGTCGCCGGAAGGACGGCCGTCGCCCTGAGTTTCTCGAACATGATGAGCCCCAGCTCCGGGGTGTTGTCATCCTCGCGTCGGCCCAGCACAACGCCGCGCCGCTTGGGCGCGCGGACGAGGTCCCCGCTGTGAGCATACCTCCGCACCCTCCGCTTCGGAAGGCGTCAGGCCACGTACACCTTGCGCAGGGTCTCGTGCACGGTCCACAGGGTGCGCATGCCCTCGGTCAGCCGCACGACGGACCCCGTCCGCACCTCGATCGAGGGCAGCGCCGGTGCGATGAAGTCGACGCGCGCGGCGCCGGACAGCACGATGAACACCTCGTCGGCCTCGGTGTCGACGGCAGCGCCCTCGCTCATCTCCCAGATGCCGAGCTCCACATCGCGGAAGGCGCCGAGCACGCGGATGCCGGTGCCGGGAGCGCCCTCGCGCACCACGTCCGCAGGCAGCGGCCCGTGCGGAAGCGCCGGCGACAGAGCATCCGTCACGACGCCCGCGACCTCCAGCGGAAGCGCGCTCACGAGTCGAAGCCCATGCCGACGGCGTCGAGCGTCTTCAGCAGCAGGTCGCGCCTGCCCTCGTTGTGGTCGGCGCGATCCATCGATGCGCGGACGAGGTTGACGCCGATCGACGCGGCCGGCTCGGGCGGGAACGGGATGGGCTTGGTGCGCACCATCTTCAGCCGCGTGCGCTCGGTCTCCATCCCGGCCAGCTTGTCGAGCATGACGTCGGCGCCGAACCGGCTGGCGCCGACGCCGAGTCCGGTGAATCCGGTCGCATAGGCGACGCGCCCGCCGCGGGCAGTGCCGTAGAACGCGCAGAACCGGCTGCACGAGTCGATCGCGCCGGCCCAGCGGTGCGTGAACCTCAGCCCCTCCAGCTGGGGGAAGGTCGTGAAGAAGTGCGAGGCGAGCCGGCGGTACGACTCGGGCCGCTCCTCGTACTCGGCGCGCACCTTGCCGCCGAAGTGGTAGATGGCGTCGTAGCCGCCGAACAGGATGCGGTTGTCCGCGCTGAGCCGGTAGTAGTGGAACTGGTTGGCGCTGTCGGCCAGACCCTGCCGGTTCCTCCAGCCGATCGCGTCGTACTGCTCGGCGGTGAGCGGCTCGGTCATCAGCGCGTAGTCGTACACCGGGACGGTCATCAGACGGTTGCGCTTGAGCAGCGAGGGGAAGACGTTGGTCGCGAGCGCCACATGGTCGGCGGTCACCGTCGCGCCGCCGGCGACGGTCACGGTCTGACGGCCGTTGCCCGAGATGCCGGTCACCCGGCTCTGCTCGTGGATCACGACGCCCAGCTCGACGGCCACCCGGGCCAGCTCGATGGCGAGCTTCGCCGGATGCACCATGGCGCAGCCTTCACGGTCCCAGTTGCCGGCGAGGTAGGTGGGGGAGTGCACCTCGGAGCGCACGGCATCCTGGTCGAGGAAGCCGTCGCCCTCCAGCCACTCGATCTGGTGCGGCTCGGTCGCGATCGCCAGCTGGCCGGTGCGCTCCCAGTCCACATCCATGCCGTACCGCTGCACGGTCTGCTCGATGCCGTCGAGGTTCTCCAGGCCCAGGCGCTCGAGCTGCTCGATCTCCTCGGGCCAGCGGCTCAGGCCGTTCTCGTAGCCGTGCGTCAGGCTCGCCTCGCAGAACCCGCCATTGCGGCCTGACGCCGCCCAGCCGACGCGCGCGGCCTCGAGCACGATGACCGAGCGCTGCGGATCGCGTTCCTTGGCGCGCACGGCGGTCCACAGACCGACGTACCCGCCTCCGACGACGACGAGGTCGGCCTGCGCGGCGCCCGTGAGTGCCGGGTAGGAGGGACGCTCGACGTCGTCGAGCCAGAACGGCGCGTGCTTCGCGTCCCGCAGTGATGCGGTGATCGCCGCATCCGCGGGTCGGAACCGTTCGAAGACGGTGGTGCCCATCAGCGCGTGCCCCAGTTGTAGAAGTCCTTGTGAAGGCCCGCGTAGATGAGGCTCTCGGTGTGCGTGACGCCCGGGATGGCGCGCACGCGGTTGCTGACGAGCTCGAGCAGGTCCTCATCGGTCTCGCAGATCGCCTCGGCGAGCACGTCGAAGGTGCCCAGCGTCACGACCACGTAGGCGATCTCGTCGAACGCCTTCACCGCCTCGGCGACCTCGCGCGGATCCCCTGCGGTGCGGATGCCGATCATCGCCATCCGTGCGAAGCCGAGCTGACGGGGATCGGTGACCGCTACGATCTGCATGACTCCGGCATCCGTCAGCCGCTGCACGCGCTGGCGGACGGCCGCCTCGCTGAGACCGACCGCACGGCCGATCTCGGCGTAGGGGCGCCGGCCGTCCTGCTGCAGCAGTTCGATGATCCGCTTGGAGACGTCGTCCAGCGCCACGCTCTTCATCTTGTCGCTCATGTGCTGATTCTGACACTATATGAATACCGAATCAACCGAATCCATTGTCTAGGGCGAAGTTTTCTTCTGATTCCGCATTCGCATGAGTAGAGTGTCGGCATGCTGACGACGCTGCAGAACCACATCGGTGGGTCCTTCCGGGATGCCCACGGCACCGGCACCCTCGACCTCATCGACCCCGCGACCGGCGAGGTCGACGGCAGTATCCCCCTCTCCGACGCGGATGACCTGGACGCCGCCTACGCGGCCGCCGCTGCAGCGTTCACGATCTGGCGCGACACGACGCCGGCCGAGCGCCAGCTCGCGCTGTTCCGGATCGCGGATGCCATGGCCGCGCGGGCCGAGGAGTTCGCCGACCTGGAGTCGCAGGACACCGGAAAACCGCGCGCCACGCTCGTTGCCGACGAGATCGAGCAGTCCGTCGACCAGCTGCGCTTCTTCGCCGGGGCCGCCCGCAGTCTGGAGGGGCGAGCCGCCGGGGAGTACCTCGCCGGACACACCTCCTACGTGCGGCGCGAGCCGATCGGGGTGATCGGGCAGGTCACGCCCTGGAACTACCCGCTGAACATGGCGGTGTGGAAGATCGCCCCGGCGCTCGCCGCAGGCAACACGGTGGTGCTCAAGCCCGCCGAGTCCACCCCGCGCTCCACGCTGCTGCTCGCCGAGATCGTCGCCGAGCACACCCCGGCAGGCACGCTGAACGTCGTGCTCGGGGCGCGGGAGACCGGGGCGACGCTGGTCGCGCATCCCGTGCCGCAGATGGTGGCGATCACCGGATCGGTGCGCGCGGGCATGGCGGTCGCCTCATCAGCCGCGAACGATCTGAAGCGCGTGCATCTGGAGCTGGGCGGCAAGGCGCCCGCCGTGGTCTTCTCTGACGCCCTGCTGCAGAAGGCCGCGGAGGGGATCGTGGCAGCGGCGTTCTTCAACGCCGGGCAGGACTGCACGGCCGCGACCCGCGTGCTCGTGCACTCCTCGGTGCATGACGAACTGGTGCGGATGCTGGTGGACCGCACGCGCACGCACGCCCGCACCGGCGGCCCGCACGAGGAGGGCGTGTTCTTCGGGCCGCTCTCCAGCGCCGCGCAGCTCGCGCAGGTGCAGGGCTTCGTCGATCGCCTCCCCGCGCACGCGAGGATCGAGACCGGCGGCCGCCGGCAGGGCGAGCGCGGGTACTTCTTCGAGCCGACCATCGTCTCGGGCATGCGGCAGGATGACGAGGCCGTGCAGGACGAGGTGTTCGGCCCGCTGCTGACCGTGCAGTCCTTCGAGACCGACGACGAGGCGCTCGCGATGGCGAACGGCGTGCGGTACGCGCTGGCGGCATCCGTGTGGACCCGCGACCACGGCCGCGCCCTGCGATTCACCCGCGACCTGGACTTCGGGTGCGTGTGGGTGAACACCCACATCCCCTTCGTGTCCGACATGCCGCACGGCGGCTTCAAGCACTCCGGCTACGGCAAGGACCTGTCGCAGTACGGCTTCGACGACTACACGCGCATCAAGCACGTGATGACCGCGCTGGACTGAGCGGGCGGGTGCGCTGCCCGGCGGCGCCGCCACCCGGGAGTCTCCGAAAACAGGGGGATTACTGAGAACAGGACATTCCGGACTGGAATTCTCCTGTGCTCAGCAATCCTCCTGTGTCCGGGCGCGCGGGTTGTGGTGGGCCGATAGACGCCGGCGCGGTGCTTCAGGCCAGGCGCTTCACGTGGCGGAGCTCGTTGAGCACGAGGCCCGGGCGCTCGTCGACCTTGCTCGCGCCGTCGGCGTGCCAGCCGTGGCGCTCATAGAAGCCGGATGCCCGGTCGTTGCCCGCGAGCACCCACAGGTACGCGGTCTCATGACCGGCCTCCCGCAGGGCGTCCTCGACGGCGGAGATCAGCAGGTGCCCGACGCCGGTGGACCAGGCGTCGGGGTGCGCGTAGATGCCCCACAGTTCGCCGGTGCCGACCGCTGAGCCGGCACCATCGGCATCCGCATCCCTGGCGTCGCCGAAGCTCGCCCACCCCACGACCCGGGAACCGTCGAGCACCACGAGCGTCTGCGATCCGCGCCCGGTCTCGCCCAGGATGCGCGCCCAGTTCGCGGCCCGCTCGGCGATGGACAGGCCGTCGAGCACCTCCTGCGGCATCAGCCCGCGATAGGCCGCCTGCCAGGAGCGCACGTGCACCTCGGCGATGCCGTCGGCGTCCGCGACGGCCGCGGGGCGAAGCTCGAGGACCATCGGAGCTCAGCCGGCGTTGCGCCGGGCCTCCCAGCCCGAGCGCACCATCTCGTCGACCGTGTACCGCATCGTCCAGTCCAGGTCGCGGTCGGCGAGGTCGCCAGCTGCGACGATGCGGTCGGGGTCGCCGGGGCGGCGCGGACCGATCGCGGGGACGAAGTCGATGCCGGTGACGCGCACCATGGCATCCATGATCTGCTTCACGCTCAGCCCGTCGCCCGAGCCGAGGTTGTAGGCGGGCTCGATCGACTCGCCTGCGGCGAGGCGCTGTGCGGCCACGACGTGCGCGGCCGCGATGTCGCCGACGTGCACGTAGTCGCGCACGTTGGTTCCATCGGGGGTGTCGTAGTCGTCGCCGTTGATCTGCGGGGTGCGGCCCTCGAGCAGCGCCTCGAACACGATCGGGAACAGGTTGTGCGGGCTCACGTCGTAGACCGTCGGGTCAGCGGAGCCGACCACGTTGAAGTAGCGCAGCGAGGTGTGCCGCAGGGGCTTCTCGGATGTCGCCGTCGCGACGCCCTGGTCGTGCAGCAGCCACTCGCCGATGAGCTTCGACTCGCCGTACGGGCTGGCCGGCCGCTTGACGGTGTCCTCGGTGACGAGCTCGACGTCGGGGGTGCCGAAGACGGCGGCGCTGGAGGAGAACACGATGTTCGCGACGCCCGCGGCCTCCATGGCCTCGAGGATCACCCGGGTGCCCTCCACGTTCTGCGCGTACGTGTGCAGCGGGCGCTGCACGGAGACGCCGGCGTACTTGAAGCCCGCGACGTGGATCACGCCCTCCGCATTGTGCTCGCGCAGGGTGCGCTCGATGAGCTCGCGGTCGAGGATGCTGCCCTCGACCAGCGTCACGCCCTCGGGCACGAAAGACGGACGCCCGCTGGACAGGTCGTCCAGTACGACCGGGGTGAGACCCGCGGATGCCAGTGCGCGCACCACGTGCGCTCCTATGTAGCCGGCACCGCCGGTGACAAGCCAGGACATGGGTCTCCTTCCGTCGCGCGGACGCGCGGGTTCCATTGTGTCAAATGTGATCGTCCTCGCCCCTGCTCAGCTACTTCGCCCCTGTTCATTCACGTAAATCAGCGGGGGCGAGGTAGGCCAACAGGGGCGGGAATCTCGCGTGGGCGGGGTCAGGCGTCGCGGCGGGGGCCCTCGGAGGGCGAGACCGTGAAGATATGCGGCGCGGTGAAGCCGGCATCCGCGAACGCCCGCTCGACCGCATCCGACACCCGCTGCAGATCCGCGTGCGAGACCAGCGCGATCGCCGCTCCGCCGAAGCCACCGCCGGTCATCCGGGCGCCGATCGCGCCGTTCGCCAGCGCGGTGTCCACTGCCGTGTCGAGCTCGGCGACCGAGATCTCGAAGTCGTCGCGCATGGATGCGTGCGAGGCGACCAGGAGGTCGCCGATCGCCTGCGGCCCCTGCTCGGTGAGGGCGGCGACCGTGTCGAGCACGCGCTGGTTCTCGGTGACGATGTGCCGCACCCGGCGGAACGTGACGTCGTCCATGATCTCGGCCGCGCGCGGCAGGTCGGAGACGCTCGCGTCGCGCAGGGAGCGGATGCCGAGCAGCTGCGCGCCCCGCTCGCAGGACTCCCGGCGCTCCCGGTAGCCGCCGGTGGAGTGGGCGTGCGTGACCCGCGTGTCGATCACGAGCACCTCGAGCCCGGCGTCGCGGAAGCCCGTCGGAACGGACTTCGCCTCCAGACTGCGGCAGTCGATGAAGGTCGCGGCATCCGGTCGGCCGAGCATCGACGACATCTGATCCATGATCCCGGTCGGTGCGCCGACGGCCTCGTTCTCGGCCTTGCGACCGACCTGGGCGAGGGCGACCGGATCCAGTCCCAGCTCCCAGAGGTCGTTCAGGGCGGATGCCACGGCTCCCTCGATCGCGGCCGAGGAGGACAGCCCCGCCCCGACCGGCACGTCGGAGGCGATCGCGATGTCCACGCCGCGCTGCGGGGACGCTGAGCCCGTCGACGCGCGCAGCGCCCACGCGACGCCGAGCACGTACGCAGACCATTCCGGGACGTCACGGTCGGCGCCCTGGTACTCGACGGGGAACATGCTCTCCAGGTCGTCCAGCGCGCACTCGACGGTCAGGCGCGCGAAGCTCGAGGTCACCCGGATCCGGTCGTCGGTGCGCGGCGCCACCGCCGCGTACGTGCGGTGCTGGATCGCGAACGGCAGCACGAAGCCCTCGTTGTAGTCGGTGTGCTCGCCGATCAGATTCACGCGTCCGGGAGCGGACCAGACGCCGTCGGGCTCGTGCCCGAAGGACGACGCGAACAGGTCACGGGCGGCGGTGAGTGCGGTCATGGGGACTCCAGGGCTGAAGAAAGTGGTGCGGCGGGTCAGAGGGCGGGGATGGTGTCGATCGCGTCGCGCAGGCGGGCCGCCGTGTCCTCGGGGAGGATCTCGGCGCTCCAGGCGTTCATGGCGGCCTCGGTACCGGCCAGGAACTTCAGCTTGTCGGCGGCGCGGCGCGGACTGGTCAGCTCGAATCGCATCCGGATGCTGTCGCGGCCGACGTTCACCGGAGCCTGATGCCAGGCGCCGATGTACGCGGTCGGGGTCTCGTACAGCGCGTCGACGCCGCGCAGCAGCCGCAGGAACAGCGGGGCGAGCGCATCCCGCTCCGCGGACGTCAGTTCGGTGAAGTCGGCGGCGTGCCGGTGCGGCATGACCTGCACCTCGAGCGGCCAGCGGGCGGCGAAGGGCACGAACGCCGTCCAGTGCTCGTTCTGCAGCACGACGCGGCTGGAGGACTGCTCCGACTCGAGCACTCGCGTCATCAGGTCGGGTGCGGTGCGCGCGATGCTGTCGAGCAGGCGCTGCGTGCGCGGGGTGATGTACGGGTAGGAGTAGATCTGGCCATGCGGATGCGGGAGGGTCACGCCGATGGCCTCGCCGCGGTTCTCGAACGGGAACACCTGCTCGATGCCGGGCAGCGCCGACAGGGCCGCGGTGCGGTCCGCCCACGCCTCGATGATGGTGCGCGCGCGGGTGACGGACTGGGTGCCCAGCGACCCCTCGGGCTCGGGGCTGAAGCAGACGACCTCGCAGCGTCCTGCGCTGGTGCGGGTGCGGCCGATGCCGAGGTGCGCCATGTCGTCGAGACCGCGGGGCGGGTCGGATGCCGCGGGCGCGGTGTCCGTGGCATCCGTCAGCGCAGGGCCGAAGGCGGGGGAGCGGTTCTCGAACACCGCGACGTCGTAGCGCGAGGGCACCTCGGACGGGTTCGTCGGCGTCTGCGGCGCCAGCGGGTCGGCGTCGGCGCCGGGCATCATGACCCGGTTCTGCCGCTTGGTCGCGAAGGTGATCCAGTCGCCGGAGAGCACGTCCTGACGCATGGTCGCGGTCTCGGGACGCTCGTCGAGGGTGCGGGCGTCGATCGCGCGCTCCGCGTCGAGGGAGGTGCCGGGGTCGTCGTAGTAGAACAGCTCGCGTCCGTCGGCCAGCCGGGTGGCGCGCTTGACGACGCCCGCGCCGAGCTCGGTGATCCGCAACTCCGGAGATTCTTCGATGTTCACGTCAACACGGTACCGCTTCGGCCGTGGTAACGTCAACAATCCGGAGTTGCGGCGGAGGGAAGCGGATGCCGAACAGGCGCGTGTCGATGGCGATGGTCGCCCAGCGGGCCGGCGTGTCCGGTCAGACCGTCTCCCGGGTCGCCAACGACAGCCCCAAGGTGGACCCGGACACCCGCGCGCGCGTGGAGCAGGCGATGGCCGAGCTCGGCTACCGCCCGAACCGCGCGGCGCGCGCCCTGCGCACCGGACGCACGCACACGCTCGGCCTGGTCGCGCAGACACTCGCCACGGTCGGCAACTCGCGGATGCTGCAGGCCGTGGCCGAGTCCGCGGCTTCCCACGGCTATGCGGTGACCGTCGTGACGCTCGGCGCCGGTGGCGACATCGATGACGCCTTCGACCGTCTGCGCGATCAGGGCGTGGACGGCGCGATCGTGCTCAACGAGGCGACCGCGCTGGCCCGCGACGCGGCGTCCGCCGGCCTCCGCCTGGTGGTGGTCGACTCCGCGCCCGACGAGCGCTTCACGGTGATCGGCACCGACCACGCCGCGGGGGCCCGCGCCGCGACGGAGCACCTGCTCGCCGCGGGCCACGCCATCGTGCACCACCTCGCCGGCCCCGAGGGCTCGTTCGCGGCCGCCGAACGCGAGCGCGGCTGGCGGCAGGCGCTCGCCGCCGCCGGCATCGCTGCGCCCGAGATCGTGCGCGGCGACTGGAGCGCGGCATCCGGTCACGCGCGCGCGGGGCAGCTGTCCGAGGCCACCGCGATCTTCGCGGCCAACGATCAGATGGCGCTCGGCGCGCTGCGGGCTCTCGCCGACGCCGGACGCCGCGTTCCCGAGGATGTCGCGGTGATCGGCTTCGACGACATCGCGGATGCCGCTCAGTTCCAGCCCCCGCTGACCACCGTGCGGCAGGACTTCGACGCGCTGGGCGAGCAGGCCGTGCAGGTGCTGATCGCGGACATCGAGGGCGGCCGCGCGGCGACCTCGCTCCTGGCGCCCGCGCTCATCGTGCGCGCGAGCGCCTGAGGCGGGTCAGAACTCGAGCAGCACCTTCGTGGCGCGGCGCTCATCCATGGCCCGGTAGCCCTCGGCGGCCTCGTCGAGGGGGAGTGTGAGATCGAACACGACACCGGGGTCGATGGCATCCGTCATGATGAGCTCGACCAGGTCGGCCAGCCAGCGGCGCACCGGCGCCGGTCCGCCATGCAGGTGGACACCCGAGTAGAATAGCTCGCTGCCGTCGATCGTCACGTCGTGCGAGACACCCACGAAGCCCACATGCCCGCCGGCGCGGGTGGCGCGCATCGCCTGCTGCATGGACTCCTGCGTGCCGACGGCCTCGATCGTGGAGTGCGCGCCGTAGCCGCCGGTGAGCTCCTTGATGCGCTCCACCCCGGCATCCCCGCGCTCCTCGACGATGTCGGTCGCGCCGAACCGGCGCGCGAGCTCCTGCCGGTCGGCGTGCCGGGACATCGCGATGATCCGCTCCGCGCCCAGCTGCCGGGCGGCGAGGATGCCGCACAGCCCGACCGCGCCGTCGCCCACCACGGCGACCGTCTTTCCCGGCCCCGCCTCGGCGGCGACCGCCGCGAACCACCCGGTGCCGAGCACATCGGATGCGGCGAGCAGGCTGCGCCGGCGCTCGGGGGTCAGGTCGCCGGTCACCTTCACGAGCGTGCCGTCGGCCCAGGGGACGCGCGCGTACTCGGCCTGCGTTCCCACCGAGCCCATTCCCACCACGTGGATGCACCGGGACTGGTAGCCGGCACGGCAGATCTCGCAGGTGCCGTCGGATGCCATGAACGAGCCGACCACGAAGTCGCCGACCGCGAGGTCTCGCACCTCCGCGCCGACCTGCTCAACAGTGCCGATGTACTCATGACCCATCCGGATGGGACGCTTGATCGGCTGGATGCCGCGGTAGGGCCAGAGGTCCGATCCGCAGATGCAGGTCGCGTCGAGCCGGATGATGGCATCCGTCGGCTCGACGAGGGAGGGCAGGGGGAGCTCTTCGACCCGGACGTCGCCGGGGCCGTGCATGATGACTGCGCGCATGCTTCCACTATGCGCCCGGCAAGCGCTTCCCCGGGCGCGGAGGACACGTTTCGATAAACGATCATGAACGTTCATGGTGGAACGTAAACCTTCTTGAGGCGATCAAAACGGATTGCTAATCTCCTGAAACAGTCACCCTTTCCCGGGTGCGGATCGCTGTTCGAAGGAGACCCTGTGACCCCCACGCCGACGACTCCTCATCGCAGCCCGCTGCGGAGCGGATCGAGGGAGGCACTGGTCGCCTTCGCCGATCGGATGCTGAGCGGCGCGGCGGCATGGGCGTCGCCCGGCTTCGCCCGCATCACGCCCCCCGGTGCTCCCGGCGGCTACGGCGCGGCGGTGGACGGCCTGGAGGGCTTCGCCCGCACCTTCCTGCTCGCGGGCTTCCGCATCGCCGGCGCGCGCGGCGAGGGCGTGGACCGGCTGATCCACGACTACAGCCGCGGGATCGCGGCCGGCGTCGACCCGGCGTCCGAAGAGCGCTGGGTGCGGCTCGACGAGCACCCTCAGGCCAAGGTCGAGGCCGCCTCGATCGCGCTCATCCTCGACATGACCCGGCCCTGGATCTGGGACCGGCTCGACGAGACGACCCAGCAGCGCGTGATCGAGTACCTCTCGCCCGTCGTGGGCGACACCACCTACCCGCAGAACAACTGGGTGTGGTTCCGCATCGTGGTGCAGACCTTCCTGCGCTCGGTCGGCGGTCCCTGGTCGGCATCCGACATCGCCGACGACCTCGCCAGGCACGACTCCTTCGCCCGCGGCGACGGCTGGTTCTCCGACGGCGACGACCGCAACTACGACCACTACGTCGGCTGGGCGCTGCACCTGTACCCGGTGCTCTGGTCTCGCATGCAGGGTGCCGGCGAGATAGCCCCCGAGCGCTTCGCCGGCGACGTCGAGGCACTCGACGGCTACCTGCAGGACGCCGTGCACCTGGTCGGCGCCGACGGCGGCCCGCTGATCGAGGGGCGCAGCCTGATCTACCGGTTCGCCGCCGCCGCTCCCTTCTGGGTCGGCGCGTTCGCGCAGGTCCCGTCCACCGACCTCGGCATCCTGCGCCGTACCGCGATGGGCATCATCGCGCACTTCGACGAGCACGGGGCTCCGGACCGCGACGACCTGCTCACGATGGGCTGGCACGGCGAGTGGCGGCGCCTCGCGCAGAGCTACTCCGGCCCCGGATCGCCCTACTGGGCGTCGAAGGGGATGCTGGGCATCGCGCTTCCTGCCGACCATCCGGTCTGGGCTGCCCCGGAACCCGCGCCGTTCCCCGACGACCTGCGCGTGGTGGCACCCGCCGGCTGGATCGTCTCCGGAACGGCGTCCGACGGCATCGTCCGCGTGATCAACCACGGCACCGACCACGCGCAGCCGGGGGCGGTCGCCGGCGACTCCCCGCTGTACGCGCGACTGGGATACTCCACCGCCGCGTCCCCGCTCCTGAACGGCGACGCGTGGGCCGAGCCGCTGGAGCAGTCCGTCGCGCTCGTCGACGCGACCGGCCGGGCCACCCACCGCACCGGGCTGACGCTGCTCGGCATCGCGCGCGACGGCGACATCGCCGTGGCCTCGTCGTCGGCGCACGTGCACTGGATCGATCCGGCCCCCGTCCAGACGCGGCACGGCGCCGGCATCGGCGGCGAGGTCGTGTTCGCCGGGCGGATCACGACCTGCTCGATCGTGCGGGGCGCGTGGGAGGTGCGGCTGATCCGCGTCGACGCCCTCGAGAGCGACGGCGCCCGGCTGCGGATCGGCGGCTGGGCCATCGCCGGAGAGCAGGGCGAGGTGGTCGCCACGGCATCCGAGGATGCGGCATCCGCCCGCCTCGGCGACCTGACCAGCGCTCTCGTGGCGCTCACCCCCGGTCTCGACCCCGGCATCGAGCGGCGGCAGGACGCCAGCCCCCTCGGCCCCGACGCCGCCGTGCCCGTCCTCGCGACCACACCGGAGACCGGGCGGTGGATCGCCGCGGCGGTGCAGCTGAGCGGCGACGCGGCGGACGGCGCCGGATCCGCGGCATCCGCACCCGCCCTCACCCTCGAAGCCGGTGCGGCGACGGTCGTCTGGCCGGACGGCCGCCGCACCACCAGCCGACTCCCCTCGAACGAAGACTGAGACACCCGAACCGCGGCCAGACCGCAATCACGAAGGAGCACGAACAGCATGAACAGAAGGATCCTCGCCGTCGGCAGCATCGCCGCTGTGGCAGCGCTGGCGCTCGCCGGATGCAGCGGCAGCACCGAGGCCGACAAGCCCGCAGCCTCCAGCGGTCCCGTCACCCTCACGATGTCGGCATGGAGCGTCGACACCACGCCGGAGTTCAAGGCGCTCGCGGACGCGTTCCACGAGAAGAACCCCGACATCACGATCAACCTCAAGGAGTACGACGCGACGGATTACAACACGCTGATCACCGCCGACCTCGCCGCCGGCTCCGGCCCCGACATCATCACGCAGAAGGAGGTCAAGTACGTCACCACCCTGCAGGAGGGCGGCCAGCTGCTCGACGTCTCCGACGTGAAGCTGCCCAAGGGCATCGGCGGCGCCGACTCCTACAAGGTCGACGGCAAGGCGTACGCGACGCCGTACCGGCAGGACTCCTGGGTGCTCTTCTACAACAAGGACCTGTTCAAGAAGGCCGGCGTCGCCGAGCCCGACGGCTCGTGGACCTGGGACGACTTCGACAAGGCCGCCGCCGAGCTGACCGCCGGCGCCGGCGGCGCGAAGGGCGCCTACCTGCACCGCTGGCAGTCGGTCGTGCAGGGCTTCGCCAACTCGCAGACCGGGTCGAACGTGCTCAAGGGCAAGTACGACTACATGACGCCGTTCTACGAGCGCGTGCTCAAGCTGCAGAAGGACGGCGACGTCGTCGACTTCAACACCTCCAGCGCCAATCAGCTCACCTACCAGGGCGAGTTCGGCAAGCAGAAGGCCGCGATGATGCCGATGGGCACCTGGTTCGTCGCCACGCTCATCGCGCAGCAGGCCTCGGGCGACGCGGATGCCTTCTCATGGGGCATCGCGCCGATCCCGCAGCTCAGCGCGAAGACGGCGGGGCTCGACAACACCCCGGTCACCTTCGGCGACCCGACCGGCTTCGGCGTCAACGCCGCAGCCAGCCCGGAGAAGGCCGCGGCCGCGAAGAAGTTCCTCGCCTTCGCGTCCAGCGAGGACGCCGCGCAGGTACTCGCCGGCATCGGCATCACCCCGGCGCTGAACAGCAGCACCGTCGCCGACACCTACTTCGGTGTCAAGGGCGCGCCGACCGACGACCTGTCGAAGTTCGCATGGTCGACGCACAAGGTGCTCGCCGAGAACCCCACCTCGAGCAAGACCGCGGCGATCCAGGGCATCCTGAGCGACATGCACACGGCGATCATGTCCGGCTCCACGCCGGTCGACGCCGCGATCAAGGAGGCACAGGACCGCGTCTCCAACGAGGTCGGCCTGGACTGACCCGCTGCGCGGGGCCGGCCGACGAGGCCGGCCCCGCTTCCCGCGCGTGACGCACCCCGGCATCCGCCGCCCCGCGTCCGCCATCCGTCTTCAGCCCGACGAAGGAATCCCCATGACCAGCACCGTCGCCCCGCCCCCGAACCGGCCGCCGCGCCGGCGCTCGGCGCTGCGCCGCCGGAACACCCTGATCGGGTGGACGTTCATCCTCCCGAACTTCGCCGGTTTCGCGGCCTTCACGCTCGTGCCCGTGCTGATCCTGTTCTACATGGCGTTCACGAACTGGAACGTCTTCGGCAAGGCCGACTGGGTCGGGTTCGCCAACTTCCAGCGGCTGCTCGGCGACGGCAGCTTCCGGATCTCGTTCTGGAACACCATCTACTACTCGGTGATGCACATCCCGCTCACCATCGTCGTCTCACTCGGGCTCGCGCTGCTGCTGAACAGCAAGCTGCGCGGGGTGGCGTTCTTCCGCACCGCCGCCTTCTTCCCGTACATCACCTCGATCGTCGCGATCGCCGTGGTGTGGAACCTGCTGTTCAGCCCCGACTTCGGCCCGATCAACGCCGTGCTGCGCTCGATCGGCATCGCGCACCCGCCCGGCTGGCTCACCTCGAAGGACTGGGCGATGCCCGCCGTCGTCATCGTCAGCACCTGGCGCGACATGGGCTACTACATGATCCTGTTCCTCGCCGGGCTGCAGACCGTGCCGCGCGAGCTGCACGAGGCCGCGCGCGTCGACGGCGCGAACGTCTGGCAGCGCTTCCTGAACGTGACCCTGCCGTGCCTGCGCCCGACGATGTTCTTCGTCACCGTGATGCTCACCATCAACTCGCTGAAGATCTTCGACCTGATCCTCGTCATGACGAACGGCGGTCCTGGTCAGGCGACCATGGTGCTGTCGCAGTTCATCTACCGCAAGGGCTTCGTGGAGTCGCAGTTCGGCTACGCCTCCGCCGCCTCTGTCGCGCTGTTCCTGCTGTGCATCATCGTCACCATCGCCCAGTTCCTCTGGAACAAGAGGAGGAGCGCCTGATGTCCGAGACCCAGCTCATGGTCACCGGGGAGAAGCGGATGCGCAGGCTCTCCGAGCCCGCGCCGATCGGTTCCTCCCAGGGTGCGCGTCGCGTCGGCCGCGTGTTCGGCTACGCCGCCTTGATCGTCGCCGCGATCGCCCTGCTCGCGCCGTTCGCCTGGATGCTGCTGAGCTCGCTGAAGACCTCGAACGAGGTGTTCAGCGCGCCGATCGTGTGGTGGCCCGAGACGTTCGTCTGGCAGAACTACCTCGACATCTGGTCGAAGTCCGGGATGCTGACCTGGATCCGCAACACCCTGCTGCTGGCGGTCGTGGTGACCTTCCTGCAGGTGCTGACCGGGTCGTTCGCGGCCTACGGCTTCGCGCGCATGCGATTCCCCGGACGCGATGTGCTGTTCCTGGCTTACATCGGCACGATCGCCGTGCCGTGGCAGTCGTACATGATCCCGCAGTTCATCCTGCTGTCCAACCTCAAGGTGTCCAACACGCTCTGGGCGATCATCCTCATCCAGGCGTTCGGCGCCTTCGGCGTGTTCCTGATGAAGCAGTACTACGAGACCATCCCGGAGGAGCTCAGCGAGGCCGCACGGCTGGACGGCCTGAGCGAGTACGGCATCTGGCGGCGCATCATGATCCCGCTGTCGGTGCCCGCGATCGCGAGCCTGACGCTGCTGACCTTCGTGAACACGTGGAACGACTACCTGGGGCCGCTGATCTACCTGCGCAACCCCGACCTGTGGACGATCCAGCTGGGTCTGAAGAGCTTCGTCTCCAACCTGTTCGACACGAACTACGCCCTGCTCTTCGCGGGCCTGTGCATCTCGGTCGTGCCGATCGCGATCATCTTCATGCTCGGGCAGAAGTACTTCGTCGAGGGCATCGCGACCAGTGGCATGAAGGGCTGAGCCGTGAAGCGCGTCGCGCACGACACCTGGGCCTCGATCCTGGGCGTGCTGTATCTGGGGCTGATGGTGAACCTGCTCGTGCTCGTGGCGGCATCCCCCCTGGTGGTGCTGCTGATCACCACCGACCCGATGCGCTCCTGGCCGCTGCTGGCGGTCGCTGCGGTGCCCGCCGCGCCGGCCCTGACCGCCGCGTTCGGCGCGTACCGGGCGCACGACGAGGGCGAGACCCGGGTGGTGCGCGCCTATCTGCGCTCCTGGCGTGCGACCTGGCGGAAGGGGATGCTGCTGGGTGCGCTGGCTGTCGGACTCGCGGTGGTGCTGCTGGTCGACGTGCGGATGCTGGCGGATTCCGCCGCTTCGGTGGTGATCGTGCCCGTGCTGCTGCTCCTGGCGGCGCTGACCGCCTCGACCGCCCTGCTCGGAGCCGTGGCGCTCGCCGAGGTGCCGACGGCCCGGCTGCGGGACGTGCTGCGCTCGAGCCTGTATCTGGGCGTGCGGCGCTGGTACTTCCAGCTGCTCACGTTCGCGGTGCTCGGCGTGCAGATCGCGGTGTTCACCACCATGCCCGCGATCGCGATCGGTCTGACCGCGGCGCCGGCGCTCTACGTCGCCTGGGCGAACGCGCGCTACGTGCTGCGGCCCGTGCTCGGCGAGGTGCCCGCTCGGGACGAAGCGGCAGCGTGATCCCCTCGCCGTCGGGCGCGGCCTCTCAGGCGCTGCGCGCCAGCGAGACCGCGTCCATCGGGTACAGCAGCGGGGCGCCGGAGGCGTACGCCTGGAGCTCGTCCAGGGCGGAGTCCGTCAGCCGCCGGGTCTCGGTGCCGAGCGATCCGGCCAGGTGCGGGGTGAGCGCCACGTTCGGCAGATCCAGCAGCGGCGAGTCCAGCGGCAGCGGTTCGGGGTCGGTGACGTCGAGCACGGCATCCAGCCGGCCCGTGCGGCACTCCGCGACCAGCGCGTCGTGGTCGAGCAGCGCGCCCCGCGCGGTGTTGATGACCGTGGCGCCGTCGGGCAGCGCGGCGAGCTCGCGCACCGAGATCATGTGGTGCGTCGAGGGCAGCGCCGGGGCGTGCAGCGAGAGCACGCTCACGCGGGGGAGCATCTCGTCCAGCGTGACGAGCTCGGCGCCGGTGGCCGCCACCTCGGCCGGGTCGGCGAACGGGTCGGCGACGAGCACCGTCAGGCCGGTGAACGGACGCAGCAGCTCGGCCACGCGCCGCCCGATGCGGGAGAACCCGACCAGTCCCACGGTGCGGTCGAGGTTGCCGATCGCGAAGTCGCGCAGGTTCCCGCCCCAGTCCGCCGCGGCCACCGCGGGCGTGCGCACGTGCGGGAAGACCCGCTTGCCGGCGAGCAGGATCGTCGCGAGCGTGAACTCGGCGACGGGCACGGCGTTGGCGTCGGCCGCGGTCGTGATGCGGATGCCGCGCTCCCAGAAGTCCTCGGAGACGTGCTGGCGGATGCTGCCGGCGGCGTGGAACACGGCGCGCAGGCGCGGCATCCGGTCCAGCAGCGGCGCCTCGAAGCGCGGCGCGCCCCACGAGGTGATCAGCACCTCGGCCTCGGCCAGCAGCTCGTCCAGCCCGGGTGCCGTGAGATCGGCGATGTGCATCGGCGTGCGCACGTCGGCGAGCTCCGCGAAGCGGCGGCGGCGGGCCTCGTCGAACAGCAGTTCGTATGCCTCGGCCGACATGACCGCGTGTGCCCGGGGGCGGGAAGAGGGCATGTATTTCTCCAACGAGGTTCGCGTGCCAGACCGCTTGCGTGACGCGGCTTTCCCAGTGAAGACTGAACACCCAATCAAACGCAACCGATTCGAAGCTGAAAACACTCACTCGAACATAAAGATTCATCGGCGAGAGGATGCGGGATGCTGATCCGGCGAGGGGCGCTGCGCGCGATCTGGAGCGAGCACGGGGATCCGGCACTCGGACTGCCGGTGCCCGCGGCATCCGACCGGGTGTTCTGGGACGGGCTGGACCTCCGCACGAAGGAGACGATCCTCGTCGAGGCCGATCGCGTGCGCGAGACGGCCTGGCCGCAGCCGCTGCTGTCGGACTGGGCGGCGTATGCGCGCACGGGCGACCGCTCGGCGTACGAGAGCGCCCTCTTCCTGCGCAATCGGCGCACGCGCCTCGCCGTGCTCGCCGCGGCCCTCGACCCGACCGAGGAGCGGGTGCGCGAAGCCGCGAACGGCCTGTGGCTCAAGGTCGAGCAGTCCACCTGGTGCTGGTCCGCGCACGACGACGCGTTCTCGCGCGGACTGCGGGTGCCCGACCCCGAGCACCCCTTCGTCGACCTCGGCGCGGGGGAGGACGTCGCCCTCGTCGCCTGGGCCGCGCTGCTGCTCGGCCGGGAGCTGGACGAGCACGCACCCGGGCTGCGCGATCGGCTGGCCGTGGAGGCCCGGAGGCGCGTGCTGGAGCCCTTCCTCGCCCGCGACTGGCACTGGGAGGGCACCGAGGACCACGTGCACAACTGGGCGCCGTGGATCCACTCCAACCTCCTTCCGGCCGCGCTCGCCTTCGCCGGGCCTCCGCTGCGCGACCGGGTCGTCGAACGCTGCGTCGACGGACTCGACCGCTATCTCGCGCAGCTGCCCGCCGACGGCGCGATCGACGAGGGCTTCGCCTACTGGTGGCAGGGCGGCGGGCGCTCGTTCGACGCCCTGAGCCTGCTCGACGCGCTCAGCAGCGGCCGCATCGCGACCGCCGCGCGCGAGGGCGAACTGCGCGGACTCGCCGAGCTCGCGCGCTTCCCCCAGCGGGTGCAGGTGGGCCCGGGCTGGTTCGCCAGCTTCGCGGATGCCGAGGCGAGGGCCGACGCCGGCACGCCCTGGCACGTGCTGCTGCGAGCGGCGACGCTGTGCGGCACCTCCGATGTCGCGGCGTTCGCGCGGGCGGAGCGGGGCGAGCAGCCGCTGTGCGGGCTCGACGAGGGCGTGCACGCCGGCCTCGGACGGATGCTGGCGGAGCTGACCGACGCGCGTTCCGGCGCGCTCGCCGCAGCGGCGCCTGACGCGCCGCCGGATGCGGGGCAGCATCCGGCATCCGGCCCGGCACGGCCCGACGTCTTCCTCGCCTCGATCGGTCTCGGCATCCGCGAGCGCGCTGGGCTCACCGTCGTCGCCAAGGGCGGGCACAACGGCGAGAACCACAATCACAACGACCTGGGGTCGATCGCCGTGGCCGTCGACGGAGTGCCGCTGCTGCCCGATCTCGGTCGCGCCGAGTATCGCGCCGAGACGTTCTCGGAGCGCCGCTACGAGCTGTGGAACATGCGCAGCGACTGGCACTCCGCGCCGATGCCCCGCGGAGAGGTGCAGCTCCCCGGAGCGCAGTGGCGGGTCGCGATGGATCCTGTCGAGGGCGGGTGGTCGCTCGATCTGAGCGCGGCGCACCCCGCGGGGGAGCGCTGGATCCGCACCGTGCGGCTCACGGATGCCGGCCTCAGCGTGCGCGACGAGAGCGACGCCCTCCACGACCCCGCCACCCGGATCGTCTTCGTGTGCACGGGCGTGCCGGAGCGCGACGGGGACGGGATCGTCGTGCCGGGCCGGGACGGCTCCCGCGGCCTCCGGCTGACCTTCGATCCGGCCGACATCGAGTTCGAGACCGTGGAGGTCGATGACCGGTACCTGCGCAGGTCGTGGGGCGAGCGGGTCACGCGGATGCTGTTCCGACCGGCATCCGGTGCGAGTTGGGAACTGAGGGGAGAGGCGCGATGACCGATTCGGAGATGCCGCCTGTGTTCGGGATCGCCCGGCGCGAGCGGATCATGGACCAGCTGCGCACGGCCGGAGCCGTGCGCGTGGCGGACCTGGCGCGCGAGTTCGGGGTGTCCGAGCTGACCATCCGGCGCGACATCGGCGAGCTCGCCGATCGAGGCCTCGTCACCCGGGTGCACGGCGGGGCCACCCTGCGCAGCCGGCTCGACACGACTGTCGCACCCCGCGCATCCGCCGGCGGCCCGCGCTACCGGGTGGGGATGGTGGTCCCCTCGCTGAGCTATTACTGGCCGCAGGTCGTCATCGGCGCCCGGGCCGCGGCGACCGAGCTCGGCGTGCAGCTGGTGCTGCGCGGCGCCAGCTACGAGCCGGAGGATCAGCGCCGGCAGATCAGCTCGCTGGTCGAGTCCGGCGGATTCCACGGCCTGATCGTGGCGCCCGAGAACCAAGGGCCCGACGGGCACGCCCTGCTGAGCTGGCTGGAGCAGCTGCCGGTGCCGGTCGTGCTCGTCGAGCGCCGCGCCCCGGCATCCCTCGCCCTCACCCGACTGGAATGGGTGACCACCGATCACGTGTTCGGCGGCCACCTCGCGGCGTCGCACCTGGCATCGCTGGGGCACCGCCGTGTCGGCATCCTCACCTCGGCCCAGTCTCCGACCTCGTGGCAGCTGCGCCGCGGCTGGGCGCAGGCCGTCGAGGAGCTCGGGCTGCAGGAGACCATCGACCTGAACGCGTCGCTGGACTACATGGAGGGCCCGGAGCGGGCCGTGTTCGTGGAGGCGCTGCTCGACCGCGTGCGCGAGACCGGCACCTCGGCGATGCTCATCCACTCCGACCCGCAGGCGCTGCTGGTGCAGCAGAACGCCCTCGACCGGGGCTGGGAGCTGCCCGACGACCTGTCGATCATCGCCTACGACGACGAGGTCGCCGAGAGCGGAGCACCTCCGATCACGGCGCTGCGCCCTCCCAAGCAGCACGTCGGACGACGGGCCGTCGAGGTCATGCTCGCGCGGCTGACCGAGGGATCGGCGCGCCCCGTCGAGCGGGTGCAGGTGGTGCCGACGCTGTACGCGCGGGAGTCGACCGTCGCGGTGTGATCCGGGTCAGCTCGACTCGCGCACGTGCAGCGACGGCGCGAGCTTGATGCGATGCGCGGGCGCGTCGTCGCGGCGCTCGAGTCGCATCAGTGCGGTCTCCAGGGCCCGGCGCCCGACGGCGGTGCGGGGCGGATCCACGGCGGTCAGCGGCACGCTGGCGAGCGCGGCCACCTCGTCGTCGTAGGCGACGATCGAGAAGTCCTCGGGCACGCGCAGGCCGCGCTCCTCGACGACGCTGAGCAGGCCGATGGCGAGCTCGTCCGGCAGCACCACTGCCGCCCGCACGCCCTCCGCGAGGCAGGCGTCCAGGAACTCCCGCAGCACGTCCGCGCGGGAGTCGTCGCCCCAGCGCGGCGACGGGGCCGTCATGACCGGTGCGGATGCCAGGCCGTGGCGCTCCACCGCACGCCGATGCCCCTTCGCGATCCACGGGGCGGTGGCGGTCTCGCGGCACAGCAGGCCGACCGAGCGATGGCCGCGCTCCGCGAGGTGGTCGACGGCGAGCTCCGCGCCGAAGGCGTGGTCGCTGCGCACGGCATCGATGCGCAGTGAGGTCGGTGCTCCGTCGGCCGCGCGCTCCACGAGGACGACGGGGGTCTCCACCGCGGCGATCGCCCGCCACAACTCCTGGTCGACCACGTCGGGCCGGGCGGTGACGAGCATCGTCGCATCCGCCCCGCCTGCGCTCAGCCGGTGCAGCTGGCGGGTCTCCTCCGCCGGGTCGTAGTTGGTCGTGCCGAGCACGAGCCGTACGCCGGCGGCCAGCGCCGCCTCGCTGGCGCCGCGGATCAGCGGCGGGAAGTAATAGCCGGCATCCGGCACGATCAGCCCGATCGTGGCCAGCGGCCGTGTGGAGGACCCGATGCCGCGGACGCCCGTGGCCGGCGCCTCGGCGGTGTCGGGGAGCACCGCCCCGCCGTGCACCCGGCGGATCAGACCGCGGTCCGCGAGCACGGCGAGGTCCCGGCGGATCGTCATGCCGCTCAGTCCCGTGCGGGCGGCGAAGTCCCCGACCTCGATGCGTCCTCGCATCACGATCTCTCGCAGGATCCGCTCCCGCCGCTCCTCGGCGATCACCCGGTCACCCTTCTGTGCGTTCTGTTCGCTTCCGTTCATACCAGGGGCGGGGTGCGGATGCCCGCGCCCCGCCCCTGGAATGCGCTCAGCGGCAGCTCACCGCCGCGTAGGGGACGGTGGTCGTGGTGCGCGCCCCGGATTCCGTGGTCGCGACCAGGGTGGCCGCACCGGCGTCCACGGCCGTGCTCACCTTGTACGACAGCCGAACGTCCTTGCCGGGCTTGAGCTTCTCGGCCACGCGGTCGCCCAGTGCGGTGTCCACGGTCACGGCCACCTGCTCGTCGTGCTCGTTGGTGACGTCGACGTGCACCCACGCGAACGGTCCGCGGCACTCCGTGAGCACCGAGGCGGACGTCGGCACCGCGCTGCCGGCGAGCTCGACCGCGAACAGCGTGAGTCCGTCGCCGGTCAGCGGGCTGCCCTCCGGGAGGGTGACGCTCGCGACGGGCTTGCCCGACAGCGGGATGCGCTGCGCGAACACCGAGGCAGGCTCCTGCACTGTCGAGATCGTCCCGCCGATGTACGCGGCGGTGCGCTTCAGGTACGAGGCCGACGTGGCGAGCACCGTCGTGTCGGCGGCATCGACCTGCGTCTGCGACCACAGCGGCAGGCTGATCTCGACCTCGGCGGTGGTGCCGTCCTGATAGTGCACGGTCGCGGTGCCGGAGGTGGCCGTCCCGGAGGAGAACCCGGCGACGATGAGCTCGTCGCCCTCCCCGTTCAGAGCCACCTGCTGCCCGGACGACTTGATCGCGTCGGGCGTGCCGACCGCGGTCGGGTGCCAGTCGATGTCCGCGCCGAACGCGGACGCCGTGGCCCCGATCGCCAACCCGGCCGCATCCAGCGCCTCGGCGGAGAGGACCCGCAGATCCGTGGTGATCGCCCCGTTGCGCGGGTTGGCCGCCGAGGCGACCGCGGTCTGGTTCACCAGCGCGCGGAACGGCAGCGGCGCGACCTCCACGCCCGAGCCCTGGTAGGCGCCGATGTTCGGCGTCGCGGGGATCGGGTCGCCGAAGAAGTCCTGCGCACCGGCATCCGCGACGGGGGTACCCGCGCCCAGCAGCGGCGAGCCGACCGCGAGGCGGTATCCGGGAAGCGCACGCGTCAGTTGGCCGCTGCCGGCGGCGATCAGCTGCGGATCGGCGAGCACCGACCCGGTCTCGCCGGCGGGAGGCTGGATGCCGCCGAACCACGCGTTGTTCGCGTAGACGCCCTTGTCGGCCCTGAGCGCGCCGCCCGGTGCGATGAAGACGTTGTTCTTCACCTCGCGGGGCGCGTTCATGTCATCCAGGAACGGCCGGTTCAGGCACGAGAACGTGTTGTTGTAGATCCGATGCACTCCCGGTCCGCCGCTGGAGCCCGCGAGACGGCAGTCGTCCTGCGAGACGTTGTAGCGCAGGATCGTGTCGGTCGTGGTCGACGCCGTGCCGCATCCCGAGATGCAGTCCAGGTAGAAGCCGCCCGCGTTGCCGTACGAGTAGTTGTACTGGAAGGTGCAGCTGCCCTTGATCTTCATGTCGCAGTCCCAGGCCGTGGAGTCGTAGGTGGACCCCACGCTGTTGCCCACGACGTTGTACTGGAACAGCGGATCCACCGAGTTGTACGGCCACATGCCCGCGAAGTTGCCCTTCAGAAAGGGGTACTCGCCGTGTCCGAGGTCGATCGCCGAGTTGTACTCGATGACCGGCTTGTCCGAGTTGTGGATCACGATGCCGTCGCCGCCGACGGCGCGGATGTCGTTCCGTGCGACGTAGACCTTCTCGTTGTAGTGCTTCGTGGTGTCGGGCGCCGACAGCTTGATGCCACCCGCGGCGGTGTCGTTCACGACGTTGTCGGTGATCGTGATGCCGTCGAACCAGCCGATGCCGTCGCCGAGCACCGAGATGCCGGCCGACCGCGAGAAGGCGTTGCCGAGGCTGGTCTTGTCGGACCAGCCGGCGACCTTCTCGACGTGGTTGCGGGTGAGCACGACGCCGCTGCGCTTCGACCCGTCGTTGATCTCGTAGAGGATGCCGACGCGACGCTGGTCGGGGGTGCCCGGGTTGATCACGTGCATGCCGTCGACGGTCCAGTTGCTGACGTTGAGCAGGTGGATGCCGGCGAGCGCTCCGTGCCCGTCGATGGTGGCCTCCGCGTCGCCGTCGCCGTAGGGCGCCACGGTGATGGGTGCGGTCGACAGTCCGGACCCCTTCGGGGCGAACGTCCCGGTGCAGGTCGCGCCGCGCTTGAACAGCACCTTCTCGCCGGGCTGGAACAGGATGCCGTCCAGCTGGGCGAGCGAGGTGTAGGGGTCGTCGCCCGAGCCGTCGCCCACGCCTGCGGCGGAGCAGTCGACGTGATGCACAGCATCCGACACCGCGACCACGTTCGCGGTGATCTCGCCGGTGGCGACGGCGCCGAACAGCGCCTCGGCGGATGCCGTGATCGCGTGCGTGCCGGCGGTCATGCCCTCCGGCACCACGAAGGCGGCGACGGCACGGCCGCTGTCGTCGGAGTTCGCGACGACGCTCGTGTCGCCGAAGGCGACCGTGACAGGGACCCGCGGCGCGGCGCCCTCGATCGCGATCGACACCGGCATGCCCGGCGCCAGCAGCGACAGGTCGACGTCCTTCGCGGTGAGCGCGAGCGGCTGGGCGACGAAGCCGTCGGTGCAGTTGAACTTCAGATCCGCCCAGTCGGCGTGGTCGTTGCCGTTGCCCTCCGGGCCGGGTTCGGCGCGCAGCTCGACGCGGGACGCGCCGCGGAGGTCCAGGTTGAGCCGGCCCGCGGGCGAGGTCCCCGTCCGCTCCATGCGGAACTTCTCCGTGCCGTCGACGGCGACGACGAAGTCCACTCTGCCCTTGCCGCTCTGGCTGTCGTCGATGCCGACGTAGCCGAGCAGCTGCGTGCACTGCGCGCCCACGTCGTAGACGATCTTCGCCGGGGCGTGCGTGCCCAGGCCCTTCGGGTACTGCACGCCGCGGATCGACTGGATCGTGCGGGTCGTGTCGGGCACGGCGCGGGCGCCGTTGCTGTAGTCGAGCTCGACCGGTCCCCAGCCGTTCTCGGCGGAGACCCAGGCGATGTCGCTGGCGTAGTGGATGGAGCCCGCCAGTCCGTCCGCACCGTAGGCGGCGGTGGCGGGGATGCCGGCCAGGCCGGCCAGGCAGACGGCGCCGACGGCGATGACCGCGGGCATCCGTGTTCGTCTGATGCGCAAGGGATTCCTCCTCGAATCACGCACCCGGGCCGGGGTGGCCTCGGATGCCCACATCGTGACAGCAGCGGCGCATCAGGTGTGTTCAGGTGAACACACCTGAACACGGCGGCCGGGAATAGTTGACCCGAGGCAATGGTTGAGAAAGATCAACCAATGATGTATCGTTGACGAAGATCAACCATTCTCTGCAGGAGAGCCTTCTTTTGAACTCCACCACACATCCCTCCACCGAGGCCACGCGCTCGGCCCGAGAGGTCTTCACCGCGATCTCCGGCCTCATCGTCGGCATGTTCGTCGCCGTGCTGTCCGGCACGGTCGTGTCGACCTCGCTCCCCGTCATCGTCGCCGACCTCGGCGGCACCCAGGCCCAGTACACCTGGGTCATCACCGCGAGCCTGCTGGCCACCGCCGTCACCACCCCGATCTGGGGCAAGCTGGCCGACCTCGTCGACCGCAAGATCCTCGTGCAGCTGTCGCTCGTGCTGTTCACCGCGGGAACGGTCGCCGCCGGCTTCTCGCACGACATCAACATGCTCATCGCCATGCGCGTGCTGCAGGGCCTCGGCGTCGGCGGCCTGATGTCGCTCGTCATGATCGCGGTCGCGCTGATCATCTCGCCGCGTGAGCGCGGCAAGTACATGGGCGTCGTCGGCGGCATCATGGCTCTCGCCACGATCGGCGGCCCGCTGCTGGGCGGCTTCATCACCGACGTGTTCGGCTGGCGCGCCAACTTCTTCGTCGGCGTGCCCTTCGCGATCGTCGCGCTGATCCTGCTGCAGATCACCCTGCACCTGCCCAAGCCGCAGACCGCGAAGGTCTCCATCGACTACCTCGGCATCGTGCTCCTGGCGGTCGGCGTCTCGGCGCTGCTGATCTGGGTGTCGATGGGCGGCGACCAGTTCGAGTGGGACTCGGTCACCAGCTACGTGCTCGCCATCGGCTCCGGCGTGATGCTGCTCGCGTTCGTGCTGGTCGAGGTGTTCGTCAAGGAGCCCCTCATCCCGATGTCGCTGTTCCGCAACCGCACCTTCACGCTCTCGGTCATCGCCTCGATCGCCATCGGCGTCTCGATGTTCGCGACCTCGGTGTTCCTCGCGCAGTACTTCCAGCTCGCCCGCGGCGCCACGCCGACCGAGTCGGGCCTGATGACGATCCCCATGATCGTCGGCCAGATGGGTGCGTCGATCGTGATCGGCCAGCTGGTCAGCCGCTTCGGCAAGTGGAAGAGCTGGATGCTGCTGGGCTCGGTGCTCGCGCTCGCCGGCGTCAGCCTGATGGCCACGCTGCGCTACGACACCCCGTTCGCGCTCGTCGCGGTCTACATGTTCGTGCTCGGCGCCGGCCTCGGCATGGTGATGCAGAACCTCACCCTGATCGTGCAGAACGACACCCCGCCGCAGCAGCTGGGCGCCGCGTCGTCCGGTGTGAACTTCTTCCGCACGATCGCCGGCACCATCGGCGTGACGATCATGGGCTCGATCCTGGCCACCAACGTCAAGGACTACATCGTCGACGGCTTCAAGGGCTTCAAGCCCTCGTCGCCGTCCGACCTCGAGGCGCTGAAGGCGCTGGACTCGGGCAACGTCCCGAAGATGTCCGACCTGCCCGAGTCGATCCGCAACATCGTCGAGTCGGCGTACGGCCACGGCATCGCGGATGCCTTCGTCATCGCCATCCCGCTCGCCGTGATCGGCGTCATCGCCATCGCCTTCATCCGCAACAAGCCGCTGTCGACGAAGAACTCCGCCGAGCAGCTGCGCGCCAACGCCGAGGAGTCGGCGATCGAGGTCGCCGAGGCCGAGGTGGGTGCCGCCACCGGCAGCATCCGCGTGATCGACGCGGACGGCGCGGAGACCGCCTCCGGCCGCGTCCTGGTGCTGGAGCGCGACGACGACGGCGCGGATGACGAGGACGCGGTGCGCTGAGATGGCGACGCAGACCGCCGACGACACGCTCGCGGACTTCCAGGCTCACATGAACCTGATCTTCGCGCGTGCGAAGGCGCTGTGGAAGGAGTCGGCCGCCCGGATGCACCCGGACCTGCAGCCCTCCGGCTACAAGCTGCTGGCGTACATCGCCCGCAACGGCGACACGAGCGCGCACCGGCTCGCCGACCTGTTCGAGATGGACAAGTCGGTCGTGAGCAGGCAGATCCGGATGCTCGAGGAGTTCGGCCTGCTGCAGTCGCGGCCGGACGAGCGCGACGGGCGCCTGCGGGTGCTGACGGCGACGCCGGAGGCCTCGGCCGTGCTCGCCCAGCTGCGGGCCGAGAACGCCGAGCGGATGCGCTCGGTGCTCGCCGAGCTGACGCCGGAAGAGGTGCAGGCCGCCTCGAAGGTGTTCCGGCTGCTCGCCGAGGTCTGATCCGCGGCATCCGCTCCACCGTCCTGAAGCCCGCCTCCCGAATCGGGAGGCGGGCTTCGCCGTAAGCTGGCGGGCATGAGTGAGCACGCGTCCGGACCCACGCTCGACGGGGCGGAGCTGGATGCCGCCGTCGAGCGCGTCGAGCGAGAGCTCGGCCGGCTGTTCGCCCGCATCCGGATCGGCTGGCGTGAGGCGGCGGCGACCGTGCACCCCGACCTGCAGCCGCTGGGCTACCAGGTGCTCGTCGGCATCGTCAGCGGCGAGGCGACCACGGCCGGGCAGATCATCGAGCGCGTGCAGGCGGACAAGTCCGCGGTCAGCCGGCAGGTGCGCCACCTCACCGAGCTCGGTCTGGTGGACAGCATCCGCGACCCCGATGACCGCCGCGCGCGCAGCCTGGCGCCGACGGAGCTGGCGAAGGAGCGCGTGGCCGCGGCCCGCGCGGCCTACGAGCAGCGGATCGGCGCGCGCCTGCGGGCCTGGTCGGCCGGCGACCTCAATCACTTCGCCGAGCTGCTGGACGCGCTCGGCCGCTGACGGGCGTAACCCGGCCCTTGCGCTCCACGTGACAACCTGCTTTGATATGGGAAAGCGCTTACCGACTCAGTCGGTGGCGCGATGACTTCCCGAACAGAACGGAAACACCAATGGCGAACGTGCGCGAGATCGGCATCATCATGAACGGCGTCTCCGGACGCATGGGCTACCGGCAGCACCTCGTGCGGTCGATCCTCGCGATCCGCGACCAGGGCGGCATCGAGCTCTCCGACGGGTCGAAGGTGACCGTCAAGCCGATCCTCGTCGGCCGCAGCGAGGAGAAGCTCGCCGAGCTCGCCGCCAAGCACGGCATCGCCGACTACACCACCGACCTCGACGCAGCCCTCGCCGACCCGCAGTGGGAGATCTACGCCGACTTCCTGGTGACCAAGGCGCGCGCCACCGCGATCCGCAAGGCCATCGCCGCGGGCAAGGCCATCTACACCGAGAAGCCCACCGCCGAGTCGCTGGAGGAGGCGATCGAGCTCGCGCAGCTGGCGAACACCGCCGGCGTGAAGGCCGGCGTCGTGCACGACAAGCTGTACCTCCCCGGCCTGCAGAAGCTCAAGCGCCTGATCGACTCGGGCTTCTTCGGCCGCATCCTCTCCGTGCGCGGCGAGTTCGGCTATTGGGTGTTCGAGGGCGACTGGCAGCCCGCGCAGCGCCCCAGCTGGAACTACCGCACCGAGGACGGCGGCGGCATCATCACCGACATGTTCCCGCACTGGAACTACGTGCTCGAGAACCTGTTCGGCGAGGTCAAGAGCGTCTACGCCCAGGCCGCCGTGCACATCGCCGACCGCTGGGACGAGAAGGGCGAGCGCTACGACGCCACCGCCGAGGACGCCGCGTACGGCATCTTCGAGCTGGAGGGCGGCATCATCGCCGAGATCAACTCCTCCTGGACCGTGCGCGTGAACCGCGACGAGCTGGTCGAGTTCCAGGTCGACGGCACGCACGGATCGGCCGTGGTCGGCCTGTTCGGCTGCAAGATCCAGCCGCGCAACGCCACTCCGAAGCCGGTGTGGAACCCCGACCTCGAGGACACCCACGACTACGACGCCGACTGGCAGAACGTCCCCACCAACGACGTCTTCCTGAACGGCTTCCGCCAGCAGTGGGAGGAGTATCTGGAGTCGTACGTGCTCGGCACCGACTACGCCTTCGACCTGCTGGCGGGCGCCCGCGGCGTGCAGTTCGCCGAGGCCGGCCTCGCCTCCAGTGCCGAGGGCCGCAAGATCGCCATCGAGAAGCTGTCGCTGTGACCGCGCTGCGCCTGCTGTCGGCATCCGGGGCCGTCTCGGATGCCGAGCTCAACGAGGTCACCGGATTCACCCGCCCCACCGCGCCGCTGCGCTCGCGCGTCGCCTATGCCGCCGCGCACGTCGTGCCGGTCGTCTGGGGCGACAACACCCCGGGCCAGCCCGCCGACATCGACTGGGACTCGACGCTCGCCTTCCGTCGGAACGTCTACTCCTGGGGCCTGGGGGTCGCGGATGCCATGGACACCGCGCAGCGGAACATGGGCCTCGACGCCGCTGCGACGCGCGAGCTCGTCTCCCGCAGCGCTCAGGTGGCGCGTGAGGAGGGTGGCTCCGTCGTGGTCGGCGTCAACACCGACCATGTGGACGAGACGCACATCTCCCTCGACCAGGTGATCGACGCGTACAAGTCGCAGCTGCACTTCACCGAGGAGCAGGGGGCGGGGCCGGTGCTGATGGCATCCCGGCACCTCGCCCGCGTCGCGGAGAGCGCCGACGACTACCGCCGGGTGTACCGGTCCGTTCTGGAGAGCGCCACCACTCCCGTCGTGCTGCACTGGCTCGGCACTGCGTTCGATCCTGAGCTCGAGGGCTACTTCGGCGCATCCGACTGGCAGACGGCATCCGCCGTGCTGCTGGACATCATCGCCGAGAACCCGGACAAGGTCGCGGGCGTGAAGATGAGCCTGCTGAACGCCGAGAGCGAGATCTCGGTGCGCGAGCGCCTTCCCGAGGGTGTGCGGATGTTCACCGGCGACGACTTCAACTACGTCTCACTCATCGGCGACTCCGGCACCGGGGCTCGGCCGTACTCCGACGCGCTGCTCGGCGCCTTCGCGGCGATCACGCCCGTCGCATCGGCCGCCATCCAGGCGCTCGATGCCGGCGATGCGGCGGCGTACCAGCGCATCCTCGGCCCGACGGAGGAGCTCAGCCGTCAGGTGTTCGCCGCGCCCACCTTCTACTACAAGACCGGCGTCGCATTCCTGGCCTGGCTGAACGGCCACCAGCCCGCGTTCCAGATGGTCGGCGGCCTGCACTCCGCGCGCAGCCTTCCGCACCTCTCGCGCATCGTCGAGCTGGCCAACGCCTCGCTCGCCCTGGAGAACCCGGAGCTCGCGCGCGAGCGCTGGCACGGGATGCTGCGCCTGAACGGAGTCACTCTGTGAGTGCTGTCGACCCCCGCCTGTCGATCAACCAGGCGACCATCAAGTACGCCGACCTCGCGACGGCGCTGAAGGTCACCGCCGACGCCGGCGTGCAGTCGATCGGACTGTGGCGCGAGCCGGTGAACGACGTCGGGCTCGACGTCGCGTGCCGGATGCTGAACGACTCGGGACTGCGCTTCTCGACGCACTGCCGCGGCGGGTTCTTCACCCTGCCCGACGGGCCCGAGCGGACCGCCGCAGTCGAGGACAACCGCCGGGCGATCGATGAGACCGCCGCGCTCGCCGCCGCAGGAGCCGCCGGTTCCACCGCGGTGCTCGTGCTCGTCGCCGGGGGTCTTCCCCCGGGCTCCCGTGATCTCGTCGGCGCCCGCGAGCGGGTGCGCGACGCACTCGGCGAGCTGGCTCCGTATGCCCAGCAGGCCGGCGTGACGCTGGCGATCGAGCCGCTGCATCCGATGTACGCCTCCGACCGCTGCGTCGTCTCGACGCTCGGACAGGCTCTCGACATCGCCGCGGACTTCGCCCCCGAAGTGGTCGGGGCGGCGGTCGACACGTTCCACATCTGGTGGGATCCGCAGGTGCTCGACCAGATCGCGCGTGCCGGTCGCGAGGGCCGTATCGCCACCTATCAGGTGTGCGACTGGAAGACCCCGCTCGCCGAGGATGTTCTGCTGTCGCGGCACTACACGGGCGAGGGAGTGATCGACTTCGGCTCGCTCACCCGTGCGGTGATGGCGACCGGCTACGATCGCGACGTCGAGGTGGAGATCTTCAACGCGGACATCTGGGCGGATGCTCCGGAGGATGTCGTGCGTCGTACGGCCGAGACGTTCAGCGCGGCGGTCTCCCCGCACCTGGCCTGACCCGCCCTTCGTCTCGTCGCTCCGCTCCTCGCTCAGGAGCCGGTTCCTGAGCGAGCGCAGCGAGACGAAGGACGACGGCACGAGGATGATTGCACGAGGATGAAGACATGACCATGCGCCCAGGACTCTGCTCGGTGACCTTCCGGCAGCTCGCCCCGGAGGAGATCGTCGCGCTCGCCGCCGAGGCGCAGCTCGAGGTGATCGAGTGGGGCGGCGACGTGCACGTGCCCCCGGGTGACCAGGGCCGAGCCGCCGACGTCGCGCGGGTGACGCGGGACGCAGGGCTCGACGTCTGCTCGTACGGCTCGTACTTCCGTGCCGGTGCCGACGAGGCGCTCACCCCGATCCTCGACAGCGCCGAGGCGCTCGGTGCGGATCGGGTGCGGATCTGGGCCGGGCGCGTGGACTCCGCCGACGCGACGCCCGAGCAGTACGCGCAGCTCGTCGCGCGGCTGAGGGATGCCGCGGCCGAGGCGTCCGAGCGGGGGATCGGCCTCGCGCTGGAGTACCACCGCGGCACGATCGCCGACAACCCGGCTGCCGTGCTGCGCCTGCTCGCCGATGTGCCGGCGCTGTCCACGTACTGGCAGCCGTCGGTGGATGCCCCGGACGCGACGGCGCTCGCCGAGTTCGACGCGATCGCCGCGCACACCAGTGCGGTGCACGTGTTCTCGTGGTGGCCGTTCAACGAGCGCCTGCGGCTGCACGAGCGTCAGGGCATGTGGCAGGCGCTGTGCGCCGCAGCATCCGCTCTGCCCGTCCCGCCCCGCGACGCCCTGCTCGAGTTCGTCCCCGGCGACGATCCGGCGCTGCTCGCGCCGGAAGCCGCGACGCTGCGGGGCTGGCTCGCCGGCGCCTGACGACCGCGCGGTCGACGCCCGGAGGCGGGAGCAGCGGGTTGTCTCGACGAATCTGGCAAGCGTTTGCCAAAAAGTCTGGTGCTGGGTCGATCCCTCATGGTAAGAAGTTTTACGAACAGCCGGCCGGGCTGATCGTGAACCGCTTCGAACCGTGCAGGAGACGACGATGTCCTATGCCCACCTCTCCCTCCGCCGCCGGGCGCTGACTGCTCTGACAGCGGCCGCGCTCGTCGTCCCCCTGGGGCTCATCGCGCAGTCCGGCGCCGCTCATGCGGCTGCCACGAGCGGAGAGCAGGAGGCTTCGGTCTTGATCTCGCAGGGTCGCCCGACGGCGACGTCGTCGATCGAGGACGCGGGTTTCGAGGGGGCGAAGGCGGTCGATGCGGATGCGACGTCGACGCGGTGGGCCAGTGAGGAGGGTGTGGATCCGCAGTGGATCCGCGTGGACCTGGGCGCGGGCGCGACGGTGTCGAAGGTGGTGCTGAAGTGGGAGGCCGCGTACGCGAGCACGTACCGCGTCGAGATCTCCGCGGACGGCACGTCGTGGACGACCCTCGCGACCGAGTCCGCCGGCGACGGGGGCACGGACGAGTTCGCCGCCCTGACCGGCACGGGCCGCTATCTGCGCGTCTACGGCACCGCCCGTGGCACCGGCTACGGATACTCGCTCTACGACCTCAAGGTGTACGGCACCACCGGCGCCGGCGGCACCGACCCCTCGACCGGGGATGTCATCAGCGTCTCCACCGCCGCCCAGCTGACCACTGCCCTCGCAGCCGTGAAGCCCGGGCAGACCATCAAGATGGCGGCCGGCACGTACCGCGGGAGCTTCGTCGCCGCCACCGCGGGCACGGCATCCGCGCCGATCACCCTGACCGGTCCTCGCGACGCCGTGATCATCAACGAGGCCTCCTCGGGAAGCCTGTCGGGCTGCCCGGCGCCGTCCGCCGACTGGAACTCCGGATACGGGCTGTGGCTGTTCGGGGCCTCCTACTGGAACGTCACCGGGCTGACGGTCGCCGACTCGAAGAAGGGCATCGTGCTCGACGGCGCCACCCACGTCACCATCGACGGAGTGCTGGTGCGCGACATCGCCGAGGAGGGCGTGCACTTCCGCCGCTCGTCCGCCGACGGGGTGCTGCGCAACTCCGAGATCGTGCGCACCGGACTGGTGAAGCCGGGATACGGCGAAGCGGTCTACCTCGGTTCGGCGAACTCCAACTACGACTGCTACGCCGACGCCAGCGGCTTCGACCGCTCCGACCGCATCCAGGTGCTCGACAACAGGATCGGCCCCGGCGTCGCGGCCGAGCTGATCGACGTCAAGGAGGGAACGCGGGACGGCATCGTGCGCGGCAACACCTTCAACGGCACGGGGCTGTCCGGCGAGAACTCCGCCGACTCCTGGGTGGACGTGAAGGGCAACGGCTACCTCTTCGAGGGCAACACCGGCACCTTCGCCTCGCCCGGTGTCTTCGCGAACGGCTACGAGACCCACAACCCGCTGACCGGATCCGGTTGCGGCAACATCTGGCGCGGCAACAGCTCCGACCTCGGCGGTGTGGGGCAGTACGCCGTGAACGTCACCTCCACGTCCAAGTGCGCGGATGCCCCCAACGTCGTGATGGACACGAACACGGTCGCGAACGCCGTCACCGGTCTCACGAACATCGCCGTCACGCCGTCGGGGACGACCCCCGCCGAGCCCGGGAGCGCCGCGACCGTGGTCAGCTCGATCTCCGCGCTGCAGTCGGCGATCGACTCCGCGGATGCCGGCGACACCATCGTGCTGAAGAACGGCTCCTACAGCGTCTCCGGAAGCATCGACGTCTCCGGAGGAGGAACCGCGGGGGTGCCCGTGACGATCAAGGCCGAGACCGTCGGCGGCGTGACGCTGAGCGGGTCGAAGAGCTTCACGTTCTCGGGCGCGCACGACGTCGTCATCCAGGGCTTCCGGTTCACCCAGTCGACCACCCTGGAGGTGCCGGCGGACAGCAGGCGCATCACGTTCAGCCGAGACGAGTTCGTCTTCGCGCAGAGCGCCGAGCACAACCTGATGATCCGTGCCGACGACTCCGTCGTGGAGTACAGCTGGTTCCACGGCAAGAACACCATCGGCGTGTATCTCGGCATCGAGGGTGCGGGCACCACGGACATGGCCACCGGTGTACGAGTGCACCACAACTACTTCTCCGACCAGAACTTCACCGGTTCGAACGGCGGGGAGTGCATCCGCCTCGGTGTCAGCCCTCGTGCGCTGAGCGTGGCGGGAGCCGTCGTCGAGTACAACCTGTTCGAGAACGCCAACGGCGACCCGGAGGCGATCTCGGTCAAGTCCAGCGGCAACACGGTGCGCTACAACACGATCCGCAACAGCTTCGGCGGCATCGTGCTGCGCCACGGCAACGACAACACCGTCATGGGCAACAGGATCATGGACGGCACCAACGGCATCCGGATCTACGGCAACGACCACGAGATCATCGACAACTACCTCGCCGGTCTCAGCAAGGACGGCATCGTGATCGGCTCGGGCACGGAACGGGATCACTACGAGGGCGAGCCCGCCGAGTCGCGCAAGCAGAACGATGCCCCCGACCGCATCCGCATCGCACTGAACACGATCGTCGGCAACGGTGACGGCATCAGCGGCGAGACGAACCGCACGGTCCCGCCGCTGAACGTCACCATCGTCGACAACATCGTCCAGGGCGACACGGGGCACCTCGCCGACGTCCCGCTCATGCAGGACTTCTACTGGCGCGGCAACATCCTGTGGGGCGCGGCGGTGAACGGCAACATCCCGAAGGTCGGCTTCGTCCGGGTGAACCCGCAGCTCTCGAAGGATGCCGCGGGCACCTGGCGGATCGGGGCGTCCAGCCCCGCCGTCGACGCGGCGACCCAGACGAACCACGCGAACTGGGTGACCGACGACATCGACGGCCGCGCCCGCACAGGTGTGTACGACGTGGGAGCGCACGAGGTCACCACCGCACCGGCGACCCGTGCACCGCTCACCACGGCCGACGTGGGGCCGAAGGCCCCGTGACGGGCAGCGCAGTAGGCTCAGGGCATGACCATCCCGGAAAACACTTCCCGGAGCAGGACGGCGCGCCCCGCGCCGACACTGCACGACGTGGCCGCGGCGGCCGGCGTGTCCCTCGCGACGGCATCCCGCGTGCTGAACGGCTCCGAGCGCAAGGTCGCCGAGTCGTTCCGCGAACGCGTCGAGCGGGCCGCGGCCGAGCTCGGCTACACCGCGAACGTCTCCGCCCAGACGATCGCGCGGGGCACCTCGCCCGTGATCGCGCTGCTGGTGGCCGACATCGCGGACCCCTACTTCGGGCTGATCGCGTCCGGCGTCGCCCGCGGTGCGGACGAGCAGGGACTGATCGTGACGATCGCGATCACCGAGCGCGAGCCGCAGCGCGAGGCGCGGATCCTGCACGCACTGCGCGGGCAGCGTCCCCGTGGCGTGATCCTCGCGGCATCCCGAGCCGGTGAGCGGGACGCCGCCGCTGTCGACGAGCTGACCGAGTTCGCCTCGCTCGGCGGCCGTACCGTCACCTTCGGCGAGGGCGGTGACCGCAGCATCCGCATCCCCAACCGGGAGGGATCCGAGGAGCTCGGTCGTTCGATGGCGGCACTCGGGTACCGGCGCGCGATCGGGATCGGAGCCTCCGAGGGCGTGAGCACCTCGGACGACAGACTGGCCGGTTTCACCGCCGGCTTCACCGCCGGTGGCGGCGAGGTCGTCCGCGTGCACCGCGGCACCTTCGAGCGGGAGTCGGGCACGGCCTCGATGACGGAGGCGCTCGCCGCCGGCGTCGAGCCCGGCACGCTGATCTTCGCGCTCAGCGATGTGGTGGCGATCGGGGCGATGACCGCGATCCGGGACGCGGGCCGCACCGTCGGCGAGGACATCGCGGTGTGCGGATTCGACGACGTGCCGGTCAGCCGCGATGTGACTCCGCAGCTCACCACCGTGCGCGTGCCGCTCAGCGAACTCGGCTATCAGGCATTCCGCGCGACGGTCGCCGACGAGTGGGAGCAGCCGCCGATGGAGATCGAGGTGCTCGTGCGCGACAGCACGCCCGGGATCGCTCGATGAGGGTCGTCTTCGCGCCGGACAGCTTCAAGGGGACCATCACGGCGGCGGATGCCGCGCAGGCGCTCGCCGAGGGCTTGGCGCAGGTGGCCCCGGGCGCGGAGCTCGTACTGCGGCCCATGGCCGACGGGGGAGAGGGCACGGTCGCGGCCTTCGCCGCCGCAGTGGCCGGCGCGGAGCGGATGCCCCTCACCGTCGACGGACCGGCCGGCGTGCCGGTCGAGACCTCGTGGCTGCTGCTCCCGGCATCCGCGGATGCCCCGGCAGGCACGGCCGTGATCGACCTCGCGTCCACCTCGGGGATCGAGCTGCTCGGCGAGCTGCGCCCGTGGGATGCGGACTCGACCGGGTTCGGGCAGGCGATCGCCGCGGCTCTCGACCACGGCGTCTCGCGCCTCATCCTCGGGATCGGCTCCAGCGCGTCCACCGACGGCGGCACGGGGATGCTGCGCGCTCTGGGCGCGCGGTTCCTCACCGCTGACGGTGCCGACGCGGCACGGGGCGCCCGCGGCCTCGCCGCGATCGTCCGGGCGGATCTGACCGCGCTCCGTCCCGCGCCCGAGACGCTCGTGCTCAGCGACGTGACCAATCCGCTCATCGGGCCCCGCGGCGCCGCCGAGGTGTTCGGCCCGCAGAAGGGGCTCACGGATGCCGCGGATCGGGCCCTCGCGGATGCCGGCCTCGCCGCGCTCGCGCAGCTGCTCGGCCTCGATCCGTCGACGCCGGGCGCAGGTGCCGCCGGCGGCGTGGGCGGTGCGCTCGTCGCCTGGGGCGCGCGGCTGCTGCCCGGTGCCGGGGAGGTCGCCCGGCTGATCGGCCTCGCGGACGCCCTCACCGGCGCCGATCTGGTCGTGACGGGGGAGGGGTCGTACGACGGTCAGTCCGGCGACGGCAAGGTGCCCTCGTTCGTGGCCTCGGTCGCCGCGGATGCCGGTGCCCGCGCCGCCGTGGTGGCGGGGCGCATCACCGATGACGCCGACACCGGCCTGTTCGCCGGCTCGCTCTCGCTCACCGAACTCGCCGGATCATCGGCATCCGCTCTGGCGGAGCCCGCCCGCTGGCTGCGCGAGGCCGGCGCGGAGCTCGCCCGCCGCCTCGCCTGACCTGCCGCGACTGACCGGCCGCTCCTGACCTGCCTGCCCGCGCCTGCGGACCGGCCGCGAACGGGTACGGGTGCACGACCGGGGAACACCTGCACGATCGATTCGGCGATCCGGTCGTGCAATCGTTCCCGCGTCGCGCAACTGTGCTGTTCCCGACCGCATGTGCAGGTCCGTGCCCGGCCGTGTGCACCCTGCGCGGGCCCGCGCCCGGTCGGATTGACACTCCCCGATACGCGACATAGACTCGCAGCAACGGTTCGGAATACGCTTTCCCGAAATCGATCTCATCATTGACGACGACGTCGAGGACCCCATGACTTCAACGCAGAACGCCACCATGTCGCTCGCGCTCGCACAGGCGCCGGGCGAACCGAACGCCTTCGTCCGCTGGTGGCAGCGCAGCTGGCATCCGGTCGTGTTCGTGATCGCCGTCCTGTTCATCTGGTGGCTCGTCACCACCCTGAAGTGGGTCAAGCCGTTCATCATCCCCTCGCCCGGCGACACCTGGGCGGCCTTCGCGAACAACGCGGCATACCTCGCGCAGCACACCTGGGTCACCACCTACGAGACGCTGGTCGGATTCGTCATCGCCGTGATCGTCGGCCTGTTCGTCGCCGTGATCATGGTGTACTCCCGCGGGCTCGAGCAGACGCTCTACCCCGTCATCCTGTTCGCGCAGGTCATCCCCAAGATCGCCATCGCGCCGCTGTTCATCGTCTGGCTCGGATTCGGCATGGAGCCCAAGATCCTGGTCGCCGTGCTGATGGCGTTCTTCCCCGTCGTGATCTCCGGCCTCGCGGGACTGCGCTCGGTCGACCCCGAGATCCTGCAGCTGACGTCCACGATGGGCGCCGGTCGCTGGCGCACCTTCACCAAGGTGCGACTGCCCGCGGCACTGCCGGAGCTGCTCTCCGGGCTCAAGGTGGCGGCCACGCTCGCCGTCACCGGCGCCGTGGTCGGCGAGTTCGTCGGTGCGAACGAGGGCCTCGGCTACGTCATCCTGCAGGCCAACGGCAACCTCGACACGGCGATGCTGTTCGCCGCGCTCATCATCATGTCGCTGATGGGCGTGCTGCTGTTCGCGATCATCCAGATCGCCGAGAAGTTCCTCATCCCGTGGCACGCGTCCAAGCGCGACGTCGGCGCCGCGACCGTCCGCCTCTGACCCTGCCAGCACCCGTACCCTGCACCATCACACACAAGGAGCACTGATGAAGAAGTCAGCATCCATCCTCAGCACCCTCGCCGTCATCACGGCATCCGCCCTCGCCCTGGTCGGCTGCGGCGCCTCCGCGCCGGCAGGCGACGGCGGTGCGCCCGCGAAGGGCGACAAGCAGCTCACCGACGTCACGCTCATGCTCAACTGGTACCCGTACGGTGAGCACGCTCCGTTCTACTACGGCGTCGAGAAGGGCATCTTCAAGGACCACGGGATCAACCTGACCATCAAGGCCGGTCAGGGATCCACCAAGACCGCGCAGGCCGTCGGCCAGAAGCAGGTCGACTTCGGCTGGGCCGACACGCCCGCCGTGCTCGCCAACATCGACAAGGGCGTGGCGATCAAGAGCGTCGGCGTCTTCCTGCAGACCACGCCGTCGGCTGTGCAGGTCTTCGCCGACTCCGGCATCGAGAAGCCGAAGGACCTCGAGGGCAAGACGATCGCGGTCTCGGCGGGCGACGCCCCGACCACGACGTTCCCGCTGTACCTCGAAGCGGTCGGGCTGAAGGAGTCCGACGTCAAGCAGCAGAACCTCGACCCCGCAGGCAAGATCGCGGCCGTGCTCTCCGGCCAGGTCGACGGACTGATCGGCTTCGCGCACGACCAGGGCCCGACGATCGCCGCGAAGAGCGGCAAGAAGATGACCTACCTGCGCTACTCGGACGCCGGCCTGAACTTCTACAGCAACGGCCTGATCGCGCCCGACGACACCATCAAGGACAAGCCCGAGCTGGTCAAGGAGATGGTGGCCGCCACCTCCGAGGCGTTCGCCGCCGCGCAGAAGGACCCCGAGGCGGCCGTGGCGTCGATGGCGGGCAAGGACCCGCAGATGCCGGCGAAGGACGTGCTGCTGGACCAGTGGAACGAGACCATCAAGCTGCTCAGCACCAAGGCGACCGAGGGCAAGGCGCCCGGAACCAACGCCACCGAGGACTGGCAGGCCACGCTCGACGTGCTGTCGAAGGCCGGCCTGATCTCGGGCGACGGCGACGTGAAGACCTACTTCGACGCGTCCTTCGCCCCCGGCAAGTGACCGCGGCACGCCCGTACCCCGATCAGGAGATGACCGACATGACGCAGACGAGCGCGGCGCTGGAGATCACCGACGTCTCGATCACCTTCGCCTCCAAGCGCGGACGGGTGTCGGCGCTGGAGGGCGTCGACCTGGACGTGCAGGCGGGGGAGTTCATCACCATCGCCGGGCCCTCGGGCTGCGGCAAGTCCACCCTGCTGAAGGCCGTCGCCGGCCTGACCCTGCCGAGCTCCGGCAGGGTCAGGCTCAACGGCGAGGACGTGACCGGCCCCAGGCAGGACATCGGATACGTGTTCCAGCGCGCGGCTCTGCTCGAGTGGCGCAGCGTGCGCGGCAACATCCTGCTGCAGGCCGAGATGCGCGGCATGGACTCGAAGAAGGCGCAGGCCCGTGCCGACGAGCTGATCGAGATGACCGGCCTGACCGGCTTCGAGAAGGCCCTCCCGCACGAGCTGTCCGGCGGCATGCAGCAGCGCGTGTCGCTGTGCCGTGCCCTGCTGCACGAGCCGCGAGTGCTGCTGATGGACGAGCCCTTCGGCGCGCTGGACGCCCTGACGCGCGAGAAGATGAACGTCGAGCTCAACCGCATCTGGGCGCAGACCGGCACCACCGTGCTGCTGGTCACGCACTCGGTGGCCGAAGCGGTCTACCTCGCCAGCCGGGTGGTCGTGATGAGCCCGCGCCCCGGGCGCATCCTCGAGGAGCATCGCGTGGACCTGCCCGCCGAGCGCGGCTACGCGCAGACGCTCGAGACGCCCGAGTTCACCCGGATCTCCAGTCGCGTGCGCGAACTGCTGGGCTCGCCCGGCGGCGACTGACGGGCACGGATGCACGACCCGGGAACACCTGCACGATCGAAGCCGTGATCCGATCGTGCATCCGTTCCCGGGCCGTGCAGGTGTCCCCGCGCGCGCGGCGCGGGCCGTGCGGGTGCGTCAGCCCCCGAGCGCGGCGCTGACCACCGCCCGGGCCTCGTCCTGCACCTTCGCGAGATGCTCGGGCCCGAGCAGGCTCTCGGCGTACAGCTTGTAGACGTCCTCCGTGCCCGACGGGCGCGCGGCGAACCAGGCGTGCTCGGTCTGCACCTTCAGGCCGCCGATCGCGGCGCCGTTGCCAGGGGCGTGCGAGAGCTTCGCCGTGATCTCCTCACCGGCGAGGTCGGTGGCGGTCACGGCATCCGGTGCCAGCTTGCCGAGCGTCGCCTTCTGCTCCGGCGTCGCCGGCGCGTCCACGCGCTGGTAGGCGGATGCCCCGAACGCGGCCTCCAGCTCGGCATACCGCTCGGAGGGGGACTTGCCGGTCACCGCGATGATCTCGGCGGCCAGCAGGCACAGCAGGATGCCGTCCTTGTCGGTCGACCACACGCTGCCGTCGTGGCGCAGGAACGACGCACCGGCGGACTCCTCGCCGCCGAACGCGACGGATCCGTCGAGCAGGCCGGGCACGAACCACTTGAAGCCGACCGGAACCTCCAGCAGGCGGCGGCCCAGCGACCCGGCGACCCGGTCGATGATCATCGACGACACCAGGGTCTTGCCGATCGCGGCGTCACGCGGCCACGAGGCGCGGTGCGAGAACAGGTAGTCGATCGCGACGGCCAGGTAGTGGTTGGGGTTCATCAGCCCGGCATCCGGGGTGACGATGCCGTGCCGGTCGGCGTCGGCGTCGTTGCCGGTGAGCACGTCGAAGTCGCCCTTCTTGGCGACCAGGGAGGCCATCGCCGACGGCGACGACGGGTCCATCCGGATCTTCTCGTCCCAGTCCAGCGTCATGAAGCGCCAGGTCGGGTCGACCTCGGGGTTGACGACCGTCAGGTCGAGCCCGTGCAGGTCCTTGATGAGCTGCCAGTACTCCACCGAGGCGCCGCCCAGTGGGTCGGCGCCGATCCGCACGCCCGCGCGCTTGATCGCGTCGATGTCGATGATGTTCGGCAGGTCCCGCACGTAGGCGTCGCGGAAGTCGTATCCGGTGATGGCGTCCCAGTCGATGTCGGCGAAGCTCTCGCGCTTGACGCCCTCCAGCTTCGCCTCGATCAGCTCGTTGGCGCGCTGGGCGATCCACCCGGTGGCGTCCGTGTCGGCGGGTCCGCCGTGCGGCGGGTTGTACTTGAAGCCGCCGTCGCGGGGCGGGTTGTGCGACGGGGTCACGACGATGCCGTCCGCGCGGCCGGCGTCGTCAGTGGCGCGGCCGCGGTTGTAGGTGAGGATGGCATGGCTGAGCGCCGGCGTCGGCACCCAGGCATCCCGCGAGTCGACCCGCACGTCCACGCCGTTCGCGATCAGCACCTCGATGGCGCTGCGCTCGGCGGGAAGTGACAGCGCGTGGGTGTCGCGGCCGAGGAACAGCGGACCTGTGATGCCCTGCCCGTTGCGGTAGTCGACGATCGCCTGCGTGGTCGCGAGGATGTGGTCCTCGTTGAAGCTGGACGACAGCGCCGAGCCGCGATGGCCGCTGGTCCCGAACACGACGCGCTGCGTCGCGACCGCCGGATTAGGATGCCGGTCGTAGTACGCGGCGATCAGCTCGTCGACATCGATGAGGTCCTTTTCCTCCGCGGGGAGGCCTGCACGGCTCGTCATGTGCATAGTCTGCCCCGCAGGTCGCCGTCGCGCATCTTCGGAGTCATGCGGATGCGGTCGGGCGGACATCAGGGTCGCCTGTGCCGTACGGTTCACGCGGGAATGTGCGCTTCGCGCGGATCGGATGCCGGATTCCGTCCGCGGCAGGCGTACATCTCCGCGCGAAGCGCACGCGCAGCCCGTAAGGATCGCCCGCCGTAACCCGGCGGATGCCCGGGACTAGGCTTGCCGGGTGACCGAACGCCGCACGTACAGCTACCTGGGCCCTGCCGGAACCTTCACCGAAGCGGCCCTGGACCAGGTGCCCGAGGCCCGTGGTCACGAGTGGAAGCCCGTGCACAACGTGGGCGAGGCCCTCGCCGACGTGCTGTCGGGGGTGTCGGATGCCGCGATGATCGCGATCGAGAACTCGATCGAGGGCGGCGTCTCCACGACGCTGGACGCCCTGGCGACGAACCCGGGCCTGCGGATCATCGGCGAGTATCTCGTCAAGGTGAACTTCGTGCTGGTCGGAGCTCCGGGGACGAAGCTCGAGGATGTGCAGGTCATCGCGGCGCACCCCGTCGCCTACGCGCAGTGCCACGGCTGGCTCGGAGCGCACCTCCCCAGGCACGCTCATGTTCCGGCGGCCAGCAATGTGGCATCCGCTCTGGGCATCCTGGACGGAACGCTGCCGGCGCAGGCCGCGATCGCGGCGCCCGGCATCGTGCAGCACCAGGACGTCGAGGTGCTGGCCGAGCAGATCGGCGACAACGACAACGCCGTGACCCGCTTCGTGCTGGTCTCGCGCACCACCGCCGCCGGGGCGCCGACCGGTGCCGACAAGACCTCGCTGATCGTCGAGCTGCCCGACGACCGACCGGGCGCCCTGCTGGAGATGCTGGAGCAGTTCTCCACCCGAGGCATCAACCTGTCGCTGATCGAGTCGCGGCCCATCGGCGACGAACTGGGACGGTACCGCTTCGTGCTCGACGCCGACGGCCACATCCAGGACGAGCGCATGGCCGACGCGCTGCTCGGCATCCGCCGGTTCAGCCCCCGGGTGGTGTTCCTCGGCTCCTATCCGCGTGCCGACCGCCGCATCGTGCAGTACCCCGACCGGTACGCCGACGAGATCTTCGTCGAGGCCCGCGACTGGCTGCGCGGTCTGATCGCCGGCGAGCCCGACGAGGCGTAGGCGCTCAGCGCGCGAGCAGCTCCAGGGTCTGCACGCGACCGGGGGTCGCGTCCAGCGGTTCGGACTCGAAAGATCCGGCCACCGGCGAGATCATGATCTCGTCCACGCCGTACTGCGCGGCGAAGGCGTCCAGCGTGGTGCGCACCTCACCGGCTTCGCCGATGAACCAGTTGGCGCGGATGCCGTCGACGAGCGTCTGCTCGCCGGCATCCGCCTCGGCCAGACCGCGCTGCGCCTGCTCGACCGACTCCAGCGGGGTGAGCGGCTGGTTGCGGCGCAGCCGCGTCATCATGCGCAGCTGCGGCAGCGCGCGAGCCGCTGCCTCGTCGGCGGACGGCGCGGCGACGACGTTCGCGGTCAGGAACGTCCGGGGTGTCTCGAGCACGGAAGACGGCTGGAACGCCGACCGGTACAGGTCGAGCGCACGCTGCAGTCCCTGACCGGAGAAGTGGTTCGCGAACACGTAGGGCAGGCCGAGGGATGCCGCGAGCTGGGCCGAGTAGTCGCTCGAACCCAGGAGCCAGATCTCGGGCGCATCGGATGCCATCGGCGTCGCGCGCACGGTGTACTCGCCGCCGCTGGTGAACCGCACGGTCGCGCCCTCGTGACGCAGCATCAGCGCGATGTCCTGCACGTGCGAGGGGAAGCGCTCGACGTCGCCGGAGGTGCCCGACTGGCGCAGCAGCTGCGTGATCACGGGGTCGCTGCCCGGGGCGCGCCCGATGCCGAGGTCGATGCGTCCGGGCGCGATGGCCTCGAGCGCGGCGAACTGCTCGGCCACGACCAGTGGGGCGTGGTTGGGCAGCATGACGCCGCCCGAGCCGACCCGGATCCGAGACGTGCGCGACGCCGCGGCCGCGATCAGCACCGGGGGAGCCGTGGATGCCACGGACGGCATGTTGTGGTGCTCCGCGAACCAGTAGCGCCGGTAGCCGAGCTCATCGGCGCGCTGGGCGAGCGCCATCGATGCGGCCACCGCCTGCGCGCTGGTCTGGGTGGAGCCGTCGACGCCGGAGCGGACGGGAACGAGATCGAGGACGGAGAGCGCTGCAGAAGTCATCATCAGGGGCAACCGAAGCGGATGCTGTGGCATTCCGCGCTTTCGGTCGCAACCAAGGCCGCCGGTCGCGTGGCGCACGGCGGTGGCCCCGGCGCCAGGGGCTTGACGCATCGCATCCGCCCGGCGTAATCCGGGATCAGGTGACGCCATGTGGAACTTCGAGGACAGAGCCGACGCGGGCCGGGAACTCGCCCGTGAGCTGACGCATCGCGCCCACGAGGACTGTGTCGTGCTCGGCCTGCCGCGCGGCGGCGTGCCCGTGGCCGCGGAGGTGGCTCGTGCGCTCGCCGCTCCGCTGGACGTCCTGATCGTGCGCAAGGTCGGGGCGCCCGGGCATCCGGAGGTGGCGATGGGCGCGGTCGGCGAGGACGACGCCGTCGTGCGCAACGCCGGCGTGATCAGCATCACCGGCGCCGACGAGGCGACGCTCGCCGCGGCCGAGCAGCGCGAGCGCGCCGAGGTGGAGCGCAGATCGCGGATGCTGCGCGAGGGCCGCCCCGCAGAGTCGATCGAGGGCCGTGTCGCGATCATCGTGGATGACGGGATCGCGACCGGGGCGACCATGCGGACGGCGTGCGCGATCGCCCGCGCCCGCGGTGCGTCGCACGTGGTGGTCGCCGTTCCGGTGGCGGCGCCGGATGCTCTGGATCAGCTGACCGATGCGGACGAGGTGGTCTGCCTCTGCGCGCCGCGTGACTTCATGACCGTCGGCATGTACTACACGGACTTCCGGCAGACCCCGGATGAGGAGGTGGTCCGGCTGCTCGCCGCCGCACGGTGAGCGCGGCGCTCTCGGCGAAGCGCGGTCCGGCGCCGGGATGAGCGGGAGTGGCCGCGTTAGCCTTGCCCCCATGGACGCGAGCATCTTCTTCGTCATCGTCGGTGCGGTCGCGGTGGCGGCGGTCGCGCGCTGGCGGGGGTGGCCGGCGCCGCTGCTGGTCACGGTGGTCGCGCTCGCAGCGGCATTCCTGCCGTTCGTGCCGAACCCCTCGATCGACGGTCACGTGCTGCTGAACCTCGTGCTGCCACCGCTGCTGTACTCGGCGGCGCTCGACGTCTCGTTCATCAGCTTCACCCGCGCCATGCCGCAGATCCGCAGGCTCGGGATCGGCCTGGTGGTCGTGACGACCGTCGTGGTCGGCCTGGTCGCGTGGTGGCTGCTGCCGGAGCTGACGCTTCCCGGGGCGCTGCTGCTGGGGGCGATCGTCGCCCCGCCGGATGCCGTCTCCGCCGCCGCCATCGGCCGCAAGCTGGGTCTGCCGCGCCGGGTGATGACGGTGCTGTCGGGGGAGAGCCTGATCAATGACGCCACCTCGCTGACGCTGTACCGCGTGTTCGCCGCGACGGTGGTCACGGGTGCCGCCTTCAACTTCTGGTCGACGATCTGGCAGTTCCTGCTGGCGGTGATCGTCGGCGTGCTGATCGGGCTGGTCTTCGGGCTGTTCATGCATCAGCTGCGGATGCGCAGCGATGACGCGGTCATCAACGGCACGGTCGGACTGCTCGCGCCGTTCGGCGCCTACGCGATCGCCGAGCAGCTCGGCGGCTCGGGCGTGATCGCCGTGGTCGCGATGGGACTCTACGTCGGCTTCAACGCCCCGCGCACCAGTTACACGACGAGGCAGCAGGAGGCGCCGCTGTGGCTGAGCGCCGACTTCCTGCTGGAGTCGTTCGTGTTCGCCTACATCGGCCTGCAGCTGCCGCGAGTGGTCGCCGACCTCAACGACGGCGAGGTCTGGCCCGTGATCGGGCTGTCGGCCGCGGTGCTTCTCGTCGTCCTGCTGGTGCGTCCCCTGTTCGTGTTCCCCGCCAGTGCGTGGGGCCAGTGGTGGACGCGTATGCGCCTGCGCAAGTGGGAGCGCATGAAGAACGGCGGCGCGGCCGTTCCGGTCACCGTGGAGCGGCGGGGCAGGCATCCGCTCACCGAGGAGCAGCTGCGGCAGCGTCTGACGGAGACCAAGCTGTCCTGGCGCGACAACGCGGTGATCTCGTGGGCAGGGATGCGCGGCGTGGTCACGCTGGCGACCGCGCTCGCCGCGGCCGACATCGCCCAGATGGATGCGCAGGCCGCACATGCCCTCGTGGTGGTCGCGTTCGTGGTGACGGTCGGCACCCTGCTGCTGCAGGGGCTGACGCTGCCCTGGCTGATCCGTGTGCTGCGGGTGGTCGACGACCGCGAGGAGCAGGAGGACGCCCGGCAGATGGCGGCCGTGCGCGAGCGCAGTCGCGAGGCGGGCAAGGCGTATCTGCGGGACATGCGCAAGCAGTGGGCGCAGGAGCAGGGCGAGGATCAGCTGGCGGCCTTCGACGCGTTCGCGAAGCGGCTGATCCGGGTGGAGTCGGATTCTGAGACCACGCAGATCGATCTGAGGCCGCGCCCCACCCAGGAGCAGTTCATGGCCATGGCGAAGGGATGGCTCGCGGTGCGACGCCGTCTGCTGCTGGACGAGCGGGATGCCGGGAACCTCAGCGAAGAGGTCATGCACGAGCTGATCACGGCGATGGATGCCGAGGAGCTGGCGCTCGACACCCGCGCCGCAACCCGCCCGCAGTCGCGCGCCTGACGCCGGAATGCGAGAGCGCCCCGCCCCCTGAGGGGCGAGGCGCTCGGGCATCCGCTCGTCGTCACTTCGCGGCGACGGGCTCCTTGCCGGACTCCGGCTCGGCAGCATCCGCGGCATCCGCCTCGTCGATGTCCTCGGCGAAGGGGAGACCGTTGCGCGGCGCGTTGTACAGGTCGAGATCGAGGATGCCCTCGCGCTTGGCGACGATCGTCGGGACCAGCGCCTGACCGGCGACGTTCACCGCGGTGCGGCCCATGTCGAGGATCGGGTCGATCGCGAGCAGCAGGCCGACGCCCTCCAGCGGCAGGCCCAGGGTCGAGAGCGTCAGCGTGAGCATGACGATCGCGCCGGTGGTGCCCGCGGTGGCGGCGGAGCCGACGACCGAGACGATCACGATCAGCAGGTACTGGATGGGGCTGAGGGTCACGTCGAAGAACTGAGCGACGAAGATCGCGGCGATGGCCGGGTAGATCGCGGCGCAGCCGTCCATCTTGGTGGTTGCGCCGAGCGGCACGGCGAACGAGGCGTAGCCGGAGGGGACGCCGAGGTTGCGCTCGGTGACGCGCTCGGTGAGCGGCAGGGTGCCGATGGAGGAGCGGCTGACGAACGCCAGCTGCACCGCCGGCCACACGCCCGAGAAGTACTGCTTGATCGACAGGCCGTGCGTCTTCACGAGGATCGGGTAGACGACGAACAGCACGATGGCCAGGCCGATGTAGATCGCGCCCGCGAACCAGGCCAGGGCGGTGAGCTTGTCCCAGCCGTACTTGATGACGGCCGAGCCGATCAGGCCGAAGGTGCCGAGCGGGGCGATGCGGATGATCCACCACAGCACGCGCTGGATGACCTTGAGCAGCGACTCGGTGAACGCCAGGAACGGCTCGGCCTTCTTGCCCGCCTTCAGCGCGGCGATGCCGACGGCGGCGGCGACCACGATGACCTGCAGGATGTTGAAGCCGACCCCCGAGGTGACGGTGTTCGTAGTCGGGTCGAGGGAGCTCGAGACGCTGAGTCCGAGGAAGTTCTGCGGGATCAGGCCGAGCAGGAAGTTCCACCAGGTGCCGACCGCGTACGGCTCGCCGGTCTTCAGGCCCTCGCCTGCCTTGCTGCCGGGCTGGATGACCAGGCCGAGCACGATGCCGATCGACACCGCGATGAATGCCGTGATCGCGAACCACAGGATCGTCTGGCCGGCGAGGCGCGCAGCGTTCTGCACGCGGCGCAGGTTGGAGATGCTCGCGACGATCGCGGTGAAGATCAGCGGGACGACGGCCGCCTTCAGCAGCGTGACGTACGAGCCGCCGATGCGGTCGAGGGTGTCGGAGAGGATGGTGTGGTTCTCGTCGCTGGCGCCGAGGGAGACGCCGATGAGGCCGGCGGCGATGCCGAGGACGAGGGCTGCGAGGATCTGGAACCCGAAGGAGGTCAGCAGCTTGCGGACCGGGCCTCGGGTGTCGGGCGCCTTCGGCGCGCGGGCGGTGGTGGTCACAGGGGCTCCATGTGGTCGAGCGGGGAGGGGCGATGCGCGCACCATGCGCGCCATGTTGCCCAACGTTAGGGCGCGCCGCGGAATTCCGGGGATCTTGTGACACTGCGTGACGTCACATGACACGGGACCCGGTCATTGAGCGAGCGCAGCGAGACGAAATGCGTCCCGCGGCCGACACGGAAAAGGGCCGGAACCATTCCCCCGGTTCCGGCCCTGTGCGCTGTGCGCCCTCCTGAGACTTCAGATCACTGCTTCGGCGCGCAGTCCGGCGCTGCCTCCGAGACGACCTTGACCAGCAGCTTCTGCGAGTCCTTACTGGTCTGCAGGTCCTTGCCCTGGGCGATGTTCGCCAGGTCCTGGTCGGAGATCTCGGACTTGACCATGGCGTCGGCGAGGCACTCGATCATGTCGCCCGGGTACATGGCGGTCTGGCCCGCCTCCTCGACGATCTTGTGGTACCCGGCGGCGACCTCCTTGGCGGAGGGGCGCTCGGGCGCCGAGCACGCGGCGAGCGAGAAGGCGACGGCTGCGATGGGCAGGACCGCCAGAAGGCGGGTGGCGATGCGGGGGCTCCGGTCGGTGTTCATACTTACAACCGTACGGGGTTCTCAGCGGATTGATAGATGGGGAGCGGTGCCCATGAGAAGACGGCGCGCAGAGCCCCCACCATCCTTCCTCTCCGTCTGCCAATATCGAAGAGGCCTCCCGAGCGCCGCGTCGGCACGTCCACGCCCGCTCGGGAACCGGAGACAGGGGGAACATCCAATGGCCTACGCCGTCATCGATCTTGAGACCACAGGCTTCTCGCCGGCTCGCGGGGACCGCATCATCGAGCTCGCTGTCGTGCTCGTCGACGACGACGGACGCCCGGAGCGCGAGTGGACGACGCTCGTGAACCCGCAGCGCGACGCCGGTCGCGCCCAGGTCCGCGGCATCCGATCCGAGGACCTCGCCGGCGCACCGCTGATCGGCGAGGTCGCCTCGCACCTGGTCGGCCTGCTCAGCGGGCGCACGCTCGTCGCGCACAACCAGGAGTTCGACCTGCGGTTCCTCAAGTCCGAGCTGGCGTCCGACGGCTTCGTGCTCCCTGCGACGTTCGATGCGCTCGACACCATGCTGTGGGCGCACAGGGCGTTCGGAGTCTCGCGACTCGGTGACGTGTGCGCCGTGCTCGACATCGACTACGACCCGGCGCGGCCCGCGCTCGGCGACGCCCGCGCGAAGGCCGCGATCCTCGCGGCGCTGATCGCGCGCGAGGGCGGCTCCGACGACTGGCGGACGGATGCCGCGAACGCGACGTTCCCGCTGTCCGCCGACGGGTCGACGACCGTGACAGGGACGGCCCGTGACTCCACGACGGCCGACGGGTTCGTCGACACGGCCGAGCGCCCGCTGTGGGAGCGCGTCAGCATCCCGCAGGGCACGCTGGATGCGGCATCCGCCGTCTATCTCGACATGCTGATCCGCGTGCTGGAGGACGGACTGATCTCGACCGGCGAGTACTCGCGCCTCGACGCGATCGCGGAGCTGACGCAGCTCAGCCCTCAGCGCCTCGTCACCCTGCACGCCTCGTACCTCGCGGCCGCCTACGTCGAGGTGCTCGCCGACGGGATCGTCACCGCCGACGAGCGCCGCGAGCTCGTCCAGATCGCGACGATCCTCGACCTGCCGGTGCCCGAGATCCCCGACGTCGATGAGCCTGCTGGTGACGAGCGCGCGTTCACTCTCGCGCCCGGAGCGCGCGTCGTCTTCGACGGCGCGCTGAGCCGCCCCGCCGAGGACTGGGCACGGCTCGTCACGGATGCCGGTCTTGTGACCGGCAGCGTGACGAAGAGCTGCGTGGTGCTGGTCGCGGCGGATGCTGCGAGCCAGACGGGCAAGGCGAAGACCGCTCGTGCACACGGCATCCCGATCGTCACCGAAGCCGAGTTCGAGGTGGTGTTCGAGGCGTATCTGAAACAGCGCGCCTGACGCCGCTCACCCCCGCTCCGCGAGCACCAGCAGCTCGCCCACCTCGCATTCCAGTGCGTCGCAGATCGCGCGCAGCGTGGAGTAGCGGATCGCCCGCGCGCGGTCGTTCTTCAGCACGGACAGGTTCACGATGCTCACGCCGACCCGCGCGCTCAGCTCGGTCAGCGTCATGCCGCGCTCGGCGAGCAGCTCGTCGAGCCGGCAGTGGATGCCGGTGAACTCGTCGTCCGTGTCGGCGGGAGTCATACGAGACCGTCCGTCTCCCGCTGCAGAAGCTCCTTCTCGCGCTGCAGCTGCGCGCCGTAGCGGAAGATCGCCGACAGAGCGAACAGCCCGACGGCGACGGCGAACGGCCAGAGCGGGACGCTGAGCTCGAACGGGATGGTGTAAGCATCCGGACCCCAGTCCAGCGATCGAGCCGCCAGCGTCATGCCGACCGATGTCGCGACCGTGCCCAGTGCTCCGCAGACCATCACCGTGATCGACGCGACGCCGAACGTGCGGGACACGGACGGGTGGAACGGGTCTCGCTGACCCGCCCGCCGCGTCGCCGTGTAGATCGCCCAGGCGATCGCGGCCGAGGCGAGGATGCTCAGCAGCGTGCCGAGATAGATGACCAGGCGCGGGCCGAACGGCACGTTGTCGATCCAGCCCTGGCAGAACGTCATCAGATCAGTACCCGGGTGAGATGCGGAATCGTCCGGGAAGACGCCATCGGTGCTGCAGTGCGGGGTTCGCAGGGAATCCTGCTGCTGCGTCACCCACCGCTGCATCGCATCGTCGAGAGCCAATGATCCCGAGCTCAGGTATCGAGCTGCGCCCATCACGATCCCCGCGGCGCAGAGGGCCAGGTAGGCGAGAGACGCGTTGCGCGTCGCATCCAGCGCGAGCGTGGTGCTGCCGTGCCGGCGCGCGCGCCAGATCGAGAAGGCCACGATCACCCCGACGATCGCGAGCCACAGCGCGATCCATCCCAGACCGCCGAGCAGATCATCCGATGTGAGTTGCATCAGACCAATCCTTCCGTCTCCCGCTGCAGCGCCGCACCCTTCCGGAACGCATAGGCGATCAGCCCGAGGGTGCCGACGATCGCGAAGCTCATCCAGTAGCTCAGCGACGTGATCGCGCCGACCTCGCCGAGGCCCGCCGCGGTGCGCACGGCACGGGCGATCGCGCTGTCCAGCAGGTAGCATCCGGTCGTCGAGATGAGGATGATCGCCGAGATCGCGCTCAGCATCCGGATCGACCTGCGCGAGAACGTCCGCGACCGAGAGACCTCGACGGTCAGCAGCAGATAGCAGACCACCCCCGCGACGCCCGCGATCGCCGCCAGCAGGATCGTGCTGCACACGAGCGTGACGAGCCCGGCATCCGCTCCGGTCACGGTGACGATCGCCTGCGTCACCTGCATCGACGCCCCGGACGGCGCGTGCTGCGCGCCGAAGCTCTCCGGGATCGGCACCTCCAGGGACAGCCCCGCACTCGTGAACGCCCCGGTGAAGCGGATCACCGCGACAACGATGATGCCCGCGAATGTGGCTGCCGCCAGGATGCTCGTCCAGACGAGGCTCGCGCCTGCGGGAGTGGGGGTCGACGGCTCGCCCATCAGACCAGACCCTCCGTGTCCCGCTGCATGCGCCGGCCGACCTCGAACGCGGCGGTGATCAGCGCGAGAGCGATGCCCCAGCCGATTGGGCTCGCGTCGAGTCGCACGAGGAACGTCCAGAACAGGTCGGATGCCGTCTCCGGCAGCGCCTTCACGGCCTCGGCCCGCGCGATGCCGCCGAGCAGCGGCGCGATCATCCCCGCGACGATCAGGCCCAGCGACGCCGTGGCCAGCACGGGCACCATCGACCTGCGGAACGCCCGCTGACGGATCAGCGAGAAGCCGAGCCACCACAGCGTCATGCAGACCATGACGGTGGCCAGCGCCGGCAGCACCGTCTCGCCCAGCAGGAGCCAGCGGACACTCGCGTCCAGCGTCTCGAACGACACCGTCGACTCCGTGAACTCGGCGGAGGCCACCCCCGCGGCGCCCGCGAGCGCCGGCATCGCGGCATCGTGCACCGGCATGTCCACCGCGACCGGCGAGGAGAAGATCTCGATCGCCCTGCCCACCGCTCCCGTCAGCGCCGCGATCGCGATGCTCACCGCTCCCGTCGCCACCAGTCCGAGCGTGACGGACTCGGCCAGCGGCATCCCCCTGCTCCTGCTGTTCATCCCCTCAACCCTCCGTATCGACAATCGTTGTTATCGCTTTTCGTTAACATAACGACAGTCGATAAAGGCGTCAAGGTCTCCTGAGCGTGAGGGCGGAGCGAAGCTTCCGGAGTGAGCATCGGGGAGGGGCCCGCGGAGCGGGAGGGGTCCCCCGTTCTGCGAACGAAGGACGCTTCGCGGAGCCCGCCCACCGGCAACGGGAAGTCACTCGCAACAGAAGGTATGCCGACGGCGAACACGGCCGTCCGACCCCGCGCCGGTCGTTACCCTCGATACAAGGCCGCAGCTGAAGCTGTGTGCCAGGCGTAGAGCCAAGGAGTCACAGCATGTTCGAGAGATTCACGGACCGAGCCCGTCGTGTGGTCGTCCTCGCCCAGGAAGAGGCGAAGATGCTCAACCACAACTACATCGGCACCGAGCACATCCTGCTCGGCCTCATCCACGAGGGTGAGGGCGTCGCTGCGAAGGCGCTCGAGAGCCTGGGCATCTCCCTCGACGCGGTGCGCGAGCAGGTTCAGGACATCATCGGCCAGGGTCAGCAGCAGCCGACCGGCCACATCCCGTTCACCCCGCGTGCCAAGAAGGTGCTCGAGCTGTCCCTGCGCGAGGCGCTGCAGCTCGGCCACAACTACATCGGCACCGAGCACATCCTGCTTGGCCTCATCCGCGAGGGCGAGGGCGTCGCAGCCCAGGTGCTCGTCAAGCTCGGCGCCGACCTGAACAAGGTGCGCCAGCAGGTCATCCAGCTGCTCTCCGGCGCCCCCGGCGGGCGCGAGGCGGCCACGGTCGGTGCGCAGACGAATGAGGGCCCGGCATCCGCACAGGGCGGTTCGCAGGTGCTCGACCAGTTCGGTCGCAACCTCACGCAGGCCGCCCGCGAGGGCAAGCTCGACCCGGTGATCGGGCGCGAGAAGGAGGCGGAGCGGGTCATGCAGATCCTCTCGCGCCGCTCCAAGAACAACCCCGTCCTGATCGGCGAGCCCGGCGTCGGCAAGACCGCCGTCGTCGAGGGCCTGGCCCAGGCGATCGTCAAGGGCGACGTGCCCGAGACACTCAAGGACAAGCAGCTCTACTCGCTCGACCTCGGCTCGCTCATCGCCGGTTCCCGCTATCGCGGTGACTTCGAGGAGCGCCTGAAGAAGGTCACCAAGGAGATCCGCACCCGCGGCGACATCATCGTCTTCATCGACGAGATCCACACACTGGTGGGTGCGGGTGCCGCCGAGGGCGCCATCGACGCCGCCAGCATCCTGAAGCCGCTGCTCGCCCGCGGCGAGCTGCAGACCATCGGCGCGACCACGCTCGACGAGTACCGCAAGTACTTCGAGAAGGATGCCGCGCTCGAGCGCCGCTTCCAGCCGGTGCAGGTCAACGAGCCCACGCTGCCGCACGCGATCAACATCCTGAAGGGCCTGCGCGACCGCTACGAGGCGCACCACAAGGTGCAGATCACCGATGGCGCGCTCGTCGCCGCGGCGAACCTCGCCGACCGGTACGTCAGCGACCGGTTCCTCCCGGACAAGGCGATCGACCTGATCGACGAGGCCGGCGCCCGCCTGCGCCTGAGCATCCTGTCCTCTCCGCCGGAGCTGCGCGAGTTCGACGAGAAGATCGCCAAGGTCCGTGAGGACAAGGAGGCCGCCTCCGAGGAGCAGGACTTCGAGAAGGCCGCGGCTCTGCGCGACCAGGAGAAGGAGCTGCTCGGCGAGCGGCTGCGCCTGGAGAAGCAGTGGAAGAGCGGCGACGTCTCGACCCCCGCGGTCGTGGACGAGGGTCTGATCGCCGAGGTGCTCGCCCAGGCCACCGGCATCCCGGTCTTCAAGCTCACCGAGGAGGAGTCCAGCCGCCTCGTGTTCATGGAGAAGGCGCTGCACCAGCGCGTCATCGGTCAGGAGGAGGCGATCGCCGCCCTCTCCCGCACGATCCGCCGCCAGCGCGCCGGTCTGAAGGACCCGAAGCGTCCCTCCGGCTCGTTCATCTTCGCCGGCCCCACCGGCGTCGGAAAGACCGAGCTCGCCAAGGCGCTCGCCGAGTTCCTGTTCGACGACGAGGCAGCTCTGATCTCCCTCGACATGTCGGAGTTCGGTGAGAAGCACACCGTCTCGCGTCTGTTCGGTGCCCCTCCCGGATTCGTCGGATTCGAAGAGGGCGGCCAGCTCACCGAGAAGGTGCGCCGCAAGCCCTTCTCCGTCGTGCTGTTCGACGAGATCGAGAAGGCCCACCCGGACATCTTCAACTCGCTGCTGCAGATCCTCGAAGAGGGTCGCCTGACCGACGGTCAGGGTCGCGTGGTCGACTTCAAGAACACCGTGATCATCATGACGACCAACCTCGGCTCGTCGGCGATCGCCGGTGGCCCGGTCGGCTTCCAGGTGGAGGGCAACTCGCAGACCACCTACGAGCGGATGAAGGGCAAGGTCGACGAGGAGCTCAAGCGTCACTTCAAGCCCGAGTTCCTGAACCGTCTCGACGACATCATCGTCTTCCCGCAGCTGAACAAGGACGAGCTCCGTCAGATCGTGGGCCTGTTCGTCAAGCAGCTGGCCGACCGCCTGCTCGACCGCGACATGACGGTGGAGCTGTCGGACGCCGCGAAGGACAAGCTCATCGAGATCGGCTTCGACCCGGCGCTCGGCGCCCGGCCGCTGCGCCGCGCCATGCAGCGCGAGGTCGAGGACCAACTCTCCGAGAAGATCCTGCACGGCGAGCTGAACAGCGGCGACCATGTGAAGGTCGACGTCGCCGACGGCACGTTCACGTTCGACGCGGCCCCGCGCGGCGAGAAGGTCTCGGTCGGTGTCAACACCACCCCGACGATCCCGTCCACCCCGGATCTGGCCGCAGGCTGACCGGTTCGCACGGACACGAGGGCCCGGATGCTTCGGCATCCGGGCCCTTCGTCGTCTCGGGGCGCAGCGGACCGCAGGCTCCGCAGCCCGCGCCGACGCGGCGTCGCAAACCGGCACCCGCTCTTCCTCCGCCATGTCGATGCGGCCGCGTGACGGCTCCCGTAGCGTTCGAGTGATCGTCCCGGGGCGCTGTCGCCCGGGAGGGAGGGTGACATGTCCGCGGCATCCGCACTCATCGGAGCACTGGCCGAGTGGCAGGTGCGTCACGTGTTCTGCTGCCCGGGCACCAGCGAGATCCCCGTGCTGGACGCGATCGTCGAAGTGCGCGGTGAGGCGCACGCCCCGGAGTTCATCCTGACCACGCACGAGGCGATCGCCGTGAGCATGGCGGACGGCTACGCCCGCGCCTCCGGAGACATCGGCGTCGCCTACCTGCACACGAACGTCGGCGTCGCCAACGGCCTGGCGCACCTGTACGCGGCGCAGGTCGCGCGCAGCCGGGTCGCGGTGCTCGCCGGGATCAAGGGCACCGCCACGCTGCCGCACCGGGCGCTGACCACCTCGCCCCGGCTGCTCGAGACGGCGGCACCGTACGCGGGGCACGTCTGGCAGAACCTGCGCCCCGAGGATCTGCTCGACGACGTGTCGCGGATGCTGTGGAGCACCGGGGTCGTGCCCGAGCAGCCCGCTGTGCTGACCGTGCCGCAGAACCATCTGATGTCCGAAGCCGCGGCGGCAGGGCACGTGCACGTGCGCTCGTCCGCGCGCCAGAGCCCGGATCCGGATGCTGTGCGCGAGGCCGCCGAGCTGCTGCGCCACGCGCGGCATCCGGTGATCGTCGCAGGGTCCGACGTCGCCAGGCGTGGCGCCGAGTCGGCCCTGGAGCGACTGGCCGAGCGCTCCGGCGCCCCGGTGCTGGTGGAGTCCCGGCGCGATCTGGAGAGGTGGTCGTTCCGCACGGACCATCCCGCGTTCGCGGGGCTCTTCGAGCCGTCCGCCCCGCTCCTGGCCGACTGCGATCTGCTGGTGCTGGCGGGGATGCCCACGCCGCTGGAGTTCTCGTCCGAGCGGCCCAGCGTGCCGCCGGGGGTGCCGATCCTCCACGTCGCCGAGGATGCCGCCGAACCCGGCAGAAGGCATCGCACCGCGTGCGCCGTCGTCGGCGACACCCGGCTCTCGCTCGAGCTGCTCGCCGAGTGCGTCGACGCACCGGCATCCGGTCGGGAAGCCGACGCGTCGGAATCCGCCGCACGAGCCGCCTGGCTGGCCGCCGTTCTCGATCACGCCGCCGGGCAGCGCCGGCGCTGGGAGGACGAGGTGCCGGTGACCGTGGAGGGTGCGGCGTTCAGCGCCGCCTCGGCGATGCGGGTGCTGGCCGACACGGTCGGCGGCGAGCCACTGCTCGTCCTGGACGCCGTGACCTCCACGCTGCCCCTTCTCCGGTTCCTCACCCGCACCCGGCGCGACACGCTGTTCGCGACGGCCAGCGGCTCCCTCGGTTGGGGGATGGGAGCCGCCCTCGGCGTCGCCCTCGCCCGAGAGGAGCGCACGCTCGCCGTCGTCGGAGACGGTGTGGTGCAGTTCGGAGTCCCCGCGCTGTGGACCGCGGCGCGCTCGCACCTGCCGGTGACGTTCGTCGTCGTGAACAACGGCCGCTATCAGGCGGTGGTCTCCGGGCTCCGCCAGAGCGGCGGTGCAGCCCGGCGGCACGACGACTATCCGCTCACCGACATCAGCGGCGTCGACATCGCTGCGCTCGCCGCGTCCTTCGGCATCCCCGCCGTGGTCGTGGACGGTGCCTCCTCGCTGCGGGAGGAGCTGCGGGCGCACCTGGCGCTCGACGAGACCGACGGACCGCGGCTGATCGAGGTCCGCGTGAACGACGACCTCTGGGCGTGAACCCGGAACCGATGCCGAGACGACAGAGACGTCCAGACGACAGAGAAGGAGCAGCGCATGCATGCCGACGACACCCGAGCCCTCCCGCCCCTCGGCGAGGACGAATGGCCCGAGCAGACCGACGTCCTGATCATGGGCGGCGGCCCGGTCGGACTCTCGTGCGCCCTGCTCCTCGCGCAGCGCGGCATCGACGTGCTGCTCGTGGACAGGCGGGACTTCGTGTTCCGGTTCCCGCGGGCGCACCTGCTGAACATGCGGACCATGGAGGCGTTCAGCGACATGGGCGTCGCCGACGACATCTACGCGGCGACACCGCAGCACGATCGCTGGCGCAAGGCGGTCTGGTACACCACCGCGCTCGGCGACGGCCCGTTCGACGGCATGAAGATCGGCGAGGTGGTGGCCTGGGGCGGCGGCGACGATGCCGAGCGCTACGCATCGGCCGGCCCCCGCCGGCATGCGAACATGCCCCAGATCCGCCTGGATCCGCTGCTGCACCGGCACGCGCTCGCCGACGCGCCGGGGCGCATCCGCAAGCTGCAGGAGGTCGTGGCCGTCGAGCAGGACGCGGACTCGATCACCGCGACCGTCCGGGGCGTCGAGACCGGCGAGCAGCACCGCATCCGCGCGAAGTACCTGATCGCCGCCGACGGCGGCCGGGACAGCGGGCGCCTGCTCGGCATCGAGCAGGAGGGCCGCGCCGATCTGCGCGAGGTCGTCAACTACCACGTGAAGATGGACCTGTCGGAATGGGCGGAGGAGGACGCGCTGCTTGCGCACTTCATGCATCCCGCCGGCGGCGCGCGCCGTCGCGGAACGATCCAGGCCATCGGGCCCGAGCACTACGACCGGCACTCGGAGGAATGGCTGGTCTCCGTCGCCGCCTGGATGGTGGAGGGCGACCGCGACGACGAGACCGTGCTCTTCGACTCGATCCGGCGGATGCTGGGCCTGCCGGACGACCACGACATCGAGATGATCTCCACGACCCACTGGACGTACAACGGCCTGATCGCGGAGCGCTTCCGCTCGGGTCGGGCGTTCCTGGCAGGCGACGCCGGACATCAGCATCCGCCGACAGGAGGGCTCGGCGTCAACGGCGGCATCCAGGACGCGCACAACCTGTGCTGGAAGATCGCCGCCGTGCTGCACGGTCAGGCCCCCGACTCGCTGCTCGACAGCTATGACGCCGAGCGCCGACCGACCGTCGCCTGGTACACGGCGCACTCGCTCGAGAACGCGAACAGGCACCCTCCGATCGCGCTCGCCCTCGGCTTCGGCGAGGACGAGGCGGAGGGCTTCCGCAGCCTGGAGAGGTACGTCTCGGACACCCCCGAGGGCGAGCGCATGCGCCAGGAGGTGGAGGCGGCCGTGCAGCACAACGCCTATGACTATGGCCAGCTCGCCGTCGAGTGCGGGTACCACTACTGGGCCGGCGCCTTCGTGCCCGACGGGACGCCGCTGCCCGGTGACCAGTCCGACCCGATCACCTTCCACTCCACCTCGCGTCCCGGCCATCATCTGCCGCACGCCTGGCTCGCGCCGTCCGCCGGTGAGAGCGGCCGGCGGGCCGTGCACGACCTCGTGAGGGCGGAGGGACTGACGCTGCTCACCTCCCCGACCGCCGCGCCCCGCTGGAAGGCCGCGGTCAGCGCCGCCGGCGGTGCGATGCCGGTCACGGTCGTCCCCGTGTTCGACGGGGACGGCTCCTGGGCATCCGTCCGTCAGATCACGGAGAGCGGCGCCCTGCTCGTGCGACCCGACAGGAAGGTCGCCTGGCGGGCGACGCACCTGCCGCACGATCCGGAGTCGGCGTTCCGCGACGCGCTGCAGACGGTCGTGCGCGGCGGCGACATCCCCGCCGAAGACCTCGCAGCGCCGTACCTCGAGCGCATCCGCGCCGCGGCCGGGGTGCTCGTCCGATGACGAGCGCCGTTGCGGCGGCCGGCGGGCGGCGCGACGTGCTGTGGGATCTGAGTCGCGCGCAGGGGCGCATCTACAGCGGCGGGTGGCGGCCCGGTTCGCGAGGGGTCGCCGGCGTCATCTCGCCGGGCGACGGCGGCCGCGTCGGCGAGACCGGAGTGGCGGGGGAGGACGACGTCGAGCGGGCGGCCGGCATCGCCGTCGCCGCCCAGCGCGACTGGGCCACGGCGTCGTACCAGGTGCGCACCGGCGTGCTCGTCCGTGCGGCGGCCGCGCTCCGCGAGCTGCAGCCGGAGGCGGAGCGGATGCTGGTGCGCGAGTCTGGATCGCTGCCGCTCAAGGCCCGCTACGAGGTCGCCAAGGCGATCGCGGAGCTGGAGGCGGCAGCGCGCCTGACCACGATGCCGCAGGGCGATGTCCTTCCCGTCGAGGACCCGGGCACGCTCGGCTTCGCCCGGCGCATCCCGGTCGGCGTCGTCGGCGTGATCGCGCCCTGGAACGCACCGCTGACGCTTGCGATCCGTTCGGTGGCGCCGGCGATCGCGCTGGGCAACGCCGTGCTCGTCAAACCCGACATCAAGACGCCGTTCTCGGGCGGTGCGCTGATCGCCGAGATCTTCGAGCGCGCCGGCCTTCCGGAGGGGCTTCTGCACGTGCTCCCGGGGGATGCCGAGACCGGCGAGGCCGTGGTGAGCTCGCCCCACACGGGCGTCATCGCGTTCACGGGCTCATCCGCCGCCGGCCGCCGGGTGGGGGAGATCGCCGGGCGGATGCTGAAGAGGGTCAGCCTGGAACTCGGAGGGAACAACGCGATCATCGTGCTGCCGGACGCCGATCTCGACCTCGCCGTGCGGTGCGGCGTCGGCGGCGCGTTCCGGCACCAGGGGCAGGTCTGCATGGCCACCGGCCGGCACCTCGTGCACGAGAGCATCGCCGACGAGTACGTGCGGAGGCTCACGGACGCCCTCGCCGCGATGGCCCCCGCCGATCCGTCGGAGCCCGGAGCCGCTCTCGGACCGCTGATCAGCACCACGCAGGCCGAGAGGGTGCAGACGATCGTCGATCAGGCGGTCGCCGGCGGCGCGCGACTCGTGACCGGAGGCGCGCACGACGGGCCCTTCTACGAGCCGACGGTGCTGGACGACGTGGACGAGCAGAACGCCGCCTTCCGCTCGGAGATCTTCGGCCCGGTGGCGCCGGTGACGCGCTTCTCCTCCGATGAGGAGGCGCTGCGCCTGGCCGACGGCACGGACTACGGGCTGACGGCCGCGATCCACACCCGCGACGTGGGGAGGGCGCTGGGACTGGCCCAGCGTCTGCGCGTAGGGATGATCGCCATCAACGGGCAGACCGTGTACGACGCGCCGCACATCCCGATGGGCGGAATGGGCGCCTCCGGCAACGGCAGCAGGCACGGGGACCGCTGGAACCTCGACGAGTTCACGCACTGGCAGTGGGTGACGGTCCCGACGACGTGACGAACACGCCCCCGCATCCCGTGCGACATGGTGTCCATGCTGCACAGGGTGCTTCGCTACGCGATGCGGAACCGGCGCCTCCGGTGAGCGGCTAGCATCGCAACGGTTCCGCTCACGCACGCACAGCTGGAGGTCGACGATGACGCGATGGGATCGCTCCGAGGCCGACGGGCGCATCTTCTCGGACGGCTGGCGCGAGGCGGGCGGCGGGGTGCTCCCCATCGTCTCGCCCGGAGACGGGAGCACCGTCGGCAGGGCCGGCATCGCCGACGACGGCGATGTGGAGCGGGCAGGACGGCGAGCGGTCGCCGCGCAGGCGGAGTGGGGGCGCGCCTCCTACCGCACCAGGGCCGACGTGCTCCATCGCGCGGCCGAGGCGATGCGCGAGATCCGAGCCGACGTCGAGGACGTGCTGATCCGGGAGAGCGGGTCCCTGCCGGGCAAAGCCAGGCACGAGGTCGACAAGGCCATCGACGAGCTCGTCGAGGCGGCCGGCCTCGTCACCCGGTCCCAGGGTGACATCCTGCCCGTCGAGGACCCGAGCACGCTCGGCATCGCCCGCCGCATCCCGGTCGGAGTCGTCGGAGTGATCGCGCCCTGGAACGCACCGCTCATGCTCGCGATCCGGTCGGTGGCGCCGGCCATCGCGCTCGGCAACGCCGTCATCGTCAAGCCCGACGTCAAGACCGCCTTCTCCGGAGGCGCGGCCATCGCCGAGGCCTTCGCCAGGGCGGGCCTCCCCGACGGGGTGCTGCACGTCCTCCCCGGCGGACCGGAGACGGGCGAGGCCGTCGTGCGCTCCCCGCACACGAACGTCATCTCGTTCACCGGATCCTCGGCGGCCGGCAGGCGCGTCGGAGAGGTCGCCGGAGGACTGCTCAAGCGGGTGGTGCTCGAGCTCGGCGGCAACAACGCCTTCATCGTGATGGCCGATGCCGACCTGGACCACGCCGTCGCGAGCGGCCTCGGCGGCTCCTTCCGCCACCAGGGGCAGATCTGCATGGCCACCGGCCGGCACCTCGTGCACGAGAGCATCGCCGACGAGTACGTCGAGCGGATGCGGGCCGCGACCGAGCGGATGCGCCTCGGCGACCCGCTATCGCCCGAGACGACGCTCGGACCGCTGATCACCGTCGGCCAGGCGGAGCGCGTGCAGGGCATCGTCGACGCCGCCGTCGCCGACGGCGCGCGGATCGTGCGGGGCGGCACGCATGAGGGCGTCTTCTACCAGCCCACGATCCTGGACGGCGTGACCTCCGACAACGCCGCCTTCAGGCAGGAGATCTTCGGACCCGTGGCGCCGATCACCCGGTTCTCGACGGAGGAGGAGGCCCTCGCCCTCGCCAACGCCAGCGACTACGGACTGTCCGCCGCGATCCACAGCCGCGACGTCGCGCGGGCACTGGGCTTCGCCTCGCGGCTGCGAGCCGGCATGGTCGCCGTGAACGGGCAGACGATCTACGACGCCGCGCACATCCCGATGGGCGGCATCGGGGCATCCGGCAATGGCGGGCGGCACGGCGGCCACTGGAACCTCGACGAGTTCACCTACTGGCAGTGGGTGACGGTGCCGACGATCTCGGGGTGAGACCCGGCCGAGACCCGGCCGCGACCAGGGGCGAGGCGTGCGGAGAGGCACGGCTCGCCCCTTTGTCATCCCCGGTCGCGTGCGGAGTCCTCGATGCGACATCGTGTCGGAATCGGAGCCCGAGTTTCACGCCGGACTCACGTATCCGGGCGGGGGAGGCGCTTCATAATCTGGGGTTCCCGCAGTCGAGGAGGAGTCCGTGTCCGCATCCCAGAACAGTCGCAGCCTGTCCCTGCCCCCCATCGAAGACGACGTCTGGCCGGAGTCCACCGAGGTGCTGATCATGGGCGGCGGCCCCGTCGGGCTGTCCTGCGCGATCCTGCTGGCGCAGCGCGGGATCGACGTGCTCCTCGTCGAGCGCCGCGACTTCGTGTTCCGCTTCCCGCGTGCGCACCTGCTCAACACGAGGACCATGGAGGCGTTCCACGACATGGGCGTCGCCGAAGACATCTACGCCGCGACGCCGCAGCACGACCGCTGGCGCAAGGCCGTCTGGTACACGACCGCCACCGGGCCCGGCCGCTTCGACGGCCTGAAGATCGGCGAGGTCCCGGCCTGGGGCGGCGGTGAGGACGCCGAGCGCTACCGCTCGTCGAGCCCGCGCGCGTTCGCGAACATGCCGCAGCTGCGCCTCGACCCGCTCATCCACAAGCACGCCGTCGCCGCCGCACCGGGCAGGATCCGTCAGGGGCAGGAGGTCGTCGGCATCGAGCAGGACGACGAGGCCGCGAGCGTCCGGATCCGCGACCGCGACACGGGTGAGATCCGCCGGGTGCGTGCGCGCTACGTCGTCGCCGCGGACGGCGGGCGCAACAGCGCCGACATGCTGGGCATCGAGCTGGAGGGCCCTCGCGACATGCGCGAGGTGGTCAACTACCACGTCAGCCTCGACCTCTCGTCCTGGTCGGAGCCGGATGCCCTGCTCGGCCACTTCCTGCACCCCGCCGGCGGCGCCCGCCGGCGCGGCACGATCCAGGCGCTCGGCCCCACGCACTACAACCGCGACTCGGAGGAGTGGCTCGTCTCGGTGGCCGCATGGATGATCGAGGGCGACCCCGACGACGAGAGCGCGCTCTTCGAGTCGATCCGGCGGATGCTGGGCCTGGCCGACGACCACGAGATCACGATGCACTCGATGACCAGGTGGAATTACAACGGACTGGTCGCCAAGCGCTTCCGCGCGGGACGGGTCTTCCTCGCCGGTGACGCCGCGCACAAGCATCCGCCGACCGGAGGCCTCGGCCTCAACAGCGGCATCCAGGACGTGCAGAACCTGTGCTGGAAGCTGTCGGCGGTGCTGCGCGACGAGGCCCCCGAGGCGCTGCTGGACAGCTACCAGGCCGAGCGTCGCCCGATCGTCGCCTGGTACACCGCGCACTCGCTCGAGAACGCGAACCGGCACCCTCCGATCGCCGAGGCGCTCGGGTTCAGCGAGGACGAGGCGGAGGGAATCCGCAATCTCGAGGTCTTCGTCGGCGAGGGCCCCGAGAGCGACGAGATGCGCCGGCGCGTGGCGGCCGAGGTGCAGCACAACGCGCACGACTACAGCCAGCTGGGCGTCGAGGCGGGCTACCACTACTGGGCCGGGGCGTTCGTGCCGGACGGCACACCCGCGCCGGGCGACGAGTCGGACCCCGTGGCCTTCCACCCGACGTCCCGTCCCGGGCATCACCTTCCCCACGTGTGGCTCGCGGATGCCGCCGGCGGCGCGCCCCGGTCGACGCACGACCTGGTCCGTCAGCACGGGCTCACCCTGCTCACGTCGGCGGATGCCGCGCCGGACTGGCAGCGGGCGGTCGACGCGCTGCCCGGGACGATGCCCGTGACCGTCGTCGCCGTCCCGGATGACGAGGGCTGGCGCGCCGTGCGCCAGATCGACGACGACGGCGCGCTGCTGCTGCGTCCTGATCGCAAGGTCGCCTGGCGAGCGGCATCCGCTCCTGCCGACCGCGCGTCGGCACTGCGCGACGCGCTCGAGGTGGTGCTGCGCGGCGGCGACGCTCCCGACCACGACCCCGCGGAACCGTTCCTGAAGCGGATCCGCGCCGCCGCGAGCGTGCTGGTGCAGTGACGTCGAAGGGCGCGGCGGCGGCCCGTCGCGCCCTTCATACACCGTGTCGGATCGGCCTGCGGGAGATTCCCGCAGCGGGCCGATCCTCGCCGGATGCCGCTCTCGTAGCGTCGAACAGAGTCGTACGACACATTCCGAAGGAGTAACCGTGATCATCGATGTCCACGGCCACATGACCGCCCCCGACTCGTACTACGCGTGGAAGGCGTCGCTGCTGGCCGCGCGAGGGTCACACGGCGGCAAGCCCCCCGTGATCAGCGACGATGAGCTGATCGCCTCGTACCACGCGCCGCACCCGAGCTTCGGGAACGTCTCGCACATGGAGCACATCGACGGCGCCGGAATCGATCTGCAGCTCATCTCGCCGCGCCCGTTCCACGCCATGCACTCCGAGCGTCCGACGCGCATCGTCGAATGGTTCACGGCCGAGACCAACAACATCATCAAGCGCACGACCGAGCTGTTCCCCGGACGCTTCAAGGGCATCGCGGGCATCCCGCAGAGCCCGTACGTCACCGTCGAGCAGTGGCTGCCCGAACTGCGTCGTGCGATCACGGAGCTCGGCTTCGTCGGCGCCATGGTCAACTCCGACCCCTACGAGGGCACCGAGGTGCCGCCGGCGATGGGCGAGCGGTACTGGTATCCGCTGTACGAGACGCTGTGCGAGCTGGACGTTCCGATGCTGCTGCACTCGGCCGGCTGCAAGTTCCCGGCACGCGAGCCGTACAGCCTGCACTTCATCCAGGAGGAGACCGTCTCGGTCTGGAGCATGATCCAGGCGAACGTCTTCGCCGACTTCCCCGACCTCAAGGTGATCGTCGCCCACGGCGGGGGAGCGATCCCGTACCAGATGGGACGATTCCTGCCCTCTGTCGTGCGCACCGGCGTCTCGTACCTCGACAAGCTGCGCAACTTCTACTTCGATTCGTGCCTCTACACGCAGGACAGCCTCGAGCTGCTGATGAAGGCCGTCGGAACCGACCGCGTGCTGTTCGGCTCGGAGAAGCCGGGGACCGGATCCCAGATCGACCCGGAGACCGGGCGCTGGTTCGACGACATCCACCTGCTCATCGACGACATCGAGTGGCTCGACGCGGACCGTCGCGCCGATGTGCTCGAGAACAACGCCCGCAGCCTCTTCCGCCTGTAGGCACCGAACGCAATTCGGGAAAGGACCGACCATGACCGAGATCGTCGCCGGATTCGGCACCTCGCACGGACCGCAGCTGAAGGCCGCCCCGCCGGAGGCCTGGGAGACCCGCGGCGTCGCCGACCGCCGCAGCAAGGGACTGAAGTTCCGCGGCGGCACGTACACCTTCGATGAGCTGCGTGAACTGCGCGAGGACTTCTCGCACGAGATCACGCACGAGGTGATGCAGCGCCGCTGGGACAGCTGCCAGGGCTCGATGGACAAGGTCGCCGAGTACATCAAGGCGCAGGACGTGGACGTCCTGGTCATCGTCTCCAGCGACCACAAGGAGACGTACGGCGACGAGTGGCTCGCCCCGTTCTCGGTGTTCTGGGGCGACGAGGTCGCGCACGTGCCGTTCACGCAGGAGCAGCTCGACGCGATGGCCCCCGGCCTCGCCGAGGCGGCGATGGGCGACGTGCCCGATCACACGATCATCCGCCCCACGCATCGCGAGCTGGGCAAGCACATCATCCAGTCCACCCAGGCCGAGGACTTCGACACCGGCGCCACCGAGATCGTTCCGGCGGGCCGCTACGAGAACCACTCGATCCCGCATGGCTTCGGCTTCATCTACCAGCGCTTCATGGGCGAGGACTCCACCGTGCCCATGGTGCCGATCTTCATCAACACCTTCTGGGAGCCGAACCCGCCGAGCGCGAAGCGCTGCTACGACTTCGGCCGCGCCGTCGGGCGGGCGATCCAGTCCTTCCCCGGCGACCTGCGGGTGGGCGTCGTCGCGTCGGGCGGGCTCAGCCACTTCGTCATCGACGAGAAGCTCGACCGCGAGTTCATCGAGGCCATGAAGAACCACGACGCGGAGTACCTCTCGCAGGTCCCCGCCGGCGAGATGATGTCCGGCGCGTCCGAGCTGCGCAACTGGATAGCCGTGGCCGGCATCGCCGACGAGGTCGGCCTGCAGGTCACGGGCGTCGACTACGAGGCCTGCTACCGCACCGAGGCCGGCACCGGCAACGCCATGGGATTCGTCACCTGGGGGCGTGCCTGAGATGACGGATGCCATCGTCGCGGCGCTGCGCGCGCTGGACAGCTGCGCCGTCTCGGATGCCCTCGACACCCTCGGGCTCCCCGGCGCCGTGACGGCCCTCACGCCGATGTGGCCCGCCGGCCGCACGGTGGCCGGCCGGGTGCGCACGGTCACCGCGGCGCCCAAGGCGTCCGCGGGTCCGGCCACCCACATCGCCACGCCGCTGGTCGCCGTCGCCGACCCCGATGACGTCGTCGTCATCGACAACCACGGCCGCACGGACGTCTCCTGCTGGGGCGGCCTGCTCGCCGAGGCCGCCGTCCAGCGCGGCATCGCCGGCATCATCGTCGACGGCGCCTGCCGTGACGTGCAGGAGAGCGAGGCGCTGGGGCTGCCCGTGTTCGCCCGTCAGGCGGTGCCCGTCAGCGCGCGCGGCCGGATCGTGCAACAGGCGATGGACGAGCGCATCCAGGTCGCCGGCGTCTCGGTGGCGTCGCACGACTACGTGATCGCCGACGTCAACGGCGTCGTCTTCGTCGCGGCGGCCGAGGTCGAACGCGTCGTCGAGCTCGCCGGACGCATCGCCGATCGGGAGTCGCGGATGGCCGAGGCCGTGCGCAGCGGCCGCGACGTGAGCGAGGTCATGCACGATTCCCAGTTCCCCACCGTCACAGCTTCGGAGTGATCGCATGTCAGACGACCCCATCGTCCAGAGGTTCGCCGCGCTCGGCACGGCGACCGTGTCGGACGCGCTCGACAAGCACGTCCGCCCCGGCAGCCTGCTCGGCCTCGCCCCGCTCACTGACGGACAGCACATGGCGGGGCGGGCCTACACGGTCCGCTACGTCAGCGCGCAGACGCCCGCGGGCACGGTCGGTGACTACATCGACCAGGTGCAGCCCGGCCAGGTGGTCGTGCTCGACAACGACGCGCGCGTCGACTGCACGGTCTGGGGCGACATCCTGACCGCCGTCGCGCATCATCGCGGCATCGCGGGCACGGTCATCGAGGGCGTGTGTCGCGACACCCACCGTGCGCTCTCGCTCGGCTACCCGATCTACAGTCACGGCCGCTTCATGCGCACCGGCAAGGACCGCGTCGAGGTCGCCGAGGAGCAGGGACCCGTCACGATCGGCGGTGTGACCGTGCGCCCCGGCGACATCCTGCTCGGCGACTCCGACGGCGTCGTCGTCATCCCCCAGGACATCGAGGAGGACATCCTCGAGACCGCGGAGACCATCCATCGTCGCGAGGAGTCGATCCTCGAGGCTGCGCTGAACGGCGCCACCATCGCCGAGGCCCGCGCGCGCTTCGGCTACCACAACCTGCAGAGGGCAGAGGGATGACCTCCGCCGAGGTTCTGCAGGATGCCGAGGAGCTGCTGCGGCTCGGCAGCGCCACGCTCTACGAGGCATCGCGCAGCGACTGCTTCCTGGATGCGGCGTTCCGCCCCGCCTGGGAGGGCGCGCAGATCGTCGGGCGCGCGTACCCGGTGTCCGCCCAGCTCGGTGACAACCTCGCCCTGCACCACGGCATCGAGGCCGCGGGCGACGGAGACGTGCTCGTCGTGGACGCCGGCGGCGGGGCCCACGGCTACTGGGGCGAGGTCATGACGGTCGCCGCTCAGGCGCGCGGCATCCGCGGTCTCGTCATCGACGGCGGCGTGCGGGACACCGCGCAGCTGGCCGGCCTGGGCTTTCCCGCCTTCAGCACCTCCATCTCCATCCGCGGCACGATCAAGCAGTGGCCGGGAGTGCTCGGCCGCCCCGTCACGCTGCGCGGACGGGTGGTCCACCGCGGCGACGTCATCGTCGCGGACCGCGACGGCATCGCCGTGATCCCCTCGGCGCGCTACGACGAGGTGCTCGCATCCTCGCGGGAGCGCGCGGCCAAGGAGGACGCCTTCATGGCCAGGCTGCGGGACGGCGAGAGCACGCTCGACCTCTACGACTTCCGCGGGCTCGGGGCGCCGGAGCGCGGGCCGGCCGAACGCTGAACGACGACCGCGCGACCGGACGCAGACACCTCACACTGATCGGAATCGGGAGAATCACATGACGCAGGCGGCGCTGGACGCGGACGTCCTCATCATCGGGGCGGGCCCCGTCGGACTGGTCGCAGCGCTCGACCTCAGCGCGCGAGGGGTGTCGACGATCGTCGTGGAGCAGCGCGAGTTCCTCCAGCCGCCGAACGTGAAGTGCAACCACGTCGCCTCCCGCACCATGGAGAGCTTCCGACGGCTGGGCATCGCCGCCGAGGTGCGCGCGGCCGGGCTGCCCGCGGACTACCCGCAGGACGTGGCCTTCCGCACCTCGCTGACCGGCATCGAGTTCGCCCGCATCCCGATCCCCGCCAGCGGCGAGCGGTACACGTCGCGCACCGGACCGGACACCGCGTGGCAGACGCCCGAGCCGCCGCACCGCATCAACCAGACCTTCCTCGAGCCGATCCTCGCCCGCCACGCCGCGCAGGCACCCGGGGTCACGCTGCTGAACCGCACCCTCTTCCACAGTCTCGCGCAGGACGAGTCCTCGGTGTCGGCCGTGATCTCCGACCTCGACGGGTCGAACGAGCGCACGGTGCGCGCCCGCTACCTGATCGGCGCGGACGGCGGGCGCTCGATGGTGCGCAAGCAGATCGGCGCCAAGCTGAGCGGCGACCCCGTGCTGCAGCACGTCCAGTCCACCTGCATCCGATCCGCCGAGCTGTACGAGCGGATGTCCGCGGACGAGCCGCGCGCCTGGGGCTACTACACGTTCAATCAGCGCCGCCTGGGCCACGTCTACGCGATCGACGGGCGCGAGACCTTCCTGGTGCACACCTACCTCTCGCCCGAGGAGGCGCAGACCGAGGGGTCGGTGGACCGGGATGCCGCGATCCGCGCGATCCTCGGCGTCGGGGACGATTTCGAGTACGAGGCGGTGTCGAAGGAGGACTGGATCGCGCGCCGGCTGCTCGCCGACCGCTTCCGCAGCGGCCGGGTGTTCATCGCCGGCGACGCCAGCCACCTCTGGGTGCCCTTCGCCGGGTTCGGGATGAACGCCGGTATCGCCGACGTGCTCAACCTCACCTGGCAGCTGGGCGCGCACCTGAGCGGATGGGCCGACGAGGGCATCCTCGACGCCTATGAGGCCGAGCGGCGCCCGATCACCGAGCAGGTCTCGCACTTCGCGATGAATCACCAGCAGAAGCTCGCACGGCCCGGCATGCCCGCGGAGATCGAGGATGCGACGGACGCAGGGGAGCGGGCCCGCGCCGAGTTCGGCGCCGCGGTGCACGCCCTCAACGAGCCGCAGTTCGCCGCGGCCGGGCTCAACTACGGCTACGTGTACGACGCCTCGCCGATCATCTCCTACGACGGAGCGGAGGCGCCCGGGTACACGATGGGCACGTACACGCCCTCGACCGTTCCGGGCTGCCGCGCCCCGCACTTCGTGCTCGCCGACGGCACCTCGTTCTACGACCGGCTCTCCGACGGCTACACCCTGGTGGCACGAGACGGGCACGGCAGCCCCGCCCTCGTCGCGGAGGCCGAGCGGCGCGGCATCCCGCTGGTCATCGTGGAGCCCGGAGACAGGCTGCTGCCCGCCGAGTACACGGCCCCGCTCACGCTGGTCCGCCAGGATCAGCAGGTGGTCTGGCGGGGCGCCGCGCTCGACGCGGCCGACGCCGCCGAGCTCTGCGAACTGCTCCGCGGCGCCCGCGTGCGCGTCGCCGCCTGAGCCGCCCCGCTGCGGAACGAGGAAGGCGCCGGATCGACCGATCCGGCACCTTCCTCGTTCTCGGGAGAGGGCCGGGCTCAGCGCCGGATGACCTTCGTCGCCGCCATCGCCTTCAGCCCCTCGACGCCGAACTCGAGCCCGTAGCCGGAGGCCTTCACACCGCCGAACGGGGTCGACGGGTCGACGCCTCCGTGCTGATTGATCCACACGGTGCCGGCTTCGAGGCGCAGTGCGATCTCCTTCGCCACCTCCTCGTCCGGCCCCCACACCGATGCGCCGAGCCCCTGGTCCGTGCCGTTCGCGCGGCGGACGGCATCCTCGACATCGCTGTAGCGGACCACGGGCAGCACCGGACCGAACTGCTCCTCGTCGACGATGGCAGCGCCGTCCTCGACGTCGGCGATGATCGTGGGGCGGTAGAACAGCGGGCCGAGGTCGGTCGCGGGCTCGCCGCCGGTCACGATGCGCGCGCCGCGCGCGCGGGCGTCGTCGACGAGCCGCGAGACGATGTCGAACTGCGAGGGGTTCTGCACCGGTCCCAGCCGGTTGGTCTTCACGTGTCCGGAGCCGATCGGTGCGGTCTCGGCGATGCCGGCTAGCGCCTCGACCAGCTCGTCGTACACGGAGTCGTGCACGTACAGGCGCTTGAGCGCCGCGCACACCTGGCCGGTGTTCATGAATGCTCCCCAGAACAGCTTCTCGGCGACCTGGGAGACGTCGGTGCCCGGCAGCACGATGCCGGCGTCGTTGCCGCCGAGCTCCAGGGTCAGGCGGGCGAGGTTGTTCGAGGAGCTCTCCACGATGCGCCTGCCGGTCGGGGTCGACCCGGTGAACACGATCTTCGCGACATCGGGGTGGGAGGCGAGCGCCGCTCCCACCTCGCGCCCGCCGGAGACCGCGGTCACGACCCCCTCGGGCAGGTGCCGGCGGAAGATCTCCACCAGGGCCAGCACGCTCAGCGGCGTGTACTCCGAGGGCTTGATGACGACCGTGTTGCCCATCCGCAGCGCGGGCGCGATGTGCCACACGCCGATCATGACGGGGAAGTTCCACGGGCCGATCGAGGCGACCACGCCGAGCGGCATGTAGTGCAGCTCCGAGCGGTCGTCGAGCCGCTGCGGCTCCAGCACGGTGTCGGCGGCGCCGCGCAGGAAGTGGGCTGCGCCGTGCGCCTCTCCCGCGCCGGCCACCTTGCCCTGCTCGTGCGTGATGATCTCGCCGAGCTCCTCCGCGTGCTCATCGATGTCGTCGGCGATCGCACGCATCAGGCGGGAGCGCTCGGCGTGGCCGAGTGCGGCCCAGCCGGGCTGGGCGGCGGCCGCGGCCGCGATCGCGGCGTTCAGGTCGTCGACGGTCTGCTCCGGCGCGTGACCGAAGACCTCGCGGGTGGCGGCATCGAGCATGGGGCGGCCGTGCTCGGCATCCACCGAGACGGCTTCCAGGAGGGCATTCATCGGCGGGTTCCTCTCGTCTGTGCCGCCGGATCGGGCGACCTCGGCGTCGTGCGTGAAAGATATCTATTCAATATAGTCAATTATGCGATGACGCGACATGCTCCGGCTGGGATCCGGATCAGCGCAGGCCGGCGAGCGTCGCGACGCGCAGCGCGGTGTGCAGCTCGCGCCGCATCAGGCCGTCGGCGAGATCGACGTCGGCGATCGCCTTGACCCTGTCGAGCCGGTAGTAGAGGGTGCTGCGGTGGATGTGCAGTTCCTGCGCCGTGCGCTGGGCGTCGCAGCCGCAGTCGAGGTAGGCCTCGAGCGTCTCGGCGAGGTCCGGGCCCGACTGCGCCTGCAGCAGCCGCTGCACGGGGGCGGGCAGGTCGGTGAGCGTGAGCGCCTCGACGGGCAGCTGGAGCAGGATGCGATCCAGGCCGAGCTCGTCCCACTGCACCACGCGACCGCGGGCGGGGCTGAGATCCGCGCCGCGGAGGGCGATGCGCGCCTCGCGGCGCGAGCTGCGCGCATCGGCGAGACGGGAGTGGGCGCCGCCCACACCGGCGCGCAGCTCGGCGAAGGCCGGCAGGGCGAGCAGGGTGCTGAGGCGCTTGCCGTCGATCTCGTAGGGCACAACGAGAACCGCCTCGCCCTCGAAGACGGTGCCGACGGCCTTCAGTGTGGGGAATGCTGGAATGGCGGCCAGGGCGCGGTCGAGTGCCAGTCGGAGGGCGGCCGCGTTGACGTCCGAGTGGGGCGGAGGTGACAGCACGATGACGGTGTAGTGCGGGGCGGGCGAGATGAGGCGGTCCGTCAGCAGCTCGTCCGCGGCCCGGATTCCGTGGTCGCCGTCGGCGTCGAGCAGAGCGGTCACCAGGCGACGCGTGCGGTCCTCGTCCTCGCGGGTGCCCAGCGCCATCGCGGCCAGGATCACGCCGATCTGGGCGCGGCTCTCGCGGATGGCGTCGTCCTCGACGATCGCGTCGTCCGGCAGGTCGTCGGGGATCGCCGAGGAGACGTAGCCGACGACGTGCCCCTCGTGGCGCACGGGTGCGACGACGCGCGAGCGCCCGCCGTCGATCGGGGGGATGCGCACCGGGCCGTCGGCCTGCGCGACCCGGTACTCCCGGATCGAGTCCTTCGCGCGGGAGGATCCGCGGTGGGAGAGGATGATCGCCAGCCGTGCGTGGTCGACGTCCTCGTCATGGATGCTGAACGCGGTGACGTTGAGGTCGGCGTCGAAGACGATGACCGGCCTTCCGAAGCGGTCGGCGTACGCCTGAACGTGCTCTTCGAGATTCACCGGTCGACTCCCTCTGCGCGTGACGGTCTGTGCGCCGGCTCTGCGACACCGTGTCCGATCGCACCGATTCTATGCCGGGCGCCCGCCCGGATCCGGCCGAGTTGTGACGCCGAGCGTGCTGATCTATATTCATTATAGTCAATTCAGGAAGGCGTTCACCTATGGCGAAGATGACGGGCGGCGATGCGCTCACTCAGGCTCTGATCAGCGAGGGGACGGAGACGGTCTTCGGCATCCCCGGCGTGCAGCTGGACGGCCTCACCGACGGCATGTACCGGAGGCAGGACGAGCTGAACCTGCTGGTCCCTCGCCACGAGCAGAGCACCACCTACATGGCCGACGGATTCCACCGCGTCACCGGCAAGCCGGGCGTCGCGATGGTCGTCCCCGGTCCGGGCGTCCTCAACGCCGGCGCCGGGATGGCGACCGCCTACGCCTGCTCCTCACAGGTCATGCTGCTGGCCGGCACGATCCCCAGCAAGCTCGTCGGAGGGGGGCTGGGTGCACTGCACGAGATCCCGAAGCAGAGCGAGACGATCGAGGGCCTCACCAAGTGGACCGCAAGACCCACGCGCGTCGAGGAGATCCCCGAGCTGGTGCACGAGGGCTTCCGCCAGATGCGCACCGGTCGTCCGCGACCCGTCGCGCTCGAGCTCGGACCCGACATCCTCCACGCCGAGGCCGACTTCGAGGTGGGGGAGCCGTTCGCCGTCGAGACGCCGAGCGCGCCGGAGGACGGCGTGTCCGAGATCCTCGCACTGCTGGCGGCGAGCCGGCGCCCCGTCATCCACGTGGGCGGCGGCGTGCGCGGAACTCGCGCCTTCGAGCTGCTGCCGCGTCTCGCGGAGCTGCTCGACGCTCCGGTCGTGATGAGCGAGAACGGCCGCGGTGCGATCGACGCCCGCGACCCGCACGCGCTGCCCGCCTTCTCCCTCTGGGAGCTGCGCGACACGGCGGATGCGGTCGTCTCCTTCGGCAGCCGTTTCCTCACTCCGTTCGGTCAGCAGCTGAACATCGGCGAGGCGCGCCTCGCGCTGGTGAACGTCGATCCCGATGACGTGCGAACCCCCCGCCGTCCCGACGTGACCGTGCTCGCCGACGCGACCGCGGTGCTCGAGGCGCTCGTGGCTCGGCTGGAGGGACAGGAGCACCGCACGGGGTGGGGCGACGAGCTGGCACGTCTCCGCCGCGAGTGCGAGGAGCGCATCCGCGCGCAGGTCGCACCGCAGATGGCGTTCGTGGACGCCATCCGTGCCTCGCTGCCGGCCGACGGCATCTTCGTCAACGAGCTCACCCAGATCGGCTACGTGTCGACCTACGGATTCCCGGTGCAGGCGCCGCGTTCCTACGTCTGGCCCGGGTACCAGGGCACGCTCGGCTATGCCATGCCCACCGCGCTCGGCGCGGCCGTGGGTGCGGGCGATCGGCCGGTCGTCGTCGTCACGGGCGACGGCGGCATCGGCTGGTCGCTGCAGGAGTTCGCGACCGCGAAGCGGTACGGGATCCCCCTGATCACCGTGCTCTTCGAGGACAACCGCTTCGGCAACGTCTGGCGCATCCAGCGGGACACCTATGGCGGCCGGTTCATCGGCTCCGACCTCGTCAATCCCGACTTCGAGCTGCTCGTGAAGGCCTTCGGGATCGACTTCGCGCTCGCCGAGGATGCGGACGCGGTGCAGCGCGCCATCGGCGAGGCCGTGACCGCACGCCGCCCGGCCGTCATCAAGGTGCCGGTCGACGTGTTCCCGTCGCCCTGGCCCCTCATCCACGAGAAGCACTGACCCACCCGCGGGCCGGCCGCGTGCCGGCCCGCGCGAGGGTCAGCGGGTGCTGCCGACGTGGCTCAGCGCGAGCGCGGCGAGCGCCGCTGCCTGGTCGCCGAGGATGCCGTCGTCGAACACCGCCCGCGGTGAGTGGTTCATCTCGGCCTCCTCGGGGTCGGTTCCCGCGGGGGTCGCTCCGAGGAACACGAACGCCCCGGGAATCTCGTCGAGCACGTACGAGAAGTCCTCGGACGCCATCGCCGGATGGGCGAGCTCCTCGACGCGGTCGGCCCCGAAGGTCTGCTCGAGCACGGACAGCGCGTGGCGCGCGGCATCCGCGTCGTTCGTCGTGACGGGGTACACCGCACGGAAGACCGCTTCGCCGCGGCAGCCGTGCGCGGCGGCGATGCCCTCGACCAGCGCCGGGAGCTCCTGCGCGAGCACGGTCGTGGTGTGCGCGGAGAGCGTGCGCACCGTCGCCTCCAGTGTCGCCTCGTCCGGGATCGCGTTGACGATGTCGCTCGCGTGCAGCTTCGTCACGGTGATGACCACCGGGTCGAAGGGGGAGAAGCGGCGGGTGGCGAACGTCTGGAGGGCCAGCACGATCTCCGCGAGGGCGGGCACGGGGTCGACGGCCTGGTGGGGACGCGAGCCGTGCCCGCCGCGACCGATCACGCGCACGGCCAGGCCGTTCGCGCCGGCCATGAGCGCGCCGGCCCGTGTCGAGAAGATTCCCGCGGTGCCGGGCAGGACGTGGATGCCGTAGGCGGCGACGACCCGTTCGCCGGCCGCGGCGAGCACGCCCTCCGCGATCATCCGCCGGGCACCGCCGCCTGCCTCCTCGCCCGGCTCGAACATGAGCACGACCGAGCCGCTGATCTCGGCGCGCCGGGCGCTGAGCAGCCGCGCGGCGCCGACCAGAGCGGCCGTGTGCAGATCGTGACCGCAGGCGTGCGAGACGCCCTCGACCTGGGAGGAGTACGGCAGGCCGGTCTCCTCCCCGACGCGGAGCGCATCCATGTCCGCGCGCAGCAGCACGGACGGACCGGCGCGGGCCCCGCGGAGGACGGCGGTGATCGAGGAGAAGTCGTCGGGCCCGGCGACGATCTCCAGGTCCAGGCCCTGCAGGGCGCCGAGCACGGCATCGCGTGTCCGGACGAGGGAGAAGCCGGGTTCGGGCGTGCGGTGCAACGACCGACGCAGGTCGATCAGCCGGGGGAGCAGGGCTGCGGCATCGCCGCGGAGACGGGCGGGATCGATCATGGGCCTCCTCGCCGGCGGTCGACGCGCGACAGCGGCGTCGAATAAGATCGGTTCAATATAGCGAATCACATTCGTGATGCGCGGCCGGGTCCGGAGGGGAATGCAATGGCGCGGGTCACGAACGCCGCTGTGGCGGTGCGAGTCGCACGGCTGCTGGAGGAGGAGATCACCTCGAGTGGCGGCAAGCCGGGGGACTTCATCGGTCGCCGCCAGGAGCTCGCCGCGCGATTCTCCGTCGCGCCGGCCACGCTCGGCGAGGCGATCCAACTGCTGCGCTCGCGCGGCGTGGTCGACGCCAAGCCCGGGCCGGGCGGCGGGATCTTCGTCGCCGACAGGTCGCCCTTCATGCGGCTCAGCGATCAGCTGCTCAGCCTGCGCGAGGGTCAGGCCACCGTCGCCGACTGCCTGCGGGTCCTCGACGCCCTCGACGCACCCGTGCTGCACGACGCCGTGGACTTCGCCACCGAGGCGGATGTCGAGGATGTCCGGCTGCTCGCGGAGCGGCTGGAGGCGAGCTGGGGCACGCCGCGGTCGGCAGCCGCCAACTGGGCCCTGCACGCGCGGATCGCGCAGATCACGCCGAACGAGCTGCTGCGCAGCCTCTACACCAACCTCGTCGACTACATCATCGAGGAGGAGCTCGAGGGGGCGACGGCGCCGACGACGGCGGAGCGCCTGCGCACCCACCTCGACTTCGCCGCGGCGATCGTCTCGCACGACCACGGGCTCGCGACCTCGGCGCTCGAGCGCCATCGCGGGTCATCCATGGCCGCCGTGCTGCCCTGAGACGTCCGGCGAAATGATGGCTCCGCCGGTTTGACAGCATCCGCATCGATGAATAATCTACATATTCATTATTAACAATTATTCCTGGCTGCTTCGGAGGAGTCGCAGATGATCGAGTTCCGCAGCGTGATCGATGAGATGCTCGCCACGCCCAACCGGCCCGCAGGTGCGACGCCTCCCCCGATCCGGCTCTCCCAGAACGAGATGCCGTGGCGCCCGGCGGACGTGATCGTCGACGCGATGGTGGCCGCCGTGGACAACGCCCACCGCTATCCCGACTACCACCGTGCCGCGGCCCGGCGCGCGATCGCCGACTCGATCGGCGTGGACGCCGACCGCATCGCCATCGACAACGGATCGGGATCGCTGCTGCACGGCGCCGCGCGACTGGTGTGCGAACCCGGTGCCGACGGCGTCTACTGCTGGCCGTCGTTCGAGGCGTACGTGGCCGCACTGGGGCTCGCCGGTGCGCACCGCACCCCCGTGGGCCTGGCCGCCGACGGTGCCATGGATCTGCCCGCCATGCTCGCGGCGATCGGCGAGGACACCCGCATCGTCTACCTGTGCAATCCGAACAACCCCACCGGCGGCTTCGTCGCGGCGGCGGAGATCCGCGCGTTCCTCGCGCAGGTCCCCGCGAATGTGCTCGTCGTGCTCGACGAGGCCTACCGCGAGTTCGTCACCGCCGAGCCGGTCGAGGCCACCACGGTGCTGCTCGACGAGTTCGAGAACCTGATCATCCTGCGCACGCTGTCGAAGTCGCACGGACTCGCGGGAGTGCGCGCCGGGTACGCCGTCTCGTCCCCGCGCATCGCGGAGGCGCTGCGCCGCACCTCGGTCGGATTCGCCCTGAACAGCCTGGCCGAGGCCGCGGTCATCGCCGCCTTCGGTGCGGAGGCGCAGGCGATCGCCGACGAGCGGATCGCGATCATCGTCGCCGAGCGCGAGCGGATGCAGGCGGCGCTGACCGATGCGGGGGTGTCGTTCCTGCCGAGCCAGTCGAACTTCATCTTCATCCACGGCGACGCGGGCGAGCTGATGGGCCGCTTCGCCGATCAGGGCGTGCTGGCGCGGCCGTTCCCGCAGTCCGGGGGAGTCCGCGTGACCGTGGGGCTCCCGAGCGAGAACGACGCGGCGCTGGCTGCACTGCTGTAACCAAGGCGCTCCGACACAGTGTCGGAACCGCCGCAGAGGACTTCGGAGCGGGAACGGATGCCCGCTCCGAGGGTCCGTTCATACGCTGTCATGACAGATGGACGCAGTGGTCCCGCCCGAGTGGACCGCGGTGATCCGAGGAGCCCGAAGGGATGTGGGAGTGACTGCCACGATCGATTTCCAACGCGATCGGCGGGCGTCGATCCGGCGCTCCGCGACGAGCACCGCCCTGTGGGCCCTGTTCGTCTTCGTGCTCGCGCTGGTGTTCATCTACCCGGTCTCGATGATCGTCATCGGCGCGTTCCGCGACGGTCTCCCGTCCGACAACGCCCCGTTCACGATCCAGGGTCTGATCGTCGCGTTCCAGGACCCCGGCACGTGGCAGACCATGTGGAACTCGGTCGTCCTCGTGCTGGTCTGCGGCACGATCTCGGTCGCCGGCGGCGGACTGTTCGCCTGGATGGCGGCGAACACGAACGTTCCCGGACGGCGGATGCTGACCGGCCTGATGGCGCTGAACCTGTTCGTGCCGCCCCTGTTCCACACCCTCGGCTGGATCATGCTCGGCAATCCGCAGAACGGCCTGCTGAACCAGTTCGGACGCGCGCTGGGCATGACGGGACCGCTGCTGAACATCCAGTCGTGGGGCGGACTGATCCTGCTCCTGTCGCTCGGCTACATGCCCTTCGCGTACCTGCTGATGCTGGGCGCATTCAAGAACAGGGACCAGTCGCTCGATGAGGCCGCGGCCATCAGCGGCGCGGGCACGGCCCGCACGTTCTTCACGATCACGATCCCCTCGGTGGGCCCCGCCATCACGGGCGCGGCGATCCTCGTCGCCGTGCTGGTGTTCCAGTCCTTCGACAGCCCGCAGCTGATCGGGCGGCAGGCGAACATCTTCGTGTTCTCGACGCAGATCTACCACTACGTGCGGGATCAGGCGCCGGCGGAGTACACCAAGGCGTTCGCCCTCTCGCTGGTGCTGATCATCCTGGTGCTCGTGCTGTTCCTCGCCCAGCGCTGGCTGCTGCGCGGGCGCAGCTTCACCACGCTCACCGGGAAGACCTCGCGGCGTGAGCCGCAGGAGCTCGGCCCGGTGCGCTGGGTGCTCTCCGCCCTGATCGTCGTCTTCATGCTGCTCAACCTCGTGCTGCCGCTGTTCGCGATGATCCTCGGCAGCCTGCAGCCGATCTTCGGCGTCATGAGCACCGGTCTCACCTTCGACAACTACGTGCAGATGCTCACCGACCCGCAGTTCCGCGACAGCCTGGTGCTGACGGCGTGGCTGGCCATCGTCGGTGGCTTCGGCTCGATCGCGGTCGCGCTCCTGACCACCTACGTCACGGCTCGCCGCACCGGCTTCATCCGCTCCTACACCTCGTTCGCGGTATGGATCCCCTGGGCGCTGCCCGGCATCGTCCTCGCCCTGGCGTACATGTTCGCCGTCCTCTACCTGCCTGCGTTCCGCAGCCTCTACGGCACCGCCTTCCTGATGACTCTCGTGCTCATCGTCGCCACGATCCCGGTCTCCAGCCGGATCGCCGAAGGCGCGCTCGCCCAGCTCTCCCCGGAGCTCGAGGAGGCGGCGCGCACCGCGGGAGCTGCGACCCCGCGGGTGCTGCTGACCATCGTCTTCCGCCTGGTCATCCCCAGCTTCCTGTCCGGATGGTTCCTGTCGGCGCTGTTCATCTCCGGCAACCTCGCGGTGCCGATGCTGCTGGCGCCCCCCGGGCTGCAGCCGGTGTCGCTGACGGCCTTCGAGCAGTTCCTGCTCGGCAACATGTCGCAGGGCGCGGCGCTGTTCCTGATCATCCTGGTCGCCGCCATGGCCGTGCTCGGCCTCGCCGCCCTGTCCATGAAGATCGGCACCCTGCTGCGAGACAAGCCCGGACACGCCCTGTCGCCCGTGATCTCCGGATCGGCTCAACCCTCAGTTCTGTACCCGAACACCACCCATCGAGAGGAAGAATGATGAAGTTCTCCCGCAACACCATGAAGATCACCACAGCAGTGCTCGCCACCGGAATGCTGCTGACCCTCGCCGCCTGCTCGTCCGGCGGCGACCCCGCCCCGAAGTCCGACAAGCCGGTCGAGGTCCCCGGCGCCAGTGCCGACGGCAACGCCTACATGAACGAGCTCTACGACAAGGCCGTCAAGGACGGCAAGACCGACGTCGTGCTCTACGGCCCCAGCGTCACCGCACAGAAGGCCCTGTTCAAGGTGTTCACCGACCGCTTCCCCGGGATCAAGATCGTTCCGCAGAACCAGCCGGACGCGCAGAGCATCACCAAGATCGAGACCGAGGCGCAGAGCGGCAACAAGATCGCCGACATCTACGACGGCGGTGAGTCGCCGCAGGTGGCGGCCAAGCCCGACCTCTGCACCAAGGCGGATGTGCGCACCGGTCCCGACGGGTTCGAGATCCCGACCAACATGGACGGCCGGCTCACCTACTACGCCATGCGCTACTTCGTCTTCGTCTACAACACCGACATGGTGAAGGAGAGCGAGGCGCCCAAGAACTGGCACGACCTGCTCGACCCGAAGTGGAAGGGCAAGATCACCATCGGCGACCCGACGGTCCCCGGTGGCGTGCGCTACATCCTCACCTCGCTGATGGTGGACGAGGGCGGCAGCGCCGAGAAGTGGGGCAAGCCGTTCATGGAGAAGCTCGCCAAGCAGGACCTCCAGTTCGCGCAGTCCGAGCCCAACGTCCCGGCGGACGTCGCCAGCGGCCGCTTCCCGATCGGCATCGCCGTCTACCAGGGCTTCTACGAGGACACCAAGGCGAAGGGCGCTCCCATCGCGGCCGTCTTCCCGCTCGACGACGGGGGCAACTTCATGTCGCGCACCGGCATGTGCATGGTGAAGGAGAGCCCGCACGCCGACGCCGCCCAGCTGTACATCAACTGGCTGTACTCGCCCGAGGGTCAGCAGGCGCTCGCCGAGAAGAACAACTCCTACGGCTGGACTCCCGCGGCTCCCGGCCCGAAGGGCGCTCCCGCGCTCGAGAAGCTCGGTCGCCTGCCCTTCTCCAACCCCGACCCCGAGTTCAACAAGCCCTACTTCGAGTTCCTGGACTCCCAGTTCAAGAAGTAGTCGCTTCCCTTCTTCAATCCTGTAGAGAGCGTGGATCAGCATGACTGAGGTCCTGGTATCCGGACTGACCAAGCGGTACGGCAGCAAGTCGGCACTGCACGGACTCGATCTGACGATCGGATCCGGCGAGTTCGTCACCCTCCTCGGCCCTTCGGGCTGCGGGAAGACGACGACGCTGCGCTGCCTGGCCGGCCTGGAGCGTCCCACCACGGGCCGAGTCGTGATGGGGGAGCGGACGGTCGTCGACATCGAGCGGCGCACCTTCGTGCCGGCCGACAAGCGACAGGTCGGCATGGTCTTCCAGAGCTACGCCCTGTGGCCGCACATGAGCGTGTCGGAGAACGTCGCGTACCCGCTCAAGGTGGCGCGCGTCCCCACCAGGGAGCGCGTCGCGCGCGTCGGCGAGATGCTCGACGCGGTCGGCCTCGCAGGATATGAGAAGCGTCCCGTCACCGCCCTGTCGGGCGGCCAGCAGCAGCGCGTCGCACTGGCGCGCGCCCTGGCCGCCCGACCGGGCATCATCTTCTACGACGAGCCGCTGTCGAACCTCGACAGCAAGCTGCGCTACCAGATGGGGCAGCAGGTCAGGGCACTGCACAACCAGTTCCAGACCACCTCGGTCTACGTCACGCACGACCAGGAGGAGGCGATCACGCTCTCCGACCGCATCATCGTGATGAGCGAGGGCGAGATCGTGCAGGACGGCACCCCGTCCGAGCTCTACGACCACCCGCAGTCGACGTACGTCGCCGACTTCATGGGGTTCCAGAACATCCTCCCCGGAACCGTCGTCGCCGTCTCCGACGGCCGCGCCGACATCCGGGTCGACGACACCTCCCTGGTGGTGACCGGCGTCGCGACCACCGAAGTGGTCGTCGGCGAGCGGGCCGACGTCGCCTTTCGCGCGGCGCATGTGCGCGTGGACCGGCAACCATCGGCGTCCGGGGCCGGACGGTTCGTCGGCGTGGTGGAGCGCACCACGTACCTCGGCAGCGCCGTCAACCTGCTCGTGCGCGCCGACGGCATCCCGCTGCGCGTCCGGGTGGAGATCTCCGAGCTGAGCGCCGACGAGATCCCGCGCGAGGGCGAGCAGCTGTCGTTCGCCGTCGCGCCGGCGAGGGCGGTCGTGATCTCGCAGCAGAAGCAGCAGAGCGAGAGCGAATACCTCACCGTCGCGACCAATGCGATCGTCTCGCCCCGTTGACCGACCGATCCCGAGAGGAAACCATGAGTGATCTGCCCACCCCCCGCTCCGACGCGCCTCGCATCCGCGAGCTCGCCGAGATCGGCGGACGCTCCGACACGCGCGATGTGCTCGCGCACGCGACCAAGCAGGCGCAGGAGAGCTACGACGACTACTTCATCGTCGACATCGACGCGCACGTCTCCGAGGACCACTTCTGGAAAGAGGTGCTCGACCTCATCGACAACGACGTCTGGAAGCAGATCGGCCTCCAGCAGTACGCCGGCTTCGGCGGCGGCAACGCCCTGCTGAACATCCAGCCCGGCATGTCGCACCAGAGCGTCGGCGGCCGGATCGGGCACCAGGGCCGCAAAGAGCCGGTCGGTCCCGACGACGGGCATCCGTTCGTCACCGCTGCCCGGCGCGGGATGGATGCCATGGGCCTGGACTACCAGGTCGTCTTCCCGAGCGCGATGCTGCTGCTCGGCATGCATCCGCAGGACGAGGTCGAGGTCGTCCTCGGCCGGGCGTTCAACCGCTGGCTCACCGAGGTCATCCTCCCGCCGAACCCGCGCCTGAAGGGCATGCTGTACCTGCCCTACAACACCCCCGAGGTGTGCGAGGAGCTCGTCGAGAAGTACGCGGACGACCCGGGCATCATCGGGTACACGGTGTGCTCCACCCGGAACAACCCGGTGCACTCCGACGTGTACACCCGCCTCTACAAGCTCATCGAGGACAGTGGCAAGCCGCTCGCCTTCCACTCCGGCTACCACTGGGGCGACCCGTCGTTCTCCCAGCTGAACCGCTTCCTGTCGATGCACGCGCTGTCGTTCACGCACTACAACCAGATCCACGTCACCAACTGGATCATCAACGCGATGCCCGAGCGCTTCCCCAAGCTCAAGATGGTCTGGGTGGAGAGCGGCCTGGCGTGGATCCCGTTCCTCATGCAGCGGCTCGACCACGAGGTGCTCATGCGCCCGAGCGAGGCCCCCGGCCTCAAGCGCCTCCCGAGTGAGTACATGAAGGAGATGTGGTACACGACGCAGCCGATGGAGCGCACCAACATGGAGCTGCTCGAGGCGACCATGAAGTCGTTCAATGCTGAGACCCAGCTGCTGTACTCGTCCGACTGGCCGCACTGGGACTGGGACGCGCCGTCGACGATCACGCGCCTGCCGTTCCTCTCCGAGCAGGCCAAGCGCAACATCCTGGGGTTGAACGCCGCACGCGTGTTCAACCTCCCGACCGACCGACAGAAGCCCTCTGCAGAGCAGGTGCTGCAGGACCGACCTGGGATCTCGTGATGACTGAAACGAACACCACCACCGCTGAGCTCGCCGAGCTGGAGGGCCTCGTCGCCCGGCTCGGGGAGCTGACCCGCCACGTCACCGAGCAGGAGCTCGGCGCCGAGGTGCCCGACGAGCAGATCGCCGACATCCTGTACGCGGCCGCCCGGCTGTTCTCCGCGAAGCGGGATCGGGTCGGCAAGATCGCCTGGCCGATCCGCGAGGACGCGCTGAACGCCACCGAGACCGTGGTGCTGGTGACGGCGCTGCTGGATGCCGCTGACGTCAACCTCTTCGACATGGCGATCTGGTACCGGAGAGCGGAATGAGCGCTCAGATCGTGCGTCGCGACGTGGTGGTCGCGAGCCTGGCCGACCTGAAGGAGCGCGAGCGCATCGTCTTCGACGTGGACGGCACGGAGTTCGGCGTCTACTTCCACGACGGCGAGGTGCGCGCCTGGTACAACGTCTGCCCGCATCAGGGCGGACCGGTGTGCCAGGGCAAGATCATGCCGCGCACGGTGCAGCTCGTCCGCGGGGAGGGCGGCCTCAAGAGCGGCGGCCCGGGGCACCACCCGAGCGACCGGAACATCGTCTGCCCCTGGCACGGCTTCGAGTTCGACATCCTCACGGGCAAGCATCCCGCCGATCAGAGCGTGGGGCTGCGCCGTCTGCCGGTGCGCGTCGAGGGCGACGACGTCATCGTCACGGTCTGACGCACCCGCTGCGGCGGTGAAGGGCTCGGATGCCTCGGCATCCGAGCCCTTCGCAGGTTCCGGGCGGGCGGCGTCCTAGTCTGGAAGTGTGAGCGAGTACACCCTCCGCGCGGCCCGCACCGCCGACATCAACGGCATCCACGCACTTCTGGAGCCGCTGGTCGAGCGACGCATCCTGCTCGGGAAGGACCTCGCGATCCTCTACGGAGCCGTGCAGGAGTTCGTGGTCGCCGAGGTCGACGGCGAGCTGATCGGATGCGGTGCCCTGCACGTCATGTGGGAGGACCTCGGCGAGGTGCGCACGCTGCTCGTGCGCGACGACTTCCTGCATCACGGCGTCGGCCGCGCGATCGTTGAGGCCCTGGAGCAGCGTGCGCGCGAGCTCGGTCTCTCCCGGCTGTTCTGCCTCACCTTCGAGACGGGCTTCTTCACCCGGCGGGGGTTCGAGCCGATCGGCGAGCACATCGTCGACCCCGACGTGTACTCGCAGCTGCTGCGCAGCGGCGACGCCGGCGTGGAGGAGTTCCTCGACCTCGCGCACGTCAAGCCCAACACGCTCGGCAACACCAGGATGCTCAAGCACCTCGTCTAGCCTGGAGGCATGCCCCGTCAGTCCGCCGCCGTCTATCGCCGCCGGAGACTCGCTGTCCTGCTGATCCTCATCGTGGTGCTCGCCGCGGTCACGGGCGGACTGTGGGTGGCCATCGCGCAGCCGTGGAAGACGGGCGCGGAGCCGGCACCCAAGACGCCGTCCGCTCAGCCGACGGACGGGACGGCCACGGATGCTCCGCCCACGACGCCGTCGGACTCGGCGAGCCCGGATCCGTCCGGCGACCCGTCGGCACCTCCGGGCGTGGTCGCCTGCGAGGCCGGCGACGTCGAGGTGACCGCGGTGACGGATGCCGAGACCTATGCCGCGGACGCGCTGCCGAAGCTGTCGATCACGCTCACCAACAAGAGCGACCGCGACTGCACGATGAACGTCGGGTCGGCGACGCAGAAGTTCACGATCACGAGCGGCAACGACGTCTGGTGGCGTTCGACGGACTGCCAGACCGATCCGAGCGATCAGATCGCCACGCTCACCGCGGGCGCGACCGTGAGCACCAAGACGCCGGTCGTGTGGGACCGCACTCGCTCGGCGGTCGGCACCTGCGATCAGCAGAACCGTGCACGCGCCCCGGGCGGCGGGGCCTCGTACCATGTCGAGGTCTCCATCGGCGGCTTCGCCAGCGTGAGCACGCGGCAGATCATCCTCCGCTGATACGGGGCGCTCCACGTGGATCGGGTCTGAATTTCCGCCCCGCGGACCAGTATTTTGGGATACCATGGAGTGTGGTTCTCCGAACAATACGGTGAAGCCATCCCCAGTGGTGTCGGTATCAGCGTCCCCAGCGCTTCGACAATCATCGTGGTGAGAGCCAGAGGGCCCTCTCGAGTACCCCAGTCCCCAATGGAGGATTCGAGAGGGCCCCACTCTGTCCAGCCGACGGTCCCTCTCGGGCCGCGTCTCCTAGGCTGGAGACCATGGCGAAGAAGAGGGCCGGCGCGAAGCGCCCCGCACCCCAGGATTTCCGCTCCGAGGCTCTCGCGCAGGCGCTCGAGAAGCAGGACATGGCAGCGGTCGCCCTGGCGCTGCGCAACGGCAATACGGTCGTCCCCCTGATCAAGCCCGGCCCGCGCGACAACCCGCTCGACGGCGGCGAGGTCTGGACCTACCGTGACGCGGGCACGGGGGAGGTGGCGCTGCTGCTGTTCAGCGACGCGAAGCACAAGCCCGCCAACCTGCCGCCCGGCGTGGGCATCTACTCGCCGGCATGGCTGCGGGCGTTCCTGACCACGCACCGCGAGACGATCACCACGGTGTTCCTCGATATCGCCGGGCCCCACCCCATGCAGGCGCCGCCCGACGAGCTGCTCAAGGCCCTCGAGGCCTGATGGCGAGCTACCGCGCGGTGTTCGACGCCGAGATCACGTTCTCGAACGACGGCGGACTGCAGGCCCAGGGGTTCCGCATCGACATCCCGGGTCCTGAGATCACGGACGAGGAGATCGGGCGGCTGTTCGTGACCTCCCTCGACCTGCTGATGGCCGACACGGTGGTGATCAGCAACGTGCGGATCATCGAGGAGGCGCACAAGGGAACCCGTGGCGGGCCCAGCGATCCCCGCTCGTCCTGAGGAGCGGGCCGTCGGAACGCGACTCGATGCCTGATCAGAACGGCGGGATGTCCGCTTCGGGGCGTCGCTCGGTCGTGTGCGAGCGGATGTCGCTGAGCGCGGAGCGCAGCGTCTTCGAGCGGTCGTCGACCACCTGGCGGTAGCCGAGCCGGGCGGCTTCGCTGCGGCGCTGCGGGGCCTGCGTCACGGGACGGATCTCTCCGGCCAGCGACAGCTCGCCGACGGCGGCGATCGTGCGGGGCACCGACCGCTGCGTGATCGCGCCGGCCACGGCCACGGCGATCGCCAGGTCGGCGGCGGGTTCGGTGAAGCGCACGCCGCCCACCGTCGACACGTAGACATCGAGCTTGGACGTCTCGATGCCCGCCCGCCGCTCCAGGATCGCGAGCACCATCGCCACCCGCGACGAGTCCAGGCCGTGCACCACGCGACGCGGGTTCGGGGCGGCGGTGGCGATGGTCAGCGCCTGCACCTCCACGGGCAGCGCGCGCCGACCCTCCATCGCGATGGCCACGCAGGTGCCGGGCTCCGCGGCGCCCTGCGAGAGGAACAGGCCGCTGGGGTCGGGCACTTCGGCGATGCCGGCGCCCGTCATCTCGAAGCATCCGACCTCGTCGGTCGGGCCGAACCGGTTCTTCAGCGCGCGGATGAACCGCAGCGCCGTCTGCCGGTCGCCCTCGAAGTGGCACACCACGTCGACGAGGTGCTCCAGCACGCGAGGGCCGGCGACCTGGCCGTCCTTCGTGACGTGACCGACGATGATCACCGGCAGCCCGCGGTCCTTCGCGATGCGGATCAGCGTCGCCGCCACCTCGCGCACCTGGCTGGGCTGGCCGGCGGCGCCGTCGATCAGGCCGGATGCGACGGTCTGCACCGAGTCGACGATGACCAGATCGGGCTTGACCTCGTCGATGTGCCCGAGGATCGTCGCGAGGTCGGTCTCGCTGGCCAGGTAGAGCTCGTCGTGCAGGGCGCCGGTGCGCTCGGCACGCAGCCGCACCTGGGCGGGCGATTCCTCGGCGCTCGCGTACAGCACCCGCCGCCCGGATCTGGCGGTGGATGCCGCCACCTCGAGCAGCAGAGTCGACTTGCCGACGCCGGGCTCGCCGCTCAGCAGGATCGCCGCACCCGGCACGATGCCGCCGCCGAGCACCCGATCGAACTCGTCCACCCCGCTCGAGCGCCGCGGGGCGTCGCTCGTGGTGATCTGCGTGATGGGGCGTGCGGCGCGCTCGGCGGGCGGAGCCACGGCATCCGTCTGCCGGACGAGGCCGGTCTTCGCGCCCTGCTCCTGCACCGTGCCCCACTGCTGGCACTCGCCGCACCGGCCCACCCACTTCGCCGTCGTCCAGCCGCACTCCGTGCAGACGAAGGCGGGCGGTGCAGGACGACGGGTGGTGGCCATGCTGCAAGGCTAGCCGCGGCATCCGACACCGCCCGGGCCGCGCGCCGGGCGCCCGGATCCGCGCTCGCCGGAGCATTATTCACGGCCCGTCCCCGACCGGGCGTGTCGGCACTCTGGGAGGATGGGTGCATGACAGGTGGCGGGGCCGTGTACGGGCCGATCTCGAGCTACTCACGGGTGCGGATCCTGCACCTGCTGTTCGAGGCCGGCACCCTGTTCGAGGCCGGCACCGAGCAGAGCCGAGCCGAGCGCACCATCGGGGAGCTGTGCGAGGCCACCGGGCTGCACCCCAACACGGTCCGCGAGCATCTGCAGCGGCTGATCGACGGCGGCTACGTCATCCAGAGCACCGAGCGCCGCACCACACGCGGCCGCCCGCGCACGCTGTACAGCGCCGCGACCGGCATGCCGGAGGCGTCCAGCCCTGTCGCCCGCGACAAGGTCGCGGAGGCCGCCCGCCGCGGCGACATGATGCGCCGCATCCTCGCCGAGGAGGACTCGGGGCTCGGCCGGGACGCGACCTACCAGCTGGATGCCCTGATCGAGCATCTCGAGGAGAGCGGCTTCGAGCCGGTCATCGACGAGCGCGAGCTGACCGTCGAGCTCAGCCCCTGCCCGCACGCCGCGAGCGCACCCGAGCACCGGCCGACGCTGTGCCAGGTGCACCTCGGGCTCATGCAGGGCGTGCTGAACCAGGCCGGTGGCCCGCTCGCGGCGGACTGCGTGCGCGCCGCCGCGCGCCCGGAGGAGTGCACGGTGCAGCTGCGGCTCGACGCCGCCTGATCACAGGCATCCGCTCGGCTCAGCCCCGCGAGACTGCCGTGCGCTTCACCCATCGGCCGCACGTCTCGCGCGGAGATGTGCGCTTCACGCGGACGGATGCCGCGAATTCATCCGCGGGAAGAGCACAAATCCGCGGCGGGCTCACGCCGATTGCCGCCTGATCAGGCCTCGGAGGCCAGCAGCGCGTTCAGCTCCGCGGTGATGCTCGCGCGCAGGGCGTCGTGCCGGGAATCCAGCTCGTGCGCCGGGTCGCGCCAGTGCGAGGGGTCGTACATCCAGACCGGCTTGCGGACGATCTCCTCCGGCTCCCAGTCGTAGCGCGGCCAGATGTGCGCGTGTACGAACGCGTCGGTGTTGCCCAGGATCTCGATGTTCATCCGCCGGAACGCCGGATCGTGCGCGCGGCAGGCGCGCTCCACGGCCGTCGCCAGCAGATCGACGTCGGCCAGGTACTGCACCCGCTCCGCGCGCGGCAGGTCGGCCAGCGCCGTGGCCTCCGGCACCCGGCTCAGCAGCACGCTGTACCCCGGCAGGAACTGCACGTCGCCGATCACGGCGTACCCCGCGGGGGTCGCCGCCAGCAGCGTCGGATTCTCGCCGCGGGCCGCCGACCCGATCCTGTCTTCACGCCAGTCCATGCTCACGAGCCTAGATAACCTGGACGCATGACCCCGACCTCCTCCCAGCCTCAGGGCGCGCTGCTGGTCGGCAGCGTGAACTACGACGACGCCGAGCAGACCATGAGCACGGCGTCCGCGATGCTCGGCGGCCTCCTGCGTCGCATCCCCGACGGCGAGGTCGGTCGGCGGTTCCACTGGATCATGTTCCAGCCCGACGTGCTGGGCCAGGCGGACGGCATCGAGCGGGTCGGCGACGAGCCGCGCCTGCTGCGCGGCATCGACATCCGGCCGCTGCGTCTCGCCGAGGGCGTGAACGCGGCGGGCATCCAGTTGCCGCCGCTCGGCTACGCGGATGCCGCGATCGAGTCCTACGCGATCTTCACGCGCCTGCGCGATGCCGGTGACGTCGCCGCCGGCGTCCGCTTCCAGGTGTCGCTGCCGACCCCGGTCGCCGTCATCTCCTCCTACTTCAGCGGCGACGACCGCGCCGCGATCGATCCGGTGTACACGACCGCGATGCTGCGCGAGCTGGACGGCGTCCTCGCCGCGATCCCGCACGACGACCTCGCGATCCAGTGGGACGTCGCCAGCGAGCTCGGCATCGTCGAGCGCGCCTCGGGGTACGGGAGGACGATGGAGGCGTGGTGGCCGGGCGACCCCTTCGACGGGCTCGTCGAGCGCCTCGCCGCACTGATCGACGCCGTGCCCGCCGATGTCGAGGTCGGCGTGCACCTCTGCTACGGCGACGCGGGGGAGAAGCACTTCGTCGAGCCCGCTGACACCGCGACGCTCGTCCGGTTCGCGAACGCCGTGATCACGGCATCCGCCCGCGACCTCACCTGGCTGCACCTGCCCGTGCCGATCGACCGGGACGACGAGGACTACTTCGCCCCGCTGGCCGGCCTCGCCCCGACCTCCGAGCTCTACCTGGGTCTCGTGCACCGCGAGGACGGCGCCGAGGGCGCGCGCCGGCGCATCGCCGCGGCATCCGCCGTGGTCGCCCGCTTCGGCATCGCCACCGAATGCGGCATCGGGCGCGCGCCGGCAGGCACCACCGAGGGGATTCTGCGGACCCACGCCGAGGTCGCCTCCGCCTGGTGAGACCGCGGGTGAGTAGCATATGACGCATGACTCACCTTGTGACCGGTGACCGATGACCGGCTTCGGCTCCCTCCTCTCACCCGCTGAGAGCCTGCGCGAGCAGGTCGAGGGGCAGCTCGCGTCGCGAATCGTCTCCGGTGAGATCCCTCCGGGACAGGTGCTGACCGTGCCGACGCTGGCCGGCGACTTCGGCGTCAGCGCGACGCCCGTGCGCGAGGCGATGCTGAACCTCGCCCGCCGCGGCTTCCTGCGTCCCATCCGCAACCGCGGCTTCGAGGTCACCGAGGTCTCGCCCGACGAACTGCGGGAACTGACCGAGGTGCGGATGCTGCTGGAGGCACCGCCCATGCGGCAGGTCGCCGGCACGCTCGACGACGCCACCGTGACGAGTCTGCGCGAGACCGCCGACCGCATCGTGAACGCGGCGAAGACGGGGCAGTTCGACGAGTACCTCGCCTCCGACACCGAGTTCCACCTGCGCATCCTGCAGTGCACCGGCAACCACAAGCTCGTCGAGACCGTGCGAGAGCTGCGCCAGCAGACCCGCCTGGTGGGCCTGGTGCGTCTGGCCGAGACGGATGCCCTGATCTCCACCTCCCTCGAGCACGCCGAGCTCGTGGACCTGCTCGTCGCCGGTCGCGGCGAGGAGGCCGAAGCGCTCATGCGCAGGCACATCCACCACGTCGGCGGCGTCTGGAGCGGCCACGAGGAGGAGTGACCCATCCGTGCATCACGGATAGGTCTCGGAGGGTTCCGCTGACGCCCCCAGGTGAGTAATGTGTCACGTGCTATTACATGGCAATGCAATGAGGCATCCAGGAGGACCAGCACATGCATACCCGTACCCCGCGCATCCGACGCGCACTGTCCATCGCCGCAGCGATCGGCGCCATCATCATCACCGCGGGCTGCTCGGGCGGCCTCGGCGGCGGAGGCGGCACCGGCGGCAGCAGTGACGGCCCGATCAAGATCGGCATGCTCGCCCCCTTCTCGGGCAGCGAGTCGGCCTTCGGCAACTACATGAAGAACGGCGCGCAGCTCGCCATCGACGAGATCAACGCGAAGGGCGGCGTCGACGGACGCAAGCTCGAGCTCGAGGTCCAGGACGACGCGTGCGATGCGACCACCTCGGTGGCCGCGGCCAACAAGCTCGTCACCGACGGCGTCGTCGCCTCGGTCGGCGGCTACTGCTCGGGCGCGACCCTGCCGACCCTGCCGATCTTCAACGAGGCCAAGATCCCGATGGTGATCCCCGCCGCCAACTCGAACGAGCTGGTCAAGCAGAAGCTCCCCGGCGTCTTCCTCATCAACGGCACCGGCACGCAGCAGGCTGCCGCGGCCGTGAAGTACGCACAGAAGTCCGGCGCGAAGACCGTCGCCGCGATCAACGACGCGACCGCCTACTCCAAGGACCTCGCGGACTCGTTCGCCCAGCAGGCGAAGGACGCCGGCCTCACCGTCGACTTCAACGCCGTGATCACGCCCGGTGAGAACGACTACTCCGCCGTCGCGACCCAGCTCGCGAACGCGAAGCCCGACCTCGTCTACTGGACCGGCTACTACCAGGAGGGCGGCCTTATCGTCCGCCAGTCGACGGACGCCGGTTTCGAGGGGACCTTCCTCGTCGGTGACGGCTCGGTCGACGCGAAGTTCGCGCAGATCGCGGGCAACGGCTACACCGACCACGTGCTCGGCACCTTCACCCAGACGCCCGACATGCTCAAGGGCGCCGACAAGTGGATCGCCGACTACAAGAAGCTCGCGGGCGCGGACCCCGGCCCGTACTCCACGCAGGCCTACGACGCCGTCAACGTCGTGGCCGAGGCGATGACGACGGCCAAGGGCACCGACTTCGACAAGGTGGTCAAGGCGCTCGAGGGGCTGAAGGACTTCAAGACCCTCGGCGGCCCGCTCACGTTCATGCCCGACCACACCCGTTCCGGCGGCGGCTTCGTGATCGTCTCCATCGACCCGAGCTCCGGCCAGTTCGTCCTCAAGGACGACCTGCAGGGCTGATCCGATCCGGGCGGGACGGCGCAGGCCGTCCCGCCCGACTCGGCCTCCCTCTCGGAAGGACATCCCCGTGATGCAACTCATCTGGAACGGCCTGATCGTCGGCTCGTTCTACGCCCTCGTCGCCCTCGGCTACAGCATGGTCTACGGGATCATCAAGCTGCTGAACTTCGCCCACGGCGACATCTACATGCTCGGCGCCTTCACCGGCTTCGCGACCCTCTCCGCCTTCGGCATCTCCAACCAGACCTCGATCCCGCTGCTGCTGGTGATCATGCTGCTCTCGATGGTGACCACCGGCCTGATCGGTGTCGGCATCGAGCGGATCGCCTACCGGCCGCTGCGCAAGAGCCCCCGCCTGGCCGTGCTGATCACCGCGATCGGCGTCTCGTTCACGCTCGAGTACGCGGTGCGGCAGATCTTCGGCCCCAACCCCGAGGCGTTCCCCGTGCGGCTCGAGTCGAACGGCTTCGACTTCGCCGGCATGCGCATCACCGCCGCGCAGATCGTGCTCGTCGTGATCGCCGCCGGCCTGATGCTCGTCCTCGCGCACATCGTGGAGCGCACCCGCTCGGGACGCGCCATGCGCGCGATCGCCCTCGACCCGCAGGGTGCCCAGCTGATGGGCATCAACGTCAACCGCGTGATCGCCACCGTGTTCTTCATCGGGTCGGCGCTCGCCGGAGCCGCCGGCGTCATGGCCGGCGCCTACTACGGCTCGATCGACTTCCTGATGGGCTTCATCATCGGCCTGAAGGCGTTCACCGCGGCGGTGATCGGCGGCATCGGCAACCTCTACGGGGCCATGCTCGGCGGCCTGCTGCTCGGACTGCTGGAGTCGTTCGGCTCCGCCTGGTTCGGCGGCGAGTGGCGAGACGTGTTCTCGTTCGCCTTCCTCATCCTGTTCCTCACGTTCAAGCCGACCGGGCTCCTCGGCGCCCGCGTCGTCGAGAGGATGTGACATGTCCCGTTCCCAGACACGAGCGGATGCCGCGCTCCGCGCGCCGTCTCCGCTGTTCGACCGTCCGGCTGCGCCGGCCGGCATCCTCAACTCCAACAAGGGGTTCCTGCGGGCGCTGGGCACGCTCGCCGTCGTGCTGCTCGCGGTGCTGCCGTTCATCAACGCGACCCCGTACCTGATGTCGATCGCCACCAGCGCGCTGATCTACGTGATGCTCGCGATGGGCCTGAACGTCGTGGTCGGCTATGCCGGCCTGCTCGACCTCGGCTACATCGCCTTCTTCGCGGTCGGCGCCTACATCTCCGGCATCTTCACCACCGTGCTCGGCTGGCCGATGTGGGCGGCGCTGCCGATGACGATCGTGGCCTGCATCGTGGCCGGCATCATCATCGGCGCTCCGACGCTGAGACTGCGCAGCGACTACCTCGCCATCGTCACCCTCGGCTTCGGCGAGATCATCCGCATCACGGCGAACAACCTGCAGATCACCGGCGGCCCGTCGGGCATCCACGGCATCCCGACCTGGTCGTTCGGCGACTGGAGCTTCGCCGACGGGTTCACCCTGTTCGGCCTCGAGTTCCCGCAGCGCGTGGTGTTCTACTACTTCGTCGCCGCGGTGGTGGTCCTGGTCGGCGTGATCGGCGCCGGGCGCCTCGCCAAGGGCAAGATGGGCCGGGCCTGGAAGGCCGTTCGCGACGACGAGGACGCCGCCGAGGCGATGGGCATCAACACCTACATCGCCAAGATCACCGCCTACATCATCGGCGCGGTCTGGGCCGGCATCGCGGGTCAGCTGATGGCCACGCATCTCTCGGCGATCAGCCCGAACAGCTTCCAGTTCCTGTACTCAGCGCTGATCCTGATGTCGGTCGTGCTGGGCGGCATGGGATCGACCCCGGGTGTGATCATCGGCGCGCTCTTCGTGTCGCTGGCGCCCGAGCTGCTGCGCGAGTTCTCGGAGTGGCGCTTCCTGATCTTCGGCGTGCTGCTGGTCGTCGTCATGCTGTTCCGCCCCGCGGGACTGTGGCCGTCGACCGCGATCCTGCCGTGGCTGAAGAAGCTCAAGCCCGTGCCGCCGCCCACGGCGGGGTTCATGGCCGTTCCGGCGGCCTCCGCCAACGAGGATCTCGAGACCGTCGAAGGGGAGGAGACCCGATGAGCGCGCTGCTCGAGGTCAAGGACCTGCGTCTGCAGTTCGGCGGCGTCAAGGCCGTCGACGGACTGAGCTTCACTGTCGAGGCGGGGGAGATCCTGGCGGTGATCGGCCCGAACGGCGCCGGCAAGACCAGCGCGTTCAACTGCATCTCCGGGTTCTACCTGCCGACGTCCGGCTCCGTCGTCTTCGACGGCAGGGACATCGTCCGCCAGGCGCCGTCGTTCTGGCGCAGCCTGCGCCTGGTCGACCTGCTGCAGAGCTTCGGCTTCTACCGCGTGCTGCCCTCGCGGGTGACCAAGTGGGGCATGGCGCGCACATTCCAGAACCTCCGGCTGTTCCGCGAGCTGAGCGTGCTCGACAACGTCAAGACCGCCATGCACGCGAACATCCGCGAGGGCTTCTGGGCCACGCTGCTGCACACGCCGGGCTACCGGAAGGCCGAGCGGGAGTGCGCCGAGCAGGCGCGCGGCTGGCTCGACTTCGTCGGATTCACGGGGGATGAGAACCTCTACGTGACGCAGCTGCCCTATGGGGAGCAGCGTCGCGTCGAGATCGCCCGTGCACTCGCCACGGGGCCCAAGCTGCTGCTGCTGGACGAGCCGGCCGCAGGCCTGAACTTCAACGAGAAGCAGGCGCTGATGCAGCTGATCCGCAGCATCCGGGATCTGGGTGTCGCGGTGGTGCTGATCGAGCACGACATGGGCCTGATCATGAATCTGGCCGAACGGATCGTGGTGCTCAACTACGGCAAGGAGATCGCCGTGGGCAGCCCCGAGCAGATCAAGAACGATCCGATCGTGATCGAGGCGTACCTGGGCGTGGAGGACGAGCCGCTGGACGAGACCAAGCTGCAGACCGGCACCGTCGATCTGTCGCTGCTGGAGGACTCGCTGCTGGACGGCTCGTCGCAGGGCAAGGGCAAGAAGGGGAAGCGCTCATGAGCACTCTGACCGTCGACGCCGCCGACGTCTACTACGGGCGTGTGCACGCGCTGCGCGAGCTGAGCTTCGAGGTCCGCGAGGGCGAGATCGTCTGCCTGCTCGGCAACAACGGCGCGGGCAAGTCCACCACCATGAACATGCTCTCGGGGCTGGTGCGCCCGAAGTCGGGCACGGTGCGCTGGGGCGACATGGATCTGACCACGGCCAAGCCGTGGGACATCGTGTCGGCCGGGCTCATCCACGTGCCCGAGGGGCGACGCATCTTCTCGACCATGACGGTGCACGAGAACCTGCTGCTCGGCGGCTACACGGTGCGGGATCAGAAGCTGATCGCGCAGCGGGTGGACCAGGTGTATCAGCTGATGCCGCGTCTCGCCGAGCGCCGCAGGCAGCAGGGCGGCACGCTCTCCGGCGGTGAGCAGCAGATGGTCGCCATCGGCCGCGCCATCATCGGCGGTCCGAAGCTGCTGCTGCTGGACGAGCCCTCGATGGGGCTGGCGCCCCTGGTGGTGAAGCAGGTCATGGAGACGATCCAGGCTGTCAACGCGCAGGGCGCGACGGTGCTGCTCGTGGAGCAGAACGCCCGTGCCGCGCTGAAGATCGCCGACCGGGCCTACGTCGTGGAGACCGGGCAGACGACCATGGACGGGCCGGCCGCCGAGCTGGCGGCCGACGCCCGGGTCATCGACGCCTACCTGGGCGGCTGACGCGCGAGGGATGCACTGCCTGGAGCCGATGGCGAAGGGCGGTGCATCCCTTCTTCGCGCAGAGTAATATGTCACGCGGCACAACTGTCGCGGATGCCGGGATCCCCGCGGTGCCGGACGGAGAAGGAGAACGGATGCGGATCATCGTGATCGGCGCGGGCGCCGTCGGAGCCGCATGCGCGCTCGCGCTCACCGAGGCGGGAGCCGAGGTGATCGTGCTGGATCGCACGGGCGTCGCGGGCGAGACCTCCAGCCGTTGCGAGGGCAACATCCTCGTCTCCGACAAGGAGCCCGGCGCCGAGGCGCTGATGGCCATCGAGGCGAACCGCGCCTGGCGCGAGCTGGCCGCGCGGCTCGACGAGGATCGCGTCCCCGGACAGCCCGCCACAGAGTTCGAGGCCAAGGGCGGCGTGGTCGTGGCGTTCGACGGGGGAGCATCCGCCCTGGAGCGCTTCGCCGAGACGCAGCGCGAGATCGGCATCCGCGCCGACGTGCTCGACGCGGATGCATTGCGTGCGGCGGAGCCGCACCTCTCGCCGGAGGTCGCGCTCGGCGTGCACTATCCGGACGACGCGCAGGTGCAGCCGAGTCTCGCCGCGCAGGCCATGCTCGCCCGCGCACGGCACCTCGGCGCGCAGCTGCGGATCGTGGAGGTCACCGGCGGCATCGTCGACGGCGACCGGGTGCGCGGTGTGCAGACCACGGAGGGCCGCATCGACGCGGACGCCGTGGTGAACTGCGCGGGTCCGTGGTCGGGGGATGCCGCGGCCCTGTTCGGCTCGATGCTCGACATCCGCCCGCGTCGCGGCACGATCCTCGTGACCGCGCCCATGCCGCAGCGCGTGTTCCACAAGGTGTACGACGCCGACTACGTCGGCGCGGTCGGCTCGGGCGACGCCGCACTGCAGACCTCCACGGTCGTCGAGTCGACTCCGGGCGGCACGGTGCTGATCGGCTCGAGCCGCGAGCGCGTCGGATTCTCGTCCGAAGGGCTGCTGGCACCGCTCGCCGAGATCGCCGACAAGGCCACCCGCCTGTTCCCGTTCCTGCGCGACACGATGCTGCTGCGCACGTACTTCGGCTTCCGGCCCTACGCGCCGGATCACCTCCCCGCGATCGGGGCAGACGCCCGGATCGCGGGTCTGTTCCACGCCGCGGGCCACGAGGGCGCGGGCATCGGGCTGGCTCCGACCACCGGTGCGCTGATCGCCCACGCCGTCCTCGGCACGCCGGCGCCGCTCGACCCGACGCCGTTCCTCCCCTCCCGTCCGACCCTGCAGGGGGCCCTTGCATGAGCAGCATCCGGATCAGCTTCGACGGGCAGACGCTCGACGGCCAGGACGGGCAGAGCATCGGCGGCATCCTGCTGGCGAACGGGCAGCGCACCTGGCGCACCGCGGCCGGCGCCGAGCGCGGCATCTTCTGCGGCATCGGCATCTGCCAGGACTGCGTCGTGACCGTCAACGGGACCGAGGGAGTCCGCGCCTGCCAGCGCACCGCCTGCGAGGGCGACGTCGTCGAGAGGGAGGTGCGGGCATGACTCGCATCGTCGTGATCGGAGCGGGGCCCGCCGGCCTCGCGGCGGCAGCATCCGCGGCTCAGGCCGGCGCCGACGTCGTGATCGTCGACGAGGGCGAGCGCGTCGGCGGCCAGTTCTGGCGGCACCATCCGACGTTCACCGACCCGCGGCTGCAGCACCAGCTCGGCAGATTCGCGGAGCTCGAGGCGGCGCTGGCGCAGGTGCGCGTGCTGTCGTCGGCGAGCGTCTGGCGGGTCGAGGCCGGCACGCCGCTGCGGGTGCACGCGCTGATCGGCCCGGTCGACGCCGCGCAGCGGCAGGGTGAGACCCTGGAGGCGGATGCTGTGGTGCTGGCCACCGGGGCCCATGACCGCGTGCTCCCCGTGCCGGGCTGGACCCTCCCCGGAGCCACCTCCGCCGGCGCCGTGCAGGCGCTCGCCAAGCGCGACGGCATCGCTCTCGGCACCCGCACCGTCGTCGCGGGCGCGGGCCCCTTCCTGCTCCCCGTGGCGCAGAGCGTGGCGATCCTGGGCGGCGAGGTCGCGGAGGTCGTCGAAGCGGCATCCGTGTCCACCCTGCTCGGCGGCTGGGGTCGCCGACCCTGGGAGCTCACCGCAGCCGCGGGCAAGGCCGGCGAGCTCGGTTCGTACCTCAGCACCCTCGTGAAGCACCGCACGCCGTACCGTCTGGGCAGCGCCGTGACGCGCATCCATGGCACGAGCGGCGTCGAGGCCGTCACCGTGCAGCGCATCGACCGCGACTGGCGTCCCATCGCGGGCACCGAGCGCACCGTCGAGTGCGACGCCGTCGCGCTCGGGCACGGCTTCACCCCTCGCCTGGAGGCGGCGATCCAGTTCGGCTGCGAGATCACGAGCGATCGGTTCGTCCGGGTCGACGGCCAGCAGCTGACCAGCGTCCCCGGGGTGCACGCCGCCGGTGAGATCACCGGCATCGGGGGAGCGGATGCCGCGCTCGCCGAGGGCGCGATCGCCGGCCTCGCCGCCGCGGGCGTCCCCGAGGCCGACCTCCGTTACCGCGCGCCGCTGTCGGCCCGTCGCCGGATGCGCGCCTTCGCCGAGCGGCTGAAGACCCACAGCATCCGTCCCGGCTGGACCGCCTGGCTCGACGACGACACGATCGTCTGCCGCTGCGAGTCGACCACCCGTGCCACGATCCTCGAGTACGCCGAGGCCTCCACGCGCGGGATGCGACTCGCCACCCGGGCGGGGCTCGGGCCGTGCCAGGGGCGCACCTGCGGTCGCAGCGTGGAGGACATCCTCGGCGCCCCGACGGGCATCGACCGGCGACCGGTGCTCTCCTCGGTGCGCATCGGCGAGCTCGCGGCGCACCGATCGCCCGCCACGGCCGACCCCGTCGACGGGAGTTGACGCCGCATAGCGCACACCGCCCGCCACCCTGGCGCATCGCAGTAGCGTGTGATATGTTACATATCACTCCCCCACGCGACGAAGGAGCCGCATGAGCACCACCACTGAGATCGAAGACCAGATCGCCTCGCCCGGCGCAGCCGAGGCCCGCCGTGTCCGCAAGGTCATGACGTCCTCGGCCATCGGACACTTCGTCGAATGGTTCGACTTCGCGGTGTACGCCTACGCTGCTCCCGTCATCGCCGCGCTGTTCTTCCCCAAGTCCGACGCGGCGGCGGCCCTCATGGCGGTCTTCGCCATCTACGCGGTCGGCTTCGTCGCGCGCCCCGTCGGCGCCTTCCTCCTCGGCAACCTCGGCGACCGCTTCGGCCGCAAGCGCGTGCTCGCCGGCGTGATCCTGGTCATGGGCGTCTCCACGACGCTGATCGGCCTGCTCCCGACCTACGCGGCCATCGGCGTCGCGGCCCCCGTGCTCCTGGTCGTGCTGCGCATGATCCAGGGCCTGTCCGCCGCCGGCGAGACGATCGGCTCCAACTCCTTCGTGGCAGAGCACTCGCCCACGGCCCGCCGCGGATTCAACGTCGGCATGGTCTACACCTGGTCGAACCTGCCTCCCGTGATCGCGGCCCTGCTCGTGCTCGGCCTGACCACGATGCTCTCGCCCGACGCGTACGAGTCGTGGGGCTGGCGCGTGCCGTTCCTGCTCGGCGCCCCGCTCGCCGTCGTCGGCCTCTACATCCGGACCCGTGTCGACGAGTCGCCCGCCTTCCTGGAGATGCGCGAGAGCCGCCAGGTCGAGAAGGCCCCGATCCGCACCGTGTTCCGCGAGCAGTGGCGCAGCATGCTGGTCTGCTTCAGCATCGCCGCCGTGGCCAGCCTCGGCTACTACTCGCTGACCGGCTACTTCTACTCGTACATGACGGTGACGATCGGCCTGGAGTCCTCCGCCGCGCTGATCTCGAACAGCATCGCGCTGCTCATCACGTTCTTCACCGTTCCCGTGGCGGCGCTCGTCTCCGACCGGATCGGCCGCCGGCGGATGCTGCTGATCGCCGGCCTCTTCGGCGCCGTCATCGCGGTGCCGGCGTACCTGCTGGTCGGTCTCGGCACGCTCGGCGCGGCCATCCTCAGCCAGGGGCTGCTCGGGCTCGCGCTCGGACTGTTCTTCGGCCCCGCCGGCCCCGCCTTCGTGGAGCTGTTCCCCGCCCGGGTGCGCTACACCGGCGCATCCATCAGCTACAACCTCGCCTTCACGATCTTCGGCGGCACCGCGCCGCTGCTCGCCACCGGCCTGATCAGCCTGACCGGCTCGACGGTCGCACCCGCCTGGTACGTCGTGATCGTGACCGTGCTGGCGCTGCTCGTCGTCGTGACGATGCCCGAGACCAACCGACGGTCGATGCGCGACTGAGCGCACCGACCCCTGACACCCCCGACAGAACCGCCGCATCCGCGGCGCGACAGATGAGAAAGAGAACAGCTATGACCGACAAGAGCATGGACCTCGGCGGCGTCGTCGTCGCCACGACCCTCGCGTTCAAGGAAGACGCATCCGCGCCGGCGGGCCTGGCCGTCGACTACGACAGGTTCGGCGAGCACGTCGACTTCCTGATGTCGAACGGATGCCGCGGCGTCGGCCCCAACGGCTCGCTCGGCGAGTACTCCTCGCTGACCGACGACGAGCGCCGCAAGGTGATCCAGGTCGCCGTCGAGGCCGTCGACGGCCGCGGCATCGTGATCGCCGGCGTGCACGGCGTGGGCAGCCACCAGGCCCGCCAGTGGGCCGAGTACGCCCGTGAGGACGGCGCCGACGGTGTGCTGCTGCTGCCGCCGACCATCTACCGCGCCAACGAGTCCGAGGTCATCGCGCACTACCAGGAGGTCGCGAAGGTCGGCCTGCCGATCATGGCCTACAACAACCCGTTCGACACCAAGGTCGACCTGGTGCCCTCGCTGGTCGCCAAGCTCGCCGAGATCCCCGAGGTCGTCGCGATCAAGGAGTTCTCCGGCGATGTGCGCCGCGTCTACGAGATCAAGGAGCTCTGCGACATCGACATCATCGCCGGTGCCGACGACGTGCTCTTCGAGCTGATGGTCAACGGCGCCGTGGGCTGGTTCGCCGGCTACCCGAACGCCTTCCCGCGCGAGGCCGTCGAACTCTACAACCTCTGCGCCGACGGCAACTGGCACGAGGCGAAGGCGCTGTACGAGCAGCTCGTCGCCGTGTTCCGCTGGGACTCGAAGACCGAGTTCGTGCAGGCCATCAAGCTGTCGATGGACATCTGCGGCAACTCCTACGGCGGTCCGACCCGCCCGCCGCGCGGCCCGCTGAGCGACGAGCAGCGCGCCCAGGTCACGGCCGACACCGAGCGCGCCCTGGCCGCCATCGCGGCCCGCGCGGCCGTGGTCGCCTGACGCGTGTGATGATTCAGGGAGGGGATGCCGCGCGCCGGCGTCCCCTCCCTCCCCGCTTTCCCGAAACCCTGCACCTTCCAGAAACCCTGCACGGAGGCAGCTGATGCGCGCTCGCCGCACCATCCAGGCCGTCGACTCCCACACCGAGGGCATGCCGACCCGCGTCGTCACGGGCGGCGTCGGCCGCATCCCCGGCGCGACCATGAACGACCGTCGCCTGTACGCCATGGAGCACCTCGACGGGCTCCGCGGATTCCTCATGAACGAGCCCCGCGGTCATGCCGCCATGTCGGGCGTGCTGCTGCAGCCGCCCGCCCGCGACGACGCCGACTGGGGCATCGTCTTCATCGAGGCATCCGGGTTCCTCCCGATGTGCGGACACGGCACCATCGGCGCCGCCACCGTGCTGGTGGAGACGGGGATGGTGGAGGTGACCGAGCCGGTCACCGAGATCCGCCTCGACGTCCCGGCCGGTCTCGTGATCGCGCGCGTGCGCGTGGAGGACGGCCGCGCCGTCGACGTCACGATCGAGAACGTGCCGAGCTTCGTCGACCGGCTCGACGAGCGCATCGACGTGCCCGGCATCGGCGAGATCACCTACTCGGTCGCCTTCGGCGGCAACTACTACGCGCTCGTCGACCTCGACCAGGTGGGGCTGCCGTTCGACCGCGCTGGGCAGGACGACATCCTGGCCGCGGGGCTGAAGATCATGGATGCCATCAACGAGCAGGCCCCGCCCGTGCATCCGGTGCTGGAGGGCGCGAACCACGTGCACCATGTGGAGTTCATCGCGCCGGGATCGGATGCCGTGCGCTCCCGCCACGCGATGGCGATCCACCCCGGCTGGTTCGACCGCTCGCCCTGCGGCACCGGCACCAGCGCGCGGATGGCGGAGCTGCACGCGCGCGGCGAGCTCGCGCTGGACACCGACTTCGTGAACGAGTCGTTCATCGGCACCGAGTTCACCGGGCGGCTCGTGGGGGAGACCACGGTCGGGGATCGCCCCGCCGTGGTTCCGACCATCACCGGACGGGCCTGGGTGACCGGGCTCGGCCAGTACATGCTCGACGAGAACGACCCGTTCCCCGAGGGGTTCGTGTTCTGATGCGCCAGGGAACGAATGCCGGGCTGAGCGCTTCGCGCGGGGATGTACACCTGCCGCGGACCGATTCCCGGCATCCGTCCGCACGAAGCGCACTTTTCCGCGGCAGGCGCACGCGCACCACCCGTGACTGAGACCTGAGACGTGAGACCAAGGAGACCGACGTGACCGAGAACCAGAACATCGAAGAGGTCGCCGCTGCGGCAGCAGCCGCCGCGCGTCCTTTCGCCCGCACCAGCCCGCGCGCGCGCGCCGCGGCACTCGTGGCCGTCGCGGACGCGCTGGACGCCGCCGCCGGCGAGCTCATCCCGATCGGCATGCGCGAGACCGGCCTGGCCCAGGCGCGGCTGACCGGCGAGCTGCGCCGCACGTCGTGGCAGCTGCGGCTGTTCGCCGACACGATCGTGGACGGCGGGTACCTCGACGCCCGCATCGACCTCGCCGACCCGGAGTACGTCATCGGCCCGCGGCCGGACGTGCGGCGGATGCTGGAGCCGGTCGGGCCCGTGCTGAACTTCGCCGCCTCGAACTTCCCGTTCGCGTTCTCGGTGGCCGGCGGCGACTCCGCCGCCGCGCTCGCCGCGGGCTGCCCCGTCGTCGTGAAGGCGCACTCCGGGCATCCTGAGCTCTCCCGCGCGACCGCGGCCGTCGTGATCGGCGCCCTCGAGGGCGCCGGGATGCCGAAGGGCACGTTCCAGCTGATCAGCGGTCAGGAGAACGGCGTCGCCCTGCTGAAGGACGAGCGCATCCGCGCGGGCGCCTTCACCGGGTCCACGCACGTCGGACGGATGCTGGCCGACATCGCCGCTTCGCGTCCGGTGCCGATCCCGTTCTACGGCGAGCTGGGCAGTGTGAACCCCGTGTACGCGACGTACGCGGATGCCGCGCTGCTCGACGGCTTCGTCGCATCCGTCGCCGGTTCCGCCGGACAGCTCTGCACCAAGCCCGGCTTCCTGTTCGTGCCCGCCGATGCCGACCTGTCGTCGATCGGCGGCGCGGCATCCGCGGTCGCCGAGCACCGCCTGCTGAACCCCGGTATCGGCCGTGCGTTCACCCAGCGCCGCGGCGACGTGCTGGGCGCGGAGGGCGTGGACGTCCTCTCGCAGGGCGAGGTGCGCGTGGATGACGACGGGCAGACCTTCGCGACGCCCACGGTGGTCGCGGTCGACGTCGACACACTGCTGGCTGACCGCGAGGCGCTGCTGGAGGAGTCCTTCGGCCCGCTGTCGGTGGTCGTGCGATACAAGGACCGTGACGCGCTGCCGGCGCTGCACGCCGATCTGTTCCCCGGCAACCTCACCTCCACCGTGCACGCGCGCGAGGCGGAGCTGGAGGACGGATCGCTGTCCGAGCTGGTCGACGCGCTCGCCGAGACCAGCGGACGCGTGCTGTTCGGCGGCTGGCCGACCGGCGTCTCGGTCACCCCGGCCATGCAGCACGGTGGTCCGTACCCGGCCACCACGAGCGACGGCACGAGCGTCGGCACGGCGGCCATCACGCGCTTCCTGCGCGGCGTCGCCTACCAGGGTGCCCCGCAGGACCTCCTGCCCGCGCCGCTGCAGGACGCGAACCCCTGGGGTGTGCCGCAGAGCATCAGCCGGGCCGGCAACTCGACCTCATGGGGCGCTTCGGTGCGCTGAGCCGGGTTTCGACGCGGTCCCGCCCCTGTCTGTCGCCGCCGCCCCTGTTCAGTTGCGCAACTGGACAGGGCGGTGACGCTGAGCAGGGGCGGTGATGCTCTACAAGGGAGCTCGGTCAGCCGCGCAGGCGCAGATGCAGCAGCGGGTAGGGGCGTCCGGCGTCGTCGAACTCGCTGCGTCCGATGACCTCGAACCCGCGGCGAGCGTAGAACGCCGCCGCCGACGGGTTCTGCTCGTTGACGTCGACCCGGGTCACCGCGAGGTGGGCGATCGCGTGCTCGAGCAGGAGCGTTCCGATCCCCGCGCCGCGCCGTGCGGCGTCCACGAAGAGCATCTCCAGATTGCCGTTCAGTGCGCCGGCGAAGCCGATGGGAGAGTCCTCCACCTCGGCGAGGACCAGGGTGACCGCGGGGAAGTAGTCGGACGCCAGTCGCGACTCGATCTCGTCCCGATCAGCATCGGCGAGGAAATCGTGCGTGGCATCGACGGCGCTGCGCCAGATGCGCACCAGGGCGGGGTGGTCGGCGGCCGTGGCGGGCCGGATGATGATCTCGCTCACCCCTCGACGCTACGCGATGCGCGGTGCTGCCGGCGCCCGCGCCGCTGCCCCGCACGCTCGAGTGCACCATCTGACGTCGAATGCACCGCCTGCCGACGTGGCCAGGTGGTGCACTCGTCGGCAGACGATGCACTCGGGGCGGAATCAGACCACGACGCCGCCGCGCACCACGGCGACGCGAGCATCCTGCTCCCACAGGACGCTCGGATCGGCGAGGGGATCGGATGCCAGCAGCACGGCGTCGCCGTAGGCGCCCTCGCCCAGGTGGCCGAGAGCGTCGTCGCCGATGAGCTCGGCGTTCACGGAGGTCATGGAGCGCAGCGTCTCGGCCGCGCTCGACGCCGCGACCTGCAGGCGGATGCCGGCGAGCTGGTCGTCTTCGAGATCGCCCATCAGGTCGGTGCCGAAACCGACGCGGACGCCGGCGGCGTGCGCGAGGCGCACCGCATCCTGGCCCTTCTCCAGGACGATCGCGTTCTTCGCGAGTGAGGTCTCGTTCAGTCCGAGATCCTCGCCCCGACGGTCCATGGCGTCGTACGCGGCGAGCGTCGGCACGAGGAACGCGCCCGCCTCCGCCATCATTTCAGCTGTCGCCTGATCGATCAGGTTGCCGTGCTCGATCGACCGGATGCCGGCGGCGACGGCGTGCTGCACCGCCTCGGAGGAGTAGGCGTGCGCGCACACGTAGCTGCCGCGGCGGGTGGCCTCGTCGACCACCGCGCGCAACTCCTCTGAGGAGTACTGGGGATTGCGGATCGGGTCGACCAGCGAGAACACGCCACCGGATGCCATCACCTTGATGGCGTGCGCGCCGGTGCGCATCCGGTTCCGCACGGCCAGGCGCAGGTTGTCCACGCCGTCGACGACCTCGCACATGTGCCCGTGCGAGAAGCACACGTCCACGTGCGCGGATCGCGGGTCGCCGTGGCCACCGGTCTGGCTGAGCGCCGGACCCGTGAAGTGGTAGCGCGGAGAAAGGAAGAGATCGGCATCCACCGCCTGCGCCAGGCCGATGTCCCCGCCGGCGACGTCGCGCACGGTGGTGAACCCGCGCTGCAGCGCACGGGTCAGGCGACGAGCGCCGTTGATCGCGGTGAAGCTGAGGGGGCCTCGTTCGTTCTCGAGTCCGTCCATGCTGGTCGCATAGGCGTGGAAGTGGGCGTCGATCAGGCCGGGGATCAGCCAGCGGCCGGAAGCGTCCAGCTTCTCGGCATCCGCTCCGGCCTCGGCGGCGGAGACGACCCGCCCGTCGACGATGTGCACGTCGCGGGCGGTGAAGCCCGCGCCGTCCCAGACCTGGGCGCCGGTGATGATGAGCGATCCTGTGCGCATGGGTTACTCCTCAGACAAGTCAGCGAAGGCTGAATCCGGACGGGAGCGGGTCGCCCTCGTCGAGTTCGAACGTCGATGTGCCGACGCGGTGCGCGATCCCGCTGACCTCGGGGATCACGCCACGGTCCGTGCGATCGGCGATCCGCGCCAGGAAGCGCGTGCCGATGATCGAGTCGTGCGTGAGCACCTCACCGTCGGCGAGCTCGCCGGTCGCCGCGAGCAGCGCGACGCGGGCGGCGGTGCCGGAGCCGCACGGGCTGCGGTCCACCTCGCCGTCGGCGAAGACGGTGACGTTGCGCTGGTGCGGGCCCTCCGCGGTGCGGCCGAGGTCGCCGAACAGGATGGTGCCATAGACGCCACTGAGGCGGGAATCCTCCAGCTGTGCGGACGGATGCTCGTTGAGCGCCCACTTGATCTCGCGGCCGATCGCGATGAGGTCGGCGGTGTGCTCGGGAGTCACCTCGAGGCCGACGGCGGATGCCGGGAGCGTGGCGTACACGGCGCCGCCGAAGACCAGATCGACGACGACCTCTCCGCGGGAGGTCGTCAGGGCGATGCCGCGTTCGAGCACGCGCGATTCGACGTTGCGGAACACGATGTCCTCGATGTGTCCGCCGCTCTGGCGCACTCGCGCCTGCACGCGGCCGCTGGGCACATCGATGGTCACCACGGTCTCGCCGTCGGGGTCGGAGGGCACGCGACCCGTCCGCACCGCCCACGCGCCCAGAGCGATCGTGCCGTGCCCGCACGCCGTGGAGAAGCCGTCCTTGTGCCAGAACAGCACGCCGAAGTCGGCGCCCTCATCGTCGCCGGGGGTGATGAACCCGCCGTACATGTCGTCGTGCCCGCGCGGCTCCAGACAGAGGAAGCGGCGGATGCCGTCGGCTTCGCCGGTGATCGCTTCGACGCGGCGTTCCGCGACGGTCGCGCCGTGCGTCGGCACGTTCTCCACGATGCGGAACGGCTCGCCTGCCGTGTGCCAGTCCTCGGTGCTCCAGTGCATTCGGGTCCTCTCGGGATTCGGGTCGGCCGGCTCAGACAGCCAGGCGGGCGACGGCGAGATCCTGCCAGCCCATGCCGCAGGTCTTCACGATGCGCGGCCGGTCGGTCGCCGGAGCGACGGCGTCGGTGAACAGGTCGTGCATGGTGACCAGATCGCCCTCGCTCAGTGCGCCCGCCTCGATGGCGCGGATCACGTCGCCGGCCTCCGAGGTCGCGACGCGCAGGCTCTCGACGACGACCTGCGAGCGTCCGACCAGTGCGGGGTCGAGCTCGGCCTTCTGCGGCTCATGCGAGCCGATCGCGACGATGGTCGCGTCGTCGCGCACGACGTCGGAGGGGAAGAGGGGGTCGGATGCCGTGGTCGCGCACACGATCAGGTCGGCGGTGCGCACGGCATCCGGGGTTCCGACGGTGATCTCGGCATCGGGGGCGAACGCGCGGGCCTCCTCCACGGCTGCCGCGGCGCGACCGGGGTCGCGGCCGATCACGCGGACGGTGCGCAGCGGGCGGATGGCCTGGAGCGCCTCGACGTGACGCACGGCCTGCGGGCCGGTGCCGAAGATGACCGCGTCGCCGGCATCCGGCTGGGCGAGCAGGTCGACGCTCGCGATCGAGACCGCGGGCGTGCGCAGACTGGTGAGGGCGGTGCCGTCGAGGATCGCGGTCGGCGCGAGGGTGGTGCCGTCGAGCAGGATGTAGACCGCCTGGATGCGCTCGAGGCCGAGCGCGGGATTGCCGGGGGCGACCGTGGCGAACTTCTGGCCGACGGCGCCGTCGACGGCAGCGGGCATGAGCAGCAGCTGCCCGTTGGGCACGTCGAGGATGCCGCGGGGGAGGTCTCCCTCGGGATCGAAGCCGGCGTGCAGGACGCGCTGAAGCTCGGCGACCGCGGCCGACATGCTGACGCGCTCGGCGATGGACTGAGCGCCTACGAGGGTGAGATCGGCGATGACGTCGGGCATGACTCGAGCCTAGCTCGGTAATATGTCACGCGCTAGTCTGCGGAGCTCTGCGCCTCGATTCGCGCGCAGGCCGGTCCGTATCGTAAGCTGGACGACGGTGACGTGTCCGAGCGGCCGAAGGTGCAACTCTCGAAAAGTTGTGTAGGGTAACCCCCTACCGTGGGTTCAAATCCCACCGTCACCGCCATGATCTGAGGGCTCCTGCGCAAGCAGGGGCCCTCAGTCTTTTCGCTCCGTGTCGCCTGCCGACCACTCTGCCGGAGAAGCACCTTCTGGCGCCCTCATCACGCATCGCCACATCGCCGGAAGCGAGGGGACCGACTCACCCCGCCCGCGCGGTCTCGTGCCGCGCGTCACGCAGCGGTGAGAACACGACGACGGCCGCAGCGAGGGCGAACACGCATGCCGCGATGCCGAAGGTGATGGAGTAGCCCGTGAATGTCGCCAGGCCACCTGCGAGCAGGGCTCCGAAGAAGAAGATGATCCGGTTCATGGTGCGGATGGTCGAGTTCATCCGTCCTTGAATGGCATCCGGCGCTGCGGCCTGCCGATAGCCGCTGTCATTGGCATCCTCGATGCCCATCGACAGTCCGTAGACGAACTGCACGGCCGAGATCACCACCACCGCCACGAGCACCGTGCCGAGGGCATCGGCCGGGATCAGCGCGAGCGCCGCCCACGGGATCACCACCAGCGCCCGCCCCAGCAGGATCGCGCGCCCCGCCCCGAGTCTCGTGCCGAGCACGGGCGCGAGCAGGGCTCCGACGAGCCCGCCGATCCCGCCGAAGGCGAGGGCCACGCCGAAGGCCCACGGTGCGACCTTCAGCTCCCGCATCACGTACACGCCGAACAGCGTGGCAGCCAGGCTGTTGCCGAGGAACCAGATGTGCACCGAGATCGCCAGGGGACGCAGAGTGCGGTGGCGGTAGGTGTACCGCATGCCCTCGGCGATCTCGTGGCCGATGTGCCGGCCCGGTGCGCGGGGCGGCGGGGAAGCCTCCTGCACGGGGATGCGCGCCTGCAGCACTGCGGCGCACGCATGGATCACCGCCTCGAAGACGAACAGGATCGGCGCACCGACGAGGTTCAGCAGGGCCCCGCCCACTGCGGGGCCGGCGGTGCCCGCGACCGTCTCGCTCTGGCCCAGGCGGGCGTTCGCCTGCACCAGCGACGTACGGGGGACGAGGCTCGGCAGCAGGGGCTGCGCCGCGGAATCCGCGAACAGCGTCAGCACACCCAGCGCGAGCATCACCGCTGCCAGCGACCAGAACGTGAGCGCGTCGAACAGCAGCAGCACCGGGATTACGGCCAGCACGACGGCACGCCCGATGCTCGTCAGCACGAGTGTGCGCTGGCGGCTCCACCGGTCCATGAGCGCCCCGATGATCAGCCCGAGGAACAGATAGGGGACCACGCTCAGTGCGCTCAGCACGCCGATCTGCGCCGGTGAGGCGGCGACGATGGTGACGATCAGCACCTGGAAGGCGACGCCGGCGATCGCCCCGCCGAAGGATCGCAGCGTCGTGGCGCTCCAGAACAGGGCGAACGGGCGGATGCGGAGCACTTCGCGCGGACGATCACCGGTTCCTGCCCCGTGCGGATCGTCGCGCATGGCGCCCAGTCTAGGGGTGCGGTCTCACGCGCCCTCCGGCGAAAGGTCAGGCAGTATCCGCGTGCCGAACTCGTGCCTCAGCGCGCTCAGTGCGGCGAGCCATCCGGGCATCCCGGTCACCCCCGGTCCCGGCGACGCCGACGCCGACGCGAGGTACACGCCCGGGATGGGCGTGCGCCACGGGTCGGGGCTGAGCACCGGTCGGCGGAACAGCTGCCACAGGTCGGGGGCGCCGGCGGCGATGTCCCCACCCGGGTAGTTCGGGTTGTGCTCCTCGACCTCGCGCGCGCTGCGCGAGCTGGTGGCGACGATCGTGTCGCGGAAGCCCGGAGCGAACCGCTCGATCTGCGCGATCACTGCCTCCCGCCGATCCACGTCGCTGCCCGCGGGGACGTGCGTGTAGGTCCAGAGGGTGTGCATCCCCGCCGGTGCGCGGCCGGTGTCGAACAGCGACGGCTGTGAGACGAGGACGTACGGATGCTGGGGATGGACGCCCTGCTGCACCTGGTTCTCGGCATCCGCCATCTCTGCACGAGTGCCGCCGACGTGCACCGTGCCGGCGAGGTGCAGGTCCGGATTCGTCCAGGGCACCGGGGCGTTCAGGGCGAAGTCGACCTTCGCGACGCCGTCGCCGTAGCGGAACGCCTCCAGCGACCGGCGGTACCGGCCCGGCATCGCATCACCGGCCAGGCGGATCAGGGCCCTGGGCGTCACATCCAGCAGTGTGACGGTCGAGGGCGGTAGCTCGGCGAGCGAGGCGACCTCATGCTCGAGCACGAGCTCGCCGCCGTGCGCACGCAGGTCGTCGACCATGGCATCCGAGATCGCCTGACTGCCGCCGATCGGGATCGGCCAGCCGCGCGCGTGCGCGAAGGCGGTGAGGGCGAGCCCCGCGCCCGCCCCGGCGATGCTCGGCTGCGCCAGGATCGTGTGCGCGGCGACCCCGGTGAGAAGGGCGGGCGCCAGGTCCTCGCGGAAGCGGACGCCCCACGCGGGCGTGCCCTGCTCGAGCGCACGCAGCCCGAAGGCGACGGCGGTGAGCGGGTTGCGCGGGATGCGCAGCAGCGACGACCCGGTGAAGTCGGCGACCTCGGTGGAGCGCTCGACCAGCGGCCGCATCAGCCGGTCGTACGCGGGTCCGTCGGCGCCGAGTGCGGCGCTGGTGCGCTCGAGATCGCGGTAGGCGACCGCGGCGCGCCCGCCGTCGAGCGGCTGCGCGAACGACACCTCCGGCGTGATGAACTCGACCCTGCCGGCCAGCCCGAACTCGCGGAAGAACCGCGACTCGAAGGCCATCGGATGCACCGCCGAGCACACGTCGTGATGGAACCCCGGCAGCGTCAGCTCGCGCGTGCTGGCGCCGCCGCCGGCCTGATTCGCGCGCTCGTAGACGCGCACGCGCAGACCTGCGCGGGCGAGCGTCACGGCGGCGGCGAGGCCGTTCGGTCCGGCACCGACGACGATCGCGTCCAGCCCGGCGTCACCGCTGTGCGTGCTCACGATGCGGGCATCTCCGATTCGTCGGCGGGAATCGCGGAGGGCGTCACCGGCTCACCTGCACGCCGTGATGAGCGCCCCTCGGCGAGGAAGGCGAGCCGGCGCAGGGTCTCGGCATTGCGCCACTGCAGCATGATGTCCATGATCGCGCGTGGCACGTATCTCGCGGGACCCGCGATCGCTTCCTCCTGCATGCGCACGATCGTATGGGACCCGCGGGGTTTGACGTGCAGCGTGACCCGGGCCTCGCCGAGGGGCCAGCCTGTCGCGCGCATCACCATGGCTCGCGGAGAGTCGAATTCCTCCGCGACGGTCTCGTCGTCGATGAGCATCGGCCACGCCCCGACGGAGTGATGCAGACGCGCACCGGGTCGCGGCCAGTTCTCATCCACGTCCCGCATCCGGGATGCCCCGACCACCCACGACGGATACAGCCAGCCGTCGGCCAGCACCTCGAACACGTCCTCCGGTGTGCAGTGCATCACCCTCGCATTGCGGGCCATCTCGCATCTCCTCTTCTCGTCGCCGATGCCGGTCGCCCTGAACGTAGTCGCCGCCGTCGCCGGTCGACAGCGGGTTGCGCACTCCCGCGCCGTATGGCACGGGTCCTGGTGGGGGAGCACTGTCATCGTCGCATCTGCACGCCCACGTGGGGCGGCCGTACTCGACCCCGCGGCGAGCAGCACCGCGAGTAGCATCGGGGCATGTCGAAGGATGCCTCGCATCACGACCTCGCGGAACGCCTGCGGGCGCAGGCGCGTAGCGTCGGCGCGGGTGCGCCCGGTGTGAACGCGGGCGCGGTAGATGCCGGCGCCGGCCAGCCGAGCGACCTGACCGAGCCCTACCGGATGCTCGCCGAGCAGGTCGGGCGCGCGTCGTTCCGCGTCACGGATGCCCACGTGGATGCCGTGCGCGACGCGGTGGGCTCTGACCAGGCTGCCTTCGAGATCGTGATGGCGGCGAGCGTCGGTGCGGGGCTGAGACGGTGGGATGCGGCGATGCGGGCGATCGAAGAGGCGGGCGATGCGGCTCGCTGAGGTCGAGCGCGGCGACACGCTGCGGCATCGGCTGCTCATCCGGATGATCTCGCGCTTCGCGGGTTATCGCCTTCCGGATGCCGCCCGCGTCGCCTTCTACGACCGGGACTTCGCGGGGCGGGCACTGGGAGAGTGGACGAACCGTGCGATGCGCGGACCCAGCGCCTGGTCGGTGTCGGAACGGGAACTGATGGCGGCGACCGTCGCGACGTGGAACGAGTGCCCGTTCTGCGTCGGCGCTCACCGTGCTGTCGCGGTGCTCGGCATGGACGACGCCGTCGCGGCGGCGGTGCTCGCGGACTACCGGACGGCGCCGATCAGCGACCGGCTGCGCGCCGCGCTGGCCTTTCTGGACCGGATGACGAACGACCCCGACGATCTCGGTGGCGACGACGTGCGGGCCGCATTGGACGCGGGGCTGAGCGTGGACGACCTGCGCGATGCGGCTGCGGTCGGGGCTGTCTTCAACATCATCACCCGCAACGCCAACGCACTGGACTTCGAGATCCCGTCACCGGGTGACTTCGCCCGTGCGGCGACTACGCTGCTCCGCCGCGGCTACGGCTGACCGCGAGCCGCTGACGCGACGCGCGAGGACGCCGCTCAGTCGCGCGAACTCGCGTTCACGCTGCCGGAGCGCTCCTGCCCGCTCAGCCGCGCGATGGCGGCCATCATGCGCTCGGTGATCTCGCGACGAGCCCTGCCATCGGGCATCCCCGCGAGATCGGTGAGGTCGAGCGGCTCGCCGAAGCGCACTTCGAGGCGCGGCCTGCCCGGCAGCAGATGGCTCAGCGGTCTGACGGAGCCGGTCCCGATCAGCCCGATGGGCACGACAGCGGCTCCCGTGTCGCGCGCCATCCACGCGGCACCGCCGTGGCCCTCGTGCAGCTTCCCGTCGCGTGACCGCGTCCCCTCCGGGAACACGGCGAACACGCTCCCGGCCCGCAGGATGCTGCTCCCCGCGTCGAGCGCGGCACGCGCGTCCCGGCCGGTCGCGCGATGCACCGGGACGCCCCCGATCGAACCGAAGAACCAGCGCTTGAAGCGTCCGAGAACCCCGGAACCCGCGAAGTACGACGCCTTGATCAGGAACTGCACGGGGCGGACGGCGGAGGTCGGAATGATGACGGTGTCCAGCGACGAGAGGTGGTTGCTCACCAGCAGCACGGGACCGTGCTCGGGCACGTTCGTCCGACCGACGATGCGCGGACGGTACATCACCCAGAACAGCGGCCTGAGGATCGCCCGTCCGAAGAAGTAGACGGCACCGGCGCGCGGCGCGGGATTCGGGCTCGGCGGAGCGGCTGCTGTCACCTCGCCACCCTATCCGTCCGCGGGTGCTGAATGCAGCGAGGGGGAGCCGGCGCCCAGCGCCGGCTCCCCTTGGATCGCGGCCGCTAATACGCGGCGCACTCACCCAGCAGGTGGCCGGCGGTGTTGCCGACCGGCATCGCGTCGCCGATCTGCGCGGCAGGCGTGTTGCCCGTGCAGTTCAGCACCCCGGCGACGTGGTTCGCGACCACCTCGGTGGAGTCCAGGCCCTGATGGATCGTCATCCCCATGAACTCGATGACGTTCTCCGGGTTGGCGTACATGTTCGCGATCAGCACGTTGTGGCCGACCGTGTTCCGCAGGAATCCGAACCAGCATCCCGACCAGCCGTTGAAGGTGACGTTCCCCTCGATCGTGCTGTCCTTGATCATGGTGTTGTGGCCCTGGCCCTCGAGCGCCTTCGGGTTCATGCAGGTCGGGCCGAAGCCGCCTCCGATGAACGACACGTTCCCGTCGATGTGGCTGAAGAACACGTAGAGTGCCTTCGCGTTCGCCGCACTGATGCTCCCGTGCACCGTGGTGCCGCTGGCGCTCACGATCGAGTCCGCGGCCAGGCGGACGCTCCCGCCCACCTCGGCGCCCGTGAGCACGGCCTTCGCCCTGCTCATGACGGTCACACTGCCGCTGATCTGCGCCGAGCCGTCGATGATGCACATCCCCGACACGGTCACGTCCGTGTAGCTGCCGGCTGCCAGCATCCCCTCGGAACAGGTGACGCTCCCGGGCGCCGCCGCGCCGGCAGCGGGCGCACCGGCGAACGCCAGAGCCCCTGCGACGAGAAGCGCTCCGACCAGCCGCATCCGATTGTTCTTCTTCATGGGTCATCCCTTTCGTGATGACGGCTGGGATGGGGCGGTGTGCGGATGCGCATCGTCGATCGACAACGGGACAGCGGACGCCGTCCCCAGCTCTCGGCATCCGCGTCGTGCATCCTCTCCCCAGCGGGTGCGCGATGCGCTGAAACTACACCCGCCCGCATCCGCGGAACAGGGCGGCCGCCGAACTTCCGTGATCTCACGGATGGTCCCTGCACGCGCGCGGGACGACCCTGGCAGTGTGCACATCGACATCTGGCTGGATGGCACCGACCCTCCCGAGGGGCGGGTCGGCGACTCTGCGCGCGAACTGCGATTCAGCGGGTGGATCGACCTGATGGCGTCATTGACCCGCCTGGTCGAGCCGATGCGCGAAGCGGATGGCGAGCTCGGTCCGCGAGCGCAGGCCGAGTTTGGCGAGGATGTTTGACACATGCGTCTCGACCGTGCGCCGCGAGATGAACAGGCTCTGCGCGATCTCGAGATTCGTCTCGCCCGTGGCCACGTGACCGGCGATACGCTCCTCGGTGCGCGTCAGCGACTCCCACCCGGACGCCGGTCGCGACCGCGCCGGCAGCGTCACCGGCACCCCTGCCTGGCGGAAGGATGCCCGGGCGCGCGCCGCCTCGTGATCGGCGCCGACCTCGGTGTACGCGCGCAGCGCCGTCTCCGCGAGCGACCTGTCACGCGCGACGCGGGCGATCCCGTCGGTGGCGATCAGGTGCATCGGGTCGGTGTCGTCGCTGTGGGCGAGCACCCGCCCCCACAGCTCCACGGCGATGCTCGGGGCCGATGCGGTGGTGCGCTCGGCGAGCCGCAGCATCCACGCCAGATCCGTGCGGGTCGTGGACGCACGCAACAAGTGCTCGGCCACGGTGGCCGCGGGCACGCCGGCGGCATCGAGTTTCAGGGCCACATCGCGGTGCAGCTCGGCGCGCACCGAATGCGGCAGGTCGTGCAGCAGGACCTCCTGGATGAGCTGATGCCGGAACCCGAGGGCATCCTCGTCGATCTCGGTGAGGAATCCCGCTGCGAGCGCTTCCCGCAGCAGCGGGAGCAGGTCGCTCATCGGCCGATCCGCCACCAGTCGCAGCTGCGCGGCGGGGAACCGCGCGCCGAGCAGCGCCGCGGTGGACAGCAGTTCGCGCGTGTCGATGCTGAGCCGGCTGAGATGGCGCATCATCACCGTGGCGAGCGAGGGGGAGGGGCCCATCGGGCTGCTGCGCAGCTCCGCTCGATCCGGACCCACGGCGACGGCGCCGTCGCGCAGCAGCGATCGCACCATCTCGGTGAGGAACAGCGGGTTGCCGCCCGCCGTCGCCGCATAGTGCGCGAGGGATTCGCCCACCGGGGCTCCCGCGAGATGCTCGGCGATCGCGATGCAGGCGCTCTCCGGCAGCGGGCCGAGCTCGAAGGAGTGGAGCAGACCGCGCTCGCCCAATTCGTCGAGCAGATGGTCCAGCGCGGGAGCGACTTCGTGGCGGGCCTGCGGCCGCAGCGAGGCCACGATCACCAGAGACAGCCGCGGCAACCTGCGCGAGAGGCGCGCGAGCAGGCGCAGCGAGGCGCTGTCCGCCCAGTGCAGATCCTCCAGGATCAGCACCAGCGGCTCCCGGGTGGCCGTGTCGATCACCGACAGCAGCCGTTCGCCAGCGATGCGCTCGTCGTGCTCCGTCGCGACGCGTCGATCCTCGTCCGTGAGCACGGGCCCGAGCGCGTCCAGCAGCAGGCCGTACGTGAGACGTCGATCCATGGCATCCGCCGCGCCGCGCAGCACGTGCCGTTCCGGCGGGGCCTGGGCTGCCGCGGCGTCGATGAGCGTGCTCTTGCCGATGCCGCCCTCGCCGCGCACCAGCAGGAAACGGCCGCTCGTGAGACCGGCGCGGCCGGTCCTGACCAGGTCGGCGAGCTCGGCATCGCGACCGAGGAAGAGGGGGTCGGGCGCGGTGTCACGCACGGCTGCGCGCATCGGTGGTACCGCCTCTCTGCCCCAGACAGCCCCCCGGATATCTGGATTCTAGCGAGGGAGGTTACCCGTGTGGACTGAATCTTCCGACGGTCGGGATCCGGTCGCTGTTCTCCGCCCGATCCGGCCGAACTGCATCGCTGGCCCGCGCCGGCCCGCGGCTTGACGCCGCCCCGAACGGGGCGTGTGATGGTCCTGCACGATTCGAAGGGGTCACCATGTCCGCAGATCTCGCCTCCGCCCTGCTCGCCCTGCATCACGGGCCCGGCTTCGTGATCCCGAACGCCTGGGACGCGGGGTCAGCACGCATCCTCGCTCAGGCCGGCTTCCCGGCGATCGCGACCACCAGCGCCGGGATCGCCTGGTCGTACGGGCTGCCCGACGGCGGTGGGACCGGAGCCGAGCGGATGCTGCAGCGCATCGCCGAGATCGTCGATGCCGTCGACGTGCCTGTCACCGCCGACCTCGAGGACGGCTACGGTTCGACCCCGGCGGAAGTGGCGGTCACGATCGGTCGTGCGCTCGAGGCGGGAGTCGTCGGCGCCAACCTGGAGGATGCCGCGGACGGCCGCCTGTTCGACGCGGACCTGGCGGCCGAGAAGATCGCGGCGGCGCGAGAAGCGGCCCCTCGCGGCACGTTCGTGATCAACGCCCGCACCGACGCCTACTTCGCGCCGAACTCGCACGTCGAGGATCCGTTCGCGGAGACCGTGGCTCGCGCACAGCGCTATGTCGACGCCGGTGCCGACTGCGTCTTCGTCCCCGGCGTCGACGACGCCGACAGCATCCGCCGACTGGCATCCGAGATCCCTGCACCGCTGAACATCGTGGCCGGGCTCGCGCCCACGCTCATCGACGCGCCGACCCTGTTCTCACTGGGAGTCAAGCGGGTGAGCATCGGTGGCGGGCTCGCCCGCGCCGCCCTCGCGTTCGTCGAGCGCGCCGGTCGTGAACTGCGCGAGACGGGCACCCTCGGGTTCCTCGACGGAGCTCTCCGCTATGCCGAGGTGCAGGAGCGATTCCGCTGAGCTCAGGCGGTGGATGCGCGCACGACCAGCCTCGGCGCGAGCTCGGTGCGGTGCTCCGGCACCCGCTCGCCGGCGATGGTCTGCAGCAGCATGTCGACCGCGGTCGCGCCCATCTGCTCGTAGGGCTGCCGCACGGTCGTGAGCTGGGGATCGACGAGCAGCGCCGCGCGCTCGTCGTCGAAGCCGGCGACGGCGACATCGCCGGGCACCGCCCGGCCGGAGGCCCGCAGGGACCGCAGCACAGGCGCGGCCATCAGGTCGGCGGCGCAGAAGATCGCGTCGATCGCCGGTCCGTCACTGAGGAGCGCGTCGATCTGCGGGAAGGTCGCGACCGTCTCGTCGAAGGGGTCGGCGACGTCGATGATCAGGCGCTCGTCGACGGCGATCCCGGCCGACTCCAGGGCGTCGCGGTAGCCGAGCGCGCGCTCCTCGAGGAAGAGGCCGTCGCCCCACTCCGGGCTCGCGCCGCCGAGGAAGCCGTGCGCGAGGGCGATGGAGCGACGCCCCTGGGCGATGAGGTGCTCGACCACCAGGCGTGCACCGTCGCGGTTGGCTGCCGAGATGGTCGGGAACCGGGTGGCACGGCTGGTGTCGTCGATCGCGACGGCGGGCAGGCCGATGCGATCGCACGCCGCACGTACGGCATCCTGATCCGGCACGCTCACCACGATCACGCCTTCCGTGGGGATGTTGGCGAGCCCGTCCACCGTGGCGGTGAGTCCGCCCTCGGCGTCGACGGGGTGCACGAGCAGCTGGTACCCGCGGGCGGTCGCGGTGGCGTGCGCGGCGCGCATCACCGGCTCCCACCATCCCCATCCCGCGTCGGGCACGATCGCGCTGATGGCATGGAAGCCGCCGATGCGCAGGGCCCGCGCCGCCACGGACGGGCGATAGCCGAGGCGGGTCGCGATCTCGCGCACGCGCTCCCGGGTGGACTCGCTCACATCGGGGTGATCTCCGAGCGCGCGTGAGACCGTGGCGATGCCGACTCCGGCGGCCTGGGAGACATCGGCCAGGGTGACCCGTCGCGACATGTCGGCTCCTTCGGCTCTTGACACGGAATCGTCCTCCGACATATCTTATGGTGACGATTCCGGAAACGTTACCGGTAACGTCATCAATACCCGATCATCGCTCAACGACGAGGACCCCATGTCATCTCCCCAGACCGCCGCCGGCACGGCACCCGCTCCCAAGCCGGTCGGCGCTCCCTTCATCGGGCTGTACGCCCTGGCCATGTTCGGCATCTGGATGTCGATCATGCTGCCCGCCTCGGTGACTCTCGCCCTGCGCATCTCGCAGATCGACCCCGAGGGCAAGAACGTCAGCTACTCGATCGCCGCCGGCGTCGGCACGCTCGTGGCGCTCATCGCCAACCCGCTGTTCGGACGACTGAGCGATCGCACCCGCAGCCGCTTCGGGCGTCGCCGCCCGTGGATCGTGGTCGGGCTCGCCGGCACCATCGTCGGCGCGATCATCATCGGCCTGAGCGGCTCGTTCCCGATGCTGCTGCTGGGCTGGATCATCATGCAGGCGTTCGTGAACGCGGCGATCGCCGCGACGCTCGCGATCGTCCCCGACCGTGTGCCGGTGAAGCAGCAGGGCCTGGTCGGCGCGCTCTCCGGCACCGCCTCCTCGGCCGCGGTCCTGGTCGGCGTCTTCTTCGTGCAGTGGTTCCCCACCAACGTGCTCGCCCAGTTCGGGCTCCCCGTGCTCGTCGCCGTGCTGTTCGCCGGACTGCTGGTGGCCATGTTCCGCGACGACGAACCCGCACCGGCGGACATCGAGCCCTTCGACTTCAAGGAGTTCTTCGGCAGCTTCTACATCAACCCCCGCACCTCGCCCGACTTCGCGAAGTTCCTCGTCGCGCTGTTCCTGGTGGCCTGCGGAATGGGCGTGATCTCCACCTACACGGTGTACCTGCTGCAGGACCGCGTCTCCCCGCCCGAGGCCGAGCTGCCCGGCCTGATCACGCTCGCCTATGTCATCCCCGGTGTCGTCGCGGTGCTCAGCGCCCCGGTCGCGGGCTGGCTCAACGACCGCACCGGCCGCCGCAAGGCCGTGCTCGGCGCCGCCGCCGTGTTCATCGCCGCCGGCATCCTGGTGCTCGCGTTCGCCACCACTGTTCCGATGTTCATGATCGGACTCGTCCTCGTCGCCGGACTCGGGACGGGCATCGCCTACGGCAGCTACATCGGGTTCGCCGTGGCCACCATGAACGATCCCGCCACCGCGGCCCGCGACCTGGGCGTCGTGAACATCGCCCTCTCGCTGCCGTACTCCGTCATGCCGTTCATCGCGCCGCTGCTGCTGGGCATCGGCGGAGGCGGATCGAACTACCCCGCGCTGCTGATCGTCAGCGCCGTGCTCACGCTGCTCGCGTTCGTGCCGATGCTGATGGTGCGCTCCACGCGCTGACCCGCGCACGGCAACCGACCCGACGACGACCTGAAGGACTGACATGAACGACTACCGCGATTCCGCTCTGCCCATCGAGCGCCGCGTCGACGACCTCCTCGGACGGATGACCGTGGCCGAGAAGGCGGCGATGATGTTCCACCCCTCGACCGCGCCGGCCGGTGACGGCCTGAGCCAGGCGGATGCGGTCGCCGCGGCGGAGCGATACGCGGGAGAGGTCGGCATCAGCCACTTCAACGTCCTCGGCGGCGAGGACAGCGTGGCCGTGGCCGAGTGGCACAACACCCTGCAGGAGATCGCGGAGGGAACCCGCCTCGGTATCCCGGTCACGCTGTCGACCGATCCCCGGCACGGCTTCCGCAGCAACCTGTTCACGGGACAGGCCATGGACAGCCTGTCGCGCTGGCCCGACTACCCGGGTGTCGCGGCGATCGGCGAGACGGACGCCGCGCGCGTCTTCGGCGACACCATGCGCCAGGAGCTGCTGGCCATGGGCGTGCGGGTGCTGCTCGGTCCGATGGCCGACATCTTCAGCGAGCCGCGGTGGTCGCGCGGTTCGGGCACCTTCGGCGAGGACCCCGAACGCGTCGCCGAGCTCACGGTCGCCTTCATCGAGGCGCTGCGGGGCGGTGGCGAGCTGGGGCCGCACTCGGTCGCGGCGGTCGTGAAGCACTTCCCCGGAGGCGGTCCCCAGCTGCGCGGAGACGACGCGCACGACCCGCGCTACCCCGAGCAGGTGTACCCGGGCGGACAGCAGGAGCTGCACCTGAAGCCGTTCGAGCGCGCGTTCGCCGCGGGCGCGAGCCAGGTGATGACCTACTACGGCAAGCCCGTCGGAACCGAATGGCCCGAGGTGGGCTTCGCGTTCAACGAGCCTGTCGTCCGCGACATCCTGCGCCGGCGCCTCGGGTTCGACGGCATCGTCGTGACCGACTGGAACCTGCTGGAGTCCGAGGACATGGCGGGCATGGAGTTCGGTCCGAACGGCTGGGGACTCGAGCATCTCACGCCGCTGGAACGCGCCGCGATCGCGCTCGACGTGGGGGTGGACCAGTTCGGCGGCGACCGCAATGCGGCTCTGATCGAGGAGCTCGTCGACTCCGGGCGCATCTCCGAGTCCCGCATCGACGAGTCGATCCGCCGGCTGCTGCGCGAGAAGTTCCGCCTGGGCGTGTTCGAGAACCGACGGGTCGACACCGCGGCCACCGCGGAGATCTGCGGTTCGCCGGCGTTCGCGGCGGCCGGAGTGGAGGCGCAGCGGAAGTCGCTGGTGCTGCTCGCCGATCGCGGCGACCGCATTGCCGACGGCGCGCGCGTGCTGCTCGACGGCGTCGACGCCCAGGCCGCGACCGATGCGGGACTCGTTCCCGTCGACGACCTCGCCGAAGCGGATGCCGTGGTCGTGCGCCTGGATGCTCCGTTCGAGCCCGGTAAGGGATCGCTCGGCGACTTCTTCCGCGGCGGCAGGCTGGAGTTCGATGCGGCCACGGTCGCCAAGATCGCCCGGTACTCGGCCTCGGCGCCGGTCTACCTCTCGGTGTACCTCGAGCGACCGGCCGTGCTCACGCCGATGACCGACAGCTCGACGATGCTCATCGGCGACTTCGGCGCCGCCGATGCCGTCGTGCTGGACGCCTTCCGTGGCATCGCGCCGCTCACCGGCATCCTGCCCTTCGACATCCCGTCGTCGATGGCCGCGGTGGAGGCGTCCCGAGAGGACGTGCCGTTCGACACGGCCGATCCGCTGTTCCGTCACGGATTCGGGCTGCGCACGGAGAGCCACCCGCGTCGCTGACGCTCCAGCGCCCGAGCCGCGGACGCGATCCGTGCGCGGCTCGGTGCGGTGCTGTGCCATCCTGATCGGATGACTCTCGCCCGCCTGCACGCCCGCGGCGATGCAGCTGCGCTCGCGTGGCTGGTGCTGCGGCCGCGCGATCGTGCGACGGAGCCCGCCGAGTGACGCTCGAGAAGGTTGAAGCCGAGGTCCGTCCCCGTCCCTGGCGTCCGTGGCGCAGCCCCTGGGCGTGGGGCGCGCTGCTGCTGCTCATCGCGCTGCCGTGGTACCTCTCGGGCGTCGGCCTCGACCTGCTGCCGTACCTGCTCACGCTCGTCGGCGGCTGGACCTTCGGCTTCTCCTTCGTGAACCTCACCCTGCGGATGCCGCAGCGGCGCGGGGTCGTGCTGCACGTGGTGGTCGCGCTCCTGGCCGCCGCCGTCGTGGCCACGGTGATCTTCGGTGACGTGATCCCGCCGACGGGCCTCCCGGACTGGTTCCGGGCGCTGCTCGTGCTGCTGCAGATGGCGGCGATCCCGGCGGTCGGCTGGACCTGGCTCGCCCTGATCGGCCGGGTGACGAGCGCCGTGCAGCGACCGCGGGTGGAGAAGGTCGTGCCGGGTTTCGGGCGCGAGAACGACGGCTCGATCGTGCGCTTCCCCGCCGTGCGCATGCCCATCCGAGACCTGCGGATCGCCGTGGTCGTCCTCGTCGTCGTACTCGGCGGAGGCGCCGTCGCGCTGCTGATCGCGTTCGACGCGTTCGTACTGGGGCCCAAGATGACGGTCATCCTGCTCGGCACGGTGATCGGGCTCCCCGCCTACTACGGACTGATGGCCTACTACCATCGGCGCACGATCGAGGCGTCGGTGTGGTTCGCGCCGGGCAGGATGCGGATCGTCGCGGACGCCGAGCGATTCGAGGTGGACTTCGCTGACATCCGGATGCTGCGCTGGCGCACCGACAGCGAGGAGGCGCGCGTGGAGGTGCGCACGGATGCCGTGGATGTCTCGCTCATCGCCGGTCTCGCCCGCGTGCCGAAGGGCGCCGCGGCGGCGCTGCCCGGGTTGCCGCGGCATGTGCGGCGCTCGCTGGAACTGGCCGGGCTGTCGCCCGGGACCGGGCGTGCGAAGGGGATGACGACCTGGACGCGTCCGGATTCGAGCGCTCCGCCACCTCCCGCGTAGGCTCGACACTCATGGCGACAGGCTCCACGATCCACACGTTCGACGTCCAGCTGGCGGATGTGGACCGCGGCGTCTACGACGACTTCACGCTGCGCATGGCGCGGCATCCCTCCGAGACCGACGCCTACATGCTCACCCGCCTGCTGGCGTACTGCCTGGAGTACGAGGAGGGCATCGCGTTCACCGAGGGTGTCGCGGCGACCGACGAGCCCGCCGTCCTCGTGCGCGATCTCACCGGACGGGTGACCGCGTGGATCGAGGCGGGCGCGCCCGACGCCACCCGCCTGCATTTCGGCAGCAAACTGGCCGATCGCACCACGGTGTACACCTACCGCGACCCCGCCAAGGTCATCGCGAACTGGGCGGGGAAGACCATCCACGAGGCGGATGCCATCGTGCTGCACAGCTTCGATCCGGGCTTCCTCGACGATGCCGCGGCGGCGCTGGCGCGCCGCAACACGATGACCGTGTCGGTCACCGAGCGGCAGCTGTACCTGGAGCTCAACGGCACGCACCTCAGCACGACCGTGCACGACCACGGCATCCGCTGACTCAGGGCCGACGCGGGCACGGGTTCCGCCGGCCATCCGGCCGGAGCAGACTGGTGGCATGCCCACCGTCACCGCCGTCCACGGCGACATCACGACCCAGCAGGTCGATGCGATCGTCAACGCCGCGAACAACGCGATGCGCGGCGGCGGGGGAGTCGACGGCGCGATCCACCGCGCCGGGGGACCGGCGATCCTGCAGCACTGCATCGCCCGATTCCCGCGGGGCCTCGCGACCGGCGACGCCGGCTGGACGACCGGCGGCGACCTGCCCTCGCGCTGGGTGGTGCACACGGTCGGCCCGAACTGGAATGCCGGGCAGCGCGATCGCGAGCTGCTGGCCTCCTGCTATCGCCGCTCCCTGCAGGTCGCCGACGAGCTGGGAGCGCGCAGCATCGCGTTCCCGCTGATCAGTGCCGGCGTGTACGGCTGGCCGCGGGAGGACGCGATCCAGGTCGCGGTGGACACGATCCTCGCGGCCGAGGTGCAGCTGGAGGATGCCCGGATCGTGGCGTTCGACGGTTCGGCCTTCCAAGCGGTGCAGGCCACGATCCGCGCGGTGGACTGAGCCGATCAGGACGCGGCGGGCTCCTCGACCGGGTTGCGGCGGATGCCGATCCACGACACCACGCCGCCCAGCGCGAACAGGCCCGCCGTGACCAGTGCGGCGCTGTGGAATCCGTTCAGATCGAGCGCTCCGCCGACGATCGTGGACAGCAGCGCCACCACCAGCAGTCCGGCGACGCGGGAGACGGCGTTGTTGACGGCCGAGGCGATGCCGCTGCGGTTCTCGTCGATCGCCCCGAGGATCGCCGAGGTGAGGGGTGCCACGGTCAGCGAGAGCCCCACGCCCAGCACGATCATCGCCGGCAGCACCTGCCACCAGTAGTCGAACTCGACGCCGACGGTCAGCAGCAGCGCGGCGCCGACCGCCATCAGCAGGGGGCCGACGGTCATGAACAGGCGCGGCCCGAGCTTGCCGGCCCAGGCACCCGCGCGGGAGCTGAGCAGGATCATCAGGATCGTGATGGGGAGGCTCGCGAGTCCCGCCGCCGTCGCGCTCAGCCCGGGGCCCTGCTGCAGGTAGACGCCGATCACGAAGCCGTTCAGCGAGAGCGCGGCGTAGATGAACAGCGTGGCCAGGTTGCCCCAGGCGAAGTTGCGCACGGTGAACAGTGAGAGGGGCATGAGTGCAGCATCCGATCCCCGCTGTCGCAGAAGGAAGAGGATCAGCAGCAGGATGCCGAGCGCGCCGGGGATCCAGATCGCAGCGGCCGCCCAGCCCATCCGCTCCTGCTCGATCAGCGCGAACACGAGCCCGCCCAGACCGATCGCGCAGAGCACGCCGCTCCACCAGTCCACCCTCGTGGTGCGCTGGTGCGCGGGCAGGTGAAGCCTGCCGAGCAGGATCAGGTTCACGGCGATCGGCAGCACATTGATCAGGAACACGAACCGCCACGAGAGCAGATCCACGAACATGCCGCCCATCACGGGGCCGACCAGTTGTGCACCGGTCGTGAACGCCGTCCACACGCCGATCGCGCGGGACTGCACCTCGCCGCGCATCGTGGCGGTGATGAGCGCGAGCGAGCTCGGCACCAGCAGGGCACCCGCCGCGCCCTGCGCGGCGCGCGCGATGATGAGGATCAGCGGGTCCGGTGCGGCGGCGACGGCGACGGATGCCACGCCGAACGCGATCAGGCCGATCCGCATCACGAGCACGCGGCCGTAGGCATCCGAGACCGAGCCCGCCAGCAGGATCAGCGAGCTGAGCGTGATCAGGTACGCGTCCACGACCCACTGCTGCGTGGCGATGCCGCCGCCGAGCTCCCGGCTGATGGCCGGCAGCGCCACGTTGACCACGGTGCCGTCGAGGAAGGTCACGAATGAGGCGAGGATGGCGACCGAGACGACCAGTCGCTGCAACGGGGTGAACGTCGGCACGGACCGACCCTACATCCGGTGAGGGACGTCGGGGGCGGAAGAGCGGAATCGACCATCGACGGAGTGATCCGGCAGGCGCAATCTGACCATCAGGCGGGTCCACCTGCCCGCCCGAAGCCGGCGAGAGCCGATGACGAGGAGCGGTGCGCGATGGATTCGATGATGATGGACATGATGTCCAAGGACATGCAGATGCCGGGCATGGAGATGATGGACATGGCTGCCATGCAGGCCTGCATGGATGCGTGTTCGGCCTGTGAGCAGGCCTGTACGGTCTGTTCGATGCAGATGATGGACTGCGGTCCCGCCTGCATGAACTGCGCCGACATGTGCAACACGATGATGCGCGGCATGATGCGGATGCAGGGCATGACCCCGGCCGTGATGATGTCGATGCTCGACGCCTGCATCGCCATGTGCCAGTACTGCATGGACAAGTGCATGGAGCACGCCGACATGAGCGAGGTCTGCAAGATGTGCGCTCAGGCGTGCAAGGCCTGCATGGACGCGTGCGAGGCCATGCGCGAATCGATGATGAAGATGGCGTCCTGACGCCCGGCCGACAGACGACTCAGCGCGCGACGTTGTACTTCGTCGCGCCGATCGCCAGCACGGCGTAGTCGCGGTGCAGCGCCACGGGAGTGCCGGCAGATGCCTCGAGCGCGGCGCCCCCGGCGTTCCAGACGGTGACGACGTCGCCGTCGAGCGTGCGCAGCACGATCTCGCCGGTCGTGGCATCCGCGGAGTCGACCAGAGCATCCACCCAGCCGAGCGGCGTCGCCGAGGCGAGGCGCGCCTGGATCAGGTGCAGGGCGTGCCCCGGGGCGAACGAGGAGCAGGCGTACCCGTGGTCGCACATGCACGCAGCACGCTCACGCACCTCGAGGGGCGAAAGGCGGGTCTGCGGGCTGGTCACGGTGATCTCCTCACGATCGGTTGATCCGAGGCTACGACCGCTCTCTCAGCGCGTCGATCACGCGCGAAACGTGAGGAAACACTTCTCCCAGGCGGCGCTCAGGGGATCGAGTACACGAGTCCGACGCATGGCCCGATGATGATCAGCCACACGGCCGCCGAGATGATGAGCACGCCGCCGGCGATGCGCCGCCGCTGGTGGTTCGCGCCGGCGGTCGCCATGACGATCACGGAGACGACGACGATCGCGATGAACGGCCAGAGAAGGGCGAAGAGGCCGAGCTGAGACATCACGCTCAGCGACCCGAGGGCGAGCAGGAGACCGAATGCGTGGAAGGCGAGCCCGATCAGCAGCCCGGTGCCGATGCCGCGCTGGCCGGGCTCGCGGCGAGGATGATCGCTGGGCAGAGTCACGCGCTGTCTCCGGTCAGTAGGTGTTCAGGCCGATGCAGGGACCGAGGATGACGATCACGAATCCGAACACGACGATGAGCCCGAACGCCGCGGCCACGCCGCAGCCGATGAGGACGCCCTTGGCTCCGCCGGACATCTTCTTCGGCTCCGGTGGCGCGTACCCGATCGGGTAGCCGCGTTCATCGACGAGCCCGAGCGGATTGACGCCGTATGCGGGGTCGTAGTAGCCGGGCTGCTGATTCGCTCCGGGATAGTAGCCGGGCTGCTGATTCGGTTCGTAGTAGCCGGGAGCCGCCTGGGCCGGATCGACGGGGAACGGCGACGGCTGCTGCGGGGGATAGCCGGGTGCGGGCACGTCGGGAGCGTTGGGATAGCCGGGCGCCGGTGCATCCGGCGGCGGAGGCGGCACCACCTGGGAGGGATCGTAGGCAGGCGGCGGAGGCGGCGCGGGGTCGGCGGCCGTGGGCTGCGCCGACGGCGTGCCCTCCGACGATGGCGGAACAGGCGGCGTCGCCGATCCTTCGTCCGCAGGCAGCGGCGCATTCTGCGCAGGGTCTTCAGGCTGGCTGTCCATCAGGCACCTTCCTCTCCACAGCGGGCTCGGCGCGGAAGCGCCCGCGCCTCAGCATCCAGATGATCCGCGCCAGCAGCAGCGGGATCGTGACCGCCAGGAACAGCTGCGGTCTCGTCAGCCCCATCCACGCGACATCGTTGCCGCGGACGAACTCGATGAGGAAGCGGAACACCGCGTACCCGGCGATGTAGATCGTGAGCGTCTCACCGGCGGCGATCGGACGATGCCGCAGCCAGAACCACAGCACCGCGAAGGCGACCGCGTGGAAGGCGATCTCGTACACGAAGCTCGGATGCAGCGGGACGCCGGCCGGCGAGCCGGTCCGGGCCGCGGCGTCCGCGTCCAGGACGATGCCCCAGGCTGCGCCCGTCGGCGTCCCGGGCTGCTCGGTGAGCAGGCATCCGATCCGCCCGATCGCCATCGCCAGCGCGACGGCCGGCGCGAAAAGATCACCGGTGCGAGCCGGGTACCGGCAGAGCTTCTTGGCGATGTGCACACCCAGCCATGCGCCGACGAGCGCCGACAGCACCGAGGCGTTGCCCCGCAGCAGCTGCTCACCGAGGTTGAGGTTCTTCGACGGGTCCAGATGCTGCGCCCAGGTGCCGAGCCGCGCCATGATCGCGGCTCCCGCCATCGCCCCCAGCACCAGGTAGACGATCCGCGGGTCGCGCACCGCGCGGCGGCGCTTCTCGACGAGGAACACCGCGATGGCGGCCAGCATCCCCAGCGCGACGAACACCGAATGCGTGTCCAGCCGCGGCAGCCAGGGGGCGATGTCGTGCAGGGTGGGGAACATATCAGCCGCCCAGCATCCGCATCCAGAGCATCACCCAGAACGGGATGCCGACCGCCGACGCCACCGCGAGCACCGACAGGTACGCCAGCACCAGGCGAGTGTCTCCCAGCTTGCAGCGCGACCGCAGCAGCCCGCCACGGCGGGCCTTCGCATAGCCGGCGATCGCGACCAGCGCGAACACGAGCACGGCCGCCGGCCCCAGGACGCACGAGATCGCCGCGATCGTGGTGAACACGCACAGCCGCAGCGGGTCGAACGGCGGCGCGGGATGACCGACTGCGGGGTCGAACTGGTTGAGCGGGTGCCCTTCGACAGGCTCGGGGGCCCAGGTCATGACGCCTGCACCACCGGAAGCCGGGTGCGCCCGCCCGTCTCGCGCACTTCGGTCGTCGACGACGCGGGACGCCCGAGCGCCGTGGAGATGCGCGTGCGGCTGAGCGGCGCCCACGCCTGCAGCGCGCAGAACGGGGCGCACTGGTGCGCGTTCGTCTGCTCGTTCACCGTGGCCACGTGCACGCAGCACTGCGTGAGGCGCTCCTCGATCATGGTGTTGATGTCCATGAACGGCTTGACCGTGACGCGCAGCACCCGCTCGGCGAGCATGGCCCGCATCCGCTTGTGCTGACCCGGCAGCTTCGACGCGGCAAGCGTCGCGAGTGTGCCCACGCCCAGGTCGCAGTTCACGCAGATGTCGCGCCAGATATCGCCCATCGAGGGGTGCGAGAGCGACGACTGCTCGCTGAGCAGATCCAGCAGCGAGTTCTTCACCACGTCGCGTATCGCCTTGTTCACGTTCGAGTCCGCGATGCGGTTGGCGATCAGGTCGGGGTTGAGGTCGAGGAACTCCTTGAGCCTCTCGTGCCCGATCAACCCCACGAGAGACTTCCAATCGCCGGAGTCGTCCTTCAGGAAGTAGCCGACCGAGCAGCAGTGCGGGTGGCTGCAGGGGAGCGCGGTCAGGTCGCGCCAGGTGATCTCGCCCTCGGTCTGCGGGCCGATCCGGGCGAGCACGCCGGTGTGGGTGAGTCGCTCGTTCGGGTCGATCCCCGAGTTCCGTCCCGATCCGAACACCGGCTGGATCGTCACCCCTCCGACGTACGGCGTCGCCTGCGCTCGCCGGATGACGTTGCCGATCTCGTGGTCGTTGACGCCCAGTGCCGCGGTCATGGTCAGGGTCGTGAAGATACCGGCATCCGACAGCCGTTCCAACGCCCGCTCCTTGAACCGGCGGATGTCCGCGCCGCGGTGGAAGGCGACGGAGGCCGCCTCCTCGCCGTCGTACTGCAGATACACCTCGACGCGCTCGCGGTGCTTCTTCAGGAACTGGACGAACTCGTCGTCGTTCGCGATCCGCAGCCCGTTCGAGTTCAGCAGGATGCGCACGATGGGCCGCGCGACCAGGTGCTCGATGAGCTGCTCCAGCCAGGGGTACAGCGTCGGCTCGCCGCCGGAGAGCATGAGCACGTCGATGCGGTCGTTCTCGCGGCTGAGCTTGGCGTCGACGGATGCCAGCACCTCGGCGAGCGGGGCGACGGCGGATGCCGCGGGGCTCGACTCCGCGAAGCAGGTGGGGCACTTCAGATTGCAGTGGTCGGTGATGTCCTCCAGCAGGATGCAGGTGTGCTGCGTCTGCATCTGCGGCAAGCCGTCCTCGTACGCCTGCGGCACGGGCTTGAAGTTGCCCATCGTGTCGGGCGTGTGCACCTTGGTCGGCGCCGTCCACTGCTCGAGGTACCGCAGGATGTCGGCGTTCTCGTCGTAGAGCGTGGAGACGAGCCCGTGCTCGGGACATCCGCGCTCCAGCCAGACCGTGCCGTCGCGGTCGGCGAGCCAGCCCGACAGGCGGCGCACCTCGCTGAGCGGCTGGTCCGGCTTGTCCTCATGGCAGCGAGGACAGAACGCATTCACGTACCGGTGGATGCGGTAGTCGCGCAGCGGCATACCTGCGCCCGGCTTCGTCGCCATGAAGAGCCCCCCTCTTTGCGTCCAGATTAGCGGGAGCGCAGGCGGCGTACACTGGGCGACGTGCTGTTCGCAGAGGGCGCCTTCGTGGCGCGAGAGGTGATCGTCGGCGCGTCACGCGCCGACGGCAGAGGCTGAGAGCGATCCGGCGGCGGAACTCCCGTCACCGGAGAAGCGTCATGCCCGGCATCCGGGCTCATCTTCTTCTCGGCGTACCCGGCTTCCGGGACCGCCCTCATCTCCGGCCGTACCCGCATCCGGGCGCGTCCCACCTCTCCCGCCGGCTTCGGCGGTCCTGACACAGAAAGCACTTCCTCATGCGTCCCATCGACGAGCGCGTCATCCGCGCCTCCTTCCGCAACGCCTCCCGCAAGGAGGTCTCCTCCCTGAACCTGCCACTCGACTTCGACGAGATCGACTTCGAGAGGATCGACTTCCTCGGCTGGTTCGACCCCAAGATGCCCCGGCGGGCATACGTCGTCGCCGAGGTCGACGACCACAACGTCGGCATCCTGCTGCAGCGCACCGAGCAGCGCACGGCCATGCGCGCGCAGTGCTCCTGGTGCGATGACGTCACGCTCCGCAACGACGTGCAGTTCTTCTCGGCCCGCAAGGCGGGTGCCGCCGGCCGCAACGGGGACACGATCGGGACGCTGATCTGCGCGAACTTCGGCTGCTCAGCGAACGTGCGCAAGCTGCCGCCGCTGGCCTACGAGGGCTACGACCGCGAGCTCGCGCGTGA
>NZ_BRZC01000007.1:595650-604495 GCF_030268005.1 Microbacterium arabinogalactanolyticum | reverse complement strand
CCACGCCGGTGAGGGAGGTGCGGTTTCGATCCGTTGCGGCCTCGTCATGACGGCGGAATAACACTCCCGATGCGGTGTTGACCGCTGACATGACCACATTGGGAATCATCGGAGCAGGACACATCGGCAGCAGCGTCGCGCGCGCGGCGATCTCGGCCGGATACGACGTCGTCATCGCGAACTCGCGAGGGCCGGAGACGCTGGCGGAGCTCGTGGCGGAGCTGGGGCCGAAGGCCCGCGCGGCCACGGCGGCCGAGGCGGGTGCCGCAGGCGACGTGGTGGTGGTGACCGTCCCGCTCGGTGCGATCGCGGACGTCCCGGTCGAGCCGCTCGCCGGCAAGATCGTCCTCGACACGAACAACTATTACTTCGAGCGCGACGGGCACATCGACGCGCTCGATCGGGGTGAGACGACCACGTCCGAGATCGTTCAGCGCCACCTGCCGACGTCGAAGGTCGTCAAGGCCTTCAACCACATCGTGGCGGCGCAGATCACGACCGACGGCTCACCGGCCGGCACTCCGAACCGGCGCGCCCTGGCGACGGCGGGCGATGACCCCGCCGCGGTCGAGTTCGTCACGCGTCTGTACGACGAGTTCGGGTTCGACACGGTCAACATCGGACCGCTCAGCGAGTCCTGGCGCGTCGAGCGCGACCGCCCCGCATACGTGGTGCGTCAGAACGCCGCCGAGCTCGAGGCGAACCTCGCGATCGCGAACCGCCTGCCCTGACCTGCTCTCATCCGTGCACCTGTGCGGGCCGGATCGGAGACGCGTCTGAGAGGGCTCTCGGCGATGCGCCTCCGATCCGGTGACGGGCCCGGTCCGGATGCGGTTCAGGAGGCGACGGAGCGGACGTGCTCTCCGGCAGGCTCGGCCAGGAGCGCGGAGTGCTCGGCGAACGTCTCCATGCTGCGGACGCCGGGCCAGTCCGCGGGGAGCAGTTCGGGCGGAAGGCCCGGATCGATGTAGGGCAGCACGCGCCAGCTGTCGATCAGGCGCACGTAGGCGGCGAACGGCGTGGACAGGTCGAGGCCGGTGACGGATGCCAGGAACTGCTCGTGCTCGGCGCGCAGCGCCTCCAGATCCCACCAGGCCGTGACGGCCTGGACGAGCGGCTGCGCCGGCCGCGGATCGGAGGTGCGGAACAGCGTCGCGAACCCCCGGGCGCCCAGCTCGTCGAGCAGCTCCTCGACCTCGGCATCCAGGTGGCCGGGCAGGATCCAGAGCCCTGCCGAGACGGCGCCAGCACCCAGGAACTGCAGCCGACGCCGCAGCTGGTGCCGCAGGTCGCGCCTGGTCTCGGGGATGGTCGCTGAGACCAGCATCCATTCGTCGCCGGCGCGCATCGTGCGCACGGAGAAGATGCGGCGGTCGCCGCGCTCCAGCATCGGCACCGCAGCAGGGTTCAGCGCGTACCCGCCGGATGCCGCGAGCAGCAGGCCGTGCTTCTTCAGCCGGGTGATCGCCGTGCGCGCTCGCGCTGCGGGGATGCCGAGATCCTCGGCCAGCCCCACCAGAGCACCCGACGAGATCGTCCCGCCGAGCGGCCGCAGGTACAGCCCGATCAGCGTCCGCAGCAGCGAGGTGGTGCTGCCCGGGCGTGCGTCGATGTCGTCGAGCACGGAAGCGGTCATGGGCTCAGGCGGTCAGGGCGTCGCGCACGGCCAGGACGCCGCGCAGGGTCTCTTCGTGCGAGGTGCTCAGCGGCGACAGACCCAGGCGGATGCCGTCGGGGAACCGGAAGTCGGGGATGATGCCCTCGGCCCACAGCCGCTGCGTCACCTGCTGGAACGAGTCGTGCCCGATCGTGATGTGGCCGCCGCGGTGCGCGGCATCCCGCGTGGTCAGCAGCCTCACGCCCAGCGGCGCGAGCAGCTCATCATAGGCGCGCACCGCGAAGTCCGTCAGCGAGATCGACTTGGCGCGCACGGCGGGCATCCCGGCGTCCGCGATCAGGTCGAGCATGCCCTGCATGGCGAGCATCGACATCACCGGCGGGGTGCCGCTGAGCAGCTGGCGGATGCCGCCGACCGGCGCGTACTCCGGGCCCATCGCGAAGATGTCGGACGCGCTCCACCAGCCGTGGATGGGCTGCGTGACGGCGCCGTGGTGCTCTGCGCGCAGGTACGCGAACGCCGGGGATCCGGGCCCGCCGTTGAGGTACTTGTACGTGCACCCGACGGCGAGGTCCACGCCCCACTCGTCCAGCTGCATCGGCACGACGCCCACCGAGTGGCACAGGTCCCACAGCATCAGGGCGCCCGCGTCGTGCACGACGGACGTGATCGCGGGCATGTCGGCGAGGGCGCCGGAGCGGTAGTCGACGTGGCTGAGCACGACCAGCGCGGTGCGCTCCGAGACGACAGCGGCGACATCGGATGCCGTGACGCCGGCGACCTCGTCCGGCTCCACCCACCGCAGCGTCGCGCCGGTCTCCTTCGCGACGCCTGCCGCGATGAACCGGTCGGTGGGGAAGTTGCCGGCCTCGATCACGATCTCGTCGCGACCAGGGCGGGCGGCGACGGCCGCGCGCATGAGCTTGTACAGCAGCACGCTGGTGGAGTCCGCGACCACCGTCTGGCCGGCGGCGGCGCCGAGGGCGACCTCCGCGATGCGGTCGCCGAGCTGCATGGGCAATGCCATCCACTGCTCGTCCCAGGAGCGGATCAGGCGCGTGCCCCAGTCCTCGCGGATGAACGTGCCGACCTTCTCGGGCAGGTCGCGCAGCGGCCGCCCGAGGGAGTTTCCGTCCAGGTAGGCGGCCACGCCCGGCGCGTCGGCGAACGCGTCCAGGTGGTGCGCGAGCGGGTCGGCGGCGTCGAGCCGACGCGCTTCGCTGAGCAGGTCGGGCGCGCTGATGCCGGCGACGCGGCGGTGCTCGTCCTCCGCGGATTCGATGGGGGTCGACGATTCGGACATGTCATGCCTCCGGGTGAGTGAGCGGGTGGGCAGCGGCGGGATCGCCGTCGGGCAGGAAGAGGGGGTGGGGGTCGTCGTCCCGCGGCGCGAGCGCGCGCAGCAGGCGGGTGCCGTCGATGCCGGCCTCGCGCAGGGCGTCGAGTTCGCGAGGGTTCAGGTCGACGGGGGTGGGCCCGTTGCCCATGTCGGTGCCGTAGAGCACCGTGCCCCCCGCGTCGGCGAAGCGGCGCACGTTGTCGATCGCGATCGCGCGGTGGGTGTCGTCGTGGATCGCGAGGGTCGAGATCCACTCCACGGATGCCGCCTGCTCGGCGATCTCGTCCTCGGCGAGACGCTCGGTGAAGGGCGCATGTGCGAGCCGGTCGGCGCCCAGGCGCGCTGCGCGCTGCGCCTGTCCCGAGCCCTCGGCGTGCGCCACGACGGGCAGTCCACGGGACTTCGCGGATGCCACGACGGCGCGGAAGCTGTCGTCGTCCAGCACCGGGCCCGCCTCGCTGTGCGCCACGACCTTGATGCAGGATGCTCCGAGGGCCGCGAGCTCGGCCACCGCGGCGACCGCCGCGGCAGCATCCGCGATCTCCCGTACCGAGCCGGCCGGAGCCCAGGAACGGTCCGAGGGATATCCGCCCGGTGCGGTGAGGAACGCGCCGGCGTACTCGATCGTGACCGGCCACAACTCCGGAGAATCGTGCGCAGCTGACCCGGGTTCGACGGAAACGGGCCGAGAAGCCCGCGGATCTCCGGAGTTGTGGCGAGCCACCCCCGCCACCCACGCCGGATTCCCGCCCAGATCGATCACGCGGCCCAGGCATGAGCCCGCCAGCAGGGCATGGTCCACCAGCTGCAGGTGCACGTGGTGGTCGGTGAAGCGGCCGGTGACGATGCCGCCATCGACGCGACGGATGCCGCTCATTCCTTGCCGATCCCGCTCACTTGCCGATCTCCGTGCGCACGCTGTACAGCTCGGGGAAGAACGTCAGGTCCAGTGCGCGGCGCAGGAAGTCCACGCCGGTCGACCCGCCGGTGCCCTTCTTCATACCGATCGTGCGGGTGACCGTGCGCAGGTGGCGGAAGCGCCAGAACTGGAAGTTGTCCTCCACGTCGACGAGCTCCTCGCACGCCTCGTACAGGTCCCAGTGCTCGTGGGGGTTCTCGTAGATCTCGCGGATCGCCTGCACCAGCTCGTCGTTCTCGCGGTACGGCTGGCGCACGTCCCGCTCGAGAACCTCGGCGGGGATGGGCAGGCCGCGGCGCGCCGCCAGGCGCAGGAACTCGTCGTAGAGCGTCGGCCGTTCCCACTCACGGGTGAGCAGCGCGAGGTTCTCGGGGTGGTCGCGGAAGACGCTCAGCATCCGCTCGTTCTTGTTGCCGAGTGCGAACTCGACGCAGCGGTACAGCACCGACTGGAAGCCGGAGGAGCTGCCCAGGGCGCCGCGGAACTCCGCGTACTCGGTGGGGGTGAGGGTGGCGAGCACCGACCACTGGCGGGTCAGCACGTCCTGGATGTGCTTGATGCGCGCGATGTGCTTGAGGGCGGAGCGCAGATCGTCCTCGGCGAGGCGGTCGCGGGCCGTGCCGAGCTCGTGCAGGACGAGCTTGAGCCAGAGCTCCGTGGTCTGGTGCTGGATGATGAACAGCATCTCGTCGTGGTGCTCGGGCTGGGAGACCGGATGCTGGGCGTCCAGCAGCTTGTCGAGCTCGAGGTACGAGCCGTACGTCATCCGGTCCTTGAGATCGGTGACGATGCCCTCTTCGAGTGCGCGCTCGTTGTCGTTGCTCATTTCGCGACGATATCACTGTTGTGTCGGGCGTCACAATAGTGAAATCGGTGGTGAGTATCGCTTTCCTCGCGAGCGCATCGGTAATGTCGGCCCATGGGAGACCACGTCGGCGTGCAGAGCTTCTCGCGGCAGGATCGCACTCGATTCCGCGCCAAGGTCGGGCGGTGCCTGGATGCGCTCGCGGTCATGCTCGCCGACGGCACCTTCGACGTCGCCGAGCCGCGACTGGGACTGGAGATCGAGCTCAACCTCGTCGACGGCGCTCACGACCCGGCCATGTCGAACGCACGCGTGCTCGAGGAGATCGCCGACCCGGCATTCCAGACCGAGCTCGGCCGGTTCAACATCGAGATCAACGTCGCCCCGCGGCCGCTCGACGCGGATAACCTCCGCGAGCTCGAGGGCGCCCTGCGCGCCGCGCTGAACGCGGCGGACGAGCGGGCGAGGGGTGTCGGGTGCGGCCTGGCGATGATCGGGATGCTGCCCACGGTCGACGAGCATCACTTCACCGAGCAGTGGTTCTCGGAGGACCCGAGGTACGGGCTGCTCAGCCAGCAGGTGATCGCTGCCCGTGGAGAGGACATAGCCCTGCAGCTGGACGGGCCCGCGCTGTCGGAGGGCGGCCCGCGGGAGACCCTCGACATCGTCTGCGACACGATCCTGCCCGAGGCCGCGTGCACCTCGGTGCAGCTGCACCTGCAGGTGCCGCCTGAGGAGTTCGCCGCGTACTGGAACTCGGCGCAGGCGATCGCCGGCGTGCAGGTCGCTCTCGCCGCCAACTCGCCGTTCTTCGCCGGTCGCGCGCTGTGGCACGAGACGCGCATCCCGATGTTCGAGCAGGCCACCGACACGCGCTCGCAGGAGCTGAAGAACCAGGGCGTGCGTCCGCGGGTGTGGTTCGGGGAGCGCTGGATCACCTCGATCTTCGACCTGTTCGAGGAGAACTCGCGCTACTTCCCGGCGCTCCTGCCGGTGTGCACCGACGAGGACCCGTTCGACGTGCTCGAGGCCGGTGACTCGCCGAAGCTGGCCGAGCTGCGCATGCACAACGGCACGATCTACCGCTGGAACCGCCCGATCTACGACGCCCAGGCCGAGGGGCGGCATCTGCGGCTGGAGAACCGCGTGCTGCCCGCGGGACCGAGCATCCCGGACGTGCTGGCCGATGCCGCGCTGTACTACGGGCTCGTGCGCAGCCTGACCGACGCCGACCGGCCGCTGTGGACGCAGATGACCTTCGACGCCGCCGAGGAGAATCTGCATTCCGCAGCGCGGGACGGCATCGAGGCGCGGATGTACTGGCCCGAGGTCGGCTGGGTGGGCCCGCGCGAGCTCGTGCTGCGCCGGTTGCTCCCGCTCGCGGCGGAGGGGCTGGACGCCTACGGCGTCGACGCCGCCGTGCGCGACCGGTATCTGGGCATCATCGAGCAGCGCTGCCTGACCGGCCGGAACGGCGCCACCTGGCAGCGGGGCGCGGTGGCCGCCCGCGAGGCCGCAGGCGAGACGCGATCCGAGGCGCTGCACGGCATGCTCGCGGAGTACCTGGAGCGGATGCACACGGGCGAGCCCGTGCACACCTGGGCGTCGTGACCCCCAGGAGGCTCAGTCTCCGAGGATCTCCGCGGTCGTCCGCAGTGCGATCTGCGGCGGGTACAGGCCCAGCACGTGCAGGGCGGCCGCGTGGTTCTCGGCGGTCGATCCCGCGCAGGCGTCCGTGGCGACGGTGAGGCGTGCGCCGGCATCCGCTCCCGCCAGGGCCGTGGAGAGAACGCAGCAGTCCGTCGAGACCCCGGCCAGAACCACGTGCGCGCCGCGCCCGACGATCGCCTCGAGCTCGGCACCCCACTTCCCGAAGGTCGGCAGGTCGAGCGTGGGATGCGGCGAGAGTCCCACGGCATCCGGAACCAGATCGTAGAGCGGATCGGACGCCGGCTTGTCCGCGAACGGCCATTCCTCGAAGTAGTCGCCCCAGGACGTCGCCCGATCGGCGGTGGGCACCCAGCGCGTGACGAGCACCCGCTCGCCGTGGGCGTCGGCGAGGGAGCGGATGTTCACCATGGCGTCCGCGAAGAACGGCGACCCCCACTCCGAATCCGGAGAGGCGAAGATGTTCTGCGGGTCGATGACGACCAACCAGCGCTCGGTCATCCCTGCTCCTGCCGGCGGATCCTCCCCGCACGGGCGAACCAGGTCACGGCGAACGACAGCACCAGCGCGAACAGCACGCCGAGGTTGGCGTAGCCCCAGTCGTCGCGCCAGCCGAACAGGTCGAGGAAATAGCCCTGCCAGTCGTTCCACGGGGTGTCGGGGATCGTGTTCATCACGAAGCCCCAGCCGATGCCGGTCGCGACGAGCATGGTGATGATCGAGGTCCAGTCGAACGCGCCGTAGCGGCCGTTCGAGTCGAACAGCGCCGCCTCGTCGTAGTCGCGACGGCGGCGCAGGATGTCGGCGATGAGGATGCCTGCCCACGACGCCATCGGCACGCCGAGCGTGATGAGGAACGACTGGAACGGGCCGATGAAGCTGGTCGCGAAGAACACCACGAAGATCGTTCCGGCGGTGAGGATCACGCCGTCGATGCCGGCGGCGGCCGGCCGCGGGATGCGGATGCCGAGGCTCAGCAGCGTGAGGCCCGAGGAGTAGATGCCGAGCACCGCGCCGGAGACCAGCGTGAGGATCGCGACGATCAGGAACGGCACCAGCACCCACGGGGGCAGGAGGGTGGCGAGGGCTCCGATCGGGTCGGATCCCACGGCGTCCATCAGCTTCTGGTTCGAGCCCGCCAGCAGGAGTCCGAAGAACACCAGGATGATCGGCGCGACCGAGCCGCCGATCGTGTTCCAGGCGATGATCTGCCCGTCGGATGCGGTGCGCTTCTGGTACCGCGACCAGTCGGCGGCGATGTTGATCCAGCCCAGGCCGAATCCGGTCATCACCATCACGAGGGCGCCGATGGTCTGCGCGAGAGTGCCGTCCGGGCGCGAGAAGGCGGTCGACCAGTTGATGCTCTCGAATGTGAGGATCAGGAACAGCACGGTCATCGCGCCGGTCAGCCAGGTCAGCACCGACTGCAGCTTCATGATCGTGTGGTATCCGAGCACGGATGCCGCGACGATGAGCGCCGCCACCGCGACGGTCGCCACGATCTTCAACCCGACGCCCTGGTCGTCGGCGCTCAGCCAGCCCAGGCTGCGGAACACCGTCGTGGTGGCGAGAACGGCCGTGATCGCCAGCGAGGTCTCCCAGCCGATCGACGTGAGCCACGACACGATGCCGGGCAGCTTCTGCCCCTGCACGCCGAAGGCGGCACGGGACAGGATCATCGTCGGCGCCGAGCCCCGTTTGCCGGCGATCGCGATCAGCCCGCACAGGAAGAACGACACGATGATCCCGATGACCGAGACGACCGTCGCCTGCCACAGCGAGATGCCGAAGCCGAGCACGAACGAGCCGTACGACATGCCGAACACGGACACGTTCGCCGCGAACCACGGCCAGAACAGGTCGCGCGGCTTGGCCGTGCGGTCGGACTCGGGGATGATCTCGATGCCGGTGCGCTCGATCAGAGCGGGGCCTGCGGCTTCGATGCTCGCGGACATGGGTGCCTCCGGGATGTTCGGGTTGTGCTCATCCTGGCATCCGGTGCCGCCACCGCGCGAGGGGACGCGCTGCCTCAGCGACCGAGGATGCCGGTGAGGGATTCCAGCGCACCGTCGGCGACGCGGAAGAACGCCCAGGTGCCGCGCTTCTCGCGCTCGAGGAACCCGGCCTCGACGAGGACGCGCAGGTGATGGGAGACGGTGGGCTGGCTGAGACCGAGCGGCTCCCTGAGGTCGCAGACGCACGCCTCGCCGTCGGCGTGCGCGGCGATCATCGACAGGATGCGGAGACGGGCGGGGTCGGCGATGGCCTTGAGCGAGGATGCCAGAGAGACGGCGTTCTCGACGGACAGCGGCGCGCGGGTGAGCGGGGCGCAGCAGGACTGCAGATCGCGGAGGGGGATCAGCTCTTGGACCGGCATGAGTCGATTATGCTCCATATATTGACAGTCGTCAATATATGCGCGACGATCGCAACGTCGAATATCGATGCTCATCGATGAAGGGAGGTGTGACATGGACGAGTGCTGCGACGCCGGCT
>NZ_BRZC01000007.1:490364-595553 GCF_030268005.1 Microbacterium arabinogalactanolyticum | reverse complement strand
CTCCTGCCCCCCCGGCTGCTGCTGAGATGAAGCCCCTGACCCCGCCGCGAGCGGTGCGGCGGGTTCAGGGAGCCAGTTCGGCGACCAGCGTCTCGACGCGCGAGCGGATCTCGTCGCGGATCACGCGCACCGACTCGATGCTCTGGCCGGCCGGGTCGTCGAGCTGCCAGTCCTCGTAGCGCTTGCCGGGGAAGATCGGGCATGCGTCGCCGCAGCCCATCGTGATCACGACGTCGGCCTGCTTCACGGCATCGATCGTCAGCAGCTTCGGGGTGCCGGTCGTGATGTCGATCCCGGCCTCCGACATGGCCTGCACGGCCACGGGGTTGATCGCGTCCTTCGGCTCGGAGCCGGCCGAGCGCACATCGATGCGGTCGCCGGCGATCGCCTGCAGGAAGCCCGCGGCCATCTGCGAGCGCCCGGCGTTGTGCACGCAGACGAAGAGCACGGTGGGGTGGTCGGTCACGATGTCTTCTCCTTGAGGGACGGTGCAGGGAACAGGGCGACGGTGAGCAGGATCCCGATCGCGCCGCCGATCAACTGCGCCGCGAGGAAGAACGCGGCCGAGAGCGGGGCGATCCCGGCGAAGGTGTCGGAGAAGATACGGCCGAGGGTGACGGCCGGATTCGCGAACGCCGTCGAGCTGGTGAACCAGTATGCGGCGCCGATGTAGGCGCCGACTGCGCAGGCGATGACGGGCAGACTGTGCGCGGCACGGACCATTCCGACGACCAGCAGCGTCAGTCCTGCCGTGGCGACGACCTCGCCGAGGAGGGTTGCGGCCGTTGCGCGCTCGTGCAGCGCGACCGCGGCCGGCGTCTCGAACATCGCGTTCGCCAGCAGTGCACCGCCGATCCCGCCGACAAGCTGGGCGGCGATGTAGGTCACCGCTCCTGCGCGGTCCTTCGCTGCTGCGCCGTCGCGTCGGAGCAGCGAATCCGCGATGGTGATCACCGGGTTGAAATGCGCGCCCGAAACCGGGCCGAGCAGCACGATCAGCACCGCCAGGCCCAGCGCCGTCGCGATCGAGTTCTCCAGCAGGCGCAATCCGTGGTCGCTGCTGAGTCGTTCCGCGGCGATGCCTGAGCCGACGACGACGGCGACGAGCAGGCCGGTGCCGAGGAGCTCGGCGGCCGCGCGACGGGGCAGAGGTGTGTGGTTCATGACGAGATCATCTTGACGGATTCCATTAGCTCAGTCAAGATTGAGGCAATGAATGATGAGCAGATTCTCGCCCTCGAGGCGCGGGCGCGCCGTCACGCCGCGCTCGCCGATTCCGCCCGGCTGCGCGTGGTCGACCTGCTCTCAGCCGGCGACCTCTCGCCCACCGAGCTCCGCACGCGGATCGGGATGACGTCGAATCTGCTCGCGCATCATCTCAACGTGCTCGAGCGCGAGGGGATCGTCTCCCGAGGCCGCTCCGAGGGCGATGGGCGTCGTTCGTACGTCCGACTCGACCCGTCGGCGCTGTCCGGTCTGGTCCCGCTCAGCACCATCGACGCGACCCGCGTCGTGTTCATCTGCACGGCGAACTCCGCTCGCTCTCAGCTGGCCCGAGCGATCTGGAACGGGAACAGCCCTGTGCCCGCCGTGAGTGCGGGCACGCATCCGGCTCAGCGCGTCGCCCCGGGAGCCGTCCAGGTGGCTGCTCGTCACGGACTCGACCTCAGCGACGCCGTCCCGGCGAGCGCGGACGGCGTCGTCGCCGCCTCCGATCTGATCATCACCGTGTGCGACCGCGCCCACGAGGAGTACCCCGCGACGGCGCTGCACTGGTCGGTTCCCGATCCGGTGCGGGGAGGCACATCAGAGGCCTTCGACGCGGCTTTCGCCGAACTGCAGAGCCGGGTCGAACGGCTCGCGCCACGGGTCCGCCTGGCGGCTTGACCCTGGCGCGATGAGCGGACCTCGGCGTCTGGACCTCAGCCGGCGAAGAACGCCCGCGCCACGCGGGAGAGGTCGTAGAGGTCGCCGACGCCGGCGAGCTCGCGGGCGGAGTGCATCGACAGGATCGGGATGCCGATGTCGACCGTGCGGATGCCCAGACGCGTCGCGGTGATCGGGCCGATGGTCGAGCCGCACGGCACCGCGTTGTTCGACACGAACTCCTGGTAGCCGACCCCGGCGCTCTCGCACCAGCCCGCCCAGGCCGCGGCGCCCACGGCGTCGGTCGCGTAGCGCTGGTTGGCGTTGATCTTCAGGATCGGGCCGGAGCCCAGCAGCGGCTGCACCACCGGGTCGTGCTTGTGGGCGAAGTTCGGGTGCACCGAGTGGCCGACGTCGCTGGACAGGTGCCACGACGCCGCCAGCGCACGGCGCTGGTGGATGGCATCCGCTCCGAACGAGGCGTACAGCCGGACGAGCACGTCCTCCAGGAAGGGGCCGGCGGCGCCGGAGCGCGATGCCGAGCCCAGCTCCTCGTGGTCGAACGCGGCGAGCACCGGGATCTGCTTCGACATGCTCAGCGCCCCATCTGCCATCGCCTCCGACGCCTCGATCAGGGCGACGACGCCGGCGTGCACCGACGCGAGGTCGTCCAGGCGGCCGGATGCGAAGAACGCGTCGTCCTTGCCGAACACGGCGCCGCGCGCGGCATCCGCCACCACCGCGTCGTACCCGCGGATCTCCGAGGCGTCGACGCCCGCGGCGGCGGCCAGCTCGCCGAGGATGTCGGCGGATGCGGCGTCGCCGAGCCCCCACACGGGCTGCGTGCCGGTCTGCTTGTCGAGGGAGAAGCCCTCGTTCGCGCTGCGGTCGAGGTGGATCGCCAGCTGAGGCAGGCGCAGCAGCGGACCCGTCGCGGCGAGCACCACGCGGCCGTCCGCCAGCGCCAGGCGGCCGGCGAGCCGCAGCTCCCGGTCGAGCCACGAGTTCAGCAGGGGGCCGCCGTACACCTCCACCGCGGCCTGCAGCCAGCCGTGCGAGCCGGTGGTGGGCTTGGGCTTGAGCTTGAGACCGGGGGAGTCGGTGTGCGCGCCCAGCACGTGCACGGGCGTGGTGGCCGTGGCATCCGACGGCACGACCCAGCCGATGGCGGCGCCGTCGCGCACGACGACGAAGCGGCCGCCGGCCTGCGTCGGCCACGCGTCGGTCTCATCGAGCCGCGCGAATCCGGCCTGCTGCAGTCGCCGCGCGACCTCCTCGGCCGCGTGGTAGCTCGACGGCGAGGCGGCGACGAAATCCGCGAGATCAGAGGCGTGGGCGAGGGCGGCAGGACTGACGGGCATGCCTTCGATGCTAGTCGGGGCGCGCCGGGTCGGCCCGGCAGGCCCCGCCGGTCGCGTTAGGGTGGACGGGACAGCGCCTAGGGTTCCGGGACGCACCGCTCCACTCGAGCGGAGTCCGGCTGGTCCGAGCGGCGCCACGTGCGGCCGTCGGCCGGGCGTCATCTGAACGGACAAAAGCCTGGAGGACCCGTTCGTCGCGCCCGCGACGGGCAGAAGGGTCTCGGATGCCGGTCATCGCCATCGTCCTGGCGCTCAGCGCCGCCGTCGCGCACGCCGCCTGGAACGTCGTCGCACACAACGTCAGCCGCGCGGGGGTGCCGTTCCTGTGGTGGGGAGCCCTCGCCAGCACGGTCATCTGGATCGGGGTCATCCCCTTCACCGGTGGACTCGGCACCGACGACCTCGCCGGCTTCGCACTCGGCGTCGCGGTCTCCTCCGTGCTGCACGTGCTGTACATGTCGGTGCTGCAGCGGGGCTATCAGGCCGGCGACCTGTCGACCGTCTACGCGACGGCGCGGGGGAGCGGCCCGTTCCTCTCGGTGATCATCGCGATGCTGCTGCTCGGCGAACGGCCGTCGGTGGTCGCGCTCGTGGGCGTCGCGCTGGTCATCGCGGGTGTCGTGGCCGTCGGCATCGTCGGCCGCACGGCATCCGCCGGTGCCCGCCGCGGCCTCGACCCCGCGGTGCTGTTCGGTCTGCTCACCGGCGTGATGATCGCGACCTACACGATCTGGGATGCGCACGCGGTGCGCGAGTGGAGCCTGTCGCCGGTGGCGTTCATGGTGGGCACGACGCTCGCGCAGCTGCCGTTCTACAGTGTCGGCGTGCGGGGGCGCTGGGGCGCGGTGCTCGATTTCGGCAGGCGGGAATGGCGGCGCATCCTGGCCTTCGGCATCCTCTCGCCGCTGTCGTACATCCTGGTGCTGCAGGCCATCACGATCGCGCCCGTGGCGCTGATCGCACCGCTGCGCGAGGTGAGCGTGGTGCTGGTGAGCCTGTTCGGCGCCTTCGTGCTGCGCGAGTCACGGCCCGCCTGGCGGGTGGCGGCATCCGTCGTCGTGGTCGCGGGGATCGTGCTGCTCGCGTTCTGAGGGCGAGCGGGCGGATGCCGCGGGCGGCGCGTCAGCGGAAGTCGACGAGCCCGGCGTGGGCGGCGGTGACCAGGATCTGCACGCGGTCACGCACCTGCCACTTCGACATGATGCGGCCCAGGTGAGCCTTGACCGTGCCCTCCGAGACGATGAGCGACTGGGCGATCTCGGCGTTGGACATGCCCTGGGCCAGGCGCTCCAGCACCTCCGACTCCCGATCGGTCAAGGGTTCGAGCGCCTCGCCCGCGCCGGCGGCCGGCTCGGTGCTGCGCACGTGCTTGACCAGCAGCGAGGCGATCCGCGGGGACAGCGAGCTCGCGCCGCTGTGCACCTCCCGCACGCCCTCCAGGATGCTCTCGGCGCTGGAGTCCTTGAGCAGGTAGCCGGATGCCCCCGCGCTCAGCATCGGCAGCACGGTGTCGCTGCCGTCGAGCGTGGTGACGGCCAGCACGCGGACTTCGGGCCAGCGCTCGGCGATCGCGGCGGTGGCCTCGATGCCGTTCATCTCGGGCATCTGCACGTCCATCATCACGACGTCGGGACGGTCGTGCTCGAGGAACTCGAGCGCCTCGCGGCCGCTCTCGGCCTGACCGATCACCGTGACGTCGGAGCCGCGTGAGACGAAGTGCGAGAGCGCCGACCGGACCAGCGGGTCGTCATCGACGATCAGGACGCGTATTTCCGACATGGAGGAAGCCTAACCGGAGGGGAGAGCCACGGACGCGATGTGGACTTTCGGCCATTCAACTCTGGTCGCAGGTGCGATGTGTTTCAGCTCATTCACCGAGAAGATCAATAGGTACCTGGCCAAAAGACCTAAAAGTGGAGGTGAATCAGATGTCCTTCTGGGAGCAGCTTGCCCGCCTCTTCGGTGCTATCCGCTGATTGTAACTCGGAGGATAGGAGATACTTGACCCATGCCGTTCGTCCGAACGACCCGGGATGATCCCCGCATCCTCCACCTCAGCCGAGGTGAGCGTCTGAACACCGTCGAGCGCATCGTCATGCTCGTGTTTCTCGTCGTGGTGTCAGGCGTCGATATCGTCGGCCTGATCTTCACGCCGGGCATGGATCCGGTCGGCGTCGCGTTCAGCGTCGCCGCCACCGCGGTGTTCGTGCTCTACCTGTGGTGGCCGCCTGTCGCGACCATCTTGCTGGGCTGCGTCTTCATCCTTTCCTTCTTCGTCGGCAAGGACTCCTCGGTGCTGTTCGCCGCGGCGATCGCGGCGGGTCTGGTGATGCGGCTCGGATCGACAGCGCTCGTGCTGTCCTACCTCGGCGGGTTCCTCGTGGCCACCGCCGCTGTCGCGTACGGCGATCACCGCGTTCCCGTGAACGTCGGGGTCTACCTCATCGTCGCCACCGTCGCTGGAGCCGTCGGCTACGCGCTGCGACTCGCATCCGCACGAGGGCGCACTCTCGAGTCGCGCCTCGCGGAGAGTGCGGAGCAGGAACGCCAGGCGGTTCTCGCCGAACGGCGCTGGATCGCCGGGGAACTGCACGACAGCATCGCCCACCACCTCACCGTCGTCGCCCTGCACGTGCAGATGCTCGACGACCCGACCGTCAGCGCCGCCTCCCAGGAGGCCATCCGCGTCGCCGCACGCAAGGCGATGACCGACCTCCGCTTCGTGATCGAGCTCGCCGATGACGGGCCCCGCGAGACCGCCGTGCAGACCGGTGACCTGGGCGAGGCGATCGACGAGGCCCGTGCCGAGATCGAGGCGGCCGGCCATGACGTGGTCGTCACCGGCGATTCGCTCGACGAGCGCATCCCGCGCATTGCGGACATCGTGTTCGCCCGCATCGTCCGGGAGTCGGCGACCAACATCCTCAAGCACGCCGGGGCCGGGCAGGTGCGGATGGAGATCCAGGTCGACGACGAGCACGCGACGCTCACCATCCTCAGCCCGCTGCCGTCGACGCCGCGGCGCGACCTGCCCTCCAGCGGCACCGGCTTGAACCGCATGGCCGAGCGCGTGATCGGCGCGAGCGGCGAGTTCAGCGCGGGGGAGACGGGCGGTCTCTGGCAGGTCCACACCCGGATGCCGCTTTCCTGAGCCCTGTCGTCGCCGGTCCAGAACTAGACGAAAGTCCATATAGGTCTCGCCTTTCGGACCTATATATCGGTTGGAAGCGGGTCATATCCTGGGATCTCCCCAGATAAGCGTCCCCAGCGCTTAAACAAGGCGCTTCCCCAGCGCCGCGATCGCGAGCGCGATTTTCATAGGCTTCAGTACCACGCGCTCGCGATCGCATCTGGTTAACGGACCTTTCAGCGCGGTGGTGCTGCCACTCATCAGCCGACGTCCGTCCGCACTCCGGGTCGTCCGTCAGAGGATGCTGATGATCAGGTGCATCCCCTCGGCCGCAGCCCGCTTGTGGACCAGGCAGAGCGTCGTGAACGCCGCGGAGAGCTCCCGTCGCAGGGCGTCGTCATCGCCGTCCCAGATGCGCGGGTACAGTCCGGCCTCGCTGAACGCGGTGAAGTCGGCGGCGGCGAGGAGCGCATCCACGTCGACGGCGTCCAGAGCGGCGATGATCGGGGCCAGCTCATCCTGCTCGGTGCAACCGATGAAGTCGTCCGAGTCGAACACGTGCACGCCGACGACGGCCTCGCTGAGAGGGGAGTCGTCGATGGGCGTGGATGCCGAGACGCCGGTCAGGAGGAAATGCAGTCCGTCCCAGAGCTTGTCGAGGTAGATCGTCGAGCCCTCGCGCAGCTCCAGACGTTCGAGCTCGTCCACGAGATGCTCCGGAGCGGACTCGACGAGTCGATCGAGCGTCTGCTCATCCACCAGCGTGTATGCGGCCTGTATGCCCATCAGGTGTCCTAACCGCCGACGGCGCGAAGATACTGGCCGTCGGCCGAGATCCCGGACGCGGCGACCGTGAACCTCACCACCTCGCTGAGATAGCGGTCCTCGGAGGCCTCGAAGACGCGGCCGTCGGCATCCCGGGAGATCCGGCTGAGCCGCAGGATGGGGGAACCGGTCGGCACGCGCAGCAGCGCGGCATCCTGCTCGTCGGCGGCCACCGCGTCGATCTCATGCTGCAGGCCGACGATCGGATGCCCGTGGGCGGCGAGGTGCTCGGTGATGGAGATCGCGTCGAGGTCTGCCTGCAGCAGCAGCCGGCCGACGTCCTCGCGATACGAGAGCCGCTCGAGCATGGTCGGCCTGCCGTCCAGCAGGCGCAGCCTGATCACGCTCACGATGGTGTCGTCGGGGGAGACCTCCAGTGCGGAGGCCCGCTCCGCCCCGGCCCGACGCAGGCTGATCTCCTGCGTGACCGCCCCCGGCGTCACGCCCAGCTCGCGCGCCCAGCGCGTGAACGGCACCGACACGTCGACCGCCTGATCGGCCTTCTTGGACACCACGCGCGCAGGGCGTCCGCGATGGGTCTGGATCAGGCCCTCGGCCCGGAGCGTCGCGAGCGCGTTGCGGATCGGCCCGCGCGAGGTGCGCCACCGCTCGGCCAGCTCGGCCTCTGTCGGCACGTCGTCGCCGGGACGCAGCGCCCCCGATGAGATCTGTGCGCGGAGGTCGTCGGCGATCTGGGAGTAGACAGCTTCAGCCACATAGGCATACTACTTGGCATCGACCGCTCGGGGCGGTCAATTCGCGCGGAGTTAACCCGGAAGAACCCTTGGTGAACGGGCGCTGAACAGTCCCAAGATAGGTACATTTCTCGGCATCCGGGCTGTCAGAGTTTCAGTCGGACACCTTCCCGACACCCCTGAAAGGTCCTCATGAAGCTTCGTGCTCTCCCCGCCGTCGCCGGCGCCGTCCTGCTGGCTCTCGGCCTCGCCGCCTGCTCCGGCTCCGCCGGCGCGGCCCCCGGAAGCGACGCTCCCAGCGACGCGAAGTCCGGCTACGCGATCGATGAGAACACCCTCGTCTTCGGCGTCGTCCCCGACTCGGTCGACACCGAGACCAACTACCAGCCGCTGATGGACTACATCGCCAAGGAGACCGGCAAGAAGGTCGAGTACCACGAGTCGACCGACTACGCCGCGCTCATCGAGGCCTCGATCGCGGGCAAGGTCGACGTCGCCTCCTTCTCGGGCTTCACGTACATCACCGCCACGAACAACGGCGCGAAGCTCACCCCGATCTCCTCGATCGTCACCAAGGAGGGCCAGGAGCCCGGCTACTACTCGATGGCCATCGCCCCCAAGGACTCGGCGATCAGCACCATCGAGGACTTCAAGGGCAAGAAGGTCTGCTTCGTGGACCCGTCCTCGACCTCGGGGTATCTGTTCCCGACCTACAACCTCATCAAGGCCGGCATCGACCCCGAGAAGGACATCACCCCCGTCTTCGCGGGCAAGCACGACGTCAGTGTCACCAAGACCGGTGAGGGCACGGAGTGCGAGGCGGGCTTCGCAGAGGACAGCGAGGTCGCCAAGTCCGACAAGGTCAAGGTCATCGCCAAGACCATGGTCCCCGGCGCGCCCCTCGTGTACGCGAACGGCCTGCCCGACGACGTGAAGAAGAAGCTGGTCGACTCGCTCGCCGAGATCACCATCGACGACATCATCAAGGCCGGCATCACCAGCGCCGACTCCGACGCGTTCCGCGCGACCTTCTACGCCACCAAGCCGGTCGACGACAAGTACTACGACGTCATCCGCGACATCTGCAAGCAGACCAACGCCAAGCAGTGCAAGGCCTGATCTGATCCGACCAGCCGGGCGCAGCACCCTGCGCCCGGCTGGTCGTCATCGATCGAGGCGGCGCAGCCGCAGATCCGAACCGAAAGAGATTGTCATGAGCACCGAGCCGGTCATCCGCATCGAATCCCTCACCAAGCGCTTCGACTCCACCACCGCTCTCTCCGACGTGGACCTCACCGTCGGACGCGGCGAGATCGTCGTGCTGCTGGGCCTCTCCGGCTCGGGCAAGTCCACGCTGCTGCGGCACATCGACGCCCTCGAGATCCCCACGTCCGGCAGCGTCAGCGTGCTCGGCGAGCAGGTGCCGGCCCTGCGCGGCAAGGCGCTGCGCCGGCTGCGCAGCCGCGTCGGCTTCATCTTCCAGCAGTTCGAGCTGGTGGGCTCGCTCACCGTGCTCGAGAACGTGCTGTCCGGCTCGCTCGCCGGGCTCCGCGGCCCACGGCTCGGGCTGTTCTCGTACTCCCGGGCGCACAAGCTGCGCGCCCTCGGCCACCTCGACCGCGTGGGGCTGCTCGACCGTGCCTATCAGCGCGCCGACACCCTCTCCGGGGGTCAGCAGCAGCGCGTGGCCATCGCCCGCGCGCTCATGCAGAACCCGCAGGTGCTGCTCGCCGACGAGCCGGTCGCCTCGCTCGACCCCGAGTCGAGCTCGCAGGTGATGGCGCTCATCCGCGAGATCGCCGCCGACGACGGGCTCACGGTGCTGTGCAGCCTGCACCAGGTCGACCTCGCGATCGACTGGGCCGACCGCATCGTGGGCCTGCGTCACGGCCAGGTCGTGCTCGACACCGACACCTCCGGGCTCGACAAGGCGCAGGTCATGGAGATCTACGGTCGCGTCGCCACCAGCACCGGCGAGATCCAGGCCATGGAGACCGAGCTCATGATCGCGGAGCCGGTCGCATGACATCTCTTCTCGAGCGCTCCGGGGGCCCTTCGACGGGTTCCGGGAGCCAGGGCGGTGCGGATGCCGAGCTGCAGGCGCGCGCGCCGCGCCGGCGCCTGAGCCCCGAGCGCATCAGCGCGAGCATCACCCTGCTGGTGATCGCGGGCCTCGCCGTCGTCTCGCTGCGCGACATCGACATCAGCTTCGCGGGCGTGGCCGACAGCCTCGGCAACGCCGAGCGCTTCTTCACCCGCGTCGGCGGCCTGAGCTTCCCCGAGCCCGGCGAACTGCTGCAGCAGACCGTGCTCACGGTGGGCCTGGTCCTCACCGGCACCCTGCTGGCAGCCGCGCTCTCAGTGCCGATCGCGTACCTCGCCGCATCCAACACCACGCCGCATCCGGCGCTGCGCGCCCTCGCCCGCTTCATCGGCGTCTTCACCCGCGCGCTGCCCGATGTGGTGCTGGCCATGGTGTTCGTGCTCATGTTCTCGCTCGGCACGCTCCCGGGCATCCTGGCCATCGGCATCCACTCGATCGGCATGATCTCGAAGATGTTCGCGGACGCGATCGAGCAGATCGACGAGGGGCCGCGTCTGGCCATCCGCGCCGCCGGCGGTACGCGGATGCAGGAGTTCACCACCGGCGTGCTGCCGCAGGTGCTTCCCAGCTGGGTCGCCACCGTGCTGCACCGCAACGACATCAACCTGCGCGGTTCGGTGGTGCTCGGCTATGTGGGCGTCGCGGGACTGGGTCTGGAGATGTCGCACGCCTTCAAGTCGCTGGACTACGGCCTCGGTCTCGGCATCGCGCTGGTCATCTTCGTGCTGTGCGTGGTGATGGAGATCATCTCCAGCGCCGTGCGCGTGGCGATGCTGGGCGAGAAGGATGCCGGCAGGGGCATGTTCGTGCGGCTCTTCTCGCGTCGGTCGCAGGCTGCGCCGACGGGGGACGCGGTGGGCGCACGTCGGTACGACACCGTCGAGCAGGCGCTGCGCCGTCCGTGGACTCCGCAGCGCGTGCGCAACACCATGGCCGGCTGGATCGCGGTCGCCGTGGTCGTGGCATCCGCCGTGGTCAGCGACATCGTCTGGGGCGATCTGCTCACCTTCTGGAGCAAGGTGCCCGCGGTCGCGGCGCAGTTCTGGCCGCCGGACTTCGGCAACTACGGCTTCGCGGTGATCGGCGCGGCGATGCTCGACACGGTGAAGATCGCCCTCGCCGCCACCCTCATCACGTTCGTGCTCTCGCTGGTGATCGGATCGCTCGCGGCGCGCAACGTCGCCCCGAACCGCGGCGTGCAGGGCGGCTTCCGGCTGCTGCTGGTGATCATCCGCGGCATCCCCGAGCTGATCCTCGCGATCGTGCTGATCATCATCACCGGCCTCGGCCCGCAGGCGGGGACCATCGCCCTCGCCATCGGCGGCATCGGCCTGCTCGGCAAGCTCATCGCCGACTCCTTCGAGGAGGTGCCACGAGGGCCAGAGCGCGCGCTGCTCGCCACCGGGGCCACCCGTCTGCAGATGTATGCGGCGGCGACCTTCCCGCAGGGCTCGCGTGCGCTCATCGGGCACACGTTCTACATGCTCGACACCAACGTGCGCGCGGCGACCCTGCTCGGCATCGTCGGCGGCGGCGGGGTCGGCTACTACCTGCTCAACGCCGGCCAGGGCTCGAACTACCCGCTCGTGGCCAGCATCGTGATCATGATCCTGGTGACCGTGCTCGCGCTCGAGGGCCTGGCGATGTGGATGCGGAAGGTGTTCGCATGAGCGCGGGCAGCGCCGACGTCGTCGTGATCGGCTCGGGCATCGTCGGGCTGGGCGCCGCGTATGCGGCGGTCCGCCGCGGCCTGAGCGTGATCGTCGTGGACCGGACGGATGCCCCGGTCGGGGCCAGCATCCGCAACTTCGGTCACCTGTGCATCGGGGCGCAGACCGGCGTCGCCCGGCGTCACGCCGACACGGCACGGGAGCTGTGGCTGCAACTGTCGCGGGAGGCCGGCTTCTGGCTGCGCGAGTCCGGCACCCTGATCGCCGCCCGGCACGCCGACGAGCTCGCCGTGCTGGAGTCGGCGGCGTCCGACGGCGGCATCCGGATGCTGGAGACCGCGCACCTGCTCGCCCTGGCCCCGGTGCGGCCCGAGGGCGTGCTCGGTGGCGCACTGATCGAGCCCGATCTGCAGGTGAACCCGCGCGAGGCCGCGACGGCGATCGTGCGGCGCCTGGCATCCCTGGGCGTCGAGTTCCGCTTCCGCACCGCCGCCACCGGCGTCGCGACCGGCCGGGTCGACACCACCCGCGGTTCGATCGGGGCCGGCACTGTCGTCGTTGCGGTGAATCACGACATCGACCAGCTGCTGCCGGAAGCTGCCGAGCGCATCGGCATCCAGCGCTGCGCACTGGACATGATGCGCGTGGTCGCCGACCTGCCCGCCCCGCTGACCGCACCGCTGCTCACCGGCTGGTCGTTGGTGCGCTACGGGCGCTTCGCGGAGGTGCCCGAGACCGCGGCCCTTCGCGCCCGGCTGCACGCCGAGCGTCCCGAGCTCGCCGCGCTCGACCTGAACCAGATGTACACGCAGCTGCCGGACGGGTCGCTGATCCTCGGCGACTCGCACGCGAAGGCCGTGCAGCCCGGACCGTTCCAGCCAGAAGGGGCCTTCGAGGCATTCCTCGACGAGGCATGCGAGCTGTTCCAGGCCGACCGCTTCCGGGTGCTGGAGCGCTGGCAGGGCGTCTACGCCTCGGGGCCGGAGGAGTTCCTCGACGAACGCCCCGCCGACGGTGTCCTGGCGCTCGCCGCCACCACCGGCATCGGCATGACCTGCGGACTGGGCCTTGCCGAGTCCGCCCTTTCCGCCCACTTCCAGGAGGCACTCGCATGACCGCAATCGAACTCGTCGTCTTCGACATGGCAGGCACCACCGTCCGCGACGACGGCGTGGTGGAGCAGGCGTTCCAGCGCGCGGCGGAGCGCACGGGCGTGGCGGACCGGATGCCGTGGGAGGACGCGCTGCAGCACGTGCGCGACACCATGGGCCAGTCCAAGATCGAGGTGTTCCTGCACCTCGCCGACGGCGACCGCCCCGCGGCAGAGCGGGCGACGGCTGCGTTCGAGGCCGCCTATGACGAACTGATCGCCGAGCAGGGCGCCGAGGAGATCCCCGGCGCTCGCGAGACCATCGAGCAGCTGCGCGATGCGGGCCTGAAGGTGGCGCTGACGACGGGCTTCGCCCCGGTCACCCGCGACGCGCTGATCGATGCGCTCGGCTGGCGCGACCTGGTCGACGTGGCGCTGTCTCCGGTGGACGCCGGCCGTGGCCGCCCGCACCCCGACCTCGTGCTCACCGCGCTGCTGCGCACGGGTGCGTCCTCCGTGCAGGCCGTCGCGGTCGCGGGCGACACCGCGAGCGACGTGCAGTCGGGCCGCCGCGCGGGTGCCGGCTTCGTCGCCGGCGTGCTGAGCGGCGCGCACGACCGCGCGACCCTCAGCGGGGCGGGAGCGGATGCCGTGCTCTCCAGCGTGGTCGACCTGCGTGACGCGCTCGCCGAGCGAGGCCTCCTCGCCCTGATCCCCTCTGCGTGACCGTGGACGTCACCCTGGAGGCAGCACCGGCGCTGCCCCGCAGGCCGCTCGCCGAGCGGGATGCGGAGCCGCGGACGGACGTCGTGCTGCGCCCGTGCGCGGTCGCGATGGCGTTCCTCGGGCCGGGGCATCCGCATGAGGAGATCGCCGTTCCCGGTGTCGCGCTCGCCGCGCACGACGTGCTCGTCGCGATCGAGCTGTCCACCGTGTGCGGGTCGGACGTGCACACGGTGCAGGGCCGCCGTCCTGCTCCGGTGCCGGTCGTGCTGGGCCACGAGAGCGTCGGACGGGTGATGGCGATCGGTGCCGGGGGAGCGGATGCCGCCGACGGCACGCCCCTGCAGATCGGCGACCGCGTCGTGTGGTCGGTGATCGTGTCGTGCGGGCGGTGCGACCGATGCCGCGCGGGCCTCACTCAGAAGTGCCGCGAGCTGGGCAAGTACGGCCACGAGCGGATCGCTCCGCACCGCGAGCTCACCGGCGGCTTCGCCAGTCACGCGCAGCTGCGGGAGGGCACCGTGATCGTGCGGGTGCCCGAGACGCTGCCGGCCGCCGTGCTGGCTCCTGCGTCCTGCGCGACCGCCACCGCGATCGCGGCGGTGCGCAGCGGTGCCGCGGGCCGCGACCTGGACGGGATCCGCGTGCGCGTGCACGGTGCGGGCCTGGTCGGTCTGACGGCGGCGGCGATCGCCGCCTCGGCGGGCGCGGTCGTGGAGGTGCGCGACCCCAACCCCGCACGGAGGGCACTGGCCGCCCGCTTCGGCGCGGTGGCGGATGCCGGGGATCGCGAGCCGGACATCGTGATCGAGGCATCCGGCCATGCCGTCACCGACGCCATCGAGGGCGTCGCGGTGGGCGGGACCGCGGTGCTCGTGGGTTCGGTGTTCCCCGCCGATCCCGTTCCGCTCGACGCCGAGTCCGTCGTGCGCCGGCTGGTCACGGTGACCGGCGTGCACAACTACACCGGGCGGGACCTGTCCGACGCGGTCTCGTTCCTCGCCGGTCCCGGTCGCGTGCACCCGTTCGCGGACGTGGTCAGCGCCGTGCACCCGCTCTCCGAGCTCGACCGCGCGCTCGCCGCGGCATCCGCCCCCGACGCGCCGCTGCGCATCGCCGTCGCCGCCCGCTGAGTCGCGCCGACCCGCCTCACGCCGGCAGCGGGTACCTGCGGCGCAGCAGCGCGCGCTGCACCAGCGTCCAGGTGACCGTCACCACCAGGTAGAGCGCGGCGGCGAGCGGCACGAACACGGCGAACACCGCGGTCAGGTAGTGCAGGGCGTTCATCGTGCTCTCCATGCCCGGCACCGCCAGCGGCCCCTCATCCGGCACCTGCGCGGGGAACACCCGTCGGGTGATGTCGGCGATGACCACGATGATCAGCAGCGCCACCGCCCACACGATCACGGTGGCCGCGTCGATGCCGGTGCCGATCGCCCCGAGCAGCGAGGTGCCGAGCGGGGCGCCGAACAGGTCGTGGCTCAGCAGCGCGTTCGCGTGCCCGGCGATCTCGGGACGCAGGAACAGGGTGTACAGGATGCCGACGACAGCGGCCTGCACGAGCAGCGGCAGGCATCCGGCGAACGGCGAGGCCTTCTCATCGCGGTACAGCGCCATGGTCTCGCGCTGCAGCCTCTCGCGGTCCTTGCCGTGCTTCTGCTGCAGCTCCCGCATCCTGGGGGCGAGGCGGGCGCGCATCTGCTCGGCCTTCGCCTGCGAGACGCCGACGGGGATGAGGCAGGTGCGCACGAGCAGCGTCACGAGAACGACGGCGAGTGCGGCCGCCGCGGCGCCGGCGAACGGTTCGAGCAGGTGCGAGAGGGAGAGCAGTGCGGTGTAGGCGCCGTCCAGGAGGAGGGCGAGAGGCGGGAAGGCGAAGATGTCCATGGTGTCCGTTCGTGGTCGCGGGAGGTCGGCGGATGCCGCGGTCTCCCGCTGCGGACGCTCAGGGCGTCGGCGGGGTCACGCGGCGAACGCGGCTCCCGGGGCTCGCGGACGCGGATGCCCCGCCGCATCCGGATCGCTCTGCGCGAGCAGGGCGGACACGTCGATGGCGCGTCTTGGATGCGGCACGGAATGGATGCCGAAGATCGGCCGGACCAGCGCCAGGGCGATCGCGAGCACGGCGACCGCGATGAGCACCGCGGCGATGCCCAGCATCCCGCCCGCCGAGGTCCCGGCCGGAAGGGGCACCACGCGCAGCGCGGTCAGCAGCAGCTGCAGCAGCGTCTGGATCATGGCCGTCCCCCTTCCCTCAGGCCGAGGCTATCAGCCACTCCTGGAACCGGGTCGGCAGGATACGGGCATCCGTTCCCGGCAGCAGGGTGTCGTGCTCCAGGCCGCCGCCGAAGTACCGTCCCTCGGGCCCTGACCGCACCACTCGCGAGTCTCCGCGGGCGCGCAGCACGCGCGAGACGAAGTCCGTCAGGCGCATCCGCTCGGGACCCGCGATCTCGATGTCGGACTCCAGGGGCGTGCCGAGCGCGAGTTCGACGAGCACCTCGGCGACGTCGGCGCCCGAGACGGGCTGCACCAGGGCATCCGGAAGCACGACCTCATCACCCTGCTCGGCCATCGCGGCGATCGCCGGGGCGAACTCGAAGAACTGCGTGGCGTGCACGATCGTCCAGGGGATCCCCGCCTCGCGCACCAGCGCCTCGCCCTGCACCTTGGCGGCGTAGAACGGCACGTCGTGCGGGCGATCGGATCCCACGATGCTCAGGCAGAGATGATGGCGGATACCGTGCTCGCGCTCGGCCTGCAGCAGGTTCGCGATGCCGGTGGTGAAGAACTCCCGCACGGATGCCGGATCCCCGGCGCGCGGCTTGGAGACGTCGATCACGACGGAGGCGCCGGCGAGCACCGCATCCAGGCCCTCGCCGCTGACGAGATCGACTCCGCTGCTCGGCGATGCAGCCACGGCCTCCCGTCCTCGGGAGCGCAGACGCGCCACCGTCTTCACGCCGATCTGTCCCGTGCCGCCCACGACGATGAACTCTGCCATGCCTCCACGCTACGCGCGGTCAATCGCGCTGAACCGGGATCTCCCCGGTCGCCGGGTAGTCGGGGCGCTCGGGCTGCCGCTCCTGGTGGGTTCCCTCACCGCCGTTGCGGCCGCCGTACGGCCGGCCGTGGTCCGCGTACTCGTCGCGGCTGAACACCAGCATCCAGTCCCCGATCGTGAACTGCGCTCCGGTGCGCAGCGTCTCCACCCGCTCACCGCGCTCGCCCTCCGGGCTGCTGGCGTTCATCCGCCCCGGGCCGTGCATCGTGAGCACGAACTCGTCGCGGTCGTCGTGCACGATCGTGGCGTGCAGGGGCGCCGCCCCCTCCAGCCGAAGCGTGCGGCCCTCATCCGAGCCGATCGTCACGGTCTCGGCTCCGAGATGGAGCACCGAGCGGTCCTCGTCGTTGCGGGAGATCAGCAGGTGCGGATCACCCGCACCCCAGGCGGCGTGCGTCGTCGTCGGCGCGTATCCGTGCAGCTTCTCAGCCATGACCCTTCCTCCTATCCGTGGATGACTCCTCGGGCCGGCGGGAAGGTGCTCTCGTCGACCCTCCTGACGCCAGAAGGTCGCGTAAGCCTCTGTCTCGACGATACGCCGGTCTGCGGCCCACCGGGCGGTGATCTGCGGATGCCGGGCTGTCAACCCCCTGCGCCGAGGGAACGTCAGATGCGAGCATCGGCACATCGCGAGAGGAGTCCGAAATTGACCGACCCCGAGATCCATACCTGGTGGCCGCTGCTGTCCGCGGACGCGAAGAACACGCTGGAGGCCCTGGACGGCGAGATCATCCCCGACCTCGTGCGGGAAGAGGTGGAGGCCCTGACCGGCACCCGGATGCCGCGCGAGGAGCGGCTGAGTGACCGTGACTGGGACTTCATCCGCACTCAGCGCGAGGCGGTCGACTGAGGCCTGAGAGCTCAGCCGTTGCGCACCTCCCAGCCGCGGTCGTCCTCGTCCTGTTCGCCGGCCCGCTCGGCCGCATAGTCCGGACGCTGAGGCTGCGGCGGCTGATCGGAGAGCTCGCCGCCCTCACGGCCGCCCCAGGGGCGGCCGTGGTCGGCGTACTCCTCGCGCATGAACACCAGCGACCAGTCGGCCACGGTGAAGCGCGCGCCCGTACGGAGGATCTCCGTGCGGGTGTCGTCCTCGGACCAGGCGTTCATCTCGCCCTCGCCGTGCATGGTCAGAACGTATTCGTCGCGGTCGTCGTGGACGATGGTCGCGTGCACCGGATCGGCGTCGTCCAGCACGAGCTCGCAGTCGGGCGCTGAGCCGATCCGCGTCTCGTCCGCGGTCAGCGGGAAGGCGTTCCTGACATCCTCCCGGGAGACGAGCAGATGCGGATCGCCCGAGCCCCAGGCGGCGTGGGTCGTGGTGGCGTCGGCCGGACGCCGGCTCATGTCCTTCGCCATCGCCTCGGTGTCGGCGTGCGTGCCGGACCCGTTCTCCGTCGCATCGGTGTCGGTGTCCATGTCTGTCTCCTTCCGTGCGGCACTGCTCAGCGGGTGATCTGCTCGACGGTCTCGCCCGTGTGCTGCGGGGCGAGGCTGCGGGCGATGTCGGCCTCGGCCACCATCCCGACCAGCACGTGATCGTCGAGCACCGGGATGCGGCGAACCTGATGCTTCTGCATGAGCTCGAGCACCGCGCTCACTCCGTCCTCGGCGTCGACGAGCAGAGGCGTGCCCTCGGCGAGGGCGCCCGCCCGCGTGTCGGCGGCGGAGCGGCCGTGAGCGATCGCCTTGACGACGATGTCGCGGTCGGTCAGCATGCCCTTCAGCTTTCCGTTCTCCCCGCAGATGGGCAGCGAGCCGATGTCCAGATCGGCCATCAAGCGGGCCGCGGTCTCCAGCGAGTCGTTCTCGCCGATGCAGCGTGCCCCCGGCGTCATGATGTCCTTCACCAGGACCTCCGTCGTCAGCGTCATGATCTCTCCCTCTCCTGGTGCTCGGAAGGCCGAGGATACGGAGTGCTCGGCGGGTCGCTGAGGGGGTTGACAGGCCGCGCTACCGGCGTCAAGGGTCTGGGCATCCGGCTGTCGCCGGGCCAGCATCGGGACGTCGTCTCGTCTTGACAGTGAGGAGGACCGGATGAGTCAGGTGGACAGCGTGGAACCGGTGGGGGAGAAGGGCGAGCCCGCCGGGCGCGGCCCCGCGGTGGTGTTCTGGGTGTGGATGACGGTGACCTTCGGAGGTCTGGCGATCATGTTCGCGATCATCATCGGAGGTCGATGACCATGCGGCGGATGCTGCGCGACAACGCGCTGGGACTGTTCTTCCTGCTGCTGTTCCTGCTGGCGCTCGCAGGTCAGTCGGTGGCCGGCTACTTCCGGCAGGTCGAGGAGATGACGGAGCACGGGCGGGCGCCCGCCGACTTCCTCGCGTTCGTGCTCTCGCCCGACTTCGTGGTGGACGTGGCGGAGAACTGGCAGTCGGAGTTCCTGCAGTTCTTCCTGTTCATCGGCGCGACCGTGTGGCTCGTGCAGCGCGGGTCACCCGAGTCGAAGAAGCCGGGGGACGAAGGGCCGGAGAGCGATGAGGATCAGCTGGTCGGGCGGTACGCACCGGACGGTGCGCCGCGCTGGGCGCGGGCATCGGGCTGGCGCCGGACGGTGTACGGCAACTCCCTGCTGATCGTGATGGGAACGGTCTTCGCCCTCTCCTGGCTGGCGCAGTCGCTCGGCGGCACGATCGTCGCGGGGGAGGAGGCGGCGATGCACGGCATGCCCGCGCCGACCTGGGCCGAGTATGTGGTCTCCGCCGACTTCTGGGACCGCACCCTGCAGAACTGGCAGTCCGAGTTCCTCGCGGTCGGCACGATGGTCGCATTCTCGATCTATCTGCGCCAGCGCGGCTCTGCGGAGTCCAAGCCGGTGGGCACGCCGCACGCCGTGTCGGCGGTCGAGTCGGAGTGATCTGGCGCGGCCCGCTCAGCGGTCGCGCCCATGGTCCGCGCCCAGCCAGCCGCGGCGCCGGAACACGAGCACCGCCGCGACGTCGAGCGCAACCGTGCCGATCAGCACGAACACCCAGCCCACCGGGATGTGGAGCAGAGGCATGTCCTTGAAGTTCATCCCGTAGATGCCGGCCACCACCGTCGGCAGCGCGAGCAGCGCCGCGACGGCGGCGATGGTGCGCATGTCGCGGTTCTGGCGCGACGACACATTGCTCTCATGGCTGGAGACCACGGCGTCCAGCGCCATGCGCTGCGTCGAGAGCAGGTCGGCGAGCGCCACGAGGTCGCTGCGCATGTGCCGGAAGTACGCATGCAGCGTCGGCTCGTCCTCCAGCAGATCGTCGAGCGCATCGGCGTTCGTCTCGAACCCCTGGCGCAGGGCGGATGCCGCCCGGTCCACATGACCGATACGCCGGCGCAGGCGGTAGATGCGCTGGTAGTCCTCGTCGACCGCGGGATCGAACACCTCGGTCTCGACCTCGTCGAGTTCGTTCTCGATCGACGCCACCGTGGCCTCGTACGACTGCACGACCGCTGCGAGGGCGCGGTACGCGGCGCCCAGCGGAGTGGCCCCGCTCGGATGCTCGCGCTCGATGAGAGGACGCAGAGGTCGCGCCGGTCCATCGCCGTCCCACTGCGCGGTCAGCAACCACGAATCGCCGGTGAGGATGACCACGTCTCCCGGCTTGCTGGTGGCCTTGTCGGGATCGAGATCCCAGGCGATCACGAGCAGCTGTCCGTCCAGCACTTCGAGTCTCGGAGGGCGTCCCCGCCCGAGCGAGTCCTCGAACATCGCCGGGTGCGCCGACAGGCGCCTCACCTCGGCGAGAACGTCGCGCTGATCGCGATCGACGAACTCGACCCAGGTGAAGGCGCCGTCGGCAGCCCTCGTCGAGGGCACTTCCGCCACGCGACTCAGGCCGCGTTACGACCGGAGATCGCCCTGATCAGCCAGGCGATCACCGCCAGCGCGAGCAGCACGAGTCCGACCCAGAGCAGGAAGTTCAGCGACTGCACGAGGCCGCCGGTGATGGCGAGGATGATCGCGACCACCGCGATGATGATGAACAGCAGGTTCATGACGATCCCTTCGTCCGGCGGGGCGGAGGTGCCCCGGCTGATCACACGTTACGAAGAGGCCGGATTCTCGAACAGGGGGTTGACGACGGGCCCGTGGACCTGCCATCGCGGCGGTCTACTCGGCCGGCGCCATGTCCTCGGGGACCAGGGTGATCCCGCCGCTGGTGTTCGCGGAGTGCGCCATCGCGGTGATCCATTCCGCGTGCAGCTCGGGAGGCTCCGGGGCCTCGAACACGAAGCGCAGCGGGATGGAGGGGTGCAGCCAGATGGTGGAGCGGCCCGGGGCACCGCCCTCGGGGTGCTTCCACGAGAGCGTGAAGCTCTCGTTGCGCCGCAGCTTGGTGGCGATCACGACCTTGAGATGCGCGAGCGCCCGGTCCTCGATCTCGATGGGATCGGACGTTCCGCCGTAGTATAGCAGTCCCATATCGCCTAACGTAGACCTCATAAATGGAATGCGTCACTCCGCTTCCAGCGCACGGAGGCAGCACATGGGCAAGTTCGTCTACGAGAACGGCGTCAAAACGGAGATCGAGGATCGAGCTCTGATGCACCTGCAGCTCGTCATCACCGCGAAGCTCCGACGAGGCGAGCCGTTCCCGTTCAGTTGGCGTGAGGATGTGAGCGTCGGCGGCGGCCGCACGACGGTGTGGATGCACCCTGGCAGCTCGCTCGTGTTCAAGTACTACGGCAGCAGGCAGCCCTCCATCAACCGGGGCTGGACGGAGGCGCTGGCCTTCACCGCCAACTCGCCCGGAGGGCTGTACCTCGTGCCCGAGCCGCCGGACGCCGGGGATGGCGGGGGGTCCACCGAGGAGCTGCAGGCACCGCAGCCGGAGCAGTGATCGGCTGAGTCGATCCTGCCGACACCGGCTGGACGCCTACGGCTTCCGCTGGCTGCTGTGGGGAAACCCGCCCTCGGGGTGAGGGTCCTTTCCGACCGGCTTGGGCTCCTCGGCACGGTGCTCGCGGTTGGGCTCGGCTTCGTCCTCGGCGCCGGTGTCCGCCCCGTTCTCATCCTGCTCCGGCTCGCCGGGGCCGGTGTCATCCTCCGCGTGCTGCGGCTGCACGTGCTCGGGCATCATGCCCTGATCGATGCCGCTCATCGCGTCTCCTCTCCGCCTTGCGACTGCGTTCGAGGGCCACTGTGCACCGGGTCTCGTGGCGCCGGATGCCCGTTGACATCCCTTTCGCGCGCGCGTACGGGAACCGGCGCGGGTGTCAACCCCCTGGCTCCCGGTGGTGGCCCATGACAGCGTCTTCGGCATACAGACCGGAGAGGGATCGACGATGAGCGACAGCACCAAGGATCCGCGCGACGCGCACAGGGACGAGCCGATGCCTCCGCAGCAGCAGGAGCAGCCCGGGAAGACCGACCGAACCGAACCGGAGCCGGACCATGGCGAGTCCAGCTACGTCGGCCACGGCCGGCTGAACGGGCGGAGGGCGCTGATCACGGGCGGTGACTCCGGCATCGGCCGGGCCGTCGCCATCGCCTTCGCCCGGGAGGGTGCCGACGTCGCGATCGTGCACCTGCCGGAGGAGCAGGACGACGCCGACAGCACTGTGGACCTGATCCGCCAGGAAGACCGCACCGGGCTCAGCATCCCGGGCGACCTCCGTGACGAGGAGTTCGCGACGGATGCCGTGCGACGGGCTCGGGACGAACTGGGAGGCCTCGACATCGTGGTCCTGAACGCCGCGTACCAGCACGACATCGACAGCTTCGACACGTTGCGCACCGAGGACATGCGCAGGGTGTTCGACACCAACCTGGGCGGCACGATCTTCACCGCCCGGGCCGCGTACCCCGACCTCGAGCCAGGGGCCGCCATCATCGTGACGGCGTCCATCCAGGCGTACAACCCCTCCCCGGGACTGATCGACTACGCCATGACGAAGGCGGCGCAGGTCGCCTTCGTCAAGGCGCTCGCCGAAGAGGCGGGCGAGCGCGGCATCCGCGTGAACGCCGTGGCACCGGGGCCGATCTGGACGCCCCTGATCCCCGCGACGGGATGGGATGCCGACAAGCTCGCGAGCTTCGGCAAGGACACGCCCCTCGGCCGCCCCGCGCAGCCGGCGGAACTCGCCGGTGCGTATGTGCATCTGGCATCCGACGAGTCGTCGTACACCTCAGGCGCCGTGCTCGCCGTGACCGGCGGGAAGCCGCTATGAGCACCGTGCTCTCCGACCCGCCGAGCGCCCCGGCTCCGCGCGGGGACTGGGATGTCACCTGGCTCGGGCGGGACAGCTGGCGCATCTGCGATCGTGCGCGGCGTCAGGGCGACGCCGACTGCCTGATCGCATACGTGGAGCGCAACAGCACAGGCACGCTCGACGTGCTGTGGCTGCGCAGGCCGTGCCCGCGCCGGACCAGGTTCCGTGACTTCGCCCAGCTGCTCGGCGACCTCGATGCGGCGGTCAGCGCCGCATCCGACCGTTCCCGGGCCCCCTCGCCGATCCCGCACCTCCCCCCGCGTTGATCGGCCCACCCGCCGCCGGAGTCAGTCCTCCGGCGGCGGGTTCTCGATGTGCTCGTCGACGAGGGCGATTCCGCCGCTCGAATTCGCCGAGTGCGCGAGCTCCTCGATCCAGGTGCGGCTCAGCGGCGGCGGTTCCGGTTCGTCGAACACGAAGCGGAGCGGAATGGACGGATGCAGCCAGATCGTGCTGCGGCCGACCGGAGCGCCCTCGGCGTGGCGCCACGACAGGGTGAAGCTCTCGTTGCGGCGCAGCTTGGTGGCGATGACCACTTTGAGGTGTGCGAGCGCGCGGTCCTCGATGAGGATCGGATCATGCGCGTCGCCGTAGTACAGGCTTCCCATTCCGGGTCAGCGCCGTCCGCCGCGCGAGCGGCCCTGGGCGGGGTGAGGCGGGATCGGATGACGACCTTTCACGTGCACTCCTGGGGGATAGAGCGGATGCCCGTCATGGATCGGCGGGCTACAGGAATCTATCGTGCGGCGGCATCGGCACGACGCAGGGACGCGACGCATGACGTCACAGGCGAAGAGGCTGTTCGCCGCCTGTCATCAATACCCGTGCGGCAGCCGTCAACGCCGTCGCCCGGCCGTCACCGCGGGAGGCACGCCGTAGGCATCGCGGTAGGCGGCGGAGAACCGGGACGGGTGCGCGAACCCCCACCTGCGCGCGACGGTGGCGATCGAGTCGGACGTGCCTGCGAGCAGTTCGCGGTGCGCGCCGTCGAGACGTGCGCGTCGCAGCCGCTCCGCCGGCGTGCTGTCGAGGGCGCGCCGGAACGCGTACTGCAGGCCGCGCGTGGAGATGTGCACGGCCGAGGCGACGTCGTCGACCGTGATCGGCAGGTGCGCGTTCTCATCGATGAAGTCGAGGGCCCTGCGCACGGTCGTCGGGGCCGCACGGGTCTGCGGGTCCTGCTCCAGCGCCGTGCGGAAGGTCGTCGGGAAGGAGGTGAGGACGAGCCACAGGGCCTGGCGGTGCAGCCCGGCGAGCACCAGGTCGTCGTCGCCGCAGTCCTCGAGCGTGGCGGTCATGAAGTCCAGGGTCTTCGACCAGTGCCCCGCAGCTGCGCGACGGTCGGGTGCACCGGCCTGAACACGCAGGCGGAGCGCGTCGTCGCCGCACATGCGCCGGGCGAGATCCTCTGCCGAACGACGGTCGAAGACGAGCGCCGAGACGTGCGCGGATTCCCATCGCGCCTCCACGCGCATCCCGTCAGTGATCCAGGGGCTGCCCGCGTCGAGAGGGCTGCGCTTCGTGCGCACCTCCGCGCTCGTGCCCGTCACCCGGCAGGCCAGCAGCTGATCCTCGGGTTCCACGACCGAGTGGATCTGGGCGCGCAGGTCGTAGCGCACCAGGCTGAAGCCCGGCGCCGCCGCAGAGAACCAGTCGAAACGGAACCGCTCGGGGTCGACGCGCTGCAGGGCGGCCGACGGCACGAACTGCTTCCAGGTCTCCTCGACCTGGGACGCATCGCGCGTCGACAGACGCAGTACGGTCATGAACTCCACCCGGGATCAGCGGAGACGCCCTGCCCCCTCCAGGAAACCTATCCCAGTATTCCGGTCGGCCCGTGGGGCTTGACAGACGCGCTCCCCGGTCGACGCGCGTAACGGCGCGGGCGCACCGGCGTAGCCTCGGATCATGACCGACTCGTGTGAATCGTCCGCACTGACCGACCTGCTCGGCATCCGGCATCCGATCGTCCTGGCGCCCTTCGGCGGTCTCTCGTCGGTCGCCCTCACGGCGGCGGTGAGCGAGGCGGGCGGTCTCGGCTCCTACGGTCTGTACGGCTATGACGGGGAGCGGATTCGCGCGACCGCGGCGGAGCTGCGGGATGCCTCCTCCGCGCCCTTCTCGCTGAACATCTGGCTGCCCACCGGAGACGAGGTGCCGCCCGGTCCCGAGCACGACGGCTACGCGGCGGGGCTGGAGCCGTTCTTCACCGAGGTCGGCCTGGAGCCTCCCGCGCGGCCCGAGCGGTACCTCCCCTCGCTGGAGGAGCAGCTCGACGCGATCTGGGAGGCCGCCCCTGCGGCGCTCAGCGTGGTCTTCGGCGTGCCGTCGGGCGCCCTGGTCGAGGAGGCGCACCGACGCGGCATCCGCGTGCTCGGCACCGCGACGACCGTGGCCGAGGCCGTCGCACTGGCCGACGGCGGGGTGGACGCGATCGTCGCGACCGGCGCCGAGGCGGCCGGGCACCGCGTGTCGTTCCTGAAGCCCGCGGAGGAGTCTCTGGTCGGGCTGGTATCGCTGCTGCCGCAGGTGGCGGATGCCGTGGACGTGCCCGTCATCGCAGCCGGGGGCATCGGCGACAGGCGCGGCGTCGCAGCCGCCTTCGCGCTGGGCGCATCGGGCGTGCAGGTCGGCACCTCGTTCCTAGCGACGGCGGAGTCCGCCGCGAACGACGCGCACCGCGGCGCGATCCGGTCGACGGCCGCGGATGCCTCGGTGCTGACCCGCGCGATGAGCGGCCGGCTGTCGCGCGGCGCTCCCAACCGCGCGGTCCGCGAGATCGAGGCATCCGGCGCCATCGCACCGTTCCCGGCGCAGAACTGGCTCACCGGGCGCTTCCGCGCGGTCGCCGGCCAGCGCGATCTGGGCGACCTGCAGTCGTTGTGGCTCGGGCAGTCCGCCCCGCTCGCGCGCTGGGACGCGGCATCCGAGGTCTTCGCCGAGCTGCTGGCGGGCGTCCCCGCCTGACGTGGGGTCCCGCGGGTCAGGGACGCGGGGCCGCGCGCAGCGGCGCGAGCGCGGCGTCCAGCGACGTCAGCTCGTTCAGCATCCGCTCCAGCATCGTCGCCTGCGAGTCGAGTGGCGTGAACACACCGTCCTCGATCTGCTTGAACGCCCACGGGATCTCGACGTTCACCGTGGTCGGCACGAGACCGAGGGCCATCTCGGGAACCCTCAGCGCAGCCGTGCCGCGCGTGCCGCCTGAGACCCCGCCGTAGCTCACGGTGCCCAGCGGCTTGCGCCACCACTCCTGCGAGAGGTGGTCCATCGCGTTCTTCAGAGCCGGGGAGTAGCTGAAGTTGTACTCGGGCTGGACGAAGATCAGCGCATCCGCGGCATCCACGCGCTCGCTCCATGCGATCGTCGACGCCTGCGTGTACTGCCGCAGCCGCGGGTGATTCGGCTCGGTCATGAGAGGCAGACCGATCTCCTTCAGATCCGCCCAGTCGACCTCGAACCCGCCGTGCCGTTCGACGGCTCCGCGCACCCACTGCGCGATCGGCAGGCCGATGCGGCCCTCTCGCACGCTCCCGACGACGATCATCAGCTTCGGCATGTGGACCTCCCGGCTCTCCGTCTCAGAGTGCGGCCGTGTCTCAGAGTATGACCGTGGAGCGGCCGTGCACGATCACGCGGTCCTCGGCGTGCCACTTCACCGCGCGTGCGAGCACGTAGCGCTCCACGTCGGCGCCGCGGCGCTGCAGCTCGGCGGCCGACTCGGCGTGCGTGACGCGGGTGACGTCCTGCTCGATGATGGGGCCCTCGTCCAGGTCGGCCGTCGCATAGTGCGCGGTCGCGCCGATGAGCTTGACGCCGCGCTCCTTGGCGCGCGCATACGGGTTCGCGCCGATGAACGCCGGCAGGAAGGAGTGGTGGATGTTGATGACCGGGGCGCCGATCCGCCCGATGAAGTCGTCGGTGAGGATCTGCATGTAGCGCGCCAGCACGACCAGGTCGACGTTGCCCTGCAGCAGCTCCAGCTGGCGCTCCTCCATCTCGGCCTTGGCATCGGGTCCGTCGCCGCGCGGAATGTGCACGAACGGCACGCCGAATGAGCGCACCGACTCCGCGAGGTCGGGGTGGTTCGAGATGACCATCGTCACGTCGATGTCGAGCTCACCGCGCTGCGTGCGCCACAGCAGCTCCATCAGGCAGTGGTCGTACTTCGACACGAAGATCGCGACGCGCTTGCGGTGGCTGGTGTCGTGCAGCGACCACTCCATGCCGAAGCGCTCGGCGACCTCGGCGATGGACGCCTCGAGCGCGGGGCGGTTCGCCGCGAGGCCCTCCAGGTGCAGCACCGTGCGCTGGAAGAAGCGGCCGCCGTGCGCGTCCGTGGAGTGCTGGTCGAGCGAGATGATGTTGGCCCCGTGCGAAGCCAGCACTCCGGCGACGGCGGCGACGATGCCGGGCTGGTCGTCGCAGGCGATGAGGAGGCGGGCGGTGTCGGACTGAGGCATGGATGCTCCTGAGCTGAGATCCCTCGGGCGGAGAGACGCGGAGGTGTGCCTCGATTCTGCCCTTCTCGCGCCGACCCGGCGAATCCCGGCCGTCATGCACCGGCCGTGCGGGTGCATGACGGCCGGACCCGCGGCCTCGCGGCGGCGGGAGGACCACCGCCGCGAGAGTGGATCACGCCGGGGTGCGGTTCTCGGCGCTGACCATCCAGGCGAACTGCTCGAGCTCCTCGAGGACGACGTGCAGGATGTCGGCGCTGGTGGGATCCTCCTCGTCGACCGCGTCGTGCACGTCGCGCACCGTGGCGATCGTGGCCTCCAGCCGCTCGGTGACCAGGTCGACGGTCTCGGTCGTGCTGACCTCCCCGTCCGGATACGGCGGCAGAGACGTGGTGTCCGCCACCGTGCGGCTGCGCCCGTCGGGGATCGCGTGCAGCGCCCGCATCCGCTCGGCGACCGTGTCTCCCAGTCGCCGCGCCGCCTCGACCACCTCGTCCAGCTGCAGGTGCGTGTCGCGGAAGTTCTTGCCGACGACGTTCCAGTGCGCCTGCTTGCCCTGGATCTGCAGGTCCACCAGGTCGACCAGCACCCGCTGCAGGCTCTGGCCCAGCTGCTCGGAGGCGTGGAATCCGCTCTCGGCGTTCTGGTCCTTCGTGAGCGGCGTCGTGTTCTGCTTCCTCGTGGCCTGCGTCGAGCTCGGCTTCTTCGTGGGCGTCATCTTCGTTCTCCTCCGGTTCGTCTGGGTGGGGGTCATCGGTGATCGTCGTCAGTGATCGCGCAGCATCGAGATCAGCTCCGACTTGCGCTTGCCGGAGTAGCCCTTGAGGCCGAGCTCCTTCGCGCGGGACTTGAGTTCGTCGACCGTGCGATCCTCGTAGTCCTCGGCCTTGCCGCCGCGCTTGCCGACGGACTTCCGCCCGTCGCGGGCAGCCGCGTTGGAGATCCGCGCGGCCTTCTCCTTCGACGCTCCGTCGTCACGGAGCTCCTCGTAGAGATCCGGATCCTTGAGGCTGTTCGAACCGCGTCCACGGGGCATGATGCTCTCCTTCTCCGTCGTGTCTGTGCCGCCAGGATGCCGAGGCGCCCGCCGTCGCCGACAGGGGGTTGACAGCGCTGGGCGCCGGCGTGCACCCGAGTGGCTCATGACGGCACCGCGAAGCGTCGCCCGTTAGCACCGCCGGAGGGGCGCGTCAACGCGGGGGACACCGCGGTCATCGGGTGCGAGTGTCGCCCTGCAGGTCGTACGCACGGGCACGCCCCGACCGATCGAGAGGAACCATCATGGACGACCCGACGCCGCAGCACGAGAGCCGGCTGACCGCACTGACCATCTCCTGCACCCTCAAGCCGTCGCCTGCGCAGTCGAGCTCGGAGAAGATGAGCGGGCAGATCAGCAGTCTGCTCGAGGAGCACGGTGTCGCGACATCGCATGTGCGGGCGGTCGACCACGACATCCTGCCCGGGGTGGACAAGGACATGGGTGAGGGGGACGAGTGGCCCTCGCTTCGTGAGAAGGTGCTCGCCGCCGACATCGTCGTGCTCGTGACCCCGACGTGGCTCGGCCAGCAGTCCAGTGTCGCGCAGCGCGTGCTCGAGCGCCTGGACGCCGAGCTCGGGGAGACGGACGCCGAGGGGCGCCCCACGATGTTCGACAAGGTCGCGCTGGCCGGCGTGGTGGGCAACGAGGACGGCGCGCATCACATCGTGGCCGTGCTCTACCAGTCGCTGGGCGATGTGGGGTTCAGCGTGCCTGCGCAGGGATGCGTGTACTGGAACGGCGAGGCGATGCAGAAGACCGACTACAAGGATCTGCCCGAGACGCCCGCCTCCGTGCAGTCGTCCATGAGCACGGCCGTCGCCAACGCGGTGCATATGGCCCGGCTGCTGAAGCGGGAGGGATACCCCTCCGCGGCGTGACGGCTAGCCTGAACGGGTGACCACGACCGCTGCACTCCTCGCCGCTGCGCGGGAGCGGCTGGCCGGCGTCCCGCGCGAGGGGCTCGGCCTGCTGCGCGCTTCGCGCTGGCGGCGGGACCGGATCGTGCGGGTCGGCGATGCCTGGCATCTGGGCGTGCTGCTGCTCACCGACGACGGAGTGCTCGCCACCGGCGAGATCCTCCGCGCCGCCGAGGAGGTGCGCCGCGGGTACACCGCGGAATCGTCCCGGGCGCGCGCCGAGCGGCGAGCGATGGCCCGGCGCGGCGGATTCGCGGAGGGTGAGGTCGTGCATCTCGGCTGGGAGCGGCTGGACGCGGATGCCCTGGATGCAGGCGGGGCCTCCGGCCCGCTCGCGCTGCTCGACGGCGAACCGGCGGTGCGCTGGTCGGCGACGGGCGGGCTGATGCCGCTGGCGGGCTACCTGGACGAGAAGATCGCCCTGCTGCGGGGCTGACGTCCGTGTTGCGGGGTGCTTCGACAGGCTCCGCAACCAAGCCCATTCCGGGGGCGCTCAGCGCCCGAGCAGGGCGGGGAACCGCCCCAGCAGGTCGGCCCCGTCGACGGATGCCGACAGGACCATTCGCTCGGTGGCCGCGTACTCGCTCGGGTCGAAGTAGCCGGACGCGCGGTACACCGCCATCCGATCGGCGAAGTCCTGCGGTGACGCCTCGGGGTGGAACTGCGTGGCGTACAGGTGCTCGCCGACGCGGTATGCCTGCACGGGGCAGTCGTCCCTGGTGGCCAGCAGCACGGCATCCGGCGGTGTCTCGGCCGCGGATTCCTTGTGTGCGGTGAACACGCTCATCGCCGGCGCGTTCGGGCCGAAGAGCGGATCCTCCGCGCCAGCGGGGGTGAGGCGGATGCGCGCCGCCTGCACGCGCTCGGGATGATCCATGGTGACGCGGCCGCCCAGCATCCGCGTCACGACGCCGATCCCGTAACAGGTGAACAGCGCCGTGGCGGCGCCGGTCAGGGCACGGTCCGCGATGCGCTCCAGGTCGCGTTCGACCGTCTGCTGCGTCTCGTCCTTCACGGCATCCGTGACGTTGAACGGCGAGCCGCCGATCACGAAGCCGTCGTACTGCTGCCACTCGACGGTCTCCAGGGACGCGTGCAACAGGTCGAGGCGATCCAGTTCCGGGATGCCGAGATCGCGGGCGAAGGAGCGGTGCTCGGCGTCGGCCGCGCTGCGCTCCGGGCGCACGCAGACGTAGAGCACCGAGGACATGCGATCGAGTCTATTCGCGGATTTGCGCTCCACCGGGAATAGGCGTCATCATCTGTTGTTGAACTTGACAGAAGTACGCTCAAGTTTGAGAGGAAACCCCATGCCCAACGACTTCAACGAGGCGGGCTCGGGCTCGTTCGACGAGTTCCTGGCCCGTTACCTCGCAGGTGAGCAGGCCCGGCAGGCGCGATCGATCGACCTCAGCCGCTTCCTCACCGCGCGCACCCAGCAGATCCTGCAGCGTGCCGGTCGTTTCGCGCTCGAGCGCGGTCAGACCGAACTCGATGCGCTGCACGTCCTGCGCGTGATCGTCGCCGACGAGGCCGTCGCCGAGGCGATCTCCCGTATCGGCGTCGACCCCGCCGCCATCGTGGATGCCGTGGATGCGCGCCTGCCGATGCCCGGCGAGTCCTCCGACGACGGCGCCGCCACCATCACCCCGAGTGCCAGCCGGGTGCTGTTCCACGCGTACCAGGTGGCCCGTTCCTCGGGCTCCACCTACATCGAGCCCGAGCACGTCTTCTTCGCGCTTGTGATCGGTCAGGACGCCCCGTCGGGCCAGATCCTCGCGCGTGCCGGTGTCACGGCCGAGGCGCTCACGCAGAGCCTGCGCGGAGAACCGGTGCACGCCGGCGTCGCGCCGCAGGACGAGTCGGCAGAGAACCCGGCATCCGAGACCCCGATGCTCGACAAGTACGGCCTCGACCTCACGGCGCGCGCCCGCGCGGGCGAACTCGACCCCGTGATCGGCCGCAGCGTCGAGATCGAGCAGGCGATCGAGATCCTCAGCCGTCGCACCAAGAACAACCCGGTGCTGATCGGCGAGGCCGGCGTCGGCAAGACGGCGATCGTCGAGGGCCTGGCCCGTGCGATCGTCGAGGGCGCGGTGCCGGCTGCGCTGAAGGATCGTCGCGTGGTGTCGCTCGACCTGCCCGGGATGCTCGCCGGCACCCGCTACCGCGGCGACTTCGAGGAGCGTCTCACCAAGACCATGGACGAGATCTCCGCCCACAAGGGCGAGATCATCGTGTTCCTGGACGAGCTGCACACCGTGGTCGGCGCGGGCGGCTCGGGCGAGGGCGGCACGGATGCCGGAAACATCCTCAAGCCCCGCCTGGCCCGCGGCGACCTGCACCTCGTGGGTGCGACCACACTGAGCGAGTACCGCCGGATCGAGAAGGATCCGGCACTGGAGCGCCGCTTCCAGCCCGTGAAGGTCGGCGAGCCCTCCATCGAGGACGCAGTCCGCATCCTGCAGGGGCTGAAGCCCGCCTATCAGGAGCACCACGACGTGACCTTCACCGACGAGTCGATCCGCGCGGCCGTCGAGCTGAGCGCACGCTACCTGCCCGACCGGGTGCTGCCCGACAAGGCCATCGACCTGATCGATCAGGCCGGTGCCCGGTTGCGCCTGCGCCTCGGCGTCGTGCCCGACGTGAGCGCGCTGATGGCGGAGCTGGCCGATCTCGAATCCCGCAAGAACGCCGCGGTCGGCGCCGAGCACTACGAGGAGGCCTCGCGCATCCGCGACGAGATCGCCGACGTGCAGCGCCGGATCGACGAGTCGCGCACGTCTGCGTCCGGTTCCGCCTCGGGCGAGGCTGTCGTCGACGAGGCGCAGATCGCCGCCGTGATCTCGCGCGCCACCGGCATCCCCGTCAGCCGGCTGACGGAGAGTGAGCGGTCGCGGCTGCACGAGCTGGAGGCCGACCTGCACGCCCGTGTGATCGGGCAGGACGACGCGGTGACCGCGGTCGCGCGGGCCGTGCGTCGCAGTCGCACCGGGATGGGCGACGCCCGTCGCCCGGTCGGCTCGTTCCTGTTCCTCGGTCCCACCGGCGTCGGCAAGACCGAGCTGGCCAAGGCCCTGGCCGATCGCCTGTTCGACGACGAGAACGCCGTGATCCGCTTCGACATGAGCGAGTTCGGCGAGCGGCACACGGTGTCGCGTCTGGTCGGCGCCCCTCCGGGATACGTCGGCTACGACGAGGCCGGTCAGCTCACCGAGCGCGTGCGGCGCAACCCGTACTCGATCGTGCTGTTCGACGAGATCGAGAAGGCGCACCCCGACGTGTTCAACCTGCTGCTGCAGGTGCTCGACGACGGTCGTCTGACCGATGGCCAGGGTCGCACGGTCGACTTCCGCAACACGGTGATCGTGATGACCTCGAACATCGGCTCGGAGTTCCTGGCCTCGCGGTCGGGTGCGCTCGGGTTCGTGGCGTCGCAGGAGGCCTCGGGCTTCGCCTCCCAGGAGGATCTGAAGGCCCGTGTGATGGGCAAGCTGCGGGAGGCGATGCGTCCGGAGTTCCTCAACCGGATCGACGAGATCGTGATCTTCCAGAAGCTGTCTCAGACGGAGCTCGGCGAGATCGTGCGGCTCATGCTGCAGGCGACCGCCGCGCGGCTCGCGGGTCGTGAGGTCTCGTTCGAGGTGACGGATGCCGCGGTGGCCTGGCTGGGCGAGCACGGCTACGAGCCGGAGTACGGCGCGCGCCCGCTGCGCCGGCTGATCCAGAACGAGGTGGACGACCGCATCGCGGACCTGTTCGTCGAGGGCTCGCTGGTCGACGGCGGCCGGGTGGTCGTGGATGCCGCGGAGGGAGCCCTCACCGTGAGCTCGGCCGCCCACCTGGCGACGGCGGCCTGATCGGCTCGACCTCAGGTGCTTCGAATGGCCGCTTCACCCTCGGTGAGGCGGCCATTCCCATGACCTGTTCCAGCTGCTGAGCCGAGGGTCAGCGCGAGGAGTTCGCGGTGCGCCCGCGCACGATGCCGACGAAGGTCTCGACGTCGGGCGTGGTGACGTCACGCGGCCAGGCGAGGGCGACGGTCGAGATCGGGCCGTCGCGGAGGATGCGGTAGTCGGCGTCCTTGCGCTTGTGCAGTCGCGCGAGCGACATCGGCACGACCAGGATGCCGACTCCGGAGGCGACGGTAGCCACCGCGTCCTCGGTGGTCTCGATCGTGGGGAACCGCGGGGCGACGGTGGGGAGGTCCAGGGTGCCGAGCACGTCATCGCCCGGGGTGATCAGCACCTCCCCGGCGAGGTCGTCGGCGGTGAGATCGTCTGCGGCCATCAGGTGCGACTCCTTCGCCGCGATGACCACGGGAAGCTCGTCATAGAGGGGGATCACGTGCAGGTCCTCCGCACGCGCCACCGGCAGCCGCACGAGCGCGAGGTCGACCTCGGCGAGCTGCTCGCGCTGCTCGGCGAAGGACATCGGCACCAGCTCGAGCTCGACGTGCGGCATCCGCTCCTTCCAGGTGTCGATCCACCTGCCGGGCGTCGTGCCGGGGACCAGCCCGAGGCGAAGGATCCGCGGCTCCTCGGGTGCCGGTCGGGGCTGGGGCGACGGCTTCTTCGGCGCGGCCTTTCGTGCTGCGGGCTTCTGCTGCGCCTTCTTCGGCGCCGGCTTGCCCGGGCGCGGGCGTGCGGGGCGGCGCCGGTCGTTCTTCATTGCTTCAGCGTAACGAGGTCGCGGAGGTGCGCGCGAGAACAGGGGGATCGTCGAGGCCAGGAGGATTCTCGGCCGAAACGTCCTGTTCTCGGCGATGCTCCTGTTCTCAGGCCCGGCGAGCGGATGCTTCGCTCAGACCTCGGCGCGGATCGCCACGCAGCACTGGCCGACGTGCGGCTCGCCGTGCGCCTGCAGGTGCGTGCAGTCCATGCCCTCGAGGATTCCGCCGATCAGCGCGAGGTTGGCCGAGCACACCAGGGCGGTGTGATCGCGGGCGAGCGAGTCGAACGGGCAGTTGGCGAGCATGAGCGCGCCGTCCTCCTCGTGCGGCTCGAAGCCCTGGGCCGCGAGCACCGCGGAGACCCGATCGAGGTCCTCCGCGGGCTCGGCGGGTCGGGGAGCGGATGCGGCGATCTGCACGCCCTCGTCATGGGCGACGTCCGCGACGGCGCGGTCGAGGTCCGCGCCCTCGGCGGCGCGCTCGATGGCGCCCGCGAGCAGGTGACCGACGAGGTCGTAGCGGCGCTCGGGGAGGGACAACGAGATCGTCCCGCTTGCGCGCAGGTAGAGCTTGGACGGGCGGCCAGCGCCAGGACCTGTGCGTCCGGACAGACGGCGGAACTCGGTGTCCAGAAGTCCTGCTTCGACGAGCTTGTCGAGGTGAAAGCGGGCCATGTGCGCGGCGATGCCGACCGCGTCGGCGGCGGCATCCCTGCTGACCGGCTCGGTCTGCCCCGCGACGTACTCGTACAGGGCGCGCCGGGTCTCGTCGGCGAGGCTGCCGATGCTCGACGCCTGTGCGGTGATGTCCATGGTGACCTCTGGGAAAGCGACTCTATTTTTGACCTTATCCTCTTTTAGAGTCTGCAGTGGTCTGCATCAACGTTCAACTCTGGTTCGTGAGGCGGCGCTGCGCGCGCCGGATCAGTCCGACGAGCCCGCTGATGAGCACGAGTGCACCCAGGCTCAGAAGCGCGAACGCGGTGATCGTTCCGGGATTCAGGGAGGCGAGCCAGTCGGTCACGCTGTCGTGACGTTCGCGGTCGCTGAGCATCCAGATCCCGAACCAGGCGATCGCGGCGAAGCACAGACCCCAGACGATCGCGGCCCAGCGGGTGCGGGGTGGAGGAGCGGATGCCGTGGTCGGCGCCTCCGCGAGCGGGTCGGAACCCTCCGACGTGGGGAGGATCGATTCCTCGAGCGGGAGCGTCGCGTGCTCGGCATCGGGCGCGGACATGGTCTCGGGGAGCGGGACGGTCGGCTCGGTGTTCACTTCTCGGCCTCCTTGTCAGTGAGGGCGGAATAGGTGATGACGATGTCGCCTGCGTCTTGGTCGATGGTCACGGGGACGACGGTGATCGACGACGGCGCGTCGTGCGATGCCGGGTTCACGGGTGAGGAGATCGTCTCCCGGTAGACCGTGCGGCCATCAGCCCGCGTCGTGCCGGTGAAGGCGTCGTTCCCCCCGCCGACGGAGTTGCCCTCGGCGTCCAGTTCCATCCGATTGCCGTACACGTTGACGTCGCCGACCGTCGCGGTCAGCCGAAGCTCGACGCCTTCGCCGACGAAGATCTCCGTGTACCCGACTCCCTTGTGCACCGTCACCGGATAGGAATCACGATCCGCCGTGTTCTGGAGGTACACAAGCATGTTCCCGAAAGGCTGACGCATGGTGCCTTCCCGGACATTGCTCGCCGTCGCCTCGCCGAACGCCACGTTTCCCAACGTCGCCGCGCCACCCGTGATGAGGCCTGCCACCAGGGTCCCCGCGGTGAGGAACGCCAGGAATCCGCTCCGTCGCCGGGCGACCCCCGCGATCACCATGCCGAAGGCGAACACCAGCGATGCCGACAGCACCGCAAGGGCGCCCGTCGTGACGCCGGGATCCGACGACAGCAGCCACACGGCGGAGGCGACGACCAGAGCCACGCCGATGGTCGTGCCGACGTAGGCGAAACCTGCGCGCGGATTGGAGGCGCGGCGGATCCGGCGTCGCTCGGCCGCCTCGGCGGCGAACGCCGCGGCAGCGGTCTGCCGCTCGGCGCGGGCCTGATCGCGTGCGGCGCGCTCGGCATCCTGCTGCTGACGGCGCCACGCCTGGTCCTGCTGCTGCCAGGCAGCATGCTGGGCGCGCCAGGCGTCCAGCGCCTCGGCATCCGCAGGAGGGGCGGAGGGCTCGCCACCCGTCATCGGCAGAGTGAGGGAGGATGCCGGCGACTCGACCTCTGCACCCGAAGCAGAGTCGACGCCGGCATCCTCCTCTCGGATCTCCGCATCGACGGCGGCACCCGAATAGCCGACCGGAGCGGAGGGGAACGGGGGAGTCTGCGCCGCCGCTGAAGCCATTCGCGGGTCCGACGCGTCACCCCCCGGAGTGTGGCGCGCGGCGCGCACGATCAGGACGAGCAGGATGCCGACCAGCACCAGCCCGACGATGAAGAGGAAGACGCCGAAGGGACTCGGGCCGAATGTCTGGAACGAGTACGGGTTGATGATCCGCTCGACGAGGAACAGTCCGACGGTCGGCGTGACCGACAGCATTCCGATCAGGAAGCCGGCGAGGATCCCGAGCTGCGCGGGCTCGAAGCGGCCGCGCAGCAGCTCGCGCAGGTGGATGCGGCCCTCGGGGTCGGGGAGCAGCGCCCACGCCACGGCGTAGAGCAGGATCATCGGCAGCCCGAACAGGGCCGCGACGACGAGGATGCCGCGGACGATGAGCGGATCGATGCGCAGCCGCGACGCGATGCCCGCCGCCACGCCGCCGATCCAGCCGTCCGAGCGGGCCACGCCGAGGCCGGACACCCAAGCGAAGAACCGATCGGATCGTCGGGTGGTGTCGTGCGATGCAGGTCGCTCCGGTGCCGGAGGCGGGGCAGTCGGGAAGGTCATGCTTCGATCCTGTCGGCGCGCCGGCGGGCGCCGCCATGGGGTGATCCCCTGACTCGCCCCTGATCCTTGCCCCGGAGCCCCGGTTACGTCACGCGCGGATGGTTGGATGGCGTCATGTCCTCTTCAGCGCAGCATCCGCTGGTGCCTCTGGCGCGACCGCCGCGGGCCGTCCCGCCGCCGCGTCCGGAGCTGACGCGTGCGCGTGAATGCCTGATCTCGGGCACCGCCGAGGGGCTGGCGCGGCACCTGGGCGTGTCGACGGGGCTGGTGCGGGCGATGTTCATCGCGCTCACCGTGCTGAGCGGCGCGGGGGTGCTGCTGTACGTCTGGTGCTGGGTGTTCACGCCGTGGGAGCCGGGGAAGTCCGCGCCTTCCCGGAAGGCCCCGGTGGCATGGGTGCTGCTGGCCGTCGGGGCGCTGCTGGAGCTGATCATGCTGCAGCAGCTGGGCACCGGATACATGCTCGGCGTCTACCTGCCCGATCTGGGCGTGGACGGCAGCATGCCGATGCTGCTCGACCTCGGCATCCTGCTGCTGGGACCCGTCGTGCTGCTGGTCGGGGCTGCACTGTGGGCGGACCTCATCGATCGCATCGACCCGACCCGGGGACCGCGGCAGGCGGGCGTCGTGCGCGGGATCGCGGTCGTGCTGCTGGTGGTGATGGTGGTCGCGATGGTCGCGCGTCCGACCGGGCCGGTGCTCCTGCTCGCGCCGTTCGCCGGCCTGCTGGCGATGTTCGCCTCGTCGCTGATGCATCGCTGGCGCGAGCTCTCCGGCGAGCGGGTGCGTCGCATCCGCGAGGAGCAGCGCAGCGAGATGGCCGCGCACCTGCACGACTCGGTGCTGCAGACCCTCGCGCTCATCCAGAACCGCGCGGGCGCCTCCAGCGAGGCGGCCCGTCTCGCCCGGGCGCAGGAGCGCGAGCTGCGGGCGTGGCTGTACGACGGGGACGCCCCCGCCGACAGCGATCTGCCGACGGACCTGCGCGACTACGCGGGAGCACTGGAGCTCGACTATCCCGTGCACATCGACGTCGTCTCCGCCGGACTCTCCACCGAGCGGGCGAGCGGCGAGCTGGCTGCGGCGGCGCGCGAGGCCATGCTGAACGCGGCCCGGCACGCCGGCGGTGAGGTCTCGGTGTACATCGAGGGCTCGACGAGTGGCGTCGACGTGTTCATCCGCGACCGCGGCGCCGGATTCGACCTCGACGAGGTGCCGGGTGACCGCCTCGGGGTCAGGCAGTCGATCATCGGGCGGATGCGGCGGGCGGGAGGGTCCGGCACCGTGCGCAGCGACGAGAACGGCACCGAGGTGCACCTGCGGATCGCGGGGGCGCCGCTGCGATCGGAGGACGCATGAGCGACAGCATCCGCGTGGTGATCGTCGACGACCACTCGATCTTCCGCTCCGGCCTGCGCGCCGACCTGGACGAGACCGTCGAGGTGGTGGGCGAGGCCGCGGACGTGCCCTCGGCGATCGCGACGATCCGCGAGAAGATGCCGGACGTCGTGCTCCTCGACGTGCATCTTCCGGGAGGTGCAGGCGCGGATGCCACGGGCGGCGAGTCCGTGATCCGCGGCTCCGCTCCCACGACAGCGCGCTTCCTCGCGCTGAGCGTGTCGGATGCCGCGGAGGACGTGGTGCGGGTGATCCGCGCCGGCGCCCGCGGGTACATCACGAAGGGCTCATCGGGCGTGGAGGTCTCGAAGGCCGTGCACGCCGTCGCGGGCGGGGACGCGGTGTTCTCGCCGCGTCTGGCGGGCTTCGTGCTCGACGCCTTCGGTGCGGTGGCCGGCGAGACGGCCGCGGTGGACGACGAGCTGGATCGGCTGTCGGCGCGCGAGCAGGAGGTCATGAGGCTGATCGCCCGCGGCTATGCCTACAAGGAGGTCGCCGCCGAACTGTTCATCTCGATCAAGACGGTGGAGACCCACGTGTCCGCGGTGCTGCGCAAGCTGCAGCTCTCCTCACGACACGAGCTCACGGTCTGGGCATCCGAGCGCCGGCTGCTGTGACCGCGGGGATGGTCATGTCCCACTTCCGGCGGGTCACGGGCATCCGGACGCGCCGCTTCCGAGACGCGCTGGCGCGTTTGTCCCAGAAGGTGCGCGTGCGCCATGCCCACTCCCGCCGTTTCTGAGACACGCGTCGCGTGCGCGTCAGGGCAGCATCCGTCGCACCGGGAGACGACGGATGCTGCGTCCCGGGGCTCAGGCTGCCAGCCAGAGTCCCTTGCGATCGGTCGCGATGCGGAGACCAGCGGCGACGGTCTCGTCATCGCCGATCCGCGCCCCGCGTGCGATGCGCGCCCCCGCGCCGATCTCGGTGCGGACGCCGACATGCGCGCCGTCGCCGATCACGGCCCCCTGGCCGATGTGCGCGTGCGCGTCGATGTAGGCGTCTTCGCCGATCACGGCATCCGAGTCGACCCAGGCGCCGCGGGCGACGCGCGCCCCGGCTCCGATCTTCGCCCCGGGTTCGACATAGGCCCCGGCTTCGACGACCGCCTTGGGGTTCACCTTCGCGCCGTGCGCGACGAGACCACGACCGTTGACGTGCTTGCGGTAACGCAGCGTCTCGCCGTGGTCGTCCTCGATGTCGATGTAGTTCTTGCCCACGATTCCTCCCGTGTCCGGAGACTTCCGGATATAGCTACAACCACGGGTCGTACGATTTCATTCCCCATCGGGGATGCGGGTCATCGCTGGCAGTTCGGACACCAGAACGTGACGCGCTCACGGGTCGGATCCGCGCCGAGTGCACCCGTGCGGATGAGGGTTCCGCAGCGCCGGCACGGCCGGTTGGCGCGACCGTAGACCCAGTCGGTGAAGCCGCGGCGCGCGTCGCCGGTGAAGGTGCGATCGATGCGGTCGCGGTTGGCGCGGATGGTGCGCGCGCCCAGGTCGATGAGTGCCGGGACATCGACATCCGGGGTGGGCGTGGTGGGCAGGATGCCGCGCAGGAACAGCAGTTCGGCGGCGTACTCGTTGCCGAAGCCGGCGACGTTGCGCTGGTCGAGCAGGGCGACGTGGATGCTGCGATCGTCCGCGCTCAGCCGGCGGATCGCCTCCTCGGCATCCCAGGCGTCCGACAGCGGGTCGGGGCCCAGATGCCCGACCAGCTCGCCCTCGTCGCGGGTGGCGACGACCTTCACCTCGGCGATGTCGACGCCGACCGCCTCCCGGGCGGCCGTGCCCACGATCGCGCGGACCTTGAAGGCCGGATGCCGCCACTTCTCGCCGGTGCGGTAGATGCGCCACGTGCCGTCCATGCGCAGATGGGAATGAAGCGTGTGCTCGCCGATCCGCATCAGGATGTGCTTGCCGCGCGGCACCACCTCGTGCACGGTGCTGCCTGTCAGGTCGACGAGGGCGGCGCGGGGGACGCGCAGGTCGAAGCGCGTCACCTGCTGGCCGCGCAGGGCGTCGTCGAGGCGGCGCGCTGCCTGGAAGACCGTGTCGCCCTCAGGCACGGGGAGCCTCCGGGTCCGGCGCCTGCGCGAGCAGTTCGCGCGCCAGCAGCGTGGCACCGGCGACAGCGGTCGGCATGATGAACACGGCACCGAGCGGAACCATGAAGCAGAGCTGCGTCGCCACCCCGAAGCCGAGCAGCCGGGAACGGCGGGTGGCGAACAGCTGGGAGCGCTGGAAGCTCGGCAGATCGCGGGCGTTCAGTGCGCGCCCGGTCAGCTCGCGGGCCAGCAGCCGGCCGGTCAGCAGCACGCTGACGACGGCGGCGACGGCGGCGCCCACCACGGGGATGAGTCCGAGGATCAGCGCGAGCAGGGCGACCAGGATGCCCAGCAGCACCAGGCGGATGCTCTCGCCGAAGGCCACGCGCAGCCCGCCGTCCCCTTCGGGGACATCGCCTCCGACGTCGTTCTCGACGGCGCGCCAGATGCGCTGGTAGAAGGGATCGCCGATCAGCAGGGCGAGCGCCGTGAAGACCACGCTGGCGAGAACGAGGGAGCCGATGGTGATGACCGCGCCGATCGCGAAGCGCAGGGCGATGGCCCAGCCGGAGTCCCAGGAATCCGCGAACGGGGTGATCCAGCTCGTGATCGTGCCCAGTGAGAGCCACAACGGGATGAGCGCGGCGGCGAGCACCACCAGGGCGATCAGCCCGGGAACCAGGCCGAGGGCCATCAGGCCCGGCATCCGCTTCCAGTAGCCGAAGCCGCGCCCCAGGAACCGGATGCCGGTGAGGAACTCGCTGATCATGCTCGCCACACTATGACACTCCGCCGACCCGCCGAGCTGCCGCCGGTGGCTCGGCGGGAGCTACCTCAGCGCGACCCGGGCCCAGGAGCGCCTGCCGGTGCGGATGACGGACCCGCTGGAGACGAGCACCTGCTGCTCCGGGTCTGTGACGGGGACGCCGTCGATCCGTACGGCGTCCTGGGAGATCAGACGCCGCAGGGCCGACCGGCTCAAGTCCGGCCGGACCTGCTCGAGCAGGGCGAGCGCGGTCGAGGCCGGATGCTCGATGCTGACCGGCTCGAGCTCCTCCGGCACCGCTCCGTGGGCGAACACGTCGATGAACGCCGCACGCTCGCGGTCGGCGGCATCCGCGCCGTGGTACCGCTCGACGACCGCCGCCGCGAGGGTCAGCTTGGCGTCGCGCGCGATGCGTCCGCCGCGGGTCGCGTCGTGGCCCAGCGCGGCCACGATGTCGTCGGGCAGGGTCGTGTACGCGCCGGCCCAGATGCCGACCAGATCGTCGGGCAGGCTCATCGCCTTGCCGAACTTGTCGCTGGCGCTGTCGGTGAGCGCGATGTAATTCCCGAGCGATTTCGACTGCTTGGGGCCGCCGTCCAGGCCCGGTGTGATGACGGTGGTGATCAGTGACTGCGGGCTCGCGCCGAGCCGCTGCTGGAACTGGCGGCCCATCATCTCGTTGAACAGCTGATCCGACCCGACGATGGTCAGATCGCTCTGCATGGCGAAGCTGTCGTAGCCCTGCAGCACGGGGTAGGTCAGCTCGTGCAGGGCGATCTCACGCCCCTGGGCGACGCGCTCGCGGAACATGTCGCGGGCCATCAGCTGCGCGTGCGTGGTCATGCTGAACAGACTCAGCAGCTCGGCGACCGGCATCCGATCGAACCATTCCGAGTTCCGGCGCACCTCGAACACCTCGGGTGCGGTGTCCAGCACGATCGAGACCTGGTCGAGGAAGGCCTGCGCGTTCTGCTCGATCTGCTCCGCCGTGAGTACGGGGCGGGTCTCGCTCTTGCCGGTCGGGTCGCCGACGCGGGTGGTGAGATCGCCCAGCAGGAAGACCACGCGATGCCCGTGGTCCTGCAGGTGCCGCATGAGCCAGAGGTTCACCGCGTGACCCAGATGCAGGTCGGGCGCGGTGAGGTCGACGCCGTACTTGATGCGCAGCTGCCGGCCGCTCTCGAGTTTGGCGCGCAGCGCCTGCTCGTCGACGATCGCGTCGATGGTGCGGAGCATGGGACGCAGGATGTCGTCTGCGCGGGTCATGATGTTCCTCTCGATGGGTGCACGAGAGGGTGACGGGGCAGAGCCTCCCGTGGATACACGAAAGGCAAGGACGGTCGTCCTTGCCTGGGGCTCTGGCCTTGTCGGGCGCTACTGATCGCCGGCTCTGACCAGAGCCGGGAGATAGGTGTGCTGACGCGCCGTCATGCGGAGCAGGTTAGCACGGGCGGGCAGCCGTATGATCGCGGGATGTGGTGGTCGGATGCTGAATGGGCGGCGCTCATCGATCCGGAGGCATGTGGCATGTGCGCGGATGCGCATCTCGACGAGAACGCGCACAGCGTGCTGGTCGTCTCGACGTCGACCGCGCACGTCCGGCTGGTGCGGAATCAAGCACATCCCGGCTACTGCGTCGTGATCCTGCGGGAGCATCTGACCGACATGACGGATCTCGGGCCTGCGGCGCGGGCGGCGTTCTGGTCCGATGTCCAGAGAACAGGAAGCGCCGTCGCATCGGTCTTTTGCCCGCGCAAGGTCGACTATCTGGTGATGGGGCACCGGATGCCTCATCTGCACTGCCACGTGTTTCCTCAGCACGACCAGGACGATCCGCTTCGTAACGTCGACATCTCCGACGGACCCGTAGTTCTCGCGACCGGGGAACTGGAGGAATGGGCTCGTCGGCTCCGGGCCGCATGGAGCTCCGTGGGCTGATGATCGGTCGTACCCTCCGCCGGATGCTCAGCCGGATGCTGATAGCGTCGCCGCAACGTTCACGAGGGGAACTCCGATGGGTGACGACCTGACGCTGGGTCTGACGCTGAGCGGCGGCGGTGCCTACGGAGCCGCCCAGGCGGGCGTGCTCCAGGTGCTGGAGGAGCGCGGCATCCGACCCGGGATCGTCGCGGGCACCAGCGCGGGAGCGCTCATCGGCGCCGCGTATGCCGCTCGGCTCGATGCAGACGCCATCGAGAGCGCCGTCCGCAGATTCCGCTGGAGTCACATCGCCCGTTGGTCGGCGCGCCCGCGGTGGGGCGTGCTCGACACCCATGCGGTGACGGACGCCGTGCACCGCATTCTGGGTGAGGACCCGATGATCGAGGATCTGCCGCGGAGGTTCGGCGCCTACGCCACCGACCTGCGCACGCGGCGAGGGGTGATCCTCGATCACGGCCCGCTCAGCAGTGCCCTCCGCGCCACGATCGCCGTGCCCGGCCTGCTTCCTCCTGTTCGGCGCAGCGGCCGGCTGCTGGCGGACGGCGGTATGATCGACAACGTGCCCGACCGGGTGACGCGCGCCCTCGGGGCCACGCGGACCATCATCGTCCGGCTGCATGCGAAGTGGGAGAACGTGCGGATGATGCGCACGACTGCGGCGACGGCAGACCTGGTGGCGGATCCGACGGTCATCCTGATCCAGCCCGACATGGCGCGCATGGCTCAGTGGGTGACGAAGGATGTGCCACGCCTGATCGCCGAGGGACGCCGGGCAGCAGAAGAGGGGCTGGATGCCGCGATTCGCGACGGTCGCCTGGTGACGGCCGCCTGACCGTCGCCCGACGGACGCGGCGCGCTCACACCGACTTACGGAGGGCGTAACCGCGCGGGGTCGCGACGAAGCCGGCTTCCTGCAGGGCGAGCGCGAAGGGCGTGCCGTAGACGCCGGCGCCGTTGATCTTCTCGACGGTGAGCGTCTCGAGGCGCCGGGCGCGGGAGGTCGCGACGAGGTCGGATGCCGCGGCTCGCAGCACCTCGGGGTCGTCGTCGAACGCGAGCACGGTGCGGCCGCCGCGCTCCAGGTACAGCACGAGCGCGCCGTCGACGAGCACCACGAGCCCGCCGGCCTTGCGGCCCGGGCGGTGGGAGACGTCGTCGAGCCGCGGCCACGCGAGGGCCGCGCCATATGGGTTCGCCGGGTCGGTCGCGGCCAGCGTGACGGCCTGCCGCGGTGGCGGATCGGCGAGGCCGGAGAAGGTGCGGAGACGGTCGACCGTGGTGGATGCCGCGAACTGCGCGGCCCCCAGCTTCTCGATCACGTAGCCGCGGCGGCAGTGACCCGCCTCCTCGAAGCCGGCCAGCACCCGGTATGCCTGGGCGAAGCCGCCCGGCACGCCCTCCGCCTGCACCGCTCCGCGGGTGACGACCCCGTATCGGTCGAGCAGGAGCCCCGCCGTCACGGTCGCGCGGCGCGCGGCATCCCCAGGCTCTGCCTGCCCTGGAGGGGGAGTCGTCTCCGGCAGCACCGCCCAGCGCCCGCCGAAGCCGGCCGACGACGGCCGCGCCCCCGGTCGCGTCAGCGAGACGCCCCGGTAGGTGCGGGTGCGCGGTGCGCGTCGCGCCGTCTTGTGCGCCTGCGAGCCGCCGGCGATCAGCGCCCTCACGGGTGCGAACGTGTCGTTCGTGACGTGGCCCTGCCACGTCAGTGTCCAGAGGGCGTCGAGCACGGACTGCTCGTTCTCGGCATCCGTCATCGCACGCAGAGCGCCCGCGAACGACGCTCCGCTGAGCCGCAGCACGTCGAGCACCTTCTCCTCGAGCGATCCCGCACCGGGCGACTCCTCCGGGACCGGCAGCGTGAACGGTGCGAGGTCGGCCGGATGCAGCGAGACCCAGCCGTCTCGGCCCGGGAGCGACCCATGGCCGGCCCACACGACCTCGCCTGCCGCGGTGAGCTCGTCGAGCAGCGCCGGCGCGTAGTCGCGCACCCGGCTCGGCAGCACCAGCGACTCCCATGCGCTGGCGGGGATCGGAACTCCGGCGAACTGCTCGATCACGCTGAGCACGCCGTCGATGCCCTCCAGCGGCCGGGTCAGGTGCTGCCAGTCCGGCAGGAACCGCGCATAGGCCTGTGGGCTGACAGGCTCGACGCTGCCGCGGATCGCGGCGAGCGAGCGCATCCGCAGCCGGCGCAGCACCTCGGCGTCGCACCACTCCTTCGCGCCGCCCGGGTCGGCGTCGTCGGCGGGCAGGAAGTAACCGCTGGTCAGTCGTCCCGCCGATTCCAGCCGCTGGAGGGTGTGCCGCGCGACGGCGGTCCCGATGCCGAAGCGCGTGGCGACGGCATCCGTCGTGAACGGACCGTGGGTGCGGGCATGCCGCGAAACGAGGTCGCCGAGGGGGTCGGCGACCGGCTCCAGGAACGCGACGGGGATGCCCGTGGGCAGAGCTGCGCCGAGTGCGTCGCGCAGCCGCCCGGCATCCTCGATCACGGCGCAGCGGGCGTGGCCGGCGATCGTGATCGGGACGGCGCGACGGGCGGTGACGAGCTCGTTGAGGAGTGCGGATGCCTGCTCGGGCGAAGCGGAGCTTTCCCCTCCGTCCGTCGAGGGCTCCAGCCGCGCCGCGACCTCCTCGGCATCCAGGGGTCCGAGCATCCGCAGCAGATCGGCGACGCCCTCCACCCCCCGTGCGCGGCGCTGCGGGTCGAGGCGCTGCGCCTCCCGCTCGAACTGCGCGATGACGTCGGGGTCGAGCAGCTCGCGCATCTCGACCGTGCCGAGCAGTTCGCCGAGCAGCGCGGGATCGACAGACAGCGCGGCGGCGCGGCGCTCGGCCAGCGGCGAGTCGCCCTCGTACATGAACGCGCCGACATAGCCGAAGAGCAGATCGCGCGCATACGGCGAGGGCTGCGCGGGCTCGGTCTCGACCAGGCGGATGCGCCGCTCGGAGATGTCGGTGATGAGGCGGCGCAGCGACGGCAGGTCGTAGACGTCCTGCAGCACCTCGCGCAGGGTCTCCAGGATCACAGGGAAGGTCGGATGGCGCCTGGCGACCTCCAGCAGCTGCGCCGACCGCTGCCGCTGCTGCCACAGGGGCGTGCGCTTGTTGGGGTTCATCCGCGGCATGAGCAGCGCGCGGGCCGCGCACTCTCGGAAGCGCGAGGCGAACAGCGCCGACCCGCCGACCTCGGCGGTGACGATCTGCTCCAGCTCGTCCGCGTCGAACACGAAGAGGTCCGCCCCGGGCGGCTCGGCATCGGCATCCGGAATGCGCACGATGATGCCGTCATCGCTCGCGACCGCCGATCCCTCCACTCCGAGCCGCTCGCGCACGCGCGCGTTGATGGCCAGCGCCCACGGTGCGTGCACCTTCATGCCGTACGGGGAATGCAGGATGACCCGCCAGTCGCCGACCTCGTCGTGGCCGCGTTCGACGGTGAGGGTGCGGTCGGTGGGCAGGGTGCCGGTGGCCTCGCGCTGCTCGGTCAGGTAGCCGATCAGGTTGGTGCGCGCCATGTCGTCCAGGCCCGCGTCGATCAGGCGCTGCTGCGCCTTCGAGGGCTCGGCGGTGGAGACCTCGCGGGAGAAGCGGCCGAGGGCCTCGCCGAGCTCGAAGGGCCGCCCGATGCCGTCGCCGTGCCAGAACGGCACCTTGCCCGGCTGGCCGTACGCGGGGATGACGTTGACCCGGTCGTGGGTGATCTCTGCGATCCGCCAGCTGGTCGTGCCGAGCGTGAACACGTCGCCGACGCGCGACTCGTAGACCATCTCCTCGTCGAGCTCGCCCACACGGGCGCCCGTGGTCTCGCCCGCGACGAAGACCCCGAACAGTCCGCGGTCGGGGATCGTCCCGCCGCTGGTCACCGCGATGCGCTGGGCACCGGGTCGGCCGGTCAGCGTCCCGGCATCCCGATCCCACACGACCCGGGGGCGCAGTTCGGCGAACTCGTCGGACGGGTACTTGCCGGCGAGCAGGTCGAGCGTCGCCTCGTACGCCGAGCGGGGGAGAGTCTGGAACGGCGCGCTGCGCCGCACGGTCTCGAACCAGTCCTCGACCGAGATCGGATCGAGCGCGCAGGCCGCGACGGTCTGCTGGGCGAGGATGTCGAGCGGATTGCGCGGCACGGCGATCGCCTCGATCTGTCCCGCCAGCATCCGCTCGGTGACGATGGCGGTGTGCAGCACGTCACCGCGATGCTTGGGGAAGAGGGATGCCCGGCTGATCTCGCCGACCTGGTGCCCGGCGCGGCCGACGCGCTGCAGGCCGGATGCCGCGGACGGCGGCGCCTCCACCTGGATCACCAGGTCGACCGCACCCATGTCGATGCCGAGCTCGAGGCTGCTCGTCGCCACGACGCAGCGCAGCACGCCTGACTTCAGCTCCTCCTCGACGATCGCGCGCTGCTCCTTGGAGACCGAGCCGTGATGGGCCTTCGCGAGCACGGGATCGGCGCCGGCGGTCGACCCCGCCTGCGCCATCATGGCGGCCGGCGGTGCGGCGTTGTCGGGAAGGGCCACCCCGATCCGCTCCGAGTAGATCTCGTTGAGTCGCCCGGTGAGCCGCTCCGCCAGCCGGCGCGAGTTGGCGAACACGATGGTCGACCGGTTCTCGAGCACCTTGTCGACGATCGCCTCCTCGACGTGCGGCCAGACGGAACCGGTCACCTCGGTGTACTCGGCGGGCTCGTCGTTCGAGGTCGTTGCGCCGGGCGGCGGGGGAGGGTTGCGCATGTCCTCGATCGGCACCACCACGCCGAGCTCGAACGTCTTCACAGCGCGCGGCGCCACGATGTCGACCGGCGCGGAACCGCCGAGGAAGCGGGCGACCTCGTCGATCGGACGGACGGTGGCCGACAGGCCGATGCGCTGCGCCGGAGATTCCGCGCCGCGCGCTGCACGCAGGGCGTCCAGTCTCTCCAGGCTCACCGCGAGATGCGCGCCGCGCTTGGTGGCGGCCACCGCATGCACCTCGTCGATGATCACCGTGTGCACGCCGCGCAGCGTCTCGCCGGCGCGGCTGGTGAGCATCAGGTAGAGCGATTCGGGCGTCGTGATGAGGATGTCGGGCGGGGCGCTGACCAGCTTGCGGCGGTCGCTCGACGTGGTGTCCCCGGATCGCACCCCGACCGTGACCTCCGGCACCGGCAGACCCAATCGCCGCGCGGACTGCCCGATGCCGATCAGCGGCGAGCGGAGGTTGCGCTCGACGTCGACACCCAGCGCCTTCAGCGGGGAGATGTAGAGGATGCGCGTGCGCGGCTCGCCGTCGGCATCCGCTCCCTCCACCCGTTCCCGGAACACGCTGTCGATCGCCCAGAGGAACGCGGACAGCGTCTTGCCCGACCCGGTCGGCGCGACGACGAGCGCGTTGCGTCCCGCGGAGATCGCCTCCCAGGCACCCGCCTGAGCGTTCGTCGGCGCGTCGAACGCCCCGCGGAACCAGTCCTGGGTCGCGGGGGTGAAGCGGTCGAGCACATCGCTCATCCCTCCATCATGCGGCAGGCCGCCGACACTCTGGCGGCCTCCGATACCGTGAACGGATGGAAGAGGCCGAGTTCACGCGTCTGTACGGAGATTGGGCGCCGCGTTCGCCCGCCGACGTCCGGGACTTCTTCGACGGCTACGGCGGCACGTGGTGGATCGCCGGCGGCTGGGCCCTGCAGGCTTTCACCGGTGTCGAGCGCCATCACGAGGACATCGATCCCGGCATCCTCCGCGCCGAGCTGCCTCTCCTGCGTGCGCACGTCGGCGATCGTCTGCACCTGTGGGCGGCGTTCTCGGGTGCGTTGAAGCCGGTGGCATCCGACGATCCGGACGACCTCCCGGACGGATGCGGTCAGCTCTGGGCGCGCCGCAGCGCCGCGGATCCGTGGGAGTACGACATCCTGCTCGGCCCGGGAACGACGGACGAATGGCAGTACCGGCGCGACCGGAGCGTCCGGATGCCGATGGCCGACGCCCTCTGGGAGCGCGACGGCATCCGCTTTCTGCAGCCCGAGATCCAGCTGCTCTACAAGGCGAGGGGACTGCGCGACAAGGATCGCGCGGACTTCGACGCGACCCTGCCGTTCCTGGACGATCGACGACGCGCCTGGCTCGCGGAGGCTCTGCGGCGCACGATCCCCGGGCACCCGTGGCTCGCGGCGCTCGGCTGATCCTCGACAATGTCGCCGGCGTGGGGGATGCTGGCCGCATGGCGCACACGACGAACTACACGAACACGTTCATCGAGGTCTCGGAGGACTGCCGTGCCGAGCACGGCGAGGAGCCTCCGATCGCCGAGAACCTCTCCATCGCCGCGCTGCACTACCGACTGCTCATCGAAGAGCCGTACACGCGCACGTCCGACGACGTGCTGTTCGAGACGCATGCGCTGCGCAAGGGTATCGACCCGCACGACGAGGCGGCCCGTGAGGAGTTCTTCTCGAAGGGCCAGGCCTGCCTGCGCTCGTCCCCGCTGGGCAAGCGCTACGGCTGGGGCACTCACCACGATGCCGAGGGGCGCGTGGCGCTGATCCCCGGGAGTCCGAGGAGTACGCGCGACTGGCGTCGGACCCGGAGCTCGCGCACACCAGGGCCATGAGGTCCAGCCGGGCGAAGTGAGCCTCAGAACTCGTTCGGCACGATGATCCAGAGCAGCACGTAGGCCCAGATCGACAGGCCCGCGAACAGCACAGCCAGCACCGTGATCACGCGCACGGTCGTCGGACTGATGTCGAATCGTCGTGCCACGGCCGAGCAGACGCCGGCGATCACGCGGTCCTGGCGGGGGCGGACGAGAGGAGTCATGCCTCCATCCTGCCCGCCAGGACCGCGCCGCGGAACCCTCACCCGATCTGGGTCAGTTGGCCTTCGGCATCCAGCTCCAGCGTCAGGTCGAGTTCCAGCCGCTGCAGGAACACGTCGTCGTGGCTGACGACGAGCACCGCTCCGCGGAAGGCGAGCAGCGCCTGGACCAGCTGATCGACCGTGTCGAGGTCGAGGTTGTTAGTCGGCTCGTCGAGCACCACGAGGTGCGGCGGGGGATCGGCGAGCAGCAGCTTCGCTAGCGCCACCCGGAACCTCTCACCGCCCGACAGCGCGCCGACGGGGCGGTCCATCGTGGCCCCGCGGATCAGGAAGCGGGCGAGCCGGTTGCGCAGCTCCTTGTCGGGAACGTGCGGAGCCGCCGCCGCGATGTTCTCCACCACGGACGCCGACTCGTCGAGACCGTCCACACGCTGGGACAGGTAGCCGATCCGATCGGTGTGCGCCTCCGCGACCAGTTCCGGGTTGATCGGGAACTCGGATGCCGCGGCATCCGCACCCTCCACGCGGGAATGTGCGCCAGCGGCGGATGAATCCTCCGGATCCGTCCGCGCGAGGTGCGCATTCCCGCTCGAAGCGCTCACGTTCCCGCCGATGAGATCGGCATCAGCCACCAGCCGCCGCAGCAGCGTGGTCTTCCCGACACCGTTGCGCCCGATCAGCGCCACGCGCTCCGGCCCCTGCACCACCCACGACCGAGTCCCGTCGCCGAGCGTGGCGATACGTCGCGAGTTCGAGACGCCCGGGTCGGGCAGCTCGATCTTCATCGACGCGTCCTCGCGCACACGGCGGCCGGCGGCATCCATCGCGGCGCGTGCCGTCTCCTCCTTGCCCGCGACCTCGGTGCGCAGCCGGCCGGCCGAGACCTGTGCGGCCATCTTGCGACCGTTCATGACGATCTTCGGCTCGCGCTTGTTCTCGTACGCCTTCTTCGCGAAGCTCGCCCTGTGCGCGAGCTTGGTCTCCGCCTCGATGCGCTGCCGCTTCTCCTTCTTGAACGCCTGCGTCGCATCGCGCTCATCCTGCCGGGCGGCTTCCTGCTCGGCATCCAGCCATGCCCGCCACTCGGAGTAGGGGCCGCCGAACACGCTCAGGCTGCTGCCGTAGAGCTCGGCGGTGTCATCCATCAGCTCCAGCAGCGCGATGTCGTGACTCACCACGATCAGCGCGCCCTTCCAGCCGCGGACCATGTCCGCCAGGCGACCCCGCGCCACGCGGTCGAGGTTGTTGGTCGGCTCGTCGAGCAGGGTGATCGGCGCGCGACGCAGCCGGATGCCGGCGATCGCGACCAGCACGGACTCGCCGCCGGACAGTTCGCCGACCGTGCGGTCGAGGAACGACGGGTCGAGCCCGGCCTCGGCGAGGGACACCTCGGCTCTCGCCTCGATGTCCCAGTCGTCGCCGACGGCGTCGAAGTGCGCCGGGTCGACGTCGCCGGCGGTGATCGCGCGCACGGCGTCGAGCTGAGCGGCGATGCCGAGCAGCTCGGCGACGCGGCGGTCGGTGTCGAGCGTGAGACGCTGGGGCAGGTAGGCGACCTCGGCCGTGCGGATGATCTGTCCCGAGGTGGGGACGAGGTCACCGGCGATCAGGCGCAGCAGCGTGGACTTGCCCGCGCCGTTGCGTCCGACGAGCCCGGTGCGGCCGGAGCTGAACGAGCCCGACACGGCGTCGAGCGCGACGGTACCGTCCGCCCAGGCGAACGTGAGCCGGTCGAGTGTGACGGCGGCGGAGGTGAAAGTGGTCGGTGTTGACATGAGCGGCTCCCGGAAGATGTGCGGGTGCGCGGATGCCGACGAGTCGACCGTGCCGGTCGTGGGCGTGTGCCTCTGGGGCCCTGAACTTGTCGAAGGGCCGGTGGCAGGAAGGATCGTCGGATCAGCGCGTGGGTGATTTACGCGGAGAGGCGACGATTCAGATCAAAGGACTTCCAGACACGGCGGACAGGACTCTGAGACGATACCGGCTCGATCGGGTTCACGCAACCCGGGCGTGTCGACGTCGGGCGGAGGGGGCGTCCGTCCCGCGTAGGTTGGATGTCATGGACGACAGGCAGCCGAGCTCCCACGAGATGCGGGCCCGCATGGGCTTCGCAGGGAGCATCATCATCGGCCTCGGCGTCGCCGCTGCGCTCGGCACCGCGACGAACATCATGCCGATCGGACTCGGTGTCGGCCTCGTCGTGACCGTCGTGCTCATGGTGGTGTTCACCCGTGCAGGGTCGCGGAAGCGGCATCCGGGTACGGCTGGAGGAACGGAACCAGACGCCGCCGAGACCGACCGCGAGCACCGACCCGACGACGACGCCGAGACACCGGCCTGAGCGTCAGGCGTCCAGCGAGTCCTTCCACTGCGACAGGAACACATCGACGTCGGTCAGCTCCTGCTCGGAGATGGAGTGGGTGAGACCCGGGTACACCCGTCCGGAGAGCTCGGCGTGCGAGGGCAGCCACTGCGCGGTGTGGTCGATGAGGTTCGGCGGGATCACGTCGTCGCGGCTGCCGCGGCCCCAGAACACCGGCGGCTTCCGCTCCTGCAGTGCGGCGTCGTTCGGCAGATCGCCGGGAGCGGCGTACCCGCTCAGCACGACGACCGCGTCGATCCGCTCCGGCGCGAGGCGCAGCGCCTGAAGCGCGACGGCAGCACCCTGCGAGAAGCCCAGCAGTGCGACATGCGCCGCGTCGGCGGCGACGGCGTCCAGCCAGCGCAGCAGTCCTTCCGCGGCCAGCGTGATGCCAGCGGCATCCCTCGTGTTCAGCGAGTCGATCGGGTACCACGAGCGGCCGGGCATCGGCCAGGGCGGGGTCAGCGGGGCGGCGACGGAGGCCACCGCGAGCCCGTCGGGGAGGTAGGGGACCAGCCCGAACAGGTCGTTCTCGTCGGCGCCGTAGCCGTGCAGCAGCACGAGCAGGGGTCTCCCGGCACGCTCACCAGCAGACCAGCGCGTCAGGGCGTCGTCGATCTCGGTCATGACCTCATCCTGCCAGGGACGACGGACGTCGGTCAGGCCCCCTAGGGTGATGAGCGTGACTGAACGGGGCTTCGCAGCGACCTCGCGTGTCGACGATGCAGGCATGGCGCTCGCTCTCGCGCCCGCTCTGACGCCGGCCGGGCCCCAGCATGCTCCGGAGTTCTTCCGCGGTTTCGCGACCCGCCCGCAGGTGCTCGCCCGCGCCCTCGTGACGCTGGCGGACATCACGGCCATGCGCTACTTCCAGTACACGCCGACCACGCAGCGCGACCCGGTGCTGAGCGCGCACGGCGATCGGCTGCGAGCCGAGTGCTTCTCCGCCTGCAACAGCGTCTACGCGCGGCTCGACGTGTTCGGCGACGGCCTCGACGGGGGCGAGATCGGGTTCGGCACCACGAACGTCGACATCACCGCCGACACGAGGCGGATGCTGTCGGGCGTCGGCCGCACCGAGCTGCTGCACCTGCAGGTCGGCGATGCCGGCCTGACGGCCGCGACGCCCGAGGCGCAGTCGCAGGAGCGACCGGTCAGGATGCCGACCCGGTGGGTGCCGGCGCTGGGCAACGTCGCGGAGCTGCATCGCGGCACGTCGCCGGGCTTCGCACTGGACGCCGCCCGGGCACGGGCGTTCATCGGGTCCGTTCCCGCGGCGACCGCGAGCGGCCGCAGCGGCTGGCTGACGGCGACATCGACCGGAGCACGCCTCGCGGCGCGGCCGTCGACGGGCGCCGTCCGGATCGCGGGCCTTCACCGGCTGTCCGCGCTGCGACGGATGCTGCCGCATGTGCGCGGCGCGGCGTTCCACGGCAGCGCCGAGACGGGCGTGGCGGTCGTCGAGATCGATCTGCCCGGCGCGAGGATCACGCTGGGGCTGACCGAGGAACCGTGGCGCGGTCATTCCGGTGAGGGATCCCTGCTCATCGGTCTGGCGACACCCGACGCCCTCGACGACGCGGACCTGGTCGCCGCGATGCTCGCCTTCGAGCCGCGCATCGACGTGACGAGACTGCAGGCCGACACGGCCCTCCCCGAGGCGAGGGTGCGCTCGGCGCTGGCGGTGCTCGCGGCATCCGGCCGCGTGGGCTGGGATGTGCACGACCGGGCGCACTTCCACCGCGAGCTGCCCGACGATCCCGCCCGCGTCACCCGGGACAACCCCCGGCTCGTCTCCGCCCGCCGGCTGCTCGCCTCGGATGCGGTGCGCCGCGACGGCGCGGGATGGCGTGTGCGCTCGGGGGACGGCGACTATCTCGTGGCGGTCGACCCGGCCTCGTGCACCTGCACGTGGCATCTGACGCACGGGACGGGCCACGGGCCGTGCAAGCATCTGCTGGCCGTGCTCCTCGCAGAGGGGCGCATCGATGAGGAGAACGACACGAATGACGACTGACCTCGCCCGCGCGATCGACATCTTCCGCGAGCTGGGCTGGGAGGACGCGGCGCTGGAGGAGCTGCCGAACCTTTCCCTGGGCACCGCCGCGCAGCAGAAGGAGGCGCTCGCCGGCCTGCGCAAGGGGGAATGGGGGAGTTTCGCCGATCTCGGCGAGAACACCTTCGGGTGGCGCTCGTCGATCGATGTCGACACCACGCGACTGGGTGTGTTCACGATCCGCCTCGGCGCGGACGCCCGCCGCACGATCGACGTGCTCCCGACGCCGCACGCGCTCGCCGACGGCATCCAGGCCGAGATCATCGCCCAGCGCGGTCCCGCCTTCGCCGCCGAGTTCATCGCTCTCGCGTGCGTCTCGCGGCGGAGGGCGTGGGTCAACTCCACGTCGGTGTACGGCGGGGCGGCCGTGCGGCTCGTCCACATGCTGGGCCTGGAGATCCCGCGCACCGTCGAGTACCTCAAGGACTGGTCGGCATTCGCGGCCGCCGCGCTGGGGCGACCCGCGGAGATCTTCCCGGATCGCGATCTCATCGACGCCGAGGTGATCCGCGAGCGGTTCATCGAGCACGCACGCGTCGCGGTGGAGCAGGCGCAGCCGGCCACCGCCTCGCTGGGAGAGGCGTTCCCCGCGGCGTACGAGGCGGGCTGGATGTCCCGCGATGAGACGCTCGAACTGGCGTTCATCGGCCTGGAGACCGCGCAGCGCCCCGGCGACCGCGCGGTCTGGGCACGCGTGATCGCGGACACCCTGGCCGCGACCGACGACGAGCTCCTCGCGCGGGCCAACGCCCTCGTCCCGGTGCTCTCGGCGGGGGACGCGGCGGTGGTGGAGATGCTCGCGCCCCGGCTCATCGCCGCATCCGATGACCACCTGCTCGTCGAGCTCGCCGCCGGTGCTCTCGCGGTCAAGGGCAAGAAGACGCGGCTGAGCGTGCTCGCCTCGCTCGCCGCCCGCCAGCGCCCGCAGGCGGAGGGATCCGGCGAGCTGGTCGAGCAGGTGCGCGCGCTCACGGGAGAACGGGACGTCGCGCTCGTGAAGGCCGCGCAGAATGTTCTCGACGGGTGGGGGACGATCCGGGTCGACGACGAACAGGCGGGGGAAGAGGGGCGCGGGAGCTGGCGACCGACGCCGGAGGTGTGGACCGCGCCCCGCTTCGAGCCCGAGCCCGCGGAACCGGAGGCGCTGGCCGCGACGGCAGGGCGTCTGCTGGCGAAGCCGGAGGAGGTGCACGACGTCGAGGCCGAGATGTTCCTCGACCAGCTCGTGCGGCTCGCGCACCGAGATCCCGACGCCGCGCGCACAGCCCTGCGCGGCGTGAAGCAGCGCTGGGCGGGGGGCCTGCACTACATCACCGGCTGGGTCGCCGGGGATCTGAAGGACACCCATCTGGCCACCCGCGGGCTGATGGTCACGCGGGAGTTCGAACTGCTGAGCAGCGCCGGGCGGGTGCCCGTGATGCTCTCCACGCCCTCCTGGGTCGACCTGCGGATCGACCCGCAGGACCTGCTCGCACGGTTGCGCGTCCTTCACGCCGAGGGCGTCGCCGCACGGGCATCCGATCTCGTCCTCGCACTGGTCCGGTTGGACCTCTCCCTGATCACCGAGGAGCTGCAGGCCGGCTTCGCCGGGGTGTCGATCCCCGTCGTCGACCACGAGGACCGCACCGTCGCGGCATCCGCCGGTGCGGTCGTGGTCGCCTACACGGCGGACCCCGTCGTGGAGCCGCCCCTCGAGCCGTCTCCCTCCGGCGACGGCTGGCGTGCCGCCGACGTGATGGTGCCGCTTTCGCTGAGCGGCCTGTGCGGTGAGCTGTCCGAGCGGAGCTGGCGGTCGTGGCACGACGGCGCCGTCTTCCCGACCTGGACCGAGACCGTGGGCGAGGGCTTCGAGAGCTACCCGCTCGCCGCCCGGGGCGTGATGCTGCGTCAGGGGGCCCGTCACGCGGCGCCGTACGGCCGGCCGGTCGCCGCCCGGTTCATCGGGGCGCTCAGACAGCTGCATCCGCGTGCCGCCGAGGATGCGTTCACCGCCGTGATCGAGGCGTTCGAACGCGGCCTCCTGCGCCCCGAGCTGATCGACGTCGAGCACCTCGACGCCAGCGACCTCGCGGCCATGGCGAGGGTGTGCCTGGAACTCGCAGACGAGGGGCTCGCCTCGGTGGTCTGGCCGCTGCTGGACGGGCTGATCGTCGAGTCGCTCGCGGCACCGCGGATGCTGTCGGGCACGGCCGAGCTCGCGGATGCCCTCGCCCAGCTCGTGCCCACGGCGCTCGCCGCAGTCGACGAAGGCATCGCGCCGACGGAGATCCTCGCGGTTCCCGGGCTGCGCGCCCTCGCGTCGCGTTCGGGTGCGTCACGCGCCGTGACCGCCGCGAAGTCGGCCGTGGCGGCCCTTCCCGCGATGGAGCCGGCTCCGGTCAGGAGCGCGCCGGAAGGTCCCGCGTTCGCCGACGTCTGGCCGGAGGGCGCGGGCGGGATCCCCGCCGTGGTGGACGGCGCGACGATCACGGCGGAGTGGGCCGATCCGGACGCGAAGACGAAGATGCTCGCGATCGATCTGCGGCCGGCGGATGCACCGGACCAGGCGTTCCGCATCGCCAAGCCGGGCTGGACGTACGACCTCGAGAACGAGGGGCAGTGCTCGGCGATCCCCTGGCGCGACGGGCGACCCGATCCGGAGGGCCGGTCCACCGACCAGGTCTACCTGGCCTGGGACGGCGCGCGCCTCGAACGCCGCATCGGACGCGAGCCGGGGGTGCACCGCGGACCGCTGACCACGTCCATGCACGCCGTGGTGCTCGCGGCGCTCTGCCACGACGGCGAATGGGGCGACGGCGGCATCTACCTCATCGCCAATCTCACCGCGAACGACCTCATCGGGTGGGAGGCGGTCAGGCACGTCATGCCGGCGCTGCTGGCCTGCGACGACGTGAGCCCGGCGAGGATGATGCGGGCGATCGAGAAGGAGCCGCGCACGATCGCCGTGCTTTGGCCCGTGATCACGGAGTCGATCGCTTTCGCCGCCCGGGCGGAGACGCTGCCGCATTGGCTCAACCGCGTCCTCGACATGGCGGGGCTCGTGCTTCCGCAGCTCGCCGAGGCAGCGGGCCGAGGCTGGATTCCCGCGGACGCCGCCCGTCTGCCCGGCATCGAGGACATCGCGAAGCGCCCGGGGCGTCAGGCCGCGCTCGTCAAGGCCCGTGCCCTCGCCGAGCGGGTGGACGCGTAGAGGAGGTCGTGGCGCGTCTTCGCGGAGCGGCTGGGTGGGTGGGCTTGTCGGGGCGCGCCCTCGCGGAGCGGCTGGGTGGGGCGAGCCTGTCAGGGGCGCGCCCTCGCGGAGCGGCTGGTAGAAATGTCTCATGGCGGTGCGCACACCAGATCCTGACCCCGACGGCGGCTTCGGGTTCGACGACGTGCCCGCTGCGGACTCCAACCCGGCGTGGCTGTCCGACATCGAGCTCGAAGAGGCGCGGCGCCGCCTGCCGATGCTGTACGTCGAGGCGGTCCCTGTCGTCACCGACGGCGCGGGCCAGGTCACCTCGATCGGCGTGCTGCTGCGTTCCACGCCGCTCGGCGAGATCACCCGCACCCTGGTCTCCGGCCGCGTCCGCTACGGCGAGACCGTCCGGGACGCCCTGTTCCGGCACATCGAGAACGACCTGGGGCCGATGGCCTTCCCGCTGCTCCCCGTCTCTCCGACGCCGTTCGCAGTGGCGGAGTACTTCCCGATCCCCGGGGTGAGCGCCTTCCACGACGACCGGCAGCACGCCGTATCCCTGGCGTTCGTCGTCCCCGTGACGGGGACGTGCGAGCCGCGTCAGGACGCCCTCGAGGTCACCTGGTTCTCGCCGGAGGAAGCGGCATCCGACGGCCTCTCCGCCGAGATGGAGGGCGGCCGCGGCACGCTGCTCCGCCAGGCACTCGCGCACCTCGGTCTGCTGCGCTGACAGCAGAACCGGTTCCTGAGCGAGCGCCCGATCCCACCCGGTTCCTGAGCGAGCGAAGCGAGACGAAGGGCGCCCGCGTAGGCTCGGTCGGGTGAGTGAACCCATCGCCTTCCCCACCGCATCCGCCGACTGGCTCGCGTTCGCGAGCACCCGCACCGACGACCGCCTCGCGCACGTCGACGAGCTCGCCGCCCGCCTGAAGGACGGCTCCTCACGCACCGCGCTGGAGTCGCTGCAGCTGTGGAACGACCTGCAGATCGAGCTGCGCAGCGCGTACAACGAGGCCGAGGTGCTCGCCGAGGTGCATCCCGACCGGGCCGTGCGCGAGGCCGCGGAATCGCGCACCTCCGCCGCTCAGGCGAAGGACGCCGAACTGATGACCGACGCCGAGCTGGCAGCGGTCTTCGGTGCAGCGGATGCCGAGGGGCTCGACGCCGACGCCGCCCGGCTGCTCGCGAAGATCCAGCGCGACTTCCGCCGCGGCGGCGCAGACCGGGACGCCGACACCCGCGAGCGCCTGCGCGCGTTCGCCGCCCGCGAGACCGAGCTCAGCGTGACCTTCTCCCGGAACATCCGCGAGGGACGCCGCGAGATCCGCGTCGCCCCGGACAAGCTCGCCGGACTCCCCGAGGACTTCCTGGCCGGGCATCCGGTCGGCGATGACGGCCTGGTCGCGGTGTCGACGGACAACCTCGACGTGACCGTGGTGATGAACTACGCGCACGACCGCGAGACGCGCAGGGCGCTGCGCGTCGCCCGCGCCGACCTCGCCTGGCCCGAGAACGACCCCGTTCTCGCCGAGCTGCTCGACATCCGCCAGCAGCACGCCGAGCTGCTCGGGTACGCCAGCTGGGCCGACTACGAGACCGAGGACCGCATGGCCCGCTCCGGAGCCCGGGTCGCCTCGTTCCTGGACGAGGTCGACGAGGCATCGAAGGCGGCGGCCGAGTCCGAGTACGCGATCCTGCTCGAGCGGCTGCGGGAGGACGTCCCGGATGCCGAGGGCGTGACCAACGCCGACCAGATGTACCTGCTCACCCGACTGCACGAGGAGCGCTTCGCCGTCGATGCGCAGCAGGTGCGCCGCCACCTCGACTTCACCCGCGTCCTCGGCGGCCTGCTCAGCACCACCGGGCGCCTGTTCGGCATCGAGTACGCCCCCGTCGATGTTCCCGCCTGGCACGACGAGGTGCGGTCGTACGACGTGCTGCGCGCGGGGGAGCGGATCGGCCGCATCCACCTCGACCTGCACCCGCGCGAGGGCAAGTTCAACCACGCCGCCGTCTTCGGCCTGGCTCCCGGAGTGCGCGGCCGCGTGCTGCCCGAGGCGGCCCTGGTCTGCAACTTCCCGACCGGTCTGATGGAGCATCGGCAGGTGCAGACCTTCTTCCACGAGTTCGGGCACCTCGTCCACGACATCCTCGGCGGCGACCAGGAGTGGGCGCCGTTCTCCGGTGTCGCCACCGAGTGGGACTTCGTGGAGGCGCCCAGCCAGATGCTGGAGGAGTGGGTGTGGGATGCCGACGTGCTGGCCTCCTTCGCGCTCGACGAGACGGGCGCGCCCATCCCCGCGGAGCTGGTCGCGCGGATGCGGGAGGCGGATGCCTTCGGCCGGGCGCTCCTGGTGCGCACGCAGCTGGGTCACGCCCGGGTCTCGTACCACCTGCACATGGACCGGCCCGCGGACCTCGCGGCCGACACCGACCACTGGTACGAGGTGTCGAGCCCCCTCCAGCACCTGCGGGGGACGCACTCGTACGCCGCCTTCGGCCACCTCACCGGCTACGGCTCGTGCTACTACACGTACCAGTGGAGCCTCGTGATCGCGCGCGACCTGCTCACCGGCTTCACGGGGCTGATGGACGAGGCATCCGCCACCCGCTACCGCCGCGAGATCCTCGAGCCGGGCGGGCGCAGGGATGCCGCCGATCTGATCGAGGCGTTCCTCGGCCGCCCCTTCACGGTCGACGCCTACCGGGAGTGGCTGGGCGCTCCCGCCGCCTGACGCCCCACCCGAACCCGCATCCGCCGAGACCCCCAGTAACCGCCGAGACCCCTACCTGCAGACGTCTGCAGGTAGGGGTCTCGGCGACAGGTAGGGGTCTCGGCGAAGGAGAACGGGGTCAGGCCGTGGTGAGCCGCCCGAGCTCGGCGACGAACGCGTCGACGTCGGACTCCTGCGTGTCGAAGCTGCACATCCAGCGCACCTCGTTGCGGGAGGCGTCCCAGTCGTAGAAGCGGAAGCTCTCGCGCAGCTTGTCGGCGACGCCGTCGGGCAGCACGGCGAAGACGCCGTTGGACTGCGTGGGCTGCGAGAAGGACACGCCCTGGATCGACCCGTCGGCGAGCCCGGCCTCGACCTCGCCGCGCAGGCGCTGGGCCATGGCGTTCGAGTGGCGCGCGTTGCGCAGCCACAGGTCGCCCTCGAGCAGCGCGATCAGCTGGGCGGAGACGAAGCGCATCTTCGAGGAGAGCTGCATGTTGTACTTGCGGCTGTAGATCAGGCCATCCGATGCCTCGGGGTTCAGCACCACGACGGCCTCGCCGAGCATGGCGCCGTTCTTCGTGCCGCCGAAGCTCAGCACGTCGACGCCGGCGTCGGTCGTGAACGCGCGCAGCGGCACGTCGAGGGCCGCCGCGGCGTTCGAGATGCGCGCACCGTCGAGGTGCAGCTTCATGCCGCGCTCGTGCGTGTGGTCGGCGAGGGCCTTGATCTCGTCGACCGTGTAGAGGGTGCCGAGCTCGGTCGACTGCGTGATCGAGACCACCAGAGGCTGCGCGCGGTGCTCGTCGCCCCAGCCCCACGCCTCGCGGTCGACCAGTTCAGGGGTGAGCTTGCCGTCGTCGGTCGGCACGGTCAGCAGCTTGAAGCCGCCGATCTTCTCGGGAGCACCGCCCTCGTCCACGTTGATGTGCGCGGTGGAGGCCGAGATCACGGCGCCCCAGCGCGGCAGCATCGACTGCAGACCGGTCACGTTCGCGCCGGTGCCGTTGAAGACGGGGAAGGCCTGCACGCCCTCGCCGAAGTGCCGCGCGAAGACCTCCTGCAGGCGGGTCGTGTAGAGATCCTCGCCGTAGGCGATCTGGTGACCGTCGTTGGCCGCGGCGATCGCCGCGAGCACCTCGGGGTGGATGCCGGAGTAGTTGTCGGATGCGAAGCCGCGGACGGCGGTGTCATGCAGAGTGCTCACCGTACAAGCCTAGAGCGTGGCATCCGTCCCGATCTCCAGACGTCCCTGTCGGATGTCGGCGCTCCCGCCTACCCTCGTCCCATGCGCACATTCCTGCAGGTGCTGGTGAACACCATGGTCGCCAACGTCACCACCAGCTTCCTGTGGTTCGCGCTGACGTTCTGGGTCTACCTCGAGACGAGGAACGTGATGGCCACCGGCATCGTCGGCGGGGCCTACATGCTGCTCATCGCGATCTTCTCCATCGTGTTCGGCACGATCGTCGACCGGCACCGCAAGCGAGCGGTGCTCGTCTTCTCCAGCGCGATCACGACAGTCGCGTTCGTGCTCGCCTGGCTGATCTTCCTGTGGCAGCCCGAGCAGGCGCTGCTGGACTTCGGAGGGCCGTGGCTCTGGCTGTTCGCGGGCATCATCCTGCTCGGCGCCGTGGTCGAGCAGATGCGCAACATCGCGCTGTCCACGACCGTGACGCTGCTGGTGCCGGAGGAACGGCACGCCAACGCGAACGGCATGGTGGGCACGGTGCAGGGGCTGGCGTTCCTCGTCACCAGCGTCTTCAGCGGACTCTCGGTCGGGTTCTTCGGCATGGGCGGGACGCTTGTGATCGCCGTCGCCCTCACCGTCGTGTCTCTCGTGCACATCCTGTTCGTACGGATCCCGGAATCGGCGCCGGCCATCGACCCGGACGCGCCATCGGCGATGGACGTGCGCGGCAGCATCCGGGCGATCCGGGCCGTCCCCGGTCTGTTCGTGCTGCTGTTCTTCTCGATGTTCAACAACCTCATCGGCGGCGTCTACATGGCTCTGATGGACCCGTACGGCCTCGAGATGATGTCGGTGCAGCTGTGGGGAATCGCGCTCGCCGTGGCGTCCACCGGATTCCTCATCGGCGGAGCAGTGGTCGCGGCCAAGGGCCTGGGGCGCAACCCCATCCGCACCATGCTGGTGCTCGTGGTGGGTATGGGGGTCCTGGGGGCGTTCTTCACCATCCGCGATTGGTGGCCGCTCTACGTGGTCGGCATCTGGCTGTACATGGCGCTGGTGCCGGCGATCGAGGCGGCCGAGCAGACCGTGATCCAGAAGGTCGTCCCGTTCGAGCGGCAGGGCCGCGTGTTCGGCTTCGCTTCGGCCATGGAAGCCGCCGCGGCGCCCATCACCGCGTTCCTCATCGCACCGATCGCCCAGTATGTGATCATCCCGTTCATGAAGTCCGCCGACGGGCAGGCGGCCTGGGGATGGCTGATCGGTGACGGCCGGGCTCGCGGCATCGCCCTGATCTTCTTCTTCGCCGGTCTGGCGACGGTGGCCCTCGCGTTGATCGCGTTCACGACACGCGCCTATCGCCGGCTCAGTGCCGCGTACGCGCAGGATGCCACGGGATCTCCGACTGCGGAGACGGGTGAGGGAGACAGTTCCGCAGTCGCGCCGACCAGCACGCCGATCGCCGCACGGGGCGGACTCGTCGACCCGGCGGCTCCCGCCGATGGGGAGGACTGAGCCCTCGGTACGGCGTCCGTTCCGCAGATCGCCGCGGGCAGTGCTTGACGGGGCGACGACCTCGCGAGAGCATTCCCCGGTGACCGACACGCACGAGACGTCAGAACGTCCACTGCTCTCCGCCGACAGGCTGAAGGCCTTCACCGACGGGGTGGTCGCCATCGCGATGACCCTGCTGATCCTTCCGCTGATGGAGGGCGTCATCGACCTCGGGCGCGAGGGGCGCACGGTGCTCGAATACCTCAGCGAGGACTTCGGGCAGCTGTTCAGCTTCGTGATGAGCTTCGTGCTGATCGCCTCGCTCTGGATCTCGCACCACCGGATCTTCGACCGGGTCGAGCGCACGTCCGGCGCGCTGATCGGTCTGACGGTCGCCTGGATGTTCACGATCGTGTGGCTGCCCGTGCCGACGGCGATGCTGGGCGCCATGCCCGACGACGTGGCGCAGAAGTGCCTGTACGTCGGCACCCTCATCGTCGCGAACCTCATACTGCTGGCGATCCGCGCCTACCTGCGGCGCCATCGGGAGCTGCATGACATCCCCGACGGGCTTCTGCGCGACGGCATCCGCGCCGATGCGGTGACCGTCGCTCTGTTCGTCGTCGCGCTGGTCGTCGCGCTGCTCGTGCCGCAGATCGGCTACTTCGCGATGTTCCTGATGATCCTGACCGGCCCGGCGATCAGGCTGGTCAAGCGGGTGGAGCGAGGTCGACGACGCGCCCGTTGATTTCGGCGGCGTCCGCGTCCCACAGGGCGATGACCGCGCGCGCCAGGGAGTCCGGGGCGAGCGCGCCCTCAGCACGGAAGATCACGGATGCCGCGTGCAGGTCGGTTCCCGCGTCGCGGGCGGCCTTCGCATATCCCTGGGCGACGGCACGGGTCCACGTCTCGGCCGCGGCCTTGACGGTCGCGTAGTTCGCCCCGCCCGCCAGGGGCTTGTTCACGACCGTGGACGACACGATCGCGAAGCGACCGGCATCCGACGCCCTGATCGATGCGTCGAAGGCGCGGCTGGTCGCGCGCACCGCCTGAAGGGCGGGCAGCAGCGCGTCGAAGTCCTCGTCGCTCTGACCGGCGAGCCCGCCGCCTCCGCGCCATCCGCCGACCAGCGGGACCACGCCGTCGACGGCTCCGACACGCTCGGCGAGTGCTGTCATGTCGGTCAGGCTCGTGGCATCCGCCACCTCGATCCGTGCGCCGGCGTCCGCGAGGGGAGCGAGGCGCTCGGCAGAGCGACCGGTCGCGATCACCGTGGCCCCCGCCTCGATCAGGGCTCGCGTGATTGTGAGGCCTGCAGCGCTCGTCGCGCCGGCGAGAAGGATCGTGCGGTTCATGGGCGCTCCCAGCGTCGCGTATGAAGGATGGATGCGAGTCTGAAGGACGCTCCGCCGGAAATCATCCTTCAGAAGCGGAGTCGTCCTTCAGACCTGCGCGTCAGTCGTCTGTGCTGGTCACAGATCGGTGCCGCGGATGCCGACGGTCGACTCGATGACCGGCTTCATCTTCTTGTCGAGGGTCTCGAAGAACATCGACAGCGGGAACTCGTCGTCCATCACGGCATCGGTGTAGCCCTTGGGGGCGCCGGCGAGGATCTCGTCGGACAGCCCGCGTGCCCACTGCGATGCCGGGTGCGGGGTGAGTGTGCCGCGGACGAGCTCGTAGGCCGCCAGCCAGTGCGCGATCTTCGGGCGGTCGATCGAGTGCCAGTACAGGTCGTCGATCGCGTCACCCAGCGCGACGACGGCGTCCGGCACGTTGTCCCAGTCGAAGGCGAGCGCGGTGTCGGTCCAGTGCAGCACGCCGTGCTGGTGCAGCCAGGCGAACAGCAGCTGACCGCCGACCGCGTCGTAGTTGCGGGTGCGGTTGCCCGTGATCGCGAAGCGGAAGATGCGGTCGAAGATCACCGCGTACTGCACGAGGTGCGCGTAGTCGTGCATCTCCTGCTCGGCCTCGGTGAGCTGCTCGCCCGCGGCGACGCGGGCGTCGAACGCGCGCTCGATCTTCACGGACTCGCGGAACGCCGTCATGTCGCAGCGCATCTCCTCGAGGGAGTACAGGAAGAACGGCATCCGCTGCTTGATCATGAACGGATCGAAGGGCAGATCACCGCGCATGTGCGTGCGGTCGTGGATGATGTCCCACATCACGAAGGTCTTCTCGGTCATCTGCTGGTCGTCGAGCATGGCCGCGGCGCGCTCGGGCAGTTCGAGGTTGGTGATCTCGGATGCTGCGCGGACCACGCGACGGTAGCGGGCCGCCTCGCGGTCCTGGAAGATCGCGCCCCAGGTGAAGGAGGGGATCTCGCGCATCGCGACGGTCTCGGGGAACAGCACGGCCGAGTTCGTGTCGTAGCCGGGGGTGAAGTCGACCAGACGCAGCGAGACGAACAGCTTGTTGCCGTAGTCGCCGGCCTCGAGCTCGGCGATGAACTCCGGCCAGATCGTCTCGACGATCAGCGCCTCCACGAGGCGGTCGCTCGAGCCGTTCTGGGTGTACATCGGGAAGACGACGAGGTGGCGGATGCCGTCGATGCGGTGCTGCTGGGGCTGGAACGCCATCAGCGAGTCGAGGAAGTCGGGCTCGGTGAAGCCGCCGTCCGCCCAGCGCTGGAAATCGACCACGAGTGCGTCGAGGTAGTCGGCGTCGTGCGGGAAGGCGGGGGCGAGCGCGCGGATGCCCGCGATGATCTCGGCGACGTGCTGGGCGGCGGCCTCACGGTCGGCGGCCTCCGGCACCGAGCCGTCCTTGATCTGCAGCGGGCGCAGCGCGATCGCGGCATCCTTCAGCAGCTTCCAGGCCGCGCTGGTCTCGGCGGTCGACGCGTCCTCCACGACCTCGGGCTCGCCGATGATGGTGTTGATGGTGCTGGTGATGGTGGACATCGAACCCTCCGATCGTGGTCAGAAGCGGAAATTTTCCGGTGAGAACCGGCTTCAACAACTATTATTCCACTCATGGATGATGCTGTCGACCACGCGCTCCTCGCCGAGATCTCCCGGGACGGGCGGGTGACGCTCGCCCAGCTCTCCGAGACCGTCGGACTGTCCACCTCCGCCGTGCAGTCGCGGCTCAAGCGTCTGGAGACCCGCGGAGTCATCACGGGCTATCAGGCGCTGCTCGACCCCGAGCAGGTCGGCAAGCCGCTGTCGGCGTTCATCGAGATCACGCCGATCGATCCCGGCCAGCCCGACAACGCCCCCGAGCTGCTGGAGCACCTGACCGAGATCGAGGCATGCCATTCCATCGCCGGCGAGGCAAGCTACATGCTGTTCGTCCGGGTGAAGGGCCCCCGGGCTCTCGAGAAGCTGGTCAACGACATCCGCTCGATCGCCAACGTACGCACGCGCGCGACGATCGTGCTGCAGACCTACTACGAGCACCGCCCGATCGTCTCGCCGCCGGCGTCCTGACCGGCGGGGGGCGCCCGCTCGATAGGATTCGGTCGTGGCAGGAACCTCCAAGAAGTCGCGCACGCACGCGCCGCAGAAGCGGCAGACCTCCGGCAACCCGGCGAAGCGGCCCGTGATCGAGGCGGGCCCGGTGACCTTCGGCGACTGGGTGGGCGCGGCTCGGCTGCGCACCCTGCCCCTGGCCGTCGCCCCGGTCGTCCTCGGCACGGGCGCGGCGCAGGTCACCGATCCCCACCTGCACTGGGTGATCGCGCTGGCGTGCCTGGCGGTCGCCGTGCTGCTGCAGATCGGCGTGAACTTCGCGAACGACTACAGCGACGGCATCCGGGGCACGGACGCCCATCGCGTCGGCCCTGCTCGTCTCACGGCCTCCGGTCGCGTCTCGCCGAAGCAGGTGCTGAACACCGCACTGGTGTTCTTCGCACTCGCCGCAGTCGCGGGGCTCGCGATCGTGATCCGCACGCAGCAGTGGTGGATGCTCCTCGTCGGCGCGGCGTGCATCGTCGCTGCCTGGTTCTACACCGGCGGCAAGCGCCCGTACGGCTACAACGCGATGGGCGAGCTGTTCGTCTTCGTGTTCTTCGGGCTGGTGGCGGTGCTCGGCACCACGTGGGTGCAGTCCTTCGCGCTGCCGCTGGAGGCGTGGCTCGCTGCGGTCGCCGCCGGTCTGTTCGCCTGCGCCGTGCTGCTGGCCAACAACCTGCGCGACATCGATCAGGATCGCGCCGTGGGCAAGCGCACGCTCACCGTTCTGATCGGCAAGCGCGCCACGCAGATCGTCTACACCGTCTTCGTCATCGCGCCCTTCGTGATCGCGGCAGTGTTCGCGCTGCTGCTGTACCCCGTCGCGTGGCTGTCACTCCTGGTGCTGCTGGCGATCATCCCGGCGATCCTGATCGTCTGGACGTACCGCACGCCGCGCGAGCTGATCATCGCCCTGAGCCTGACCTCGCTGTCGTCGGTCGGATACGCCGCACTGATGTACTGGGCGCTCGTCGCGGCCTGATTCAGAGCGCCGCGCCGACCAGCGCCTCGGCGAGCGGGGTGCGCAGGTGCAGCATCCGATTGCCCTCGCGCGAACTGGCGATCAGGCCTGCGTCGCGGAGCACTGTCAGGTGGTGGGATGCCGTGGACGCGGCGATCCCGGCATCCTTCGCGATGCCGGTGGTGGTGCGCGCGACGTGCGCCCGCAGCAGGATCCCCGCACGCGCGGGACCGAGCAGCGCGCCCAGGGCGTCCTCGAGCTCCGCGCTGTCTCGCGCCCACCCCGCCGTGACTCCGCGCGCGGGGTAGAACAGCGTCGGCTGCGCGGGCGTCTCGGTGATCACCATGCATCCCCACGACGACATCACCGACGGGACGAGCACCAGCCCGGAGCCGCGGCAGTCCACGTCCTCACTGTGCCGGCGCAGGCGCACCCGTACGGCGCCGTCGCTCCATCGCACGTTCGGGTGCAGCGCGCCCGCCATCGCGGAGAGGCCGTCCGTGGTGATCGTGCGCGCCCGCACCGCGATGTCGGCGCGCAGCAGTCGTTCCAACTGCGGCCACACGGGGGCGAGCACGGCATCCCACACCTGATCCCAGGCGTCGGCGATCAGGGCTCGCGCGCGCACGGGGTCTGCGTGCATCCGCACGAGTGCGGCCCGGCGCTCGCCGGAGGAGCGCACGATCATCTTGCCGAGATCGACCAGGATGCCGGGGATCGGCGCCTCGCGCAGGGCGGCGAGCTCATCGGCGGGCGTCATGTCCCACCTCGCGTCCGCGGTGAGGAAGTCGGGCATGTAGCCGTCGTCGCCGATCACCTGGGCGAGCAGGCTGAACGGCTCTCGCGGCAGCCGATCGCGCACCTGGCGCAGCCAGCCCCACTGCAGCGGATGCTGCTCGGGCCGCAGCAGGATCCGCACGGCGTGCGCGAACTCGTGACCGGGCGAGATGCCGAAGCGGACCGCCTGGATGTCACCGGGGCTCAGGTGGAAGTCGACGCGATGATCGGGGTGCTCCCGACCCTCCACCGGCCGGCGCTGAACGTTTCGATCCACATCGAAACTCTAGGGCCGCGTCGCACGCGGCGGAAGAGTGAGGCATGCACACGACAGGGAGCAGATCATGATCGACACACTCGCCGAGCCGACGCTCGTCGCACCAGCCCAGATACCGCTCGGGGCCGGTCCCGGTCGCCGCTTCGAGGGCCGTGACCACGGGGCCGCGGTGTCGTACTTCTACGTCGACAACCAGCCGGGGAAGGGGTCGGGGCTGCACTGGCATCCGTATCCTGAGACCTGGGTCGTGCTCGAGGGGGACGCGACCTTCCAGGTGGGGGATGAGCAGATCGTCGCCAGTGCGGGTGACACCGTCACCGGTCCGGCGTTCGTGCCGCACAAGTTCACCAACACCGGCACCGGGACGATGCGCCTGATCGGCATCCACGCCTCCGCCGTCATCATCCAGACAGACCTCTGAGGAGAGCGGACATGTCCTTTCAGGCGTACCTCGACAACATCGAGACGAAGACGGGCCTCACCCCGCGCCAGTTCATCGAACTGGCGACGCAGCGCGGCTTCGACTCCACCACCAAGGCCACACCCATCCTGGAGTGGCTGAAATCCGACTACGATCTGTCGCGCGGCTACGGAATGGCGCTCGTGCACGTGATCACCAAGGGGCCTCAGATCAGCGACAAGCACGTCGGGAGCACCGGATCGCACGGTGACGCCTCGGACGTGCTGTGGCTGGACGGCAAGGCCACGAATCCCGCGAACGGCTAGGAGAGACCATGGCAGTACGAGTAGACCTGAACATCTCGCTCGACGGGTTCGCGACCACCGTCGACCAGACCCCGGAGAACCCGATGGGGGAGGACTGGGGGCGGCTGACCGCCGCGTACGTCTCCACGCGCACCTTCCGCGAGCGGGTGCTGGGCGACACCTCCGGCGAGGGCACGACGGATGTGGACGAGAAGTACGCGAGCGCCTACTTCGAGGGGACCGGCGCCGAGATCATGGGCGCGGGCATGTTCGGGCTGCACCTGTTCGGCGACGACCCCGACTGGCAGGGCTGGTGGGGCGAGGAGCCGCCCTTCCAGGTGCCGGTGTTCGTGCTCACGCACACCGCGAGGCCGTCGATCGAGTTCGCGAACGGCACCGAGTTCCACTTCATCGACACGACCCCGGGGGACGCCCTGGCGCGGGCGACCGGGGCCGCCGCGGGAGGCGATGTGCGCGTCGGCGGAGGCGTCGACGTCGTGCGCCAGTTCCTGCGCGCGAACCTCGTCGATCGGCTGCATGTCGCGATCGCGCCGATCCTGCTCGGCCGCGGCGAGCGGCTGTGGGACGACCTGCGCGGCCTCGAGCAGGGTTACCAGGTCGTCAGCGAGGTGGCGGAGAGCGGCACGACGCACGTGACCTTCCGGCGCTGAGGCGCTGACGCGGAAGGAGCGGATGCCGATCGGCATCCGCTCCTTCCGCATCTCACCGCGTGCGGCTCATTCGTCGGTCGCGCGATCCTCGGCATCCGCATCGGTGTCCGTGCGGTTGCGGCGGGCGTAGATGTCGCGCGACGCGTCGGACAGCGGCGCGCGCAGGAACAGCAGGGAGATGCTCATGCCGATCAGCGCGGCGAACAGGGCCGCCAGCCACCAGAACTCCTGGAAGATCGGGAAGAAGAACCACATGATCGCGAGCGGCACGAGGAACGCCAGCAGCCGCAGCACGGAGTAGACGAGGAGGGGTGGCAACTTCTTCACAGAGGAGAGTCTAGAAGCGCGCGCTAGGCGTGCGCTGTGCGGCGGCGATGAGGTCCCGGGGCCCGTCCGGACCCGGCGACCTACACTGGAAGCATGGCGCGTTTCCTGATCATCGGCGGTTTCCTCGCCGTGGTGTTCTGGGTGTTCAGCATCGTCGACTGCAGCGTGCAGCCGGCGACGCGGCACCGTGGCGTCTCGAAGACCGCCTGGGTGCTCATCGTGCTGCTGCTGCCGGTGATCGGCGGTATCCTCTGGTTCGCACTCGGCCGGCTCCGCGCCGACGAGGTGAACACGGCCTACGTGGTGCCGCCGGACGATGATCCGCGGGTGCTGCGACGCATGCACGACGCCGAGCAGGATGCCCGCATCCGCGAGCTCGAGGCCGAACTGGCGCGCCTGGACGACGACCCCGACGGCGCGGACCCGCGCTCGTGACGGGGCCCGTCCCCTCCGCCTCGCCCGCTTCGGAAGCCTCCGCCGAACTGCTCGCCGGACTGATCGGGAGCGGCGTGCGCGACCTCGTGCTCGCGCCGGGCTCGCGGTCGCAGGCGCTCGCGCTGGCAGCCATGGATCTGTCGCGCACGGGCCACCTGCAGGTGCACGTGCGCATCGATGAGCGCGTCGCGGGGTTCACTGCCCTCGGCATCGCGCGCGAGACCGGACTCCCGGTGGCGATCGTCTGCACATCGGGCACGGCGGCGGGCAATCTGCTGCCCGCCACGATGGAGGCCTTCCACTCCGGCATCCCGCTGCTGCTGCTGACCGCCGACCGCCCGCCGGAGCTGCGCGGCATCGGCGCGAACCAGGCCACCGTGCAGCAGGGTCTGTTCGGGCCGTTCGTGCGGATGGCGACGGATGCCCCGGTGCCGCCGTCCGCGCCGGAGGACGGCTGGACCGGCCTCGCCCGCGCGGCTGTGGAGGCCTCCCTGGGTCTGCTCGGCGACGGAGTCGCCGGAGTCGGCGGCCCGGTGCATCTCAACCTTCCCGCGCGCGAACCCCTGTCCGCAGCGGGTACCGCCGAAGCGGTGCCGGGTCCCGCGCCTGCCCGTGCGGCCGCGGACCCGCTGGTCCTGGAGCGCGGCCCGCGCACGATCGTGATCGCCGGAGCGGATGCCGGCGCGGGGGCCGAGGAGCTGTCGCATCGCGGCGGCTGGCCGCTGATCGCGGAGATCGTCAGCGGCGCGCGCTTCGGCCGGCTCATCGTGCACGGCTACCGCGAGCTGCTGCGGGACGAGGCACTCGGCGGCCGGGTCGAGCGCGCCGTCGTCTTCGGGCATCCGACCCTCAGCCGAGAGGTCGCGGCCCTCCTCGCCCGCGCCGACCTGGATGTCGTCGCGGTGCGCGGCGGCGGCGAGGAGCTGGATCTCAACGGACGCACGACTTCGGTGGACGCCGTGTCGGTGGCCGACGGAACAGCCGACCGGCAGTGGCTGGGCGCGTGGATGAACGCCTCGGCAGGCAGGGCGATCGATCTGAGTGCCCCGGCGCCGGACCAGGACGGGCTGTCGTCCGAGGACAAGGCCACCCGGCTGAGCGCGGTGCGGGCCGAGCTGGATGCGGTGCGGCGCCGCGTGGACCGGGGGATCCTCGCGGACGCCGTGTGGCGCGCCACCTGGCCGCATGACCGTCTCGTGTTCGGATCCTCGCGACTGGTGCGCGTGGCCGATCAGGTGCTCGGCGGCAAGAAGGTGCCCGTGCACGCCAATCGCGGGCTGGCGGGGATCGACGGCACGATCGCCACGGCGCTCGGCATCGCGCTGGCGAGCCAGGCTGCCGGCGCGGTCGGCGTGACGCGCGTGCTCCTCGGCGATCTGGCCTTCCTGCATGACGTCGGGGCGCTGCTGCTGCCGGCGGATGAGCCGCGGCCGCGCATCCAGGTGATCGTCGGCAACGACGGCGGCGGCACGATCTTCGACGGGCTCGAGGTGGCGGCATCCGCTCCCGTCGAGGACCTGGATCGTGCCTTCTACACGCCGCATGGCGCGAGCCTGCGCGAACTGGCCGCCGCCTACGGGTGGGATTTCGCGCAGGTGACCACGCGCTCCGCGCTGGACCAGGCGCTGACCTCGCCGGTGGCGGGTCCGCAGATCATCGAGGTCCCGCTGGAGCGCTGAACGATGCCGCTCCGACCGGCCGCGGTCTACTCGAGCCGCTGTGCGATCTCGCCGACGTCCGCGCTGGCGTACCGCTCCTCATCCGCCGAGGGCGCCTCGAGCTCGTACAGATCGGCCTTGGACGGAGCGATCGCGAGGGCCTCGACCGGTGAGGTGTCGGACAGCACCTCGTCCAGCCCCTGCAGCGCGCTGAATCGGCGCGCCTGCGTGACCACGTTGCGATCCAGAGAGCCCGCGAACCGGTTGTAGGCGTCGACAGTGCTGTTCAGGCTCTTGCCCAGCTTCGCGAGGTGCTGGCCGAGCGTGCCGAGGCGCTTGTGCAGCTCCTTGCCGACGGTGAAGATCTGCTGCGCCTCCTGCGCGAGCTGATCCTGCCGCCAGGCGTGCCCGACCGTACGCAGCAGCGCGATCAGGGTGGAGGGAGTCGCGATCACGACGTTCCGCTCGAACGCGTACTCGTACAGGGTGGCGTCCTGGTCGAGCGCCGCGGCCAGGAACGGCTCGGCGGGCACGAACATCACCACGAACTCGGGAGAGCCGGCCACCACGTCCCAGTACTCCTTGGTGCCCAGGTCGTCGATGTGCTTCTTCAGATGCCGGGCGTGCGCCGCGAGGCGCTGGGCGCGCACGGCGTCGTCCGTGGCCTCCATGGCCTCGAGATAGCCGTTGAACGCGACCTTCGAGTCGACCACGACCCGCTTGTCACCGGCGAGGTGCACCACCATGTCGGGGCGCAGCGCACCCTCGTCGGTGCTGTGGTGCAGCTGCTCGTCGAAATCGACGTGGTTGACCATGCCCGAGGCCTCGACCACACGGCGCAGCTGCAGCTCGCCCCAGCGGCCGCGCACCTGCGGCGCCCGCAGCGCGTTCACGAGGTTGCGGGTCTCGGCGCCCAGCGTCTCGGAGGACTGCCGCATGAACTGCACCTGCTCGCTGAGCGCAGCGTGCGCCTCCAACCGTGCCTTCTCGGCGGTGGTCATCTCGGTCTTCACCGTGTCGAGCGTCTTCTGGATCGGCTCGATGAGCTGCTGCACGGCGTCCTGCCGCTTCTGCAGCTCGGCAGCCCCTTCGCTCTGGCTGCGCTTCAGCCGCTCCTCGGCCTGCTCCAGGAACGCCTTGGAGTTGGCCTCCAGCGCCCGCCGGCTCAGGGCGTCGAACTCGTCGGAGAGTCGCTTCTGATCGGCCTTCAGCTCCTCCAGGCGCTCGGCGGCGCGGCGGCGCTCGTCGGCGAGATCGGCCTCCGCCTCATCCCGTACCTCGGCGAGCCGCCGCACGTGCTCCGAACGCTCGTGCTCCAGGCGTGCCTGCGCCTGCGCCCTGGCATCCGCGACAGCAGCCTCGCCCTGCCGGCGTGCCTCCGCCAGCCGCTGCTCGCCGAGAGCGCGCTCCTCCTGCACGCGACCGGCGATCTCCGCGCGCAGCGCGGCGGCATCCCGCTCCAGCGCCTCGACGCGCAGCTGCGCGGCACTCGCCGCGGCCTGACCGGCGGCATCCGTGGCGCGCCCGCGCTGTGTGCCGAGCACGAAGCCGAGTCCGCCGGCGAGGGCGGCGGCGATCACGGCGACGACGATCACGAGAAGCGAGGTGTCCATGGTCCGATTGTGCACGGGGCCACCGACACTTCGTCTCGCTCCGCTTGCTCAGCGCGGCGTACTTCGTCTCGCGGCACTGCGGCGCACCCGGCCGTGCACCCGGCACAATGGCAGGCATGACGAAGACGACATGGGCCACGGCACTGCAGGTCGGAGAGGGCTTCCGGCTGGAGGATGTCGATGCCGGCAGCACTCCTGGCTTCGACGGCGGCAAGAAGCAGGGCGCGAAGGAGCTCGCCGCTCGCCGCGAGGTGCTGGGCGAGCTGCAGGAGCGCCTGTTCGCGGAATCGCGCGCCGGCATCGCCACGGATGCCGTGCTGCTCGTGCTGCAGGCGATGGACACCGCGGGGAAGGGCGGCATCGTGCGGCACGTGGTCGGCGGAGTCGACCCGCAGGGCATCGAGCTGGTGGCTTTCAAGGCACCGACAGACGAGGAACTCGCGCACGACTTCCTGTGGCGGGTCGAGAGCCGCCTGCCCCAGCCCGGCTTCATCGGCGTCTTCGACCGCTCGCACTACGAGGACGTGCTGATCGGCCGGGTGCGCAGGCTGGGATCCGAGGAGGAGATCGAGCGCCGGTACGGCGCCATCGCCGACTTCGAGCGCCGCGTCGCGGCATCCGGCATCCGCATCGTCAAGGTCATGCTGCACATCTCGCCGGACGAGCAGAAGGCGCGCCTGATGGAGCGCCTGGACCGCCCGGACAAGCACTGGAAGTACAACCCCGGCGACGTCGACGAGCGTCTGCGCTGGGGCGACTACATGGCGGCGTATCAGACCGCGTTCGAGCGCACCTCGTCAGCCGAGGCGCCCTGGCACGTGATCCCGGCGAACCACAAGTGGTACGCGCGCCTCGCCGTGCAGGAGCTGCTGATCGCCGCCCTCGAGGACATCGACCCGCAGTGGCCCGCCGCCGACTTCGACGTGGAGGCCGAGAAGATGCGCCTCGAGGCCAGCTGAGTCAGTTCAGCGAGTGCGCCATAACTCCGGAGAAACATCTGTCGGAGCTGCCCGAGTCGGCCGATTCGGACTCGACGCGCACAGATCTCCGGAGTTGTGGCCGGAGCTCAGGCCAGCGGCTTGCGTCCGCGGTGCAGGGCGACGATCCCGAACGACAGGTTGCGGTACTCGACGTCCGTCCAGCCGGCCTCGCGGATCCAGCCCGCCAGCGTGCGCTGGTCCGGCCAATCGCGGATCGACTCGTTGAGGTAGTCGTAGGCATCGCCGTTGGTGCCGGCGAGGCGGGCGACCTTCGGCAGCACCTGCGCGTTGTAGAAGCGGTACAGCCCTCGGAACAGCTTGCCCGGAGGCGTGGAGAACTCGTTGATCACGATGCGCCCGCCCGGCTTCGTCACCCGGAACAGCTCGGCCAGCGCCTTCTTCGGCTCCTGCACGTTGCGCAGGCTGTAGGACATCGTGACGGCATCGAACTCGCGGTCCTTGAAGGGGAGGTTCGTGGCATCCGCTTCGACGAAGCTCAGGTTGGGCAGGTGTCCGTGCCGACGGCGACCCTCCGCCAGCATCCCGGGGGAGAAGTCCGCGGCGACGACCTGCGCGCCGCTGCCGGCGAGGGAGGCCGACGAGGATGCGGTCCCCGCGCCGAGATCCAGGATGCGCTCGCCGCGCTTCGGCGCGACGGCGCGCGTGGTCGCCGCGCGCCAGAAGGCGTCGTTGCCGAACGTCATCACGGTGTTCGTGCGGTCGTACCCGGCGGCGACCTGGTCGAACATGCCGCTGACGTGCGAGGGGTCTTTGCCGAGGTCGGCGCGGTTCGGCTCCATGCTTCGATCCTAAAGCGGGCGGATGCCGTGCGCTTCGCCGCCGGCGCATGAGAACCCCAGGCATAGACTCGGCGGGTGAGCGCGAAACGTCCTGAGCCCGGCACCCCGATGATCGTCCAGTGGCGCAAGTGGGACGGCTCGCCGCACTGGACCAACGAGCAGGTCTACCTGGGCTCGGATCGGTGGGGCGACTGGGTGGGGCAGCCGCAGGGATGGCGCAGCAGCCGTCCCGGGCGCGAGTTCACGGCATCCGCTCCGAACATCACGCTCATCCCGCATCCGGACCCGGATCGCGGCGCCGCCGACCTCGCGCTCACGATCAACCGCGGGCATCCGAAGGGCATGCGCATCTACATCGACCTCGCATGGGATCTGCGCTGGACGGCGGATGCCGAGGACGGCGCCCCCGGCATGCCCGCGCTCGCGCACGGGATAGACATGGACCTCGACGTCGTGCGCGTCGAGGGGGAGCGCGGCACCTGGGTCGATGACCGCGACGAGTGGGCGGAGCACCTGGTGCAGTACGGGTACCCGGCCGACGTGATCGCGCACCTGGAGGCGCTCGCGCTGGATCTGGAGCAGAAGGTGCGCGCGCAGGTCGCCCCCTTCGACGACGCCACCGCCGACCCGTGGCTCGACCGCCTGGAGGCGCTGGGCATGGAGCGCCGGCCCGAGAAGTAGGCTGGACGGGTGAGCAGCACCCGCCTGGTCGCGCAGACCCGCGAGATCCCACCCGTCGACGATCTGCTGGCACACACCTCCGCCGCCGGACCCGTCGCATGGCTGCGCCGCGGCGAGGGGATCGTGGCCGCAGGCGACGGGATCGCCGCGACCGTCCGCGTCCCGGCCGGGCAGGACAGGCCCCGCGCCGCGATCATCGCGGACGCCTGGCGGCAGCTGGTGCAGGATGCCGAGATCGACGACCCCGTGCGACTTCCCGGCACCGGACTGGTCGCATTCGGCGCGCTGACCTTCGACGAGGACTCGTCGGCCGCGAGCGTGCTCGTCGTGCCGAGGGCCGTGATCGGCCGCCGAGACGGCCGAAGCTGGATCACCCTCATTCGCGCCTCCGACGAGCCCGGCTTCTCCGAGGTGCCGGAGCCGCAGAGCTTCGCGCCGCACTGGGCAGGGCGCGTCGGCCCCGGTGCGCAGACGCCGCAGAGCTACCAGGATGCCGTGCGCAGGGCGCTCGACGAGATCGCGGACGGCTCGTACAGCAAGGTCGTGCTGGCCCGTGATCTCGCCGGTACGGTGCCGGGCGACGCCGACCTTCGCCGTCTGGTGCGCGCCCTGTCGACCGACTACCCGGACACCTGGACCTTCGCGGTGGACGGCCTGATCGGCGCGAGCCCCGAGACGCTCGTCACGACGCACGCCCGTACGGTCACCGCGCGCGTGCTCGCCGGGACCACGGCGCGCGGCGCCGACCCGAAAGCCGATTCCGTCGCATCCGCCGATCTCGCGACCAGTGCGAAGAACCTCGCCGAGCACAGCTTCGCCGTGCAGAGCGTGCTGGCCACGCTGCGTCCGCACACCCGCACCCTCACGGCGAGCGACGCCCCGTTCGTGCTCGAGCTGCCGAATCTCTTCCACCTCGCCACCGACGTGAGCGGTGAGCTCGGCGACGGCGCCTCGGCACTCGACCTCGTCGGCGTCATACATCCCACCGCGGCCGTCGCGGGGACTCCGACGGATGCCGCGGTCGAGGCGATCCGCCGCCTGGAGCCCTTCGATCGCGGGCGCTATGCGGGGCCGGTCGGCTGGATAGACGCCTCGGGCGACGGCGAGTGGGCGATCGCCCTGCGCTGCGCCCAGTTCGCTGACGCCCCCGAGCACGAATCCTGCGCTCGCGCCGTGACGGCCTACGCCGGCGCCGGCATCGTGGCGGGGAGCGACCCCGAGGCGGAGCTGCTGGAGACCCGCGTCAAGTTCCGTCCGCTCGTGGACGCCCTGGCCTGATTGATCGCGGGGCCGGAGAAGTCGTCTGCGACTCGTCAGCCACCGGGCGGACATGCGCGCCCGTGCGCGCAGGTAGGCTGGAACACGTGACTTCGAGCCCCGCTTCCCCGGGCACGCGACTGGCGAGCCGACTCGGCTTCAGCGACCGCGTCTTCCTCGGTCCCGCCGCGCGACGCATCGCCACGCGCATCGAGGAGGGGCTCGACCTGGTCGAGGCGGGGCTGGCCGACGAGCTGAGGATGGCGGACCCCGTCGCGGACGCCGTGGCGCGCTACCTCTACGAGGCCGGCGGCAAGCGCATCCGCCCCGTGCTCACGCTGCTGACAGCTCAGCTCGGCGACGGCAACAGCGCGGCCGTGATCGACATCGCCAAGGCGCTGGAACTCACCCACCTGGGCTCGCTGTACCACGACGACGTCATGGACGGCGCCGACACCCGACGCGGCGTCCCGGCCGCGCACGGCGTGTGGGGCAACAACGTCGCGATCCTCACCGGCGACATCCTCTTCTCGCGCGCCAGCCAGATCATGTCGCGGCACGGCGAGCGGGCGATGCGCCTGCAGGCGGACACCTTCGAGCGCCTCGTGCTCGGTCAGATGCACGAGACCGTGGGCGCGCAGCCGGGCGACGACCCCATCGAGTTCTATATCCAGGTGCTCGCCGACAAGACGGGCTCGCTGATCGCCGCGGCCACGCAGGGCGGCGTGATCTTCTCCGGCGCCCCCACCGAGTTCGAGGAGCCGCTGCGCGTCTACGGCGAGAAGGTCGGCGTCGCCTTCCAGCTGCTCGATGACGTGATCGACCTCTCCGCGGATGCCGAGGAGACCGGCAAGGTTCCCGGCACCGACCTGCGGGCGGGCGTCCCCACGATGCCTTCGCTGCTGCTGAAGACCGGCACGGCGCCCGCCGACATCGACCTGGCCGCGCGCATCGACGAGGGCGTCGCGCGCATCGCCGAGGGGGCGGATCCCGCCGTCCTCGACGGGCCGCTCGCAGAACTGCGCGATCATGACGCCACCCGGCGCACCATGGAGCTCGCCCGCACCTGGACGGCCGATGCCGTCGCCGCGCTCGCACCGCTGCCCAAGGGCACCGTGCGCGAGTCGCTGACCCGGTTCGCGGAGTCTCTGGCAGACCGCAGCAGCTGACGGAAGGAACCCCATTGACGAAGCTCAAACTGGCCATCGTCGGGGCGGGACCGGCGGGGATCTACGCCGCTGACATCCTGCTCAAGGCGGAGCGCAAGTTCGACGTCTCCATCGATCTGTTCGAGCAGCTCCCGGCGCCGTACGGCCTGGTCCGCTACGGCGTCGCGCCCGATCACCCGCGCATCAAGGGCATCATCAACGCGCTGCGCAACGTGATCGACCACGGCGACATGCGCCTGTTCGGCAACGTCCACTTCGGCACCGACATCACGCTCGAGGATCTCAAGCGCCACTACAACGCGGTGATCTTCGCGACCGGCGCAGTCCGCGACTCGGCCCTGGACATCCCCGGCATCGACGCGGCCCACTCCTTCGGCGCGGCCGAGTACGTGAGCTGGTTCGACGGGCATCCGGACGTCTCGCCGGAGTGGACACTGGATGCCGAGTCGGTCGGCGTCATCGGCAACGGCAACGTCGCGCTGGACGTGGCGCGCATGCTCGCCAAGCACGCCGATGACCTGCTCGTGACCGAGATCCCCGACAACGTCTACCAGGGGCTGAAGGCCAGCCGGATCACCGACGTGCACGTGTTCGGCCGGCGCGGTCCGGCACAGGTGAAGTTCACCCCGCTCGAGCTGCGCGAGCTCGGCGAGCTGCGCGACGTCGACATGGTCGTGTACGACGAGGACTTCCAGTACGACGAGGCCTCCCAGCAGGCCGTCGCCAGTAACAAGCAGGTCATGGTCATGGACCGGATCATGCAGTCCTGGCGCAAGCTCGACTCCGTGAACAACGCGGGGGGCACGGCATCCCGCCGTCTGCACCTGCACTTCTGGGCGCGCCCGGTCGAGGTGAAGAAGGACGAGAACGGCCGCGTCGCGGCCCTCGTCTACGAGCGCACCGAGTCCGACGGCGCCGGCGGCGCGGTCGGCACCGGCGAGCTCCGCGAGGTCCCCATGCAGGGGCTGTACCGCGCGATCGGCTACTTCGGCTCGCCACTGGCGGGTGTGCCGTTCGACAAGAAGCACGGCGTCATCCCGAACCGCGAGGGCCAGGTGCTGGAGACCAAGTCGAACCAGCGGGTGCCCGGCATCTACACGACCGGCTGGATCAAGCGCGGTCCGGTGGGCCTGATCGGCCACACCAAGTCGGATGCCATGGAGACCGTGCAGCACCTGATCAACGACCAGGGCTCGTGGTGGCACCCGGAGGACCCGTCCGACGAGGCGATCCCGGCGCTGCTCGCCGAGCGCGGCGTCCAGTGGACCGACCTGGAGGGCTGGCACCGCCTGGACGCGCACGAGATCGCCCTGGGCGAGGCCCACGAGAGCACGCGCGAGCGCGTCAAGCTCGTGCCGCGCGACGAGATGGTCCGCGTCTCGCGCGGGGAGTGAGCGGACCCCTCGGAGCCGTGGGTTCGAAGCGCCGTCCGGCCGACCGATAGGTTGACCTCATGGGCGAGTGGGTTCCGGATGTCCTCGGCGACGAGTTCCAGCAGCTGACGCTGCCGCTGGAGCCGGATGCCGAGGGCGACGTGGTCGCGACGGTCGTCCGCGCCCTGCCCGAGCCGCGGCCGTGGTGGCACGTCCGCGACCGGCGTCCGCTGGCGGACGTCGACGTGCTGTACGTGCACGGGTGGTCGGACTACTTCTTCCAGAAGCGCCTGGCCCGGTTCTGGACCTCGCGCGGTGCGCGGTTCTTCGCCCTCGACCTGCGCAAGTACGGGCGCAGCCTGCGTCCCGGGCAGACGCCGGGGTTCATCACGGACCTCGCCGAATACGACGCCGACATCGAGGCCGCGCTCGCGGCGCGAGGGGATGCCGAGGGGCGCCGGCTCGTGCTGCTCGGGCACTCCACGGGCGGGCTGACGCTCAGCCTGTGGGCATCACGCCATCCGCGCGCGGTCGACGCCGTCATCCTCAACTCGCCGTGGCTGGAGTTCCAGCTCGGCGCTGCGCGCACCGCGATCGCGCCGATGGTCGAGCTGCAGGCGAGATGGTGGCCGAAGGACGCCGCGCCGCAGGTGGATCTGGGCTTCTACACGCGTGCGCAGAACGAGGTGGCCGACCCCGACGATCCCATGGAGGTGGATCTGGCCTGGCGTCCCGAGCAGACCATGACCGTGCACGCCGCGTGGCTGCACGCGATCCTGCAGGGGCATCGGGCGGTCTCCGCAGGCCTGCACATCGACGCCCCGGTCTGCGTGCTGCTGTCGGCGCGCACCGCGGTGCCGACGCGCTGGTCGGACGAGCTCACGAGGGCCGACAGCGTGCTGGTCGTCGACGACATCGCCCGCGCCGCCCTGAAGCTCGGGCCGTCGGTGACGGTCGAGCGCATCGACGGCGCACTGCACGACGTGTTCCTGTCGCGCCACGAAGCGCGCGAGGACGCCTACGCCCGCCTGGACCGCTGGGTCACCGGGTGGGTGGCCTCGCGCTGACGGACCGGATGCCCCGGATCACGCCACGTCGTAGATGACGCGGCAGGCCTGCTCTGCGGCATCCGCATCGCCGTCGTGCAGCGCCCGGTCCAGCTCGACGCAGGCGTCGAGAAGGCGCGGCTTGTGCTCGGGGGTGATCGCGAACCCGCGCAGCGCGCGAGCCAGCGCCATGGAGGCCTCGTCGACCAGTGACTGCTGCAGCGTGTTGCCGCTCCGGGCGGCGAGGTAGCCGATCACCTCACGTCGAGCCTGCGAGCAGGCGGCGGGGTCATCCACACTCGCCGCGATCCGCGCGATCATCGGCGACAGCGTCTCATGGTCGGCGGTCGTCAGGCGCGGGCAGGACAGCCGCACGATGACGCCGGCCTGCAGACCGGCGAAGTCGTGCGACATCCGGATCGTCTCGGGCGTGAGGCGGCTGATCTCGGTGTACCGGCTGGGGTACATCGTCACCAGGCCGATGCGCTCGAGCCGCTGCAGCGCCTCCCGGACGGGCGTGCGCGACACGGCCAGCTCCTGCGCCACATCGGCGTCGCGGATGCGGTCGCCGGGCGCGAGCTCGCCCGTGACGATGCGTTCGCCGATCAGGTGGAACACCCCCTCGGCCAGCAGCTGCTTCTTCGCCGTGCTCGCGGACCCCATCCGCTGTTCTTCGTCGACGGACACCCCGATGACCCCCAGATTCCCCAATGACCCAGGGATTCCCCACGAATCCCCGGGCGGAGCGTCCCCTAACGCCCCGCTGGGCCCCACTCTAGCGGGTGCGCGGGCATCTGAGGAGAGGGCAGGATGCCGGTATGACGGCGGCTGCGGGTCAGCGGTAGTTGATGTCACGCATCTCGGTCAGTGTGGAACCGTGCGTATCGAGGGATGCCGTGAAATGACAGGGATCGTCCGAAGTGTGGCGAAGTTAGCCCCGAGGCTCCACAGGGCTTCTGGCGGACTTTCTGCGGACTTCGTCCTGTCCATGCGCCATCGCGGTCGCTGTTTCCAATGTCGGCGGCTGCGGACATGATGGGAGCGTTGGCGGGTGTTCGCGTCGCTCGCCGGATGCGCCAGCCAGGCCCGTATTCTGGGCTGATGGTGCGACGAACTCAGCAGGCGAAGCAGGACGAGCGCCGAGTCGCACGTGACTCGGAGGAAGCGCGGAGATCCGGCGAAGTGCATGGCGCGTACGTTCCACCTTCGCGCTCAACCTGCACTGAGAAGGTGTTCTACCTTCCACTGGATGACGATGCAACGTTCCAGGTTGAGCAGAGGACGTGGACGGATGACAGGCTCGTAGACTTCCATTTGATTGCATCGGCAATGCGTCTCGCCAAGGGAGGATGGGACACACTCGACCTGGTCCGCGCAGACATCTGCCATGGGCATGCGCATGCTCACCTGCTGGTTGGTCCTAGTAAGGATTCAGATCCGTTCCACATCAGACGGATAGACACCGTGGATGATGTTCAACCCGCGTTCCGCACGGCGACCATCCAGATCATCAAACTTGCAACTAGAGTCGGAAACGAAAGGGGAAACGGCGATGACTGATGCAACCGAGCTCCAACTCACTGACCTCGACAAGTTTCGTATCGAACTGATGTTGAATCTGTCAACGAGTGACATCTCGCTCAATGTGGTTGGCGTCGATGGGCGTCGGCCAGTAATTGCCGCACTGGAGACTGAGCTCCTTGCAACTCTGATGCATCGCGTCCACGCAGTCGGGGGATACGCGAACATCTTCGTCAGCGGAAAGTCGAGGGTGCGCCAGGTCAGTGCGGTTCGTGGTGAGAGCGCATTGTTCTCCGACGTCGCCGAAGACATGATCTCTGAAGCGCCCTCGGGTGTCGTGCATGTTGGAACCTTCCTTGACTACGTGGCCACCCAGGAGCATGGCGTCATGGTCCCGGCGATCTTGCGGGACGACAGGCCATCCAAGCTGCAAGACGCGCGCGAGGTTACGTTCGCCTGATTGAACGCACTCGTGACCGACCGGGTGCCATCGGAACCGGCCACCCCCTCCGGGTACGCGAAAGGGGCGAGACCAATCGGTCTCGCCCCTTCCCTGCGTCTACTTACGCGCCGGTGCTCGAACACACGTCGCCCTCGCTGGGAGGGAAGGCCGTGTTCTGGGATGCTGTGGGAATGTCGTTGCTCAGCTGGCTCCGTGATCGCGGTTCTCCGCCGGATGGGCGGGAGCGTCAGTTTGAGCTGGTCTTGAGTGAGCTGGAACGGCATCTTGCGAGTCAGGACCGTCGAATAGCGAATGCGGAGTCGCGTTCGGGCGTTCTGATCGCGTCGTCAGCGATCTTCGCGGGGCTGCTCGTGGCGACGCCAATGTCGTACGAGGTGCTCGTGGCCCTGGTGGTGAACATCGCTGCTGCAGGATTCGGGATCGCGACGATCTTCCCGAAGTCGATTGAGGAGCTGAAGCCGGAGAAGATTCGCGCTGAGGTGCTCGCTCGGCGGGAGCCAAAGGAGGCAAGCCTGTACCTCGTGGACCAGTACTTGTCGTTGATCGAACGTCGAGAAGCGTGGATCTCGCTCCGGATGCGGATGGTTTCGGCGGGCCTCGGTCTGCTGGGCATCAGTCTGGTGCTCGCGGCGATCGCCATCTCGCACAACCTTGGAGGGGGGTGAACATGGCGAATAAGGACGAGGAGTGGCCGCCGCCGCCGCAGACGGACGAGGATGCGTTCCAGCGCGTGACGGAGGGTCAGCAGACGATCCTCGGCACGGGTGGTGAGCCGCCGCGTGAGAAGCCGATCCCTTCGGCGAGGCCGAAGGGCGAGTAGCATGACGGCGAAGCCCCGGTTCCTCGTGTGAGGGCCGGGGCTTCAAACGATTCAGGAGCTTCCTGAACGAGAGTTCGGCCGCACGCGGCTGACACGCACGCGCGCACGTGCGGATCGAACGTTCGATGACCGGTCAGATTCGGTTGCACGCAGCTCACCCGCGCACATTACGCGCGCGTACCGGTGACATCGACTGGTCGATATTGTGCAGTTGTGAGTCCTGGACAGGTTGATGATCGGGCAGGTGCACGCGCCCTCGTCGCAAAGCGGAAGCTTCGGAAGTTTCTCGCTCGAAGCGGAGACGGACTTGGGCAGCCGATCGTCGACCTGCGTGATCCGGAGAACGGGAACCTAGCGATCAAACTGATGTGGGAGATCGACCGGGAGTCGGGCACTTCTCGCCTCTCTAGTTTCGAGCCGCCTGATCTCGACAAAAGGACTCTCGATAGTGTGATCGTTGAGTGTCGCGTGTTCTTCCTGTCCGGGGAGGACTGTTTTCTCCCTGGCGTGGTGAGCGCGCTTAGATCTCTGCTCACGCGTGAACAGTCGGTTGCACGCAAGCCCCTGGTAGACCACGTCGCCCAGGTAGTGCGGTCATCGGGGCTGGTGATGCCCGAGGGTGGTGCTCCCATGTACAGCGGGCGCCTGGAAATGGACAACGGTCTAGGACCGGGCAAGTTGCTTGGCACGGATCAGATCGCCATGGATTACATCTACGGCGTGGCACTTCATGAAGATGACGCGCGGATCGCGCGTCTGGCGAACGTGCCGTCGGAGCGGAGCATCCGCACGGCGGTGGTCATGCAACTGGACGTCTTGCTCCGCATCATCGCGAACGTTCGTGCGCAGGTCGAACATGACCTCGCGTCAGGATACTTCTCCCTGGACGCGGAAGCCTGAGGGATGAGCCTCGCTAAGAGTGTCCCGGGTGGCCTGGGGAGTGTGCGGGCATCAGGCGGCCTTCAGGATGAGGCCGGCTTGCGCGTGTAGTCCTTCCCGGCCCAGAATCCGTGCTTGAGCCGTGCGGGCTTCGCGTACTGCCGGCAGAGGAGTGCGACGTCGCAGGCGGCACAGATGGGCTTGAGGACTTCGGTGTCTGCTCGGGTGAGGATGTCGGCCGTGAACAGGTCGATGTGGTTGCACTCGGGGTGCGCGGAGCTCGAGTGCATGTGACAGCCGCGTGTACGCGGACTCCGCTGCTCTAGATGTCAGGCTAACCCTAAGTCTCGACGGTGGCCCGGATCGTTCCCCGCGGGTTCGGCTTCGTCTCGCCCGTGACGCCGCGCGCGAGGGTCATTGCACCCGATCGGGTCAGCTTTCGAGGTGGAGCCTTTCGTTGAGCCACTCGTCGAGGTCGGCGGGGTAGTAGACGTTCAGGTGGCCCTGCTCGAAAGTGGTGGGGCCGGTGCACTCGCCTTTCATGACGCGGAGGGTCTGCGGTTTCAAGCCGACATACTCGGCGGCGTGTTTCGTGGTGAGGGCGGGGCCTCGGCGGGCTGGGGACTCAGAGGTGTTCGTCGGTTCCATGCGCTCATCATCGTCTAGAGCCGGGTTCGCACCTGGGGTCATGTCGGATGCTCGTGGGACGCTGGTGATGCGTTTCGAATCCTGGGGATGACTGCAGGGGTTATCGGTTCGAGTTGCGATGGGAGGTCAGCGATGACCAGCAAGGTAAAGATCAATGAGGCGGGGATGCGCCGGTTGGTCGAGGGCATCCAGCAGAAGATCAAGGATGCCGACGTTCGGTTCCGTGCGGAATTCGCGGGGAAGGATGTGGCGGAGATTGAGCCGCGCGTGGGGCGGTGGTTCGCCGACATCGGGGTGCAACTGCAGCCGGGGCAGATCGCGGACTACGCGAAGGCTGTTGCTGAAGAGCGGCACTTCGAGTGGGTGCTGATATGAGCGGCCTATTCTGCCCGAAGTGCGGCGAACACGCTGAGCGGGTGGAGAACCCTCCGAGGTACTCGCTCCCGAAGTACCGGGGCGTGTGCTCGTCGTGTGGCAACGAGTGGAGTTTGCCCGCGCAGCCTCCGCCGACAAATCGGTACGCGCGATAGCGGTTGCCTCACGCGCAAGAGAAGAGCGCTGTAAGTGGGTTCGAACCGTAGGGTGAAGCCCCGGTCCTCACGGGGCCGGGCTTCCATAGTCCCGTGGTTCAGCCGCCCAAGCTCGCCTGTCGCGGACGAAGGTTCGCTGCTTGACGGGCCGCACGCGCCAGCCGTCTAGTTCTGCGATAGTCACGTGAGCGTCCAACTTGATCGCGGCGGGGCGCGATGTGGTCACCGTGCAGCGCGCGCTCGAGCACGCTCAGCCTTCGATCACGCTCAACGTGTACAGCCACCTGTGGTCGTCCGCGGAGGGCAAGACCCGCGGTGCGACAGCGGGCTTCATGGCCGAAATCGCAGGTCTCGGTGAGGGCGGGGGAGTGGGCGCAATATGAGCCATTATGTCGGGAACCCCTTCTGGCATTAGGAGTCTGACCGGCCGATCACGACCGATCAGCAAGACTGGGCGGACGCCGTAGCTAACGGGTATGTGACCCCGGAGCACATCGCGGCCCGTGTGTAAGGCATGATCCAGCATGCTTACGGCGGGCACGATGGTGACGTCGTAGCGTTCGATGTCGATGGGGTCATGATTGCGCTAACGGCGGAGGGGTTGAACCTCGGCAATGGTGTAATGCTCGTGATCCACTCAGGTGACCATGATCCGCCGCATGCGCACGTCGAGATTCCAGGACTCACGATGAGCGATTGACCTTAGATCTGCGAACCATGGAGATCGAACAGGACTTACCGTCGGGGTAATCGAAGGAGGGCCGGAAGGTCGAGCGTGATGCGCGCAAGCGCATCGATACCGTGGTCTCGTGGTGGAACAAGAATCGCGGTCCGACAGCGTCCGCGCTTCCAATTGCGGACTCTGTGCGGACTGAAACAGGAAAACTCCAGGTCAGCGGGTAGCTCTACCGGTAGTTGATGAACTGCAGGTCGATGTCGAGGTCGCTGCCCTTCAGGAGCGCGATCACGGCCTGCAGGTCGTCGCGGCTCTTCGACTGCACGCGCAGCTCGTCGCCCTGGATCTGGGACTTCACGCCCTTCGGGCCCTCGTCGCGGATGATCTTGCCGATCTTCTTCGCGTTCTCGCTGGAGATGCCGTCCTTGAGGGTCGACGTCAGGCGGTACTCCTTGCCACTGGCGACGGGGTCGCCGGACTCCAGGCTCTTCAGCGAGATGCCGCGCTTGATGAGCTTCGTCTGGAACACGTCCAGCACCGCCTTCGCGCGCTCCTCGGAGTTCGCGACGATGACGATCTGCTCGCCGCTCCACGAGATGGAGGCGCCGGTGCCCTTGAAGTCGTAGCGCTGCTCGATCTCCTTGCGGGCCTGGTTGAGGGCGTTGTCCGCCTCCTGGTGATCCACCTTGGACACGATGTCGAATGAGCTGTCAGCCATGCCGGAAGTCTATCGAGGATGCCGCCTGACGACGGATCTGGAAGCGCTTTCAAATCCAGTGGTCACCCAGGGGTGGGATAACGGGTTGATATCAAGGATCTCCGCCATTGCATTCCCGCCTCTGCGCCAGGCATACTGTAAGCGCTTGCAGTTTCCTGCAGGTCCCGTATCAGAGAGGCACGCACCAATGAAGGTGACCAAGAGGAGCATCCTCGCTTTCGGCGCAATCGCCGCCACGTCCGCGCTGGCCCTGGCCGGCTGCTCATCGTCCAGCCCATCCGGTGACTCCGGTTCCGGCGACAAGGCCGGCCTGTCCGGGAAGATCACCGTCTGGGTGGACGCCGACCGCGCCGACGTCATGAAGGACGCGGCGAAGGAGTTCACCGCCGACACCGGCGTGAAGGTCACGCTCGTGCAGAAGGAATTCGGCGACATCCGCGACCAGTTCGTGCAGCAGGCACCGACGGGGAAGGGGCCCGACGTCGTCGTCGGCGCCCACGACTGGCTCGGCGTGCTCGTCTCCAACGGTGTCGTCGCCCCCGTCGAGCTCGGCGACCGCGCCAAGGAGTTCCAGAAGGTCGCCCTCGACGCCTTCAGCTACGACGGCCAGCTGTACGGCGTGCCGTACGCGATCGAGAACATCGGCCTGATGCGCAACACCGACCTCGTGGCTGAGGCTCCCACCGACTTCAACGACATGATCGCCAAGGGCAAGGCAGCAGGCACCCAGTACGCGTTCCTCGTGGGCCTCGACCCCGAGCAGGCCGACCCGTACCACCTGTACCCGTTCCAGACGTCCTTCGGCGCCCCGGTCTTCGGGACGAACTCCGACGGCGGATACGACGCCTCCGACCTGCAGATCGGCAACGACGGCGGTAAGAAGTTCGCCGCCTGGCTCGGAGAGCAGGGCAAGGCCGGCATCCTGAACACGAACATCACGGGCGATCTCGCCAAGGAGAACTTCCTTGCAGGCAAGTCGCCGTTCTTCCTCACCGGTCCGTGGAACGCTCCGGCCGCGACGGAGAAGGGGCTGAAGATCGCGATCGACCCGATCCCGTCCGCGGGCGGCCAGGAGGCTCAGCCGTTCGCCGGCGTGCAGGGATTCTTCCTCAGCGCGGAGAGCAAGAACAAGCTCGCCGCGAACGAGTTCCTGCTCAACTACGTCGGTTCCGAGAAGGTGCAGACCGCGCTGTACAAGGTCGGCGGGCGGGCGCCCGCGCTGACTGCCGCATACGACGCCGCCGTCAAGAGCGACCCGATCACCGCCGGCTTCGGCAAGGTCGGCGAGAAGGCCGTGCCGATGCCCAGCATCCCCGAGATGGGCGCAGTCTGGCAGTACTGGGGCGTCACCGAGACCGCGCTGATCAACAACAAGGGCGGCGACCCGGCCGCGCTGTGGGACAAGATGGCCGCCGACATCCAGGGCGCCATCAAGAAGTGAGCTGAGGCGGGTGGCGTCCGGAGAACCGGATGCCGCCCGCACTCCGCATGAGAACGACCGCACAGCGATCTCGACGAGGACCTCAATGACGATCACGCAGGATCCGGAGCACGGAACCACCGCACCGACGACGCCGCGTCACCGCCGCGCCGCACGCATGGCCGAGGCCGCCGGCGGCGGCTGGGTGCTGGTGCTCACGAAGATCGTCCTACTGGGGCTGATCCTCGCGCTCGCCGTGTACACCGCCCTCGTCCTCTCGCGCACCGACCAGTGGGTGGCCGCGGTCATCGTCGTGCTGGTCGCGCTGCTGGCTGTCTGGGTCTACATGGGGCGCGGGAGGCTTCCCGCGAAGTACCTGATGCCCGGCCTGATCTTCCTGTTCGTCTTCCAGGTGTTCGCCGCGCTGTACACCGGCTATGTCGCCTTCACCAACTACAGCACCGGTCACAACGCCAGCAAGGCGAGCGCCGTCAACGCGCTGATGCTCTCCGCACAGGAGCGTGTGCCGGACTCCCCGTCGTACAAGCTGACGATCGTCGATCAGCTCGGCGAGCTGTCGTTCCTGGTCACCGACCCGGACGGCGACGTGCAGATCGGCGGCGAGGAGCGCCCCCTCCAGGAGGTGTCGGATGCCGAGATGCAGGCCGGCAAGGCTGTGGGGCTGCCCGGGTACACCACGCTGAAGTTCGGCGACATCGTCGCGCAGCAGGAGAAGATCGCCGACATGTCGGTGCCGCTGAGCTCCGATCCGAACGATGGCGTGCTGCGCACGCCTGACGGCTCCACCGCATACGCGTACACGTCCAAGCTCGTGTACGACGATGCCGCCGGGACCATGACCGACACCCGCTCCGGCGTGGTCTACAAGGATGTGGGCACGGGAGCGTTCACCGCCGAAGACGGCACCCAGCTCAAGCCCGGGTGGCAGATCAACGTCGGCTTCGACAACTTCGCCAGGGCGTTCTCGGAGGAGTCGATCCGCGGACCGTTCCTGCAGGTGCTGGTGTGGACCTTCGTGTTCGCGATCCTGTCGGTGTTCACGTGCTTCGCGCTGGGACTGTTCCTCGCGATCGTGTTCAACGACCCGCGGATGAAGTCCAAGAAGTACTACCGGGTGCTGATGATCCTGCCGTACGCCTTCCCCGGGTTCCTCTCGGCACTGGTCTGGGCGGGCATGATGAACCAGGAGTTCGGCTTCCTCAATGTCGTGCTGTTCAACGGGGCCGACATCCCGTGGCTGACCAATGAGTGGCTCGCGAAGTTCAGCATCATCCTGGTCAACCTGTGGCTGGGCTTCCCCTACATGTTCCTGATCTGCACGGGGGCCCTGCAGTCCATTCCCGACGACGTGCAGGAGGCGGCGCGGGTCGACGGCGCCAGCGCCTGGCAGGTGTTCCGCTCGATCAAGCTGCCGCTGCTGCTGGTCGCGGTCGCGCCGCTGCTGATCTCGTCGTTCGCGTTCAACTTCAACAACTTCAGCCTGATCTACATGCTCACCGGCGGAGGTCCGCGCGACATCACGGCGGGCGTCAACGTCGGGGCGACCGACATCCTCATCACGATGGTCTACAAGGTGGCGTTCGTCGGGTCGACGTCCGACTACGGCCTCGCGAGCGCGTTCTCGATCATCATCTTCATCCTCGTCGCGACCATCTCGGTGATCGCGTTCCGACGGACCAAGGCCCTGGAGGATCTGAACTGACATGAGCACCACTCAGACCACGGCGCCCTCCACGAGCGCGATCGTCACCGGAGCAGGAACCGGCGCGGGCGTCCGCGGTGAGGGCAAGGAGCCCCGCCGGCCGTTCGGCAAGTACTTCCGCGAGACCGGCTGGCGCCACCTCGTCGGCGTCGTCGCGACCGTGTTCGCGCTCTTCCCGCTGCTGTACGTGATCAGTGCGTCGCTCAACCCCGGGGGCACCCTGCTGACGGCGAACTCGCTGTTCAGCAGCTTCGACTTCGGCAGCTATGTCGAACTGTTCCAGAATCCGTCTCAGCCCTACGGCGCCTGGTTCATGAACACCCTCGTGATCGGCCTGATCACCTCGGCGCTCACCGTGCTGCTGGGTGCCCTCGCGGCCTACAGCTTCTCGCGGATGCGCTTCAAGGGCCGTCGCTTCACGCTCACCGCGCTGCTGGTCGTGCAGATGTTCCCGCAGATGCTCGCGATGGTGGCGATCTTCCTGCTGATGGTCACCATCAGCGACATCTTCCCGGCGATCGGACTGAACACCCAGATCGGTCTGATCATGGTCTACCTCGGTGGCGCGCTGGGTGCGAACACCTACCTCATGTACGGGTTCTTCAACACGGTCCCCGCGTCCATCGACGAGGCCGCGAAGATCGACGGCGCCGGCCACGCGCGGATCTTCTTCACGATCATCCTGCGCCTGGTCGCCCCGATCCTCGCGGTGGTCGGTCTGCTGAGCTTCATCGGGACGTGCAGCGAGTTCGTCCTGGCATCCGTCATCCTCATCGATCCTGACAAGCAGACGCTCGCGGTCGGCCTGTACCGCTTCGTCTCCGACGAGTTCTCGAAGAACTGGAGCGTGTTCGCCGCCGGCGCCGTGCTCGCCGCGATCCTGCCGGTCGCGCTGTTCCTCGCGCTGCAGAAGTACATCGTCGGCGGTCTGACCGCCGGCAGCGTCAAGTAGCGGATCCCACGAGGCGGACCGCCTCGTGGGAGACTCTCTCCCGAACAACAATCCAAGGGCTCTGTCATGGCCGCCGGCTGTGCAACCACGTCGCTTCAGGCGGGTGCACCCGCCGTCACGAAAGGCCTGACATGAATCCGCTTCCCCACCACGACGGCTCACCGCTCCACGTCTCCGACGACGCGCCCGCTCTCGGCGACACGGTCACCGTGCGGCTGCGTGTGCCGTCCGGCTACGGGCCGCTGAAGGCGGTGCGCACGCGGTCGAACCCCGATCACGAGCCGGAGTGGACGGATGCCCTGCTCACGGGCTCCGTCGACGGCTGGGACTGGTGGGAGGCGCCGATCCACGTGCGCAACCGCCGGCACGGCTACCGCTTCGTGCTGCAGCACGAGAGCGGACGCGTCGAGTGGCTGAATCAGACCGGCATCCACACGCTCGAGACGCTGGACGCGGAGGACTTCGCGTTCGTCGCGCACCCGGCCCCACCCGCCTGGCTGCACGGCTCGGTCATGTACCAGGTGTTCCCCGACCGGTTCGCGCGTTCCGCCCAGGCGGATCAGCACCCCACCCCCGAGTGGGCGATCGCGGCATCCTGGGATGACCCGGTCGATGCCGTGATGCCCGGTCGCTCGCAGCAGTTCTATGGCGGCGACCTGCCAGGGATCATCGAGCACCTCGACCACCTCGTCTCGCTGGGGGTGGACCTGCTCTATCTGACGCCCGTCTTCCCGGCAGCCTCCAACCACCGCTACGACGCGGCGAGCTTCGACTCCATCGACCCGCTGCTGGGTGGTGACGAGGCGTACATCCGGCTGATCGAAGAGGCGCACGCCCGCGGCATCCGCGTGATCGGCGACCTGACAAGCAACCACTCCGGCGACCGGCACGAATGGTTCCAGAAGGCGCTCGGGCACCCGGGCGCCGAGACCGAGAGCTTCTACTACTTCACGGATGCCGGCAACACGACTTACGAGTCGTGGCTGGGGACGCCGACGCTGCCGAAGTTCAACTGGGCGAGCCAGGCGCTGCGTGAGCGGTTCATCACCGCCGAGGACGCGGTGGTGGCGAAGTGGCTGAAGCCGCCGTACTCCATCGACGGCTGGCGCATCGATGTGGCCAACATGACCGGCCGCCTGGGCGACATCGACCTGAATGCCGAGGTGCGGCAGCTGCTCCGCGAGACGATGCTCGCGATCAACCCTGACGCGATCCTGCTCGGCGAGTCGACCAATGACGCCGCCAGCGACCTGCAGGGCGATGGCTGGCATGGCGCGATGACCTATCCCTCGTTCACCCGCCCGCTGTGGGGGTGGCTCAGCGAGCCGACCGGTGCGCCCTACCTGAACGGCGAGGGGGAGGAGCTGACCGAGCCGTGGTTCTTCGGGCAGCCGATCGGCGGCATCCCCAAGTACACCGCTCGAGAGTTCGCGGATGCCGTGACCCGCTTCACGGCGGGCATCCCGTGGCGGGTGCGGCTGGGGAACATGCAGCCGCTCGACACGCACGACACGGCCCGCTTCGCGACCAACGCCGCGCCAGGCACGCTGCCGGTGGCGGTCGGGCTGTCGATGACCATGCCCGGGGTGCCGGTCGTGTTCGCCGGTGACGAGTTCGGGGTGACCGGCACCGACGGCGAGGCGAGCCGCACACCCATGCCGTGGTCGCGGCAGGACGAGCCCGAGCTCGCAGAGGTGTTCGAGACCTACCGCTCGCTGGTCGGGCTGCGCCGTGCGCACCCCGTGCTGGGGACGGGCGGGATGCGCTGGCTGCACGTCGACGACGAGACCGTCGTGTTCGTTCGTGAGAGCGCCGAGGAGAGCCTGCTCGTGCTCGCGACCCGCGGGGGAGCGGACGTCGAGCTCGCGCCCGGCGCGCTGGCCGGTGCAGCGGACGCCGCGGAGCTGTACGGCGACGCGACACTGGCCACGGCATCCGACGGCGCGGTCGCGCTCGCGGCCGAGGGCCCGGCGTTCGCCGCGTGGAGCCTGCCCGGCGTGCTCGTGCCGCGCGGCTGACCCCGCGCCGCGCGCACCGTGCCCACGCGCGGGACGGCCTCCCGTCTGCGCTGATGTCGTGCGCGCGTATCCGCTCCACTTCGTCGCATCCGCGCCATCGGTCGACCGAGCGGATGCGACGAATTGGCGCGCACGGGACCGGCACCGCATGTTGTGCTGTCTTGCGACGCATGCTAGCTTGTGACGCATGACAGCGGATGTGGGAGCGCAGATGCGCAAGGGCGTGGTCGAGTACTGCGTGCTCGGCCTGCTCGCCCGCGAGCCGATGTACGGCTGGCAGCTCGCCGACGCACTCACCGAGTCCGGGCTCATCGCCAGCATCGGCACCCTGTACCCGTTGCTCGGGCGGCTCCGCGACAACGGCTGGGTCACGACCTTCGACCAGCCGTCGGACTCCGGTCCGGTGCGCCGGTACTACCGGCTCACGGATGCCGGAGTCGCGCAGCTCGCGCTGTTCCGCACGCAGTGGCGGCCCTTCGCCCTGACCGTCTCACGCCTCGTGGGAGAGGAAGTACCATCATGACCGCCACCGCCGACTACCTCGCCCGACTCGAAGTCGCGCTGCGCGATGTGCCACACGGCATCGCCGCGGAGATCCGCGCCGGCATCACCGAGGAGCTGACGAGCCTGGAACCGGATGCCGCCGAGGCGCGCATTGCGCAACTGGGCGATCCGACCGTGATCGCCCGTGAGGCTCTCGATGCCGGCGGGTACGCGCCACCGGCTGCGCCGGCCGCCGCGCGTCCGGATACGGTCGCATCGCCGGGCTCCGTCCCGGTCTCCCGTAGCCGCGGGTTCGCCATAGCGGCGGCGCTCACGCTGAGCTTCGGCGGCTACCTCGTGCCCGTCGTGGGCTGGTTCGTGGGCGTGGCGCTCGTCCTCATGAGCTCGATGTGGCGGACCTGGGAGAAACTGGTCGCCATCCTCGTCCCCGTGGTGCTCTTCGGCGGACTGATGCTGTTCTCATTCGCCGCCTTCACGACGACGGGCGCCGTGGAGGTGCACGAGGCATCCGGAACGGGCACTCCGCCGGAAGTGGAGAACCCGCTCGTCCCCGACCTCCTCCTCGCAGGCCCGCACTTCCTCATCATCATCGCCGTCGCTGTGGTGATCCCGCTGTCCGGACTCTGGTTGCTCTGGCGCATGCGCGGCCGCACACCTCAGGAGCCCTTCCCCCGAACCGTCTCTCGCCCCTTGGGAGAGGAAGCATCATGATGACCACGACCTCCGACTACCTCGCACGACTGGAAGTCGCTCTGCGAGACGTGCCGCATGGCATCGCCGCCGAGATCCGTGCGGGCATCGCCGAGGAGCTCTCGGCTCTGGATCCAGATGCCGCTGAAGCGCGCATCGCACAGTTGGGCGATCCCGCCAGGATCGCTCGCGAGGCTCTGGACGCCGGCGGCTTCGTACCTCCGGTACCTGGAGTCGCCGGGGGCACTGCGCCTGCGGTGAACCCGGCGCCCGTCCCCGCGACCCGCACGCGCGGCTTCGCGATCGCAGCGGCACTCACGCTGAGTTTCGGCGGCTTCGTCCTCCCCTTCATCGGGTGGATCGTCGGGGCGGTCCTCGTCGCCATGAGCTCCATGTGGCGCACGTGGGAGAAGGCGGTGGCGATCCTCGTCCCCTTGGTGCTGGGGGGCTTCTCGGTGCTGTCGAGCTTGACGATGTGGACCACGACCGGTGAGGCATCGGGCGGGAGTATGAGCGGTGACGGTGTCCCTCCTGAGGTCTCCAGCCCGCTGCTGCCTACGTGGTACGACGTGATCTGGTCCGGCTTCTGGGTGCTCGGACTGCTGGTGATCCCGCTTTCCGGACTCTGGCTGCTCTGGCGCATGCGCGGCCGATCGGCAGCCTGACCACGACTCCGAGACTGACGCCCGGCGGATTCCCCGCCGGGCGTCAGCGCGTCAGTCGGAGGCGCCGGGCGTGTCCGGGGTGCTGCCTGCGGGGGTCGCGGTTGCCGCGGGGGTCCGCTGCCCGCCGGTGATGGTTCGCAGCAGGTCGTCCTGCACGGCGGTGAGGGCCATGTGCGCGGCGCCGGCGAGCACCGGCTCGTCGACGAGCTCGGAGAGGAGCACGGGCGGCCGGGCGACGACCGTCGAGTGCAGGTGCCGCTCGACCAGGCTGCGGAGCCGCTCGCCGCCTGCGACGGAGATGTCGCCCGCCAGCACGAACGCGTCCGGGTCGACGATGGCGACCACGGCCGACAGGCCGAGCGCGAGACGGCGTGCGACCTCGTCGAGCGCGGCCTCGGCGTCGGGGGCATCCGAGGACGCCGCGCTGCGCATGGCATCCGCGGGTGCTGCAGCCCCGAACCCGCGCTCCGCGAGCACCCGTCCCAGTGACGGGGCGCCGGCGAGGGCCTGCATGCCGCTGGCGCCGTGCTCGTTCTCGTCGGGTGGCACAGGAGCGCCGGGAAGGGGCAGGTCGGAGATCTCTCCTGCGCCGCCGGTGCGTCCGCGGAGCATCCTGCCGCCGAACATCAATCCCAGGCCGATGCCATCCGAGACCCACAGCTCGGCGAAGCTGTCGTGGTCCATCGCCGCACCGCGGGCGTGCTCGGCGATGGTCACGAGATTGACGTCGTTCTCGATGTCGACCGTCGTGCCGATGGCGTCCTGCAGCGTGGAGGTGAGTGCGGCATCCTGCCAGCCGGGCAGATGGGCGGCGAACCGCAACCGGTCGCAGGTGGGATCGATCGCCCCCTGGATCCCGACGACGACGCGCTGCAGCCCGGCCGGCTCCACGTCCGTGCCGTCGCATGCGCACTGCAGCACGGCGAGCACCTGGGCGCCCGGATCGGGCGCCGCCTGATCGGACGTCGGGAGCACGTACTCGCCGACCCTCGCGCCCGTGAGATCCACGACGACGGCCGCGATGCGCTCCGGCGTCACGTCCACGGCCGCCGCGTGGGCCACCCCGCCGTCGACGCTGAACAGCTCCGCGGCCCGGCCGATGCCGCCGTCGCGGTTCCCGATGCTCCTGATGAGGCCGCTCTCGCGCAGCTGCGCGAGGAGGTGGGATGCGGTGGGCTTCGACACGGCCAATGCTGAGGCGATCTCCGGCCTGCTCAGCGGGCCCTGGTCCAGCAGGAGCCGGAATGCCGCACGAGCGTTGATCGCGCGGACGACGCTGGTTCCGATCGGTCGAGTGGCCACGGTGTCCTTCTGAGGATGAGATCGATTGCACCCGGAGTCGTGGGAGCGGTTACACGGATGCTATCCGTCGGCGGACGGAACCCCGGGTCTGGAAAACGGTTGCCATCGGGATCCGTGTCGGGTATAACTCATCGTAAAGGTGTTTTCCAAACTATGAGCGATACCGGAGGAATCATGCGTCAACGGAGACCACTGATCGCGCTGCTTGCGGCCGCGGTCATCATCCCCCTCAGCGGACTGGCGGTGGGCGCCGCTCAGGCGGATGACCTGAGCACGCTGCGCGATCCCGTGAAGAGGGAGATCGCGCAGGAGATCATCACGTCGGCGGAGAACTCGGTGCTGGATTGGTACAACCGGTACGGGTACATCGAGGACATCAAGGATGGCCGAGGGTACACCGGGGGGATCATCGGGTTCACGTCGGGCACGAGCGACATGCTCGAACTGGTCGAACGATACACCGCCAAGTATCCGAGCAATCCCCTCGCCAAGTACCTGCCGGCGCTCCGTTCCGTGGACGGCAGTGACTCGCATGCCGGTCTGGGCAGCGCATTCGTGGCCGCGTGGGAGGCGGAGGGTGATGTTCCCGCGTTCCAGCGGGCGCAGCGGGATCTGACGCGGGAGTGGTACTTCGAGCCTTCCGTCGACCTGGCGCTGGAGGATCACCTCAACGCGCTGGGCCAGTTCGCGTACTACGACGCGGCCGTGGTCCACGGCTTCGACGGCATGGAGGACATCCGTGCCGCGGCCAAGGCGAGGACATCGACCCCTGCGAATGGCGGCAACGAGACCACCTACCTCAACGCCTTCCTGGACGAGCGCGTCAAGGAGATGAAGAAGGAGGAGGCGCATGAGGACGTCTCCCGGATCGAGAACGCGCAGCGGGTGTGGCTCAAGGCGGGGAACCTGGACCTGGAGACCCCGTTGACGTGGTCGGTATACGGTGACCCGTTCTCGATCGCCACGGATCCGACGCCACGCTGGCCGCTCAACGAGATCGGCGACGGCACCGGGACGACGCCCACGCCGACCCCGACTCCGACGTCCGGAGTGCCGGGGACGGTGACGCTGATCTCGAAGAACCGGCCGACCGCGACGTCGTCGACGGAGGGCGCCGGCTTCGAGGGCGCGAAGGCCGTCGACGCGGACGCGACATCCCGATGGGCGAGCGAGGAGGGCGTGGACCCGCAGTGGATCCGCGTCGATCTGGGAACGGGCGCGACGGTGTCGAAGGTGGTCCTGAAGTGGGAGGCCGCCTACGCGACCAAGTACCGCGTGGAGATCTCCCCTGACGGGACGACGTGGTCGACGCTGGCCACTGAATCCGCGGGAAACGGAGGCACCGACGAGTTCACGAACCTGACCGGCACCGGCCGTTACCTGCGCATCTACGGCACCGCCCGCGGCACAAGCTACGGGTACTCGCTGTACGACCTCTCCGTGTTCGGCACCGCGGGGACCGACGGCGGCGACCCGGGCGGCAACCCCGGCTCCGGCGCGTTCACGGTCGCGGCCGCCGGCGACATAGCCGGCCAGTGCTCCGCGCCCGATGAGGACACGTGCGCGCACTTCCTCACCGCCGACCTGGCGCAGTCCATGGAGCCCGAGTTCTACATCACGCTCGGCGACAACCAGTACGACGACGGTCACCTGTCCGACTTCCAGAACTACTACTCCAAGTCCTGGGGCGTCTTCAAGGACAAGACCCACCCGGTTCCGGGGAACCACGAGAAGTACGACAACGACTACGACGAGGACACCGACCGCGGAGACGAGCAGGCCTATCGACAGTACTTCGGCGCCCAGGCCACGCCCCAGGGCAAGAGCTGGTACAGCTACGACCAGGGCAACTGGCACTTCATCGCGCTGAACTCGAACCTCTTCTACGACCGCGAGCAGATGGACTGGCTCGACGCCGATCTCGCCGCCAACACCAAACCGTGCACGGTGGCCTACTTCCACGACCCGCTGTTCACATCAGGGGAGCACGGCAACCAGCTGAGCAGCAAGCCGGTGTGGACCAAGCTCGAGGCGGCGGGCACCGAGCTCGTGCTGAACGGGCACGACCACCACTACGAGCGCTTCGCACCGCAGACGTCGGCGGGTGCCACGTCCGCCACGGGCATCGTCGAGATCATCGCGGGCCTCGGTGGCGTGAACCTCCGCGACATCGAGGACACGCCCCAGAAGAACAGCCTCTTCCGGTACAACTCCGACTACGGCGTTCTGAAGCTGAACCTGACGGACGACTCGTTCACGACCCAGTTCGTCACGATCGACGGCCAGGTGCAGGACACCAGCCCGACGTACAGCTGCCACTGACGACATGTATCTCGCCGGCAGCAAAGCGCGGCAGGACGAAGGAGACTCGGCGGTCCACCCCACGGTGGGCCGCCGAGCCGCCGGAGTCGGAAGCACCGCGGTCGCCCTCGGAACGGTGAGCCTGCTCACCGATCTCTCCTCCGAGATGGTGACGGCGGTCCTGCCGCTGTACCTCGTCGTCGGACTGGGCATGAGCCCACTCCAGTTCGGCTTCCTCGACGGCCTCTACAACGGGGTCACCGCGTTCGTGCGGCTCCTGGGCGGGCACGTCGCCGACAGATGGTCGCGACACAAGCTCGTCGCGGGCATCGGCTACGGCCTGTCCGCCGTGTGCAAGCCCTTCCTGCTCCTGGCGGGCGCCAACACGACCGCGCTGTCCGCCACGCTCGCCGTGGACCGGATAGGCAAGGGCATCCGCACCGCCCCGCGTGACGCGCTGATCTCGCTGTCGGTCGACGACGCCCACCAGGGCCGTGCATTCGGCGTGCACCGGGCCATGGACACCGCCGGCGCGCTGGCAGGTCCCCTCGCGGCCTTCCTGCTGCTCTGGCTGGTCGCCGACGCGTTCGACGCGGTGTTCATGGTGAGCTTCTGCGTCGCGACGCTGGGCGTGCTGGTGCTCATCGCGTTCGTCCCCGGCCGCTCCTCGATGCCGATCGGCAGTGTGCGACCCACACTGCGGCAGACGGTCGGCATCCTCGCCGAACCGCGCTATCGTCGCCTGCTGATCGCGGCCACCCTGCTCGGCATGGTCACGATAGGCGACGGGTTCCTGTATCTCGGTCTGCAGGACCGCATGCAGCTGGACACGGTGTTCTTCCCGCTGCTTCCGCTCGGCAGCGCCGCCGTCTACCTGGTGCTCGCAGTGCCGTTCGGCCGGCTGGCCGACCGGATCGGCCGGCGTCTGCCGTTCCTGCTCGGGAACCTGGCGCTGCTGGGCGCCTACTCGACCATGCTGCTGCCGATCGACGGTCCCCTGCTTCTGGTGCTGACACTCGGGATGCTCGGGCTGTTCTACGCCGCGACCGACGGAGTGCTGATGGCGCTGGCGGGGCCGGGCATCCCGCGGGACCGCAGGGCCGGGGGTCTCGCCCTGCTGCAGACCGGGCAGGCCGTCGGGCGCCTGCTCGCGGCCGTGCTCTTCGGTGCGGCGTGGACGCTGTGGGGCCTCGGCGCGGCGTTCACGGCGGCATCCGTCGCCCTGCTGGCCGTCGTCATCGTCGCGGCCGTGCTCATCCGTCCCGACCACCGTGCGGACGAGGGCGTCGTTCCGTCATCGGATGCCGGGAGCAGGGCGTGATGGCCGCGGGACGTTCCGCAGTGCGGAGCAGGATGCTGATGGTGGCGGGGGCCGCACTCGTGCTCGCCGCCATCGGCGTCGGCTACACCGCCTATGCCATGAACAGGCCGTCCGCAGGCGGCGCGCCTGTCGCCGGAGAAGCGACGCCCGCGGAGCATCCGGGTCTCTACGTGCGGGATGCCGGGGGGTCGATCGTGGTGCAGTCACCCGATGCGAAGGCCGGGAAGGGGGGTGCGGCGCCGGACCGCACCGGTACCGGGCTGAACTGCGCCCGCTTCTACGCGGAGGGCGGCACCGCGGTGTGCCTGACCACGCGTCTGGGCGTCAAGCCCATGACCAGCGCGATCATCCTGGACGACCACCTCGAGCAGCAGCAGCGCTTCGAGTTCGGCGGCGTGCCCAGCAGGGCGCGCGTGTCGGGGGAGGGGCGCTTCGTATCGTGGACGGTGTTCGTGACCGGGGACGAGTACGCCACGACCGACTTCTCGACCAGGACCGGCTTCTACGACCTCGAGCAGGACTTCCTGGTGAAGTCGGTGGAGGACCTCGGCCTCTCCATCGACGGCCGGCTCCGGTCGCCGGAGGACGTCAACTACTGGGGCCTCACCTTCGCCGACGACCAGAACACCTTCTACGTGACGGTGTCGACCGGCGGGGAGACCTACCTCGCCCAGGGCGACCTGGCGTCGTGGACCGCGCACACGCTGCGGAAGAACGTCGAGTGCCCGTCGCTCTCGCCCGACGGCACCCGGATCGCCTTCAAGAAGCGGGTCGACCCCGGCGTCGAGTCGCCCTGGCGGCTGTACGTCCTGGATCTGGCGACCATGAAGGAGACGGCCGTGGCCGAGGACCGCAGCGTCGACGATCAGGCTGCCTGGCTCGATGACGACACGCTCGCGTACGCCGTCGACGACGGGGTCTGGGCCGTGCCCTCCGACGGTACGGGCGCGCCGAGACTTCTCGCCCCGGGAGCGTCGTCGCCGGCGATGGTGCGACCCTGATCGGCGTTGCGCGCGCCCGCCGACCGTCGCCGGGCGTACCGTGACGCCATGACCGCACGCGTGGGGGGAAGGAGCCTGGCGATCAGCTGGATCGTCGGGCTCCTCTGCGCGGCGACGGTGGCGGGCCTGCTGTGGCTCGCCCTGGGAGCGGGACCGGGGCTGCTGTTCATCCTCGAGCAGATGGTCGGCGGCGGCTGACGTCTCGCCGGACGGCGAAGCACCGACACGTCGGCACGCCTCCGAGGCGCGCGTTTGCGCGCGCGTTACCCTCGCTGTGCACCTTATCCAGGAGAGGCGAGGCCATGAGCGACCCCGAGGTTCCCCAGAACGACAAGCCGAACGACATCGACGACGTCGTCGGAAGCGCCAACGAGGGTCTCGACGCTGCCGCCGCGGCCCGCGCCGAAACCCCCGCGGACTCCGCCGAGCCGCACTCCGACGCCGACATGGAGGCGTTCGCCGCCGCCGAGCGCGACTACCCCGGCACGTTCGGGGCAGCCGACTCCGCCGAGTCCCGGCCCGCCGCGGAGCAGACCGCGGATGCCGATGAGGCAGCCGCGGCAGAGGCGGCGCCCGCCGAGGAGGACGTGAAGCCCGCCGTCGGACGGGACTACTCGTACTCCTCCGGTTCGGACACCGGTGAGGTCGCCACCTCGCACGTGAGCGACACCCCGACCGTCGCGGACACCGCCTACGGCGCCGGGGCTGCAGCCGCGGCATCCGCAGCCGAGACCCAGGTCATGCCCGCCGAGCCGGTCGCCCCGCCCGCCGCCCCGCAGCCGATCTTCGTCCAGGCTCCCGAGCCGCCTCGGGAGCTGGGCAACCGCGGTGCCGCAGGCGGTATCGGCCTGATCGCGGCCGTGGTCTTCGCCATCCTCTACCTCGGCGCGATCCTGGGCCTCGGCGCCCTCGCGGGCGACGTCACGGGCGAGAACATCGGCACGGCGGCTCTCAAGCCGCTGACCACGTGGGCCTTCTGGGTTCCGGTGGTCGTCTTCTGGCTGGCGTTCTGGCTGCTCGGCGCCTTCGTCAACCGCGCCCGCTGGGGCAAGTGGGTCATCCTGGGCCTGCTCGTCGCCGCAGCCACCTACGGCGGCCACATCCTCGGCCAGCTGTTCCAGGCGCCGTTCTGGAGCATCGCGCCCAGCAAGTCGGCAGAGCTGGTCAACGAGCAGCTGCTCGCACCGCTCGCGATCGCCGCCTTCCTGTTCGCCCGGGAGCTCACCATCTGGTTCGGCGCATGGGTCGCCCGCAGCGGCGCCAAGAAGAAAGCGCTGAACGCGGAGGCTCAGGCCGAGTACGAGCGCACCCTCGAGGCGGGCCCCAGCGCTCTGCGCTGAACCGCCCTCCACCGTCGCGCACGCGCGTAAGGTGGCGCCATGACCACCACCGGAGACCCCCACGGCACGCCGCCGCAGGGGGTCTCCGCGTCTCTGTCGCTGGTGATCGGCTTCGTCTCGTTCGCTGCGCTGTGCATCCTGGGCCTGGGGATGCTGAGCTACTTCGCAGACATCGACATCCTCGCGGTGCCGGGGCTGGACTGGTGGCCCGGCATCGTCGGCATGCTCGGTGCGATCGGCGCCTTCTCGTGGATGCTGTGGCCGACGCTGTCCCGCGGGCGGGCGTCGTTCCTCGCGGTGCCTTCCGTGGTGCTGGTCACCGCGGTCGCGCATCTCGTGCTCGTGTGGCTCAGCGCGCTGCTGAGCGGGGCGGGCACGGACTCCGCACTCGAGGCCGTCGTGCAGCTGATCTCGCGCGGCTCGAGCGCCGTGCTGCTGGGAGCGGCCCTCATCGCGGCCTGGATCGCGATCGCCCTGCGCCGCACGAAGGCGGCCGCTCCGCACTGGCCGTGGGAGCGCACCGACGAGGAATGAGGCGTGACGGAGGCCTCACCGCGCGAGGCGCCGGACGTGGGGTTCCGGATCCGCCGCCGGACGGCGACGGATGACACGCCCGGATGCCGCGCCCCGAAGCCCTCCGGGCCGTACCCTGTAACCGTGGAGCGGTCACTGGAAACCCAGGTGGGCCAGGCAGTCGACGCCTGGCTGCGCTGGGTGCCGCGCTGGGAGCCCGCCACGCATCGCGGCCGGGTCGCTCCGTGCCGCCGCTGCCTGGGGTCGCCGATCCTCTCCGCCGCCGGGATCGGCGGGAACGTCCCGCACGGGGTGCAGCACGGTCTGTCCACCCGCATCAAGGCGATCGTCGATCACGCCGTCGCGGAGTACACGGCACGCAACCTGCCGATGCTGCAGGCCGAGCTCGATCATCAGGCCGACCGCAACCGCTCGCGCACGTACCGTCCCGCCGAGGGCCTGGATCCCGAGTACGAGGGGATGCCGCTGGACCCCGACCCGGTGCCGGGGGCGCCGTTCCTGTTCACCGTGGCCGGTCTTGCCGACGAGGCATCCGCGGAACTGCCGCCGCTGCCTCCGCTCAGCGATGAGGCGAAGGCCGCTCTGCGCCAGGAGGTCGCGCTCGCCGACGAGTACGCGAACATGATCGGCCGGGAGATCTGCGGCATCCTGCTGCGGCACCGGCTGAGCGTGCAGGCGGCGATCTCGCAGTACGTCGAGCCGCAGATCGAGGCGATGCTGGCCGAGCTCAGCGAGGCATTGGACTCGCCCTTCGATCCCGACACCCCGTAACGTCGCGCGTCGACCCGCCCAACGACGTGCGGCCGCACGGATGCTGGGAATCACCCGCACCCGCTTGAGTTCCTATGCATCCGCTGGCTATCGTTTTTCGATAGATAGTTACTGTCTTTCGATAGGAGCGCCATGCAGCCCGTCGCCACACTCCTGCTCAGGGCGATGATCGCCGTGCTGATCGCGCTGCTGGTCTTCGTGCAGGTGGTCATGATCCCCGGCGTCGCCGACGAGACCGCGCGCCGCAACCCCGGCCTCGCATATCTCGAGGTCCCCGGGATCATCGGAGCGGTGCTGTTCCTCGCCCTGGTCCAGATCGTCCTGGTCTGCGTGTTCGCCCTGCTGTCGCTGGTGCGCGCCGACCGCATCTTCAGCCCGCACTCCTTCCGCTGGGTCGACATCATCATCGGCACGATGCTGGCGGCCGCCGCCCTGCTCGTCGCCTCGTTCATCGTGCTGGCGAAGGACGGCGCGGTGAACCCCAGCATCCTGGTGCTCGCGGTGTTCGGCGTGGTGGTCAGCCTGTCGCTGGCGTTGCTGGTCGGCGTGATGCGGGGCCTGCTGCGCAAGGCGCTGCAGCTCGAGCAGGATCTGTCCGAGGTGGTCTGATGCCCATCGTGATCGACATCGACGTGATGCTCGCCCGTCGAAAGATGAGCGTGCAGGAGTTCGCCGATGCCATCGGCATCACCCCGGCGAACGTGGCGGTGCTGAAGAACGGGCGGGCCAAGGCCGTGCGCTTCACCACACTGGACGCGATCTGCCGGGTGCTGGAGTGCCAGCCCGGCGACATTCTGAGATACGAGCCGAGGGGGCGCTCATGAAGTGGTCGGATGCCGCGATAGAGCGGTTGAACGATGCGCGGCTCTGCCCGCTGTGCGAGATGTCGCATCTCGTGCAGGGACGCTGCGCGTACTGCGGGGCCGATCTGAGCGGGCCGCAGGGCGTCGTGCTCTGGAACGCGTCGACGACGGCGGCGGAATCGCTGCGTGCTCGGGAGGCGCTGCTCGCGACCGTCCCGAGGCTGGTGCCGGTGCCGACCGCGGTCGGCGTCGTCGCACCCCCGGTGGGCCAGGCCGGGCCTTCCCCGGTGGTGCAGGCCGGGCCGCCGGCTGCCGCGCAGGCCGGACCCGTCCCGGGCGCCGTCGGTGTGCAGCCCCTGCGTCCGTCGCCGCCCGCGACCGACGGTGCGAGCCTGCAGTCGGTGCTCGCCACCGCCGGGGCGGGACTGTTCGCGGTCGCCGCGATCGTGTTCACCTTCTTCAACCCCGAGCTGGCCGACCGCGCGGTGCGCAGCTGGATCATCGCGGGTGTGACGCTGGCGTTCCTGGGCGGCGCGTGGCTGCTGGCACGGCGTCGACTCCAGTCCTCTGCGGAGGCGGTCGGGGGGCTCGGCCTGGTGTTCGTCGGCCTCGACGTGCAGGCGGTCGCCGGCTCGTTCCCGGGTGCCGGTTCGGCATGGACCTCCGCCGCGATCGCGACGGCGGCGGCGGGCCTCCTGATGCTCGCCGCTGCGCTGCGCGCCCGCATCCGCATCTGGCTGTGGACCTCGCTGCTCGGGCTCGCCG
>NZ_BRZC01000007.1:0-490296 GCF_030268005.1 Microbacterium arabinogalactanolyticum | reverse complement strand
GGCCCCGCCGCGGCCCCCGCCATGCTCGGCTTCGCCGCGCAGACCGGCGTCGGCGCGGCACTGTGGCTGGCGGCCTCGGCCTTCGCGGCGACCGGTCTGATGGCCCTGCTGCCGCGGTTCGCGCCCCGGTTCCCGGTGCGCGACGAAGGACCGGATGCCGACGGCGAGACGCCGTCGACCGCGGAGCCGGTGCTCGCGGACTCCGGCCTCGCCGAGGGATCCACGGCCTCTGAGCGGCCGGATGCCGTGACGGATGCTGGCACCGGGCTCGCATCCCGCCGCCCGCTCGCAGCCGAGCTCGCCGCACTCACCGCACTGCAGGTGATCGTCACGATCCTCGCGATCGGACGCGTCGTCCTCACCGGTGCCACCGCCCTGTCGATCGCGGCGGTGCTGGCGGTGCTCGCCGTGCACGCCGTACTGGCGACGACCCGCACGATCCCCAGGACCTGGGCGTTCGCCGCCGGCGTGCTGATCACGGGCGCAGGGGCCTTCGCGGCATCCGGACTCCTGCAGTCCGCATCGATCGACTACTCGTGGTTCATCGCCTTCCCGCCCGCCGGCGCCGTGATCGCGCTGATCCTGTGCGCACTCGTGCCGCTGCCGCAGCGCACCTCGCGCATCCCGATGGCCGTCGGCGCCGGCCTGGCCGCGGGCGTGACCAGCGCTCCGGCGGTGATCACCGGCGGGTTCGTCGGGACCACGCTGCTGCGCTTCGCCATCGCCGAAACCGCCGACGGGGGCTCCGCGCCGGTCCTGGGGTCGGGCACGTGGGCGATGCTCCTCTCCCTCGCTCTCATCGCGGCGGGCTTCGGGGCCTTCGCGCTGTGCACGCGCGTCCGCCCGGACATCCGCCCGCTGCGCTCCGCGGCGCTGGTCGTGACGGTGCTGTACTCGACGGCGGCGGTGCTCTGCCTGGCCGCCTCGCACGTGCTGCCGCTTCCGATCGGGATCGCCGTGGTGCTGATCGCGGCCGCGGGCACCGCCCTCGTCCTCGCCCGCGTCAGGCCCGCCACCGCGGCGGCCGGTGCGGTGGCCGAGACCACGCCCGACTTCGCGACCGACATCGCGCCGGGCATCGCCGCCCGGAAGGCGTCCGCATGGACGTCGCTGCGGGTGCTCCTGGTCATCGCCGTGCACCTCGCGCTGGCGGTCGCGGTTCTGCTGTCCTGGCAGGAGCGGGCGCTCGTGCCGTATGCCGGCATCGCGACCCTCGTCGTGCTCGCCGCAGCCGCGCTGACCGTCCCTGAGGCGGCGCGCCTCCTGCACGTGGGCATCGGCTACGCCTACGCCCTGGTCCTGGTCGGGACGGCGCTGTCGCTGGCCGGGGTCGATGGCGTCGCGCTGCTGAGCCTGACGGCATCCGCAGGACTTCTCGGGGCCGTCGCAGCCACGTTCCTCCCTGTGGTGCACGCGCGGAACTGGCAGACCGTGCTCGTCGTCGCCACCGTGCCCTTCGCGCTGGGCGTCGCCCAGGTGGTGTTCGAGCGCAGCGGCTGGACCGCGCTGTCGACCGGGCTGATGTTCGTGCTCGCCCTCGCCCTGCTGCTGACGCGTCGCGAGGGTCTGACAGTCGTGATCCGCACGGTCGCCGCGGGGCTGCTGGTGCCGACGCTCGCGGTCGTCATCCTGTGCCTGGGCGCGCAGCTGCTGGTGCGGAGCGGATCGCCGGTCGTGCTGCCGATCATCGCCGCGGTCATCGCGCTGGTGCTGCCCTCAGGGCGCATGATCCGCGATGGGCTCGTCGCGCGCGGGCGCATCGCCGCCACGGCGGATGCGGCCCGGGTCGCGATCGAGGCGTCCGCACTGCTCACCGGTGCGATCGCCGTGCTGCTGGCGCTGGCCCGCGAGGCGGCCGGCTTCGGCACAGCCTGCCTCGTGCTGATCCTGCTCGGCGTCGGAGCGGCGCTCACCTCCCTCCTCGCCGGGCGCCGGTACGGATGGTGGGTCGCCGGCGTCGCGTTCACGGGCGCGCTCTGGTCGCTGTGGGCGCTGAACGGCGTGCAGCTGGCTGAGGCCTATCTGCTCCCGCCCGCGCTCGCCGCAGCACTGATCGCCGTGCTGCTCGCGCTGCGCGGGGCCCGTGCGATCCCGCTGTTCGCCGCGGGTCTCGCCGGAGCGATCATCCCCGTGCTGGTGCTACTGATCGCGGCCCGCGGCACGGCCGAGGTGCCCTGGCGTGCGCATGCGTTGCTCGCCTCGGCGTGGGTGCTGCTCGCACTCGCCGCGCTCGTGAGCAGGGCGGCGGGTCCGCGGACGCGGAGGCTGCGCCCGCTGCGCGCGACCGCGATCCTGGTGGCATCCGTCGCCGCGCTCGGCGGCACCGCGCAGGCGGTGCGCTGGGGGAGCGGCCTGGACCGGTCGCCGGTGCTGGGCGGGGACGCCGGGCTCTTCCTGCTCTGCGTGGGATCGAGCGCCCTGGCCGCACTCGCGCTGCTCGTCGCCGCGCGGATGCTGCGCTCCGCCGCATCCGCCGCATCTGCCGCATCGGCCGTGCGTCAGCCGCGGGAAAGTGCGCCTGCCGCGGACGGATCGGCGCAGAACGTCCGCGCGAAGCGCACATCTCCGCGCGAAGCGCCCGCCCTGCAGGCGAGCCTCATCGCCACTCGCTGGCTCACCGTGCCCGGAGCGCTCGCCTTCGGCATCGGCGTGTGGCCCGCGATCGCGGAGGACTGGTTCGTGATCTGGGGGATGTGGACGCTCATGCTCGGCTGGCTGGCACTGATGGTGCTGACCGCGCGCCGCACCTCGACGACGCTCCCGCCCGTGTGGGTGCTGTTCGGCCTCGCCTTCATCACCGCGGTCGTCGCCTGGAGTCCCCGCGAGCTGCGCGTGGAGACGTTCTCGCTGCCCCTCGGCCTGTTCCTGCTCGCCGCCGGCGCCCTCGGCCTGCGCTCCGCGGGCGGAGCGAGGGGAGCGGGCGGAGCGAGGGGAGCGGATGCCGTCGGAGCGGAGCCGAAACGCGACGCTCCCGCCCTGGACGGCTGGCCGCACGGCCGGCGGGGCTCCTGGCCGCTGCTCGCGCCGGGCCTGATCGTGATGATGTCGGCATCCGTCGTGTCCACCTTCACGGATCCGCTCACCTGGCGGGCGATCCTCGTGATGGTGCTCGCGCTCGCCGCGATCCTGGTCGGGGCCGCGCGTCGGCTGGCCGCGCCGTTCGTGATCGGCCTGATCGTGCTTCCGGTCGAGAACGTGTTCGTGTTCGCCGTGCAGCTCGGGCGGGGGATCGAGTCCATGCCGTGGTGGATCACGCTGGCGACCATCGGTGCGGTGCTGCTGATCATCGCCGTCGCGGGGGAGCGGCGCGAGGGCGCCGACCGCAGTGTGGTGGCGCGGATGCGGGATCTGCGATGAGATCTCGGGAGACCGGCGTGGCGTCCGCCGTCATTTGACCGTCGGGGTTACGCCGCATTACACTTGATCGGGTGTGCGCACGGCTGTGCGCGCATGCTGGGCGCCGGCACCGCCGGTTCGCCCCCACGGCATACCCATCACACCAAAAGCAGGACGGTTCCGTCCTGCCGGTGGGTCATGATGTGAAACCCATCATGCTGTCACCGTGCAGCACTATTAGGAGAGAACGTGCCAACGATTCAGCAGTTGGTTCGCAAGGGACGTACGCCCAAGGTCTCGAAGACCAAGGCGCCCGCCCTGAAGTCGAACCCGCAGCAGGCCGGCGTGTGCACCCGTGTGTACACCACCACCCCGAAGAAGCCGAACTCGGCGATGCGCAAGGTCGCTCGTGTGAAGCTCCGCAACGGCACCGAGGTGACCGCGTACATCCCCGGTGAGGGTCACAACCTGCAGGAGCACTCGCTGGTGCTCGTGCGCGGTGGCCGTGTGAAGGACCTCCCCGGTGTCCGCTACAAGATCGTCCGTGGCGCCCTGGACACCCAGGCCGTCAAGAACCGTAAGCAGGCTCGTTCCCGCTACGGCGCGAAGAAGGGTTGAGTTAGATGCCTCGTAAGGGACCCGCTCCCAAGCGCCCGGTCGTCAACGACCCGGTCTACGGTGCTCCGATCGTCACCTCGCTGGTGAACAAGATCCTCGTCGACGGCAAGAAGTCGCTCGCCGAGTCGATCGTCTACGGCGCCCTCCGCGGCGTCGAGGCGAAGAACGGCCAGGACGCCGTCGCCACCCTCAAGAAGGCGCTCGACAACGTGCGCCCCACCCTCGAGGTCCGCAGCCGTCGCGTCGGCGGCTCGACCTACCAGGTGCCCGTCGAGGTCAAGCCGCACCGTGCGAACACCCTCGCGCTGCGCTGGCTGGTCAGCTACGCGAAGGGTCGTCGTGAGAAGACGATGACCGAGCGCCTGCAGAACGAGATCCTGGACGCGTCGAACGGTCTGGGTGCCGCGGTCAAGCGCCGCGAGGACACCCACAAGATGGCCGAGTCGAACCGCGCCTTCGCCCACTACCGCTGGTAACGGGCTGAGCGGATGCCGCAGGACCTGCGGCATCCGCTCCCACCAACTGTTCGTTCCTGAACCATCCCGGAGGAACCCCCGTGGCACAAGAAGTGCTCACCGACCTGAGCAAGGTCCGCAACATCGGCATCATGGCGCACATCGATGCCGGCAAGACCACCACCACCGAGCGCATCCTGTTCTACACGGGTGTCAACCACAAGCTCGGCGAGACCCACGACGGCGCCTCGACGACCGACTGGATGGAGCAGGAGAAGGAGCGCGGCATCACGATCACGTCTGCCGCCGTGACCTGCTTCTGGAACAAGAACCAGATCAACATCATCGACACCCCCGGCCACGTGGACTTCACGGTCGAGGTGGAGCGCTCGCTCCGCGTGCTCGACGGTGCTGTCGCCGTCTTCGACGGCAAGGAGGGCGTCGAGCCCCAGTCCGAGACCGTGTGGCGTCAGGCCGACAAGTACAACGTGCCCCGCATCTGCTTCGTCAACAAGATGGACAAGCTGGGCGCCGACTTCTACTACACCGTCGACACCATCGTGAACCGCCTGGGTGCCAAGCCGCTCGTGCTGCAGCTCCCGATCGGTGCCGAGAACGACTTCGTCGGTGTCATCGACCTGATCGAGATGCGCGCACTGGTGTGGCCCGGCGATGCCAAGGGTGACGTCACCATGGGCGCGTCGTACGAGATCCAGGAGATCCCGGCCGACCTCCAGGCCAAGGCCGAGGAGTACCGTCAGCAGCTGCTCGAGACCGTCGCCGAGACCGACGACGCGCTGCTCGAGAAGTTCTTCGGCGGCGAGGAGCTCACGGTCGCCGAGATCAAGGGCGCCATCCGCAAGATGGTCGTCGCGAACGAGATCTACCCCGTCCTGTGCGGTTCGGCGTTCAAGAACCGCGGTGTGCAGCCGATGCTGGACGCCGTCGTCGACTTCCTCCCGAACCCGCTCGACGTGGGCGCCATCGAGGCGCACGACCCGAAGGACGAGGAGAAGGTCATCGAGCGTCACCCCGACGCCAACGACCCGTTCTCCGCGCTCGCCTTCAAGGTCGCCGTGCACCCGTTCTTCGGTCGTCTGACCTACGTGCGCGTGTACTCGGGCCACCTGGACTCCGGCTCCGCGGTCGTCAACTCGACCAAGGGCAAGAAGGAGCGCATCGGAAAGATCTTCCAGATGCACGCCAACAAGGAGAACCCGGTCGACTCGCTGACCGCCGGCAACATCTACGCCGTCATCGGCCTGAAGGACACCACCACGGGTGACACCCTCGCCGACCCGGCCGCCCCGGTCGTCCTCGAGTCGATGACGTTCCCGGAGCCCGTGATCGAGGTCGCCATCGAGCCGAAGACCAAGGCCGACCAGGAGAAGCTGGGCACCGCGATCCAGAAGCTGGCCGAGGAGGACCCGACCTTCCGCACCGAGCTGAACCCCGAGACCGGTCAGACGACCATCAAGGGCATGGGCGAACTGCACCTCGACATCCTCGTGGACCGCATGAAGCGCGAGTTCAAGGTCGAGGCCAACGTCGGCAAGCCGCAGGTGGCGTACCGCGAGACGATCAAGAAGGCCGTCGAGAAGCACGACTACACGCACAAGAAGCAGACCGGTGGTTCGGGTCAGTTCGCGAAGATCCAGTTCACGATCGAGCCCCTCGAGGTCACGGCCGACAAGACCTACGAGTTCTCCAACGAGGTCACCGGTGGTCGCATCCCGCGCGAGTACATCGAGCCGACCAACCAGGGCTTCCAGGACGCCATGAACACCGGTGTTCTCGCCGGCTACCCCATGGTCGGCGTGAAGGCCCGCCTGATCGACGGCGCATCGCACGATGTCGACTCCTCGGAGATGGCGTTCAAGATCGCCGGCTCGATGGGCTTCAAGGAGGCCGTCCGCAAGGCGAACCCCGTGCTGCTCGAGCCGCTGATGGCCGTCGAGGTCCGTACTCCCGAGGAGTACATGGGCGACGTCATCGGCGACCTGAACTCGCGTCGTGGCCAGATCCAGTCGATGGAGGACGCCCAGGGCGTCAAGGTCGTGCGTGCGTCGGTCCCGCTGTCCGAGATGTTCGGCTACATCGGCGACCTGCGCTCGAAGACCTCGGGCCGTGCCGTGTACTCGATGGAGTTCGACAGCTACGCCGAGGTTCCTCGCGCCGTCGCTGACGAGATCATCCAGAAGACCAAGGGCGAGTAAGTCCTTGTCCGGGATGCCGTGCGAACGGCATCCCGGGCTCCCTACAACTTCACATTCCCTCTCTACTAAACTGAGAAACCTAACCCGTAGGGAGCCGGTCACAATCCAGTGCCCGGCCGTCTCTACACGAACGTCCTGAGGAGGACCCAGTGGCCAAGGCCAAGTTCGAGCGCACCAAGCCGCACGTCAACATCGGAACGATCGGTCACGTCGACCACGGCAAGACCACGCTGTCTGCCGCGATCTCGAAGGTGCTCGCCGACACCTACCCGTCGGAGACCAACGTCCAGCGTGACTTCGCCTCGATCGACTCGGCTCCCGAGGAGCGTCAGCGCGGTATCACGATCAACATCTCGCACATCGAGTACGAGACCCCGAAGCGCCACTACGCGCACGTCGACGCCCCCGGCCACGCCGACTACGTCAAGAACATGATCACCGGTGCTGCCCAGATGGACGGCGCGATCCTCGTGGTCGCCGCCACCGACGGCCCGATGGCTCAGACCCGCGAGCACGTGCTGCTCGCCAAGCAGGTCGGCGTGCCGTACCTGCTCGTCGCCCTGAACAAGAGCGACATGGTCGACGACGAGGAGATCCTGGAGCTCGTCGAGCTCGAGGTCCGCGAGCTGCTCTCGTCGCAGGGCTTCGACGGTGACAACGCTCCCGTCGTGCAGGTCTCGGCGCTGAAGGCGCTCGAGGGCGACGAGAAGTGGGTCAAGGCGATCCTCGACCTCATGCAGGCCGTCGACGACAGCGTGCCGGACCCGGAGCGCGACCGTGACAAGCCGTTCCTGATGCCGATCGAGGACGTCTTCACGATCACCGGTCGTGGCACCGTCGTCACGGGCCGCGCCGAGCGTGGCACCCTGGCCATCAACTCCGAGGTCGAGATCGTCGGCATCCGCCCGACGCAGAAGACCACGGTCACCGGTATCGAGATGTTCCACAAGCAGCTCGACGAGGCATGGGCCGGCGAGAACTGCGGTCTGCTGCTCCGCGGCACCAAGCGCGAGGACGTCGAGCGCGGTCAGGTCGTCGTGAAGCCGGGCTCGATCACCCCGCACACCAACTTCGAGGGCACCGCCTACATCCTCTCGAAGGACGAGGGTGGCCGTCACAACCCGTTCTACACGAACTACCGTCCGCAGTTCTACTTCCGCACCACGGACGTCACCGGCGTCATCACGCTGCCCGAGGGCACCGAGATGGTCATGCCCGGCGACACCACGGACATGTCGGTCGAGCTGATCCAGCCGATCGCCATGGAAGAGGGCCTCGGCTTCGCGATCCGTGAGGGTGGCCGCACCGTCGGCGCCGGCACGGTGACGAAGATCAACGCGTAATTCCGCTTCTCAAGCGACCTCAGGGGTCGGGCCTTCGGGCCCGGCCCCTTTCGTCTTCCCCGCGGGCCCGCCGCCGACGCGCCGGGACGATCCCGGCTCTTGTCGGAGCCGCGCGCATCGCGTAGAACTGTACGTGGCGCAGAGAACTGCGTGAAGCGACAGGGGGAGGAACCCATGGGCATCGAGGATCTCGTCAACCAGGGCAAGGAACTGTTCGAGCAGAACAAGGAGAAGGTCGAGGAGCTGCTGCACAGCGAGCAGGCCGAGGGCATCAGCGACAAGCTCCTCGACGGAGCCGCTGACCTCGCCAAGAAGGTCGCCCCGGGTGCCGCCGAGCAGATCGACGGCGTCCGCGACAACGTCGACGGAGCCGTCGGCAACGAGTAACAGCACTCACCGGATCCAGGAGGGCGACGCACCCGTGAGGTGCGTCGCCCTCTGCTATGTCGCGGAACCGGATTCTCCTCTAGACTGTGAGCGCCGCCTGGGGATCTGTGCGGCGAAGGATGCCGTGGGGGCACGGCATCCGAATGACTGGGGATTCATCATGGGGAACGCCGTGCCGCGCACGTGGGTCGACCACGGATGCATCGCCATGTCTGCGCGACCGTCCGGTCGCGCACCTGAGCGAGGCGACCGGCATCCCTTCTCGTCGGCACCTCCTGCCCGGTGCGTCCCCTCCCACCGGGCCTCCCATAGCGCTGGGCGGAGCATGGGGATGCTCCGCCCAGCGTCTTGAGCCGCGCCTCGCGGAGCCCCGGAAACACGCGGAATCGGCGCGCGACACGCCCGGGTTTGCAGTAGGCGAATCGGTCATGGCAGAATAGACAGGTTCCACATTCCTGCGCTCTTCGTGATGCGCGGGATCACTGCCACGAAAGTGCATAGGCGGCGCGCTCATCACGAGCATGCGCAGGGTTCTAGGCCGCGGGCAGCAGAACACACAATCCGACACCTCCTCACGGGGGTCCTGGTGTGCCTGCATGGCAGGAAGTCGGATGCCGCGCGTTCCGGCGCGCGGAATGACAGCAGAACAGTGGTGCGCAGAGAGGCTCTTCGGAGCCGATCGAGTGCCGAGGCGTGAACAGCGCCGAGGTGCGTCCAATGCCCCAGGGTCACCCGGCCCCGGTCGGTAAGACGCTTATAGAGAGAGAGCAGACAATGGCGGGACAGAAGATCCGCATTCGCCTGAAGTCGTATGACCACGAGGTCATCGACACGTCGGCCCGCAAGATCGTCGACACCGTGACCCGTGCGGGCGCGACTGTCGTCGGCCCGGTGCCGCTTCCCACGGAGAAGAACGTGATCGCCGTGATCCGTTCCCCCCACAAGTACAAGGACAGCCGCGAGCACTTCGAGATGCGCACCCACAAGCGTCTGATCGACATCGTCGACCCGACGCCCAAGGCTGTCGACTCGCTGATGCGTCTCGACCTTCCGGCCGATGTCAACATCGAGATCAAGCTCTGAGGTTCGACATGGCTGACATCAACGCAAAGATCTCCAAGGGCATGCTCGGCACCAAGCTCGGCATGACCCAGGTGTGGAACGAGAACGGCAAGCTCGTTCCCGTCACCGTCATCGAGCTGGCCCCGAACGTGGTCACCCAGATCCGTACCCCCGAGAAGGACGGCTACAACGCCGTTCAGATCGCCTACGGTCAGATCGACCCCCGCAAGGTCAACAAGCCGCTCACCGCTCACTTCGAGGCCGCCGGCGTCACGCCGCGTCGCCACGTCACCGAGATCCGCACCGCGGATGCCGCTGACTACGCGCTCGGCCAGGAGCTGACCGTTGACGGCACCTTCGAGGCCGGCCAGCTGGTCGACGTCGTGGGCACCAGCAAGGGCAAGGGCACCGCGGGTGTCATGAAGCGCCACAACTTCAAGGGCGTCTCGGCATCGCACGGTGCGCACCGCAACCACCGCAAGCCCGGCTCGATCGGCGCCTCGTCGACCCCGAGCCGCGTGTTCAAGGGCATGCGCATGGCCGGCCGTATGGGTGGCGAGCGCGTGACCGTCCTCAACCTCACGGTGCACGCCGTCGACGTCGAGAAGGGTCTGCTGCTCGTCAAGGGCGCCGTCCCCGGCGCACGTGGTCGCATCGTCTTCGTCCGCAACGCAGTGAAGGGTGCCTGATCATGGCTGACTCGACTCTCGCGCTCGACGTCATCGCAGTCGACGGCAAGAAGGCCGGCTCCATCGAGCTGCCCGCCGCCATCTTCGACGTCAAGACCAACGTCCCGCTGATCCACCAGGTCGTCGTCGCGCAGCTCGCTGCCGCACGCCAGGGCACCCACTCGACCAAGCGTCGCGGTGAGGTCTCCGGTGCAGGCCGCAAGCCCTTCAAGCAGAAGGGCACGGGTAACGCCCGCCAGGGCTCCATCCGCGCGCCGCACATGACCGGTGGTGGCATCGTCCACGGCCCGAAGCCGCGCGACTACTCGCAGCGCACCCCCAAGAAGATGATCGCCGCCGCCCTGCTGGGCGCGCTCAGCGACCGCTTCCGCGGTGAGCGCCTGCACGCTGTCGAGGCCTTCGTCGCCGACGCCACGCCTTCGACCAAGACCGCTGCGGGCCTGCTCGCCGCCGTCGCCGGTCCGAAGAACGTGCTCGTCGTCATCGAGCGCAGCGACGAGCTGACCGTGAAGAGCGTCCGGAACCTTCCGAACGTGCACGTGCTCAGCTTCGACCAGCTGAACGCCTACGACGTGGTCGTCTCCGACGACATCGTCTTCACCAAGGCCGCCCTCGAGGCCTTCATCGCCTCGAAGACCGGCGCAACCGAGGAGGTCTCGGCATGACTGAGCAGAACATCCTCGCAACGGCCCTGAACAAGGACCCGCGCGACATCATCCTGGGCCCGGTCGTCTCCGAGAAGAGCTACGGTCTGATCGACGAGGGCAAGTACACCTTCCTGGTGGACCCCCGCGCCTCGAAGACCGAGATCAAGCTCGCCATCGAGAAGATCTTCGGCGTCAAGGTGGCTTCGGTCAACACGATCAACCGCGTCGGCAAGGCCCGCCGCACCCGTTTCGGCACCGGTAAGCGCAAGGACACCAAGCGCGCCATCGTCGCGCTGAAGTCGGGTTCCATCGACATCTTCACGGCAGTCGGCTGACCGGGGGATAAGGACAGATAATGGCTATTCGCAAGTACAAGCCCACGACCCCGGGTCGCCGCGGTTCGTCGGTGGCCGACTTCGCCGAGATCACCCGATCGACGCCGGAGAAGTCGCTGCTGCGTCCGCTCTCGAAGACCGGTGGTCGCAACAACCAGGGCCGCATCACGACCCGTCACATCGGTGGCGGCCACAAGCGCCAGTACCGTGTCATCGACTTCCGTCGCAATGACAAGGACGGCATCGACGCCAAGGTCGCTCACATCGAGTACGACCCCAACCGCACCGCGCGCATCGCGCTGCTGCACTACTTCGACGGCGAGAAGCGCTACATCCTCGCGCCGAACAAGCTGAAGCAGGGCGACATCGTCGAGTCCGGTGCCGGCGCCGACATCAAGCCCGGCAACAACCTGCCGCTGAAGAACATCCCCACCGGTACCGTGATCCACGCTATCGAGCTGCGTCCCGGCGGCGGTGCGAAGATGGCACGTTCGGCCGGCGCCTCGGTGCGTCTGGTCGCGAAGGACGGCCCCTACGCTCAGCTGCGTCTGCCCTCGGGCGAGATCCGCAACGTCGATGCGCGCTGCCGCGCGACCATCGGCGAGGTCGGAAACGCCGAGCAGTCGAACATCAACTGGGGCAAGGCCGGCCGCAAGCGCTGGAAGGGCGTCCGCCCGACCGTCCGCGGTGTCGCGATGAACCCGGTCGACCACCCGCACGGTGGTGGTGAGGGCAAGACGTCCGGTGGACGTCACCCCGTCTCCCCGTGGGGCCAGGCTGAGGGTCGTACCCGTCACGCCAACAAGGAATCCGACAAGTACATCGTGCGTCGCCGTAACGCCGGCAAGAAGCGCAAGTAGGAGTAGAGGAAGATGCCACGCAGTCTTAAGAAGGGCCCCTTCGTCGACGAGCACCTGCTTCGCAAGGTGGTCGGTCAGAACGAGGCCGGTTCCAAGAACGTCATCAAGACCTGGTCCCGCCGGTCGATGATCATCCCGGCCATGCTGGGTCACACGATCGCCGTCCACGACGGTCGCAAGCACATCCCCGTGTTCGTGACCGAGACCATGGTCGGCCACAAGCTGGGCGAGTTCGCGCCCACCCGCACCTTCCGCGGCCACGTGAAGGACGACAAGAAGGGGCGGCGCCGCTAATGGTCGACTCCATCGCACGCGTGAAGCACATCCGCGTGACCCCGCAGAAGGCTCGTCGTGTCGTCGCCCTCATCAAGGGCAAGCAGGCGCAGGAAGCACTGGCCATCCTCAAGTTCGCCCCGCAGGGCGCAAGCGAGCCGATCTACAAGCTCGTGCACGCTGCGATCGCGAACGCACAGGTCAAGGCCGATCGCGACGGCGAGTACCTGGACGAGCAGGACCTGTACGTGAAGAACGCGTACGTCGACGAGGGCACGACGCTCAAGCGTTTCCAGCCCCGCGCTCAGGGTCGCGCTTTCCAGATCAAGAAGCGCACGAGCCACATCACGGTCGTGCTGGCCACCCCCGAGGTCGCTGACGCGGCTCCGGCGGCCAAGACGAAGAAGGCGAGCAAGTAATGGGCCAGAAAGTCAACCCGTACGGCTTCCGCCTCGGCATCACCACGGACCACGTGTCTCGCTGGTTCTCGGACTCGACGAAGCCCGGCCAGCGTTACGCCGACTACGTCGCCGAGGACATCAAGATCCGTCGCCTGCTGCAGACGCAGCTCGACCGCGCCGGCGTCTCGGGCATCGAGATCGAGCGCACCCGCGACCGCGTGCGTGTGGACATCCACACCGCACGTCCGGGCATCGTCATCGGCCGCCGTGGCGCCGAGGCCGAGCGCATCCGCGGTGACCTCGAGAAGCTCACCGGCAAGCAGATCCAGCTGAACATCCTCGAGGTCAAGAACCCCGAGGCCGACGCTCAGCTCGTCGCGCAGGGCATCGCCGAGCAGCTGTCTGCTCGCGTGGCGTTCCGTCGTGCGATGCGCAAGGGTCTGCAGGGCGCGCAGCGCGCCGGCGCCAAGGGCATCCGCATCCAGGTCTCCGGCCGCCTCGGCGGCGCGGAGATGAGCCGCTCCGAGTTCTACCGCGAGGGTCGTGTGCCGCTGCACACGCTGCGCGCGAACATCGACTACGGCTTCTACGAGGCCAAGACCACCTTCGGCCGCATCGGCGTGAAGGTCTGGATCTACAAGGGCGACCTCACCAACAAGGAACTCGCACGCGAGCAGGCCAACATGAAGCCGCAGCGCGAGCGTGGCGACCGTCGTCGCGCGCCTCGCAACGAGGCGCCTGTCGCAGAAGGAGCGTCGGCATAATGCTCATCCCTCGCAAGGTCAAGTACCGCAAGCAGCACCACCCGAAGCGTTCGGGCCAGGCGACCGGCGGCACGAAGGTCTCCTTCGGCGAGTTCGGCATCCAGGCTCTGACTCCCGCTTACGTGACCAACCGTCAGATCGAGTCCGCTCGTATCGCCATGACGCGTCACATCAAGCGCGGTGGAAAGGTGTGGATCAACATCTACCCCGACCGTCCCCTCACCAAGAAGCCTGCCGAGACCCGCATGGGTTCCGGTAAGGGTTCCCCCGAGTGGTGGGTCGCCAACGTCAAGCCGGGCCGTGTCCTCTTCGAGGTCGCGGGCGTGAACGAGGAGCTCGCACGCGAAGCCCTCACCCGGGCCATTCACAAGCTGCCGCTCAAGGCACGCATCATCAAGCGCGAGGAGGGCGACGCGTAATGGCGATCGGCACCAAGGAGCTCGCACCTGCCGAGCTCGACACGTTCGAAGACCAGCGCCTCGTCGAGGAGCTGCGCAAGGCCAAGGAGGAGCTGTTCAACCTCCGTTTCCAGTCGGCCACCGGCCAGCTGGAGAGCCACGGCCGCATCCGCGCCGTCAAGCGCGACATCGCGCGCCTGTACACCGTGATCCGCGAGCGCGAGCTGGGCATCCGTGCGACGCCCGCTCCGGTCGAGGCTCCGGCCAAGAAGGCGTCCAAGGCGAAGGCGAAGAAGGCTGAAGAGGCCGACGCGCCGAAGGAGGAGGCCGAGTAATGGCTGAGAAGAAGGCTGCTGAGGCCGTTGAGCACGCCGCGCACGACGTGCGCGACGCCGACGCCCGTGGTTACCGCAAGGCCCGCCGTGGCTACGTGGTCAGCGACAAGATGGACAAGACCATCGTGGTCGAGGTCGAGGACCGCGTGAAGCACCCGCTTTACGGCAAGGTCATCCGCCAGACCTCGAAGGTCAAGGCCCACGACGAGACCAACAGCGCCGGCATCGGCGACCTGGTCCTCATCAACGAGACCCGCCCGCTGAGCGCCACCAAGCGCTGGCGTCTGGTGGAGATCCTGGAGAAGGCAAAGTGATTCAGACCGAGTCTCGCCTCAAGGTCGCCGACAACACCGGCGCGAAGGAGCTGCTCACCATCCGTGTTCTCGGCGGTTCCAGCCGTCGTTACGCGGGCCTGGGCGACACCATCGTCGCGACGGTCAAGGACGCGATCCCCGGTGGAAACGTCAAGAAGGGCGATGTGGTCAAGGCCGTCATCGTCCGCACCGTCAAGTCCACGCGCCGTCCCGACGGCTCGTACATCAAGTTCGACGAGAACGCCGCCGTGATCCTGAAGAACGACGGGGAGCCCCGCGGCACCCGTATCTTCGGACCGGTCGGTCGTGAGCTTCGCGACAAGAAGTTCATGAAGATCGTCTCGCTCGCCCCGGAGGTCATCTGATCATGGCGAACATCAAGAAGGGCGACCTGGTTCAGGTCATCACCGGTCGCAAGCAGGACAAGGGCGGCGACCGCGGCAAGCAGGGCAAGGTCCTCGAGGTCCTCGTCGAGCAGAACCGCGTCGTGGTGGAGGGCGTGAACTACGTCACCAAGCACACCCGTGTCGGCCAGACCCAGCGCGGCACCAAGACGGGTGGGATCGAGACCGTCGAGGCCCCGATCCACATCTCCAACGTCGCCGTCGTCGACCCCTCGACCAAGCAGCCGACCCGCGTCGGCCACCGGGTCGAGGAGCAGGTCAAGGACGGCGTGAAGCGCACGGTCCGCGTGCGCTACGCGAAGAAGTCAGGTAAGGACCTCTGATGGCAGCGACTGAGGCTGCGGAGGCTGTCAAGGTGCAGCCCCGCCTGAAGGCCAAGTACAACACCGAGATCAAGAAGGCTCTGCAGGAGCAGTTCGGCTACGCCAACGTCATGCAGATCCCCGGCCTGGTCAAGGTCGTCGTCAACACCGGTGTCGGCGAGGCGGCTCGCGACAGCAAGGTGATCGATGGTGCGGTCGACGACCTCACCCGGATCACCGGTCAGAAGCCCATCGTCACCAAGGCTCGCAAGTCGATCGCGCAGTTCAAGCTGCGCGAGGGACAGGCCATCGGCGCGCACGTCACCCTCCGCGGTGACCGCGCGTGGGAGTTCCTGGACCGTCTGGTGAACCTGTCGCTGCCCCGCATCCGCGACTTCCGCGGTCTGTCGGGCGACCAGTTCGACGGGAACGGCAACTACACCTTCGGTCTCCAGGAGCAGAGCGTGTTCCACGAGATCGATCAGGACAAGATCGACCGCGTCCGCGGTTTCGACATCACCGTGGTCACCACGGCCAAGACCGACGACGAGGGTCGCGCGCTGCTGAAGGCGCTCGGCTTCCCGTTCAAGTCGACCGACGCCGCGGCGTAAGCGGAGAGGTGGGGAGGGATGCGTCAGGCATCCCTCCCCACGTCCCGTACAATTGAAGATTGTGTGTCCGCTCGGACACCGTGCTCATAGCAGGCCGTCTGTCGTGTAACGGCAGCCGGAACCTCATGAACGAAGGAAACCACCATGACAATGACAGACCCGGTCGCAGACATGCTGACCCGTCTGCGCAACGCGAACTCGGCGCACCACGACTCCGTGACCATGCCGTCGAGCAAGCTCAAGACGAACATCGCCGAGATCCTCCAGAAGGAGGGCTACATCGCCGGCTTCGAGGTGACCGACGCCCGCGTCGGCAGCAGCCTCACCCTGTCGCTCAAGTACGGTCCCAACCGTGAGCGCTCCATCGCCGGCATCAAGCGCGTGTCGAAGCCCGGTCTCCGCGTCTACGCGAAGTCGACCGAGCTGCCCAAGGTCCTCGGCGGCCTGGGTGTTGCCATCCTGTCCACCTCCTCCGGTCTCCTCACGGACCGTCAGGCAGAGCAGAAGGGCGTGGGCGGAGAAGTTCTCGCCTACGTGTGGTGATCTGACATGTCTCGTATCGGACGACTTCCCATCGAGATCCCCGCGGGCGTGACCGTTTCGGTCGACGGCCGTGAGGTCGCGGTGAAGGGCCCCAAGGGTGAGCTCACCCTCACGGTCGCCTCTCCCATCCAGGTCGAGGTGCAGGAGAACCAGGTTCTGGTCACCCGCCCCGACGACGAGCGCGCGTCCCGGTCGCTTCACGGCCTGACCCGCACGCTCATCAGCAACGACATCATCGGCGTGACCCAGGGCTACACCAAGGGCCTCGAGGTCGTCGGCACCGGTTACCGCGTGCAGCAGAAGGGCAACTCGGTCGAGTTCGCCCTCGGCTTCTCGCACCCGGTCCTGATCGACCCGCCCGCCGGCATCACCCTGACGGTCGAGGGCACGAACAAGCTGACCGTCAGCGGGATCAGCAAGCAGGCTGTCGGCGAGGCAGCTGCGAACATCCGCAAGATCCGCAAGCCCGAGCCGTACAAGGGCAAGGGCGTGCGTTACGCCGGCGAGGTCGTGCGTCGCAAGGCCGGAAAGGCTGGTAAGTAACCATGGCTGTCAAGTCCAAGTCCGCCGCCCGCGCGCGTCGTCACCTGCGTCTTCGCAAGAAGATCGTCGGCACCGACGTCCGCCCGCGTCTGGTCGTCAACCGCTCCGCGCGCCACGTGTTCGTGCAGCTCGTCGACGACAGCAAGGGCCACACCGTGGCATCCGCTTCCACGCTCGAGACCGACCTGCGCTCCTTCGACGGTGACAAGACCGCCAAGGCCCGCAAGGTGGGCGAGCTGCTCGCCGAGCGCGCCAAGGCTGCCGGCTTCACCGAGGCTGTGTTCGACCGTGGCGGCAACCGCTACGCCGGTCGTGTCGCGGCCATCGCCGATGGCGCCCGCGAAGGGGGGCTGGCACTGTGAGTGACAACAAGGAGAACGAAGTGACCACCGAGCAGCCTGCTGCCGAGGGCCAGGCCCAGAGCGAGCCGCAGCGCGAGCAGCGCGACGGTCGTCGTGGCGGCCGTGACCGCGGCCAGAGCCGCGACCGCAACTCGCGCGACCGTGGCGACAACCAGTTCCTGGAGCGCGTCGTCACCATCAACCGCGTCTCGAAGGTCGTGAAGGGCGGTCGTCGCTTCAGCTTCACCGCTCTCGTGGTCGTCGGTGACGGCAACGGTCTGGTGGGCGTCGGCTACGGCAAGGCCCGCGAGGTCCCCCTCGCGATCTCGAAGGGTGTCGAAGAGGCCAAGCGCAACTTCTTCCGCGTCCCGCGCGTCGGCTCGACCATCCCGCACCCGGTGCAGGGTGAGGCCGCTGCCGGTGTGGTGCTGCTGCGTCCGGCCGCTGCCGGTACCGGTGTCATCGCCGGTGGTCCGGTCCGCGCCGTGCTCGAGTGCGCCGGTATCCACGACGTGCTGTCGAAGTCCCTCGGTTCGTCGAACACGATCAACATCGTGCACGCGACCGTCGAGGCTCTGCAGTCGCTCGAGGAGCCCCGTGCCGTCGTGGCTCGCCGTGGTCTCGAGTACGACGCCGTCGTGCCGCAGATCATCATCCGCAACGAGGCGAAGGCCGCTGCCGCCGCCGCCGCGCAGAAGGTAGGTGCCTGATGGCCGAGCGCCTCAAGGTCACGCAGATCAAGTCCAAGGTGAGCGAGAAGCAGAACCAGCGCGACACGCTGCGTTCGCTGGGTCTCAAGCGGATCGGCGACTCGGTCGTCCGTCCCGACGACGCCCAGACCCGCGGTTACGTCCGCGCCGTCGCTCACCTCGTCAAGGTTGAGGAGATCGACTAATGGCTGAGAAGAACGAAGCCGTCGAGGAGAAGGCGCCCAAGGCCGCTCCGAAGAAGGCCGCCGCCAAGCCGGCAGCTGCCAAGGCCGCTCCGGCCAAGGCCGCCGCCAAGAAGGCACCGGCCAAGAAGGACGCCGAGGCCGAGGTCTCGCGTCCCGCCGTCCTGAAGGTCCACCACCTGCGTCCGGTCCCCGGCGCCAACACCCCGAAGACCCGTGTGGGTCGCGGTGAGGGCTCCAAGGGCAAGACCGCCGGTCGCGGCACCAAGGGCACCAAGGCCCGCAACACCGTGCGGGTCGGCTTCGAGGGTGGGCAGATGCCGCTGCACATGCGCACCCCGAAGCTGCGCGGGTTCAAGAACCCGTTCCGCGTCGAGTACCAGGTCGTGAACCTGGCCAAGCTCGCGGAGCTGTACCCGAAGGGTGGCGACGTCACCGTCAGCGACCTGGTCGCCAAGGGCGCCGTGCGCAAGAACGAGAAGGTCAAGGTCCTCGGGGACGGCGACATCTCGGTCAAGCTCACCGTGTCTGTCGACAAGGTGTCCGGCAGCGCCGAGCAGAAGATCGTCGCCGCCGGCGGTTCGGTCAACTGAGCATTCAGCTGTGAACGCTGGGAGGGGTCGGAGATTCTCCGGCCCCTCCTGTGCGTTACCCTGGACTTTCGGCCGTCCTTCGACGTTCGGCAATCCCTTCAGGAGGAACGCCCTTGTTTAGCGCCATCGCGCGAATCTTCCGCACGCCCGATCTGCGTGCGAAGATCCTTTTCACCATCGGCATCATCGCCCTGTACCGTCTGGGCTCGAATGTGCCGGCTCCGTTCGTTCACTTCCCGAACGTCGAGCAGTGCCTCGCCGCCAGCGCCGGCACCGAGGGACTCCTCGGGCTGGTCAACCTGTTCTCCGGCGGCGCGCTGCTGAAGCTCTCGATCTTCGCGCTGGGCGTCATGCCGTACATCACCGCGACGATCATCGTGCAGCTGCTGCGCGTGGTCATCCCGCACTTCGAGACTCTCCACCAGGAGGGCCAGGCGGGCCAGACCAAGCTCACCCAGTACACCCGGTACCTGACGATCGCGCTCGCGCTGCTGCAGTCCGCGACGCTGGTGACCGTGACCCGCAGCGGACAGCTCTTCGGCCAGGCGGGCGATGCGGCCTGCCAGAAGCTGCTCACGAACGACGTGTGGTGGGCGCAGATGCTCATCATCATCTCCCTGACCGCAGGCACCGGCCTGATCATGTGGATGGCCGAGCTGGTCACCGAGAAGGGCATCGGCAACGGCATGTCCGTGCTGATCTTCACCTCGATCGCCGCGACCTTCCCGAGCTCGATGTGGAACATCGCCGAGGCCAAGGGCTTCGAGACCTTCCTGCTCGTGCTCGTCATCGGCCTGGTCGTGATGACCCTGGTCGTCTTCGTCGAGCAGTCCCAGCGACGCGTCCCGGTGCAGTACGCCAAGCGCATGGTGGGCCGTCGCACCTACGGCGGCACGAACACCTACATCCCGATCAAGGTGAACATGGCGGGTGTGATCCCGATCATCTTCGCCTCGTCGCTGCTGTATCTGCCGATGCTGATCGCGCAGTTCAACACCCCGACCGACGGCAGCGAGCCCGCCGCGTGGGTGACCTGGATCATGACGTACCTCGTCTCGGGCGACCAGCCGCTGTACATGCTGATCTACTTCCTGCTGATCATCGCGTTCACCTACTTCTACGTGGCCATCACCTTCAACCCGGTCGAGGTCGCCGACAACATGAAGAAGTACGGCGGATTCATCCCCGGCATCCGTGCCGGCCGTCCCACGGCGGAGTACCTGGACTACGTGATCACCCGCATCACATTCCCGGGCTCGCTGTACCTCGGCATCGTCGCGCTGATCCCGCTGGTCGCGCTGGCAACGGTGCAGGCGAACCAGAACTTCCCGTTCGGCGGCGCGTCCATCCTGATCATCGTGGGCGTCGGACTGGAGACCGTGAAGCAGATCGACGCGCAGCTGCAGCAGCGCCATTACGAAGGGCTCCTCCGATGACGACATCCGCACGACTCCTGATCGTCGGCCCGCAGGGCTCGGGCAAGGGCACGCAGGGCGTCCGCGTCGCCGAGGCGCTGAACATCCCGGTGGTGTCCACGGGCGACATCTTCCGCGCCAACATCAAAGCGGGGACGGAGCTCGGACAGCAGGTCACCGCGATCCTCGAGGCCGGAGACCTGGTGCCGGACGAGCTGACCAGCGAGATCGTGCGCGACCGCCTGTCCCAGGAGGACGCCGCCGACGGGTTCCTGCTCGACGGGTACCCCCGCAACACCACGCAGGTCGCTCACCTGGACGCGTTCCTGTCGGAGTCGGATGCCGCGCTCGCTGCCGTCATCCTCCTGGACGTCCCGCGCGAGGAGAGCCTCACCCGGCTGCGGCTGCGTGCGGTGGAGCAGGGCCGCTCGGATGACACCGACGAGGCGATCGCGCACCGTCTGGACATCTACGAGCACGAGACGGCTCCCATCATCTCGGTGTACGAGCAGCGCGGCATCGTCGATCGCATCGACGGCGTGGGCTCGCTCGACGAGATCACCGCGCGGATCTCCGCGGCGCTCAGCGCCCGCGGCATCGGCCAGCTCGTCTGAGCCGCGTCCGCATGACGATGTTCCGCAAGTCGATCTACAAGACCCCGGCGCAGCTGCGCTCGATGATCGAGCCCGGTCTGATCACGGCCGCCGCACTGGAGGCTGTGCGTCCGATGGTGCGCGCGGGTGTCAGCACGGCCGAGCTGGATGCGGTCGCCGACCGCCTGATCGCCGACCGCGGCGCCGAGTCGAACTTCAAGCTGGTGCGGGGCTACCGGCACACGACCTGCATCTCGGTCAACGAGCAGGTCGTCCACGGCATCCCGGGTGACCTGGTGCTGCAGCCGGGCGACATCGTCTCCGTCGACTGCGGTGCGCAGTTCCAGGGGTGGAACGGCGACAGCGCCGTGACGTTCGTGGTGCCCGATCCCGGTCAGCCGGAGCTCGTCGCGCGACGGGAGGAGCTCTCCCGCGTCACCGAGGGATCCATGTGGGCCGGTATCGCGGCCATGGCATCCGCCTCCCACATCGGCGAGATCGGCGCCGCCATCCAGGACTACATCGAGGCGCAGGGCCCTTCTGCGGTGTCGGGGGAGACCTACGGCATCCTGCGGGAGTACGTCGGCCACGGCATCGGACGCAAGATGCACGAATCCCCGAGCGTGTTCAACTACCGGACGCCGGACGCCGGAGCTGAGATCCGTCCGGGTCTCGTGCTGGCCATCGAGCCGATGGTCACCGCCGGCGGCGAGGAGACGTTCGTCGAGGACGACGACTGGACGGTCTCCACGATCGACGGCTCCGACGGCTCGCACTGGGAGCACAGCGTCGCCAGGCACGAGGGCGGCATCTGGGTGCTGACGGCACCCGACGGCGGCGCCGCGGGCCTCGCTCCGTTCGGGGTCGTCCCCGTGCCGATCGCCTAGGGCAGGGGAGCGAAGCCTCGTCACAGGCGGGGCATAGTGTGCGCACGGCACAATAGGGTGTCAACTTCTCTGCAGAAAGATCGGACTGTCATGGCCCAGGCACAGAGCAAGCCCAACTGGTTCGTCATCGGCATCTCAGCCGCTGTCGTCGTCGTGCTGATCGCACTCGGCGCGGTCGTGGTGTGGATGAACAACCGTGCGACGGATGCCGGGCCCGCACCGTCCAGCTCGAAGTCCTTCAACGCGGACACCGGCGCGATCTCGTTCGGAGACGGCAAGGACACGGTCGACATCTTCGTCGACTTCCAGTGCCCGGTCTGCAACAGCTTCGAGCAGCAGTTCGGCCCCCAGCTGGAGAAGGCGGCTGAGAACGGCAAGATCACGCTCAACTACCACCCCATCGCGATCCTGGACCGCTACTCGCAGGGCACGGAGTACTCGTCCCGCTCCGCCGCCGCAGCGGTGTGCGTCGCGTCCGAGCAGCCGGACAAGTACCTCGCATACGCCAAGCTGCTCTTCGCGAACCAGCCCAAGGAGAACACTCCCGGCCTGGAGACGAGCAAGCTCGCCGACCTCGCGAAGGAGGCGGGCGCCGACAAGGTGGCCTCCTGCATCACCAAGGAGACGTACAAGAAGTTCGGCGTCGCGCAGGCGTCGAAGCACGACATCCAGGGCACGCCCACGGTCGACATCAACGGCAAGCGGCTCAACATGCAGAACCAGGCCGACCTGCAGAAGCTCATCGCACTGATCAGCTGAGCGTCTGCACATCCCGCACGCCCGCCCCTGCATTTGCCGGAGGCGGGCGTGTCGGTTAGTATAGATCCTTGGTGCCTTGCGCCTTGTTCCGGCGTGTCCGGATGAGGCCCACCAACCATCACCCATCCACCGCAGATCGACCGATCTGCAGAAGCGTCAGCGAGGCTATGGCTAAGAAAGACGGTGTCATCGAGATCGAGGGCGTTGTATCCGAGGCTCTGCCCAACGCGATGTTCCGCGTTGAGCTCACCAACGGACACAAGGTTCTGGCGACGATCTCCGGAAAGATGCGGCAGAACTACATCCGCATCATCCCCGAGGACCGCGTGGTCGTGGAGCTCTCGCCCTACGACCTGACCCGCGGTCGCATCGTCTACCGCTACCGCTGATCGGTCGAGAAGTAACACCCCGGGCGCTCGCGCCCGCACGGTGAAGACAGCGAACAGGAAACATCATGAAGGTCAACCCCAGCGTCAAGCCCATCTGCGACCACTGCCGCGTGATCCGTCGTCACGGTCGCGTCATGGTGATCTGCAAGAGCAACCCGCGCCACAAGCAGCGCCAGGGCTGAGCAGGGGTCGGATCGGATGCCTCGGCATCCGGCCCGGCAGCTGAACAACTCAATATCGAACAACAGGCAGCATCGGATGCCTCGGTTCGCCCCTGCGGGGCGACGGAGGCGGACACCCCGGGACGGAGGCCCGGGAACGGATGCTGCTCCACACCTCCACAAAACTCCAGGAGAACCGCATGGCACGTCTTGCCGGCGTTGATATCCCGCGCGACAAGCGCGTGGTGATCGCCCTCACCTACATCTACGGCATCGGCCGTACCCGCTCCGTCGAGATCCTCAAGGCGACCGAGATCGACGAGTCGATCCGCGTCAAGGATCTCACCGACGACCAGCTCGTGGCCCTCCGCGACCACATCGAAGGCAACTACAAGGTGGAGGGTGACCTGCGCCGCGAGGTCGCCGCAGACATCCGCCGCAAGGTCGAGATCGGCTCCTACGAGGGCCTCCGCCACCGTCGTGGCCTCCCGGTCCGCGGTCAGCGCACCAAGACCAACGCCCGTACCCGCAAGGGCCCGAAGCGCACCGTCGCCGGCAAGAAGAAGGCCCGCTAAGCGGCGGCCAGGGATTAGGAGAACACTTTCATGGCTGCACCCAAGGCCGCCGCGCGCAAGCCGCGCCGCAAGGAGAAGAAGAACATCGCGCTGGGCCAGGCCCACATCAAGTCGACGTTCAACAACACGATCGTCTCGATCACCGACCCGTCCGGCGCTGTCATCAGCTGGGCCTCGTCGGGTGGCGTGGGCTTCAAGGGCTCCCGCAAGTCGACCCCGTACGCCGCAGGCATGGCAGCCGAGTCCGCTGCCCGCCAGGCTGCGGAGCACGGCGTCAAGAAGGTCGACGTCTTCGTGAAGGGTCCGGGTTCGGGCCGCGAGACCGCGATCCGCTCGCTGCAGGCCGCCGGCCTCGAGGTGGGGTCCATCCAGGACGTCACCCCGCAGGCGCACAACGGCTGCCGTCCGCCGAAGCGTCGCCGCGTCTGATCTCGCATGACTGCTGCCCTGCTGGGGCCCTTCCGGGCCCCGCAGGGCACAGTCGCCCGCAGATTTCCACAACTCAAGACCTCACCAAAACACATGTCATATAGCGGGCATGTGATCGAAAGGAACACATAGTGCTCATCGCACAGCGTCCCACTCTCACCGAGGAAAAGATCTCCGAGAACCGCAGCCGGTTCGTCATCGAGCCGCTCGAGCCCGGTTTCGGATACACGATCGGCAACGCGCTGCGCCGCAGCCTGCTCTCGTCGATCCCCGGCGCATCGGTCACCACCATTCGCATCGACGGCGTGCTGCACGAGTTCAGCACGATCCCCGGTGTGAAGGAGGACGTCACCGAGATCATCCTCAACATCAAGCAGCTGGTCGTCTCCAGCGAGCGCGACGAGCCCATCACCGCGTACCTGCGCAAGACGGGCGCCGGCGAGGTCACCGCGGCCGACATCTCCGCTCCGGCGGGTGTCGAGGTGCACAACCCCGACCTGGTCATCGCGACGCTCAACGACACCGCTCGCTTCGAGCTCGAGCTCACCATCGAGCGCGGCCGCGGCTACGTGTCCGCCTCGCAGAACCGCAACGAGTACGCCGAGGCCGGTCAGATCCCGGTCGACTCGATCTACTCGCCGGTCCTGAAGGTCGCGTACCGCGTCGACGCCACGCGTGCCGGTGAGCGCACCGACTTCGACAAGCTCGTCCTCGACGTCGAGACGAAGTCGGCGATCAGCCCCCGCGACGCCGTCGCTTCGGCAGCCAAGACCCTCACCGAGCTGTTCGGTCTCGCCCGCGAGCTGAACGTCGAGGCCGAGGGCATCGAGATCGGCCCCGCGCCGGTCGAGGCTGTCCTCTCCAGCGAGCTCTCCATGCCGATCGAGGACCTCGATCTGTCGGTGCGCTCGTACAACTGCCTCAAGCGCGAGGGCATCAACACCGTTTCGGAGCTGGTCGCCCTTTCCGAGACGCAGCTGATGAACATCCGCAATTTCGGTCAGAAGTCGGTCGACGAGGTGCGCGACAAGCTCGTCTCGCTCGGTCTGTCGCTGAAGGATTCGGTGCCCGGTTTCGACGGCGCCCACTTCTACAGCGGCAACGAAGACGAGTCCTTCTGATACCCGACCTCTTTCCGACCAGGAGTTAGACGATTATGCCCAAGCCCACCAAGGGTCCCCGCCTCGGAGGCGGCCCCGCACACGAGCGCCTTCTTCTCGCGAACCTCGCGGCAGCGCTCTTCACCCACAAGTCGATCAAGACGACCGAGACCAAGGCGAAGCGCCTGCGTCCGCTGGCTGAGCGCCTCATCACGCTCGGCAAGCGCGGCGACCTGCACGCCCGCCGTCGCGCGCTGACCGTGCTGCGTTCCAACAAGGACGCCGCGCACATCCTCTTCAACGAGATCGCGCCGCTCGTCGCCGAGCGTGAGGGCGGCTACACCCGCATCACCAAGGTCGGCAACCGCAAGGGCGACAACGCGCCCATGGCCGTGATCGAGCTCGTCCTCGAGCCCGTCACCCCGAAGAAGAAGGCCGCTGCGAAGCCGGCCGCCAAGGCCGCCCCGAAGGCCGAGAAGGTCGAGGAGGCTCCCGCTGAGGAGACCGCCGCTCCGGCCGCTCTCGTCGACGGCGGCTTCGGTGAGGACTCCGCCGCTCCTCTCGAGGACGGCTCGGCTCCCGAGGGCTTCGACATCAAGGGCAACAAGGACTCCATGAAGTTCCACCAGCCCGGTGGCCAGTGGTACGACGCGACCGTCGCAGAGGTGTGGTTCCGCACCGCTGAGGCCGCTGAGGCCGCAGGCTTCGTCGAGGCCGGCAAGTAAGCCGCAGCGACACTGCACAGAAGAAGCCCGCCATCCCCTCGGGGATGGCGGGCTTCTTCGTCTCTTCGCGGGCTGGCGGGCTCAGGTCCTTGCGCGCAGGTCCTTGCGCAGGATCTTCCCGGAGCTGGACTTCGGGATGACGTCGATGAACTCCACCATGCGCACCTTCTCGTGCGGGGCGACGTGCGCCGCGACGAACTCCATCACGTCCTCGGCCGACAGGTCGGCATCGGCCTGACGGACGACGTACGCCTTCGGCACCTCCTGGCCGTCGGCGTCGTTCGCGCCGATCACCGCGGCATCCGCGATCTGCGGGTGCTCCAGCAGCACAGCCTCGAGCACGGCCGGGGCGACCTGGTACCCCTTGTACTTGATGAGCTCCTTGAGCCGGTCGACGATGCGGAAGATCCCGTCGGCGGTCACGGTGGCGATGTCGCCGGTGTGCAGCCAGCCCTGGGCGTCCAGCATCTCAGCGGTCGCATCCGGGCGGTTCAGATAGCCGACCATCACCTGCGGGCCGCGCACCCACAGCTCGCCGGGGGCGCTCGCGCCGGCGGCCGGCGGCTCGACGTCCGCACCGGTGTCGGGGTCGACGAGGCGGGCCTCGGTGTTCGGGACGAGCGGACCGATCGAGGAGGGATCGATGTCGGTGCGGTCGGCGGGCACGATGTTCACGGCCGGGCTGGTCTCGGTCATGCCGTAGCCCTGCACAACGCGGCAGTGCAGCCGCTCGGACACCGCCGACGCGAGCGTGCCGTCGAGGGGCGCCGCGCCGGAGAAGATCACCTTGATCGAGGACAGGTCGTACTGGTCGACGATCGGATGCTTGGCCAGGGCGACCGCGATCGGAGGTGCAACGAACACCCAGGTGGTGCGGTGTTCAGCGATGATGCGCAGGAACTCGGGCAGGTCGAACTTCGGCATCGTCACCAGGCCCGCGCGCTGACGCAGCGCGAAGTTGAGCAGCACCGTCATGCCGTAGATGTGGAAGAACGGCAGCACCGCCAGCAGCCGGTCCGACGAGCCGACGCTGATCACCGGCGGCTGGCACTGCGCCACGTTGGCGACCAGGTTCCGGTGGGTGAGCATCACGCCCTTCGGGCGCCCGGTGGTGCCGGAGGAGTAGGGGAGCACCGCGAGGTGCGTGGCCGGATCGAACGACACCTCCGGGGCGGCGTGCCCCTCGCCCAGCAGATCGCGCAGGCTGGGGTGTCCCTCCGCCCCGTCGAGCACGATCACGTGGTCGTCGGCGAAGCCGACGCGCGCTGCCGCCTCCTTCGCGCCGGCGAGCAGCGGCGACACGGTCACGAGCCACTCCGCCTCGGCGTCCCGCAGCTGGTTCTCGATCTCGTCGGCGGTGTACAGGGAGTTCAGGGTGGTGGCCGTCGAGCCCGCCCGCAGGATGCCGTGGAACACCGTCGCGAACGCCGGGACGTTGGGGCAGAGCACGGCCACCGTGGTGCCGACGCCGGCGCCGCGGGCCGCAAGCGCACCCGCGAAGAGGTCGATCTGGCCGATGAGCTGACGATAGGTCGTCTCGGCGCCGGTGGGCCCGTCGACGATGGCGACGCGGTCCAGCGTGGCCTCGTCCAGGTCCCTGAAGAGGTAGTCGTAGATCGAGATCGCGGGGATCTCGACATCAGGGTAGGTGCTGCGGAACATGGGATCCCCTTTGATCGACGTGCGGCGTCAGGCACACCGCCCCGTTATGGGAGTCAGTCTCGCACAATCTGAGACACAGTCCCAAGGGTTCCGACCGGCTCGTTCGCACGGTAGCGCGTTCCTGGTCTGCCCTTGGTGGAGTAGTCCAGCGAGCGCAGCGCTCGCCCCGTGCTGGCCAGATGCTCCAGGTATCGTCGCGCGCTCACGCGTGAGATCGACAGGACCTCGCCGAGCTCCGCGGCGGAGACGTCCGGATGCTGAGCCAGCGCGGCCGAGACCCGCTCCAGCGTCTCCGCGCTGAGCCCCTTGGGCAGACTCGCGCGCTGCCGGAACGCGATGATGGCGTCCGCCGCCTCCACCCGGCGCACCACGTCGTGCAGCTCGGTGTGGTCCCGCAGCAGCAGCGTCGCCTCCACGGCGGCGTCGTCCACGCGCGCTCCGGTGCTGCGCGCCACGAGCACGCTGCTGCCCACGATGACCGGCCGCCCCGCGTCCTCGCCGTCGTGCAGCACGGCCATGAGCTCGTCGCCGAGCACGTCGGCGGCGGGGGAGCCGGTGAGCGTCTCGGCGTCCGTGCCGAGCAGCCGGGCGGCGGCGTCGTTCGCCAGCGTGACGATCCCGTGCGCGTCGACGGTGATCACGCCTTCGCTGAGGCCGTGCAGCGTGGTCTCCTGATTGCGCACGAGCGCCGTGATCTGATGAGGTTCGAGCAGATGGATGCGGCGGCGGATCACCGCCGTCACCCAGGCGGAGCCGAAGACCCCGAGGATCACCGCGCCGAGCATGGCGCCGATGATCCAGAACAGGTAGACGGCGAACTCGCCGTCGCCCTGGGACTCCAGGATGCCCACCGAGACCGTTCCGATGACCTGCGACTCGTCCGAGAAGATCGGCACCTTGACGCGCCACGACGGGCCCAGCGTGCCGGTCTGCGTGCCCATGTAGATCTTCCCGGACAGCGGCACGGACGGATCGGTGGAGACCTTCTGACCGATGAGGGCCGCGTTCGGATGGGAGTAGCGGATGCCGTCGGCGTTCGCCACGACCACATAGGTGAGATCCGAGGCGCGCCGGATGGCCTCGGCGAGCGGCTGGATGGTCGCCGACGGATCCTCGTCGTCGAAGGCGGCACGGATGAGCGGCATGGATGCGATGGACTGCGCGACCGCCAGCATCCGGTCCTCGTACGCATCCCGCACGGTGTGCGCCTGGATGATCCCCGCAGTCACCCCGGCGATGAGCGTGACGACGGCCACGATCAGGGCCTGCAGCAGGATCAGCTGCACGCGCAGGGTCATCCTGCGTTCGCGCATCTTCTTCGATGCGAGCTTCATCCTCGAGGCCACGGATCCATTCTCCCCGCACTCGCGCACGCCCGGAACCGCCTTCCGCAGGCATCCACGACCAATACTTTCGAAACGCGACCAATGGTTTCCGAAGCGATGGCGGCGCCGCCGCGATGCATAGCGTTGCGTCATTCCCTACACCGCTCAAGGAGGAGCGCATGAAGAATCAGCGCCTGAAGAAGTCCCGTAACGCGATGGTCGCGATCGCGGCCATCGCAGCCCTGGCACTCGCCGGTTGCTCGGCGCAGAACGGCGGAGGCGACAAGACGGACGCCGGCGGCAAGGACGCCAAGTCCAGCTTCTCGAACGTCTCGATCGTCGTCCCCGCCGACCCGGGCGGCGGCTGGGACCAGACCGGTCGCACGATGGCCAAGGTGCTCACCGAGGACAAGATCGTGAAGACCGCTCCGGTCACCAACGTCGGAGGCGCGGGCGGCACGATCGGCCTCGCCCAGCTGGCCACCGAGAAGGACCCCGCCACACTGATGGTCAACGGCCTGGTCATGGTCGGCGCCATCGAGACCAACGCGTCCAAGGTGCGCCTGGAGGACACCACGCCGATCGCCCGCCTCACCGACGAGCCCCTCGTGGTCGTCGTGCCGGCCGACTCGAAGTACAAGGACCTGAAGAGCCTGGTCGAGGACATCGTCGACAAGGGCCAGGCCATCACCGTCACCGGCGGATCCGCCGGCGGCGCCGACCACATCCTCGCCGGCCTCCTGCTGGACGCGGCCGGGGTGAAGAGCGCCGACATCCCCGCCAAGCTGAACTACACGCCCAACGCGGGCGGCGGCGAGGCCGTGTCGCTGATCCTGGGCGGCAAGGTCGCTGCCGGCATCTCCGGCGTCGGCGAGTTCCAGCAGCACATCGAGGCGGGCAAGATGCGCGCGCTCGCCGTGTCCAGCGAGAAGCCCGTCGAGCAGCTGCCCGACGTGCCGACCATCACCGACGCCGGCTACGACGTGGTGCTCACCAACTGGCGCGGCGTGATCGCACCGGGGGACATCTCCGCCGCCGACCGCGCCGAGCTCGAGCGCATCGTCACCGAGATGCACGACTCCGAGGCGTGGAAGAAGGAACTGGAGACCAAGGGGTGGGCCGACGCCTTCCTCACCGGCTCCGAGCTGGACTCCTTCGTCAAGCAGAACATCTCCGACGTGCAGGGCACGCTCAAGAACATCGGGCTGATCTGACATGACCGCCCCGATCACCGGGGCGAACGGGCGGGCCGAGGAGACTCGGCCCGCCCCACGGGTTCCCATCGGAGAGCTCGTCTTCGCCCTGCTCATGCTCGCCCTCGGCGTCCTCGCCCTGGTCGGCGCCTTCAGCATCCACGTCCCGGTCGGCATCCAGGTCGGACCGACAGTCTTCCCGATCGCCGTGTCTGTCCTGCTCATCGGCTCGGCGGCCGCCGTCCTCATCGGCGTGCTGCGCGGTGAGCGCGCGGAGGTCGAGGAGGGCGAGGACATCGATCCGGATGCCAGCACCGACTGGGTGACGCTCGCGAAGATCGTCGGAGCGATCGTCGTGCACCTGCTGCTCATCGAGCTCATCGGCTGGGCGCCCGCCGCAGCCGTCCTGTTCGGCATCGTCGCCTGGGCCCTCGGTGCCAAGCGCTGGTGGCTGGGCTTCGTCGTCGGACTGGTCGTCGCGCTGGTCGTGCAGATCGTGTTCGGCGGGTTCCTCGGGCTCTCGCTGCCCTGGGGCCCTGCGTTCGGCTGGCTGGGAGGGATGTTCTGATGGACAGCTGGAGTCTGCTCCTGGAGGGCTTCGCCACGGCGCTGCAGCCCGAATACCTGATGTGGGCGTTCATCGGCGTCTTCATCGGCACGGCCGTCGGCGTGCTCCCCGGCATCGGCCCGGCCATGACCGTGGCGCTGCTGCTGCCGCTGACCTACACGCTCGACGCCACCGCGGCGATCATCACCTTCGCCGGCATCTACTACGGCGGCATGTACGGCGGATCGACCACCAGCATCCTGCTGAACACACCGGGCGAATCCGCCTCGATAGTCACGGCCATCGAGGGCAACAAGATGGCCAAACTCGGACGGGGGGCCGCTGCGCTGGCGACGGCGGCGATCGGCTCGTTCATCGCGGGCACCATCGCGACCGTCGGACTGACGCTGCTCGCGCCGATCCTGGCCGACTTCGCGGTCTCGCTCGGCAATCCCGACAAGCTGGCGCTGATCGTGGTCGCGTTCGTCACGGTCGGCGCGCTGATGGGCAAGTCGGTGCCGCGCGGCGTGCTGTCGCTCGCGATCGGCCTGTTCATCGGGCTGGTCGGCACGGATGCCCTGTCCGGGCAGCAGCGCTACACGCTCGGCATCCCGGAGCTCAACCAGGGCATCAGCGTCGTGCTCGTCGCGGTGGGCCTTTTCGCCGTCGGGGAGACCCTGTACGTCGCGTCGAGGATGCGGCACGGCGGCGTCGATGTCATCCCGGTCACGAAGGGCTGGCGCAACTGGATGACCAAGGAGGACTGGCGCCGGTCGTGGAAGCCGTGGCTGCGCGGCACGGCGATCGGATTCCCCATCGGCACGATCCCCGCCGGCGGCGCCGACGTCGCGACCTTCCTCTCCTACGCGGCCGAGCAGAAGCTCTCCAAGCACAAGGAGCAGTTCGGGCGCGGTGCGATCGAGGGCGTGGCTGGCCCCGAGGCGGCCAACAACGCCGCGGCCGCCGGCGTGCTCGTGCCGCTGCTGACGCTGGGCCTGCCGACCACGGCGACGGCGGCGATCATCCTGTTCGCTTTCCAGTCCTACGGCATCCAGCCGGGGCCCCTGCTGTTCGCCAACCAGCCCGCGCTGGTGTGGGCGCTGGTGGCGAGCCTGTACCTCGGCAACGTCATCCTGATCGTGCTGAACCTGCCGCTGGTGGGCATGTGGGTCAAACTGCTGCAGATCCCGCGACCGTACCTGTACGCCGGGATCCTGATGTTCGCCGCCTTCGGTGCGTACGCGATCAAGTTCAACATCACCGACATCGTCATCCTGCTCATCATCGGCGTGCTGGGCTACTTCATGCGGCGCTACGGCATCCCCGTGGCACCGCTGGTCGTCGGCATGATCCTCGGCCCGATGGGCGAGGGCGAGCTGCGCAAGGCCCTGCAGCTGAGCCAGGGCGACCCGATGACGCTGATCGCGAGCCCGTTCGCGGCGATCGCGTACGGCGTGCTGGTGGTGCTGATCCTCGGTGCGCTCTGGCTGCGTCGCAGGCAGACGCGCTACGAGCAGCACCTGACCGAGTCGATCGCGGTGCCGATCAAGGCCGACCAGGAGGTCTGAGAGGCGTCACGCGCCGCAGGGCCGACGGGGCTCCCGGGATAGTCTGTTCATCGTGCGCGATGAACAGGCCAACACCCGGGGGCCTCGCGCGTACGCCGGGTTCGTGGCGATCGGCCTCATCGCCGGCCTCCTCTCCGGTCTGTTCGGCGTCGGCGGGGGCACGGTGATCGTGCCGCTGCTCGTGCTGCTGCTGGGCTTCGACCAGCGGCTCGCGGCCGGCACCTCGCTGACCGCGATCGTGCCGACGGCGAGCGTCGGCGTGATCTCGTACGCGCTCTCGGGCTCGGTCGCCTGGATCCCGGCGCTCATCCTCGCGGCGGGAGCCGTGGCCGGCGCGCAGATCGGATCGCGGCTGATGCCGAGGATCTCGCAGCGCGCGCTGCGCTGGGGCTTCGTCGCCTTCCTGCTCGTGGTGCTGGTGAGCCTCTTCCTGGTGATCCCCTCCCGCGACTCGGTGTTCCACCTGACCTGGCTGAACGGAGCCGGACTGGTGCTGGTCGGCATCCTGACCGGCGTCATCGCGGGCCTGATCGGCGTCGGCGGAGGAGTGGTCGTCGTCCCCGTGCTGATGGTGGTGTTCGGGACCAGCGACCTGGTCGCCAAGGGCACCTCGCTGCTGATGATGATCCCGACCGCGGTCTCCGGCACGATCGGCAATCTGCGGCACCGCAACGTCGACGTGGCGGGCGCGCTGATCATCGGGATCTCGGCGTGCACCACGACCGCTCTCGGGGCATGGCTGGCGACCCTGATCGACCCGGCGACGGGCAACATCCTGTTCGCGGCGTACCTCGTCGCGATCGCCGTGCAGATGAGCATCAAGGCGATCCGCAGCCGCTGAGGACCCGGTGGGCCCGGGCGGCGCTCGCCGCGGGCGCATGCCCCGGACACGGCGCAGGCGGCGCCTCCCGGAAGAGACGCCGCCCGCATCCGACGGATCAGCAGTGGAACAGCGCGTCTCCCCACACTCCGTGGGCACCGTTGATGCTGCCCGGAGCGGTCACGTTGAGGTCGATGTACTGCACCCCCGTGAGGTCGACGTTCACCTCCTCCGGCGCGAAGCCCGGCGTGAACGTGCGGGACTGGTAGCGGTTGGTCCCATCGGTGTCGACCGTGAAGATGACGTTGCCGGCGAAGTCCTTCTCGAGACCGACGGATGCCGTGAAGCTCGAGCACTTGCCGCCGAGATAGTACGTCACCTTCGATGCGGCGTGCACGCCGAGGCCCTTCTCGTAGGTCGGGCTCGAACCGGTCGCCGGATCGATGTAGTTGATCGCCAGCGGAAGATCGGGCGAGGTCGCCGAGTCCTTGTTGGCGACGTCCCTGCCGATCACGCCCCAGCCGTTGGTCGCACTGATCCAGTTCAGGTCGGATGCGTAGACCGTACCCGAGGGCGCCGGCGGCATCGGCTGGTCGACGACCTTCCAGTCGAAGATCTTCAGCCGGCTCTCGGTGGGCAGCACGACGTACGCGAGCTCCTTCGCCGGGTTCAGCCGCACGAGGTTCGAGTACACCTGGTACCTGCCGGTGGGGTACTCGTACACGTTCGGATTGGTCGCGCTGTTGCGCCCGAGGCTCGTGATCGCCACGCTGGCGCCGCCCAGTCCGGATGCCTGCGGCAGCCAGTTCGGGAAGAACACGTTCTGCTTCGAGACCGTGCCGTCGGCGTAGTGCAGCTCGAGCGCGGGGTTGACGCCGCCGCCGGATGCGGCGGAGGCCAGCACCGCGAGGTGCGTGCCCTTGCCGGTCAGCGCGACGGTCTGCCCGGCCGGGGAGACCGAGTCCTTCGCGCCGGACGGGTTCGGCCACGTGTATGCGATCGCCGCCTCACCGGTGCCGACAGTGACAGTCGATCCGGGCGCGACGCCGGCCCGCGCCAGCGCCTCGGCCGAGAACGTGGCCCCGCCGCCGTCGAAGTCCCCGGCCTTCGCGGTGTCGATCGTGGTCACCGCGTCGGCGTTGTACGCACCGGCCAGCGACCCGTAGGCGACGTAGATCTGGTTCGCCCCGGACGCCTGCTGCGCGGTCTTCTGCGCGGTGTAGTCGGCGACCGCCCTCACCGTCTGCAGGTCGGCGGCAGCAGCATCCGTGACCTTCGCCTCGAAGGTGGCGGTCACCGAGGCGCCGGGCTCGACCAGGGAGGCCCTGTCGCCCTTCGCGGAGACCAGCGACCAGCCCTCGGGGAGCTGCGGGGTGAGGGTCACGTTCTCCTTCTTCTTGGTGCCGGTGTTGCGGAAGGTGGCCTCCACCGAGGTCGTGTCGCCCTGGAACACGCGATCGTCGAGAGTCACCGAGACGGATGCCGAGGTGAGGTCGGCGTCCCGTCCGCCGACGGCGCTGGTCGCCGCGAGCACGACCTCGGCCGATGCGGAGGAGGAGAGGGCGGGAACCTTCACGCGGATGACGCCGCCGGCGTCCTCCGCGTCGAAGAACCACCCCGACGTGGCGGCATCCAGCGCTTCGCGGGACGCCGCCTGCTTCAGGCCCTTGCCGTCGATCGACACGTTGGCCGGAGCGGAGCCGGTGTGCGCCTCGATCACGTAGGGCCGGGCCTCGGCCTTGCCGTCGTAAGAGCCGGCGCGCTTTCCGATTCCGATCGTGACGGAGCCCTTCTTGCCTGCGCCCGGTGCCTGCACCGTGAACTTCTGGGTGCTGGAGGCGCCGCCCGCGTAGGCGCGGGTGACCTGGTCGTCCTCGTAGAGGGAGAACGAGCTCTCGCCCTGCGGGAACACCGACAGCGTGACGGGAGAGTTCGCCGGCACGAGCGACGCGTTGCGGGCGGTGATGCCCTGTGGCACCACCGCTCCGGCGCGCACGAAGATCGGCAGCCTGTCCAGCGGGGCGGGGTGCCCGTTCAGCACCTGTCCGCCCTCGTGCGCGGCCCCGGTCCAGAAGTCCACCCACTGGGATCCGGCGGGCAGGTAGATGCCGTTGCGCACGTCGGTCTTCGTGAAGACCGGGGCGACCAGGTAATCGCTGCCGAGCAGGAACTCGTTGTTCGCCTCGACGCTGTACGAGCCGGGGTCCTTCGGGTGCTCCAGTGCCAGGGAGCGCATCATGGGCAGCCCCGAGCGGTGGGACTCGGCCGCCAGCGTGTAGATGTACGGCATCAGGCGCTGGCGCAGCTGCAGATAGCTGCGGTTGATCTTCGTCGCCTCGTCGCCGTACAGCCACGGCCGCTTGTCGACCGAGGCCCAGCCGCTCATCGAGTAGAGAGCCGGGGCGAACGCCTTCCACTGCAGGTCGCGCACGTAGCTCTCCGGCGAGCCGCCGAAGATGCCGTCCACGTCACCCGTGGAGAACGCGAGGCCCGAGTTGCCGGCGCCGGTCAGCGCGGAGATCTGCCACCGCACGGCGTCGAGGTTTCCGGAGTGGTCGCCCGTCCACTGCATGCCGCAGCGCTGGGAGCCGGCCCAGCCCTCGACCATGAGCGCGGTGCCGCGGGCATCCGAGTACTTCTCGATGCCGTCGTGGGCGGCCTCGCAGCCGGTGAGCGCGAGACGGTAGCCGCTGCCCACCCACGCCACGTCGAGCTTGCGCAGCCGCACACCGGCCTCGCCGACCTCGTACTCCTGCTTGTCCAGCGAGCGCTGCGTCCACAGGCCGGTCTTCAGATCGGTCTGCTCCTGGATGGCGTCGATGGTCTCCGGCAGCTCCTGGTACTCGCAGCCGTAGCCGTCGTTGACCAGCATCCAGCCGGCGGGCATGTCGTTCTCGACGAAGCCCTTGGCGACGTCGAGCGCCTGCGGGGTGCGCAGCTTCGACGGCGTCCTGGTGCCGGTGTACGTGGGGCTGGAGCGGTTGTAGCAGTCCGCGTCGCCGTACTCCAGCGCATACACCGGCGGCATCATCGGCCGCCCGGTGAGCTGCGTGTACGACTCGAGGGATTGCTCGTAGTCGCCCACGAAGTAGTACGCGTCGAACCGGCGCTCCTGGTGCGTGGTGGTGTGCTGCGCGAAGTCGTACGTGCCCTTCGCGAAGGTGTTGCGCAGCACGCCGTAGCCCTCGGAGGACATGTAGTACGGCACCGCGTTCGGGTAGCCGTCGTCGTCCCAGTCGAAGTTGTTGGCGATGTTGATGACCGATCCGGTGTGGATCGAGCGGCCGTTCTGCATGCCGCCGCCGAGGATCTGCTCGCCCTTCTGGCCCTTCAGGTGCTGGGTGGCGGAGCTCTTGCCGAACGTGATCGCGGCGGACTCCGCGAAGATCGTCGAGCCGTCGGCGCGGGTCGCTGAGACGGCCCCCGTGGCGCGGTCGACCGAGACCGTGACGGCCTTCGACGCGATGCGGATCACGTCGCCGTCGGCGACCGCGACATCCGCTCCGCCGAATGTCTTCGCACCTACCACGATGTCGGCGGTGCGTGCCGCATCGCCCTCCGGGGTGTTCGCGGGATCGGTGAAGGAACCGCTCGGGTCGGCCTCGAGCCGGAAGGTGCCGTCCTCGAGGAAGGTCACGCGCATGGCGCCGTGCTCGGCGGTGAGGGTGACAGACGCTCCGTCGCGCTGCACGTCCGTGATCGAGCCGATCGAGGTGCCGGTCGAGTCGACGGGGACCTCGGGAGCGGCGGGTCGGGGAGTGATCGGGGTGGGGGCGGAGGACGTCTTCGCCACCGTCTGGGCGACGGATGCGGCCGATGCCGCCGATGCGGTGCCGGCGATCCCGATGCCGGACACCCCCAGGGCGATGGCGAGGCCGAGCGCACGCAAGCGCGGGCGGCAGGATGGTGAGTTCAACTTCATCGTCTCCTCGTGGTGAGTGATTCTGATCGTTCGATGGCAGAAACAATCGCATTTAATCAATGAGCTGGCTGATGGTCAAGGGGTCCGCTCGTGTTCGCACAGCAGAATTCCCACGGTGGCGCGCAGGCCGCGACGCCCAGCGGCCCCGGATAGGATCGAAGGGTGCCCGTGAACAACGATCTGGTCGGCCGGGAGTTCCCGCCGACGGCCCCCTACCTCGTCGGCCGCGAGAAGGTGCGCGAGTTCGCGCGCGCGGTCTTCGCCGACGCTCCGCAGCACACCGACCTCGCAGCCGCGCAGGCGGCCGGCTACGCGGACGTCGTGGCTCCGCCCACCTTCGCGATGGTGATCCAGGACCTCACGCTGCAGCAGCTGCTCGCCGAGCCCGACTCCGGGATCGTGCTGGCTCGCACCATCCACGCGGAGCAGCGCTTCACCTACTCGCGCCCGATCGTCGCGGGTGACGAGCTCACCGCGCAGCTGTCGGTCACCGGCATCCGCGCGCTCGGCGGCAACGCGATGATCACGAGCGACGCGACCATCACCGATGCGGCCGGCGAGCACGTCGTCACCGCGACGAGCGTGCTGCTGGTCGGCTCGGACTCCGAGGGAGAGGACGCCTGATGGCCGGGTTCACCGTGGGCGACGTGATCGCCGAGCGCACCGTGCACCTGACGCGCGAGTCGCTGGTGCGCTACGCCGGGGCATCCGGCGACTTCAACCCGATCCACTACCGTGACGACGTCGCGGCGGCAGTCGGCCTGCCGGGTGTCCTGGCGCACGGGATGCTGACCATGGGCCTGGCATCCTCCGTCGTCGTCGCCGCTCTTCCCGCCGACGCGCGGCTGATCGACTACGGCGTGCGCTTCACGAAGCCCGTCGTCGTCGACCCGGAGGACGGCGCCGACGTGCACGTGCTCGCGAAGGTCGGCGCCGTGGACGAGACCTCGGCGCGCATCGACCTGACGGTCAAGGCGGCCGAGACGACCGTGCTCGTCAAGGCGCAGCTGCGGGTCGCGCTCTGACATGGCGTCGCGAGAGGTCACCCCGATCCCGCTGCGGCAGCTGACCACCCTGCGCACCGGAGCTGCTCCGGAGCGGATGCTGGATGCCAGTTCCACCGCCGAGCTCGTCGACGCGCTGCACGAGGTGTGGGCGACCGGGGACGAGTGGTTCGTGCTGGGCGGCGGGTCGAACCTGTTCGTGGGCGACGAGCCCTTCGAGGGCGCGGTGATCCGCATCCTGACCTCCGGCATCGAGGAGCTCCCGTCTCCGCACGAGGGTCGCATCCGGCTCCGTGCGCAGGCCGGGCACGGCTGGGACGACCTGGTCGCCTACGCCGTGGCGCGCGGCTATGCGGGCATCGAGGCGATGAGCGGCATCCCCGGCACCGTCGGGGCCGCACCCGTGCAGAACGTCGGCGCCTACGGCCAGGAGATCCAGGAGACCCTCGTCGAGGTGGAGCTGATCGACGAGGGTGCGAGCGCTCCGGTCGTCGTGCCGGCCGCCGAACTGGGACTGGGCTTCCGCACCTCGGTGCTCAAGCATCACTACGGCGGCGTCCCGCAGCGGCGAGCCGTGATCACGTCCGTCACGCTGGATCTCGCCGTGACGGGCGATGCCGGACGCGTCATCCGCGGCGAGCAGCTGCGCCGGGCTCTGGGCCTGGAAGGCTTCGACCCGGTGCCGCTGGAGTGGGTGCGCACTCGCATCCTCGCCACGCGCGCGGCGAAGGGGATGCTGCTGAACGAGGACGATCCCGACACGCACAGCGCCGGATCGTTCTTCCAGAACGCGATCGTGCCCGAGCACGTCGCCCGCACCCTGCCGCCGGAGTGCCCGCGCTGGCCGGTCGAGCCCGACCTCGACACGATGACGGTGATCCCGCTGGAGAACTACTACGGGCTCACGCCGCGCGCCGACCGCCCGGAGGGGCTCGTCAAGGTCAGCTCCGCCTGGCTGATCGAGCACTCCGGGATCGGCAAGGCGTTCAAGCTGCCCCGGTCGCGAGCATCCGTCTCCACCAAGCACGCCCTCGCGCTGACCAATCGGGGCGGGGCGAATGCGGCGGAGCTCAGCGAGCTGGCCCGCTTCATCCAGAGCCGCGTGCACTCCGAGTTCGGCCTGCTGCTGCAGCCGGAGCCCGTGCTCGTGGGGGTGGAGCTGTAGGTCTGGTGATCGCGACCCATCCTGCGTAGGCTCGCCGGATGAGCGGATTGATACCCTACCTGCTGTTCCCCGGAGACGCGGCCGAGGCGCTGCAGCAGTACGCCGCGATCTTCGGCGGCGAGCTGCAGATGTTCACCTACGCCCAGGCAGGGCGCACCGACGGTCCCGAGGACGCGATCGCGCACGGGATGCTGGTGAACGGCCCGGTCGAGCTGGCGGGAGCGGATGCCGCGACCGGCGAGGACTCGGTGGCGATGAGCGGCATGTTCCTCTCGCTGCTCGGCACCGCCGACCCGGACACGCTCGCGGGGTGGTTCGACGCGCTCGCCGCGGGCGGCGAGGTCATCGACCCGCTGCAGAAGCGCTCGTGGGGTGATTCCGACGGCACACTGGTCGACCGGCACGGGGTGCGCTGGCTGATCGGCCACCAGGGCTGACGACGCGGGCACCGGTTCCGACGACGACGCCCCCAGGCGCGGGAGTCCGTGCCTGGGGGCGTCGACGGAAAGCGGGTGTCGGCGCGAAGAGGGCGTCAGGAGGCGAACAGCTTCTGCAGGCGCTGCACGCCCTCCAGCAGCTGGTCGTCGCCCAGCGCGTACGACATGCGGATGTAGCCGGAGGGGCCGAATGCCTCGCCCGGCACGACCGCGACCTCGGCCTCGTCGAGGATGAAGTCCGCGAGCTCGAGCGAGGTGGTGGGCGTCACGGTGCTGCCGTCGCGGCGGGTCCAGGTGCGGTTCAGCAGCCCCTGCACGTCGGGGTACACGTAGAAGGCGCCGGTGGGGGTCGGGACCACGAGACCCTCGATCTTCGACAGCTCCGAGACGATCAGGCGGCGACGGCGATCGAAGGCCTGGCGCATCTGCTCGGCCTCGTCCTGGGGGCCGTTCAGCGCGGCGATCGCGCCGCGCTGCGCGACGTTGTTCACGTTGCTGGACAGGTGGGACTGCAGGTTGCCGGCGATCTTGATGGCATCCGCGGGGCCGACCATCCAGCCCACGCGCCAGCCCGTCATCGCGTAGGTCTTGGCCACGCCGTTGACGAGGATCGTCTGGTTCGCGACCTCGGGCAGCGCCTGCACCACCGAGGTGGCCTTCACGCCGTCGTAGGTGAGGTTCTGGTAGATCTCGTCGGAGATGATCCAGATCCCGTGCTCGAGCGCCCATTCGGCGATGGCCTTCGTCTCCTCCGCGGAGTAGACCGAGCCGGTGGGGTTGGACGGCGAGACGAACACGAGCACGGTGGTGCGCTCGGTGCGCGCGGCTTCGAGCTGGGCGACGGTGACCTTGTAGTCCTGATCGGCACCGGCGAAGACCTCGACCGGAATGCCGTCGGCCAGGCGGATGGCCTCGGGGTAGGTGGTCCAGTACGGGGCGGGCAGCAGCACCTCATCGCCCGGGTTCACCACGGTCTGGAATGCCTGGTACACCGACTGCTTGCCGCCGTTCGTGACGATGACCTGGCTGGGGGAGACCTCCAGCCCCGAGTCGCGCAGCGTCTTCGCGGCGATCGCCTCGCGCAGCGCCGGAAGGCCGGGGGCGGGGGTGTAGCGGTAGTTCGCCGGATCGGCGAGAGCCTCGGCCGCAGCGTCCACGATGAACTGCGGGGTTGCGAAGTCGGGCTCGCCGGCCGCGTAGGAGATGACGGGCTTGCCCTCAGCCTTGAGGGCCTTGGCCTTGGCATCCACCTTCAGGGTGGCGGACTCGGCGATGGCGGACAGCTTGCGGGAGAGTGGTGCGCGTTCGGTCACGGCATCCATCGTACGCGGGCGCGGATCAGCAGAACGGAATACTGACCCGCGCCCCGGACGATCAGGCGGCGAGACCGTGCGCCTCGGCGACTGCCGGGAGGGTGATCCGGCCATCCTTGACATTGAGGCCCTTGGCGAGGGCGGCATCGTCGGATGCCGCGCGGTCCCAGCCCTTGCCCGCGATCGCCGACACATAAGGCAGCGTGGCGTTGGTGAGCGCCCGGGTTGCGGTCTCGGGCACGGCGCCCGGCATGTTCGCCACGCAGTAGTAGATCGAGTCGTGCACGGCGAAGGTGGGGTCGTCGTGCGTGGTGGGGTGGGAGCCCTCGAAGCATCCGCCCTGATCGATGGCGATGTCGACCAGCACCGAGCCCGGCTTCATCCCCGCCACCATCTCGTCGGTGACGAGCTTGGGCGCCGCGGCGCCGGGGATCAGCACCGATCCGATCACCAGGTCGGCCGTGGCGAGTTCCTCGGCGATGTCGTAGCGGCTGGATGCCCGGGTCTCGAGCGCGCCGCCGTAGCGGTGCTCGAGCTCGCGCAGGCGGGGGAGCGAGATGTCGAACACGGTCACCTTCGAGCCCAGGCCCAGGGCGTTCGCGGCGGCGTGCTCGCCCGCGACCCCGCCGCCGATCACCACGGTCTTGGCGCGCGGGGTGCCGGCGATGCCGCCGAGCAGAGTTCCGCGGCCGCCGTTGGAGCGCATCAGCGAGTACGAGCCGACGGTCACCGAGAGGCGACCGGCGATCTCGCTCATCGGCACGAGCAGCGGCAGGCTGCGATCGGGCAGCTGCACGGTCTCGTAGGCGACGGCCGTGGTGCCCGCATCGACGAGCGCGCCGGTGAGAGCCCGGTCGGCGGCGAGATGCAGGTAGGTGAAAAGGGTCAGCTCGGGACGCAGGAACCCGTACTCCTGAGCGATCGGCTCCTTGACCTTCAGCAGCAGGTCCGCCTCGCCCCACGCCTCCTCAGCCGAGGAGACGATCTCCGCACCGGCGGCCAGGTAGGCCTCGTCGGTGATGCGCGATCCGAGTCCTGCGCCGGACTGCACGAGGACGCGGTGGCCCTCGTGCACGAGCCGATCGGCGCCGGCGGGGGTGAGCGCGACGCGATTCTCGTTGTTCTTGATTTCGGTGGGTACGCCGATCCTCATTGATTCTCCAGGTGCGTGGGTGACAGCAGAGCGTAGAAGAGAATCGCAGAAACATCGGGCCTGCGGGGGAGGATCCGAAGAATATTCAGGATCAGGGGCAAAGAAGACAGATTCTTCGTCCAAAGCGGCATCTGGAGCAGTCGGGTCGCGCAGATCAGCGACCCGGCACTTCCCGGCGGGGGCGGAGGCGTCAGTCGCGCTGGCGGTTGCGGACTGCGGATTCCTGGGCGTCCAGGATGCGCAGCGCCGCCCGAACCGCGGCGGAGTGGTCCTGCGCGCGCACGACGTCCAGCAGATCCTCATGGTCGTGCGACAGCTCGATGCTGCCGGGGACGCGGCAGTCGCTCAGCTCGACGGTCGAACCGATCACCGCCGAGAAGCTGCGGTACATCTCGCGCAGCGTGCGATTGTGCGAAGCATCCGCCAGCCCGACGTGGAAGTCGACGTCGGCCTGCACGAAGGAAGCCTCGTCGCCCTCTTCGGCAGCGCGACGGCGGCGTTGCAGGATGCCGGCGAGCCGGTCGAGGTCGCCGTCCGTGCGGCGGAGGGCGGCGGCTCGCGCGGCCGCGATGTCCAGACCGCGGCGCACCTCGATGACCTCGACGACCTCGGAGGCGCCGAGCTGCCGGCGCAGGGCCACATCGGCCTCGTCGGTGGCGATCACGAAGGTGCCGTCGCCCTGACGGGAGGAGAGCAGGCCCGCGTGCACGAGTGCGCGCGTCGCCTCGCGGACGGATGCCCGGCTCATGCCGAGCTCCTCGGCCAGCCTGGCCTCGGCGGGCAGACGATGCCCCACGGGCCAGCTGCCGTCGTCGATCTGCTCGCGGAGCTGCTCGATGGCCTCATCGACGAGCGACCGGCGGGGGATGGGGCGCATGGGGTCCTCCCGGGAGTGAGACGGTCATCGAAGCCGACCGCCGCGGGCGTCGATGAGGTCGAGGCGCCCGCGCAGACCACCACGTGATCTCATCAGCACACTACCCAGTCATCCGGCCGCCCGACAATGCGCGCGCATCGCGCTCAGCGCTCGACGAGGATGCCGTCCTCATCGGCGTGCAGCAGTGCGCCGGGGCGGAAGGTCACGCCGCCGAACCCGACCACGACGTCGACCTCTCCTGCGCCCTCCTTCGCGCTCTTGCGCGGGTTGGTGCCGAGTGCCTTCACGCCCAGCGGCATCCCGATCAGCGCCACGCTGTCGCGCACGCATCCGTTGATCACGACGCCGGCCCAGCCCGAGTCCACGGCGCTCTGCGCGATCATGTCGCCCATCAGCGCGGTCTCCAGAGACCCGGCTCCGTCCACGACCAGCACCGCGCCGTCGCCCGGCGTCTGCAGGATCTGCTTCACCAGCGCGTTGTCCTGGAAGCACCGCACGGTGCGGATGGGGCCCTCGAAGCGGAGCAGGCCGCCGAACGAGCGCAGCTGCAGAGGGAGGGACTGCAGGGCGTCGCCGTGCTGGTCGTAGAGGTCGGCGGTGGAAATCATGGGGTCTCCTTCGGATGCGCGGGCGGTACAGATGCACGACGCGGGAACACCTGCACGACCGACTCGGCGAATCGGTCGTGCAGGCGTTCCACGGTCGTGCAGCTGTGTCAGCTGAACTGGTTCATGGTGTTGTGCTGGCCGCCGGCCTTCAGAGCGGCGTCGCCGGCGAAGTACTCCTTGTGGTTGTCGCCGAGGTCGCTGCCGGCCATGTTCTGGTGCTTGACCGTGGCGATGCCCTGGCGGATCTCCTGGCGCTGCACGTCGCGGACGTAGGTCAGCATGCCCTCGTCACCGAAGTAGCCCTTGGCGAGGTTGTCGGTCGACAGCGCGGCCGTGTGGTACGTCGGCAGGGTGATCAGGTGGTGGAAGATGCCGGCTCGGGCGGATCCGTCGCGCTGGAACGTGCGGATCTTCTCGTCGGCGATGCGGGCGAGCTCGGTGTCGTCGTAGTCGACGCTCATCAGCTTGTCGCGGTCGTACGCGGAGACGTCCTGGCCCTGCTCGACGAGCTGGTCGTAGGCCTGCTGCCGGAAGTTGAGCGTCCAGTTGAACGACGGGCTGTTGTTGTACACCAGCTTGGCGTTCGGCACGACCTCGCGGATGCGGTCGACCATCTCGGCGATCTGCTCGACGTGCGGCTTCTCGGTCTCGATCCACAGCAGGTCGGCGCCGTTCTGCAGCGAGGTGATGCAGTCCAGCACCACCCGGTCGACGCCCGTGCCCTGACGGAACTGGTAGAGGTTGCTCGCCAGGCGCTTCGGCCGCAGCAGCTTCCCCTCGCGCTTGATGACAACGTCGCCGTCGCCCAGCTCGGCCTCGCCGATCTCCTCCACGTCCAGGAACGAGTTGTACTGGTCGCCCAGGTCGCCGGGCGTCCGGCTGACGGCGAGCTTCTGGGTGAGGCCGGCGCCCAGCGAGTCGGTGCGGGCGACGATGATCCCGTTGTCGATGCCGAGCTCGAGGAACGCGTAGCGGACGGCGTTGAGCTTCGCGATGAAGTCCTCGTGCGGAACCGTGACCTTGCCGTCCTGATGACCGCACTGCTTCTCGTCCGAGACCTGGTTCTCGATCTGGATGGCGCAGGCGCCCGCCTCGATCATCTTCTTGGCGAGCAGGTACGTCGCCTCGGGGTTGCCGAAGCCGGCGTCGATGTCCGCGATGATCGGCACGACGTGCGTCTCGAAACCGTCGATCTGGGACTGGATGAACTCCGCCGCGGTCTCGTCTCCGGCCGCACGCGCGGCATCCAGCTGGGTGAACAGGAGGTCGAGCTCACGGGCATCCGCCTGGCGGAGGAACGTGTACAGCTCCTGGATCAGCGCGGGGACGACCGTTTTCTCGTGCATGGACTGGTCGGGGAGCGGTCCGAACTCGGAGCGGAGGGCAGCGACCATCCATCCCGACAGGTACAGGTAGCGCTTGTTCGTCGACTTCAGGTGCTTCTTGATCGAGATCAGCTTCTGCTGCCCGATGAAGCCGTGCCAGACGCCGAGCGACTGGGTGTAGACCGACGAGTCGGCGTCGTACTCGGCCATGTCGCGGCGCATGATGTCGGCCGTGTACTGCGCGATCTCGAGGCCCGTGCGGAAGCGGTTCTGCGCCCGCATTCGTGCGGCCGACTCGGGGTCGATGGCGTTCCATGCGGAGCCGTTCGCGTCCTTGAGCTCCTGGATGGCGGCGATGTCGTCCTGGTAGTGAGTCATGTCATGTCCTTCTCAGTGGGGCGGGTCGTCAGTCGGTCTCGGTCAGGAAGCGGGATGCCGGGAGCGTCAGGAACGCGGGGAACTCCGGGTGCAGGGCGACCTCGCGGAACACCTCGGCGGCGTCGTCGAAGCGGTCGCCCTCGGTGCGCGGGGTCTGCGCGAGCATCTCGGTGATCAGGCGCTCGACGTAGTCGGCGGTGATCAGGTCGCCCTCCTCGGTGCGGCGGTCCTGGTGGATCCACTGCCACACCTGGGAGCGGCTGATCTCGGCGGTCGCGGCGTCCTCCATCAGGTCGTCGAGAGCCACGGCGCCCAGGCCCCGCAGCCATGCCTCGATGTAGCGGATGGCCACCGACACGTTGTCGCGCACGCCCTTCTCGGTGATCGGGCGTCCGATGCGCAGGTCCAGCAGCTGAGCGGCCGTCACGTGGACGTCGTCGCGCTGCCGGTCGATCTGGTTCGGGCGGTCGCCGAGCACGGCGTCGAACTCCGCCTGCGCGGCCGGGATCAGGTCGGGGTGGGCGACCCAGGTGCCGTCGAAGCCGTCGCCGGCCTCGCGCCGCTTGTCGGCGGACACCTTCTCCAGGGCGCGCTCGGTGACCTCGGGGTCGCGGCGGTTCGGGATGAAGGCGCTCATGCCGCCGATGGCGTGGGCCCCGCGCTGGTGGCAGGTCTTGACCAGCAGCTCGGTGTAGGCCCGCATGAACGGCACGGTCATGGTGACCTCGCTGCGGTCGGGGAGCACGAAGCGCGCACCGCGGCCGCGGTAGTTCTTGATGATCGAGAAGATGTAGTCCCAGCGGCCCGCGTTGAGCCCTGCGCAGTGGTCGCGCAGCTCGTAGAGGATCTCGTCCATCTCGAACGCGGCGGGCAGCGTCTCGATCAGCACGGTCGCGCGGATCGTGCCGTGCGGGATGCCGATGTACTCCTCGCTGAACGAGAAGACGTCGTTCCACAGCCGCGCCTCCTCGCTCGACTCCAGCTTGGCGATGTAGAAGTACGGGCCGCGGCCGGCGTCGATCAGCGCCTGCGCGTTGTGGAAGAAGTACAGGCCGAAGTCCACCAGGGAGCCGGATGCGGACAGCGTGCGACCTGTGCGGTCGATGAAGTCGATGTGCTTCTCGCCGAGGTGCCAGCCGCGCGGGCGCATCACGATCGTGGGGGTGCGCTCCGCCGTGACGCGGTACTCGCGGCCGTCGGCGCTGGTGTGGGTCAGCTCGCCGCGGATCGCGTCGCGCAGCGACAGCTGACCGCCGATGACGTTGCCCCAGGTGGGGCTGGTGGCGTCCTCCTGGTCGGCCAGCCACACGCGGGCGCCGGAGTTGAGGGCGTTGATGGTCATCTTGGGGTCGGTGGGGCCGGTGATCTCCACGCGGCGGTCCTCCAGGCCGGGGCCGGCACCGGCGACGCGCCAGTCGGCGTCCTCGCGGATGTGCGCGGTGTCCTCGCGGAAGCGGGGGTCGTGGCCGTTGCCGATCTCGAAGCGGCGGCGCATCCGGTCGGCGAGGCGGTCGAGGCGGCGCCCGGCGAAGCGGTGGTGCAGCTCCGTGAGGAACGCCAGGGCATCCGGCGTCAGGATCTCGTCGAACCGGTCGTTCAGGGGCCCGGTGATGCGCAGCGCGGGACCGAGCTCGGGTCGGGCGGATGCGACGGTGTCGACGATCCTGATCTGGTCGGTCTGTGCGGCAGTGGCGATGCTCATGATCTGTCTCCTCCGTGAGATGGGATGCCGGGTGGCTTGTCATCCACTGTGGGTGAAGATTCAGGTGCCAACTGACCATTTCTGGGGAGAAGTTTTCTGGAATTTCTGTTTCTGTGACACACTTGCCCCCATGGCCAGCACGGATGCCCCAGAAGAGTCCGACGCCCTCACGATCGGGCGGCGGATCAGACAGCTCCGCACCGCGCAGGGGATGACCCTCGAGGAGCTCGCGACGCGCATCGACCGCGCGCCCAGTCAGGTCTCGATGTTCGAGACCGGGAAGCGCGAGCCCAAGCTCACCCTGCTGCAGTCGATCGCCCGCGCCCTGGGCGCGACGATCGACGCGCTGCTCGAAGGTGAGCCGCTCGATGAGCGCAGCACGATGGAGATCGCGCTGGAGCGCGCGATGAAGGGCCAGACGTTCCAGGCGCTCGGCATCCCCGCCTTCCGCATCGGCAAGTCGATGCCCGATCAGGCGCTGGCCGCGATGCTCGCCCTGCACGGCGAGATCGAGCGGCTGCGCGACGAACGGGCCGCCACCCCGGAGGAGGCGCGGCGGGCCAACGTCGAGCTGCGGCACCTCATGCGCAGTCAGGACAACTACTTCGCGGATCTGGAGGCCCAGGCGGCCGACATCCTCGCAGCGGTGGGGCATCCCGGCGGGCCGATCACGCAGCGCACGGCATCCGAGATCGCCGCGCATCTCGGCTTCACGCTGCACTATGCGAACGATCTGCCCCAGACGACCCGCAGCGTCGCCGACCTCGCGCACGGCCGGCTGTACCTCTCCGGCAACGTGCAGGCGAAGGGCGACGCCCGCACCGCCGTGCTGCAGGCGCTGTCCAGTCGCATCCTGGGCCACGGCGAACCCCGAAGCTACGCCGAGTTCCTGCGGCAGCGCGTGGAGACCAACTACCTCACCGGGGCGATCCTCGTGCCGGAGTCGCACGTCGTCCCCGTGCTGCAGGAGGCCAAGTCCCGTCGCGCGATCTCGGTCGAGGATCTGCGCGACGCCTACTCCGTGTCCTATGAGACGGCCGCGCACCGCTTCACGAACCTCGCGACGCGGCATCTGGACATCCCCGTGCACTTCCTCAAGGTGCACGAGTCCGGCACGATCACCAAGGCGTACGAGAACGACGACGTGAACTTCCCCACCGACCGCCTGGGCTCGATCGAGGGGCAGATGTGCTGCCGGCGCTGGACCAGCCGCGAGGTGTTCGAGGTGGAGGATCGCTTCAACCCGTACTACCAGTACACCGACACCGGCAACGGCACCTACTGGTGCACGGCCCGGGTCGAGCCCTCCAGTGAGGGGCTGCACTCGGTGAGCGTGGGCGTGCGCTTCGACGACACGAAGTGGTTCGTCGGCCGCGACACGACCAATCGGGGCGTGTCCAAGCACTCCGCCGAGGTGTGCTGCCGGCGTGCGCCCGCCGAGCTCGAGGAGCGCTGGCGTGAGCAGTCCTGGCCGAACGTGCGCACCCCGCGCACTCTGCTGGCGACGCTGCCGACCGGCTCGTTCCCCGGCGTCGACACGACCGACGTGTACGAGTTCCTCGAGGCGCACGCCCCGCGCTGATCGTCAGCCGCGTCGCGCACCGATGGCGCCCAGCAGGGCGTCGAGTCCGAACTCGAACGCCTCGTCGACGTCGCCGCCGAGACGGAAGGCGCCGGCCTGCTCCATGGTGCAGAAGCCGAAGATCCAGGCGGTGAAGGTGCGTGCGGCTGGGAGAGGGTCTCCGGGGACGGCGGCGGCGATCGCGGTCATCAGCGCGGTGAGCAGCGGCTCGGCGGATGCCGGGGTCGGGTCGGCCTGTGCGGAGGGGGCGGCGAAGATCAGCGCCGAGACGCGCGGTGCGCGGGCGGCGTAGGCACGCAGCGTGCGCGCGAGGACGGTGAGTGCGCCGGCGGAATCGTGCGCCGGAAGCTCGGAGATGTCGGTCATGAGCTCGCGCACGGCGTCGCCTGCGGCAAGCCGCAGCAGATCGTGGCGGTGGGCGGCCCGCTTGTACAGGCTCGGCGTGCGCATGCCGACGGCGGACGCCACCGAGCTCATCGTGACGGCGTCGATGCCGTCACGCTCGGCGATCTCGCGGATGGCGTGCACCAGGCGCTCCTGGCTCACGCGCAGCGGTGCGGGCATGCGGCCTCCCTGTCCTCGTCCTTCGATCATAAGGCTATTGACATTAGCCATCAAGGCTACGTAATGTAGCCAACATGAACGCACAGCTCATCCGAATCGGCGACGACCTGGTCGCCATGCACGCGATCTCGACCGACGAGGGCATCACGCTCATCGACGCCGGACTGCCCGGCGATCGCCGCGCCCTGCAGAAGGCGCTCCGGGCTGCGGGCCACGACGTCGCCGACATCCGCGGCGTCGTGCTGACCCATGGCGACAGCGACCACATCGGCATCGCGGAGTGGCTGCGTGCCGAGCACGGCGTGCCCGTGCACGTGCACGAGGCGGATGCCGCGCGGGCCAGGGGAGAGGAGAAGTCCCACGCCGCGGGCGGCGCGTGGCGGCTCGGCGCCACCCTCCGCTTCCTCGCGACCGGCATCCGCCGTGGTGCGCTGCGCACGCGTCATCTCGGCGAGGTCCGCACCTTCCGTGACGGCGACGTGCTCGACCTGCCTGGTCGCCCCGAGGTCATCGGCCTGCCCGGCCACTCGGCCGGATCGGTCGCCATCCGCGTTCCCGCGGCGGATGCCGTCTTCCTCGGCGACGCCGTGACCACGCGCAATGTGCTCACGGGCGTGCAGGCGGTGGCGCTCGGGCCGTTCAGCGATGCGCCGGACCAGACGCCGGTGAGTCTCGAGCGGCTGCGCGGGCTTCCCGAGCGCCGGATGCTGCCTGGCCACGGTCCGGAGTTCACCGGCACCGCCGATCAGCTGATCGCGGCGCTCGCCGGCTGATCGCGGCAGGGTCCCGGTCGTTCGTCGTCAAAACTCGTTCGTTCTTGCATAGTCAATCTTGACTATGTTACTTTCAACGAGCCATCAACGACGAACGGCCGAGAAGGGACCCCCATGGCTCACGCTGAAACCCGATTCCGCACTGCCGCCACCCTGACGTGTGTTCTCACAGCCGCACTGGCTCTGGGCGGCTGCGCCGCACAGTCCAGCGCCGGCGGAACCGCTCCCGACAAGGCGGCCGTCGATGCCGACGCCTGCCAGCGGAATCAGGATGCCGGAACGATCACCTACATCTCCGGCTACGGCTACTCGGCCAGCGCCGGGCAGCTCGACGTCTTCCTCGCTCAGGAGCTCGGTTACTTCGACGACCTGTGCCTGAAGGTCGAGATCAACGCCTCCGGAGCGAACGGGCAGCAGCTCGTGGCATCCGGCCAGGCTCAGTTCACGGCGCTCGGCTCGGCATCCGACGTCATGCTCGCGGCCGCCAACAGCAAGAACCTCACGGCGGTCGCCACCTACGGCACCACCTCGCCGTTCTCGATCTTCGGCAACGAGAAGCTGAAGAGCCTCAAGGACCTCGAGGGCGGCTCCCTCGGCTACTTCATCAACCTCACCCCGATCGCGTCGGCCATGCTCGACAACGCCGGAGTGGATGCGTCCAAGGTCGAGATGGTCAAGATGACCAACTACGACCCCACCGTCGTCGTGCGCGACCAGGTCGACGCGATCGTCGGCTACGCGTCGAACCAGCCGCAGTCGCTGAAGGCGCAGAACCTGCCGTTCAGCGAGTTCCTCCCGGAGGACGAGGGCGTCGAGGGGACCTACAACGTCATGGAGGTCAACTCGCGCTTCCTCAAGGAGCACCGCGAGGTCGCCGCCGACTTCATGCGCGCCAGCCTGAAGGCCCTGCAGTACTGCCTCGACGAGAGCGACGCCTGCATCGACAAGCTCGCCAAGCTCGCCGAGGACAACAACCAGGGCGCCGCGTTCCCGCGCGAGCAGCTCGCCCGCACCTGGGCCGTCGAGTCGGAGTGGGTGCGCGCCAGCAAGGGCGGCCACCCCGGCGTGCAGACCGAGGCCATGTGGGAGCCCGAGTACAGGCTGGTCGAGAAGTACGGCAACGTGAAGTCGGTCCCGAAGATCGCCGACATGATGGACACCGAGCTCGTGGCGGACCTCTACGACGGCGACGAGCTGATCTGGCCGGAGGCCGGAAAGTGACCCCCGGCGCCGGTGTCGAGGTCCGCGGCGTGACCAAGCGCTTCGGCGTCGACGGCCGGCAGGTGACCGTGCTCGACGACATCGACCTCACGATCGGCATGGGCGAGTTCGTCTCGGTGATCGGACCGAGCGGATGCGGGAAGTCGACGCTCCTGAAGGTGGTCGCGGGCCTGCTGGACGCCGAGGAGGGCACCGTCACCATCGACGGCGAGAGCGTGACAGCGGCATCCCGGGACAAGAAGATCGGTCTCGTCCCGCAGTCGCCGGCTCTGCTGCCCTGGAAGACCGTGCTCGAGAACGTCGAGCTCCCCCTGCGCATCAACAGGAAGGCGGGCGGGAGCCGGCAGGTGGGCGACGCCGAGCGGCTGCTGTCCACCTTCGGCCTCGGCCACGCCGTGAAGAAGTACCCCGGCCAGCTGTCGGGCGGCATGCAGCAGCGCGCCGCCATCGCCCGCGCCTTCGTGTTCGACCCGGCGATCATGCTGATGGACGAGCCGTTCTCTGCGCTGGACGAGATGAACCGCGACCTGCAGCGCATGGCGCTGCTGGACTTCTGGCAGTCCAACCGCAAGGCGGTGATGTTCGTCACGCACTCCGTGCCCGAGGCGATCATGCTGTCCGACCGCATCGTCGTCATGGCCGCGCACCCGGGCCGCATCGCCGAGATCATCGACGTGGATCTGCCCCGCCCGCGCGGGGAGGACGCCTGGGCGACAGACGCGTACCGCGACCTGGAGAGGACCGTGCGCGACACCCTGCGCGCACAGATGGAGAGGGCTCATGTCTGACATCACCATCCGCGACACGACCGCGACGATCGCCGCGGCCACCGCCCGTGCGGCGGGACCGCGCCGGGGGATGCCGCCGTGGCTGCGCTGGGGCTCCTGGGTGCCGACCCTGATCACCTTCGTGATCGCTGCCGTGCTCTGGCAGGTCATCGCCTGGACCAACCCCTACGTGCTCCCCTCGCTGGGCGACATCGGCGCGAGCCTGATCGGCGACGCGTCGATGTACTGGTCCAACTTCCTCGTCACCCTGCTCGAGGTCGTCGTCGGCGCCGCCGCGGGCATCCTCGCCGGATTCCTGCTCGCGGTGGTGATGACCGAGTTCCAGATCATCGAGCGGGCCGTGATGCCGCTGGTGATCATCGTGATGGTCACCCCGATCGTCGCGATCGCCCCCGCGCTCGTCGTCGCGTTCGGCTTCGGCATGGTCCCGAAGTTCATCGTCACCGGACTCGTGGTCTTCTTCCCGATGCTCGTGAACTCGCTCGCGGGTCTGCGTGACGTCGACCAGCGCGCCCTCGACGTGTTCACCACGCTGCACGCCAGCCGCTGGGAGATCTTCCGGGAGCTGCGCTTCCCCGGCAGCATGCCGTACGTGTTCGCGGGTCTGCGCATCGCGCTGCCGATGGCCGTGGTCGGCGCGGCGGTCGCCGAGTTCGTGGCGGCCGGCCAGCAGGCGGGTCTCGGCTCGCTGGTGACGACCTCGGCCGCGCAGGCCAACCTGCCCGTGACCTGGGGCGCCATCACCCTGCTCGCGATCACCGGCGTGCTGCTGATCGTGCTGCTCGCCCTGGTGCGCGGGCGCCTGCTGTGGTGGAGCGACGGCGAGGTCACCGCCAAGGGCTGACCCACCGCATCCACCCCTCCGTCCCCGGGCGTCCCGCGCCCTCGGGTTCCCTCGGCGTACCCGAAAACAGCATCCATCGACATCCGAAAGAAAGGCACATCATGGCCAAGCAGCTGCGACTCGGACTCTTCGAGAACGCCCAGGCGAACGACTCGGGCACCGCCACCTGGCGGCACCCCGACAACAAGCGCTACCTGTTCGACAGCCTCGACTACTGGCGCGGCACCGCGCGCATGGTGGAGGACGCCGGCTTCGACTTCCTCTTCCTCGCCGATGCATGGGGCTGGGCCGACGTCGCCGGCGACCGCCCGGACATCTGCTCGATCGAGGGCCTGGACCTGCCCCGTCTCGACCCGGCGATCATCCTCGGCGCGCTGATCCCCGAGACCAGCCGCCTCGGACTCGTCGCCACCGGCTCGACCCTGCTGGAGGCGCCCTACAGCTTCGCGCGCCGGATGGCCACGCTCGACATCCTCTCGGGCGGGCGCATCGGCTGGAACGTCGTCACCACCGGCACCGCCGACACCGCCGTGCAGGGCTTCGGCGTGCCGATGGTCGGCCACGACGAGCGCTACGTGATGGCCGACGAGTTCATGCAGGTCGTCTACAGGCTGTGGGAGGAGGCCTGGGAGGAGGGTGCGCTGGAGCGCGACAAGAACGGGCGCTTCGCCGACCCCGCCAGGGTGCACCGCATCGCGCACGAGGGCACCTACTTCCGCTCGCACGGCTACGGGAACACCTCGCGCTCGCCGCAGGGCACCCCGGTGCTGTTCCAGGCCGGCGCGTCGCCGGCGGGCCGCGAGTTCGGCGGCAAGCACGGCGAGGCGATCTTCGTCGGCAGCGGCTCCGTCGAGCAGCTGCTCGGACACTCCAGCAGCATCCGCGATGAGGCCGAGAAGAACGGCCGGGCCCGCACCGACGTCAAGATCATGTCGGCCTTCGCGGCGGTGGTCGGCAGCACCGAGGAGGAGGCGCGCCGCAAGTACGCCGAGGTCGCGGATGCCCAGAACCCGGAGGTGACGGTGGCGTCGTACGCGTGGTTCACCGGGCTCGACCTCTCGGCCTACGCGCCGGACACCCCGATGGCGCAGCTGAGCACCGAGCTGTCGCAGACCCAGGTCGCCCGCTTCGCGGACAAGACCGTCGGCGACGTGCTCGGCGACTGGCACGCGCACGGCGTCGGGGCCCGCCCGATCGTCGGCACCCCCGAGCAGATCGCGGACCGCATGATCGAGCTGGCCGACGGCGCCGACCTGGACGGCTTCCTCTTCGCGCCGACCATCCCGCCGGCCTCGACCGAGGACTTCATCGAGCACGTGCTGCCGATCCTCAAGGAGCGCGGCGCGATCGCCGCGCAGCCCGAGCACCCGCAGTCGCTGCGCGAGCGACTGATCGGCACGTCGACTCCGGCTCTGGCCGAGTCCCACACCGGGTCCTCGTACCGGAAGTCGCTCACGCGTGTCTGACTCCCTCACCGGAGTCGTGGTGGTGGGGAGCGCGAATCTCGACATCGTCGTCGGGATCCCGCGGCTCCCCACCCTCGGCGAGACGCTGCTGGGGGAGGCGCTCGGGCGCTTCCCCGGCGGCAAGGGGCTGAACCAGGCGGTGGCGTCCGCCCGCTCCGGCGCCCCCACCCGCATGTGCGCGATGGTGGGGGACGACGAGGCGGGCGATCTGCTGCAGGCGTCGGCGCGGGATGCCGGGGTGATCGGCGAGTTCCGCCGCACGGATGCCGCGCCCACCGGCGTCGCGCACATCCTCTCGGTGCATGGCGACAACAGCATCCTGGTCGCCGCCGGAGCCAACGGCGCGCTCGCCGCCGCAGACGCCGCGGCCGACGTCGCCGGCGCCTCCGTCGTGCTCGCTCAGCTCGAGGTGCCGGTCGAGGCCGTCGCCGCCGCGCTCGCCGCGGCGAGGGCCGCCGGCGCCCTGACGATCCTCAACGCGGCTCCCGCCGCCGAGGCCGCGCTCGCGCTTCTCGGCGATGCGGACATCCTGGTGGTGAATGAGACCGAGGCGGATGAGCTCGGCGGCGTCGCGCGGCTGCATGCGGACGGGGCGGCGATCGTGATCCGCACGCTCGGTGCGGACGGCGTGGAGCTGCATCGCGCGGGGGAGGAGCCCTGGTACGTGCCGGCGTTCCCCGTCGATGCGGTGGACACGACGGGCGCGGGCGACGCGTTCTGCGGTGCCCTGGCTGCGGCGCTGGCCGGCGGCATCCGCCTGGCCGACGCCCTGCTGCGCGCGGCGGCGGCGGGCGCGATCGTCGCGAGTCATCGCGGTGCGACGACGGATGCGCTCACGCCCGACACGATCGACGCGCTGGTGCGCGGACGCTGACGGGCGCGGGCCGGGCCGGATGTCCGGGTCAGGCCTCGGAGGCAGCGGCGTCCGCGGGCTCGGGCGTCTCGCCGGCGAAGCGGTACTCGCCGGCGCGCAGGCGCTCCAGCAGCGCGAGGGTCCACTCCTTCTCGGCGGTGAGGCGCGCGGTGGAGAGGTCGAAGATCTCCCGCACGTACTTGGGCGTGGTCTCGGATCGCAGCGTGTCCTGCACGTTGAAGCCGTTGGTCGTGATGATCGAGTCGCTCTTGCTGAGCCTGTTCTCCAGGCCCGCGATGACCTCCTGGCGGCTGAGGACGAACATGAACGACGCGATGGTCATGATCGCCTCGGTGTCGAACGGCTTCACGTTCCAGAGGTTCTCGCGCAGCATCCGCTGCAGTTCCACCTCGCCCGACGGGGTGATCCGGTAGGTCGTGCGCGCGGGACGCTTGCCCTCGGCGACCGTGCCGTTCTCGACGATGTAGCCGTCGACCTCGAGGGCGCGCAGCGCGTTGTAGATGGAACCGGGCTGGATGCGCGCCCACTCGTCGATGTGCCAGGTCATCAGCTCGCGACGCAGGAAGTAGCCGTGCACCGGCTGGAACTGCTTGACGGCACCGAGGACGACGAGGCGTGTGGTCGACATGGGCCCATGCTATCCAGCTGGAGGCCGGATCCGTGTTGTCTTGCATGATCACGATGTCGTACAGTTTTATATAGTCAAAGTTGACGAAAGGAACCGGAGATGACCTCTGTGGCAGAACCGCTCACCCGTGACCTCGCTCTGCGCCGCGCCTTCTCGCTCTACCCGACGGGCGTGGTCGCGCTCGCCGCCGAGGTCGAGGGAGCGCCCGTCGGCATGGCGGTGAACTCCTTCACGTCGATCTCGCTGGAGCCCGCGCTGGTCGCGATCAGTGCGGCCCGTACCTCGCGCACGTGGCCGCAGCTGCGCGGCGTGCCCGAGCTGGGCATGAGCGTGCTGGGTCACGACCAGGAGCAGTTCTCCCGTCGGCTCGCCTCTCGCGAGGGCGACAGGTTCGGCGACCAGGCGATGCAGCGCGCGGAGCAGGGTGCCCTGCTGGTCGACGGGGCCGCGCTCTGGCTCACCTGCCGCCCCTACGCCACCTACGACGGCGGCGATCACGAGATCGCGCTGTACGAGATCGCGGACGTGCAGCTCTTCGACGGCATCGAGCCGCTCGTGTTCCACCAGAGCCGCTACCGCAGCATCGTCGGCGACCCGCCACGCGGATGAATCCGGCGCGCAGCGGCCCGCTCGCGCTCGGCGGGCGCGTCGTCCCCGGCGACGGCCGAGGACGCGTGATCGGATTCCCCACGGCGAACCTGGCGTGCCCCGATGCGGACATCCCCGAGGACGGCGTCTACGTCGCGACGGCGCTCATCGGCGGCAGCGGCTCCTCGCCGTGGGGCGCCACGGTCAGCATCGGCACGAATCCCACGTTCGCGGGGGAGCGGGCGCGGCGCGTGGAGGTCTACGTCCACGACCTCGATCTCGACCTGTACGGCCGGTTCATGCGGGTACTCCTGCACGAGAGGATGCGTCCGACGCTGCGCTTCGACGATGTCGCGGCTCTCATCGCCCAGACCGAGTCCGACGTGCTGCAGAGCAGGCGGATCCTCGCCGAGCGCATCCTGCAGCGCTGATCTCCGGCGCCGCCGGCCGTGTCACGCCGCGCGCAGCACGGCCCACAGCTCGGCCCGCGCGGGGAACGACGACAGGTCCGAGCCGAGCAGCCCGGCCGCCTGCGCGATGCGCGTGCGCAGCGTGTGACGGTGGATGCCGAGGGCGGCGGCGGTCCGCTCGCTGTGGGCGTCGTGCTCCAGCCAGACCCGCAGAGTGAGCTCCAGCTCGCCGCCGGTCTCCTCGTCGTGGCGGCGCAGCGGGGCCAGGCGCGTGCGGGCGAGCAGCCGTGTCTCCTCCCCGCCCAGAGTGTCGAGCACGCCGCCGGAAGTGGCATCCGCGTACCGGGTGACCCCGCTCCGCCCGCGTCGCAGCGCGGTGAGTGCCTGCGCGTGCGCCTGCGAGAACCCGCTGTACTCCCCGGCCCCGGAGAGCCCGATCCGGATGCCGAGCCGGCCGGCGGCCTCGTCGAACTCGGCGGCGTCCGCGGCGGAGAGGCAGATCGTCACGCCATCCGGGTCCTCGGCCACGAAGGAGGCGACCCCGGCGTCCGTCCGCCGCCTCTCCCACCAGTCGATCAGGGCACCGGCACGCGACGGTTCGGCGACGGCCAGCACGATCGGGGCGGCCGGAAGGGAGCCGAGCACGCGTCGCGCCAGCGTCGGGTCGTCGTCCTGCAGCGACGCCAGCAGTTGCGTGTGCATCCGGCGGCGAGCCCTGGACATCTGCTCGTTCTGCTCCAGCGCGAGTCCTGCCATCGCGATCACGGAGGTGATGACCGCGCGGGTCTCGGCGTCCAGCGCCGCCGCCTCGATCGCGATCACGCCGCGCAGCTGGCCGGTGCGCCCCAGGGTGAACAGCGTGAAGGCGCCGTCGGGATCCTCGATCGTCCGGCTGGCCGCACCGCCGCGGGCCAGCAGTTCGGCGACTCCGGCGGCGACGGCATCCGCTCCCGATCCGAGCGCGGCCGGATGCTCGTGACTCAGTGCGCCCGTCGCGTCGTACATCCCCACCCAGCAGCCGAGCCGGCGCGACAGCTCGGACAGCGTCGACTCCAGTCCGTGCGGGCGGAGCGCGGCGATCGCGAGCGCGCGCTGCGCCTCGAGTGCCCAGGTGCGCCGGGCGTACGCGGCGGCCGCGATGGCTTCAGCATGCGCGCGGGCGATCGCGAGGAACGGGATGTCGTAGGGGACCTCGAACAGTGCGAGCCCGGCGTGCGCGCACGCGGCGATGAGCTCGTCGGGCACGCCGACGCGGTGCACGCCGGAGCCGAACCCGAGAGCGAGCACGCCGCGGTGGACCAGGCGCGCGACGTACGCGGCGGCGCCCTCAGCGTCCTCCTCGGCGAGCTGCATGCCGGTGGTCAGCAGCACCAGGTCCTCGGCGAGGAACGGCGTGGGGTCCACCAGGTCGGAGTTGTGCACCCAGCGAACGGGCTGCTCCAGCGCGCCGTCGACCAGCTCCGACTCGTCGGACACCAGGCGCAGCCCGAGGTCGCGCCGGCCGAGCAGGGTGCGCAGGGTCGGCGCGGCGGCGGGTTCCATGGCGTCTCCAGAATGTACGAAGCGGCGAAGTGCTCAGCACAATTGTACGGGCGGGCGAATGCATCCGTGTGCGGCCGGACGTAGCCTCGCCTCATGACACTCATCGACGAGACCTCCACGATCCCCGCCGGCGGACCCACCCTCGAGCAGGTCCGTCGCGTCGTCACCGAACTCCCCGGGCCCCGCTCGGCCGCGATCCTCGCCCGCAAGGCGGATGCCGTCGCCGGCGGCGTCTCCACGTCCATGCCGGTCGCCGTCGTGGCCGCGGGTGGCGGAGTGGTCCTCGACGCGGACGGCAACTCGCTCATCGACCTCGGCTCCGGCATCGCCGTGACCAGCGTCGGCAACGCGCACCCCAAGGTCGCCGCGGCAGTCGCAGCCCAGGCAGCGCAGTTCACCCACACCTGCTTCATGATCTCGCCCTACGAGTCCTACATCGAGGTGGCCGAGGCGCTGAACCGCCTGACCCCCGGCGACTTCGCCAAGAAGACGGCGCTGTTCAACTCCGGCGCCGAGGCCGTCGAGAACGCGATCAAGATCGCCCGCAAGCACACCGGACGCCAGGCCGTCGTCGCCTTCGACCACGGCTACCACGGCCGCACCAACCTCACGATGGCGCTGACCGCGAAGTCGATGCCGTACAAGTCCGGCTTCGGGCCGTTCGCCCCCGAGGTCTACCGCGTGCCCGCTTCGTACCCCTACCGCGACGGCCTGTCCGGCGCCGAGGCCGCCAAGCGCGCCATCACGCTCATCGAGAAGCAGGTCGGCGCCGACAACCTGGCCGCCGTCATCATCGAGCCCATCCAGGGCGAGGGCGGCTTCATCGTCCCCGCCGACGGGTTCCTCGAGGCGATCGTCGAGTGGAGCCGCGCCAACGGCGTCGTCTTCATCGCCGACGAGGTGCAGACCGGCTTCGCCCGCACCGGCGCCATGTTCGCCAGCGAGATCTTCGGCATCGAGCCCGACCTCATCACCACCGCCAAGGGCATCGCCGCCGGTCTCCCGCTCGCCGGCGTCACCGGCCGTGCCGAGATCATGGACGCCGCGCACGCCGGTGGCCTGGGCGGCACCTACGGCGGCAACCCCGTCGCCTGCGCCGCCGCACTGGCAGCGATCGACGCCTTCGAGAACGAGGGCCTCGTCGAGCGCGCGCAGCAGATCGGCAGCATCCTGCGCGACCGCCTCGAGGCCATCAAGGCGACCGACCCGCGCATCGGCGACGTCCGCGGCCACGGCGCGATGATGGCCGCCGAGTTCGTGAACCCCGAGACGGGGGAGCCGGATACCGCCCTCACCGGCGCCGTCGCCAAGGCCTGCACCGCCGAGGGCGTCATCGTCCTGACCTGCGGCACCTTCGGCAACGTCATCCGCTTCCTGCCGCCGCTGTCGATCGGCGACGAGTTGCTGAACGACGGCCTGGACGTCGTCGCGGCCGCGCTCGCGAACGCCCAGGGCAACTGAGACCGCCGGCCGCGATCCTGGTCGGGGGATCAGGGATCGCGGCCGGCAGCACCTTCACACCTCACCCTCTGCATCAAAGGAGATCGCTCATGAGCGAGCACGAGATCAGCCGCGACGTCGTCATCATCGGAGCCGGCGCCGCCGGCCTCACCGCAGCCAACGAGCTGCGCAGGGCGGGCCTCTCCGTCGCCGTGCTGGAGGCGCGCGACCGCGTCGGCGGCCGGCTGTGGACCGACGTCATCGACGGCGCCATGCTCGAGCTCGGCGGCCAGTGGATCTCGCCGGATCAGGACGCCCTGAAGCAGACGGTCGAGGAGCTCGGTCTGGAGACCTTCAGCCGCTACCGCGAGGGCGACAGCGTCTACGTCGGCCCCGACGGAGTCGTGCACCGCTTCACCGGCGAGATGTTCCCGGTGTCGCCCGCGACCGAGAAGATCATCGCAGATGTCACCGAGCGTCTCGACGCGATGGTCGCCGAGATCGACCCCGACCGCCCCTGGGAGCACCCGAACGCGGCGGAGTGGGACAGCATCACCTGGGATGCCTGGCTGCGCACGCAGACCGACGACGACGAGGCGATCCGCAACCTCGCCTTCGCCACGGGCTCGGCCATGCTCACCAAGCCGACGCACGCGTTCTCGCTGCTGCAGTCGCTGCTGATGGCGGCATCCGCGGGCTCCTACTCGAACCTCGTCGACGCCGACTTCATCCTCGACAAGCGCGTCGTCGGAGGCCTGCAGCAGGTTCCGCTGCTGCTCGCCGAGCGCCTCGGCCACGACGTGCTGCTGGGGCAGCCCGTCCGCAGCCTGGAGTGGTCCGACCCCTCGTCGGGTTCGGGGACCGGCGGCGTCGTCGCCGTGACCGACAGGACCACCGTGCGCGCGCGCTTCGCGATCCTCGCGCACGCCCCGGTGCTCTACAACCGGATCTCGTTCGTCCCGCCGCTGCCGCGTCGCCAGCACCAGCTGCACCAGCATCTGTCGATGGGCTTCGTCATCAAGGTGCACGCGGTGTACGACCGTCCGTTCTGGCGCGAGCAGGGCCTCAGCGGCACCGCGTTCAGCCCGTACGAGCTCTCGCACGAGGCCTACGACAACACCAACCACGGCGATGAGCGCGGCACGCTGGTCGGCTTCGTCAGCGACCGCAACGCCGACGACCTGTTCGCACTGAGCGCCGAGGAGCGCAAGGAGCGCATCCTCGAGTCGCTGTCGCACTACTACGGCCCCGAGGCGAAGAACCCGGTCGTCTACTACGAGAGCGACTGGGGCACCGAGGAGTGGACCCGAGGCGCCTACGCCGCCAGCTTCGACATGGGCGGGCTGCACCGCTACGGCGCCGACCTGCGCTCCGCCGTCGGCCCGATCCACTTCGCCTGCAGCGACATGGCCGGCGCCGGCTACCAGCACGTCGACGGCGCGATCCGGATGGGCCGCCTGGCGGCATCCCAGATCGTCGAGAAGGCGCGCGCCGCCGCCGGCGGCGACGCGTGACCGGCTCGATCGTCGTCGGCTACACGGCGACGGATGCGGGCGCCGACGCGCTCGCCCTCGGCGCGCGCCTCGCGCGCGCCACGGGTGCTGCACTGCGGGTCGTGATCGTGCTGCCCTCCGAGGGCACCATGAGCAAGGCCGTCGCCCCCGAGCGCGCGTACGAGGAACTTCTCCGCGAGCAGGCGCGCTCCTGGCTGGCGGATGCTGCGAAGACCATCCCCGCCGGGATCGTGCACAGCGCCCACGTGCGCTTCGCCGAGTCGTTCGGCGAGGGTCTGCAAGCCGCCGCAGACGAGTTCGGCGCCACGCTGCTCGTCCTCGGCGCCGCGAACGGCGGTGCCCTGCGCCGCCACCGGCTCGGCTCGGTGGCATCCGAGCTGCTGCACGCCTCGACCGTGCCCGTGGCGCTCGCACCGGCAGGACTCTCGCGCGAGCCGGATGCCGGGCTGCCGCGCATCACGGTCGCCACCGGCACCCGCCCGGGTGCGGAGCTGCTGCTGGAGAGCGCCGTGCGCCTCGCCTCGGCATCCGGGGCCGCCGTGCGGCTGGTCTCGCTGATGCCCCTCGACGTTCCTGCGGGTCTCAACACCGGCGCCATCACGCTGCTGAAGGACGCCCACGTCGACCAGGTGCTCGCCTCGGCCAGGGACCGGCTCTCCGGCGAGACCGACGTCGAGGTGCTGCAGGCCGGGGGCGACAGCATCGAGGACGCCGTCGCGCAGCTGGACTGGCTGCCGGGAGAGATCGTGCTGGTCGGCTCCAGCCGGCTCGCCCAGCCGCGCCGGCTGTTCCTGGGCTCGACCGCGGCGAAGATGCTCCGCGAGCTGCCCGTCCCCATGATCGTGGTGCCCCGCACCCGCGCCGAAGGAGCGTGAACATGAGCGAGTCGACGAAGTCTCCGCTCTCCACTGCGGCATCCGCCGCCGCACCGGGCGACGCCGTGCCCGGCACCGCCGACCCGGTGACCGGAGGCATCTCCCGCAAGGGACTCAGCGTCGGAACGGTGGGCGTCCTGGGCGCCCTGGTGATGGGCATCTCGTGCATCGCCCCGGCGTACACGTACACGGCCGGCATCGGCGGCGCGGTCGGCGCCGTCGGGTTCCAGGTGCCTGCGATCCTGCTGCTCGGGTTCATCCCGATGCTGCTCGTCGCCTTCGGCTACCGCGAGCTCAACAAGGCGATGCCCGACTCGGGCACCTCCTTCACCTGGGCCACGCGCGCTTTCGGCCCGTACGTCGGCTGGATGGCGGGATGGGGCCTGATCGTCGCGACGATCCTGGTGCTCTCCAACCTCGCCGGCATCGCCGTCGACTTCCTCTTCCTGCTGATCTCGCAGATCTCCGGCAACGAGGCCATCGCCGAGATCACCCGCGACCCGTTCGTGAACGTCGCCGTGTGCCTGATCTTCGTCGCGCTGGCCACCTGGGTGTCGTACCGCGACGTGTCCACCTCGCAGAAGCTGCAGTACGGCCTGGTGGCGTTCCAGATCGCGATCCTCGTGCTGTTCGCCGTGATGGCGATCGTCGAGACCGTGCAGGGCAGCGCCTTCGAGGCGCACATGCCGGAGTTCGCCTGGTTCAACCCGTTCGAGATCAAGGGCGGCCTGTCCATGATCGTGATGGGCCTGTCGGCCTCGGTCTTCATGTTCTGGGGGTGGGACGTCACCCTCACGATGAACGAGGAGGCGAAGGACCCCGAGCGCACGCCGGGGCGCGCGGCCATGCTCACGGTGATCTCGATCATCGCGATCTACCTCCTGCTCACGGTCAGCAGCCTGATGTACTCCGGGATCGGCGACAAGGGACTGGGTCTCACGAACGAGGAGATCGGCGGCAACGTGTTCTTCGCGCTGTCGGGTCCGGTCATGGGCGGCCTGGCCTTCCTGCTCTCGCTCGCGGTGCTCACCTCGTCGGCGTCCTCGCTGCAGTCGACGTTCATCTCGCCGGCTCGCACCCTCCTGGCGATGGGCCACTACGGCGCCGTGCCCAAGAGGTTCGCCGGCGTCAGCCCGCGGTTCTTCACGCCCGGGTTCGCGACGATCGCCTCGGCCGTCGTCGCGGGTGGCTTCTACGCCGTGATGCGCTTCCTCAGCGAGGACGCGCTGTGGGACACGATCCTCGCGCTGGGCATGATGATCTGCTTCTACTACGGCATCACCGCGCTGTCCTGCGTGTGGTACTTCCGTCACCAGTGGTTCGACTCGGGCAAGGACTTCTTCTTCAAGTTCGCCAGCCCTCTGGTCGGCGGCATCATCCTGCTGGTGCTGTTCGTGATCACGGCGATCGACAGCCTCGCCCCCGACTACGGGTCGATCGCGATCGGCGCCGACGAGAACGGCGAGGGCGGCATCGGCATCGTGTTCTTCATCGGCGTCGGCCTGCTCGTCTTCGGCGGGGTGCTGATGCTCGTGCAGAGATTCGTATCCCCCGACTTCTTCCGCGGCAAGACGCTTAGCATGGACGCGCCGCCCAGCCTTCGCCAGCACTGATCCTCCTCGAGAGAAAGAGAAACCATGAGCACTGCACTCGCACCGAACGAGCAGGAACTCCTCGCCCGCGTCCCCGGCGGCCTCTTCATCGGCGGCCAGTGGACGGATGCCGAGGAGGGGCGCACCTTCGATGTGCGCGACCCCTCCACCAACCAGGTGATCGCCTCGATCGCCGATGCGACGCCCGCCGACGGCATCCGCGCTCTGGACGCCGCTGTCGCCGCGCAGGACGCCTGGGCCGCCACCGCCCCGCGCACCCGCAGTGACATCCTGCGCCGCGCCTGGGAGCTGGTGCAGGAGCACAAGGAGGATCTCGCGCTGCTGATGACCCTCGAGATGGGCAAGCCGCTGGCCGAGTCCCGTGGCGAGGTCGCCTACGGCGGCGAGTTCCTGCGCTGGTTCAGCGAGGAGGCCGTGCGCATCAGCGGCCGCTACGGCAGCAACCCCGAGGGCACCGGTCGCATGATCGTGTCGCAGCGCCCGGTGGGCCCGTCGTTCTTCATCACCCCGTGGAACTTCCCGTTCGCGATGGCCACGCGCAAGATCGCCCCGGCGCTGGCGGCCGGCTGCACCGTGGTCGTCAAGCCTGCGGCGCTCACGCCGCTGACCACGATCTTCTTCACGAAGCTGCTGGAGGAGGCGGGGCTCCCCGCCGGCGTCGTCAACATCGTCCAGACCTCGCGCTCGAGCGCGCTGTCGGCCCCGATCATCGCAGACCCGCGCCTGCGCAAGCTGTCGTTCACCGGCTCGACGCCGGTCGGGCAGAAGCTCATCGCGCAGGCCGCGCAGGGCGTGCTGCGGGTGTCGATGGAGCTCGGTGGCAACGCGCCGTTCGTCGTGTTCGAGGACGCCGACCTGGACAAGGCCGTGGACGGCGCGATCGCGGCGAAGTTCCGCAACATCGGCCAGGCGTGCACCGCCGCGAACCGCTTCATCGTGCACGAAGACGTCGCCGACGAGTTCGCGCGCCGCGTCGCCGAGCGCGTGAACGCGATGAAGATCGGCCGCGGCACCGAGGACGACGTGGTGATCGGCCCGCTGATCGATGCGGATGCCGTCGCCAAGGCGCAGGAGCTGGTCGGCGACGCCGTGCAGCGCGGCGCCCGCCTGCTGGCCGGTGGCAACGCGATCGAGGGCGACGGCACGTTCTACGAGCCGACCGTTCTCGCCGACGTGGTCGCGGGCAGCGACATCCTCCGCGAGGAGATCTTCGGACCGGTGCTCGCGATCGCCCGCTTCTCGGACGAGGCCGAGGCCGTGCGCCTGGCCAACGACACCGAGTACGGGCTGGTCGGCTACGTCTTCACCGAGGACCTCGCCCGCGGGCACCGCATGATCGATGCGCTCGAGACCGGCATGATGGGCCTGAACGTGGGAGTGATCTCCAACGCCGCGGCTCCGTTCGGCGGTGTCAAGCAGTCCGGCATCGGCCGCGAGGGCGGTGCCGAGGGCATCCACGAGTACCTGTCCACCAAGTACACGATGCTTCCCTACAGCTGATCCGACGAGAGGAACCGACATGATCGACTACGCCGTCATCAACCCGGCCACCGGCGAGACCCTCGCCACCTACGACACCTTCACCGACGCGCAGGTCGAGGACGCGATCGCCCGCGCGGCATCCGCGGCCACGACCTGGGCGGCGACCTCGCCCGCCGAGCGCGCGACCGTCATCCGGCGCATCGCCGAGCTGCACCGCGAACGCAAGGACGAGCTCGGCGCGATCATCGTGCGCGAGATGGGCAAGCCGATCGCCGCCGCCGTGGGCGAGGTGGAGTTCGCCGCCGACATCATCGAGTTCTACGCCGACAACATCGAGAAGATCACGGCCGATCAGCCGCTGGACATCGTGGGCGACGGCACCGCCGTGGTGCGCCGCGCACCCCTGGGCGCGCTGCTGGGCATCATGCCGTGGAACTTCCCGGCGTACCAGGTGGCCCGCTTCGCGGCCCCCAACCTCGCCATCGGCAACACGATCATCCTCAAGCACGCTCCGCAGTGCCCGGAGTCGGCGGCCGCGATCGAGGCGATCTACCGCGACGCGGGTCTGCCGGACGGCGGCTACGTGAACGTGTACGCCACGAACGAGCAGGCGGCGACGATCATCGCCGACCCGCGCGTGCACGGCGTCTCGGTGACCGGCTCCGAGCGCGCCGGCGCCGCCGTGGCCGAGGTGGCAGGACGCAACCTCAAGAAGGTCGCGCTGGAGCTCGGCGGCTCCGACCCGTTCATCGTTCTCTCCACCGATGACCTCGACGCCGTGGTGCAGAACGCCGTGGATGCGCGACTGGACAACAACGGCCAGTCCTGCAACGGCGCCAAGCGCTTCATCGTCGTCGACGGCCTGTACGAGGAGTTCACCTCGAAGTTCGTGGCATCGCTCGCCGCGGTCTCGGCGGAGGACCCCACGCAGGAGGACACCGTGCTGGGCCCGCTGTCGTCGCTGGCCGCGGCCGAGCGCCTGCAGGAGCAGGTGGACACCGCCGTCTCCCAGGGCGCGACGCTGCTGACCGGAGGCACGCGTGAGGGTGCGTTCTTCGCCCCGACCGTGCTGGCCGACGTGACGCCCGCGATGGACGTCTACCGCGAGGAGCTCTTCGGCCCCGCCGCCGTCGTGTACCGCGTCGCGGACGAGGACGCTGCCGTGGCGCTGGCGAACGACACCTCGTTCGGCCTCGGCTCGTACGTGTTCACGACGGACGCCGAGCAGGCCGAGCGCGTGGCGAACGGCATCGAGGCGGGCATGGTCTACGTGAACCTCGTGCTCGCCGACAGCCCCGAGCTGCCCTTCGGGGGCGTGAAGCGCAGCGGCACCTCCCGCGAGCTGGGCCTGCTGGCCGCCGACGAGTTCGTGAACAAGAAGCTCATCCGCAAGGGCTGAGCGCCGGTGGCGACGCCGTCCCGCGCCGAGCCACCACGAGGTCCCCGAACCACCACGCAGATCACCGCGATCCGCGTGGTGGTTCGTCGTTCCGGTGGTGGTTCGAGGAAAAGTCCTCGGGGGATGCAACGGAATCGCGGTGTCCGGGAATGACCATGTGAGGAACTGAAGGGGAAGCACATGGATGCTCTGGATGAGCGGCTCGCGGAGATGGCCGCGGAGATGCCCGCGGATGCCGAGGCCGAGGCGCGCTGGGTGGCGCGGGCGATGACGCCGACACGACGGGCGCGGGTGCGGTGGATGCTCCCGGCGCTCGTCGGCGGTGCGATCCTGCTCACCGCGGGCACGAGCGTCGGCGTGGCGACCATGTCGCACTGGGGCGGTGTCGAGATGCCGCTGGAGAACATCCGCAACGAGCAGCCGATCAGGATCGACTGGACCACGGAGTCCGGTCACCAGGAGCGCTGCCGGGTGTGGATCGAGATCCGCAATCCGCAGGACGGCGACCGGGACATCCTGGACGCCGCGGTGCTCGCGCACAATTGGTCAGGACTGGGACAGCGGCTCTACGATCGGGCTCCTGCACTCTCCGATGATGCCGATGGTGAGGAGCGCATCGGGCGGGCGCTGGAGCCGGTCCTGCAGGACTTCGCAGGCGACGTGTTCCCGGGCATTGGCTGGCTCAGCGAAGGAGCCGGACGGACCGTCGAGGCCACCGGCTTCACCTGCGCGCCGGAGGATCAGTGACCGCCGACGAGCGCCGGGTCCGGGTCGAGCGGGCGGTGCAGGATCATGCATCCGCTCTGCTCGGCTACTTCGTGCGCCGCGTCGCTCTGCGCGAGGATGCCGCTGACCTGCTCGCCGAGACCCTTCTGGTGCTGTGGCGGCGGTCCCGTTCGCTTCCGGATGCCGACGACGACGTGCGGCCGTGGATGTTCGGGATCGCGCGCAACGTGCTCCTGCATCACCAGCGCGGCGGGGCCAGGAGGCATGCTGTGGTCGAGAAGCTCCGTGGCGTTCTGGAAGCGACTCCGCACCCAGGCTTCGCCGACCCGGCCGAGCACGACGAGCTCCACAGAGCGCTCGCCCAGCTGGATCCGCTCGATCGCGACATCATCGGCCTGCTGCACTGGGAGGGCTTCAGCCTGGTCGAGGTGGCGAGGATGCTGCGGATGAAGGAGGGCACGGTGCGCAGTCGGTATCACCGGGCGCGGGCGGCCCTGCGGGAGCAGCTGGCGGATGCCGCAGTCCGCAGCAACTGAGCGGCGCTGGCGGCGCGATGGCGTCGCCGAGGACAGGAGAACTGCTCAGCGCAGGAGGGTTCAGGCCGAGATCTTCCTGTTCCGGGCTGTCGTCCTGTTCTCGGAAGGTGGTGCCAGCGCCGGGAGGAGGACGGCGGCGATTCCCCGCCCGCCAAGGCTCGCGCATCGGCGAGGAAGCCCTGGTGGAACGCCGCCCCGACCAGCGCGCGTGCCGCGGCGGTGGTGTCCGCGTCGGCTCTGGCCCGTCCGGTCTCGCGCTCGGCGTCGAGGTAGGCGATCACCACGGAGACGGGCTCGTGCGGGCCGCGGCCGTGCGCGGCGATGCCCGCGCGGTGTTGCGCGAGCAGCTCGGGCGCGCCGAAGATCGACGCCGAGATCGGGAACGACGCGGTGAAGAACAGCATCAGCCGCTCGAGCAGGTCGGTCAATCCCGTGGCGAGATCGTCTCCGCGCGAGGCATCGGGATCGAAGCGAGGCCGGGGGAGACGCTCCTCGAGCACCGCGAGGAACAACTGCTGCTTGTCGGCGAAGTGCTTGTACAGCAGCGCCTCGGACAGGCCGGCCCGGGTGGCGATCAGCGTGCCGGGTTTCGCCGGCCCGCACTGCCCGCGTCGGCAATAGGCTCGTGTCATGACGACCGTCGCTGAGAACATGGTCCGCACGCTCCGCGCCAACGGCATCGACCGGGTCTACGGCATCCCGGGCGACTCGCTGAACGGGTTCACGGATGCCCTCCGCAAGGACGGCACGATCCGCTGGGTGCATGTCCGTCATGAGGAGTCGGCCGCGTTCGCCGCAGCGGCGGATGCTGCCCTCACCGGCGACCTCGCGGTCGTCGCGGGCTCGTGCGGGCCGGGCAATCTGCACCTGATCAACGGCCTCTACGACGCCAACCGCTCCCGTGTGCCGGTGCTCGCGATCGCCGCGCACATCCCCACGGTCGAGATCGGCACCGGCTACTTCCAGGAGACCCACCCGCAGGAGCTGTTCCGCGAGTCCAGCGTCTACGCCGAGTACGTCGCCGACCCCTCGCAGATGCCGCGGCTGATGGAGATCGCGATGCGCGCCGCCATCGAGAAGCGCGGCGTCGCGGTGCTCGTCATCCCCGGTGATGTCGCCCTCGCCAAGATCGCCGACGACCGGGCCGTGGTCATCCCGCGCGCGAACCCGGTGGTCACCCCGAGCCCGGCCGAGCTCGAGAAGGCCGCCACGCTGCTGAACGGCTGCAGCCGGGTCACGATCCTCGCCGGCGCAGGCGTCGAGGGCGCCCACGACGAGGTCATCGCTCTCGCGGACGCCCTCGCCGCACCGATCGTGCACGCCCTGCGCGGCAAGGAGCACATCGAGTACGACAACCCCTTCGACGTCGGCATGACCGGACTGCTCGGCTTCGCCTCGGGCTTCCGCGCCATGGAGGATGCCGAGGCCCTGCTCGTCCTCGGGTCCGACTTCCCGTACACGCAGTTCTATCCGACAGGCGCCACGACCATCCAGGTGGACATCCGCGGCGAGCAGCTCGGCAAGAGGCATCCGCTTGATCTCGGTCTGGTGGGCGATGTGAAGGCGACGGCCGAGGCGCTGCTGCCGCGGCTGAAGAGGAAGAGCGACCGCGCACACCTGGACGACGCCACGGCGCACTACCGCAAGACCCGTGCCAAGCTGGACGACCTGGCGGTGCCGACCCGAGGCAAGGCGCCGATCCACCCGCAGTACCTCGCCCGGCTGATCGACGAGGCCGCGGCCTCGGATGCCATCTTCACCGCCGACGTCGGCTCGCCCACCGTGTGGGCGGCGCGCTACTTCACCATGACCGAGAAGCGCCGCCTGATCGGCTCGTTCAACCACGGCTCCATGGCCAACGCCCTCATGCATGCGATCGGCGCCCAGGTCGCCCGTCCCGACCAGCAGGTGGTCGCCCTCGCCGGCGACGGCGGACTCGCGATGATGCTGGGCGAGCTCATCACCATCACCCAGAACAGGCTTCCGGTGAAGACCATCGTGGTCAACAACTCCTCGCTCAACTTCGTCGAGCTGGAGATGAAGGCCGCCGGCTTCGTGACCTACGGCACCGACCTGGAGAACCCCGACTTCGCCGCCGTCGCGCAGGCGCTCGGCATCTTCGCGCGGCGTGTGGAGCGCTCGGAGGATCTGCTGGATGCCGTCGCCGAGGTGCTCGCACACGACGGGCCCGCGCTGCTCGACGTCGTCACCGAGCGACAGGAGCTGTCGATGCCGCCGTCGATCAAGGCCGAGCAGGTGAAGGGCTTCGCGCTCTACGCCATCCGCACGGTCATGTCAGGCCGCGGCGACGAGCTGCTCGATCTGGCGAAGGCCAACTGGCGCCAGCTGTTCTGAGCCCGCTGCTCGAGCCACCACGCAGACATCGAGCCACCACGCAGATCGCGGTGATCTGCGTGGTGGCTCGGCGTTTCGATGGTGGTTCGGCGGCTGCGGGCCGGAACCGCGGTCAGTCCTCGATCAGCGCCCGCACCTGGGCGGCCTCGCCGGCGCGGCCGAGCTTCTCGAGCACGTCGCCCAGCTCCAGCGCACCCACCTGACGCAGCGGCGGGATCTCCGAGGACCGGTCCAGCACGCTGCGGTACAGCGGCACCGCGTCCTCCAGCCGCTCCGCGTTCACGAGCGTGCGCGCCGCGAACAGCTCGGAGCCGCCGGCGGATCCTGCATCCCCGATGCCGGCGAACCCGTCCGCCGCGGTCAGCAGCGCCGAGATCGCCTCGTCGATGCGCCCGAACTCCACCAGGGCCCGCCCGCGCGAGTCGGTCACGTCGGCGAGCAGCCAAGGGGCGTCGTTCTCCTGCGCGAGCGTCGCGACCTCGTCGAACAGCCCGAACGCGCGCTCGTCGGCCGTGCCGCCGTACGCCTGACCCAGGTTGTGCAGCACCTCGACGATGGCTCCGGTGGCCTCGGTCGGTCGCACGAGCTCGGCCGCCTGCTCCAGCAGTCCGCGGGCGTCGTCGCCCTCGCCGAAACGGGCGAGGATCTTCGCCTGCTCGGTGAGCATCAGCGCCTGGTCGGCGGGCTCATCGGCCTGCTCGTGCAGGTCGGCCGCGTACCCGAAGGCGCCGACGGCCTGCCCGAACTCCTCGGATGCCGCCAGCGACCGCGCCAGCATCCCGACCGTGATGGCTCTGGAACCCGCCGGCACCTCGGCCTCCTCCTCGGCGCGCAGCACGTCGCCGAGCAGCTCGGCCGCCTCCGCGGCGTAGCCCGCGTGCAGCATGGCGCGGCCGAGGCGGTACCGGGCGCCGGCCACATCGCCGCCCTCCTGCTCGATCAGCCGGACACCCGAGCGGTACCGCAGTACGGCCTGTTCGGCGTCACCGGCGTCCTCCCAGAGCGCTCCCGCGAGCATCTGGGTGCTCGCCAGGGACTGGGAGCCGCCCAGCGAGGCGAGGATCCCCGCGGCCGCGTCGGCGTCCGCCGCACCGTCGGCGAGCTCGCCGGCGCCGCCGCGGATCCGGGCGCGGGTCTCCAGCACTCGGGCGCGCTGTCCCGGGTTCAGCGTCTCCTCGGCGAGCATGCCGTCCACCAGGGCGGAGGCGCGCTCGAGGTCGCCGGACCGCAGCAGCGTCATGATCGCCAGCAGCGTGGTCCCGGCGACCAGGCGGTCGTCACCGGCCTCGCCGAAGGCACGAGCGGCGTGCTCGGCGAACTGCAGGGCGCCCTCGGAGTCCTCCGCACGCAGGCGTGCGGAGGCGAGCGTGAGAGCGAGATCGCCACGTGTCCACGCCGGCAGGCCCGCAGCATCCGCCCATTCCCGCTCGAGAGCGGAGACGTCGGCCTCGTCGTAGCGCCCGAACAGCGCCAGGCCCAGACGGCCCTCCACGGCGACCTGCTCGGTGAGGCCGGCCGCGTCCAGCGCGGCCGCGCGCTCCGGGAGCAGCGCGGATGCCTCGTCCCAGCGCTCCAGCGACACCAGCGCGCCGATGCGCAGTCCGAGCAGACGCGCGCGCTTCTCGGGGTCCGCGAGCTCCGACGCGCGTGCGGCCGCGGCCAGGGCGTCCGTCTCGGAGCCGTAGCTGCCCAGCGCCACGGCGCGGTCGTACCAGCCCTCGGCATCCTGCGGCTCGGGAGCGGCGGGGGCGGCGGCGAACGCGTCCGAGCGGATCGGCACGTCCCAGCGCTGCGTGCTCAGCGCACGCGTCCGCGCCAGGCGGGCGGCGTGCGCGTCGGTGCCGTCGCGCTCGTCGAACGCCGCGCCGATCCGCTCGGCGGCGGCGTTCGCGGCCGCAGCCAGCTCGGATGCCGTCCAGGGGCCCTCGTGCGCGCCGAAGAAGGGCGTGAGCGCGGGGGAGTCCGCACCGCGCACGCGGGCGTCCCCGTGCCCGGCCTCGGTCACCCGGTCCAGGGCGAAGCCGATCGCCGAGAGTGCGGTGAAATGGCCGTCCACGTTGAGCTGGTCGTGCGCGAGCCAGGGCAGGTGCCGCTCCACCAGGGCCAGGGCGCGCGCCTCGTTGCCGGTCACCGCGGCGAACACGAGATTGTTCGCGACGATCACGAGGTTGTCGGGGTTGTCCTTCGCGAGCCGGTAGCTGCGCAGGTGAGCGGAGCGCGCCTCCTCGGGGCGGCCTGCGCGCAGGTACGGCAGCAGCACGCGGGAGAGGGCGTGCTCGGGCTCCTCGCCGCAGGAGAATCCGCCTTCCAGCATCTCCTCGACGAGGCGGATCGCCTCGTCGTCGCGGTCGGTCTCCGCGAAGAATCCCGCGAACTGGCTGCGCCCGCAGGCGTCGCAGTGGCTGTAGTCGTCGCGCGGGGTGGTCTCCAGCTGCACACGCAGCGCCTCGGCGTCGTCGAAGCGCCCCGAGTCCCAGGCATCCTCGAACCGCGCGGTCAGCACGCCGCTCATGCCCAGGCCCGCCCGCACGTAGTGCGCCTCCATGTCGTCGAGCACAGCGGCGACCTGCTCGGCCGAGAACGCGGGCGACCCGCGCAGCGAGGCCGCCATCCACTTGAACTGCCACATCAGATCGGCGGCGCCGTTCTCGATGTCCAGGGGGAAGCGCTTCGGATCGGCGTCGTGATGCGCCAGGCACCAGGCGAACGAGTTCAGCATCACATCGGTGAGGCCGCCCATGTTCGCCGACGCGGTCTGGCGCATGCGCGCCTGGTACTCCAGCTGCTCGTCGCCGATCTCCTGGGCGAGGGCGACGGCCTCGCCGACGAGCGCCTGCTCGGCCGGCCCCCAGGGGGTGCGGTCGATCTCCTCGAGCAGCTCCTTGAAGCGCTTCTTCGGTCGGGCCATGGGGTCCTCCTGCAGTGGGTTCAGATCTCGAAGGGGAAGTCGTCGTCGCCGATGCCCGCCGAGAGCGAGACCAGGTCGGACAGTGCGGTGGTCATGAGGGTGCGGTCGGCGTCGGACAGCGGATGATGCCCGGCCAGCAGCGCCTGGATGTACAGCAGCTGCACGGTGCGGGCGAACACCGCCTCGTCGGCGACGCCCGCGAGCGTGCGCACGACCCGGTTCGCCCAGTTCAGGCACAGCCGAGCGGACAGGTCGTCGTCGCGGGCGGCGCCCACGGCGTCGTCGATGCGCGAGAGCACGCCGCCCCAGAGCCCGCCGGTGACGCCCTTGGTGCGCCTCCGGTCGATGGCGCGCAGCACGGCGGGGTCGGCGACGTACAGTCCGGTCAGATCGGCCCGGTCGATAGAGCGCACCACCACCGCGCAGCCGGATGCCGCGAGCACCGCGCTCGCGCGGTCCTCCAGCGCGATCGCGGCGTCGCGGTCGTCCAGCGGCGGCGGGTCGAGGCGGTCGAGCTCCGCGGACACGTCGATCTGCTCGACGGTCACCTCGGGATGCAGCTCCGGGAGCGCGGCGATCAGATCGGCGTCGTACAGGTACCCGCCGTTGACCAGCACCTCGGATGCGGGGATGATCCCCGCCACCTGACGGAACTCGTCAACGGTGCGCGCGTAGCGCACGTGCGGGTACCGCTCCACGAGGTCGCCGAGCCGGATGGTGCCGTGCGTGGTCTCCACGGTGAGCCAGCGGGTGATGAAGCGGGCGAGCTCCTCGTCGTGCCGCACCAGGGACTTCAGGCCGAGCTCGTGCACCGCCACGAACTGGGTGAGCAGGTGCGGTGCGGTCAGCCCCAGCTCCAGCACCCAGCGGCGGATGCCGGCACCGAGCTGCTCGCGCACGTGTTCGAGTGCGGCGTCCTCCACCAGCGACTCCCGGCTGGCGGTGGGCGAGAGCGTCTGCGAGTCGACCACGGCGCGCACGAAGAACGCCCAGTCCGGCAGCACATCGGGGGCGCGCTCGGCGAGCAGCATCCGGCCGAGGTACATCCGGGTCGCCTGCCGCACGTTCGGCGGCGGGGCGAACGGGAGCACGTAGGCGATGCCGCGCGTGCCGGTGCCCGGCTCGGAGATCTCGATCACGTCCATCGGCGTCGCGCCGATGAGGTCGCGGCCGTATTCGGCCACGGCATCCGGTCCGCCCTCGCCGAGGAACGGCGCCGGACGGGTGATCTCGACGTCGCCGCCCGGCATCTCCACGGTCACCCGCACCGGCAGGAACTCGGCGAAGGTGCGCGCCAGCTCCCGCACGGCGGCCGGGCGCAGCAGATCGGCCTGATCGAAGCGCGGCGTCAGATGCACGCTCGTGCCGACCGGCAGCTCCTCGTCCAGCTCGACCGCCTGGAAGGTGCCGTCGGAGCTGCCCACCCACTCCACGCCCGCGCCGCCGCGGGCGCTGCGGGACCGGATCACGATGCGGTCCGACACCATGAAGCAGCTGAGCAGGCCGATGCCGAACTGCCCGAGATAGTCGCTGCGCGGGAGATCGAAGATGTCGCGCTTGGAGCTGCGGCCGACGGTGGCGAGCAGCTCGGTGACCTCGGACGCCGTCAGGCCGACGCCGTCGTCGCGCAGCACGAACTCGCCGGTCTCGTCGGTGAGGGGGGAGATGCGGATGCTGCCGCCTGCGTCGTCGACCTCGGAGCGTGCGGCGATCGCGTCTCTCGCGTTCTGCAGCAGCTCGCGCAGGTACACCCGCGGGCTCGAGTAGATGTGCCTGCTGAGCAGGTCGACGACACCGCGCAGATCGACCTGGAACTGCTGCACGTCCGAACTCACGGGACCCCCTCCGGCCGTGTGGAAATCAGTGCCCTCAAGTCTGCCCGAAGTACGGGCGATGATCCGCATCCGGCGGGCTGCCGAGGTGCGCGACTCACGCGGGATGTCGGCTCGGTTCGGCCCAGCCGATCGGATGCCGTACACTTGAGGGGCAGTTGTCTGCATCCTTCACCGTGCCCTGATCGGCACACGGAGGACGCGGACCCAGGGACCATCCGGTCTCTAGGGCGGTAGCTCAATTGGCAGAGCAGCGGTCTCCAAAACCGCAGGTTGCAGGTTCGATTCCTGTCCGCCCTGCGCGTCAGCGCACATGCTGACTCACGAAAGGTACTTGCGGGATGGATCAGGACGACGTTCGCGGCGATGCCGTGGCAATGGGCCCGTACTCCCTGCGGGACAAGCAGCTCGGCTTCTTCGGCCGGATCGCGCTGTTCTTCCGGCAGGTGATGAGCGAGCTCCGCAAGGTCGTCACGCCGACTCGCAAGGAGCTGATCAAGTTCACCCTGGTGGTGCTGGTGTTCGTGCTGATCGTGATGGGGCTGGTCTACGGCTTCGATTCGCTGTTCGGCTTCGTGACCCACCTCGTGTTCGGCGTTCCCGGCACGAACGCACCTGTGCCCACGCCGTGAACGGAAAGTAAGCAACGTGTCTGAACGATATTCCGACGACGCCGACTGGGCCACCGCGGCCGAGCAGTCCAGCGAGGAGGATGAGGCCCAGGAGGGCAACATCCTCGCCGAGCAGGAGCAGTCGGTGGCGTCCGCGGAGACCGTCGCCCTTCATCTCGAGGGCGACGACGACTCCGACGAGGAGTACGAAGACGACATCGACGACATCGACATCGAAGACCCGGAGGCGGACGCGATCGTGAACGACGCTCTGAACCTGGACGAAGCAGCTGAGTCCGAAGCAGCCGCCGAAGTCCTCAACGACGCTGTTGCGGAGGACACCGCCGAGGAGGCGGCTGCCGCCGCTGAGGAAGTGACTCCCTACGACGGTCCCGACGTGAACGGCGAGGAGGACGCTCCGGCGCTCGATCCCGAGTTCGTCGCGGACGTCGCCGAGGCCGACGCCGAGGTGGACGCCGCCGAGGAGGACCCGTACGAGGCCTTCCGGATGGACCTGCGGATGCTGCCCGGCAAGTGGTACGTCATCCACTCCTACGCCGGCTTCGAGCGCAAGGTGAAGGCGAACATCGAGCAGCGCAAGTCGACGCTCGAGGTCGAGGACGAGATCTACCAGATCGAGGTCCCGATGGAGGATGTCGTCGAGATCAAGAACGGCCAGCGCAAGATGGTCACCCGCGTGCGCATCCCGGGCTACGTGCTCGTGCGCATGGAGCTGAACGAGGACACCTGGTCGGTCGTTCGCCACACGCCCGGTGTCACCGGCTTCGTTGGCAACGCGCACAACCCGACGCCGCTGCGCTTCGAAGAGGCGTTCAACATGCTCAAGTCGCTGGTCGAGGTGAAGGACGTCCCCACCGCGAAGTCCATCGCCGCCAAGGGCGGCGTGGCCGTGGCCCGTCCGATGGCCGCCGAGGTCGACTTCGAGGTCGGCGAGACCATCACGATCAAGGAGGGCTCGTTCGCGGGTCTTCCCGGCACGATCAGCGAGATCAACGCCGCCGCCGGCAAGCTCACCGTGCTCGTCTCGCTCTTCGAGCGCGAGACCCCCGTCGAGCTGTCGTTCGAGCAGGTCACCAAGATGCTCTGACGCTTCACGCGTACGAAGAACGGCCGTCCCCTCCGGGGCGGCCGTTCTTTCGTGTCCGGGGGTGCTCAGGCGTGCTGCGCGGCCCAGTGCGGGCTCTGGATCAGTCCGATCAGGTTGCCGAACGGATCGCTGACGGATGCCGACCACCAGCCCTCGCCGCGCTGGGTCACCGGGTCGAAGGCGACGGCGCCGAGGCCGATCAGACGGTCGAACGAGGCCTGGATGTCGTCGACGTGCATGCTGATGAGGGCGCCGCCGGGCTGGGGGAGCGCCGGACGGAAGCGCGCGTCCATCAGGGCGAACTCATCCTCGTCATCGCCGAAGCGCCACTCGGCGTACTGCGCGGGACCCTGTTCGGGGCGGACGAAGTAGGGAGCCGACTCGAACACGGTCGAGTACCACTCGACGGCTGCATCCATGTCGACGGCGACGAGGTTGAGGTTGGCGAGTCCACGGAACATGATTTCTCCTTCTGCTGAGGTGCTTGTTCTTCTATGCTCGAACCTGAAGTGATCATCTTCTGATCACTTAAAAATCTCTCTGAAGAATCTTCCGAATCGAGCTTCCGCATCCGCGCCGACCGCCTCATCCAGGCTCTTCTCCTGCTGCAGGGGCGACCCCAGGTCACCGCTGCCGAGCTGGCGCGCGAGCTGGAGGTCTCGGTGCCGACCGCACGACGCGACCTCGATGCGCTGGCGATGTCGGGCGTGCCGATCTACCCCACTCGCGGGCGAGGCGGCGGGTGGCGGCTGATCGGCGGCGCTCGCACCGATCTGACCGGCCTCACCGAGGGCGAGGTCACGTCACTCCTCATCGGCCTGACGCAGAGCCTGGGCGCGGAGCCCGAGCGCGTCGCCGCGGTCCGCAAACTCGTGCGCGCCATGCCCGCGCCGTTCCGGGAGGGTGCCCAGCGGGTGGCGGATGCCACGGTGCGCGACATCCCGTGGGGCGAGGTGCAGCCGGCATCCGTGTCCGAGACCGTGACCACGCTGCAGCGGGCCATCGCCGCACGACGGCAGGTGCGCATCGAGTACGACGGCACGCAGGGCGTCGTGACCCGCGAGCTGGTGCCGCTCGTCGTCGGCAGCCGCGGCGCGCGCTGGTATCTGCTGGCAGCTCCGGCGGCCACGGAGGCCGGGACGGCGGACGCCGAGCGACTGCGCACCTACCGCGTGGATCGCGTGCTCTCGGCATCCGCCCTCGCCGTCCCCGGTGCTGCGCCGGACGGCTTCGACCTCGCGGGAGAATGGGCGCGCATGGTCGAGCGCGTCGAGGACCTGCGGGGATCGGTGCGCGCGACCCTGCGCGTGCAGCCGTGGGCGGTGCGAGCGCTGACCGATCGATTCGGCGCGCAGGCGCGGATGCTGGAGGGGGAGCCGGATGCCGAGGGACGCGCGGCCGTGGAGGTCAGCGCTCATCGCATCGATGCACTCGCCGAGCAGCTCGCGGGCTGGACGAGCGTCGCGGAGGTGCTCGGGCCGCCCGAGGTGCGCGACGAGCTGCGCCGTCTCGGGGAGAGGATCGTCGAGCGGTACGCGTGAGCGCAGCATCCGCTCCGATCCGGTAGACTTGTGTGGTTTGTGCGCCGCCTTCGGCGTGCGCGCAGACGGAACCGCGGTCCGGAGATGCCGGATCTGCGGGAGAGGGATGCCCCCGGGCATCCGCTCGATGAAAGGAAAGAGAATGGCACCGAAGAAGAAGGTGACCGGCCTGATCAAGCTTCAGATCAACGCCGGTGCAGCCAACCCGGCGCCGCCGATCGGCCCCGCGCTCGGTCAGCATGGCGTCAACATCATGGAGTTCTGCAAGGCGTACAACGCCGCGACCGAGTCGCAGCGCGGCAACGTCATCCCCGTGGAGATCACCGTCTACGAGGACCGCAGCTTCACGTTCATCCTGAAGACCCCGCCGGCAGCCGAGTTGATCAAGAAGGCCGCAGGCGTCCCCAAGGGCTCCGCGACCCCGCACACCGTCAAGGTCGCGAAGATCACGATGGACCAGGTCCGCGCGATCGCCGAGCAGAAGCAGGCCGACCTGAACGCGAACGACATCGACGCCGCGTCGAAGATCATCGCCGGAACCGCCCGCTCCATGGGCATCACGGTCGAGGGCTGAGGGAGATAACAATGGCTACCAAGTCCAAGGCATACCAGGCTGCCCTCGCGAAGATCGAGGCAGACCGTTTCTACACTCCGACCGAGGCCGTGGCTCTCGCGAAGGAGACCGGTTCGGCGAAGTTCGACTCGACCGTCGAGGTCGCGCTGAAGCTCTCCGTCGACCCGCGCAAGGCCGACCAGATGGTGCGCGGCACCGTCATGCTCCCGCACGGCACCGGCAAGACCGCCCGCGTCATCGTGTTCGCCAACGGCCCGGCTGCTGAGGCCGCCATCGCCGCCGGCGCCGACGAGGTCGGTGGCAGCGAGCTGATCGAGAAGGTCGCCGCAGGCTGGACCGACTTCGACGCAGCCGTGTCGACCCCCGAGCTCATGGGCCAGGTCGGTCGTCTGGGTAAGGTGCTCGGCCCCCGCGGCCTGATGCCGAACCCGAAGACCGGCACCGTGACCCCCAACCCGGCCAAGGCCGTGGAGGAGATCAAGGGCGGCAAGATCGAGTTCCGCGTCGACAAGCACGCCAACGTGCACTTCATCGTCGGCAAGGCCTCCTTCACCGCTGAGCAGCTCGACGAGAACGTCAAGGCCGCTCTCGAGGAGATCGTGCGTCTGAAGCCGTCGAGCTCGAAGGGCCGTTACATCCAGAAGGGCGCCGTGTCGACCACGTTCGGCCCCGGCATCCCGCTGGACGTCAACGCCATCTGAGGCTGATCGTCTTCACGAAGGCCCCCGACCGGTTCGCCGGCGGGGGCCTTCTGCGTGCGTCCGGCGGATGCCAGGATGAGCGCATGGGAGCTGTCGACGAGTACTTGAGCACGGTGACCGACGAGGCGGATCTTGCGTCGCTGACGCGGATCTACGCGATAGCGCGGGACTTGGCGCCGGATGCCGAGCAGGGCACGGGATACCGGATGCCCGCACTCAAGCTGCGCGGCAAGGCGCTAATCTCCGCGATCCGGACGAAGACCCACATCGGCGTCTATCCCTTCAGCTCCGCCGCCGTCGCCGCCGTGGCCGGAGCGGTCACCGGGATTCCCGGCGTCGAGGCCAGCACGGGTGCGATCCGCATCGACCCCGGCTCGGAACCTCCCGAAGCCCTCATCCGCGACCTCATCCTCTTCCGGATCTCGGAGATCGAGGGTCGCTGATCAGCCGGTGAACACGGGGAGTACCAGCAGGACGCCCATGACCACCAGCAGCACGGCGATGCCGGTGTCCAGGATGCGCCAGGCGCGCGGGGTGCGCAGCCAGCGTCCCAGGTGCCGGGCGCCGAAGCCGAGCGCGAAGAACCAGGTGATGCTCGCCAGGATCGCGCCGGCGGCGAACAGCCAGCGCTGATCGCCGTGCGTGGCGGCGATCGAGCCGACCAGCAGCACGGTGTCGAGGTAGACGTTGGGGTTCAGGTACGTGAAGGCCAGCGTCGCGATGACCACGGTCGCCAGGCGTGATCGCGTGGCCGTTGCCGTGCCCCCTGTGCGCGATCCGCCCTCAGCATCCGCGGCGGGCGAGGCGTCCGCGACGAGCGACTCGCCGTTCGACCCCCAGGCGCGGCGCGCGGCGTAGATGCCGTACACCACGAGCGAGATGCCGCCCAGCCAGCGGGCGGCGACGAGCAGCCAGGGGAGCTGGCCGATCAGATAGCCCAGGCCGGCGGTTCCGGCGACCACCAGCAGGGCGTCGGATGCCGCGCAGATCAGCACGACGGGCAGCACGTGCTCGCGGCGCAGACCCTGGCGCAGCACGAACACGTTCTGGGCGCCGACGGCGATGATGAGCGAGAACATGAGGCCGAGGCCGGAGAGCAGGGTGAGCACGTCTCCACGTTAGGCGTGCGAGGGTATCAGCGCCAGCGAAGAGAACTGCTCTACCATTAGCATGACTGATATGAGGATCGATGCTCAGCTCGCGGCGACCGTGGCCGCTGTCGTGGACGAGGGCAGCTTCGAGGCGGCTGCCCGCCGGTTGCACATCACGCAGTCCGCGGTCAGCCAGCGGATCAAGGCGCTGGAGGTGCAGATCGGTCGTGCCGTGCTGGTGCGCTCCCGTCCGGTGCGTGCGACCGAGGCTGGTGAAGCGCTCGTGCGGCTGGCGAGGCAGGTCGAGCTGCTCGAGCACGACACGGTCGCCGCGTTCGGGCTCGGCGACGCGGATGCCGCCAGGGCGACGCGCGTGCGTGTGCCGCTCGCGGTGAACGCCGACTCGATGGCGTCGTGGTTCCTCGCGCCGCTCGCGCGCGTCGCGCGACAGCATCCGATCGACGTCGACCTGCACCGCGACGACCAGGACTACACCGCGCGGATGCTGGAGTCGGGTGAGGTGATGGCGGCCGTCACCAGTGAGGCCGAGCCCGTGGGCGGCAGCGCCGTCACGCCTCTGGGCGTGCTGGAGTACCGCGCGATGGCGACGGCCGACTACGTGGCGCGCTGGTTCCCGGACGGTGTGACGTCCGATGCTCTGCAGCTCGCGCCGTTCGTGGACTTCGACCGGCGCGACGCGCTGCAGCAGGGCTGGCTGAGGGCCAGGGGAGTGGACCCCTGGTCGGTGCCGCGGCACTACGTGCCGGCCTCCCACGACTTCTCCGAGGCGGTGCGACTCGGGCTGGGGTGGGGCCTCATCCCCGCGCCGCACGTCTCGGACACCCTGGTGTCGCTCGGTGATCCGCTCATCCGGGTGCCGCTGTACTGGCAGCAGTGGAACCTGCGTTCGCCGCTGCTCGACGCGATCGCCTCTGAGGTGGCGGCCGAGGCGCGCCGCGTGCTCGCACCGCTGTGAAGCTCGCCGGTTCGTCGAAGCCTCCGGCCATTCATAGGATGGTTCGTGTGAAGCCGTTCGTGAGGGGAAACCGCAAGGTGCTCGCGGCGGTGGGTGCCATCGTCCTGGTGGCCGTCGCGACCTGGGCGGCGTACACGTTCGCGTACACCGCCGACCAGATGGACTGGGACTGCGGCGGCGGAAGCTGCGCGACGAATGACCCGCGGTCGTTCGCCATGCCGCTGGCTCTGCTGGGAACGGTCGGCGCGGTGCTGCTCAGCGGATACGCGGTCGGTCTGATCGGACCCGCGATCACGATCGCCCTGCCGGCCTGGTTCTTCCGGATGGGTGTGCTCGACGCCGTCGAGGCGGGCTTCTCACCGGAGGGCTCGGTGACCGCGCCGATGGTCGTGACGACGATCGCGCTGATCGTGGCCGCGCTGTGCGCCGTGGCCTGGATCCCGATGCTCCTCGGGGATCTGCGCGTGCGCCGCAGGGTGAGGGAGCGCGAGCGCTCCACCGCGTGAGAGACCGGCCCTGCGGCGGGATGGCCTCGGCCCGAGGGGCCTCAGTCGGACAGGGCGAGGGCGCGGAACATGTCGCGCTCGCGCAGGGCATCCCGGCGGTTGGGCGCGATGGGACCGCGCGCAGGAGGCGTCTGGCCGGTCGTACGGTGGTACAGCTCGTCGATCAGGCGGTTGGCGAGCCCCACGAGGCGGCCGATCTCCTTGTCGTCGCGTTCGATCCACACGCTCTTGGGCTCGTCGTGGATCGGCTGGAAGTCGACGTGCTCCTCCCAGACGAACAGCGTCCGCTCGGCCCCGAGCACGTACTGCTGCCACCACACCTGGCGCAGATAGGTGCGCGGGATGGTGGCCCAGGACTTGTTGGTGGTCTTGATCTCGGCGAGCAGCACGCGGCCCTCCCCGTCGACGCAGACGCCGTCGGGCGTGGCGAGGTGGCGCTGCTCGATCTCGGCGCGGAACAGGGCGGAGGAGGGCAGGATGCCGTGGGTCGCCGCGACCCAGGCGGCGATCTCCGGCTCGCGGCGACGGCCGTGATCGGTGTAGGCGTTCCCCCCGAAGCGCGGACCGTGCCCGAGCTTGGCATCCGCCGCACGGATGATGGAGGCCTCTCCGGAGAGACCCGCGACGTCGGTCGCGGTGATCCCGCGCGCCCGTGCCCGAAGCCACGCGACCCGATCGCGGGAGTCCGCGATGATGCGCGCTTCGAGTTCCGGTGTCACCCTTCGACCCTACGCCCCGCCTCCCACCCTCCCCGCACTCCCACGCCGCCTTCGCGTCGGCTCGCGCCATCCTCCCGTGCCGCTCCCCGGTGCTGTCTCTCGTTTCGTCCTCGCCCCTGTTCAGCTACTTCGCCCCTGCTCAGTTACGTGAACGAGCAGGGGCGAGGTAGCCCAGCAGGGGCGAGGATGCAGGTAGGAGGTGGGGGAGCGGGTGGATTTGGGGGAGAGGGGCGGATGCCGTAAGCTGGGGGCAACCGAAGACCGCCGGTCATCGTCGTGCGCGAGCACGAGGATCGAAGCACTGCTCAGCAGGGGCCCGCGCAGGTGACACAGAGGGTTTCACGCTCCGTGCGCTTGCGCCGGGGCGTTTTTGCTTTTCATGCGGGCGGTCGAGGTCGATGCCACGCAGCCGCGCGGCATCCGTACACGTAAGGAGTGACCATGGCGCAGAAGGATGCAACGGTTGCCGAGCTCACGAAGAACTTCGAGAACTCGAACGCCGTCCTGCTGACCGAGTACCGCGGTCTGACGGTTGCCCAGCTCAAGCAGCTGCGCAACGACATCCGTCAGGACGCGGAATACGCCGTGGTGAAGAACACGCTGACCAAGATCGCCGCCAACAACGCGGGGATCACGACGCTGGACGACGACCTCAAGGGTCCGTCGGCCGTCGCGTTCGTGCACGGTGACTTCGTCGCCACTGCCAAGGCCATGCGTGACTTCGCCAAGGCCAACCCGCTTCTCGTGATCAAGGGCGGCGTCTTCGAGGGCAAGACCCTCGACGCCGACGAGGTCAACAAGTACGCCTCGCTCGAGAGCCGTGAGGTTCTGCTGGCGAAGGCAGCGGGCATGATGAAGGCGACGATGGGCAAGGCTGCCGCCACCATCGACGCTCTTCGCGAAAAGCTGGAGACCGCCGAGGCCGCGTAAGCGACCTGCGTTCTTTCACCCAAACCCCATTTATTAGGAGATACATCATGGCGAAGCTTTCCACCGAGGAGCTGCTTGAGCAGTTCGCTGGTCTGACCCTTGTCGAGCTCAGCGAGTTCGTGAAGGCGTTCGAGGAGAAGTTCGACGTCACCGCTGCTGCCCCCGTCGCCGTCGCCGGCGCTGCTGGTGGCGCTGGTGCGGCCGAGGCCGAGGAGGAGAAGGACTCGTTCGACGTCATCCTCGAGGCTGCCGGCGACAAGAAGATCCAGGTCATCAAGACGGTCCGCGAGCTCACCTCGCTGGGCCTCGGCGAGGCCAAGGCTGTCGTCGACGGCGCGCCGAAGGCCGTCCTCGAGGGCGCCAACAAGGAGACCGCTGACAAGGCGAAGGAGGCCCTGGAGGCCGCCGGCGCCACGGTCACCCTCAAGTAATTCTGTCTGGACGACGCGCGAAGCGCATCGTCCCGCGCTTCACAGCGCTCGGAGGGCCTCGGGATTCGTCCCGGGGCCCTCTGTCATGTGCGCGACGCTATGTCCGCGGCGCGGCGGTCGACGCACGCACCACGAGCTCGGACGGGAGCACGCGCCGCTCGGGGACGGCGTCCGGCGCCTCCATGCGCTGGCGCAGCAGGTCGACCGCCGCGCGCCCCTGCACCCGCGGCTGCTGCCGCACGGTGGTGAGGGCGAACATCTCGGCGTGCTCGTGGTCGTCGATCCCGACGATGCTCAGCTCGGCAGGGACCGACAGGCCGAGCCTTCGTGCGCCGATCACGCCGCCGATCGCAGCCTCGTCGCAGACCGCCACGAGGGCCGTCGGCCGGTTCTGTCTGTCGCCGAGGATCCGCACACCCGCCTCGTATCCGCCGGGCATGGTCGGCGCGCCGTCGGCATGCCGGATGAACTCGGCGAGCCCCGCGGCGTTCATGGCCTCGCGATAGCCGGACCGGCGCTGCTCGTCGCCGAAGGCGTGGGTCGCGGCATCCGCCCTGCCACCGAGGAAGGCGATGTCGCGGTGGCCGAGGTCGATCAGGTGCTCGGTGGCGATCCGCGCCGCGGCTGCGTCGTCGATCGAGACGGCGCTGGTGTCCTCGCTGTAGGCGCCGACGCTGACCAGGGGCGACTCCACCTGGATCAGGCGTTCCAGCTCGTGGGCGCTGGGCTGGATGCCCACCGCGATGATGCCGTCCAGCCGGCGCCGGGGGAGCACCTCCTCGAAGAGCCGCGCGCGCTCGGCGGTGCCCTCCTGGATGCCGTAGAGCACGAGGTCCTGGCCGGAGGCGAGCAATCCCTCCTGAATGCCCGCGAGCAGCTCGGCGAAGAACCAGCGATCCAGCGCGGGCATGATCACGCCGACGGAGAGCGAGCGCCCGGTCGCCAGGCTTGTCGCCGAGGAATGCGCCACGTACGCGAGCTCGGACGCCGCGGCCTGCACGCGCGCGCGGGTCTCCTGCGACACGTAGCCGCCGCCGCTCAGCGCGCGGCTCGCGGTCGCCTTCGAGACGCCGGCGCGTGCGGCGACATCGGCGATCGTGCTCATCATTCCTCCGAATCGGATGCCCGGTCGGGCGTCCGGGGTGGGCTCACGACAGCGTATCCGGATGCCGCGTCGAAAGGAACCGGTTCCACACGATAGGCTATGGGAGCGCTCCCACGCGACGCATCACGTCTCCACAACGGTTGTGAAGATCTCTGTGCGTGGCGTTGTGCAAGGGCGCTCAGGGCAAGTAGGTTGTCCTGGAATCGGTTCCTCAAAGGCTGCGGAGATCGCAGCCTGAGGGCCGGGATCCACCCGAATGAGGAGAAAACACATGGCTCTGTCACAGCGATACCGCCTACTTGCTCCCCTCGCTCTGGTCGGTGCGGCTGCGATCGCACTGACCGGATGCGCGGAGGCGACGCCGGGCGGCGGGAACGGCGGCTCGGAGGGCAAGACCACGGTCCGCATCTCCGGCGGCATCACCGGCTCCGAGGCCGACGACCTCAACAAGACCTTCGCGCAGTTCACCAAGGACACCGGTATCAAGGTCGAGTACACCGGTGACAAGAGCTTCGAGGGCAACATCGTCACCAAGGTCACCGGTGGCGACGCGCCTGACATCGCGATCGTCCCGCAGCCGGGTCTGCTGAAGTCCCTCGTCGAGACCGGCAAGGTGCAGAAGGCTCCGGAGGGGGTGTCGAAGGCGGTCGACGAGAACTGGTCGAAGGACTGGAAGAACTACGGCACGATCGACGGCACGTTCTACTCCGCGCCGATGCTCGCCAACCTCAAGGGCTACATCTGGTACTCGCCGGCGAAGTTCAAGGAGTGGGGCGTCGAGGTCCCCAAGACCTGGGACGACATGATCAAGCTCACAGACACCATCCGGTCCAAGACCGGCACGGCGCCCTGGTGCGCGGGCTTCGCGTCGGGTGACGCCTCGGGCTGGCCGGGAACCGACTGGGTCGAGGACCTCGTCCTCCGCCAGTCCGGCGCCGACGTCTACGACAAGTGGGTCGCCGGTGACGTGAAGTTCACCGACCCGCAGATCAAGGACGCCTTCGAGGCGGTCGGCTCCATCCTGAAGAACCCGGACTACGTGAACGCCGGCTTCGGTGACGTGAAGAGCATCAACTCGACCGCGTTCGGCGACGTCGCCGCCAAGGTCGCGGACGGCAGCTGCGCGCTCACGCACCAGGCGTCGTTCCTGTCGGCGAACTTCCTCGACGTGAAGAACGCCGCGGGTCAGACCCCGAAGGTCGCGCCCGACGGCGACGTGTACGCGTTCATCATGCCCGGCACCAAGGAGGGCGAGCTCAACGTCGAGGGTGGCGGCGAGTTCGTCGCCGGCTTCAACGCGGACAAGTCCACCGTCAAGGTGCTCGAGTTCATGGCATCGCCCGAGTTCGCTGACGCCCGCGTCAAGCTCGGCGGTGTGATCTCCGCGAACAAGAAGGCCGACCCCAGCCTGGCGTCGAGCGAGTTCCTGCAGGATGCCATGAAGATCATGCAGGACGACAAGACGACCTTCCGCTTCGACGGCTCCGACGCGATGCCCGCGACCGTCGGCTCCGGCTCGTTCTGGAAGGGCATGGTCGACTGGATCGACGGCAAGTCGACCGACCAGGTGCTCAGCGACATCCAGGCCGGTTACAACAACTGATCGGTCGCGCTAGTCTGAGCGCAACCTGCTGACGGGTGCGGGGAAGGGCGGAGACGCCCGGCCCCGCACCCGCCTCACAGAAGGGGAATCCATGTCGCAAGTGATCGTCGAAGACGAGGATCAGGGAACAGGCGAGCTGCCGCAGACCACGCACGGCACAGACCGACGAGGACGCGCGATCACCCGCACGCTCGTCGTGGTCGGTTTCGCGCTGATCGTCGCCCTCTTCTTCCTGCTGCTGTTCTCAACACCCGTGGAGAATGCCTCGCGCATCGCGCTGGGGCCGGTCTCGCTGAACACGTTCTTCATGTGGCTGGGCGGTCTGCACCCGTTGCTGCAGATACCGGTCGTCCTGCTCGCCTTCGGCGTCGTCGTGGCGATCGTGCTGGTGCTCATCGAGTACGCCCCGCGTCCCGGCAAGGGCTATTTCATCATGCGGCTCGTGGCCTGCCTGGTGATCCCGGTGCTCGCGTTCATGCTGCTGCGGCCGTACTCGAACGCTGTGCTCTACGTCGTCGGAATCGCGCTGGTCTCCGGCGCACTGCTGTTCTTCGCCGACTACCGATCGCGCCAGGGTGCCGGCTACCTGTTCCAGCTCATCCTCTTCATGGCACCCGCAGCGATCATGCTGCTGATGGGCCTGATCTACCCGGCCGTGGCGACCTTCTTCAAGTCCTTCTTCGACAAGACGGGCAAGGAGTTCGTCGGATTCGAGAACTACGTCTGGGTGTTCACGAACCCGGTCGGCACGTGGTCCGTGATCAACACCCTCATCTGGGCGCTGCTGGCCCCGACCATCTCGGTGGCCTTCGGGCTGGCCTACGCCGTCTTCATCGACCGCGCCCGCGGCGAGAAGGTGCTGAAGGTCCTCGTGTTCATGCCGGTCGCGATCTCGTTCGTGGGCGCCGGCATCATCTGGAAGTTCATGTACGACTACCGGCAGGGCGACCAGCTCGGCCTGCTGAACGCGATCGTGACGATGTTCGGCGGCGACCCCGTGAACTGGCTGGCGGTCAAGCCGCTGCTCAACACGATCATGCTGCTGATCGTCTTCATCTGGACCCAGACCGGGTTCGCGATGGTGATCCTCTCCGCCGCGATCAAGGCCGTTCCCGCCGAGCAGCTCGAGGCTGCTGAGCTCGACGGCACGAACGCGTGGCAGCGGTTCACGAATGTCACGGTCCCGGGCATCCGCTCCTCGCTGATCGTCGTGCTGACGACCATCACGATCATGTCGCTGAAGGTGTACGACATCGTCGCGGTGATGACCGGCGGTCGCGACGACACCACCGTGCTCGGCTTCGAGATGGTCAACCAGCAGCAGCGCTTCCAGAGCTACGGGCACTCCTCGGCGCTCGCCGTCGTGCTGTTCATCTTCGTGCTGCCGCTGATCATCTACAACGCCCGATCCATGGCCAAGCAGAGGGAGATCCGCTGATGAGCGTCACCGAAGCCATCGTCCGCGACACCCGCAGCAAGCGTCAGGTCGCCCGCGACACGCGCCGCAACGAGGCCATCGCCCACAAGAAGCTCACCTCGAAGGGCGCGACGATCGCGGCCGTGATCATCGCCTTCTTCTGGACGATCCCCACGTTCGGCCTGTTCGTGACCTCCTTCCGTCCCGGCGCCGACACGCAGTCCACGGGCTGGTGGACCGTCTTCACCGACCCGAAGTTCACCCTGGACAACTACGTGCAGGCGCTCAACGCGGGTGGCACGTCGACCACGCTGGCGACGGCGTTCGTGAACTCGCTCGCGATCACGATCCCCGCCACCGTGTTCCCGATCGTGATCGCCTCGCTGGCCGCCTACGCGTTCGCGTGGATCGACTTCAAGGGCCGCAACCTGCTGTTCGTGTTCGTGTTCGCGCTGCAGATCGTGCCGCTGCAGATGGCCCTGGTGCCGCTGCTGAGCCTGTTCTCCAACGGGCTGACGATCGGCGATGTGGCGGTCTTCCCGGGCTTCACGCTGAACGACCTGGACTACAGCTTCGCCCGGGTGTGGATCGCGCACGCGATCTTCGCCCTGCCGCTGGCGACGTTCATGCTGCACAACTTCATCGCCGAGATCCCGGGGGACATCGTCGAGGCGGCTCGAGTGGACGGCGCGGGTCACGGCCAGGTGTTCTTCCGCATCATCCTGCCGCTCGCGATGCCGGCCATCGCGTCGTTCGGCATCTTCCAGTTCCTGTGGGTGTGGAACGACCTGCTGGTCGCGACGATCTTCGCCTCGCCCGGCGCGCTGCCGATCACCCAGGCGCTGAACTCGCTGTCGGGCACGTGGGGCAACCGCTGGTTCCTGCAGTCGGCGGGCACGCTGATCGCGATCGTCGTGCCGCTGATCGTGTTCTTCGCGCTGCAGCGCTTCTTCGTGCGCGGTCTGCTGGCCGGCGCGACCAAGGGCTGACCGGACGGAAGCCGGATGCCGCACGTGCGGCCTGCGCGGACACACAGCCCGCGCAGGCTGAAACACAAGCGGCATCCGGCTTCCGTGCATCTACCGTGGAGCGCATGCGCTATGCCGAGAACATCGTCGACCTGGTCGGCGACACGCCCCTGGTCAGGCTCAACCGGGTGACCTCCGGAATCGCCTGCACCGTCCTGGTCAAGCTCGAGTACCTGAACCCCGGCGGCTCCGCCAAGGACCGCATCGCCAGTCGCATCATCGACGCGGCCGAGGCTGCCGGCGACCTGAAGCCGGGCGGCACGATCGTCGAGCCCACCAGCGGCAACACCGGCGTCGGGCTCGCACTGGTGGCGCAGCAGCGCGGCTACCGCTGCGTGTTCGTGGTGCCCGACAAGGTGGGTGCGGACAAGATCGACGTGCTGCGCGCCTACGGGGCCGAGGTCGTCGTGACGCCGACATCGGTCCCCGCCGACAGCCCCGAGTCGTACTACAGCGTCAGCGATCGGCTCGCCCGTGAGATCCCCGGCGCGTTCAAGCCCAACCAGTACGAGAACCCCAACGGGCCGCGCAGCCATTACGAGACCACAGGGCCCGAGATCTGGCGCGACACCGACGGCCAGATCACCCATTTCGTCGCCGGTGTCGGCACGGGCGGCACGATCAGCGGCACGGGACGATACCTGCGCGAGGTCTCGGACGACCGCGTGCGCGTGATCGGCGTCGACCCCGAGGGCAGCGTGTACTCCGGCGGGACCGGCCGGCCGTATCTCGTCGAGGGCGTGGGCGAGGACATCTGGCCCGGGGCCTACGACCCGCAGGTGCCGAACGAGATCGTCGCCGTCACGGATGCCGAGGCGTTCGCCATGACGCGCCGGCTCGCGCGCGAGGAGGGCATCCTCGTCGGCGGATCCAGCGGGATGGCGGTGGTCGGCGCCCTGCGGGTCGCGCGCGACCTGCCCGCGGATGCCGTGATGGTGGTGCTGCTGCCGGACGGCGGGCGGGGCTACCTGGGCAAGATCTTCAACGATTCGTGGATGCGATCCTACGGCTTCAGCGAGGTGGAGGCGGAGGAGACCGTCGCGGACGTGCTGGCCGCGCGCGACGTCGTGATCAAGCTCAAGCAGGAGACCCACCGAGCGATCCCCGCGCTGGTGCACACGCATCCGGACGAGACCGTGCTCGAGGCCATCGGAACCATGACCGAGTACGACGTCTCGCAGCTGCTGGTGCTCAGCGCCGAGCCGCCCGTGATGATGGGCGAGGTCGTCGGCGCCGTGGATGAGAAGGGGCTGCTCGACCTGCTGTTCCGGGGCGAGGCGCAGCCCGCCGACCCGGTGGGCATGCACGTGGGGGAGCGGCTGCCGCTCATCGGCATCCACACCCCGGTCGCGCAGGCGCGCAGCGCGCTCGCCGACGCGGACGCCCTGCTCGTCACGGTCGACGGACGCCCGCACACGGTGCTGACCCGTCAGGATCTGCTCGGATACCTGTCCCGCTGACGACATCCGGCTCCCTGGGCCTGCCGAAGGGTCGTCTCGCGACGTAACAGGACGGCGGATGCCCGGGTCGCCGGGCGTACGGTGAGCACACCGCCCCACACGACTGAGGAGAGTCATGACCGACCGCGCCTTCGCCACCCGAGCCATCCACGCGGGTCAGGAGCCCGACCCGACGACCGGCGCGATCATCCCGCCGATCTACCAGGCGTCCACGCACGTGCAGGACGGCATCGGCGGCTTCCGGGAGGGCTACGAGTACAACCGCGCGGGAAACCCCACGCGCTCGTCGCTCGAGACGCAGCTCGCGGCTCTGGAGGGCGGCGCCTCGGCGCTGTCGTTCTCGTCGGGGCTCGCCGCCGAGGATGCGCTGCTGCGCGGCATCCTGCGCCCCGGCGACCACGTGCTGCTCGGCAACGACGTGTACGGCGGCACCTACCGCCTGCTCACGAAGGTGCTGGCGCCCTGGGGCATCGAGACCACCACGGTGGAGCTGCAGGACGCGGATGCCATCCGTGCGGCGCTGCGGCCCGAGACGAGGATCGTGTGGCTGGAGACCCCCAGCAACCCGCTGCTGAAGATCGTCGACATCGCGGTGGTCGCGGAGATCGCACACGCCGCCGGTGCGGTGCTGGTCGTGGACAACACGTTCGCCTCGCCGGCGCTGCAGCAGCCGCTCGCGCTCGGGGCCGACATCGTGGTGCACTCGACCACCAAGTACCTCGGCGGGCACTCCGACGTGCTCGGAGGGGCGGTGGTGCTGCGTGACGACAGGTTCGAGGAGGCGGTCCGATTCCAGCAGTTCGCCGTGGGCGCGGTGTCCGCACCCCTGGATGCCTGGCTCACGACGCGCGGCATCAAGACGCTCGCCGTGCGGGTGCGTCAGCACAGCGAGAACGCGCAGGCGATCGCCGAGTGGGCAGCGGCGCGGCCGGAGTTCTCCGAGGTCTATCACCCCGGACTCGCCTCGCACCCCGGCCACGAGATCGCCGCACGCCAGATGAGCGGCTTCGGCGGGATGCTGTCACTGGGCCTTTCCGGAGGGCCCTCCGCAGCGCGCGCGTTCGCCGAATCGACCACGCTGTTCCAGCTCGCGGAGTCGCTCGGCGGCGTGGAGTCGCTGATCGGCTACCCGCCCGAGATGACCCACGCCTCGGTGCGCGGCACCGCGCTCGCCGTCCCCGAGAACGTGGTGCGGCTGTCCGTCGGGATCGAGGACGTCGCCGACCTCATCTCCGACCTGGAGGAGGGTCTGGCCCGCGTCGCCGCACGCTGAGGCTGCCCTGCGCGGAGTCCGCGGCAGGTTGTGCGGGCGAGTAACATTGAGGACTTCCCCTGCGTCGAATCGATTCGAGCGCAGCATCCGCTCCTCCCTCGAAAGTTCCCCGTGAGCGACGATCGCACTCCCACCGGCAGCATCCGGGCCATCACCGGAACCATCCGCACCTCCACGCCGACCGGCGCGATCCGCACACTCGGGGCGAACCCGGCGACCGCGCCGATCATGCTGCACCCGGGCGACGCGATCTCCACCGGACGCCGGGTGCTCTACATCCTGCTTCTCGGCGCGCTCACGGCGCTCGGGCCGTTCACGATCGACCTGTACCTGCCGGCGTTCCCGCAGCTGGAGGCGGACTTCTCGACCTCGGCCGCGATGATCCAGCTGACCCTCACCGGCACCATGATCGGCTTCGCGATCGGTCAACTGATCGTCGGACCGCTCAGCGACAAGGTCGGACGCCGGGTGCCGCTGATCGTGGTGACCGCACTGCATGTGCTCGCCAGCATCGCCGCCGCCATCGCGCCGGATCTGATCCTGCTGGGTGCGGCGCGCGTGGTGATGGGCATCGGCGCTGCTGCCGGCGGCGTGGTGGCCATGGCGATCGTGCGCGACCTGTTCGGCGGGCGGCGCCTGGTCGTGATGCTCTCGCGCCTGTCGCTGGTCTCGGGCGTCGCGCCCGTGGTCGCACCGATCATCGGCTCGGGGCTGCTGACGGTCATGCCGTGGCGGGGCATCTTCGTGGTCCTGGCCGGCTACGGCGCCGTGATGCTGCTCGCAGCGATCCTGCTGCTGCCCGAGACGCTGCCGAAGGCGCGCCGGCAGGAGCGGGGGTCCAGCACCGTGCTGCAGCGCTACCGCAGCGTGTTCTCCGACCGGGTGTTCGTGGGCGTGCTGATCATCGGCGGCATGACGTTCTCCGGCCTGTTCTCGTACCTGTCGGCCTCGCCGGTCCTGTTCCAGCAGACGCACGGACTGAACCCCCAGGCCTACGGGCTGCTGTTCGCGGCGAACTCGCTCGGCGTGGTCGGCGGTGTGCAGGTGTCCGCGCGGCTGGCGGCGCGGTTCGGGCCGCAGTGGGTGATGGCGTTCTCGACGGCTCTGCTGCTGATCTCGGGCGCGACGATCATCGTGTGCGATCAGGTGGGTGCCGGGTTCTGGGGCACCGTCATCCCGTTGTGGCTGTTCATGACGGCCTGCGGATTCACGTTCCCCTGCGTGCAGGTGCTCGCGCTGGACCGGCACGGCAAGGCCGCCGGCACCGCCGCGTCCGTGCTGGGCGCGAGCAACAACGGCGTCGCCGCGATCATCTCGCCGGCCGTCGGGCTGATCTCGGCAGGGTCCGGCATCACGGCGACCACCATGGCGATCGTCATGGTGGGGTGCGCGGTGGTGGCGATCCTGTCGCTCTGGCTGATCGTGCGCCCGCGCACGGTCGCGATGCTCGCACCCTGACGCGCGTGATGCCGGGTCGATCGAGCCGGGCAGGCAGAATGGGACGATGACCAGGGCCAGGATGCTGATCGCGGTCGGCAGCATGCTCGCGGCCGCCGCCGTGCTCGGCTGGGCCGTCGTGGTGCTGCCCGGTAGCGCGGTGAACGGCCTGGATCAGGGATGGCACGACCTGATGGTCGAGGTCAGGCAGCCGTGGATGCTGGCGCTGTCGTACGTGCTGAACTACGTCGGCGGGGGATGGCGGGCGGGCGTCGTCGTGCCCCTGGTGCTGATCGGGATCCTCCTGCTGCTGCGACGCTGGCGGGCCGCGGTGCTCGCGGCTGCCGCCCTGCTGGTGAGCGTGGGACTCGCTCAGCTGATGAAGGCGCTGTTCGACCGTGCGCGACCGGAGGACATGCTCGTCGTCTCTGACCCCGGTTCATTCCCCTCCGGGCATACGACGAACGCCGCCACGCTCGCAGTGCTGCTGTACCTCGTCTGGCCTCGACGCTGGACGGCAGCGGTCGGAATCGGCTGGACCGTCGGCATGGCGCTGTCACGCACGATCCTCAGCGTTCACTGGCTCACCGACACCGTCGGCGGGATGCTGGTCGGCACAGCGGCCCCGCTGCTGGTCGCGGCGGTCGCGGGAGGCTGGGCCTCACTAGGCTGGGAACGTTCCGTGGCAGCAGCGGAGCTGAAGGAGTCCCCCGTGTCGAGCATCCGTCCTTACCGTCCCTCCGACCGTGACGCTCTGTACGAGGTGTGCGTGCGGACGGCGGATGTCGGCGGCGATGCGACCGGGATCCTGGAGGACGATCGTCTCTGGGGTGACATCTTCGCGGTGCCCTATGTGGAGCGGCATCCGGATCTGGCCTGGGTCGTGGAGTCCGCCGACGGACGAACCATCGGCTACATCGTCGCCACGTCCGACACCGAGGCGTTCGAGACATGGTTCCGCGACGAGTGGTGGCCGGGCGTCGCGGGCCGCTACCCGCTGTCGGGCGAGAGCGAGCCGACGCGACAGGACGCCATGATCGGGCTCGCGACCCGCCGGGCGCCGGGGCAGGCCGCCTACTCCGCCGAGTACCCCGCGCACCTGCACATCGATCTTCTGCCCGAGACGCAGGGTCAGGGGCTGGGGCGCCGGCTCATCGAGACGCTCTTCGACGAACTGCGCCGCCGCGGCGTGCCGGGCCTGCACCTGGGGATGAACCCCGCCAACGCGGCCGCCGGCGCGTTCTACGAGCGCCTGGGGATGACGCTGCTCGAGGTCACGCCCGACGCCGCGCACTACGGCATCCGCTTCGCCTGAGCGCAACGCCGTGCGCGAGTGCGCCGGTCCGGAAACGCCTGAGGGCCCCCACGTCGTGAGGGCCCTCGGGCGTTCTGGCGGTGACGGCGGGATTCGAACCCGCGGTTGCTTGCACAACACACGCTTTCCAAGCGTGCTCCTTCGGCCGCTCGGACACGTCACCAGGAAACAACCTGTCCATCCTATCCGATGCGGAACCCGCTCATGAACACAGTGGCTCTCACAGCAGCTGCTGGATGCGGTACGGCACCATCTCGCGCATCACCAGGCCCGTGCTGGTGCGCTTGACGCCGTCGACGCCGAGGATGCGGCCGGCGACCCGGTACAGGTCGTCGGCGTCTCGTGCGACGACCTGGATCATGAGGTCGGTGATCCCCGAGAGGCCGAGCACCTCGATCACCTCGGGGATCTCGGACAGCGCCTCACCGACCTGATCGAGCTTCCGCTGCGTGACCCGGGTGAGCACGTACGCGCTCAGCGGGTAGCCCAGCGCGGCCGGGGCGATGCGGCGCTGGAAGGAGCGCAGCGTCCCGTCCTCGTCGTATCGGGAGAGGCGTGAGCGGACGGTGTTGCGTGCGAGTCCCGCCGATTCGGCGAGGGCGACGATCGTCGCCCCCGGCGTGCGGATGAGCCGGCGCAGCAGCTCCCGGTCGGTGCGGTCAGCGGTTCTGGTGCTGGACACAGTGCTCATCATCCTGGCTCTCGATCGCGGGATTCTGCCCGTTCTGCTCAATATCGACGATCACTATTGTCCAACACGGTACCTCTTGCTCCAATGAGGGAAACATCTGCTTCATCTCCGGGCATCGGCGCACATCATGCACCTTCACCCTGCGGCCCCAGAAGGGCCGGAGCATCCGCGGATGACGGCGAGGACGCCGCATCCCATTCCGAGGAACCCGTCGCATGAACGCCTTCGCCGCACCCGTCGCCGACTCCGCCGCAGACCTCCGCACGCTCGCCGCGATCGAGCAGCGCGTGCTGTGGCTGTCGACGTCGATGATCCACCACGCCAACCGCGTCCGTCCCAACCCGTCCGGACTCAAGGTGGGAGGACACCAGGCGTCCAGCGCGTCCATCGCGACGATCATGACGGCGCTGTGGTTCGACCAGCTCCAGCCCGAGGATCGCGTGTCGGTGAAGCCGCACGCCTCGCCGGTGCTGCACGGCATCCACTATCTGCTCGGAGAGCTCGACGACCACCACATGGGCTCGCTGCGCGAGTTCGGCGGCATCCAGAGCTATCCGAGCCGGTCGAAGGACCCCGACACCGTCGACTACTCCACCGGCTCCGTGGGGATCGGCGCCACCGCGCCCATCTGGGGCGCGATCGCCCGCCGCTATGCGGCCACGATCTCGGGGGCGTCGGCGCAGGGGAGACAGTACTCGCTGGTCGGGGATGCCGAACTCGATGAGGGTGCGGTCTGGGAGGCGGTGCTCGACCCTCATGTGTCCGACCTGGGCGAGATCGTCTGGATCGTCGACCTGAACCGGCAATCGCTCGACCGGGTGGTGCCGAACATCGCCGCAGGCAGGCTTGAGCGGATGTTCAGCGCCGCGGGATGGCAGGTCATCACCGTGCCGTTCGGGCAGCGACTCGAAGCGCTCTTGTCTCATCCGGGAGGCGCCGAGCTCCGACGGCGGATCCTCGACATGCCCAACGCGGAGTACCAGCGGCTGCTGCGCTGCCCGGCGGCGGAGCTGCGCCATCGCCTGCCCGGGGCCGAGGCGTCGGCTTCCGCCATCCGGGCTCTGCTCGAGACCGTGGACGACGACGAACTCGTCGCCACGATCCGCAATCTGGGCGGGCACGACCTGGCGACGCTGCGCGAGGCGTTCGCGCAGATCGACGATGCGCGCCCGACGGTGATCATCGCGTACACGATCAAGGGGAACGGGCTGCCCACGGCCGGGCATCCGCAGAACCACTCCTCGCTGCTCACGCACGAGCAGTATGCGCAGCTCGCGCAGGAGGTCGGGATGGACCCGTCCGCCCCGTGGCAGCGATTCGAGCCCGACTCGCCGGAGGGACGGGCGTGCGCTGCCACCGCGCGGCGACTGACCCGCGATCCCGTTCCGGCGGCGGTCATCCCGGCCGTGCCGGCCGACTTCGGTCGTACGCCGAGCGGCAGCGGCACCACGCAGGCGGCGCTCGGTCGCGTGCTGCTCGATCTCACCAGATCGGCGCCCGAGGTGGCGCGCCGGGTCGTCACCGCGAGTCCGGACGTGAGCACCAGCACGAACCTCGCGGGCTGGCTGAACAAGGTCGGCGTCTGGTCGACGGACGACCGGCAGGACTGGTTCGAGGACGACCCCGAGACGATCATGCACTGGCGTGAGCGGCTGAGCGGCCAGCACATCGAACTCGGGATCGCCGAGGTCAACCTGGTCAGCCTGATCGGCGAGCTGGGGGCGACGTGGAGCCGCTGGGGGCAGCCGCTGTATCCCATCGGGGTGCTCTACGATCCGTTCGTCGAGCGTGCGCTCGAGCCGTGGTCATATGGCATGTACGCCGGCGGGCAGTCGATCCTGATCGGCACGCCGTCGGGCGTCTCCCTGGCGGCGGAAGGCGGCGCGCACCAGTCGATCAAGACGCCGTCGATCGGCATCGAGCAGCCCGACCTGCTCAGCTACGAACCCGCCTTCGTCCAGGAGGTGGAGTGGTCGCTGCTGGCGGCGATGTCGCAGATGGCCCGGCCGGGTGGGCGCTCCGCGTACCTGCGTCTGTCGACCAAGCCCGTGGACCAGGGCCTGGCTGCGATCCCCGCCGACCCGGCGGCTCGCGAGCGCCGACGCCGTCAGGTCGTCGCGGGGGCCTATCGGCTGCGCACGGCGGATGCGCCGGTGGCGACGCTGGTCGCGATGGGCGTGATGGTCCCGGATGCCCTGCGCGCCGCCGATCGTCTTGCCGCGCTCGGCAGGCAGGTCGACGTGATCGTGGTCACCAGCCCCGGCCTTCTGTTCGATGCAGTGCAGGCGCGCGGCGGGCAGGGGAGTGCGGACACGTGGATCCTCGATCAGGTGCTGCCCGCGGAGCGCGCCGTGCCGATGGTGACGGTGCTGGACGGGCATCCGCATGCGCTGGCGTTCCTCGCCGGCATCCAAGGGGTCCCCGCCCGCCATCTCGGCGTCAGCAGGTTCGGCCAGGCCGGCGACCTCGCCGACGTCTACCGCTACCACGGCATCGACGAGGACAGCATGGTGCGGGCCGTGCTCGATCTCGCCGAGTAGGCGGGTGCCGCGCGACCGCGCCCGCTCTCAGACCGCGGCGACCGCGGTGGCGCCTGCGACGAACGCGGCCACGGCGTCGAGATCCTTCTCGAAGCGCCCGTCTCCGAGCGGACGGTTCGTCAGCGTGAGCGAGTCCACGCCCCACGGATGCACGGCCGCGATCGACTCGGCGACGTTCGCCGCTGAGAGGCCCCCTGCCAGGATCACCGGGATATCCACGCTCGCGACGATCTCCGCGCTGCGCGACCAGTCGTGCGTCACGCCCGCGGCGCCCACGCCCTGCACATCGGTGGTGTACGAGTCCAGGATCAGGTAGTCGGCGACCTGCGCGTACTCCCTGGCCATCGCGATGTCGTCCTCGGCACCCACCGCTATCGCCTGCATGATCTCCATGCCGGCGGGCAGCATTCCGCGCAGCTCCCGTACGTCATCCGGCGTGACGGCGCCGATCTCACCGCACAGATGCAGGATGTCGGGACGCACCGCCGCCGCCATGCGCGCGATCTCGGCCAGTTCGGTCTCGACGCTGAGCGCCACGGAACGTGCGCGTCCGCGCAGTGCTGCCACCGCCTCGGCAGCGACGGCCTCGCTGATCTGGCCCGGCAGTCCGACGGTCGTCGGCGTGAGACCGACGTGGTCGACCCCCCGCTCTGCGAGCGCGACCGCTTCATCGGCGGACTGCGCCGTGTAGATCTGGACGATCATCGTGTACGACTCCTCTGTGAGGTGGGATCGAGAGTCAGAACGAGCTCTCGACGATGGATTGGCCCGCGCGCTGATCCCTGCTCAGCACATCGGCGAGATGACGGTGGCTGTAGGCGACGCAGAGGGCGTCCAGAAGGGCGAGCTGGCAGAGACGGGCCGCGAGGGGCTCGTTCCTGGTCTCGTGCGACACGCTCTGCAGCACCACGTCGGCGACCTTGGCGAGGTGGGATTCGCGGTTTCCGGTGACGGCGAGCACCTTCGCCCCCGCGCGCCTGGCGCCCTCGGCCATGCTGACCACCGACCGCGTCTCGCCGGAGTACGAGATCGCGACGACGAGATCGCCGGGGTCGAGCAGCGCGGCGTGGATGTTCTGCACCTGTGAGTCCTGGGGGGCGTCGCAGCTGATGCCGAGTCGCCGGCAGCGCTGATAGAACGACTGGCCGACGACGCCCGACGTGCCGACGCCGCCGACGAGCACGCTGCGCGACGTCTCGAGCAGTTCGAGGGCGGCGGTGAAGTCGTCCTGCGCGATGACGTCCGCGGTGTCCTGCAGCGAGAGGGCGGCGTGCGCGAACACCTTCCGCGCGATGGTCATCGGGTCGTCCCCGTCCGCGACATCGTCATGGATGAGCTGCATCGGCGTCGCGAGGTCCCGGGCGAGCGCGAGCTTCAGGTCGGTGTAGCCCGCGAACCCGGCATTGCGGCACATCCGCAGCACGGTGGTGTCGCTCACCTCGCATGCCTTCGCGACGTCGATCATCGACGCCTCGAGCAGGTGCTCGGGCCGGGTGAGGATCCAGTCGGCGACGCGGCGCTCGGTGGTGGAAAGGCCGGGAAGGGCTGCGCGCAGGAGCGTCATCGCTCCGGCTCTCTCATGGGATGCCATGCGTCCTATCCTCGCTTCCGATCTGGCCGGCGGATCGTAATGTGGTGCTACCACATCCAACTCGATGAGTATATTGTGATACCACGTTTCCCGACAGTGTCGTCAGAAGGAGTCCTCATGAACCGTCACCTCCGCAAGGCCGCCGCGGCGGCGCTTGCCGTCGGCGCGCTGGTCGCGTTGTCCGGTTGCGTGGGCAGTGGATCGGCCCCCGCCGCGGGAGGCGGCGCCGACAGCCTGACCATCTGGCACGCCTATGCCGGGCAGGCCGACAAGGTCGAGTTCATGAAGTGGGCGATGGACGGCTTCAAGAAGGAGCACCCGGAGGCGAAGATCAAGGAGGTCTCCGCCGAGCAGTCGTCGTACAAGACCAAGCTGCAGACCGCGATGTCCACGGGCGATGCGCCCGACGTCTTCTACACCCTGCCGGGCGGGTTCCTCGACGCCTTCGTCAAGAGCGGTCAGGTCGCCGACCTCGACGACGCTCTCGCCAAGGACGGCTGGGGCGACAGCTTCATCCCTGCCGCGATGGACTCGGTCACCTTCGACGACTCCACCTACGCGGTGCCGATCGACATCGACGCCGCCGTCGTCTGGTACAACAAGGCGCTCTTCGAGAAGAAGGGGTGGACGACGCCGAAGACGTGGGATGAGTTCGTGCAGCTCAGCGAGAAGATCGCGGCCGACGGCATCGTCCCCGTCGCGCTCGGCAACAAGGACAGCTGGCCGGCGACCTTCTGGTTCCAGTACGGGCAGATGCGCACCGAGGGCAGCGGTCTGGTCACCGACTTCCTGAACGGCGACGGCAAGATCGCGCTCGACGCGAAGGGCGCCGAGCCGCTGCAGACGCTCGCGCAGAAGAAGCTCCTGCCGACCGGGGCGAACGGCATGTCCGATCAGGAGGCGAACCTGCTGTTCCTGAACGGGCAGGCGGCCATGGTGCTCAACGGAACGTGGCAGATCGGCATGTCCGCCGATGCGCCGGCAGGCTTCGAGCTCGGGTACTTCCCGTTCCCGACCGTCGCGGGCGGCAAGGGCGACCAGACCGACACCCTCGCGGGCGTCGCCGCCGCCTTCGCGATCTCCGAGAAGGCGAAGGACAAGAAGCTGGCCACCGAGTTCCTGCAGTACATGACGAGCCCCGACGTGATGAAGAAGTACGTCGAGCTGCGCAAGACCATGGTGACGCTGAAGGGCGCGACCACGCCGGATGTCGCGGGCCCCGTGCTCTCGGGCATCGTGTCCGACATCATCGAGCCGGCAGGACACCTCGATCCGTTCTACGACACCGCTCTGCCTCCGAAGGCCACGACCGTCTACTACTCGACGCTTCAGGGGCTGATCGAGGGCTCGGTCGACGCCCAGCAGGCCGTCGACGCGATCAACGAAGCGATCAGCGCGGGGAAGTGAGCGGGTGCCCAGCGAGATCCGGTCCGAGAGGGCGCTCATGACGAGCGCTCTCCCGGAGCGCGCCCGGCGCGGTGGGCTGCATCGCGCCAAACGCCGTGAGTCGCTGATCGCCCTGCTGTTCCTCGTCCCCGCCCTGGCGTTCCTGGCGATCTTCGTCGCCTACCCCCTCGCCAACGCGGGCATGCTGTCGTTCTTCAAGTGGGACGGCTTCTCACCACGGGAGTGGGTCGGAATCGACAACTTCGTCAGGCTCGCGGCGGACGGGGTGTTCTGGTCGTCGCTCAGGAACAACGTGCTCATCGCGGTCGCGGCGATCGTGTTCCAGGTCGGGCTCGGCATGGTGATCGCGTACTGGCTGGTGCGGGTCATCCCGCGGTTCAAACGCGCCGCGATGTTCCTCTACGTCATCCCGGTCGTGATCAGCGAGATCTGCATCGGCCTGCTGTGGCAGTTCGTCTACAACCCCTACTTCGGCCTGCTCAACGGGTTCCTGCGCCTCATCGGCCTGGGCGACCTCGCGAAGGGATGGCTCGGCGACAAGACCCTCGCGATGCCCGCCGTGCTCGTGGTCATGAACCTCACCTACCTGGGCCTCTACATCCTGCTGTTCGTCGCCGCGTTCCAGGACGTCGACGAGTCGGTGTACGAGGCCGCGTCCCTGGACGGCGCGGGTCACTTCCGCACCTTCTTCGGCATCAGCGCGCCGATGATCGCCTCGAACGTGCAGGCGACCGTGCTGCTCGCGGTGGTCACCTCCTTCAAGACCTTCTCCCTCGTCTTCGTGATGACGAGGGGCGGGCCGAGCAACGCGACGGACGTCATCTCGACGTACCTGTTCAAGACCGGCTTCGGCAACTTCGAGGCCGGCTATGCGTCGGCGATCGGCATCGCGCAGCTGCTGATCACGGTGATCGTCGGCGTGTTCGTGCTCACCGCCACGCGGCCCCGCCGGCCCAAGACGATCAAGGAGGTCGCACGATGAGCCAGGCGACCATGGCCGTCACCATGCCCGACGAGACGCTCACGCCGCGTCGGCAGCGCAGACGCGAGCGCGAGCAGCTGCCGCGCACCAGGCTCAGCGCGGGCGTCGTCACCGTCATCGCGCTGCTGGGCGTGCATCTGGTCGTGGTGCTGTTCCCGTTCGTCTGGATGATCTACAGCTCGTTCAAGACGAACCAGCAGTTCCAGCAGTCGGTCTGGTCGCTGCCGTCCAGCCTGCAGTGGGACAACTACGCCACGGCGCTCGCCGACGGGTCCCTCGCCCTGTACGCCGGGAACTCGCTCATCGTCACGCTCGTCTCCGTGCTCATCACGGTCGCGATCGCCACGGCGGCCGGGTACGCCTTCGTGGTCTACCGCACGCGCTGGATGCCGCTCGTCGAGATCGTGATGCTCGTCGCGATGGCGATCCCGGCCTACATCGCCCTCGTGCCGCTGGTGGCGATCATCCGCGAGATGGGGATGCTGGACACGCTCCCCGGGGTGATCCTGCCGACCGTGGCGTTCAACCTGCCGATCTCGGTGCTGATCATGCGCGGGTTCTTCGCCACTGTTCCGCGCGACCTGATCGAGGCGGCGCGCATCGACGGGGCATCCGAGCTGTCCACCTTCGCGCGGGTGATGGTGCCGATCGCGAAGCCGGCCATGTTCACCACCGCGATCGTCAACGTCATCTGGGTGTGGAACGACTTCCTCTTCCCGCTCGTCATCCTCAACAGCCCCGAGCGCAAGACCCTGCCGCTCGGACTCACCGACTTCGTCGGGGAGCGCACCACGAACTACCCGGTGCTGCTCGCCGCGATCCTCCTCGCCGCCCTCGGCTCGTTCCTGGTGTACCTGGTGTTCCAGCGCCACGTCATCGGCGGGCTGACCAGCGGCGCGCTCAAGCAGTGATCTGACGGCAATCGCCGCATCAGCACTCGAACAGAAAGGACCTTCCGTGGACAACCCGCAGGAACTGAGCCTCGCCAGCCGTGCCGTGTTCTACTCGCCCGAGGAGAGCACGCAGTCGATCAGCTACCCGATCTTCATGTCGGCCAACTACCAGTACGACGGCGACGCGTACGACCAGGTGGTCGAGGGCGCCCGGCGCAGCGTGAACATCTACAGCCGCTGCGGCAACCCCAACGAGTACAAGCTCGACGACCAGATGGCGCTGATCTCCGGTGCGACGGACGCGCTGGCGGTGGCGTCCGGGATGGCCGCGGTGTCACACGCCGTGCTCGGCCTGCTGCGGGTGGGGGATCACATCGTCGTGGACCTGACCACGTACAGCTCCACGCACGAGTTCTTCGACCACCGCATCCAGGACTTCGGCATCGAGGTGACCTTCGTGGACTCCGCCGATGTGGAGGCGGTGCGCGCGGCGATCCGCCCCGAGACCAAGGCCGTCTACGTCGAGACCATCGCGAACCCGACCATGAAGGTGGCCCCTCTCCGGGCGATCACCGAGATCGCGCACGAGCGCGGCATCGTCGTGATCTGCGACAACACCTTCGCCAGCCCGATCGTCTGCCGTCCGCACGAGCACGGCGTCGACATCGTGATCGAGAGTGCCACGAAGTTCATCGGCGGGCACAACGACGCCGTCGGCGGCATCATCAGCATCAACTCCGAGATCCTTCCCGCCGACTGGCTGGAGAAGATCCGCTGGAACACGCTGACCAAGCTCGGTGGTGCCCTGTCGCCGTTCAACGCCTGGCTGCTGCTGCGCGGCATCCAGACCCTCCCGCTGCGCGTCGAGCGGATGACCGAGAACGCCGGCTGCCTCGTGGAGTGGCTGGAGGCGCACCCCAAGGTGCGGCGCGTCTACTACCCGGGTCATCCGTCGCACCCGCAGTACGACGCGGCACGGGAGCAGCTCGACTCTCCCGGCGCCATGCTGGCGTTCAGCGTCGCCAGCGAGGAGGAGGCGGCGCAGGTGTGCAAGAGCCTGAAGCTCGCCTCGTTCGCGGCCAGCCTCGGCGGCGTGCGCACGGTGACGCAGCTGCCGGCGACCATGGCCTTCCTCGACATCCCCGAGGAGGAGCGTCAGCAGATGGGCGTCACCCAGGGCATGATCCGCGTGTCGGCGGGCATTGAGAAGATCGACGACCTCATCGCCGACTTCGCACAGGCACTGGGAGACTGACGACGTGCAGCACAGGGATGGCGGGGCGCCGGACGTGGAGGTCGTGCTTCTGGGCGACCTCAATGTCGACCTGCACCTCGACATCCCGGTCTATCCGGGGCCGGGTGGCGACGGCGTCGCCACCCGGCAGCGGATGGGCTTCGGCGGGTCGGCCGCGAACACCGCGGTGATGCTGTCGAGGCTCGGCATCCGCTCGGCGATGATCGCCTGCGTCGGCGACGACGCCTGGGGCGCGCAGGCGATCGCCGGACTGGCGGCGGAAGGCGTGGATGCGGCCCTCGTGCGGCGCTGCACCACCGAGCCCACCTCCCTGAACGTGATCACGGTCACCCCGGACGGCGAGCGGACGATGTTCGCGTACCGCGGGGCGAGCGCCGAGCTCGGACCGGAGGCGGTGCCGGCGGATCTCCGCGGCGCGAGGCACCTGCACATCTCGGGCTACGCCCTGCTCGCCGATCCGCAGCGCTCCGCCGCGATCGCGGCCGCGCAGCACGCCCGTCGCGCGGGGATGACGGTGTCGCTGGACGTGCCCGTCGACCCGGTGAACGCGGTGCCGGAGGTGCTGCTGGGCTTCCTCGCTTCGGTCGACGTCGTGATCGTCGGAGCAGGCGACGCGCGCCGGCTCACAGCGGAGCCCGATGACGAGCGGGCGGCGGATGCGTTGGCGAGCCGCGGCCCGGCGACCGTGGCGCTGACCGGCGGTGCGGCCGGATCCCTGCTCCGTACCGACGCGGGGTTCGTGCGCGCGCCGGTGCCTGAGGTGAAGACCGTCGACACGACGGGGGCGGGCGACTCGTTCGGTGCCGGCATCATCTTCGGAGTGGTGCGCGGCATGCAGGATCCGATGCGGATCGCCGCGCTCGCGAACGCGTGCGGGGCCGCGGCGGTCGGCGTTCCCGGCGCCGGCGCGGGGCTCCCCGGCATCGACGGCATCCTCGCCGCCGTGGCAGGGCTGCCGTCGGATCTGAGCGCGGAGCTGATCCCGGTCATCGCCCCAAGGTAGCGTCCGTCACGGGGTGTCCTCAGCCCGTGCGGCCTAGAATCTCCTGGTGCCCACCCCCAAGATCGTGCTGTTCTACGCGTTCGCGCCGCTCGCCGACCCGGATGCCATCCGGCTGTGGCAGCGCGACCTCGGCGAGGCGCTGCACCTGCGCGGCCGCATCATCATCTCGAAGGACGGAATCAACGGCACCCTCGGCGGTGATCTTCCCGCGCTGAAGAAGTGGGTGCGCCGGTTCCGCGACCACGCGGCGTTCAAGGACGCCGACATCAAGTGGAGCGAGGGCACCGGGATCGACGCGGACGGCTTCAGCATCGACTTCCCGAAGCTCAGCGTCAAGGTGCGGGAGGAGATCGTCTCGTTCGGGGCTCCCGGCGAGCTGCGGGTCGACGAGCACGGCGTGGTCGGCGGCGGCGAGCGGCTGACCCCGGCTCAGCTGCACGAGCTGATGGACGAGCGCGGCGACGAGGTGGTCTTCTTCGACGGGCGCAACGCGCTCGAGGCGGAGATCGGCCGGTTCCGGAACGCGATCGTGCCGGACACCGAGACCACCCGCGACTTCGTGCGCCTGCTGGACTCGGGGGAGTACGACGATCTGAAGGGCAAGCCGGTCGTCACCTACTGCACCGGCGGGATCCGCTGCGAGGTGCTCTCCAGCCTGATGGTGTCGCGCGGCTTCGGAGAGGTGTACCAGCTCGAGGGCGGCATCGTCCGCTACGGCGAGGCCTACGGCGACGACGGCCTGTGGGAGGGCTCGCTGTACGTGTTCGACAAGCGCGGCTCGGTCGACTTCTCCGACCACGCCGCCGTCATCGGCGAATGCGTCGGATGCGGGGCATCCACCAGCCGGACGGCGAACTGCCCGGACGCATCCTGCCGACGGCAGTTCGTGGTGTGCGCGGGCTGCGGGGCCGTGCCCTGCACCGAGCACGCCGCCGCAGTGCCGCTCAGCGCCTCCGCGTGAACAGCGAGGCCGGCAGCAGCCTGGCCAGCACGCGCTGACGAGAGTCCACGCTCGTAGCCAGCTGCGCGATCACGATCTTCAGCGGGTTCGCCAGGTTCCCGGCATCCGGCCTCGACTGCGCGTAGCTGGTGTGCTCGACCGCCCGCACCAGCGGCGCGAGGGCTGCGGGGTCCACCCCGCGGGTCATGGCGAGCACGTCGGCGCGCACGCGCGCGGTCTGCGCCTCGGGTGCTGCCAGCCCCAGATCCACGAGCGTGTCGCTCAGCTCCCGCCAGGCGGCCATCGCATCCCCGCCCCGCGCACGCCCCACGCGCGCGGCGCGACGCAGCTCGCGCACCAGCATCGGCAGCAGCAGCACGATCAGGATGCCGAACACGGTCAGCGTCACCGGGGTCGGATCCAGCCGCTGCAGGGGGACCGCGCCGGTTCCGCCGGGATCGCGCTCCTCGGCCGGACCGCCGGTCGGGGTGGGGGTCGCGCTGGAGGAGGGCCCGGCGCTCGGCTGCGGCGCATCCGGTCCCTCGCCATTGCTGCCACCTGCCGACTCGGATGCGAAGTCGGTCGGCACGCCCAACGTGGCGGTCGGCTCGAAGGGCACCCAGCCGATCCCTTCGAAGTGCACCTCCGGCCAGGAGTGCAGCTGGTCGCTCGAGACCGAGTAGACGACGTCGTCGCCGCGCTTCTCATCGGTCGTCGTGCCGGGCAGGTAACCGACGACGATCCGCACCGGCATCCCGAGCGACGAGGCCATCAGCGCGAAGGCGCCGGCGAAGTGGATGCAGTAGCCGGTGCGCTTCTCGAGGAAGGTCGCCACCGCATCCGCTCCTGTGCCGTCGAAGCCCTCGGTCACGGGAGCCTCGAGCGAGTAGGTGAAGTCGGTGCGGAACCAGTCCTGGAGGGCGATCAGCCGGTCGTAGTCGGTGTCGGCGTTCGCGGTGACCTGATGGGCGAGCTGCGAGATGACCGGCGGGAGGTCGGCGGGGAGCTCAGCCATCGGGCCGGTCGCGGAGGATGCGCGGATCTGCTCCAGCGTCGGCGCGGCGGTCGCGACCTGCACGGTGTAGTCGGCGCCGGCGGCGTCCTGCGTGCGGCTGACGACGGTGCGGTTCCCGGGCATCGCCGACCAGCCGCTGCCGACATCGGTCACCCGCTGCGGAGCGTACGGCACGGGCAGACGGTCGCTGGAGACGCCGGTGACCCGGATGGAGACGGTGGTGTCGACCGTCTTGATCGGGTCCGCCCAGTCGCGCTCGCCGAATCCGTTGCTGAGCGGCACCCGGTCGCCGCTGTCCGGTCGCCACACGTCGCCGTCGAAGCGGGACAGCGTCGCCATGCGCAGGTACGGCGGCAGCGGGGCCGAGGTCACCAGGGTCAGCGCCTCGATGCCCTCCGGGCGGCGCAGATCCTCGCCGAGCCGCAGGTCGGCGTTGACGGTCAGCATCGGTCCGGTGCCGGGAAGAGCGGATGCCACCGGCAGGACCGGCGCGAGCACCAGCGCGAGCACCACCGCGACGACCCCGGCCGAGGTGGCCACGGAATAGGAGACGCCCTGCGGCGCGCGCCGGTCGTGGCTGGCACCGAACCGCAGCAGCAGCAGGATGACGATGGCCTGCATCAGGAACCAGGCGATGTTCACGGCGCCGAAGGAGATCAGCATCGGCATGACGCCGACCACCGAGGTGAACAGCACGGCGAGCATCACCTGCCGGTGGGCGATCAGCTGGTCGAGCAGGATCACGACCACCGCGAAGGCGAGGCCCAGCAGGGTCGCCATCGGCATGGATGCCGCGATCGGGGCGACGCCGTTCATGATCTCGTCGACGCTCTGCTGCAGCCGCAGTCCGATCAGGCGCACGGACTGATCGGTGGGGATGATGCCCAGCAGCGCGGTCTCGCCGGCCAGCATGGTGGTGAGTGCCGCGACCGCCGCGATCACCTGCGCGATCAGCACCACGACGGCGCGGATGCCGGTGCGCACACGCGCGGCCGCGAGGCGCATGAGGATGCCGGTCAGCACGATCACGACGATCAGCACTCCGAGCACGAATGTCCACACGCCGGGCAGCACGGCGCCCGTGTACGACCACAGTGAGACGAAGGCGGCCAGCGCCGTCAGGGCGCCGGCGCCGGCCGGGCTGACCGGTCGACGCTCGGATGCGCCTTCGCGGGCACGGTCAGACATGCGACACCGTCGAGAAGGGGAGCACGGATGCCCAGGTGTCGGCGAGGTCCACGGCGGAGGACGGCAGCTGGGCCGGGCGCCAGCCGTGCTCGCGCACGGTGGCAATCGCGTCATCCGAGGCCTCCGCCGCGAACAGCAGCGGGGAGGCCGCGCCGGCGGTGCTGAGCTTCTCGGCGTCCTCGTCCGGAAGGTGCCCGGTGATCAGTACCAGCGGGCCGGGGGGAGTGCTGCCCACCACCGACCGCAGATCGTGCGATTCGCCGCGCGGGGCGACCATCGCGAGGGCGATCATGAGATCGTCGCGGTCCTCCTCGTGGCCGCGCAGCGCCCCGAGTGCGTTGCCGGAGCTGTCGACCACGTCGACGCTGTAGCCGTCCTGTGCCAGGCGCAGGGCGACGGAGGCGCACAGGGTGACCGCGCTCTCGAACAGCGGATCGGGCTCCTCGCCTGGTCGGTCCCAGCGGTCGGCTGCGCGGTCGAGCACGACCATGGCATCCGGGCTGGCCTCTTCCTCTTCCTGCCGCACCATCAGGGATCCGCGGTGCGCGGTGGCCCGCCAGTGGATGCGGCGACGCGAGTCGCCTGCGGCGTAGGGGCGGGGGATGAGGTTGTCGGCGCCCTGCCCGATCCGCGTGGAGCGGGTCTGGGCGGTGCCGCCGGCCGCTCCCACCTTGGTGGGCAGCGGGTCGAGCGCGACTGTCTGCGGGATGACGGTGATGGTGCGCGTGTCGCCGAAGGCCTGCTCGCGCTGGGCGAGACCGAACGGGTCGGTGGTGCGCAGCATCAGCGGGCCGAGCGTGGAGATGCCGCGGCGGACGCCTTCCAGGTCGTAGCGCAGGGCGTCCTGGGGGTAGGCGCCGGTCGCCTCGCCGCGCACGGCGGACGGGAGCGTGTCGTGCCAGATGCCATTGGGAACGCCGAAGGCCCACAGGTCGAAGCGCACCTGCACCCGGGAGGTCTCGCCGACCGCGAGCAGGTCGGTGGAGATCTGCCGGCGCACCTCGCCTCGCCGCCGCGGCACCCGCACGATCATCAGGCAGATCAGCGGCAGCGCCAGGAGCAGCACGCCGAGGTAGAGCAGCGGACGCGCCGAGACGATGTTGGCCGCGAGCATCAGCAGAACGCCGGAGAGGAGGCATCCCCACCCCCGGCCGGTCAGCGGACGGCGCTTCATGGGGATCAGCGGCGGGTGCCGGCGAAGGGCACGGGCACGCGGGAGATGATCTGGGTCAGCGCGGCCTCGACCGGCTGGGTGCCGGCGCGGTGCACGCCGCGCGCGGCGAGCAGGCGGTGGGCGAAGACCGGGATCACGAGGTCGGCGATGTCGTCGGGCACGACGAACTCGCGTCCGTCGAGCGCGGCGCGCACCTTCGCCGCGCGGACCAGCTGCAGCGTCGCGCGGGGGCTCGCGCCCAGGTGCAGGCTCGGGTCCTGGCGGGTGGCCTGGGCGAGCGCAACGGCGTACTCCTCGAGGGATTCGGCGACGTGCACCCGTCGCGTCCAGGCGATCAGGGCGCCGATGGTGGCGGCATCCGTCACCGGCGTGATCGCGGCGAGCGGGTTGGAGGTCTCGCGCTGGCGCAGCATCTGCGTCTCGGCGGCGGCATCCGGGTACCCCATCGAGATGCGCATCATGAACCGGTCGCGCTGAGCTTCGGGCAGCGGATACGTGCCCTCCATCTCGAGCGGGTTCTGCGTCGCGACGACGAGGAAGGGCGCGGGCAGGTGATGGGTGGAGCCGTCGACCGTGACCTGGCCCTCCTCCATGGCCTCCAGCAGTGCGGACTGGGTCTTGGGCGAGGCGCGGTTGATCTCGTCGGCGATCACGATGTTGGCGAACACGGCGCCGCGCTTGAACTCGAACTCGCGCGCCACCGGGTCGTACACCGCCACGCCGGTCACGTCGCCGGGGAGCAGATCGGGGGTGAACTGGATGCGGCGGACGGTGGCGTCCACGCTGGCGGCGAGGGCGCGCGCGAGCATGGTCTTGCCGACGCCCGGGACGTCCTCGATGAGCAGGTGCCCCTCGGCGAACAGGCAGGTCAGCGCGCTGCGCACGGCTTCGGGCTTGCCGTCGATGACGGAGGACACCGAGGCGATGATCTGCGAGGTGTGCTCGGCGAACCGCTCGGCGGTGATCTCAGGCGTGATCTGGGCGGTGCTCTGCTCGGTCATCTGCTCTGGCATGCGGTGGCTCCCTGCGCGACGGTGCGAACTCTGATCGTAACGCGGGGAGGTGAACGGGGGGAGCGTTCAGCCCCACAGCGTGGTGCGCGGCACCTCGTCCAACCGGGCGGGCTGCGCGCGGGCGGCGCGGAGGGTCACCAGACCCGCCTCGCCCTGCAGCTCGATGAGCTCACACGGACCGAGGACCTGCGTCCACAGGTCGCGGAAGCGCTCGGCATCCGCTCGTCGCCGGGCGATCTGCGTCGGGACCGGAAGGAACACCGGAGAGCGGCGACCGGGGAGACGCAGCAGGAAGCGCGGCGTGCGCACCGGGCCGAACAGCTCCTGCACGGCATCCGCCAGCATCCGCCTCGTCCGGGCCGGACCCTGGAAGGCCAGCCGCAGACGTGACGAGCCGTCGAGAAGGCGCTGCAGTTCGACCTCGATGGCTCCCTCCGGCAGCGGCGGGACGCGGCCAGCATCCTGCAGCGCCTGACCGACCGTTTGCGCGGCCGCGCGATATGTCTGCGCGGGATCGCGCCGCTGCCGCACCGCTTTCGTGATCGCGCCCAGCCGAAGGCTCGCGGGGAAGAGCGCGCCGAGGGCGGCGCCGATCCCGAACGCGAGCGGCGGATCCCAGCCCAGGAAGCCGCTGCCCATGCCGACCACGCCACCGCCGGTCAGCGCGCTGAACAGCAGTGAGGGCGTCGCGCCCGCAGCCACCGCGGGCAGGGTCTGCACCAGCTCGGAGCGACGGATGCTGCGCACGGCCACCACGTCGCGCTCCCTGGCCTCGTACGGCTCGCCGACGCGCCAGTCGGACAGCGTCTGCGCTCGCGACCGCATCCCGGCCCGGACGGCCTCGTTCAGTTGCGCGATCGAGGCGGTCGCGTCCTTCGCCACGATGCGATCGAGAAGCGCCTGCGCGGGCGCATCGAGCGCGGCGCCGAGACCTGTGATCACGCGGGCGTGGTCGTCGGCGCTCAGCCCCCAGAGGTGATCGTGGCGGCGGCGCAGCCGGGTCAGTTCGGCGACGTCATCCAGCTCCACATGCGGTGGGATGAGGCAGACGACCGACCAGTTGTGAGCGACCTTTTCGGGCCACGCCGGATCCAGTCGCAGCGTGCGACCGCGCAGCTGCTGCGTGCCGACGCTCGTCGCCACGCTGGTCAGATCGATCAGCGTGTTCACGGCGGGGCAGTCCCAGCCCTCACCGAGCAGCCCGCGCGTGCCCACCAGCAGCCGCACGCTGCCGTCGGTCACGAGCTGCGACACGGCGGCGACCAGCCGCCCGCCGCCGAAGCCCGGCACGCGCAGCACCCGGGTGGGGCCGAATCCGTCCTCGATCTCGACCGCGGTGTCGAGCATCGGGCTCAGCGCGCTCGCGATGCGCTCGGCATCCGCGGCGGTCGTGCACAGGTGCTGAGCCGTGAGCAGCACCGGCGTGAGCGCGGCGGTCTCCGGCTCGGATGCCAGCAGGTCGAACACACGCAGGGCGCCGGGCGCGGCATCCCCGGTGAGGCCGCGATTGTCGCCGGCCTCCACGACATCCGTGACGACCACCGCGCGGATGCGCCCGCCGTCGGGGGAGCGCAGCTCGTCCCGCAGGATGTCGACCGCGGCGTGATCCTTCCCCACCGAGGTCGACAGCGTGGCCTCGAGCGGGTTGCGTCCCCGGCGGATGCCGCGATCCGTCAGATGCAGCCCGAAGTCGGCCAGCGCGCCTTTCACGTAGCGCCACTGGTCGCGTGCGGCGGGGTCGGGCAGCAGCCGCGCGAGGGCGAAGCGGGACAGCACCAGCAGCAGATCGTCGGTGCTCGCCCGGCCGAAGAGCTGCGGATCGAGAAGCGCTGCGAGCGGATGCTCGGGCGCGATCGCCCGCAGCACGGCGCCGCAGGTGCGGGTTAGGGGGAAGTCGTCGCTGAGGGCACGGTCGATCCCACGGCGGGCGATCTCCTCGGGCGGGAGCGGATGCTGATCGGCATCCACCTCCGCATCCTGCACAGGAGCGGCCGGTTGCAGCTGTGCCTCGAGGTAGGCGATGCCGTCGGGGGAGGCGAGCACCTGCGCCATGAGCTCGTGCAGCTGCGCCTCGCTCCGGCGGATGAAGTGCGCCTCCTGCGGGACCGGCTCGGTGAAGCGCACGTACGAGCGGTACGGCGCGAGGTGCCCCTCCTTCACGACCGCCGGGGTCGGCACCTCGTAGTCGACATCGCCGAGCAGGCCGGTGTAGTTCTCGAACCCGGTGCCGTCGTCGGGGGAGGGCAGCGTCGCCGTCAGGCCGATGAGCAGGCCGCTCCCGCCGCGCTCGCGGATCCGCGCCCGCAGGTAGGCGACGACGATCGCCCAGTGATCCAGAAGATGGTGGCACTCGTCGAGCACGATCGTGTCGACGCCGGCGTCGACGATGCGCTCGATCAGGGCGAGCGCGTTCGGATGCAGTACCCGGGCGAGAAGGTCGGGCCGCGCCTGCGCGAAGCGGCGGCGGAGCGAGGCGGCGCGCTTGCGGATGCCGCGCAGATACTGCGCCCGGTTGTCGATCGCGATCGTGGCGAGCCAGGTCGCGGCATCCGCCTCGGTGCGGCCCGCCGCGGCCAGCTCGTCAGCCCACTGCGCCCGGGCGAGGTCGTCGAAGGGGGAGCTGTCGCCCGTGACGCTCAGCAGCTGATAAGTCAGCACCGTGAGGTCGGCGAGCACCGTGGGGTCGTCTCCGACGCGGGCCTCGTCCGTTGTGAGGGAGCGTGCCGTGCGCACCCACTGCTCTCGGATCGTGACCGTCGGGGCGAGCACGAGTGCGCGACGCTGCTCGCGCACCGCCAGCAGAAGGCCGAGCAGTGTCTTGCCGGATCCGGGCGGTGCGACGATGTGCATCGCGGCGTCCGCCGGGGAAGCCGGTATCTGCGCCAGCACCTCGGACTGGTAGGAGCGCAGCTCGCCGTCGTACCGCCAGTCGGCGAGCGGTCCGGGCTGCGGTGTCATCGTGATCGAGCGTAGCGGGGGAGTCTCCGGTCATTGAGCGAGCGGAGCGCGGACCGGCGGTCAAGGGCGCCCCTCCGGTCGGGTAGACTCGTGGACGGCTCTCCGCGTGACGGCATCCAGGCCAATTCCCCCAGGACGGAAACGTAGCAAGGGTAACCGGGCTCTGTCGGGTGCGCGGAGGGTCTTTTCTTTTGCCCTGATGCCCGTGCACCGTGCCGCGCAGAAGCCCGTTGTCAGAGGCGCTCGAGCGCAGTCGTTGCCGGTTCAGCGCCGGCTCGCCGCTTCCACGAGGATGTCCGTGAGAAGGGCCGCCTGAGCTCCGTCCTCGTCGAGGTCAGGATCGAACACGGTCAACTCCATGCCGATCGCTCCGGGCAACGCGAGAAGGCCTGCGAGCAGGTCGATGAGCTGATCTGGGCTGAGTCCGCCGGGCTCGGGGGAGTCGACGGCCGGCAGGACGGACGGGTCGAGGATGTCGGCATCCACGTGGATCCAGAACCCGTCGAGCTCGTCCCTGACGAGGACGTCGCGCGCAGCATCCGCCGGCCCGTCCACCCCCGAGACGAGAGCGATATCGCTTTCGGTGAAGTCCGCGAAGATCTGGGGATCACGAACACCGATGGCGACGATGTCCTCTTCCCGGAAATACGGGCGCAGGCCGTCGATGTCGGTCAGGTAGTCCTCGCCTCGCCCGATGACGAGTGCCAGTTCTTCTCCAGCCGCCGCGCCGACGTGCGGTGAGTTGCCGAGGTGCCGGAAGTCGTCGTGAGCGTCGATGAAGGCCAGACCGAAACGTCCTCTCCGGCGCAGCGCCAGAGCAGGGCCGAGCAGGATCGAGCAGTCGCCTCCGAGCACGACCGGCAGTTCGCCGGCATCCAGTATTCCGCCGATGCGCGAGGCGAGTCTGCCCGCGTAGGTCGCGATGGCTCTGCCGTTGCGCACGCCGGCACCCGGCGACCACGTCGAGACGTAGCGCGGCGGGACCACGGCACCGGCATCGTTCGCGCCGAGGCGAGGGAGCAGCCCGGCGTCGCGCAATGCCCACGGCGCCTTGTAGCACCCCGGGGCGACGCCGTCCGCGGGCGGTCGCAGGCCGAGGTTGGACGGCGCATCGAGCAGTGCGATCCTCTTGTCACGAGTCAACGGGCCCATGAGCGTGATGCTACGGGCGGGGACGGACACACGCGTCGGCGTGCGCGCTCAGTCCACTCCCCAGCGCACCTGCGAGGATCGTCGTGTGACAGCAACCGCTCCTCCCGTCGCGCGCTCGCCGAAGGCGACGCGCTTCCTCGCGCCGATCGGCCTGCTCGCGCTGATGTGGGCGATCCAGCTCGCGGATGCCGTGCTGCCTGGCACCTTCGTCGGCTGGGGGCTGCGGTCATGGGATCTCGGCAGCCTGCAGGGCCTCGTGCTGGGTCCGCTGCTGCACGCGAGCTGGACACACCTGATCGGCAACTCGGTGCCGTTCCTCATCCTCGGATGCCTCGTCGCCGTCGAGGGCGCGAGGCGGTTCTGGCTGGTGACGGCGGTGGTCGCACTGGTCGGAGGCGCCGGGACCTGGCTGCTCAACGCACCGGGGACGCTCACTGTCGGAGCATCCGTGCTGGTGTTCGGCTACTTCGGGTACGTCGTGCTGCGCGTCATCGCGCCGGGGCGCCTCGCGCACCGCATCGCCTACGCGGGCATCGCGGTGATCGTCATCGTGCTCTACGGCACCACGGTGCTGACCGGCATCTTCGGGGCGGGCCCCGGCGTCTCCTGGCAGGCGCACCTGTTCGGTGCGATCGGCGGCGGGCTGGTGGCCTTCATCGGCAGGCGGAGGGACCCGGCCGCGTGAGTCAGCGCCGATCCCGCGCCACCGTGCTGCGCCGCCGCGCTCGTCGTCGCCGGGAGAGGAAGCGGATGCTGCGGATCGGAGCGATCACGATCTCCGTCGCTCTGGCTCTCTCCGCCGTGTTCGTGGGGGTGGGGCTGCTCACTGCTCCGCGGGGCGAGCGGTACTGCGCAGAGCGGCCTCAGACGTTCCCCGATCAGGGCGTGGCCGGGTGGAGCGGCGACCAGCTCATGAACGCGGCGATCATCGTGAGCACCGCGCGAACTCTGGGCTTCGGGCGTGACGGCCAGGTGCTGGGCGTCATGGCGGCGATGGGGGAGAGCTCGCTGCACAACATCGGCTACGGCGACTGGGAGACCTCGGGCGTCAGGAACCCCGACGGCAGCCGCACGTCCAGCATCGGGCTGTTCCAGCAGCAGAAGTGGTGGGGTAGCGATGAGGAGCGGATGGATCCTGCCACCGCCGCGACGAAGTTCTACGTGCGTCTGGGGAAGATCGCGGGCTGGCAGCAGCTGCCGCCTTCGCACGCCATCCACCGGGTGCAGATCAACGCCGACCAGGAGCACTACGCGCGCTTCCAGGACGACGCGACGGCGGTGGTGGATGCCCTGTCGGGGCCGTGTCCTGGGTGAAGCTTCGCGATCCTGGACGGAACACCTCGTTCCTCGTCAGAAAGGCGATCCGGCGTCCTCCAGCGTCAGGGGCGTATCTGTCCAGATGCTCCGAAGCGAGTCGGTCGGGACGAACATGACGCGTGGCCGTTCGACGTCGCGGTGGGTGCGGCCGTCGGGGTCGGTCCACTGCACGGTCCGGTCAGGGGCCTGGCGTGCGGTCCAGCGGGCGAAGTCGGGGAGGTCCGGATGCTTGAGCGTGTGGTGGGTCTTGCAGAAGTGGGCAAGATTGTCGATCGACGTCGAACCGCCGAGTGCCCAGTCCTCGTTGTGATCCCGCTCGCATCGGTGGATGGGCTGGCGGCAGCCGGGGAAGCGGCAGTGCTGGTCCCTCGCGCGCAGGAACCTGACCATCGGTTCGGTCGGCGTGTAGGTGTCGGTCTGGGTGACGAACCCCTCCGAGTCGAGGAACAGCCGGGTCCATCCCTTCGTGCTGCCGGCGAGGGCTCGAGCGACCTCAGGGCGGATCGGCCCGTGCCCGTCCAACTCGCCGGGCCGGTCATCCTGACCGATCAGGGTCGTGGCGGAGACGGTGACCTGGATGGTCGCCCGGATGCCGTCGAGCCCCGCGCCGTGCGCCTCTGACGGGTCGCTGGCCAGCAGAAGGTCGGTGAGCAGGTCGGCGCGCAGCTGATCGAACGTCCGGAGTTCGTCTGGGAGGCGGGTGATGCAGGGGCTGTCCGGATCGAACTGCGGGTCCGTCCAGCGACCCAGGTCCGGTTCAGGTGGCGGCCCGCCGGGATCGGGATCGTCGTCGTCAGGCCAGAAGCCATCCGCGTCGAGATGGCGGGCGATCAGCTCCTGGAAGGTGGCTTCGATATCGGCATCCGCATCGCTGCAGGAGGAGCCCGCGGGTGCAGCATCGGCGCCGTGGACCGCGGGGCCGTCGCTCGCGGGGCAGTCGCTCGCGGGGCAGTCGGCCTCTGCGAGGGCCGAGTCTGGAGCCTGCTCCTCATGTGCCTGCGTGCCATCCGCCTCCTCAGCTTCGGCCGCGGCTGCCTCTGACTCTGCGGCGGCGATGCGGGCGATCTCCTCGAACAGGGCCTGCTCCGAATGCTCGGCACTGGCCCATTCGGCTTCCCAAGCCGCCCACTGAGCCTCGGTCGGCTCCTCAGCCGGCAGGTTGCGGTCTTCGGGATGCCCGCACAGGTGCTCGGCCATCTTCGTGAGCCGGTCGTAGATCGCGACGGCGAGATGCTCGGGAAGCACGGCCTGCAGCAGTGCGAGGCCGTCGCCGACGGAACGGACGGTGACGGTCCGTTCGGAGAACGCCTTCTGCTGCTGCTCGGTGACGGTCAGCCCGGCCAGCGCTGCGGCGACCTGCCGAGCATGCGCTCTGGTGCGCGCCGCGGTGTCGCGTTCGGCGACTTCCAGGCAGGCCTGCTCGTACAGCGCGAGCGTGTCAGGGGTGATCTGGCCGGTGTCGATCGCCTCACGCACCGGCTGCGATTCGCGGATGATCTCGCGCACATGCGACGGCGTGACTCTCCCGTCGGCGAACGCGGCGCGCACGGCAGGGAACTGGCGCAGCATCCGCGCATCGGTGAACGCGAACTCCATCGACCCCTTCGACATGTGTCCGGTGGCCGCGTACTGCGCCAGCATCGATCTCTCGATGGATCGCGCGTGCACGGGCTCGACCTGGAGCTCCTGCTCGAACAGCTCCCACCGATCCGCGAGGATCTCCGCGGCCTCGGCCTGCAGGCGGGCGATCTCATGCTGCTTCGACACCCACGCATCCAGCAGCGCGACCCGCTGCCGGTGGAGTGCATCGAAGTCCTGGATCATGCTTACAGTGTAGTACATATGTTCGAAGGATGGAAGAGAGATCCTGAACTGCTTTTCGGAGTTGAACTGGGGCTTTCCGGTCTTCAGTGTCGATGGGATGCTCGGCGCAGCGCGAGTGCTGGAAGGCGCCGGTAGCAGGGGCCCTCGCTAGGCTGAAGGCATGTCGCCGGCAGCCGCAGTCATCACCGTCTCGGACCGCTCCGCCCGCGGTGAGCGCGCGGACGCATCCGGGCCCATCGGCGTCGCGGCGCTCCGCGCCGCCGGCTTCGACTGCGACGACGCGATCATCATCCCGGACGACGCCGATGAGGTCGAGCGCGCACTGAGCGAGACGCTGCAGCGCGGCATCCGCCTGATCGTCACCACCGGCGGCACCGGCATCGGCCCGCGTGACCGCACCCCCGAGGGAACCGCCCGCGTGCTCGACCGCGAGCTGCCGGGCATCGCCGAGGAGCTGCGCCGCCGAGGCGCCGCCGAGAAGCCTGCGGCCCTGCTCTCCCGCGGACTCGCGGGCGTCGCCGGGAACGCACTCATCGTCAACCTCCCCGGTTCGACCGCAGCCGTCACCGACGGCATCCGACTCGTGCTCGAGATCGCGCACCACGCGCTCGGGCAGCTCGAAGGGGAGGACCATCGATGACCATCCGCCTCGCGCAGATCAGCACCGAGCCGCTCGACATCGACGCCCACCGTGCCGCCGTCGACGACCCTCGCATGGGCGCCGAGATCACCTTCGTCGGCCGCGTCCGCGACAATGACGAGGACGCCGCCACCCCGGTCGTCGCACTGGAGTACTCGGCCCACCCGGATGCCGAGAAGACCCTGCGCACGCTGATCGCCGACGCCGTCGGCGAGACGGACGCCATCGTCGCTGCCAGCCACCGCATCGGGCGCCTGGAGGTCGGCGAGGCCGCCGTCGTCGTGTCGGTCGCATCGGGCCACCGCGGCGTCGCGTACGACGTGTCCCGCGCGCTGATCGAGGCCATCAAGCACAGCCTGCCCATCTGGAAGCGGCAGATCGAAGCCGACGGCGCCACCGTCTGGAAGGGGCTCGGCGGCTGACCCTTCGTCTCGCTGCGCTCGCTCAGGGACCGGGGCATGCGCGCTCGCTCAGGGACCGGGGTGTGCGCGCGCTCAGGGACCGGGGTGGGTTGCGGTTCCTGAGCGACGAGCACCAGCGAGGAGACGAAGGGCGCTCAGGAGACGCGGGGCTCAGCCGCCGGCGAACGGCGGCAGCACGTCGACCACCGTATCGTCGGTCAGCGTCCACGAGTCGTCCACTCGCGCGCCGTCGACCAGCACCGAGCAGCGCGGCAGGATCTCCGCGAGAGCCGGGTGATCGTCGCGCAGGCTTGCAGTCAGCGCGGCGAGAGTCGCGGCATCCACGGTCAGCTCGGAGCTGCCGACTGCCTCTTCGGCCGCGGCGAAGAACCGCACCCGTGCCACGTCAGGCCTGCCATTCGCCGGCGAGCTTCGTCACATCCGCCACCGCCGCGCGGATGTCGTCCGGCGAGCCGCCACGGCGACCCGCGACCAGGCCCGCCACGAACGCGCTGAACGGCGCGGCCGGCCGGGCGACGCCGTTCGCGACGTCCTTCGCCAGGTCCAGGATCAGCGAGATCGGCACGTCGTCGGCGCTCAGATCGAAGCGCTCCCGCAGGGCATCCGCCCAGCTGTCCAGCGTCTCGGGTGGCAGGTGCTCGCTCATGGATGCTCCTTCGTCAACTGCTCGTAATCGTCCCATGTGTCCACGTCCTGGGCTCCGTCGCCCGAGTCGTGGATGAGCTCCACGGACAGCCCGGCGAGCAGCGCCCGCACCGGCTGGTCGCGCCCGCCGTCCGGCAGAGCGGATGCCGCACTCACCAGCGCCGGCGTGCGATACACGCCCGTGAGCCACTGCGCCCGCCCGGTCTCGTCGACCAGACACGCGCCGTCCGTCTCCGGCGGGAGAGCCGGGATGCCGGCCGCCAGGCGGGCGACGGCGACGTCCGGATGCGGCAGGTCACAGGCCAGCAGGAAGGTCCACTCCGTGGCATCCGCCCCCCGAACCTCCAGCCCGGTCACGATGGCGGCGGCCGGCCCGGAGAACGGCGGGTCCTCCCGCACCCACCTCACGGCCGCGCGGGCAGTGCCGGATGCGGATGTCGTGTCGGAAGCAGTCGCAGCAGCTGCCGGCTCATGCTCTGCATCTTGCGAAGCATCGGCGTCAGCCGGCGGCACGACGGCATCCGGCTCCGGCCCCACCACGACGATCGGATCCGCGCCGACGGAGACCACCGCGGCGATCGCCCGATCGCGCATGCTCACCCCGTCGACGAGCAGCCCCGGTTTGTCGATGCCGCCCATGCGCGAGGCGCGACCGCCGGCCAGCAGCACCGCACCGAACCGCACGACCATGATCAGGCGGGCTCGTCCGGCCGATGCCAGTCGCCGGACTTGCCACCGGTCTTCGCCACGATGCGCACGTTCGCGATCGAGGTGCCCTTGTCGAGCCCCTTCACCATGTCGACCACGGTGAGCGCGGCGACCGACACGGCCGTGAGCGCCTCCATCTCCACCCCGGTGCGGTCGGCCGTGCGCACGGTCGCCTCGATCTCCACGCCCTCGTCGGTGATCCGCAGATCCACCGCCGCCCCGTGCACGCCGATCACGTGCGCCAGCGGCAGCAGCTCGGGAGTGCGCTTCGCCCCGGCGATGCCGGCGATGCGCGCCACCGCCAGCACGTCGCCCTTCGGCACGGTGTCATCCCGCAGCGCCGCCACGACACGCGGGGCGCAGTGCACGAACCCCCGCGCTGTCGCCGAGCGCACTGTCGGCTGCTTCTCGGTGACATCGACCATGCGGGCGTGACCAGCGGAATCCAGGTGCGTGAAGCTCATGGCACCAGCATGACATCGACGACGTCGCCGATTCCGACGTGGTCGACGTCGGTGGGGATGATCGCATAGGCCTCCGCACGCCCGAGGCTGGCCGCCAGGTGCGACCCGCCGGACGACGCCGGCGCCACCCCGTCGCGCGTGACCAGCACCGGGCGGTACTGGCGGCGGCCGGGAGGGGTGCGCCACGCCTCCACCGCGGGCAGGCGCACGATCAGTCGGTCCAGGTCGGCGGCGCCCTGCATCGCCCGCAGTGCGGGACGCACGAACACCTCGAACGACACGGCGACGCTCACCGGGTTGCCGGGCAGCCCGAAGAGCAGCGGTCCGCCGTCGTCCGGGCCGTCGCCGAACCCCTGCGGCTTGCCCGGCTGCATGGCGACCTTGTCGAACCGCATCCGGGCGACGCTCTTGACCACCTCGTACGCGCCCTCGCTGACGCCCCCGGAGGTGATCACGACATCCGCGCCGAGGGCCGCGGCATCCGCCAGCGCCGCACGCAGGCCGTCGCCATCGTCGGTGACTGAGGTCGTCATGATCACCTCGGCGCCGTTCTCGCGGCACAGCCCCTCCAGCAGAGTGCCGTTGGACTCCGGGATCTGCCCGCGCTCCAGCGGCGCACCCGGTGGGCGCAGCTCGTCGCCGGTCGAGATCACCGCGACGCGCGGCACGCGCGAGACGACGACCTCGTGCACCCCGGCCGCGGCGATCCCCGCCAGCTGCCGACCACCCAGGTCGGCGCCGGCGGGCAGGATCACGTCGCCGGCACGGCACTCATCGCCCTGCTGTCGGATGTGCGCACCGCGGGCGTGCGGGGCGGCGAGCACACGGATGCGGCCCAGCGACTCCGCCAGACCCCCTGCGGTGTCCTCGAACGGCACGATCGCGTCGGCGTCGTTCGGCACCGGCGCCCCGGTCATGATCCGCACCGCCTGCCCGCGCCCGAACGACGGGTCCTCGGCGCTGCCGGCCGGCACGTCGGCGACCACCTCGAGGTCCACCGGCGCGCCGGCGGCGGCATCCGCCACGTCGTCGAACCGCACCGCGAAGCCGTCCATCGCGGAGTTGTCGAACAGGGGCAGGTCCACGGCCGAGCGCACCGGCTCGCGCAGGATGCGGCCGAGCGCGCCCGGCAGCGGCATCCGCACGGCTTCGAGCGGACGCACGGCCGCGAGGATCCGCGCACGATGCTCCTCCACGGTGATCAGCTGCGCGGTCATGCCGGCTGCCTCCTGCGCTCGTATCCGTCCATGCCGCCGCGCAGCACCACGGCGTTCACTCCCCGGCCGCGCAGAGCCTGAGCGGCACGTCGTGCGCGCGCCCCCACCTGGCACACCACCACGACCTCGCTGCCGGCCAGCTCCGCCGCCGCGGAGTCGACCGATTCCAGCAGCGCCGCCAGCGGCAGGTGCCGCGCCCCGGGGAGCATCCCGCGGGCGACCTCCTCGGCCTCGCGCACGTCGATCACGACGGCTCCGTCGGCCGGGTGGTCGACCTCGCCGACGGCCTCGACGGCATCGGACAGCGGAGCGGATGCCGTCGCCCGCGACGCACGCAGCGGCGCCTCGCGCACCGTGCCCGCGAGCGCGTCGATCATCGCGATCCGGCCCAGCAGGGGCCGCCCGATGCCGGTGATCAGTTTGAGCGCCTCGGATGCCATCATCGAGCCCGCCTGGATGCACAGCGGACCGAAGACACCTACGGCCGAGCACGACGGCGCCTCGCTCCCGGGCGGGTACAGGTCATGCAGGCGCACCGCCTCCGCAGGCTTGGGAGGCGCCGACCAGAACACCGTCACCAACCCGGCGAACTCCTGCACGGTGCCCCATACGAGCGGCACGGCCAGCCGCTCGCAGGCGGCGGCCACGACCTCGCGGCTCTCGAAGGAGTCCGTGCCGTCGAGCACCAGGTCGACCCCGGAGATCAGCTCGGCGGCGTTCTCGTGCGTGAGCCGGGTGGTCACCACCCGCACCTCGGTCTCGGACAGGTCGGCGGCCACGCGCACCACGCTGTCTGTCTTGGGTCGCCCGACGTCCTGCAGGCGATGGATGACCTGGCGCTGCAGGTTGGAGAGCTCGACATCGTCGTCGTCGAACACCACGATGGTGCCGACTCCCGCGGCCGCCAGCGCGAGCACGACCGGGGCGCCCAGACCGCCCGCGCCGATGACGCCGACGCTGGCTGCGGCGATGCGGCGCTGCCCGTCGGAGCCGAGCGCGGCGAGGCACTGATGCCGCGCCGTGCGCAGCTGCTCCCTGCTGCTGAGCGCATCGACGGGTTCGACCAGCGGGGGGAGGGACATGACCTCCAGGGTAGACCTCGCCTCGACCCGGATGGACTCCGCTTCTGCGGACAAGAAGCCTGCTTTCATCCGCACATGCGGTGATAGTCTGCGGACATGTCCGCAAGCTACAAGATCGCACTCGCCGCGGACCTGCTCGGGGTCAGTGACGACACGGTGCGCCGCTGGGTCGACCAGGGCGTGCTGCCGGTCACCGACGCCAGTCCGGCCGATATACCCGGCGAGGCGCTCGCCCGGCACGCGATCGCCCTGGCGAAGTCGGCGGAGGACGCCACGGGCGTGCGCTCCAGCGCACGCAACCGCTTCACCGGCCTGGTCACCAACGTCGTGATGGACACCGTCGCCGCCCAGGTCGAGATCCAGGCGGGCCCGCACCGGGTGGTCTCGCTGATGACCGCCGAGGCCGTGCGGGAGCTGGGCCTCGAGGTCGGATCGCTCGCCGTCGCCGTGGTGAAGGCGACGACGGTCATCGTCGAGACCCCGCGCTGACCGCGCACGCACGTGAGGAGAAGAGCCATGCGCCGCATCCCGATCATCGCCGTCGCCACCGCGGCCGTCGCGCTGCTGCTCGGCGGCTGCGCGTCCACGGCATCGCCCGACACGACCCCCACGAGCAGCCGCACGGGGGGATCGGATGCGTCCGGAGGAGGCGTCGCGCCGAGGGACGCGCCGTCGCCGGCGGATGCCGATGTGCTCACCGGCGAACTGTCGGTCTCGGCAGCGGCGTCCTTGAAGGGCGCCTTCGACCAGGCGATCGCGCAGTTCGAGAAGCTCTTCCCCGGCGTGCACGTCACCGCGACCTACGACGGCTCCAGCACGCTCGCCACCCAGATCGACGGCGGCGCGAAGGTCGACGTGTTCGCCTCCGCCGACGAGGCGAACATGGCCAGGGTCACCGGCGCCGGCCTGGCATCGGGCCCTGCGGTCTTCGCACGCAACACGCTGGTCGTCGTGACACCGAAGGCGAACCCGGCTGGAATCAAGACGCTCGCGGATCTCGCCAAGCCCGGTGTGAAGGTGGTGCTCTGCGCACCCGAGGTGCCCTGCGGCGCGGCGTCGAAGAAGCTGCTCGCCGCCCAGCGGGTCACCCTCACGCCGGTCAGTCAGGAGCAGAACGTGACGGCCGTGCTCACCAAGGTGCGCAGCGACGAGGCTGACGCCGGGCTCGTCTACAAGACGGATGCCGCCGCCGCGACCGCCGACGTCCGCTCGTTCACCCCGGCCGGCGCCGATCAGGTCGTGAACGCCTACCCGATCGTGGCGTTGAAGGATGCTCCGAACCCCGATGCCGCGACGACGTTCGTCTCGTTCATCACCGGCACGCAGGGGCAGAAGATCCTCGCGTCCTTCGGCTTCGACGGGCCGTGATGCCTCGACGCGGCTCGCAGACGACCGGCGCCCGCGGTCATGCGCCGCGGGTGCTGATCGTGCCCGCGGCGCTCGGAATCGTGTTCCTCGTGCTGCCTCTCGCCGCCCTCGTCGGGCGCGTGCAGTGGGGAACGCTGTGGCAGGACGTGACCTCGGTCGAGGCGCTCGGCGCGCTGCGGCTGTCGCTGGTCACCGGGCTCGTCGCCACGGCGATCTGCCTGCTGATCGGCATCCCGCTGGCACTGACCATCGCCCGAGCCGCTCCGCGCACCGCCGCGGTGCTGCGCGCGGTCGTCACCGTGCCGCTGGTGCTGCCCCCGATGGTCGGCGGGCTGGCGCTGCTCTTCCTGTTCGGCCGATCCGGCTGGCTGGGCTGGACCGGGTGGCAGGTGCCATTCACGACCCCGGCCGTCGTGCTCGCTCAGGTGTTCGTCGCGCTCCCGTTCCTCGTGCTGGCGCTGGAGGGCGCCGTCCGCACATCGGGCGTGGAGTACGAGCGCACGGCGGCCGGCCTGGGGGCCGGGAGCTGGACGATCCTGTGGCGGGTCACCCTGCCACTGGCAGGCCCGGGACTGCTGTCGGGAACCGTGCTGTGCTTCGCGCGGGCGGCCGGCGAGTTCGGCGCGACTGCGCTGTTCGCGGGCAACGCGCCAGGCGTGACGCAGACCATGCCGCTGGCGATCTACACGGCGTTCAACGGTGCCGGCGTCAGCCAGGGCAGCGCCATCGCGCTGTCGCTGATGCTGCTGGTCACGTCGGTGGCGGTGCTGCTGCTGGTGCGCGGCTGGCGGCCCGGCGGGGGAACCGCGGTCGCGGAGGAGCTGCGATGAGCGCGGATGCCGCCGGCCGGGACGCCGTGCTGGACGCCCGCATCCGCGTCGACCGCGGCGGCTTCGCCCTGGACGCCCAGCTGAGAGTGGCCGCAGGGGAGACCCTCGCCGTGATGGGCCCGTCGGGTGCGGGCAAGTCGACGCTCCTGGGCGCGATCGCCGGCTTCACACCCCTGACGGCGGGAACCGTGCAGCTGGGAGGCAGGACGGTGCAGGACGCGGCCGGCGTCGACGTGCCGCCGCGCGAACGCGGCGTGATCCTGCTCGGACAGCGGGCGCGGCTGTTCCCGCACCTGAGCGCGCGCGACAACATCGCCTTCGGGATGCGTGCGCACGGGGTGCGCAGAGCGGATGCCGGAATGCGCGCCGACGCCTGGCTCGAGCGGGTCGGCCTGCCGGGCTTCGGCGCCCGGCGCCCGGCGCGGCTGTCGGGCGGACAGCAGCAGCGCGTCGCGCTCGCGCGGGCGCTGGCGGTGTCGCCGCGCGTGCTGCTGCTCGACGAGCCGCTGACCTCGCTCGATCCCGCCACCGCCGACGGCATCCGCTCCCTGCTGCGCGACGAGCTCGCCGCCACCGGGACCACCGCCGTGCTGGCCACGCACGATGCGGCGGATGCGCGCGCGCTCGCCGACCGGCTGATCGTGCTCGAGCACGGCGGCGTCACCGCCGAGGGCGCACCCGATGCCGTCCTCGGCGAACCGGCCACGCCCTTCATCGCCGCGGTCGCGTCGACCCTGCCCGGGACGGACGGGTCATGGCAGGCGCGCGTCGAGAGCGCCGAGACGAGCGCCGACGGCATCCGCGCTCACGCCCGCACCGCCGACGGCGATCTCGTCGAGCTGATCCTCCCGGCCGGTTCGCCCGTCACATCCGGCTCGACGATCAGCATCCGCCCGCCGGCCTCCTGACCCTCCACGGCCTCCGCGTCCGCCTCCGCCCCCCGCCGTTCGGTACGGATGTCGGTCGAGAACACGGATGTCGGTCAGGACGCCGGATTCGGGCCTGCCGACATCCGTACCGAGCCATGGGTCCGCCCCGGGGGGAGTACCGTGGCGGGCAGCGAGGACGGACACCCGGGAGGACGCGATGGGCAGGATCACCACCCGCAAGAAGGTCGTTCACATCACTGCCGCGACAGACGGCGCCGAGGGCGCGGCCGTGCGCCGGCTCGACACGCTCGCGGTCGAGGAGCCCCTGGAGATCCGCGTGTCCGGCGCACCGCTCACGGTCACGATGCGCACGCCGGGACATGACGTCGAGCTCGCCGCCGGGTTCCTCGTCTCGGAGGGCGTGATCCGGCACCACGACCAGTTCGCCTCCGCGATCCACTGCGGCGGGCCGGGCACCGGCGGGTCCGTCGCAGCGCCGGGCGCCTATGCCCTCGGCGCATCGGCGGCCGACGGCGGCAACACCTACAACGTCCTGGACGTCACGCTGGCACCTGGCACGCCGCTGCCCGACCCGTCGCGCGCGCGGCACTCGTACACGACCACCGCCTGCGGTGTGTGCGGTGCGGCGTCCATCGAGCAGGTCGCGACCACCTCGGCGTTCGACGTCTCCGCGGATCCGCTGGAGGTGGATGCCGCGACCCTCGCCGAGCTGCCGGACATGCTGCGCTCGCGGCAGGAGGTGTTCGAGAAGACCGGCGGACTGCACGCGGCGGGCCTCTACGACGCCGCGACCGGCGAACTCCTGGTGGTGCGGGAGGACGTCGGCCGGCACAACGCGGTCGACAAGGTGGTCGGATGGGCGGTGCTGAACGGACGCCTGCCGCTGACCGGCACCGTGCTGCAGGTGTCGGGGCGGGCGAGTTTCGAACTGGTGCAGAAGGCGGTCATGGCCGGCATCCCGATGCTGTCGGCCGTATCGGCGCCGTCGTCGCTGGCCGTCGAGATGGCCGAATCCACGGGGCTCACCCTGGTCGGCTTCGTGCGCGGCGCGAGCATGAACGTCTACTCGCGTCCCGAGCGCGTGCGCGAGGCAGTGCCCGCGCCCGTGTGACCGGACCGCGAAAGCACCTCAGGCCCTTGCATGGGCGGCATGCGGCTGGTACCCCGGAGAGAGACCCAGGCGAAGGAGCACGTGATGGCGGCGAAGGCCCCGATCCAGGACATCAGTGACGACGCGAGGGACGCGGAGGTCGGACCGCCGAAGGAATGGGCCGCGGGCGTGCCGGGAGTGCTGCACTCGATGGTGCCCGGCATCAGGGAGATGGGCGTGCGGCGCGCACTGACCCTGCTCACGGACATGAACCAGAAGGACGGCTTCGACTGCATGAGCTGCGCGTGGGCCGATCCCGACCACCGCAAGACGTTCGAGTTCTGCGAGAACGGCGCGAAGGCCGTCACCTGGGAGGCCGCGCCCGTCACGATCCCCACGGCGTTCTGGGCGCAGAACTCCATCAGCAGCCTGCTCACCAAGTCGGAGTACTGGCTGGGCATGCAGGGTCGTCTGGTCGAACCCGTCTACAAGCCCCAGGGCGAGGATAACTACCGGCCGATCTCCTGGGATGAGGCGTTCACGCTCATCGCCGACCGCCTGAAGGCGATGGACTCGCCCGACGAGGCGACGTTCTACACGAGCGGCCGCACCGCGAACGAGACCGCCTTCATCTACCAGTTGATGGCGCGCACCCTCGGCACCAACAACCTCCCGGACTGCTCGAACATGTGCCACGAGTCCACCGGCACGGCGCTGGGCGAGGTGATCGGTATCGGCAAGAGCACGATCTCCTATGACGACTTCGGCAAGGCCGACCTCATCATCGTGATGGGCCAGAACCCCGGCACCAATCATCCGCGCATGCTCACCGCGCTGGAGGAGGCCAAGGACAACGGGGCGAAGATCGTCGCCGTCAACACGCTGCACGAGGCGGGGCTGACCCGCTACAAGAACCCGCAGCGGGTGCGCGGCATCATCGGCCGCGGCACGGGTCTGGCCGACCAGTACCTGCTCATCCGGTCGGGCGGCGACGGCTGGCTGATGAAAGCCGTCTCGAAGAAGGTCCTCGAAGCGGAGGACGCGGCACCGGGGACCGTGCTCGATCACGCCTTCCTCGACGAGCACTGCCAGGGACTGGAGGAGTTCCGTGAGCACGTCAGGACGCTCGACGAGGACAGGGTGCTGCAGGCCACCGGCCTCTCCCAGGCCGAGATCGACGAGCTCGCCGACCGCTACCTGAACTCCGAGCGGGTCATCATCACCTGGGCGATGGGGCTCACGCAGCATCGGGATGCGGTGAAGATCCTGAAGGAGGTCATGAACCTGCTGCTCCTGCGCGGGAACATCGGCAAGCCGGGCGCCGGCGCCTCGCCGATCCGCGGCCACAGCAATGTGCAGGGCGACCGGACCATGGGCATCTGGGAGCAGATGCCGGAGAGCTTCCTCGCGGCCCTGGACCGGGAGTTCGGCATCACGGTCCCGCGCGAGCACGGCTACGACGTGGTCAAATCGGTGCAGGCGATGCGCGAGGGCAGGACCAGGGTGTGGATGGCGATGGGCGGCAACATGGTCGCGGCCGTCTCGGACACGCACGCCGCCGAGGAGGGCTTCCGCAACGTCGGGCTGAACGTGCAGGTCTCCACCAAGCTCAACCGCAACCACCTCACCGTCGGGGACGAGGCGATCATCCTGCCGGTGCTCGGACGCACCGAGATCGACCGGCAGGAGGCCGGCGAGCAGTCGTTGTCGGTGGAGGACTCGGTGTGCGCGATCCACGCCACGCGGGGCAAGGTCGAACCGATCTCCGATCAGCTCAAGTCGGAGGTGTCGGTGGTCGTCGGCATCGCGCGGGCGCTGTGGGGCGATGACGGCCCGATCGACTGGGCCGGGTTCGAGAAGGACTACGACCGGATCCGGGAGCACATCGAGCACGTCGTCCCCGGGTTCGACGACTTCAACGCGCGCCTGCGCGAGGAGCACGGGTTCATCCTCCCGCACGGGCCGCGCGACTCCCGGACGTTCCCGACGGCGACCGGCAAGGCGATGGTCACCGTGAACGAACTGGAGTACCTGGAGTGCCCTCCGGGCCGACTCCTGCTGCAGTCGATGCGCGCGCACGACCAGTTCAACACGACGATCTACGGTCTCGACGATCGCTACCGAGGCATCCGGAAGAGCCGCCGTGTGATCTTCGTGAACCCCGACGACCTCAGGGAGCTCGGCATCGCCGACGGCCAGATCGTGGACGTGCACAGCGAGTACGAGGACGGCGTCGACCGGGTCGTGCATGAGTTCAAGGCCGTCTCCTATCCCACATCGCGCGGATGCGCCGCGACGTACTTCCCGGAGGGGAACCCGCTGGTGCCGCTGGGCCTGACGGCGTTCGGCAGCAACACGCCCGCCTCGAAGGGCGTGGTCGTCCGGCTGGAGCCGGTCACCCGCTGAGCGGTCCGATCCGGCCGCCGGCACGGACACGACGACTACGGTGGAGGACATGGCACTGCAGCTCGGATCACGCCTGCGGGACACCCGCGGGCGGATGCTGCGCGACCTGCGCATCTCGGTCACCGACCGCTGCAACTTCCGCTGTGTGTACTGCATGCCCAAGGAGGTCTTCGGCCGCGACCACGACTTCCTGCCGCACACCATGCTGCTGAGCTTCGAGGAGATCGTGCGCGTCGCCCGGGCGGGCGTCGCACACGGCGTGCACAAGCTGCGGCTGACGGGCGGCGAGCCGCTGCTGCGCCGCGACATCGAGACGCTGATCGCGATGCTGGCCGAACTGCGCACGCGCGAGGGGGAGCGCCTCGACATCGCGCTGACCACCAACGGCTCGGCTCTCGCGCACAAGGCGCAGGCGCTGCGGGATGCGGGCCTGAATCGCGTGACGGTCTCGCTGGACTCCCTCGACGACGCGACCTTCCGTGCCATGAACGACATCGACTTCCCGCTGGCGCGGGTGCTCGACGGCATTCGCGCGGCAGAGGAGGTCGGCTTCGACGCCATCAAGGTCAACACGGTGGTCAAGCGCGGCGTGAACGAGGACGACGTGCTCCGCATCGCCGAGCGCTTCCGCGGCACGGGTGTCACCGTGCGCTTCATCGAGTTCATGGACGTGGGAACCACAAACGGCTGGAACCTCGACCAGGTGGTGTCCTCGGCCGAGATCATCGAGCGGATCGGCGCCGTGCATCCGCTCGAACCGCTGCAGCCCGCCTACCACGGCGAGACGGCGACGCGCTGGCGCTACCTCGACGGGGCGGGGGAGATCGGCGCGATCTCCAGCGTCACGGCGCCGTTCTGCGGCACCTGCAGCCGGGCGCGCATCTCGGCCGACGGCAAGCTGTTCACCTGCCTGTTCGCCTCCGGCGGGCACGATCTGCGCGCGCTGCTGCGCGGCGGAAGCTCGGATGCCGAGCTGGAGGCCGCCCTGGCGCGGATCTGGGGCGCACGCGACGACCGCTACTCGGAGATGCGCTCCGCGGACACCGCTGCGGAGCGCATCGAGATGTCGTACATCGGCGGATGAGCGCGGAGCTGATGATCGACCGGCGCGGTGACGCGCTGACGTACCGCGTGCAGGACGACGGGGCCGAGCTCGCGCACGGCACGGTCGACGGGATCGGCGGAGCGCTCGCGCACATCGTCCACACCGTGCGTCCGCCGGTGCGTCCGGGGGAGCCGGCGCCTACGGTGCTCAGCATCCGGCACCGCACGGAGCAGTCCCTCGCCGACACGGATGCCGCGGTCGCGGCGATCCTGCGGATCTGCGCCGAAAAGGGTCCGGTGATGGGGGAGACCCCGCGGGTGGTTCTCGCTACGCTTGAGGGGAGCGCCACACCGGATCCGAGCGCCATGGCCGCCGAAGCACCCGTGCCCGACAACTGCACCGTCCCCAGGAGTCCCATCGTGTCCGAAGACCTGCCCGACCTGCGCCGCGCTGCGGGAGTGCTGTTCGACCTGGACGGCGTGCTCACGCCGACCGCCGAAGTGCACATGCGCGCATGGCAGGCCGTGTTCGACGAGGTGCTGACCCGCTGGGGCGTCACCGAGCCGTACACGGACGCCGACTACTTCGCGTACGTCGACGGCAAGAAGCGCTACGACGGCGTGGCAAGCCTGCTGCGCAGCCGCAACGTCGAGATCCCGTGGGGCGAGGTCACCGACCCGCCCGAGGCGGAGACGATCTGCGGCGTCGGAAACCGCAAGAACGCCGCGTTCGCCGCCGCGCTGCGCAGCGAAGGCATCGCGCCGTACCCGGGTTCGCTCGCACTGCTGGAGCAGCTCCGCGCCGCCGAGGTCCCGATGGGCGTGGTCTCCAGTTCGAAGAACGCGCCCGAGGTGCTGGCATCCGCCGGCATCCGCGACTTCTTCCGCATCGTCGTCGACGGCGTGGTGGCCGAGCACGAGCACCTCGCGTCCAAGCCCGCCCCCGACATGTTCCGCGAGGGCGCACGGATGCTGGGCGTCGACCCCTCCGAGGCGATCGCCGTGGAGGATGCGGTCTCCGGCGTGGCATCCGCTGCATCCGCCGGTTACGCGACCGTCGTCGGGGTCGACCGCGGCGCGGGCGCCGACGCGCTGCGCGAGGCCGGTGCCACCTGTATCGTCGATGATCTTGCGCGTCTGCTCTCCGGTCCTGAACCCGGGCGCGACCCGCGCTGAGCCCCTCACCCTTCAGAATCCCTTCGGAGAACGCATGATCGACCGCGAACGCCACCCCGTGGACCCCTGGCGCCTGATCGAGACCCGCTACGACGACGACGGCGTGTCCGAGACGCTCTTCTCGGTCGGCAACGGCTACCTCGGCCTGCGCGGCAACCACATCGAGGGACGCGGCGCGCACGAGCACGGCACGTTCATCAACGGTCTGCACGAGACGTGGCCGATCCGCCACGCCGAGCAGGCGTACGGGTTCGCCGAGGTGGGGCAGACGATCGTCAACGCGCCGGATGCCAAGGTGATGCGCGTCTACATCGACGACGAGCCGCTGTCCTTCGACGAGACGGAGATCCACGAGTACTCCCGGGTGCTCGACATGCGCACCGGCGTGCTGTCGCGCACCGTGGTGTGGGTGACGCCGTCGGGCAAGCGCGTGCGCATGCACGACGAGCGGATCGTCAGCTTCGACGAGCGGCACCTGGCGGTGCTGCGCCTCGAGGTCGTCGTGGAGAACGCCGACGCCCCGGTCACGATCAGCTGCCAGCTGCTGAACCGCCAGGACGGCGCGGGCATCTACGCCGGCGACCCGATGGCGTCGAAGTCCGAGGGCAAGGCGGGCTTCGACCCGCGCAAGGCGGAGAAGATCACCGAGCGCGTGCTGCAGCCGGTGGAGTACTGGCAGGACGGACTGCGCTCCGCGCTGTCGTACCGGGTGACCGACTCGGGCATGAGCGTCGCGGTCGTGGCCGATCACGTCATCGAGACCGAGAACGACTACAGCGCCCGCACGCTCATCGAGCCGGACATCGCCAAGAACGTGTTCCGCGTGCAGGCGAAGGCCGGCGTGCCGATCCGGATCAGCAAGATCGTCAGCTACCACAGCTCGCGGGGCGTGCCGCCGCGTGAGCTCGTCGACCGCTGCCGCCGTTCGCTGGACCGCGTGGGCGTGGAGGGCGTCGACGCCCTGTTCCGGGCCCAGGAGGCGTGGCTCGCCGCGTTCTGGGAGCGCTCCGACGTGCGCATCGCCGGCCACGACGACCTGCAGCAGGCCACCCGGTGGTGCCTCTTCCAGCTCGCGCAGGCGGCGTCCCGTGCCGACGGCACCGGTGTCCCGGCGAAGGGCCTGACCGGCTCGGGCTACAGCGGCCACTACTTCTGGGACACCGAGATCTACGTCCTGCCGTTCCTCACCTACACCTCGCCGCAGTGGGCGAAGAACGCGCTGCGCGCCCGGGTGCTCATGCTGCCCGCCGCCCGACGCCGTGCCGCCCAGCTCAACGAGGCGGGCGCTCTGTTCCCGTGGCGCACGATCAACGGCGAGGAGGCGTCGGCGTACTACGCCGCAGGCACCGCGCAGTACCACATCAACGCCGACGTCAGCTATGCGCTCGGCAAGTACGTGCGCGCCACCGGTGACGAGGAGTTCCTGCGCCGGGAGGGCGCCGACATCGCGGTCGAGACCGCGCGGCTGTGGGCGACGCTGGGCTTCTGGCGCGGCACCAACGGCCACTCGACGTTCCACATCCACGGCGTCACCGGTCCGGACGAGTACACCACGGTCGTCAACGACAACCTGTTCACGAACGTGATGGCGCGGTACAACCTGCGGCTGGCGGCGCGCGTGGTGCGCGAGATGGCCGAGCAGGACCCGGCGGCCTACGCCGCGCTGGTGGAGCGCACCGGTCTGGATGCCGGGGAGCGGGAGGCGTGGGACCGGGCGGCCGAGGCGATCCACATCCCGTTCAGCGAGGCGCTGCGCATCCACCCGCAGGACTCGCTGTTCCTGGAGCGCGAGGTGTGGGATCTGGAGGGCACCTCGCCCGACCAGCGCCCGCTGCTGCTGCACTACCACCCGCTGGTGATCTACCGGTTCCAGGTGCTCAAGCAGGCGGACGTCGTGCTGGCGCTGTTCCTGCAGGGCAACCACTTCACCGACGAGGAGAAGCTCGCCGACTTCGACTACTACGACCCGCTGACCACCGGCGACTCGACCCTGTCGGCCGTGGTGCAGTCGATCATGGCGGCGGAGGTCGGATACCAGGATCTGGCGCGCGAGTACTTCGAGCAGGCGCTGTTCGTCGACCTGGGGAACCTGCACCACAACTCCTCGGACGGCGTGCACGTGGCATCCGCCGGCGGCGTGTGGACCGCGCTGGTCAGCGGCTTCGGCGGCATGCGCGACCACGACGGACTGCTGAGCTTCGACCCGCGCCTGCCGGCCGACTGGCCTGAGCTGTCGTACGCGCTGCAGTGGCACGGCTCGCAGCTGCAGGTGACCGTGACGCGCGAGGCGCTGCGGCTCGAGGTGCGCTCGGGCGATCCGGTGGACTTCAGCGTGCGCGGGGTCGCGTACCGGGCATCCGTCGCCGAGCCGGCTGTGGTGGCGCTGGCGGGTCAGGGGCCCGTGCGGCCCGGCCGCCCGACGCTGCGCCAGTTCGAGGATGCCCGGCGCGACGACGGCACGCTCATGCAGCCGACCGTGCCCGTGACCACCACGTCGATTCCGGTCATCGGGGTGTTCGAGGACTAGGCATGACGGTAGCCGTCATCGTGCTGGGATTGATCCCGGCACTCATCGCGCTGGTCCTCGCGATCCTCGCGCGGGTGGCGTCGAACCGGGCACCGGCGTCGCCGGGCCCGCAGTTCGCGCCCCTCGCGGGCGCGGAGGTGCTCGACGACGCCCTGCTGCTGGATGCTGACGACAGGGCGGCCGCCGCGATGCTCGTCGACATGGCGGTGGGCAGGCGGATCCGGCTGCTCGCGGAGGAGCCTGATGGCATCGGTCGGCGCGCACGCCGGCGCACACCAGTCGGCGTCGAGATCGTCGAGGGCGCGGAGTTCAGCGCCGATGAGCTGAAGGTGCTGGAGGCCGTGCTGGGCGACGGCGCCGGCCGGGAGCGGGTGCGGCGGCTCTCGTCGAGCGGACGCGCGCTCGCGCACCGGGTGAGGACCGTGCTCGACGGTGCGCGGGAGCGGCTGCAGGCTGCCGGAATGATCCGGCCCGGCCGACGGCACTGGCCCGTCGCGCTGCTGCGCGCCGCCGCAGTGATCCTGCTGCTGTGGAACGGCTTCCTGCTGATCGCTGCGCTGGCCGAGGGGCCGCTGGCGGCGTCCATCCTGCTGGGGTGCGGGATGCTGGTGTGCCTGGCCGCGCTGGTCGTCGTGCCGCGGGCGTGGCGGACGTTCCTGCCCGCATCCGACCCCGCGCGGGCGCACCTCGCCGGCCTGCGCGAGTACATGGCGCTCGCCGAGGCCGAGCCTCTGCGGTTCCTGCAGTCGACGGAGGGCGCGCTGCTCTCCGGCGACGTGTCGGCGGATGCCGCAGCGCAGCGCCTGCAGCGGTTCCTGCTCAACGAGCGGCTGCTTCCGTATGCCGTGCTGTTCGGCATGGAGCGCTCCTGGGCGCAGCTCGTGCGGGTGCAGTCCGATGGGCTGCCCGCGGTGGAGGGCGTCGGCGACGTGCTCGAGGCGACCGCGCTGGTGCTGCAGGTGATCGAGCTGATCGGCGACGCGGTGCAGCTGGTCGGAGCGGTGGTCGACCTGGGCGACGCGTTCGGCGGCGTGGCGGAGCTGGCCGGGGGCCTGCTGGACGCGTGAGCGGCCGAGCGCGTGTCCCAGGCACGCCGTAGGCTGGGTGGGTGACGACAGCCCTCTACCGCCGCTACCGGCCCGAGACCTTCGCGGAGATGATCGGGCAGTCCCAGGTGACCGACCCGCTCATGACCGCACTGCGCGGCGACCGGGTGGGGCACGCCTACCTGTTCTCCGGTCCGCGCGGCTGCGGCAAGACCACGTCGGCGCGCATCCTCGCGCGCTGCCTGAACTGCGCCGAGGGCCCCACCGACACCCCGTGCGGCGTGTGCCCGAGCTGCGTGGAGCTGTCCCGCAACGGCGGCGGCTCGCTGGATGTCGTCGAGATCGACGCGGCCAGCCACAACGGCGTCGACGACGCCCGCGACCTGCGCGAGCGGGCCACCTTCGCGCCCAGCCGCGACCGGTACAAGATCTTCATCCTCGACGAGGCGCACATGGTCACGCCGCAGGGATTCAACGCCCTGCTGAAGCTGGTCGAGGAGCCGCCCGCGCACGTGAAGTTCATCTTCGCGACCACCGAGCCCGAGAAGGTGCTCGGTACCATCCGCTCCCGCACGCACCACTACCCGTTCCGGCTCGTGCCCCCTGCGGCGATGATCGAGTACGTCGAGAAGCTGTGCGTCGAGGAGGGTGTGCAGGTCGAGCCGGGCGTGCTCGGGCTGGTCGTCCGCGCCGGCGGCGGCTCGCCGCGTGACACCCTCTCGCTGCTGGACCAGCTGATCGCGGGATCCGACGGGGGCAACGTGACCTACGAACGCGCGGTCGCGCTGCTCGGCTACACCCACGCAGCCCTGCTCGACGAGATCGTCGAGGCGCTCGCCGCGGGCGATGCGGCTGCGGCTTTCCCCGCGGTGGACCGCGTCGTGCAGACCGGCCAGGACCCGCGTCGCTTCGTCGACGACCTCCTCGAGCGGCTGCGCGACCTGATCGTCATCGCGGCGGTCGGCGACGGCGCCTCGGCCGTGCTGCGCGGGCTGCCCGCCGACGAGATGGAGCGGATGATCGCGCAGGCCGCGAGCTTCGGCCCCGCACGTCTTTCGCGCACCGCCGACCTGGTGAGCCAGGCGCTCGATGACATGACCGGTGCGACCTCGCCGCGCCTGCACCTGGAGCTGCTGGTCGCTCGCGTGCTGGCCGGTGCGCCCGCGGATGCCTCGGGCCAGGCGGCGTCGGTGCAGTCGACCGCGCCTCGGGCTGTGGCGCCCGCCGCCGCTGCGCCCGCGCCGGCCCGTGCCGGTTCCGCCTCGGGCACGGGGGCGGCGGGTTCCGCTCTGTCACCGTCGGCCACCTCCCCGTCGGCTCAGAACGGTTCTGCTCCGGCCACTTCGGGTGCTGCCGCATCCGGCGCTGCTTCGTCCGCTCCCGCTGCTCCGTCCGCGCCCGCAGCGGCGACGCCGGCATCCGGATCCGCCGCCGCGACGTCGAATTCCGCCGAGCCTGTCTCGTCGACGGCTGCGGATGCTCCGTCCGACGGAACCGCTGCGACGGCGGGAACCGCCGGGACTGCCGAGTCCGAGGCGGATGCGACCGCGGGATCAGCGACTCCATCGCCCGGATCGGGCGAGCACGCCGGCGACGAGCCGGCCGCGAGCGGCACCGCTGCATCGGCGGACGGCGCCGATCCGACGTCGGCTTCGGAGCCTGTGCGGTCGGACGCCGAGCCTGCGACCGCCGTCCCGACCGGCCCGGTCACGTTCGACCGCATCGCCGCCACGTGGTCAGCAGTGCTGGACCGTCTCGCGACGGCGAGCCGCTCGTCCTGGCTGGTGGCCACCGGCACTCAGCCGCTCGCCTACGATCCCGACAGCGGTGTGCTGACGCTCGGATTCGCGAGCCCCGCCGATGTGCCGAAGTTCAAGGGCACCAAACCCGGGCAGGGGCCGTCCGACCACCTGCGCACGGCCATCGAGCAGGAGCTCGGCGTCACCGTGAAGTACCTTCCCGCTCCGCTGCCGCCGTCCGGCGGCGGGTCCGCTCCCCGGCCTGCGCCGCCCGCGCCCGCTCCTCCGCAGCCGGTTGCCGGCGACGATGCACCCGCGGCCGGCTGGGCCAACCCGATGAGCGCGCCCGAGTCGATCGGCGACTCCGTGCGCAGCGGCGGTGCGTCCGGCGGCGGTTCCCCCGCTGCATCCGGCGGCCGTGCGCCCGCGGCATCCGCGTCGTCCCGTTCTGCGGCCGCCGCGGTGACGGAGTGGGCCGTCGCGCCGATCCCGACCTCCGCGCCCGAGGCGCCCGCGGGCGCCGTGCTCACCGCACCGGCGCCCTCGGCACCGGTGTCCGTCGTGCAGCAGCAGTTCCCGGTGGATGAGGAGCCGGCCGACGCCGAGGCATCGGTATCCGCCCCGCAGCCTCCGGTCGACGGCGCGATCGACTCCCCGCCCGAGGTGGACTACCCACCGTTCGACGATGCGCCTCCGTTCGACGACGAGCCCCCCTACGACCCCGCCTACGACGGTCCGCAGGACGATCCGAGGGCATCCGCCTCCTACGGTCGCGGATCGTCGGCACCGGCACGTGCGATGTCCGCACCCGCGCAGGCCGCCCCGGCCCCGCCCGCCGCACCCTCGCAGGCCGCGCCGGCGCCGTCTGCAGCCGAGTCCCGTGCGTCCGCGCCGGTCGTCTCCCGCGTCGCGCCCGCCGCCGGCGGCGTCGAGCGACGGGGAGAGGCCGTGATCCGCCAGGTGCTCGGAGCCAGATTCCTGCGTGAAGAGCCCTATCAGCCCCCGACGAGGTTCAACTGATGTACGACGGCATCGTCCAGGAGCTGATCGACGAGTTCGGCCGGCTCCCCGGCATCGGCCCGAAGTCCGCGCAGCGCATCGCGTTCCACATTCTGCAGACCCCGTCCTTCGACGTCGCGCGCCTGTCGGAGCTGCTCACCGAGGTGCGCGCCCGCGTGCGGTTCTGCGAGGTGTGCGGCAACGTGTCCGAGCAGGATCGCTGTGCGATCTGCCGCGATCCGCGCCGCAACGCCGAACTGATCTGCGTGGTCGAGGACGCCAAGGATGTCGCGGCCATCGAGCGCACCCGCGAGTTCCGCGGTCTGTACCACGTGCTCGGCGGCGCGATCAGCCCCATCGCGGGCGTCGGCCCCGACGACCTGCGCATCGCCCAGCTGATGACCCGTCTCGCCGACGGCACCGTGCAGGAGGTCATCCTCGCCACGAACCCCAACCTCGAGGGCGAGGCCACGGCCAGCTACCTCAGCCGGCTGCTGACCAGCATGGAGATCACCGTCTCGCGGCTGGCATCCGGCCTGCCCGTCGGCGGCGACCTGGAGTATGCGGACGAGGTGACGCTGGGACGGGCCTTCGAGGGCCGTCGCCGCCTGTGAACGCGCAGGCGGGATTCACCCGGAAGGGCTGGATCCTGTTCGCCGTCATGGCGTTCGTGTGGGGCATCACGTACCTGTTCATCAAGGAGGCGGTCGACACCTTCGGGCCGCCGGCGGTGGTCGCCGGACGCACGCTGCTGGGTGGACTCGTGCTGCTGCCGTTCGCGATCCGCAGCGGCGCACTGAAGGCGGCCTGGAAGCACTGGCCGTGGGTGCTCGTGTTCGGTCTGCTGGAGATGGGCGGGCCCTTCCTGCTCCTCAGCCATGCCGAGACGCAGCTGCCTTCGGGGCTCACCGGGCTCCTGGTGGCGACGGTGCCGCTGTTCGCGGTGATCATCGCCCTGCTGCGCGGCGACAGGTCCGCGCTCGCGCCGATCCGGCTGGGCGGTCTGCTCGTCGGGTTCGCCGGCGTGGTGGTGGTCGTCGCCGGGCCCGGTCTGTTCCCGCACGAGCCGGCCAGCATGATCGCGATCGGCGAGATCCTGCTCACCGCCGTGATGTACGCGATCGCACCGTTCGTCATCGCCTACAAGCTCTCCGACGTCCCCTCGATCGGCACGATCACGCTGGCGCTGTTCGCGATCGGACTGGCGTACCTGCCGGCGGCGCTGCTGACCCCGCACGAGCCGCCGACCGTGCGCTCCGCGGGATCACTGCTGCTCCTCGGAGTGATCTGCACGGCGCTCGCGTTCGTCGCCTTCTTCGCGCTGATCCGCGAGGTCGGGCCGGTGCGCGCCCCGCTGTTCACCTACATCAACCCGATCGTCGCGATCGTGCTCGGCACGGTCCTCGTCGCGGAACCGATCACTCCCGGTCTGCTGATCGGCTTCCCGATCATCCTGATCGGATGCTGGTTCGCCGCGACCGGCGGGAGGCTGAAGCCCCGGGCATCCGAGGCGGCGCCTGCAGCCGTCGAGTAACGGACCGCCGTCACATGCGCGGGACGGCATGGAGCCGATCCGTACAATGATCCTGGGCGGTTCCGCCCACCGTCCCCGGGAGTGATCGTGGCCCTGATCGTGCAGAAGTACGGCGGTTCGTCCGTCGCCGACGCAGAGAGCATCAAGCGCGTCGCCAAGCGCATCGTCGACACCCGTCGCGCCGGCCACGACGTCGTCGTCGCCGTGAGCGCCATGGGCGACACCACCGACGAGATGCTGGATCTCGCGCACGAGGTGGCGCCGATCCCCGCCCCGCGCGAACTGGACATGCTGCTCTCCAGCGGTGAGCGCATCTCGATGGCGCTGCTGGCGATGGCCATCCACTCGATGGGCTTCGAGGCGCGATCGTTCACCGGCAGCCAGGCCGGCATGATCACCGACTCGCACCACGGCAAGGCGCGCATCGTCGACGTCACCCCGGTGCGCCTGCGCGAGGCACTGGACGAGGGGGCGATCGTCATCGTCGCCGGCTTCCAGGGCTTCAACCGCGACACCCGCGACATCACCACGCTCGGCCGCGGCGGCTCCGACACCACCGCCGTCGCGCTGGCGGCAGCGCTGAAGGCCGACGTCTGCGAGATCTACAGCGACGTCGACGGCATCTACACGGCGGACCCGCGCGTCATCCCGCGCGCCGCCAAGCTCGACCACATCTCCAGCGAGGAGATGCTCGAGCTCGCCGCGAACGGCGCCAAGGTGCTGTACATCCGCGCCGTCGAGTACGCGCGCCGTCATCGCGTGCTCATCCACGCACGATCCACGTTCTCGTCTGCCGAGGGCACCTACGTTCTGGGCGAGGGCATGAAGAACCCCCGCGAATCCGAGGGAGCAGCCATGGAAGAACCCATCGTCGCCGGCGTCGCCACCGACCTCAGCCAGGCGAAGATCACCGTCGCGGGCGTGCCGGACGTTCCCGGCAAGGCCGCTGAGATCTTCAAGATCGTCTCCAAGTCGGGCGCCAACGTCGACATGATCGTGCAGAACGTGTCGGCCGCCTCCACGGGCCGCACCGACATCTCCTTCACGCTGTCCAAGGCCGACGCCGCCGGCACCATCAAGGCTCTCGCCGCCGAGCAGTCCGCGGTCGGCTTCGAGAACCTGCTGCACGACGACCAGATCGGCAAGCTCTCGGTCGTCGGCGCGGGCATGCGCACGCACTCGGGCGTCTCCGAGATCCTCTTCGACGCGCTCAGCCGCGGCGGCGTGAACATCGAGATGATCTCCACCTCCGAGATCCGCATCTCGGTCGTGGTGCGCGGATCCGACCTGGCTCAGGCGGCGCAGGCCGTGCACACCGCCTACGGTCTGGACAGCGAGATCGAAGCGGTCGTCCACGCCGGCACCGGCCGCTGACGCCTCCCGACGCCGTCCGAGCCCGGGACACCTGCACGAGCGGGGAACGCCTGCACGGCCGGAGCCCCGGATTCGCCGTGCATCCGTTCCCTCGCCGTGCATCCGTGCCCGACGTGCACCGGTGCCGGCCCGATACGATCGTCGGATGACGACGGATGCCGGGGCGAAGACCGAATCGGGCGCGGAAGCTCTCACGATCCGTGACCTGGAGCCGGCCGATCGCGACGCCTGGGCCGCGCTGTTCCGCGGCTACCGCGACTTCTACGAGCTCGAGCACGATGACGCCGTCATCGACACGGTCTGGGAGTGGCTGCAGGATGCCGGCCACGAGCTGAACGCGCTGCTCGCGGTGCGCGACGGCGCCCCGATCGGCATCGCGCACTGGCGTCGTTTCGCCCGCCCGTCGCGCGGCGCGACGGCCATCTTCCTGGACGACCTCTTCGTCTCGCCCGGCGTGCGCGGCGGGGGAGTGGGCCGAGCGCTGCTGACCCGGCTGCACGAGATCGCTCGCGAGCAGGGGCTGATCGAGGTGCGCTGGATCACCTCGTACACCAACACCGACGCCCAGCGCCTGTACGACCGGGTCGCCCTCCGCGCGCCGTTCCACACGTACATCGACCAGGTCTGACGCGAACCTCCGCCCGCGTCACGACCGGTCCCGCCCCCATCGCGAGCAGGTAGACTCGCCGCAACCCTGACATCGGCGCCGGGCGCAGCATCCTCACCCGGGGCTGAGCCTGGCGCACCGTCTCCACGCCAAGGACTGCTCATGACCCGCATCTCAGACTCAGGTTTCTCGATCGCCATCGTCGGCGCGACCGGACAGGTCGGCACCGTCATGCGCGAGATCCTCGCCGAGCGCTCGTTCCCGATCCGTGAGCTGCGGCTGTTCGCGTCCGCCCGCTCGGCCGGGACGAGCATCGACTTCGGCGGCACCGACGTGATCGTCGAGGACGTGGAGACGGCGGACGCCTCGGGCATCGACATCGCGCTGTTCTCGGCCGGCGCGACCGCCAGCCGCGCCTACGCGCCGAAGTTCGCCGCAGCCGGCGCCGTCGTGGTCGACAACTCCAGTGCGTGGCGGATGGACCCGGAGGTCCCGCTGGTCGTCAGCGAGGTCAACCCGGATGCCATGGACGAGCGCCCCAAGGGGATCATCGCCAACCCGAACTGCACCACCATGGCCGCGATGCCCGTCATGAAGGCGCTGCACGCCGAGGCCGGTCTCGAGCGACTGATCGTCAGCACCTACCAGGCCGTCTCCGGCTCCGGTCTCGCCGGTGCCCAGGAGCTGCTCGGTCAGGTGGAGGGGGTGCTCGCCCAGGGCGACACCCTGCGGCTCGTGCACGACGGCTCCTCCGTCGACTTCCCGCAGCCGGAGAAGTACGTCGCGCCGATCGCGTTCGACGTCATCCCGCTGGCCGGCTCCATCGTCGACGACGGTGACAACGAGACCGACGAGGAGAAGAAGCTCCGCAACGAGAGCCGCAAGATCCTCGGCCTCCCCGACCTGCGCGTGGCCGGCACCTGCGTGCGCGTGCCCGTGTTCACCGGCCACTCGCTGTCGATCCACGCGGAGTTCGCGAACGACATCACCCCGGAGCGCGCCTACGAGGTCCTCGCCGCAGCCCCGGGCGTCGTCGTCGACGAGGTGCCGACCCCGCTCCAGGCGGCGGGCAAGGACCCCAGCTTCGTCGGCCGCATCCGCGCCGACCAGTCCGCTCCCGAGGGCAAGGGACTGGTGCTGTTCATCAGCAACGACAACCTGCGCAAGGGTGCGGCGCTGAACGCCGTGCAGATCGCCGAGGAGCTCGCGAAGCGCCTGGTCCCGGCATCCGCCTGAGCCGTCGCGCGGAAATCGGGACGGATGCCGACGGCTAGACTTATCGGGTGACTGAAACCGTCGATGTCGTTCTGATCGGTGGGGGCATCATGTCCGCCACTCTGGGTACCCTGCTGCACGAACTGCAGCCGGACTGGAAGATCGTCGCCTATGAGCGACTCAGCGACGTCGCCGAGGAGAGCTCGCACGCGTTCAACAACGCGGGCACGGGGCACGCCGCGCTCTGCGAGTTGAACTACACGCCGGAGGCGGCCGACGGCAGCGTCGACGTCAGCAAGGCGGTCTCGATCAACGAGCAGTTCCAGCTCAGCCGGCAGTTCTGGTCGAGCCTGGTCGACCGCGGCGTGCTCAGCGAGCCCGACACGTTCATCAACCCGACTCCGCACATGACCTTCGTGCGCGGCGAGAAGAACGTCTCCTTCCTGAAGACGCGCTACGAGGCGCTGTCGAAGCAGACGCTGTTCGCCGACATGGAGTACAGCGAGGACTCCCGCGTCATCAACAAGTGGGCGCCGCTGCTCATGGAGAAGCGGCTCACCGCGGACGCGCCCTTCGCCGCGACGCGCGTCACCGGTGGCACCGACGTCGACTTCGGCGCCCTGACCCACCAGCTCTTCGATCACTTGAAGAGCTCCGGCGTGCAGGTGCTCCCGAACCATGAGGTGCGCTCGCTCAAGAAGCAGAAGGACGGCACCTGGCTGGTGAAGAACCGCCAGACGGTCGGCCGCACCCCCAGCCAGGTCAAGGCGCGCTTCGTGTTCGTCGGCGCCGGCGGCTGGGCCCTCAAGCTTCTGCAGAACAGCGGCATCCCCGAGATCAAGGGCTACGGATGCTTCCCGATCGGCGGCCAGTGGCTCATGACCACGAAGCCCGAGATCGTCTCCAAGCACCAGGCCAAGGTGTACTCCAAGGCGACCGTCGGCGCCCCGCCGATGTCCGTCCCGCACCTGGACACGCGTGTCGTCGACGGTGAGACCTCGGTGCTGTTCGGACCGTTCGCCACGTTCAGCCCGAAGTTCCTGAAGAACGGCTCGAACTGGGACATCGTCACGCAGGTGCGTCCCTCGAACCTGTTCAGCATGCTGAAGGTCGCGGTCACCAACTTCGATCTCATCAAGTACCTGGTGACCGAGCTGCTCAAGAACCACAGCCGCAAGGTCGACGACCTGCGTGAGCTCATGCCGGATGCCAAGGACGAGGACTGGACGCTGCGTCAGGCCGGTCAGCGCGCCCAGGTCATGCACAACGGCAACCTGCAGTTCGGCACCGAGGTCATCACCTCGGCGGACGGCTCGATTTCGGGTCTGCTGGGCGCATCGCCGGGCGCGTCCACGGCCGTGCCGATCATGCTGGGTCTGCTCAAGCGCTGCTTCGCCGAGGAGTACGCGGGCTGGGAGCCCCGGCTGCGCGAGCTGATCCCCACGCTGGGGGAGAAGCTGAACGACCAGCCCGAGCTCGCAGAGAAGACGTTCGCGGAGACCTCGGCGACCCTGTCGCTGCAGAGCTGACGGACCCACCGTGGCGAAGCTGTACTTCCGCTACGGCGCGATGAACTCGGGCAAGTCGACGGCCTTGCTGCAGGCGGCCTACAACTACGAGGAGCGCGGGCAGCGGGTGCTGCTCGCCAAGCCCGAGATCGACACCAAGGGCGCCTCGCAGATCGAGAGCCGCCTCGGCATGACCCGTGAGGTCGACTTCCTGATCGGCTCCGACGACGACGCCCGTGCGCTGTTCGCGGTGCACCGGCAGCGGATCCGCGACGAGGTCGACGAGGAGCTGCTCCCCGCGGCGCCCGCCGACGTCGCGTGCCTGCTGATCGACGAGGCGCAGTTCCTCACGCCCGAGCAGATCGACGATCTGTTCCGGATCGCGGTGCTGGACGGCATTCCCGTGCTCGCCTACGGCATCCGCAACGACTTCCGCACGCATGCGTTCCCGGGCTCTGCCCGGCTGCTGGCGATCGCCCACACTCTGGAGGAGCTGAAGACGATCTGCCGCTGCGGCCGCAAGGCCGTCTTCAACGGGCGGAAGGTCGACGGCCGATTCGTGTTCGACGGCGACCAGGTTGCGATCGACGGCGTTGCCGTGACGTACGAGTCGCTGTGCGGCAACTGCTATCTCGAGGAGTCCGGGGGAGTGCTCGGCTGAGGGCCGTTTGCGTGGTCTGACCACATCGGATAGCCTGTGGTCTGACCACAGGAGGACGGATGCCGGAGACCACTGCGCGCGCCTGGCGCACCGTGCTCGCACGGGTGGAGAGCGATCTGCTCGACGGCGTGCTCGGCCCGGGGGACCGGCTGCCGTCGGAGCGCGACCTCGCCGCTGACCTCGGCGTGGGGCGCTCGAGCGTGCGTGAGGCGCTGCGGGTGCTCGAGGTGATGGGGCTGATCCGCACCGCGACCGGCTCCGGACCCCAGGCGGGCGCGATCGTCATCGCCGCGCCCTCCGGAGGCATGTCCACACTGCTGCGGCTGCAGGTGGCCGCACAGGGCTTCCCGCTGGCGGATGTCGTCCAGACCAGGCTCGTGCTGGAGGATGCCGTCGTCGCCCGTCTTTCTGCTGACCCGCGGCGCGATCTCGCCGGCATCCGCGGCATCCTGACCGCCATGGATGCGGATGATCTCACTGCGCCCGTGTTCCTCGCGCTCGACGCCGAGCTGCACTACGCCCTCGCCGAGGCTTCAGGGAACACCGTCATCGCCGCGATGATGGCGGGCCTGCGCACCGCGATCGAGTCCTACGTGCTGGAGGGCTCGGCGCGCATCGAGGACTGGGACGCCATGGCATCCCGGCTGCGCACGGAGCATCACGCGATCGTCGACGCCGTCGAGGCGGGCGGGGCGGATGCCGCACGCGCCCTCGTCCACGACCACATCACCGGTTACTACGTCGCCGCCGGGCTCGTGCCCGGCGACCACTGACGCACACCCTGCAGAGGAGAGACACCATGGTCCAGCGCCAGCTGCCCAACCCCGCCGAGCTGCTCGAGCTCATGAAGTTCAAGAAGCCCGAGCTGGACGGGCGCAAGCGCCGTCTCGACGCGGCGCTGACGATCTACGACCTGCGCACCATCGCCAAGCGTCGCACGCCGAAGGCCGCCTTCGACTACACCGACGGCGCGGCAGAGGGCGAGCTGTCGTTGGCGCGCGCCCGCCAGGCCTTCGCGGACGTCGAGTTCCACCCCGGCATCCTCAAGCCCGCCCCCACCGTCGACACGAGCGTCGAGATCCTCGGCGGTCCGTCCGCGCTTCCCTTCGGCATCGCGCCCACCGGCTTCACCCGCCTCATGCAGACCGAGGGCGAGACCGCAGGTGCGGGAGCGGCGGCCGCCGCGGGCATCCCGTTCACCCTGTCCACGCTGGGCACCACCTCGATCGAGGGCGTGAAGGCCGCCAACCCGAACGGACGCAACTGGTTCCAGCTGTACGTCATGCGCGACCGTGAGATCTCCTACGAGCTCACCCGCCGCGCCGCCGCCGCCGGCTTCGACACCCTGCAGTTCACGGTCGACACCCCCGTCGCAGGCGCCCGCCTGCGCGACAAGCGCAACGGCTTCAGCATCCCGCCGCAGCTGACCCTCGGCACGATCATCAACGCCATCCCGCGGCCGTGGTGGTGGTACGACTTCCTCACTACGCCCAAGCTCGAGTTCGCCTCGCTCAGCACCACCGGCGGCACCGTCGGCGAGCTGCTGGACGCCGCCATGGACCCCACGATCAGCTACGACGACCTCGCCGTCATTCGCGACCTGTGGCCCGGCAAGATCGTCATCAAGGGCGTGCAGAACGTCGAGGACTCGGTGCGGCTGAAGGATGCCGGCGTCGACGGCATCGTGCTCTCCAACCACGGTGGGCGTCAGCTCGATCGCGCGCCCATCCCGTTCCGTCTGCTGCCGCACGTGCGCAAGGCCGTGGGCGACGACTTCACGGTGATGGTGGACACCGGCATCATGAACGGCGCCGACATCGTGGCATCCGTCGCCCTGGGGGCCGACTTCACCCTCATCGGCCGCGCCTACCTGTACGGCCTCATGGCCGGCGGGCGTCAGGGCGTGGACCGCACGATCGCGATCCTGCGGACCGAGATCGAGCGCACGATGCGTCTGCTGGGTGTCTCCACCCTGGCCGAGCTCGAGCCGAAGCATGTCACGCAGCTGGCGCGCCTGGTGCCGGTGGCCGAGGGCGCCGCGGAGTCTGTCGTCCGCTGAGGCGTGTCCCAGAAGCGGCGGGTCGGGTCAGCCCGGGCCCGCCGCTTCTGAGACATGGCGCACGGTCTGTCTCAGAACGGACCGGTCTGCCGCCTCGTGACCCGCATCTTCTGGGACGCGGCTGCGGACGCCGTCAGCGGGCGACGCGCTCCGGCAGACCCGCGATGAGCTCGTCGAGCTTGTCGGCCGTGTCCTCCCAGCCCTCCACGGCCACGGAGGGGACGCCGATCGCGAGTACCGGGTAGTCGTTGCCGCCCTCGTCCAGCCGGTCGCCGTAGAAAAGCATGTCGGTCAGCGGGATGCCGGTGTGGTCGGCGAGTTGGCGCATGCCATAGGCCTTGTCGATGCCGGCGCGAGTGATGTCGATGCTCGTGGAGCCGCCGGAGCGGACCTCCAGGCCGGGCAGGCGTGCAGCGACCGCGTCGCGGAGAAGGGCCCGCTTTGCGCCGTCCGGATCCCAGGCGTGCTTCGCGTCGCGGGGGGCCTGCTGCCCCAGCGCCGAGAACGTGATCTGCGATCCGCGGTCCTCGAGGATCTCGCCCCAGGTGCGGCTCTCCCACAGACCCAGGCGCTCGGCCTCCTCGCGCAGCGCGGTGAGCGCGTCGGACTTCTCCTGGTCGGTGAGGTCGTGGGCGTAGACCGCGGCGAATGCCGCGCCGTCGTGCCGCAGGTAGCGGGTGCCGCAGGTGGGCAGCAGGTGCAGCCGGGCCAGATCGGATGCCATCGTGTCGGCGAGGCGGGCGATGACCTGCGTGCGGAACTGATCCTCGTTGCCGCCCGAGATGATCGCCACGTCCACGCGCTGCAGCAGTGCGCGCAGCAGATCCGCGATGCGGACGTCGATCTCGCCCTTCGACGGGGCGAGCGTGTCATCGAGGTCGAAGGCGACCAGGCGAGGCGTAGGCATAGTGATTACAGGGTATCGGAGGGGAGCTGTGGGGGAGCGGAGGGGGCTGTTCGACGCATATCCCGGTCCACGTGGCGATTCGCGGCATCGGGCGGGGGCGTTGCTCGCCGCTGCGCGGCATCGCGGCGGCGTGGGGCGGCCCACCGCTTCGCGGCGTGCCGCTCTGTCGGCTTGCGACGGGGTGCATCCCCGCCGCGCCCTCCACCCACCGCTCGTCGGGGAGGTTCGTCGCGTTGCCCGGAGTGGCGGCGGGCGGAGCCTCCTGCGCGGCGGGGCCCCTCTGGCGTCCCGGACGGAAAAGCCGAAGATCCCCCGCCCTCCGGGCGGGGGATCTTCGGCTTTGAGTCGGGGTGACAGGATTTGAACCTGCGGCCTCTTCGTCCCGAACGAAGCGCGCTACCAAGCTGCGCCACACCCCGTTGTTGCAACCGTTCGAGTCTACATGCGAACGGCCTCAACGACGAATCGGCGAGCGTGCACCGGTCGCCCGCGCGCGTCGCAGGCGGTGCCCGCCCGGAGCGACGCTCACCAGCGGCGAATACGGACGCACGCCACTGCGCGGGCTCAGGCGCTGCGGGCGGTCAGAGTCAGCAGCGTCGCCTCGGGGCGGCAGGCGAAGCGCACGGGCGCGTAGATCGAGTGCCCGCAGCCCGCGCTCACGTTCAGCGGCACGGTGCGCCCATCGCGCGTCCAGGTGCTCAGACCCTTGGCCTGCTTCAGCGGGATGTCGCAGTTCGCGACCAGCGCCCCGTAGCCCGGGAGGCACACCTGGCCGCCGTGCGTGTGGCCGCCGAACACGACATCCGCCCCGAGTTCCACGAAGCGGTTCAGGACGCGCTGGTACGGCGCGTGCGTCACGCCGATCACGGAGGAACCTGCCGGCCGCTCCCCGAGCGCGCCGAGCGCCGAGGGGAGCACGTCCAGCTCGTCCCAGTCGCGATGCGCGTCATCGACCCCCAGGAAGTCGATGCTGTTCCCGGCGACCTCCATCCGCGCCGCGGCGTTGTTCAGGTTGTGCCAGCCGAGCTCATCCATGAAGTACTCGTCCATGGCATCCGTGTCGAGCGACTGGATCCGCTTCGCGCCGCTCGAGGGTCCCATGAAGTACTTGAACGGGTTGCGGGGCGATGGGGCCTGCACGTCGTTCGAACCGTGCACGAACACGCCGGGGATCCCCGCAAGGGGATCGAAGGCACGGCGGATGCCGGAGAGCCCGTCGAGATGCCCGAGGTTGTCGCCGGTGTTCACCACGAGATCAGGCTCGAGCGCGGCGAGCGTCGCCAGCCAGCGCTGCTTGCGGTGCTGCCACGGCGCCATGTGGGCATCCGAGAGGTGCAGCACGCGCACAGGGCGACTCCCCGGAGCAAGCGCCGGGGCGGTCACCTCACGGACGGTGAACAGGTACCGCTCGATCCCGACGCCCCACACCGTCGCCGCGACGCCCGCGGCCCCCACCGCGCCGAGCGCGATGAGGGCCGGGTGCGCGGAACCTCGCGAGGTCAATGCTCGTTTCCGATGCAGACCACCGACACCGTGCTGCCGGGCGGCGCAGGGGAGCCTCCTGGCGGGTTCTGAGCTGTCACGGGCGTCCCACCGTTGCAGCCCTTGTCGTCGACGCTGAACCCGGCATCCTCCAGGGTCTTCTTCGCGTCGCTGAACTTCGCGCCCACCACGTTCGGCACGTTCGCTGCGGGCGGATTGCCCGTGCTCGGCGAGAGAGTCACGGTCGTGCCGCCGGGCGCCTGACCGGCACCCGGCGTCTGGGTCGCGACCAGCCCGGCACCGACGGTGCTGTCCACGGGGGCGCCGACCTGCACCGAGAACCCGGCGTCCTCGATCGTCTTGGTGGCCTCTTCGATGGACATCCCGACGACGTTGGGCAGATCCTTCAGGACCTGACGGGTGAGGTTCCTGTCGGGGCTGGGGAGCGCGTCTCCGCCGTACACCTTGTTCGCGGCACGCTCCAAGGCCCTGGCGATGTCGAATCTCGCAGTGTTCAGCGACTTGCCCTTGTAGAAGTTCTTGGCGATCGGGAAGTCCTTGCCGCCGTTCTTCCCGACGTACACGAAGGTGGTCGTCTTCGTGCTCGACAGCGCCATAGCGGTACCGATCTCCTGGTGGGTTCCGGTCTTGCCGAACATGGGGATGCCATCCCTCGTGTTGGCCGCGCTGCCCGTCGCGTTCATCACACCGTGCAGCGCATATGACGCAGTGGCCGCGACCTCGGGAGAGATGACCTGCGTGCAGGACGACTCCGGCAGCGGCATCTCCTTGCCGTCGGCTCCGACGATCTTGTCGATCGCCTTCGGCGTGCAGTAGACGCCCTTGTTCGCGATCGTGGCATAGGCGCCCGCCATCTGGATCGGTGCGATATTGCGCGAACCGAGGATCGACTCGTACAGCGTGTTGGTCTTGGTGACGGGAACCATGTTGCCCTGGTGCACGCCGAGTCGCTCGGCCACCTTGTTGATGTCGCAGAGATCGAGGTCCTTCGCCATGGCGTAGAAACCGCTGTTCAGCGAGGCCGCAGTGAAGCGCATCGGGGTGCCCACATACCCAGGAACGCTGCCGTAGTTCTTCGAGATGTTGGCGCTGCCGCTGTACGTCACGGGCTCTCCGCACGTCTGGTACGTCGAACTCGGCAGGAGGGAACTGCGACGCCCGTCGAGCGTCTCGTTGACCGAGTGACCCTTCTCCAGCCAATCGAGCAGGGTGAAGACCTTGTACGACGAACCCGGCTGGAATCCTTCGGAGTTGCCGTGGTCGCGGTCCGCTGCATATACCAAGCTGCTCTGCCCCGGAGTGCTGTTGGCATTCGCGGATTCGTTGAACTGGGTGTTCTGCGCGATTGCGAGAATGCGACCCGTGCTGGCCTCGAGGGTGACCGCGCTGCCGGCGATCACGTGGTTGGGGTCGTCGAGATGGGTGGGGACCCTCGCCGCCATCGCTTCGTTGCCGGCGTTCTGAACGCGCATGTCGAGCGAGGTGTACACGCTCATACCGCCGCGACGGAGGGTGTCTCGGCGGTCGCCGACGGTGGCACCGAAGACCTTGTCGTCCTCGATCACATTCTTCACGTACTGGCAGAAGTAGCCCTGCTGCCCCGCGGCCTGGCAGCCCTGGGTCGTCGAGTGGATGTTCGGGGTGATGGGCAGCGCCACGGCCTCATCGTGCTGCTTCTTCGTGATCTTGCCGTCGATCAGCATGCGATCGAGCACGTAGTTGCGGCGGAACTTGGTGTCGGCGTAGCCGTCTTCCTTGCTGTTCCTCGCCTTGCCGGTCTTGTCAGTCCATGACCCACCCTGCTTGTCGAAGCGGAACCGGTTCGGGTTCTGCACGGCGCCGGCGAGCGTGGCCGCCTGGTCGAGCGTGAGCTTGGCGGCGGTCGTACCGAAGTAGTAGTTCGCGGCGGCCTCGATGCCGTAGGTCTGACCGCCGAAGTTGGCGATGTTCAGGTAGCCGAGGAGGATGTCGTTCTTGGAGTAGTCCTTCTCGATCTGGATCGCATAGCGCATCTCCTGCAGCTTGCGCTCGACGCCCTTGGCGCCGGTGGCGTTGGTGGCGTCATTCCAGCAGGCGTTGAGCTTCTCGCTGTACTTCGGATCGCCTGCCGAGACGTCCTGCTCGCACTTCTGGATGAGCACGTTCTTCACGAACTGCTGGCTGATCGTCGAAGCACCGCGGGAGGAGGTGCCGCGGACGTTGTCGTAGACCGCCTTGACAGTCGCACCCAGGTTCACGCCGCCGTGCTCGTAGAAGCTCTTGTCCTCACTGGAGAGGAGCGCGTCGTACATGACGGGCGAGACCTGATTGAAGGTCACGGGCACGCGGTTCTGGTCGAAGAACCTCGCCAGCTCGAAGGGCTTTCCGTCGGCGCCTGTCGCGTAGAAGACGGTGGGCTCCATCGGGGTGCTGGGGTTGAGCGCATCAGGCAGGTTCTCGAAGATCGAGAGGGCCTGCGAGCCACTGACACCGGCGATGGCGATGGCGGGGGTGACGGCGGCCGTGGCCAGCACGCCGGCGACAGCGCTCAGGCCGACGAGGCCCAGCAGACCGCCGAGCACACCCTTCAGCGTCCGATTCTTTTGAGGCATACGCTTGATGCTAGGGGAGTTCCCTGAATAGAAGCCTCGACGCACGGACCGTCCGGCGCGCCGACGACACGCAGGAGTGCCATGACCACGTGGGAGTATCTGACCACGCCGCTGCTGATCCACAACACCGCGGCCATCCTCAACAACTGGGGCAAGCAGGGCTGGGAGCTCGTGCAGGTCGTGCAGGGTCCCGAGGGCGGTCTGGTCGCCTACTTCAAGCGCCCGGTCAGCCAGGATCAGGCGGCCAACACCGGCCTCGCCGCCGCCGCGGAAGCGGCACGTCAGTTCGAAGGAGACACCAAGTGAGCATCGCCACCCGCCTCGAGGAGCTCGGCATCGAGCTTCCCGCCGTCGCCGCACCTGTGGCCGCGTACGTTCCCGCCGTCGTGCACGGCGGCGTCGTGTACACCTCCGGCCAGCTGCCGTTCGTGGACGGCGCGCTTCCCGAGACCGGCAAGGTCGGCGCGGAGGTCGACGTGGATGCTGCCAAGGGCTATGCCCGCACCTGCGCGCTGAACGCCGTCGCCGCGGCGGCCGCGGCCGCCGGCGGAGTCGACAGGCTCGCCGGAGTGCTCCGCGTCGGCGGCTTCGTGGCATCCGACCCGTCGTTCACGAGCCAGCCCGGTGTGATCAACGGCGCGAGCGAGGTGCTCGGCGAGATCTTCGGTGACGCGGGCAAGCACGTCCGCGCAGCGGTCGGCGTGACCGTGCTGCCGCTGGACACCCCCGTCGAGGTCGAGGTCGCGTTCCTCCTCGCCTGACGCTTCGACAGGCTCAGCGACCCAGCTGCGAACGAAAGGCGGTCCCTCCCGAACGGGAGGGACCGCCTTCTGCATCCGTGCTACTTGACCTGGCTCGTGATGGTGGTCATGACCATGGTGTCGGCCAGCGTCGTGGTGTCGCCCACCTCGCGGCCCTCCGCGACGTCGCGCAGCAGGCGGCGCATGATCTTGCCGGAGCGGGTCTTGGGGAGCTCGTTCACGATGTACACGTCGCGCGGACGGGCGATCGGGCCGATCTGCTCGCCGACCCAGCCGCGCAGCTGCGCCACAAGGCCCTCGGGAGAGTGCTGGTCGAGGTAGCTCTGCTTGATGATGACGAAAGCCACGACCGCCTGGCCGGTGGTCTCGTCGTTCGCGCCCACGACAGCCGCCTCGGCGGTGGCCTCGTGCGCCACCAGCGAGGACTCGATCTCGGTGGTCGACAGGCGGTGGCCCGAGACGTTCATCACGTCGTCCACGCGGCCGAGCAGCCAGAGGTCGCCGTCCTCGTCGAGGCGGGCGCCGTCGCCGGCGAAGTAGTAGCCCCTGTCCTGGAACTTCTCCCAGTACGTCTCCTTGAACCGCTCCGGGTCGCCCCAGATGCCGCGCAGCATCGAGGGCCACGGCTCGGTGATGACCAGCAGGCCGCCGTTGCCGTTGCCGACCTCGTTGCCGTCGTCGTCGACGACGTCGATCGAGATGCCCGGCAGCGGCACCTGCGCGGAACCGGGCTTGGCCGCCGTGATGCCGGGGAGCGGGGAGACCATCGCCGCACCGGTCTCGGTCTGCCACCAGGTGTCCACGATCGGCGTCCTGTCGGCGCCGATGACCTCGCGGTACCACATCCACGCCTCGGGGTTGATGGGCTCGCCCACCGAGCCGAGCAGGCGCAGGCTGGACAGGTCGAACTGCTGCGGGATCTGACGGCCGGTCTTCATGAAGGAGCGGATGGCCGTGGGGGCCGTGTAGAAGATCGTCACGCCGTACTTCTGGATCAGCTCCCACCAGCGGCCGGGATGCGGGGCATCCGGCGTCCCCTCGTACATCAGCTGGGTGGCGCCGTTGGCGAGCGGACCGTAGGTGACGTAGGTGTGGCCGGTGACCCAGCCGATGTCGGCCGTGCACCAGAAGACGTCGGTCTCGGGATGCAGGTCGAAGACGTACTTGTGCGTGTACGCGGCCTGGGTCAGATATCCGCCCGTGGTGTGCAGGATGCCCTTGGGCTTCCCGGTCGTGCCGGAGGTGTAGAGGATGAACAGCGGGTTCTCGGCGGGGAACGCCTGCGCCTCGTGCTCGGCGGATGCCTGCGGCACCACCTCGTGCCACCAGACGTCGCGATCCGCGTCCCAGTCGACCTCGTTCTCGCCGCGCTTGACGACCAGGACGTGCTCGACGGTGGCCTGCTCGCCCTCGCCGTTCCGGTCGCTGAGCGCCTGGTCGACGGCGGGCTTGAGCGCCGAGACCTTGCCCTTGCGCCAGCCGCCGTCGGCGGTGATGACGACCTTCGCGCCGGCGTCGTCGATACGCGAGCGCAGGCTGTCGGCGCTGAACCCGCCGAACACGACGGAGTGGATCGCGCCGAGGCGGGCGACGGCGAGCATCGAGATGACCGCCTCGGGGATCATCGGCAGGTAGATGGCGACGCGGTCGCCGTGTCCGATGCCCAGATCGGAGAGCACGTTCGCCGTGCGCTTGACCTCCTCGGTCAGCTCGGCGTAGGTGATGCTGCGGGAGTCGCCCGGCTCGCCCTCCCAGTGGATGGCGACGCGGTCACCGAGGCCGGCCTCGACGTGGCGGTCCAGGCAGTTGTAGGCGACGTTCAGCTCACCGTCGTCGAACCACTTCGCGAACGGCGGGTTCGACCAGTCGAGCACCTGCGTGAACGGCTTGCTCCAGGTGATGAGCTCGCGGGCCTGGTCGCCCCAGAAGCCCTCTCTGTCGGCCTTCGCGCGCTCGTACAGAGCCGGGTCGTCGATGGTGTGGGCGACGAACTCGTCAGACGGCGGGAACTTCCGCGACTCGTCGAGGAGGTGGTCGATCTGGCTGCTCATGGCACTTCGCTCCTTTGCGCGGGCTGTTCGGCCGCGACTGCGCGCGACCCGGGACACGGCCGAATCTAGTCCGGCGTCCGCACGGCGGCCTACTGTCGAAAGTCGGTAGTGCGCCTCGTTTGCATCGGCCCTGCCGCCTGCATACACTGACGTCAGCCGAATCTTATTCCGGCTTCAGCGCGCCCGATACCCCCGAACGCGGGTCGCGCGTGGGCGGCATCTCATTCCCCCCGTGAGGTGCCGCCCTTCGGCATTCTCGGGGCGGTGTTCTCCAGCACCCTTCGCCGGACGCGTTCTCCCTGCACAACCGCGGATTCCGCAGGATTGTGCACATCCCGCGGGTTCACGGCCTCGGTGCGTCGGCCGGCCCGCCTAGCGTCGTGGCATGCCAGAACCGTTCGTGCTCCGTCCGCGCACCGCCGGCCGCCTCACCGCCGTCGAGGACGTGTCCGTGCCCAAGACGGTCGATGCCGCATTCGGCGCCCTCGCCGATCATGTGCGCGATCCGCTGGTCACCGACATCTTCGTGAACGGCTCCGCCGGGCTGTTCATCGATCGGGGCGAGGGCGCGGAGCGCGTGGCGGACTGGCGGGCATCCGAGCGGGAGGTCCGCGACCTGGCCGTCGCGCTGGTCGGCGCCGGCGGGCGGCATCTCGATGATCAGTCGCCCTGCGTCGACGTGCGACTCGACGACGGCATCCGCGTGCATGCCGTGCTGGCGCCGGTCTCGACATCCGGCACGGCGCTGTCGATCCGTGTGCCGCGGGTGATCGGAGCCGATCTGGAGGCGCTGGCGGCGTCGGGCACCTTCACGCCCGGGCAGAGGGAGTGGCTCGGACGGCTGGTCGCGGATCGCGCGAACATCCTCATCACCGGTGGCACCGGCACGGGCAAGACGACGCTGCTCACCGCTCTGCTGACCCAGGCGGGGCCGGGGGAGCGGATCGTGACGATCGAGGATGTCGCGGAGCTGAGGCCGCGGCATCCGCACCACGTCGCCCTCGAGGCGAGACAGCCGAACCTGGAGGGCGCCGGGCGCATCACGCTCGCCATGCTCGTGCGGGAGTCTCTGCGGATGCGCCCTGATCGCCTGGTCGTGGGCGAATGCCGTGGCGAGGAGGTGCGGGAGCTGCTCACCGCGCTCAACACAGGCCACGACGGCGGCGCCGGGACTCTGCACGCCAGTGGTCTCGCCGACGTCCCCGCACGTCTGGAGGCGCTCGGCGCGCTCGCGGGCATGGACGCCGTCGCGCTCGCGAGGCAGGTCGTCAGCGCCTTCACGATCGTGCTGCATCTGGAGCGCGGTGCGGACGGTCGTCGCCGCATCGCCCGCGCCGGCCGCTTCGTGCTGGAGGCCGAGCGGCTGGCGATGGAGGAGGTGGCGCCGTGGTGATGCACCTGCTGCGCCGGGGAGAACCGGATGCCGGTGCCATGGCGTCTGCGGCGGCCGCGGCCGTGCGCACGCTGGCCGTGCTGCTGCAGGCGGGTGCGCGGCCGATCGCCGCCTGGCGGCACCTCGCGGACACCGGCGACCCGGTCGCGCTGCGCGTCGTCGAGAGATGTGCGGCCGGTTCTGAGCCCGCCGCCGCGATCGACGCCGAGGGTGGCGCCTGGTCGGATGTCGCCGCGGCGTGGGAGATCGCCACTGTCGTCGGTGCGCCGCTGGCCGAGGTGCTGCGGTCCCTGGCCGAATCCCTGCAGGATGCTGCGGCGGCCGCCGACGACGTGCGGATCGCGCTCGCCGAGCCCATGGGCACGGCGCGACTGCTGTTGTGGCTTCCGTTCGTGGGTCTGCTTCTCGGCTTCGCGCTGGGATTCGACACGATCGGGGTGCTGGCCACCAATCCGCTGGGGATCGTGTGCGTCGTCGCCGGACTGGCACTGGTGCTGCTCGCGCGCCTCTGGACCTCCCGGATGGTGCGCAGAGCCCGCCCGCGTCCGGGGACGCCCGGGATGCACGCCGAGCTCGTCGCGGTCGCGCTGTCGGGCGGCGTCGGCATCCCGCGTGCACTGCGGCTCGTCGAGCACAGCACGGCTCGTCTCGTCGAGGGCAGCGCCGCGACCGACGCCGTGCTGGAGCTGTCCCGCAGCGCCGGCGTCCCTGCGGGAACGCTCTTGCGGGCGTCGGCGGCGCAGCAGCGCCACGAGGCGAGGGTGCAGGGCCGCATCCGTGCGGCGCGGCTGTCGTCGTCCCTGCTGCTGCCACTGGGGGCATGCACGCTGCCGGCTTTCCTGCTGCTCGGCGTCGCCCCGCTCATGCTCAGCGTGCTGGGCTCGACGCCCCTGCCGACCTGACGTCGCCACCGACAGAACGCACCACCACAGAAAGAGATGAAGAGAGAAGGAATGACATGACGAACAAGAGGAAGAACGATCTGCCCCGTCTGACCCGTCGGCGGGCGGCGATCCTGTTCCAGGACGAGTCGGGCGCAGCGACTGCGGAGTACGCCATCACGACGATGGCGGCCGTCGCGTTCGCGGGCCTGCTGGTCGTGATCATGAGGTCGGACGAGGTGCGCGGCATCCTCACCGACCTCGTGCGGCGGGCGCTGACGGTGTCGTGATGCGCGCGCACCGGGCGCGTCTTGTGCGGGCGCCGGCCGCGCTCCGCGGGGAGCGCGGATCCGTCGCCGCCGAACTGGCCGTCGCCCTGCCGGCGGTGCTGCTCGCGCTGCTGCTGGGCGTCGGAGCGCTGGGCGCCGCGGCCACGCAGGTCGCGCTGCAGGATGCCGCGGCCGATGCCGCACGACTGCTCGGGCGCGGCGAGAGCGCCGCCCGGGCGGCCGCAGCGGTCGCCGCCGTCGAGGGAGCGACCATGACCTCGCGTGGCGGCGCCGACCTGGTGTGCGTCACGGCATCCGTGCAGACCCGGATCGGACGGCTGATCAGCATCCCGCTGAGCGCCGACAGCTGCGCCCTGGCGGGAGGGCTGTGATGGCCGGCACTGCGCTGGCATCCGGCATCCTGACCGTCGCGGCGACGCTGTCCCTCGGCCTGGCCGCGGTCGGCGGCGCGGCCGTCACGGCCCAGCGCGCGGCGGGCGCGGCGGATGCCGCGGCGCTCGCCGCAGCCGACGCCGCGTCCGGTGCGATCGTCACCGGCGAGGACCCCTGCGCCCTTGCGGCACGGGTGGCGCAGGCATCCGGAGCGACGCTCGTCGCGTGCCGGGCGGACGGTCTCATGGCGACTGTGCAGGTCGAATCCGCGTACGCTGGTCTCGTCGCCGTCTCCCGCGCCCGTGCCGGGCAACCCGAGGGATGAGGACGACGACCCCCACCCCGCTTCCGGTCACCCGACGATGCCGTGTCGATGCGACGCTGTGTCCGCACCAGGAGAGCGGTGTGTATGGTGTGCTTCGAAGAAAGGACGCTCTCTTGGCACAAGGCAAGAAGCTCGTCATCGTCGAGTCCCCGACGAAGATGCGGTCGATCCAGGGATACCTCGGCGATGGCTACGAGGTGCTCAGCTCCGTCGGCCACATCCGCGACCTCGCCGACAAGAAGGACATCCCCGCCGCCGACAAGCAGGCGTACGGGAAGTACTCGATCGACGTCGACCACGACTTCGACCCCTACTACGTCGTCTCCGACCGCAAGACGAAGACGGTCGCCGAGCTGAAGCGCGCCCTGAAGACCGCCGACGAGCTTCTGCTCGCCACTGATGAGGACCGCGAGGGCGAGGCCATCGCGTGGCACCTGCTGGAGACCCTCAAGCCGAAGGTCCCCGTCAAGCGGATGGTCTTCCACGAGATCACCAAGGACGCGATCCAGGCGGCCGTCGGCCGCACCCGCGACCTCGACCTGGCGCTCGTCGACGCGCAGGAGACCCGCCGCATCCTCGACCGGCTCTACGGCTGGGACGTCTCGCCCGTGCTCTGGTACAAGGTCAAGTCCGGCCTGTCCGCAGGACGCGTGCAATCGGCCGCGACCCGCATGATCGTCGACCGCGAGCGAGAGCGGATGGCGTTCACCTCGGCTGAGTACTGGGACGTCGAGGCGCAGGCCTCCGCGACCGGGCAGTCCTTCGGCGTGCGCCTGGTGCGCGTGGACGGCGGACAGCTCGCCCGCGGCACCGACTTCGACGACACAGGAAAGCTGAAGAAGGCCGTCGTCGTCCTGACCGAGGCCGAGGTCATGGCCCTCGCCGCGGCAGTGAACGACGCGGGCGCCGCGACCGTCAGCAAGGTCGAGGCCAAGCCGGGCACCCGCAGCCCCTATGCGCCCTTCACCACCTCCACCATGCAGCAGGAGGCCGGACGCAAGCTCTCGATGAGTGCGAAGCAGGCGATGAGCGTCGCCCAGCGCCTCTACGAGAAGGGGTACATCACCTATATGCGTACGGACTCGGTCGCGCTGTCGACGCAGGCCATCCAGGCCGCGCGCAGCCAGGCCGTCGCGCTGTACGGCGACAGCGCGGTGCCGCTCAAGCCCCGCGTGTACAAGTCCAAGAGCAAGAACGCGCAGGAGGCTCACGAGGCGATCCGTCCCTCGGGCGAGAACTTCCGGACGCCGGCATCTGTCTCCTCCCAGCTCGATCGCGAGGAGCAGCGCCTCTACGACCTGATCTGGAAGCGCACGGTCGCCAGCCAGATGTCGGATGCCAAGTACGAGACCACCACGGTCACGCTGGAATCGGACGCCGACGGCAAGCGGCTCGAGTTCACCGCGTCCGGCACCGTCTACACCTTCAAGGGCTTCCTGGAGGCGTACGAGGAGGGCCGCGACGAGAAGCGCAACGCGCAGGACTCCGCCGAGAACCAGTCCCTGCCCGCCGTCGCCGTCGGCGACGAGCTGGCGATGGCGGATGCCGAGGCCAAGGGCCACCGCACCACCCCCAAGCCCCGCTACACCGAGGCCTCGCTGGTCAAGGCGCTCGAGGAGCACGGCATCGGCCGCCCCTCGACGTTCGCGAGCATCATCGGCACCGTGATCGACCGCGGCTACGCATCCAAGCGCGGCCAGGCGCTCGTGCCGACCTGGCTGGCGTTCAGCGTGGTGCGGCTCCTCGAACAGCACTTCGCCGATCTGATCGACTACGACTTCACCGCGGCGCTCGAGGACGACCTCGACGCGATCGCCCGTGGTGAGCAGAACCGCAACGAGTGGCTGCGCTCCTTCTACTTCGGCTCCGACGCCCATGTCGGGCTGCGGCAGGTGGTCGACAACCTCGGCGAGATCGACGCGCGGGCGCTGAACTCCACCCGCATCACCGACACCGCCACGCTGCGCTTCGGAAAGTACGGGCCGTACCTCGAGGTCGTCGACCCGGCGAACCCCGATGCCAAGCCGCGCATCGTCAATGTGCCCGAGGACCTCGCCCCCGACGAGCTGACGCCCGCCAAGGCGCAGGAGCTGGTCGACGCGCCCGTCGCCGGCGATCGGGTGCTGGGGGAGAACCCCGAGAACGGCAAGATCGTCGTGGTCAAGGACGGCCGGTTCGGCCCGTACGTGCAGGAGAACGACCCGGTCTCCGACGAGGACGAGGTCGACACCGAGACGGGCGAGGTCGTCGAGGCCGCGCCGAAGAAGAAGAGCACCAAGAAGAAGGAGGCAGCGCCCAAGCCGCGCACCGCCTCGCTGTTCCGCTCGATGTCGGTCGAGACGATCGACCTCGAGACCGCGCTCCAGCTGCTCAGCCTGCCGCGCGTGGTCGGCAAGGACCCTGAGTCCGGCGACGAGATCACCGCGCAGAACGGCCGCTACGGCCCTTACTTGAAGAAGGGCGCTGACTCGCGGTCGCTGGAGAGCGAATCCCAGATCTTCGACGTGACGCTCGAGCAGGCGCTGGCGATCTACGCCCAGCCGAAGTACGGTGCGGGTTCGCGGCGGGCATCCAGCGCGCTCAAGGAGTTCGAGGCCGATCCCGTCAGCGGCAAGCCGATCCGCATCCGCGACGGACGCTTCGGCGCCTACGTGACCGACGGCGAGACCAACGTCACCATCCCGCGCGGGCGGACTCCGGACGACGTCACATTCGAGATCGCCGTGCAGATGCTCGCCGACAAGCGGGCCAAGGGTCCCGCGCCCAAGCGTGGGGCGAAGAGGACGACGGCCAAGAAGGCCCCCGCGAAGAAGCCCGCCGCGAAGAAGGCGCCTGCGAAGAAGGCGCTGACCGACGATCAGAAGGCGGCCGCGCGCTCGGAGGCCGCCAAGAAGGCGGCCGCCACCCGCAAGGCCAACGCGATCGCCAAGGCCGATGCGGCGCGCAAGGCGAAGGCAGGCTCGTGACCTCGGAGCGTCGGGGTCTCTGGATCACGCTCGAAGGCGGCGACGGCTCGGGGAAGACCACCCAGGCCGCACTGCTGGCCGAATGGCTCGGCGCGCACGGCCGCACGGTGCTGCACACGCGTGAGCCGGGCGGTTCCGAGGTCGGCGTGCTGATCCGCAACATCGTGCTGCACCACCGCGGAGAGGTCGCGCCGCGCGCCGAGGCGCTGCTCTACGCCGCCGACCGCGCGCACCACGTCGCCACCGTGGTGCGTCCCGCGCTGCAGGGCGGCGACGTCGTCATCCAGGACCGCTACCTCGACTCGTCGGTCGCGTACCAGGGCGCCGGGCGCGTGCTGGACGCCACGGAGGTGCGCGACCTGTCGCTGTGGGCGACGGAGGGTGCGCTGCCCGACGTCACCGTGCTGCTCGACATCGACCCCTCCGAGGCTCGCCGCCGCCTGGATGCCGACGACAAGCCGTTCGACCGGCTGGAGGCGGAGAAGGAGGAGTTCCACACCCGTGTGCGGGAGTCCTACCTGCGCCTCGCCGCAGCCGAGCCCGAGCGCTTCCTCGTCGTGGACGCCACCCGCGATCCCGAGGACATCGCGAGCGTGATCCGCGCCCGCCTGTCCGTCCTGCTCTGAACACGCGGGACGATGTCGGTGCCGAGGTTAGGCTGGACAGCATGACTCAGGCCACGCTCGCTCCGTTCCCGTGGAGCGAGGTGTGGGGTCAGGATGCCGCGGTCGAGACGCTGCAGCAGGCGGCCTCCGATCCTGCCGCGCTCTCGCACGCGTGGCTGATCACCGGGCCTCCCGGATCCGGCCGCTCCACACTCGCCTACGCCTTCGCGGCGGCGCTGATCGCGGAGCATCCGGACGACGAGAACGCCATGCGGCAGGTGCTGGCGGGCACCCATCCCGACCTCACGGCGCTGCGCACCGACAAGGTGCTCATCACGATCAAGGAGGCGCGCGAGCTCGTCGCCCGCTCCTACTTCTCCCCGTCGGCCGGACGCTACCGGGTGATCGTCGTCGAGGATGCCGACCGCATGGTCGAACGCACCTCCAACGTGCTGCTGAAGGCGCTCGAGGAACCGCCCGAGCAGACCGTATGGGTGCTGTGCGCGCCCAGCGAGGCCGACCTGCTGCCCACCATCCGCTCCCGGGTGCGGGCGCTGCGCCTGCGCGAGCCGGAGGTCGCCGACGTCGCCCGCCTGATCGCGCTGCGCACCGGCGCGGACGAGGCCACCGCCGAGCAGGCCGCGCGCCATTCGCAGCGCCACATCGGCATGGCCCAGCGCCTCGCCACCGACGACGGTGCGCGCCGCCGGCGCGACGAGACCCTCCGCGCCGTGCTCGGGGTGCGCGGTGTGGGCACCGCCGTCGAGGTCGCGGGGCAGATCATCCAGGCCGCCACCGATGACGCCAAGGCGCTGACGGCCGAGCGCGACGCCGCCGAGCGCGCCGCGCTGCTGCGCACGGTCGGCATCGCCGAGGGGCAGGCCGTGCCGCCCGCGCTGCGGCCGCAGCTCTCGGCCCTCGAGGACGATCAGAAGAAGCGTGCCACCCGCAGCCTGCGCGACGGGATCGATCGGGTGCTCACCGACCTGCAGTCGATGTACCGCGACGTCGTCATGCTGCAGTTCGGTCGTACCGGCGCGCTGATCAACAGCGAGCTGCGCGCGGAGCTGGAGGCCCTCGCCGCGGCCTGGCCGGTCGAGCGCGCGCTCATCGCCCTCGACGCCATCAGTGACACCCGTGAGTCCCTGGAGCGCAACGTCTCGCCGCTGCTCGCGACCGAGAGTCTCCTGGTGACCATCTCCAGCGGAAGGACCCCGTGACCCATCGAGCACGGCGCGCTGCGCGCCGCATCCTCACCGTCCTGGCCGGAGTCGCCGCGGCATCCGTCGTGCTCTCCGGATGCCTGTACGCGCAGATCCCCGCGGGGGCGCCTGCGCCGGCGCGCACGGCCGACACGAGCGGCGTCTCCGCCGAGCTCCTGCCGTACTACTCGCAGAAGCTCACCTGGAAGTCGTGCGGCGCCGGCTTCGACTGCACCGAGGTGAAGGCGCCCCGCGACTGGGACAAGCCCGCCGACGGCGACCTCGAGCTCGCGATCGTGCGGCACCGCGCGACCGGCACCTCGCAGGGCTCGCTGCTGATCAACCCCGGCGGACCCGGCGCGAGCGGCTACGACTTCGTCCACGACAGCCTGGACTACGCGGTCGGCGCCGATCTGATCGAGGACTTCGACGTGATCGGGTTCGACCCCCGCGGCGTCGGCCGCTCCACGGCGGTGCGCTGCCTCGACGCGAAGAAGATGGACGACTACCTCTACGGCGTCGTGCCCGGTCCGCGCAACACGCCGGAGTGGGACGCCGCGCTCTCCGCGCGGGACAAGACCTTCGCCGACGCCTGCGAGGCGAACAGCGACGGCCTGCTGCCGTACATCACCACCGTGAACTCGGCGCGGGACATGGACCTCATCCGCGGCGTCCTGGGCGACAAGACTCTGAACTACCTCGGCTACTCCTACGGCACCTTCCTCGGGGCGACCTACGCGAAGCTGTACCCCGAGCGCGCGCAGCGACTCGTGCTGGACGGCGCCATCGATCCCGCCGTGCCCGGCCTGGAGGTCAGCACCATCCAGGCCGAGGGCTTCGAGTCGGCGCTGCGCGCCTACCTGGAGGGATGCCTGGCGGGCCGGGACTGCCCGTTCAACGGCTCGGTCGACGAGGCTCTCACCGACTTCCGCGCGCTGCTGTCGAGCGTCTCGCGCACGCCGATGAAGAACGGCGACGGGCGGATGCTGACGGTCGACTCCATGATCACCGGGACGATCGCAGCGATGTACAGCCAGCAGAGCTGGTCCTACCTGACCAAGGGGATCACCGCAGCTCTGCAGGGCGACCCGTCCGTGATGATGGGGCTCGCCGACTCGTACAACTCGCGCAACCCCGACGGCACCTACGCCGACAACACCGCCGAGGCGTTCCGCGCGTACAACTGCATGGACTACCCGGTCGAGGACGATCCGGCCGCGGAGGACGCCGTGGTCACGCAGCTGGAGGCCAAGGCCCCCACGTTCGCCCCGTACTGGCAGGCGCCGGACCCCTGCAAGGTGTGGCCGTACCCGCCGACGGGCGTGCGCGAGGCGATCACCGCCGACGGCTCGGGACCGATCGTCGTGGTCGGCACCACCAACGACCCGGCCACCCCGTACGCGTGGGCCGAGTCGCTCGCGAAGCAGCTGCAGAACGGCGTCCTCGTCACCCGCGTGGGCGAGGGGCACACCGGCTACAACAAGGGCAACAGCTGCGTCGACCAGGCCGTCGAGCGCTTCCTGCTCGACGGCAAGGCTCCCGAGGACGGTCTGCGCTGCGAATGACCCGCCGATGCGGCCTCGGTTTCGCGGAGGCCGCATCCTCGTAGTAGGATCATTGCTTGTGCCGCAGTCCGCTGCGCACGCCACCTTAGCTCAGTGGTAGAGCATCCCACTCGTAATGGGAAGGCCGTCAGTTCAATCCTGACAGGTGGCTCAGATCGGCCCCGGAACTCCCGTTCCGGGGCCTTTCCCGTTCCGGCGGGGGTCCTCTTTCCGCGCCCGTCGTGCGCCGCGTACGCTCGAGGGATGAGCAGAGCACTCCTCATCGTCGACGTGCAGAACGACTTCACCGAGGGCGGCGCGCTCGCCGTCGCGGGCGGGGATGCCGTGGCATCCGCCGTCACCGCTCATCTCGCCGCGCACGCGGGCGAGTACGCCGTGGTCATCGCCTCGCGGGACTGGCACGACGCCGAGGGCGACAACGGCGGGCACTTCTCCGCTGAGCCCGACTACGTGGACTCCTGGCCCGCGCACTGCGTCGCCGGCACCGACGGCGCTGCCTACGATCCGCTGCTGGTGACGGACGCGGTGACCCATCACGTCCTCAAAGGGCAGGGCGTTCCGGCGTACTCGATGTTCGAGGGCAGGACCGAGGAGGGAGAGACGCTGGGCGGCATCCTGACCGCGCACGGCGTGACGGATGCGGATGCGGTGGGCATCGCGACGGACCACTGCGTGCGTGCATCGGTGCTGGACGCCATCGCGCACGGCGTGCACGTGCGAGTGCTCACCGACCTCATCGCAGGTGTCGACGAGCAGGCCAGCCGGGCGGCACTGGCCGAGCTCGCTCACGCGGGCGCGGAGCTCGTGGACGGCTCGACCGGGTCCGAAGCCCGGTGAGCGTCCGCTGCGCCCTGCTGCTGCGCGCCGTCAACGTCGGCGGCAGGAACCGCGTGCCCATGGCGGAGCTGCGCGCTCTGCTGGGCGAGCGCACGGACCTGGGGGACATCGCCACGTACATCGCCAGCGGCAACGTCATGGCCGACGTCACCGGCGACATCGGCGACGCGTCCGCTCAGGTGCGCAGGCTGATCCATGAGCAGTTCGACGCCGACACCCCCGTGATCGCGCGCACCCACGAGCAGCTCATGGCAGCTCTGGAGGCGAACCCGTTCCCGGACGCCGTGGCCGACAAGATGCTGCACATCATGTTCCTGGAGGGCGAGCCGCAGCCGGACGCCGAGGAGGCGCTGCGCGCACGTCTGCAGCCGGGGGAGCGCATCGCGCTCGTCGGCCGTGACCTGTGGATCGACTACGGCCTGAGCGGGGCGGCGAACACGAAGCTCACACGGACGGTTCTCGACCGCGCGCTCGGCACTGCAGGCACCGCCCGCAACGTCCTCACGCTGCGCAAGCTCATCGAGCTCACGGCCTGAGCGTGCGCGGAGGTCACCTCGGCCGTCGCGTAGCCTGAGGTGGTGTCACCGCAGCATCCCGCCACGATCGCCGCGGCCGTGGACCACGAGCTGGTCATCAGGAAGTCCCGCTTCATCGCGCACGTGGCGCCCGTGTCCTCGCCCGAGGACGCGGATGCGGTCATTGCGCGGGTCAAGAAGCAGTACTGGGACGCCCGGCACAACTGCAGCGCGCAGGTCACGGGGATCGACGGAGACCGGGCGCGCTCCTCGGACGACGGCGAGCCGTCCGGAACCTCGGGCATCCCGATGCTCGAGGTGCTTCGCCGCCGGGAGCTGACCGATGTCGTCGCCGTCGTCACCCGTTACTTCGGAGGCATCAAGCTGGGTGCCGGCGGGCTGGTGCGGGCGTACTCCTCGGCTGTCTCGGAGGCGCTGGATCTGGCCTCCCTCGTCGACCGGCTGATGCTCGCGCAGCTGACGATCGCGGTGCCGCATGCGGATGCGGGGCGCTTCGACAACCTGCTGCGCGACTGGACCGACCGGAATGGTGCCGTGCTCGGCGAGCCGCAGTACCGCGAGCAGGCCGTCTTCGAGGTGTGGAGCCCCGCAGCCGGAATCGAGGCGCTGCAGGCCGAGATCGCGGCCTCCTCGGGCGGGTCGGTGCGGGCATCCGTCACCGGGACCGAGCGCGTGGTGGACGTGCCGCGCTGAGCGGCGTCGGGCGCGTGCGTGGCGATCGGGGACGGTTCCCGGACGGCGGGGCCTACCCGGGCATCCTCTGAGTGCCGGGCACGGCCGGGCTCACGCGGCTCCACGGAGCGGGCGGCATGCCGTCTGCGCCGCGCAGATCGACGCGCCGCGCCCCGCATCCCGAGCAGCGCACGTAGACGATCTCACCCTCGGATGTGCGGTGCGCGGACTCGGTCGTCCACGCGTGCTCGTGCGGGGGGAGCGGGCTCGGGATGCGGATCGGTGCGGTACGGGATGCGGTCATGTCACCACGATGATGTAATGGCCTTATGCATCTCAACCCTTACGGCGAGTATGCGGTGCTGCTCGCCGCATCCCTGGCCAACGAATGGCCGGAGCACCGCGACGGGATCGAGCAGCGCACGCGCGAATTCGGGATGACGATGGCATTCGACGTCGCCTCCGACGACCACGTCCGCACACGGAGGGTGGTGGATGCCTGGCTCGCCGTGGTGGATGCCGGGGACGATGCCGCCCGTGCTGCGGCCCTGAACCGGCAGATGGCCGCGGCGGCCGCGTACCCCCAGCTCACCGACCACGACGGAGAAGGGTGGCATCTGCACTACCGCGACGCCGGACGCTCGCTGCCTGACGTGCTCGAGGCCGTGATCAGTGTCGGCACCGCGCTGCATCTGACCGAGCGCGGCATGCACAGGCTCGGGCGCTGCGCCGCCGCGCCGTGCGAGAACGTCTACGTCGACATCACCCGCAACGGACGGCAGCGCTACTGCTCCGTGCGCTGCGCCAACCGCGACGCGGTCCGGCGCCATCGCGCGCGCGGGATCTGAGCTCGGGTCCCCGAGCCTGTCGACGGGCCGTCAGCCGCGCAGCGCGGCGAGCACGGCATCCGACAGCGGCGGCCACGCCTCGATCGCCCACGGGCCGAAGTCCCGGTCGGCGAGGGCGACGCAGGCGACGCCGGCATCCGGATCCACCCACAGGAACGTCCCGCTCTGGCCGAAGTGCCCGTAGGTCGCGGGGGAGTTCGCCGCCGAGGTCCAGTGCGGCGCCTTGCCGTCGCGCAGCTCGAACCCCAGGCCCCAGTCGTTGGGGCGCTGGATCCCGTAGCCCGGCAGCACCCCGGAGAGCCCGGGAAAGGCCACGGCGGTCGCATCTGCGAGCGTCTGCGCCGAGATCAGGGCCGGACGCTGCAGCTCCGCCGCGAAGCGGCACAGGTCGGTGACCGTGGAGACGACGGCGGCCGCGGGCGAGCCCTGCAGCTGCGACGATGACATGCCGAGGGGCTGGAACACCGCCTCGTCCAGGTACTCGGCGAACGGGATGCCGGAGTGCTCCGTCACCGCGTCGGCCAGCACCTCGAACCCTCGGTTCGAGTAGATCCGGCGCGTGCCGGGCGCGGCGCGCACGACGTCCTCGGTCATGTCCAGGCCGGAGGCGTGGGCGAGGAGGTGGCGGACCGTGGATCCCTCCGGGCCCGCCGGCGTGTCGAGCGAGAAGACGCCCTCTTCGACGGCGATGAGCACCGCATACGCGGTGAGCGGCTTGGTGACCGACGCCAGCCGGAACGGCCGCGAGACGTCACCGTGCGAGGCGAGGACGGCACCCGTGGCGGAGACGACGGCGGCCGCGGCGTTGTCCACCGGCCAGGCCTCGATGGCGGCGAGTGCGTCGTCCAGGGCGGTCATGGGGCTCCTCCTGCTCGGTTCGGCTCGTCGTGCGGGAGCGGCTCCCGGCGCCCTGGAATCCTCCCATATCGCGCCGGCGTCCGCGGTCGCATGGCGGCCGTCTGGCATGATCGGGGCCATGAGCGTCTCGCGCACGACCGCCACCCTCGCCGGGCTGGCGCTGATCGTCCTCCCGTTCGTCGCCCTGCTGGTGAAGTTCGTCGTCCCGGGCTGGATGCTGGTCTTCATGCTCCTGTACAGCCCCGTGCTGCTGATCGGCTGGGCCACGCAGATCGTCATCGCGGCGAACGGGCTGCTGCGGGCGCGCGGAGTGCTGCGGACGGGCTCCGCAGGCCTGCGGCCGATCATCGCCGCGTGGCTGACGTCCGTCGCCGTGGTCGGAGTGGGATTCTTCCTGATCGACGGCGGCGATGACGGGAACTCGGGTTCGGCGTTCACCGAGCTGGCCGGCACGAGCTCCACCACCGCGGGTTCGGACCTGTCGATGATCCTCTGCCTCGTCTGCGCGGTGGTGTGGGCGGGAGCGTGGCTGTGGCTGCTGATCGAATGGATCGCGCAGCTGGTGCTCGCGAGCAACGCCCGTCGAGCACAGGCGATGCCTGCGTAGGTGGGCCCCGTGGGGCTCGAACCCACGACCCGCGGATTAAAAGTCCGATGCTCTGCCAACTGAGCTAGAGGCCCCTGGTCAGGGCGGACCTGACCGATCCATCCTATCCGGCGGAGCAGCCGCGTCGTCGACCCGGGACGCACGAGCGCGCCCGCCGGCAGGCCGGCGAGCGCGCTCTCCTCGGAGTGCCGGTCTCCTCCGTGATCCGGCACTCCGGCAGGCGATGCCGAGGCGTCCCCACGCGCCGGCATCACCTGACGGTCACTGAGCCGGCGGCATCAGCACCGAGTCGATCAGGTACACGGTCGCGTTCGCGGTCTGCACGCCACCGCAGATCACGTTGGCGTCGTTGACCTTGAGCATGTCGCCGGATCCGGTCACGTCGACATCAGCGCCCTGCACGGTCTTGTGCATGCCCACGATGTCGGCGGGCTCGATCTGTCCCGGGACGACGTGGTAGGTCAGGATCGAGGTGAGGGTCTTGGAGTCGGTCTTGAGCGCCTCGATGGTGGCCGGGTCGATCTTGCCGAACGCGGAGTCCACCGGTGCGAAGACCGTGAACTCATCGCCGTTGAGCGTGTCGACGAGGTTCACATCGGGGTTCAGCTTCCCGCTCACGGCGGAGACCAGAGTCTTCAGGAGCGGGTTGTTCGACGCGGCGACGGCGACCGGGTCCTGCGACATGCCCTGCACGGAGCCGGGTCCGTCCGGCACCTGCTTGGCGTAGTCCGCACAGCCGGGACCGACGAGGTTCGCCGCGGGGTCCATCGTCTCGGGGGCCTGGGATGCGGAGTCGGACGTCTCCGGTGCCTTCGGCTCCGAGGTCGCCTCCGATCCGCCGTTCATCGTGCAACCCGCCAGCACGAGGATGCCGGCGAAACCGAGTGAGAGAGCTGCGGTGATCTTCTTCTTGGTGCTGAGCATGTCAACCTCCGGTTGCTAGGGCCGCGGACCTCCCGCGGCGTCGAGGGTTGTTCGGCGCCCTCCCGCGATCGGATGGGAATTCCTCGGACGTCTTTCTCCGGCAGCATCCTCGGCTCCTTCCGGGCGTGACCGTGATGCGTCAGCGGCGCGTCAGCGGCGCGTTCAGGCAATCCGAATCCGGGCCGGGGCCGAACAGCACTCGACGGAAGGCGGATCATGGATCTGATCATCATCGGGCTGCTCGGCGGCCTCATCACGGGGATCTCCCCGTGCATCCTGCCGGTGCTCCCGGTCATCTTCCTCACCGGAGGCGCGCAGTCGGCGAGATTCGAGGGTCAGGTGGCGCCCGCACGCCGGAGCCGCCCCTACCTGGTGATCCTGGGCCTCGTGCTGAGCTTCAGCGTCGTGACCCTGGCCGGATCGCTGCTGCTCTCCCTGCTGCACCTGCCGCAGGACGTCATCCGATGGGCGGGGATCGTCGTCCTGATCCTCATCGGCGTCGCGCTCATCGTGCCACGGCTCGAGCAGCTGCTGGAGCGGCCGTTCCAGTGGGTGCCCCGGCGTGAGGTGCAGAACCGGGGGAGCGGGTTCGGCGTCGGGCTCGCCCTCGGCGCGGTGTTCGTGCCCTGCGCGGGCCCCGTCCTCGCCGCCATCATCGTCGCGGGCTCGACCGGGCGCATCGGCATCGGCACGGTGCTGCTCACCGCGTCCTTCGCGATCGGCGTGGCCGTTCCGCTGCTCGTCTTCGCCCTCGCCGGGCGCGGGCTGGTCGAGCGGATCCGCGCGTTCCGAACCCGGGAGCGCGGCCTGCGCGTCACCGCCGGCATCGCGATGATCGCCCTGGCGGTGGGACTCGTCTTCAACGTCCCGCAGCAGCTGCAGCGCCTGCTCCCGGACTACACCGCGCCGCTGCAGCAGGACCTCGCCGACAAGCAGGCGGAGGCCCTCGACCTGGGCGGCCTCGTCACCGACGAGAACCGGGAGCTCAGCAACTGCACGAACGGCTCGGCCTCGCTGCAGGACTGCGGCACGGCACCGGCGATCCGCGGCATCGCGCAGTGGCTGAACACGCCGGACGGGAAGGCCATCGACCTGAAGCAGCTGCGCGGCAAGGTGGTTCTGGTCGACTTCTGGGCGTACTCGTGCATCAACTGCCAGCGCTCCATCCCGCACGTCGTCGCCTGGGACGAGGCGTATCGCGACGCTGGCCTGCAGGTGATCGGCGTGCACTCGCCGGAGTACGCCTTCGAGAAGGACGCGGGCAATGTCGCCTCCGGCATCCGCGACTTCGGAATCGACTATCCCGTGGCGCTCGACAACGACCTGGCCACCTGGACCGCGTACCGCAACCGCTACTGGCCCGCGCACTACCTCATCGACGCGAAGGGCGTCGTGCGGCAGATCGCCTTCGGGGAGGGCGCGTACTCCGCCACCGAGAAGCTGATCCGGCAGCTGCTGGAGCAGGCCGACCCCGATGTCTCGCTTCCCGCCGCCACGGAGGTCGCCGACAGCACGCCCGAGGTGGGCTCGACCACCCCGGAGACGTTCCTGGGCTTCTCGAAGGACCGCAACTACGGCGGCGAGGGTGCGTACCGATCCGGCGAGAAGGACTTCGCGTTCCCGCGGAAGCAGCCGAAGGACACCTTCACGCTGAGCGGCCGGTGGGACGTCCAGAGCCAGTACGCCGCACCGTCCGAGGGCTCCGACGGCGGCAGCATCCGTCTGACCTACCGTGCCGACGAGGTGCGGATGGTGATGGGCGGATCCGGCCGGATCATGGTGACAGGCCCGGACGGCGCCACCGAGCGCATCGATGTGGACGGCAGCCCGCGTTCGTACCGGGTGAAGCAGGGCGGGCCGACGGTCGGTGAGCTCACCGTCGAGGTGTCGCCGGGCGTGCAGGTCTACTCATTCACCTTCGGTTGAGAGTGGCGCGGGTCGGGAGAGGAGGGGATGCGGCATGCTGGTGGAGATGGTGATCGACGGCCTGGAAGTGCCGGAGGACGGTTCGGCGCGAGACAGCGCGGCCGACCTCCTGGTGCGCGTGGCCGCAGGCGACCAGCGTGCCTTCGCCGAACTGTACGACCTTCTCTCGCCGCGCGTGTTCGCCCTGATCCTGCGCGTGGTGGTGAACCGCTCGCAGAGCGAGGAGGTCCTCCAGGAGGTCTTCCTGGAGATCTGGCAATCCGCCGGACGCTTCGCTCCGAACAGAGGGCAGGGCAGGTCCTGGGTGCTCACCATCGCCCACCGCCGGGCCGTCGACAGGGTGCGGGCGTCGCAGTCGAGCAGCGATCGTGACGTGCGCGTCGGTGTGCGTGACCTCGATGCGGCTCGGGATGTCGTCGAGGAGGCGGTCGAGGCGCAGATCGAAGGAGAGCGGGTCGTGGCGGCGCTCTCGGCGCTGCCGGAGGCGCAGCAGGAAGCACTGATCCTGGCCTATTACGGGGGTTACAGTCAGACCGAGATCTCGGCTCTGACCGGCGCTCCGCTGGGAACGATCAAGACGAGGATGAGAGACGGGCTGACGCGGCTGCGCAGCGAACTGGGGGTGTCGACATGAACGAGCGGGAATTCGCCGAGCTCGCGGCCGGACACGCTCTGCACGCCCTCTCGGCCGTGGACGAGCGGCGTTTCCTCGAGGCGCGGGCAGCGCATCCGGAGTGGCACGAGCACATCGACGAGGACGAGCAGACCGCGGCGACCCTCGCCGCCGCTCTCCCTCCTGTGACGCCGCCGCCGATGCTCAGGGAGGAGCTGCTCGCGCGCATCGCGACGACGCCGCAGTCAGGCGCGGACGGCCGAGCGGATGCCGGTCCGGCCGCGCAGTCCGCTCAGGATCCCGCAGCGCATGTCGGGGAGGCGTCGGACGCGGAGGCCGTGGTGGACGCCTCGCATCCCGCGCCGAAGCGCTGGTCGCGGGCGCTCTTCGCGCTCGCCGCGTGCCTCGTGCTGATCGTCGGCGGTGGCATCGCCACCGCGGTGGTCGTCTCCCAACTGCAGCGCCCTGCCTCCGTCGTCGCGCTGGACGAGATCCGCTCGGCACCGGATGCCGCTCAGGCGACGGTGAAGCTGGGATCCGGAGCGACGGCCACCGCGCACTGGTCGGCCGACCTGGGCGAGGCGGTGCTGGTGGCGTCCGGGCTCGAGCGGCCCGAGGCCGGCAAGACCTACGAGCTCTGGTTCGTGCGCGGCGACAAGCCCGTCTCGGCCGGGGTGTTCGCCCCCGAGGACGGCAGTGCGACGGCTCTGCTGAAGGGCTCCATGCGCGCCGGCGACGTGATCGCCGTCACGGTGGAGCAGTCCGGCGGCTCGCCCTCCGGCGCGCCGACGAGCGAGCCGATCATCGTGATCCCCACCGCCTGAGGCTGGCGTACCCTGGATCGAGTGCCAGAGCAGTTCCATCGTCCCGTCCGGCGTCCGACCGCCGCTTTCGACAACCTCGTCGGAGCTGCGGACCCCGCCGAGAAGTCGCGCATCGCGCACGCCACGGCATCCGCTCTTCTCGAGCGGGCTCGGAAGGACGTCACGGGGGAGACGACCGAGCGACTGATCGCCTTCGCGTCCGAGCACGGCATCGACGAGATCGCCGAGCTCTGGTCGCACGCTCCCGCGCGCTCGCTGCCCGGTGCGCTGTGGCGACTGTACCTGCTGCAGATCGCGATCCGCAGCGATGCCGCGACCACCGCCCTGCTGTACGAGCGCGGCAGGGTCGAGCTGCAGTCGGCGGACAGCCTGATCGCGGGGGCGCCGACACCGGCCAGCCCGGAGGAGCTCGCCGAGCTCGTCGACACGATCCTGCGCGGGGTGTTCCAGGGCGACTTCGCCGTGGCGCTCGAGCGTGCAGCGGCCTACTGCCGGGTGCAGGCCTCCGGCGCCACGCACACCGCCGACGACTACGAGCCCACCGAGCCCGGCCGTGCCAGTGAGCTCACCCGCCGCGCCCTGCGCCTGAGCGGCTACGCCGACGACCTGTCCGCGAGTGCGGCCGCGTGGCGTCGCGGCGCGCTGACCTGAGGCGACGGACGCGTTCGCCTGAGACGTCGTCCGGACAGAGAAAGACCGGGCCGCAAGAACGCCTCTCGGCGGAAGGCCGCTCGCAGCGGCAGAAGTTGGAGCCCGGGGTTATGCGGCCCGGCCGATCAAGTGTAACGCGTCTTCGGCAGAGGTATTCCCGACCGTCCTAAGCTGTGGACATGGCTCAGCGCTACGCCCTGATGATCGACCCCGCCGACGTGGCGGATGCCCGTGACGACTACTCCGACACCTTCACAGACGTGGACGTCGAGGCCCCGGCGCTCAGCGTCGGGGAGTTCAGCACCCAGCGCGGGGACGGCGTCTTCGAGTCGATCGGCGTGATCGACGGACATGCCAACGAGGTCGAGGCGCACGTGCAGCGGCTTGCGCATTCCGCGCAGATCTGCGACCTGCCGGCACCGAACCTCGAGCAGTGGCGGCAGGCGGTCGCGGTCGCCGCCGCGCGGATCCCGCAGGGCGAGGCCGTCGTCAAGCTCATCCTGAGCCGGGGCGTGGAGCACGGACCGGCGCCGACCGCGTGGGTCACCGCCGCGCCCGCCGCCGACTTCTCCGCGGTCCGCCGCGACGGCGTGCGCGTCGTCACTCTCGACCGCGGCTACGACCTCGGAGCGGGGGAGCGGGCGCCGTGGCTGCTCCTCGGCGCGAAGACCCTCTCCTACGCGGTGAACATGTCGGCGCTCCGCGAGGCGCACCGGCGCGGAGCCGACGACGCCGTGTTCGTCACGCGCGAGGGGTTCGTGCTCGAGGCGCCCACGGCATCGCTGATCATCCGCCGCGGCGACGAGTTCCTCACGCCGGCGCCGTCCGGCGGCATCCTACACGGCACGACGCAGCTCAGCGTGTACGAGCTGCTGGAGTCGCGCGGCTTCCGCACGACGTACGCGACGCTCTCGGCCACCGACCTGGCGACCGCGGATGCCGCCTGGCTGGTCTCCAGCATCCGCCTGGCCGTGGCGATCACCGCCGTGGACGGCGCACCACTGACATCCGATCCCGACCTCACGGCGGAGCTGAACGCCTTCCTGCTGTCTCCGCGCTGAGGCGGACGCGAAGCGGCCCCCGATCGTTCGCCGATCAGGGGCCGCTGCGGTTCAGACGCCGAGGCTCACCCGAAGCGGCCGGAGACGTAGTCCTCGGTGGCCTGCACGGACGGGGTGGTGAAGATCGTGGCGGTCTCGTCGTACTCGATGAGCTTGCCGGGCTTGCCGGTGCCGGCGATGTTGAAGAACGCCGTCTTGTCGCTCACCCGCGAGGCCTGCTGCATGTTGTGCGTGACGATCACGACCGTGTAGTCGTTCTTGAGCTCCTGGATGAGCTCCTCGATCGCGAAAGTCGAGATCGGGTCGAGGGCCGAGCAGGGCTCGTCCATGAGGATGACCTCGGGGGAGACCGCGATCGCGCGGGCGATGCACAGACGCTGCTGCTGGCCGCCCGACAGACCGGAGCCGGGCTTGTCGAGGCGGTCCTTGACCTCGTTCCAGAGGTTCGCGCCGATCAGCGACTTCTCGACCAGCGCGTCCTCGTCCGAGCGCGACATGCGCTTGTTGTTCAGCTTGACGCCGGCGAGGACGTTCTCCTTGATCGACATCGTCGGGAACGGGTTCGGGCGCTGGAAGACCATTCCCACCTGGCGGCGGACCAGCACCGGGTCGACACCGGGGCCGTACAGGTCGTTGCCGTCCAGCAGCACCTCACCCTCGACGCGGGCGCCGGGGATGACCTCGTGCATGCGGTTCAGGGTGCGCAGGAACGTGGACTTGCCGCAGCCGGAAGGGCCGATGAACGCGGTGACGCTGCGGGGCTGGATCTCGAGGGAGACGCCCTCGACGGCGAGGAAGTCGCCGTAGTAGACGTTGAGGTCGTTGACTTCGATGCTCTTGGACACGATGTTCCTTCGGGTTGGATCAGGCTCAGCGGCTCTTGGACGGAGCGAAGTAGCGGGCGACGAGTCGCGCGATGAGGTTGAGGACCATGACGATGACGATCAGCACCAGGGCGGCAGCCCAGGCGCGGTTCACATAGGCCTCGGCGGGCAGGCCCTGGTTCATGTACTGCGTGTACACGAAGACCGGCAGCGACATCATCCGGCCGTCGGTCAGGCTGTAGTTCATGGATGCCGTGAATCCGGCGGTGACCAGCAGCGGCGCGGTCTCGCCGATCACACGTGCGATCGCGAGCGTCACGCCGGTCACGATGCCCGCCATGGAGGTGGGCAGCACGACCTTCAGGATCGTGAGCCACTTCGGCACGCCCAGGGCGTAGGAGGCCTCGCGCAGCTCGTTGGGCACCAGCCGCAGCATCTCCTCGCTGGAGCGCACGACGACCGGGATCATCAGGACGGCCAGCGACAGCGCGCCCATCAGGCCCATCCGGATGCCGGGGGTGAGGATCAGCGCGAAGAGCGCGTAGATGAACAGACCCGCGACGATCGACGGTATGCCGGTCATCACGTCCACGAGGAACGTGATGCCGCGTGCGAGCCGTCCGCGGCCGTACTCGACCAGGTAGATCGAGGTGAGCAGGCCGATCGGGATGGAGATCACGGCGGCAGCCAGGGTGATCAGCACGGTGCCCATGATGGCGTGCAGCGCACCGCCGCCCTCGCCCACGACGTTGCGCATGGAGCTGGAGAAGAACTCGGCGTTCAGGCCGGCGATGCCGTTCTGAAGGGCGGTGTAGGCGACCGACACGAGCGGGACCATGGCGATGCCGAAGGCGGAGGCGACCAGCGCCGTCACGATGCGATCGGTCGCCTTGCGGCGGCCCTCGACGAGCGAGGAGATCACGCCGATCAGGACCACGTACAGCAGCACGCCGACGATGATCGTCCCGACGAGGTTGAATCCGCCGCCGCCGGCCGCGACCACGCCGAACACGGCGGCGGAGACGACCAGGGACGCGGCCAGGAGCACCCACGGTGACCAGGCGGGCAGCTGCCCGTTGGTGATGCGTGCGGACGGCGCGAGCTGCACCGTGGCGGGGGCGTTCTCGGTGATGGTCATGTCAGTTCGCTCCCGAGAATTCCTTGCGGCGGCTCACGATCCAGCGCGCGACGGCGTTGACCAGGAACGTGACCACGAAGAGGATCAGGCCCGTGGCGATCAGGACGTTGATGTTCACGCCGTACGCCTCGGGGAAGGTCTGTGCGATGTTCGCGGGGATGGTGTTGGGGTTCTGCGCGGTGAGCAGGCGCCAGGTGATGCCGCCGGATGCCGAGAGCACCATGGCGACGGCCATGGTCTCGCCGAGCGCGCGGCCGAGGCCCAGCATCGATGCGGACACGATGCCGCCGCGGGCGAAGGGGAGCACCGCCATGCGGATCATCTCCCAGCGCGTGGCGCCGAGCGCGAGCGCGGCCTCCTCGTGCAGCGGCGGGGTCTGCAGGAAGATCTCGCGGCAGATGGCCGTGATGATCGGCAGCACCATGACGGCCAGCACGATCGCTGCGGTCAGGATGTTGCGGCCGGAGGCGTTGCCGTCGAACAGCGGGATCCAGCCCAGGTTCTCGGTCATCCAGGTGTAGACCGGGAGGGCGGCCGGGGCGAGCACGGCGATGCCCCAGATGCCGAAGACGACGGAGGGCACGGCGGCCAGCAGGTCGACGATGTAGCCGAGCCCCTGTGCGAGCCTGCGCGGTGCGTAGTGCGAGATGAACAGCGCCACGGCGATGGAGAGCGGGATCGCGATCAGCAGGGCGATGGCCGCCGCCCACACGGTGCCGAAGGCGAGCGGGCCGACGTAGGACCAGAAGTCGCTCTTCAGGATCGAGGCGTCCTCGTTGGTCGCCGTGATGCCGGGGATCGACTGGATGATCAGGAACACCGCGACGGCGGCGAGCGTCACGAGGATCATCGTGCCGGCGGACAGCGCGGCTCCGGAGAACCAGCGGTCGCCTGGACGCTGTTTCGCCGACACCGCGGTGGCAGTGGTGGTCATCTCGGGATGTCCTCGCTCGTCTGAGTGGTGTTTTCCGTGCGGATGCGGGATGTGGAGCAGACGGCGGGTCGACGACGCTGTGCGCCGTCGACCCGCCGTCCGAAGGTCACTTGGTGACGATCAGGTCGATCGCGGCCTGTGCCTTGGTACGGATCGTGTCCGAGATCGGGGCGGAGCCTGCGGCCTCAGCCGCGGCCTTCTGGCCCTCGGCGCTGATCGCCTCGGTGAAGAAGCCCTTCACCAGTGCGGCCTTGGCCGGGTCGGCGTACTTCTCGCAGCCGATCAGGTAGCTGACCAGGACGACGGGGTAGACGCCGGCCTCGGTGCTGGTGCGGTCGAGCTTGACGGCCAGGTCGGCCTTGCCCGAGCGCTCCTCCAGCGGCGAGTGGTCGACGATGGCGGCAGCGGCCTCGGGGGAGTACGGCACGAACTTGTCGCCGACCTTCACCGAGACGGTGCCGAGCTTGCCGGCGCGCGAGGCGTCGGCGTAGCCGATGGTGCCCTTGCCGCCCTCGACGGCCTGGACGACGCCCGAGGTGCCCTGTGCGGCCTCGCCGGACTGGATCGGCCACTCCTCGACCGAGCCGTGGGTCCAGACGGAGCCTGCGGCGGCCGACAGGTAGTCGGTGAAGTTGCCGGTGGTGCCGGACTTGTCCGCGCGGTGCACCGCGTTGATGGCCAGGTCGGGCAGCGTGACGTCGGGGTTGGTGGCGGCGATCTTCTCGTCGTTCCACTTGGTGATGGTGCCGGCGAAGATGCCCGCGAGGGTGTCGGCGTCGAGGTTCAGCTTGTCGATGCCGTCGAGGTTGAAGATCACGGCGATCGGCGAGATGTACGCCGGGATCTCGACGATCGGGGAGTCGGCCTCGCAGCCCTTGAACTCCATCGAGGAGAGCTCGTCGGTCTTGAACGCGCGGTCGGAGCCGGCGAAGTTGTAGGCGCCCGCGGCGAAGGAGTCGCGGCCCGCGCCGGAGCCCTGCGGGTCGTAGTCGACGGTGACGTCGCCGTTGGCGGTCTGGAAGGCCTTGGTCCAGGCTGCGATCGCGACCTCCTGGGAGGTGGCGCCGCCGCCGACGAGGTTGCCGCTCAGCGCCGGGCCGGAGGACGGCTTCTCGGAGCCGGCGGGGGTGCTGTTCTCGTTCGCGGCACAGCCGGCGAGGGCGAGGGCGGCGACCGCGCCGATGGCGGTGATGCGGGCGATACGGGAGATCTTCACTGTGGATCCGTTCGATCGGGAGATGTGTGCGGCCCGGTGCAGGGCACACAGTGACGTTAGGAGGACCGGTTAACGAGACTCTCCCCGTCGGGTGAACGGAAGGTGAACGGATCGCGGCGGGAGTCAGATCTTGGGTTCGTGCGTCTCGATCGAGATGATCCCGGAGCCCGGGTTGGTGGCGGAGAGGTGCACGACCGAGAAGCCCGCCATCCCCAGGCTGCTGGCGCTGTCGACGTATGACCCGTGCATGGTCCCGGTCGCCAGAGCCAGCTCGGAGAGGATGCCGGGGAGCACCGGGCCGTGGCTGCAGAGCACGGCGGCCTTGCGGGCCCGGACCCGACGGCCCACGACCGCCCGGATGTCCTCGGTGCCGTTCTCCCAGGCATCCTGGCTGATCTTCGCGGTGACCCGCGCCGTGCGCCCGAGCTTCTTCTCCAACGGCGCGACCGTCTGGCGGCAGCGCAGTGCGTCGCTGGAGACGATGCGCCGCACGCCGAAGGCGCGCAGCGGGGCGACGATGGCGGCCGCCTGGCGCTGGCCGCGATCGGTGAGCGGGCGCTCGGCATCCGCTCCTTCCCAGCCGTCGCGGCCCACGGCCTTCGCGTGCCGCAGTGCGATCAGCGGGAAGGTGTGCAGCACGCCGTCGTCCACGAGCCGTGCGAAGTTGTCGAGGATCTCCACGTCGACCGGGTAGCTGAGGCGCGAACGCGCCTTCTTCAGGCTCACCCACTCGACTCCGGAGATCTCGCCGTTGGGCACGAAACTGGAGGCCCGGATGGCTTCGTCCGTCGCCTCCGCCGCCCAGTAGTGCACGACCTTCTGGCGCTTCGGCCGCATCCAGTACCGGCTGACGCCGACCGGCACGCCGAGGGTGACTTTGATGCCGGTCTCCTCGCGCACCTCGCGCACGGCAGTCTGAGCCAGCATCTCTCCGGGGTCGACCTTGCCCTTGGGCAGCGTGACGTCGCGGTACTTGGTGCGGTGGATCAGCAGGATGCGCAGCTTGTCCTCGACCAGGCGCCACACCACCGCGCCGGCCGCGAAGACCGCGGTGTCCGTCATCGGACCGTTCGCTTGCGGCGGCGGCTCTGCACGGCGAGCATCGTGCGGTCCTGCAGATCGACGAGCGGGGCGTCCTCGTCTCCGACCGCCCGGGTCCAGGCGCCGTCCTCCAGATGCCAGGAGTTCGTGCCGTCGTCCATCGCCAGATCGAACAGGTCGTGCAGCTCCTGGGTGTGCTCGGGAGACGACAGCCGGACCAGTGCCTCGACGCGGCGGTCGAGGTTGCGGTGCATCATGTCGGCGCTGCCGATGTACACGATCGGGTCGCCGTCGTTGTCGAAGGCGAAGATGCGGGAGTGCTCCAGGTAGCGGCCCAGGATGCTGCGCACCGTGATGTTGTCGCTGACACCGGGCAGGTCCGCCCGCAGGCTGCAGATGCCGCGCACCCACACCTCGACCTTCACGCCGGCGATGCTCGCGCGGTACAGGGCGTCGATGATCTGCTCGTCGACCATCGAGTTGACCTTGATGCGCACGCGCGCCGGCTTGCCCTCCTCGGCGTTGCGGCGCTCGCGGTCGATGAGCCGCAGCAGGCCCTTGCGCAGGTGCAGGGGCGCGACGAGCAGGCGCTTGAACTTCTTCTCGATCGCGTAGCCGCTCAGCTCGTTGAAGAGCCTCGTGAGGTCCTTGCCGATCTGCGGATCGGCGGTGAACAGCCCGAAGTCCTCGTAGATGCGGCTGGTCTTCGGGTTGTAGTTGCCCGTGCCGACGTGCGAGTAGTGGCGCAGCACGCCGTCCTCCTCGCGGATCACCAGCGCCAGCTTGCAGTGCGTCTTCAGGCCCACCAGGCCGTACACGACGTGCACGCCGGCCTTCTCGAGCTTGCGTGCCCAGACGATGTTGTTCGCCTCGTCGAAGCGCGCCTTCACCTCCACCAGCGCCAGCACCTGCTTGCCGGCCTCTGCGGCATCGATCAGCGCCTGCACGATCGGGCTGTCGCCCGAGGTGCGGTACAGCGTCTGCTTGATGGCCAGCACCTGCGGGTCACGGGCCGCCTGCTCCAGGAACGCCTGCACGCTGGTCGCGAACGACTCGTACGGGTGGTGCACCAGCACGTCGGCGCGGCCGATCGCCTTGAAGATGTCAGGGCGCTCGTTGCTGTCGCCGGGTTGGAACGCGACCGCCGTGGTGGGCAGGTGGGGCGGGTAGCGCAGGTCGGGCCGATCGATGCGGGCCAGATCGAACAGGCCGCGCAGGTCGAGCGGGCCGGGGAGGCGGTAGACCTCCTGGTCGGTGATGTCGAGCTCCTTGATCAGCAGCTCGAGCGTCACGTCGTCCATGTCGTCGGTGATCTCGAGGCGGATCGGCGGGCCGAACCGACGGCGCAGCAGCTCGGCCTCGAGGGCCTGGATGAGGTTCTCGGACTCGTCCTCCTCGATCTCCACGTCCTCGTTCCTGGTGAGGCGGAACGCGTGGTGATCCAGCACCTCCATGCCGGGGAAGAGATCGTCCAGATGGTTGGCGATCAGCTCCTCAAGGCGGATGAACCGCAGGATCTCGCCAGCACCCGGCACCTCCACGAACCGGGGGAGCATCGGCGGCACCTTCAGGCGCGCGAAGTCCTGGCGCCCGGTGCGGGCGTTGCGGATGCGGATGGCGAGGTTCAGCGACAGTCCGGAGATGTAGGGGAACGGGTGCGCCGGGTCGACGGCCAGGGGCATGAGCACCGGGAACACCTGGGCCTGGAAGTACTCTCCGAGCGCGCCCCGCTCGGCATCCGTCAGATCCCCCCACTCGGTGATCTCGATACCGGCATCCGCCAATGCCGGCTTGACCTGTTCGGTCCACACGTCGGCGTGGCGCAGCTGCAGGGCGTGCGCCTCGGCGGAGATGTCGGAGAGCACGTCGGTCGGCGCACGGCCGACGTTGGTCGGCACCGCGAGCCCGGTGAGGATGCGGCGTTTGAGCCCCGCGACGCGCACCATGAAGAACTCGTCCAGGTTGCTGGCGAAGATCGCCAGGAAGTTGGCCCGCTCCAGCTCCGGCAGCGCCGGGTCCTCCGCCAGCTCCAGCACGCGCTGATTGAACGCCAGCCAGCTCAGTTCGCGGTCGTGGTAGCGATGATCGGGCAGCACGGCGTCGGGCGCCTCGTGCGCATCGAAATCGTCGTCCTCGGCATCGCCCAGGCCGGCATCCACAACTACGGGTTCGATCATGGGGTACATCCTCGCATCCGCCGGTGACGTGTGGGTGAACTCAGTCGTCCGCCCGGTGATCCTCGTCGTTCAGGTTGAATCGGTACCCCACGTTGCGCACCGTGCCGATGATCTGCTCGGCCTCGCCGAGCTTGGCGCGCAGCCGTCGCACGTGCACGTCGACCGTGCGCGTGCCCCCGAAGTAGTCGTACCCCCACACGTCGCTGAGCAGCTGCTCGCGCGTGAAGACGCGGGACGGGTGGGTGGCGAGGAAGTGCAGCAGCTGGAACTCCTTGTAGGTGAGATCCAGCGGTCGGCCGTGCAGCCGGGCGGAGTAGGACTGCTCGTCGATCGTGATGCCGGACGCCTGGATCCGGGTGGGTTCGTCGTCCGCGGCGGCGCGGGAGAGGGCGAGGCGCAGGCGCGCGTCGATCTCGGCGGGACCGGCGTCGTGCAGCACGACATCGTCGAAGCCCCAGTCGGCGGCGACGGCGCTGAGGCCGCCCTCGGTCACCACGAGCAGCACGGGCAGCTCCACGGTGGCGGTGCGCAGGAACCGGCAGGCGGTGCGGGCCGCGACGAGGTCGGACCTGGCGTCCACGAGGATCGCGTCGGCGTCGGGCAGCGTGAGCAGGTGGCCCGTGTCGAGGGGGTGCCGGCGGATGCCGTGCGACAACAGTCCGAGCGCGGGCAGAAGCGACTCCGCGTCGGCGGAGGTGCTGAGCACGAGCAGCAGGGCCACGCGTTGAGCATACTTGCCGTCGCGGCGCGGGTCCGCAGTCATGTCACAGCCGCGGATGAGTACGATGGCCGCATGTCCGAACCGGCTCTCGCCCCGCGCAACGCCTTCCACGGCGTCGTCGCCGTGTGGATCGCGTCGCTGGTGACGGCGATCGTCCTGGGCGTCGTGCTTCCCGAGCAGGCCCGTGTGACCTGGCTCCTGATCGCATTCGGCGCCATGGTGCTGGTGGCGTTCGCCGTGCAGCTCGCCTACGGGCGCGCGCAGGGATTCATCGTGCGGGTCGCGGGCAGCGTCGTCGGCGCGCTCGTCGTGATGGGGCTGGTGTCGGCCGTGTTCGGCCTGGCCGCGCTCGCCGCCGCCCTCTGACGCCACGGGTCGACTAGGTGCGGGCGCAGCGCGCGGGCCGGGGTCGCGCGGAACTGGGCTGGCGTGCTGACTGCCCCGGCAGTGCGGGTCGACTAGACTGATCCGCATGGATCCCGTCGCGCTCGAATTCTTCTTCCTCGGTCTGCTGGGACTGGCGAGCCTTGCGATCGCCTTCGTCGCCGGCGTCGTGCTCGTCAACCTGTTCCGCGGCCAGCGCTGATCAGACGTCCGTCGTGATCGATCTGCCCACGGATCTTCCCGCCGACCTCGCGCCGCTCTCGTGGCTGCTGGGCGTCTGGGAGGGCACCGGTGTCATCGAGTACACCGCGGGCGAGACGCGCTTCCAGGGCGAGTTCTCGCACCGCGTCAGTTTCAGCCATGACGGCGGTCCGTTCCTGAACTACGCGGCGATGGCATCCTTCCTCGGCCTCGAGGGCCAGGACGAGCCCGTGCAGCTGCTCGCCGAGACTGGCTTCTGGCGTCTGGCACGGCCGCGCACCGATGCCGATCCCGGTCCGGCTCTGCTGCCCCCGGCTGTTGCGGGTCCGGAGCGCACCGTCGACGATGTCGAGCAGCTGCGCAGCGCCGACGGGTTCCCGATCGAGGTGTCGGTCGCGCACTCCGACGGCACGCTCGAGCTGTACCTGGGCCGTATCGCCGGTCCCCGGATCGACATCTCCACGGATGCCGTGGTGCGCCCCGCGGGGGCTGCGACCAAGGAGTACACGGCGGCGAGCCGCATGTACGGCCTGGTCGACGGTCACCTGCTGTGGGCCTGGGACATCACCGCTCTCGGCGAGCAGCTGAAGTCGCACGCGTCCGCGCGTCTCGCGAAGGTCTGAGCATGTCCGCTTTCGACGCGCTCCCCGGCGCTGTGCGCGACGGTGACCTGATCACGCACTTCGGCAACCCGATCATCGAGCAGCGGCAGCTCGCGCACGGCGAGGCGCTCGCACCGCTGACGGATCGCGTGCTGATCGAGGTGGCAGGGGAGGATCGGCTCAGCTGGCTGGACTCGTTCACATCCCAGTCATTGGCGCGCCTCCGTCCCGGTGCGAGCACGGAACTGCTGATCCTGGACCCGCAGGGTCGTGTCGAGCACGCGGCCGGCGTGCTCGAGGACGGCGCCTCGGTATGGCTGATCGCGGATGCCGGCGATGCCGAGCAGCTCGCGACGTGGTTGAAGCGCATGGTGTTCCGTTCTCGGGTCACGGTCACGGTGCACGCGGATGCCGCCCTGGTCGGCTTCTTCGCCGGAGGCGGCGCCGAGGGCCGGATCACGGCATCCGCTCCGCACGGTGTCCCGCTGGTCTGGCGTGATCCGTGGCGCGAGGTGCAGCCCGGAGGCCACCAGTACGCGCTCGTGGACGGGCATCCGGCCGCCGATTACGCCTGGAGCGTGGCCGTGGTCGACGACGCATCCGCTCTGACCGGGCCCTTCGCAGGCGCGCTCGCCGCCGAGGCGCTGCGCGTCGCCGCCTGGCGTCCGCGCTGGTCGCACGAGGTCGACGAGCGCACGATCCCGCACGAGTCGGACTGGATCCGCAGCGCGGTGCACCTGAACAAGGGCTGCTACCGCGGCCAGGAGACGGTCGCGAAGGTGCACAACCTCGGGCATCCGCCGCGTCGTCTCGCCGCCCTGCACCTGGACGGCAGTGACGTCGTGCTGCCCGCGCCCGGCGACGTCGTGCTCGCCGGCGATGACGAGGTCGGGCACATCACCTCGGCTGTGCTGCACTACGAGGAGGGCCCGATCGCCCTGGCGATCCTGTCCCGCCGGGCACCCGTCGGAGACCTCGTGGTGCGGTCCGAGGGCGTCGACATCGCGGCCGCGCAGCAGGTCATCGTCCCTGCGGACGCCGGTGCGACCGCGGACGTGCCCCGTCTGACGCGCCTCTCCCGCCGCCCGGTCGGCGAGGACCCCCGCAACGCCCGGGCCGACTGAACCGGTTGTCGTCGACCGCACCGACTCCCGACGTCGATACGGGGCGCAGTCGTCAGGAAGCGGTGCACTCGGATCGAGAGATGGGCGAGACGGCGGATAGGGTCGACGGATGACGGGTGAGCTGAAGACGCGGATGCTGTGGAGCGACCTCCCCGACGAGGTCGTGCGCGAGGTCGAGAGGGTGCTGGACGCACCGGTGGTCGAGGCTGTCAGCCAGGCCGAGGGATTCTCGCCGGGAAGCGCGGACCGTGTCGTCGCCGCGAGCGGGCGCCGGGCGTTCGTGAAGACCGTGCATCGTGACCGCAACGAGGGCGCGTACGAACTGCACCAGCGGGAGATCGAGGTCATGCGCCTGCTGCCCGGCACGGTGAGCGCGCCGGCTCTGCTCGGTTCGCTGGTCACAGAGGAGTGGGCGGTCCTCGTGCTCGCCGACATCGAGGGGCGCCATCCCGGCGGGGAGGGGGACGGGTCGGACGTGATCGCCGTGTTGGACGCCTTCGCGACGTTCCCGAGGCTCGAGGGCGAGTCGCTCTCGACGCTGCCGTCGGCGGTAGACGAGTTCGTCGAGGAGCAGGACAGCTGGCGGGTCATCGAGGCGGAGGACGTGGAGCTGCCGGCCTGGGCCGCCGACAACCGCGGACGACTCCGCGCGGCGGCGGAGCGTGTTCTCGAGGTCGTGGCGGGTGATCATCTCCAGCACTTCGACGGCCGGGCTGACAACGTGCTGATGGATGCCGAGGGCACGGCCTGGATCATCGACTGGCCGTGGGCGTCGGTCGGTGCGCGCTGGATCGACGGGCTGTTCTACCTGCTCGATGTGAGACTGCGTGGAGAGGCCGTCGACGTCGAGAAGGTGCTGGCGCAGCATCCGCTGTTCGACGGCGTGGCGCCGGCCGACGTGGACTCCGCGCTGGCGGCCGTCACCGGGCGCTTCTTCGTGAAGGCTCAGCTGCCCGCTCCGCCCGGCATGCCCACGCTGCGCGACTTCCAGTACCGCGAGGCTCTTGCCGGGATGGAATGGCTTCAGCAGCGGTGGGCCTGAGTCAGGAGGCGGGGGCGACGGTGGACCAGGGGACGGTCAGCTCGCCGAGGCGCCAGCGCGACTTGGTGCCCTGCACCGGGATGTCCTGAGCCCGGAGAGCAGTCACGGCGGCCAGCCACCTCTGCACCGGTCCGAAGGTCGACAGGGGAGCGGCGCGGTCCCACTCCCGGTCGAGTGCGGTGAGCAGGTCATGGACCCGCTCGCCGGGCACGTTGCGATGGATGAGCGCCTTCGGCAGGCGCTCGGCGACGATCCCGGGGCGCTCGAGATCCGCGAGCCGCAGCGAGATCGTGAATCGCACGGGCGCACCGTCGGATGCCACGTCGACCCAGCTCGCGATCCTCCCCACCTCATCGCAGGTCCCCTCGAACAGCATTCCGTCCGGGGCGAGGCGGGAGGCGACGAGCCGCCACGCATCGGCGACGTCCGCCTCGTCGTACTGGCGCAGCACGTTCATCGCTCGGATCACGGCCGGGCGCCGGCCGCCGGGCAGAGGCACTTCGAAGCCGCCCCGCTCGAAGGACACCGGCAGGTCTGAGGCGAATGAGGTCCGACCCGCGCGCACGTTCTGCAGCTGCGAGCGGGCCGTCGCCACGCGCTCCGGGTCGAGTTCGAGGCCGATGACCTCGGCATCCGCTCTGTGCTGCTGCAGCCGCTGGGCGAGCTCGAACGCCGTCACGCCGCTGGCGCCGTATCCCAGGTCGATGACCAGCGGGTCCGCCGCCTTCCGGAACGCCGCGGACGCCGCGATCCAGCGGTCGTTCCGCCGCAGCCGGTTCGTCCCCGTCGTCCCCCGCGTGGGCTGTCCGACAGGTCCGCTCATACCCTCATTCTCCCTTACCCCACCACACCCCCATCCAGGTCGCTCGGCCCCCTCCCCACGCCAGGGTTCACGCTCGTGCACGTGAGGGCGCAGCGACGTTCCCGGAGCGAGCATCGGGGAGGGACCCGCGCAGCGGGAGGGGCACCCGCTCTGCGAGCGAAGGGAACGCCGCTGCGCCCGTGATCCAAGGTCGCTGCGCCCGCCATCCAAAGTCACGGACCTCATCCCACGGCATCCGAAAAGATAGTCTGGATCCCATGACCCGCACTCTGATTCTTCTGCGTCACGGCCAGAGCGAATGGAACCAGCTCAACCTCTTCACGGGCTGGGTCGACGTCCGCCTCACCGAGCAGGGCAAGACCGAGGCACGCCGCGGCGGCGAACTGCTCGCGGAGTCCGGCATCCTGCCCGACGTGCTGCACACCTCGGTGCTGAGCCGCGCGATCCAGACCGCGAACATCGCGCTGGATGCCGCCGATCGGCTGTGGATCCCGGTGACCCGCTCGTGGCGCCTGAACGAGCGTCACTACGGCGCCCTGCAGGGCAAGGACAAGGCCCAGACGCTGGAGGAGTTCGGCCAGGAGCAGTTCATGCTGTGGCGCCGCTCGTTCGACGTGCCGCCGCCCCTGCTCGACGATGCCAGCGAGTTCAGCCAGGTGAACGATCCGCGCTACGTCGGCATCGACGGCGAGGTCCCGCGCACCGAGTCGCTCAAGCTCGTCATCGACCGCCTGCTGCCGTACTGGGAGTCCGCGATCGTCCCCGACCTCGAGGCGGGCAAGACCGTGCTGGTCACCGCCCACGGCAACTCGCTGCGCGGTCTGGTCAAGCACCTGGAGGGCATCAGCGACGATGACATCGCCGAGCTGAACATCCCCACCGGCATCCCGCTGGTGTACGAGCTCGACGACGACAACGTCCCGACCGGCCCCGGCCGCTACCTCGACCCCGAGGCCGCCGCCGCCGGTGCCGCTGCGGTCGCCGCGCAGGGCAAGAAGTAACGCGACAGACGAAGAAGGGCGGATGCTGATGCAGCATCCGCCCTTCTTCGGTCTCGATGGTCAGTTCGCCGGGGACTCCGGAGCGTCGGATGCCGAGGACTGCGCCTCAGCGGCCAGGGCGATGTCCTGCTCGTCCACGGCCCAGTCGCCGGTGGCGAGGTACACGACCTTCTTCGCGACGGCGACGGCGTGGTCGGCGAAGCGCTCGTGGTAGCGGCTGGCGAGCGTGGCGTCGACGGTGGCGGTCGCCTCGCCCTTCCAGTTGTCGCTGAGCACCTTCTCGAACACGCTGGCGTGCAGCTCGTCCACGTCGTCGTCGGCGTTGCGGATGGCATCCGCGAAGCGCAGGTCCTGCGTGCGGAGCAGCTCCGCGAGGGTGCGGGAGATCTCGACGTCCAGCTCGCCCATGCGGCGGAACGTGCCCTTCAGGCCCTTCGGGATCGCGCGCTCCGGGAAGCGCAGCCGGGCGAGCTGCGCGATGTGCTCGGCCATGTCGCCCATGCGCTCCAGCGATGCGCTGACGCGCAGCGCCGTGATGACGATGCGCAGGTCGCGGGCGACCGGCTGCTGGCGGGCGAGGATCTCGATGGCCTGCTCGTCGAGTGCGACGGCGAGGTCATCGATCTTCGCGTCGTCGGCGATGACCTCCTCGGCCAGCGCGACGTCGCTCTCGGCGAAGGCGGTGGTGGCCTTCTCGATGGCCACCGTGACGAGATCGGCGATCTCGGCCAGCCGGGACTGGAGCTCCTCGAGGGACTGGTGGAAGACTTCGCGCATGTTGGCGCAACCTTTCGTCGTGGGGTCGGCACGGATGCCGAGCGGGCACGCGCACACGCGAACCGGGTCGATCATCCCCATCGAAGGTTAACGAATGGTGTCGTGATCGCGAACACTGCCTCGCCCGGCCCGTGACGGCGGTCTGAACGGCGGAAGGACGGGGGTGCTGCCCCTACTCTGGAACCATGCCCTCGCCCCAGCTCGCGCTGTTCGCGCTCGTCATCGGCATCGTCATCGGCGCCGGTGTCGTGCTGCTGGTGACCTGGGCGTACCGCATGCGGATGCAGGCGATCCAGGACACGTCGCAGTCGATCCCGGCGGGGATCACCGAGGTGCTCGCGGGAATGGACGACGCCGCATGCGTGCTGGATCCGTCCGGACTGGTCGTCGCGACCTCCCGCGCGGCGGCGCGCTTCGACATCCGGCCCGGAGCTGTGCTGGAGAACGGCGAGCTGCGACGGCTGGTGCGGGATGTGCGCAGCTCGGGCATCAGCGGCACCGAGACGCTGCGGATCACCGCCGGGAACGTGCTGGACCCGCGCCTGGTGTCCGCGCGGGCGAGCGTTGTCGGTCCGCGTCTGACCCTGCTGATCGTGCGCGACGTCACCGAGCGGGAGCGCCTGGATCAGATGCGCACCGACTTCGTCTCCAACACCAGCCATGAGCTGAAGACGCCGGTCGCCTCGGTCAGTCTTCTCGCCGAAGCCATCGAATCCGCCGCCGACGACCCCGATCAGGTGCGCATCTTCGCCTCGCGCATCATGGCCGAGGCAGGTCGTCTCGGCCAGCTCACCGGCCGGATCATGAGCCTGTCGCGGCTGCAGGCGGCCGAGAGCCTCGCCCAGGTGGAGCCCGTCTCCATCGATGAGGTCGTGCACGCCTCGATCGAGGCGCACGCGGTGCAGGCCGACTCCGCCGGGGTCGAGCTGACCCGCGGCGGCGACCACGGCGCCTGGGTGCGCGGCGATGCGCAGGTGCTCGTCGAAGCCGTCGGGAACCTGCTCGCCAACGCCATCCAGTACTCGCCCCACGGGTCGCGCGTCGGGATCGGCATCCGGGTCGACGGCGACCTCGTCGAGATCGCGGTGACCGATCAGGGCATCGGCATCTCGGAAGCGGATCGGGAGCGCATCTTCGAGCGCTTCTACCGCGCCGACGACGCGCGCTCCCGCCGGACGGGCGGAACGGGGCTCGGCCTGTCGATCGTCAAGCACGCGACCCAGCGCCACGGCGGCGAGGTGCGCGTCTGGTCGCGCGCGGGCAAGGGATCGACCTTCACCATGCGGCTGCCGCGCATCGATGCGCCGGGAGCCGACGGGGCAGGCGCCTCGAAGAAGTCCAAGAAGAAGCACAAGAAGAAGACCGCCAAGCGCGCCCGCACTGATCACGGTTCGATCGGCGCCGCCCGGAACGGAGAGAACGCATGACCCGGATCCTGCTCGTCGAGGATGAGCCCGACCTCGCCGACCCCCTCGCGTACCTGCTGCGCCGCGAGGGTTACGAGGTGGAGATCAGCGAGGACGGACCCGGCGCGCTGGAGGCGTTCCGCGCACGCGGCGCCGACATCATCCTGCTCGACCTGATGCTCCCCGGCATGCCGGGCACCGAGGTGTGCCGGCAGGTGCGCCAGGCCTCGGGCGTACCGATCATCATGCTCACCGCGAAGGACTCCGAGGTCGACATCGTGGTGGGGCTCGAGCTCGGCGCCGACGACTACATCACCAAGCCCTACTCGTCGCGCGAGCTGCTGGCGCGCATGCGCGCGGTGCTGCGCCGGGTGGCGCAGGCGGAGACGGAGATCGACGAGCGCGTGCTGGACGGCGGCCGCGTCACCCTGGACATCGACCGGCACACGGTCGCCGTCGACGGCACCGAGATCAACATGCCGCTGAAGGAGTTCGAGCTGCTCGAGGTGCTGATGCGCAACGCCGGCCGCGTGCTCACCCGTGGTCAGCTGATCGACCGGGTGTGGGGCAGTGACTACTTCGGCGACACCAAGACGCTGGACGTGCACATCAAGCGCATCCGCTCCCGCATCGAGCAGAACCCGAGCGACCCGGTGATGCTGGTCACCGTGCGAGGTCTCGGGTACCGTTTCGAGGCCTGAGCGGGCAGGAAATGCAGAAGAGGCCGGTCCCTGCGGGGACCGGCCTCTTCTGCATGCAGACGGATGTCAGGACGCGGGCGTTCCCGTCGGCGTCGGGGTCGCGGGCTCGACCGTCGGCTTCGGCGAGGGGACGAGATCCTTGAGGTAGGGGAGGGTGCCGTCGAGCACGGGCACCTGGGTGGGCTCGGCGTCGTCGTCGCCGGAGCGGAACAGCACCTCGACGGTGGCGCCCGGCTTCACATCCAGGTTCTCGAAGAGCAACGGGTCCTCGTCGGCGCCCAGGCTCACGTGCTCGCCGGCCGGCACGCGCACCTCCTGCTGCTTGCCGTCCACGTCGATCGTGAGGGTGGCGCTCTCTTCGCTGTCGTTGACCAGCACGGCCACGAGGTTCCCGGCGGAGCCGTCCTCGTCGGCGACGATGAGGGCGTTGCGCACGACGACCGGGCCGCCGGTCGACGAGACGTCCACACCGTCCGAGATGTTCTTGATGTCCACCGTGTTCTGCGGGGTCATGAACGTGCAGCCGGTGGCGCCGAGTGCGATCGTCACGCCGAGCGCGGCGGCGGCGATGAGGCGCGGAGCGAGGGACGCAGCAGAGCGCGAGTTCACGGATCCTCCTGAGATGCGACGGGTGTCCTGCCTCAGTCTAGTGGGTTCGCGCCCGTTCTCCGGGACCGGCCGAACGCCGGACGACGTCCACCGGCGCGAACCTTAGTACATAACGGCTGTGGTATCCTGGAGATTGCCGAAAGGACACGTTTTTATGCTTTTTGAGGTTGGCGAAACCGTCGTCTATCCGCACCACGGGGCTGCGACGATCATCGAGGTCAAGGACCGGGTGATCAAGGGGGAGACGAAGAAGTACCTGAAGCTGAACGTCACGCAGGGGGATCTCATCATCGAGGTGCCCGCTGAGAACGTCGACCTGGTCGGCGTCCGCGACGTGATCGGCCAGGAGGGTCTGGACCACGTCTTCGAGGTGCTGCGCGCGCCGTTCACTGAGGAGCCGACCAACTGGTCGCGTCGCTACAAGGCGAACCTCGAGAAGCTCGCGTCGGGCGACGTCATCAAGGTGAGTGAGGTCGTCCGCGACCTGTGGCGCCGTGACCAGGACCGCGGCCTGTCCGCAGGTGAGAAGCGGATGCTGGCCAAGGCCCGTCAGATCCTCGTCTCGGAGCTGGCTCTCGCCGAGAAGATCGACGAGGACAAGGCCGGCGGCCTGCTCGACGAGGTGCTCGCGTCCTGAGCGCGATCGACTGATTCCACGAGGAGGGCGGATGCTGCGGCATCCGCCCTCCTCGTGTTCTCGGACGCCGGCGGCCGCGCGGTAGCGTGTGAGCGTGACTCCGTACTCGGCCCCCACGACGGCGATCATCATCGTCGCCGCCGGTTCCGGCACGCGCCTCGGCGCCGGCGTGCCGAAGGCGCTCGTCGACATCGACGGTCGCACCGTGCTGAGGCACGCGCTCGAGGGCGTGTTCGCCGCGCAGCCGATGCACGTGATCCTCGTCGCGCCACCCGGGCACGAGCAGGCAGCGGCGGACGAGCTCGAGGATCTCAACAGCGAGCACGACTGGCGGGCCACGGTCGTCGTCGGCGGCGAGACACGGCAGCAGTCGGTGACGGCAGGCCTTGCCGCCCTCGGGGACGGGATCGAGGTCGTGCTCGTGCACGACGCCGCCCGCGCCCTGACGCCCTCCGCGCAGATCGATGCGGTCGCGGCCGCCGTGACCGCGGATGCCGGCGTGATCCCCGCCCTCGCGGTGATCGACACCCTGAAGCGCGTCGAAGGGGACGCCGTGGTCGAGGCCGTCGACCGGTCGGTCCTGGCCGCGGCGCAGACGCCGCAGGGATTCCCGCGAGGGCCGCTCGAGGCCGCATACGCCCGGGCACTCGAGACGGGGGAGGAGCACACCGACGACGCGGCCCTGTTCGCCGCGGCGGGCGGCGCGGTGCGCCGCATCGCCGGCGACGAGCGCGCGTTCAAGATCACCACACCCGCCGACCTGGAGCGTGCGCGGATGCTGCTGCATCCGGCGCAGCCCGGGTTCCCGCTCCCGCAGGGGCCGCGCATCGGCGTGGGCACGGATGTGCACGCGTTCGGCGGCGAGGGGAACCTCTGGCTCGCGGGCCTGGAATGGCCCGATGAGCAGCCGCTGTCCGGGCACTCCGACGGCGACGCGGTCGCGCACGCCATGGTCGATGCACTGCTGGGCGCCGCCGGACTCGGTGACATCGGCGAGCACTTCGGCACCGCGCATCCGGAGTACGCGGGTGCGCACGCCGACGTCTTCCTGGCGCGCACCGCGCGGATGCTCGAGGAGGCGGGGTTCGCGATCGGCAACGTCTCGGTGCAGTTCCAGGGCAACCGCCCGCGCTTCAGCGCCCGTCGAGCCGAGGCGGAGGCCGCGCTCTCGCAGGCCCTGGGCGGAGCATCCGTCTCGGTGTCCGCGACGACCACCGACGGCCTCGGCTTCCCCGGCCGTGGCGAGGGCATCTCGGTCACCGCCGTCGCGCTGGTGCTGCCCCGAGGGGCCACCGGATGAACGAGCTCACCTTCCGCCAGCCCCGGCGCACACTGATCCTGGTGTTCGGGTTCGTGTACCTCGTCGTCGTGCTGACGGCCATGATCGTGAACTTCGATGCGCTGGCCGAGATCGTGAACGGCACTGCCGCCGGCGCGGGAGCGAAGGCCACGGGCATGATCGTCGGGGCGCTCGTCTTCGTGCCGCTGATCGCCCTCGGAGCACTGGCGACGCAGAAGGTGCGGCTGCGCCAGGACGCCGAGACGCTGAACGTGAGGATCGGCCGAAGCGAGAAGCATCTGCGACGCAGGGACATCGTCGGATACACGGTGAACGAGCCTCGCGTCGGCAGCATCCGGCTCCGGGCCGAGGACGGCGGCGTGCTGCAGGACCTCCACCCCCGGATGCAGGATCACGCGGCCGTGCTCGCGTTCATCGACGGAGACGACAGATATGCCGAAGCCGGACGGACCACGGCCTTCCGGGGCAGGGTGAACGTCGTCACCTACGCGCTGCGGGGTCGCTGAGCGAAATCCCGCAACGCCCAGGTGCGTGGACCACGGCCCCGGTAGTCTTGTGCGGTGACGATCCGCCTCTACGACACCCGCGCGCAGGAACTGCGCGACTTCGTTCCGCTCGACTCCTCGAACGTGACGATGTACGTGTGCGGGCCGACCGTCCAGTCGGGGCCCCACATCGGGCATGTCCGCGCGGCGCTGAGCTTCGACATCCTGCGCCGCTGGCTCGAGCTCCGCTTCGGGCGCGTGACCTTCGTGCGCAACGTCACCGACATCGATGACAAGATCCTGGCGAACGCCACCGAGGCCGAGCCCTGGTGGGCGCTCGCCTACCGGATGGAGAAGGAGTTCACCGAGGCGTATGCCGCCGTCGGCATCCTTCCGCCGACCTACGAGCCGCGTGCCACGGGCTTCATCCCGCAGATGCACGACCTGATCGCCGCGCTCATCGAGCGCGGCCACGCCTATCCCGCCGCCGACGGCTCCGGCGACGTCTACTTCGACGTGCGCTCCTGGCCGGCATACGGCGAGCTCACGCGGCAGTCCGTCGACGCGATGGAGGCCGCGGCCGACGCCGACCCGCGCGGCAAGCGCAACCCTCAGGACTTCGCCCTCTGGAAGGGTGCGAAGCCCGAGGAGCAGGCGGATGCCGTGTGGGCCTCGCCCTGGGGAGCCGGGCGCCCGGGGTGGCACATCGAGTGCTCCGCCATGTCGAAGCGCTATCTGGGCGCCGAGTTCGACATCCACGGCGGCGGCCTCGACCTGCGCTTCCCGCACCACGAGAACGAGCTCGCGCAGTCCACCGCAGCCGGCGACGGCTTCGCGCGCTACTGGGTGCACAACGGCCTGGTGACCGTGGGCGGGCAGAAGATGTCGAAGTCGCTCGGCAACTTCACGCTCGCGAAGGACTTCCTCGACGGCGTCGATCCGATCGTGGCGCGCTACGCCCTCGCGGCCGCGCACTACCGGTCGAGCCTGGACCTCACGGAGTCGACTCTGTCCGAGGCCGAGGCGGCGCTCGGACGCATCCGCGGGTTCATCGAGCGCGCCGCCCGGGTCACCGGCGGCGTCGGCTGGATGGCGCAGCAGTCGCTCCCGCAGGCGTTCAGTGCCGCGATGGACGACGATCTGGGCGTGCCGCAGGCGCTGGCCGTCCTGCACGAGACCGTGCGCTCCGGCAACGCGGCGCTGGACAAGGGCGATGCCGAGGGAGTGCGCACTGCGCTCCAGGCTGTGAAGGCGATGACCCACGTTCTGGGCATCGACCCTCTGTCGAGCGAGCGGGGGACAGGGGGCTCGGATGCTGCGGGATCCGCTCTGGACACGCTCGTGCAGACGATGATCGCGCAGCGTGCGCAGGCGCGCGCCGACAAGGACTGGGCCGCGGCCGATCGCATCCGCGATGCGATCGGCGCGGCAGGAATCACTCTGGAGGACACTCCGGACGGAACACATTGGAGTATCGATGGCTAAGCCTGGCCGCCCCGGAGCGGGCAACAGCAAGAAGAAGGGCGCCTCCAAGGGCACCGGCGGTCTGGGCCGCAAAGCCCTGGAGGGCCGCGGACCCACGCCCAAGGCGGAGGACCGCAGCTGGCACGTCGCCGGCAAGCGCAAGGCCGCCGCGGAGCGCTACGCCGCGGCCGGCGGCAAGGGCAAGCCGGGCCAGAAGCCGCAGCCCAATCTGAACCGTCAGTCGCGCGGGTCGAAGCCCGCAGACGACACCGAGACCGTCACCGGGCGCAACTCGGTGCTCGAGGCACTGCGCACCAAGATCCCCGCCACGGCGTTCTACATCGCCCAGCGCGTGGAGATGGACGACCGCGTGAAGGAGATGCTGGCGATCACGCGGCACCGCGAGATCCCGGTGCTCGAGGTGACCCGGCAGGAGCTCGACCGGATGGCCGGCTTCGACGGCGTGCACCAGGGCGTGGCGCTCAAGGTGCCGCCGTACGAATACGCGCACCCTCAGGATCTGCTGGAGCAGGTCATCGACCGCGGCCAGACGCCGCTGTTCGTGGCGCTCGACGGCATCACCGACCCCCGCAACCTGGGAGCCATCATCCGCTCCACGGCTGCCTTCGGCGGGCACGGCGTCATCCTGCCGCAGCGCCGCTCGGCGAGCGTCAACTCCGCCGCCTGGAAGACGAGCGCCGGGGCTGCAGCCCGCCTGCCCGTCGCGCTGGCGTCGAACCTGACCTCCATGCTGAAGGAGTTCAAGAAGCAGGGCGTGTTCGTGCTGGGCATGGACGGCGACGGCGACGTCATGCTCCCGCAGCTCGAGCTGGCCGACCGTCCCGTGGTGATCGTGATCGGGTCCGAGGGGAAGGGCCTCTCGCGGCTCGTCGCCGAGACCTGCGATCAGATCGTGTCGATCCCGATCTCGGCGGCCACCGAATCTCTCAACGCCGGCATCGCGGCATCCGTCGCGCTGTACCAGGTGTCGACGGTTCGCGGCGGACGGGAATAGCACGGGAGGCCGGCGCCTTGACCCTGACGGACTCATTCGTCAGCGGAAGGAACGCACATGGCTCGTATCGTCGTCATCGGAGGAACCGGCTACGCCGGAGCGCACTTCGTCCGTGAGGGGGTGAGCCGGGGCCACGACGTGGTCGCTGTCGCCCGCAAGGCGCCCTCCGACCCGATCGAGGGTGCGACCTACGTGCAGGGTTCGGCACTCGACGTCGCCGGCCTCGGTGACGTGCTCGACGGTGCGGATGCCGTGATCTCGACGATCTCGCCCCGCGGCGACATGGCGGACAAGGCGATCGACGCGCTGAGCGCGCTGATCGCGAAGCTGAACGGCACGTCGACCCGCCTCGGCGTCGTCGGCGGCGCGGGCGGCAGCCTGGTCGCACCCGGCGGCCCGCGGCTGTTCGATCAGGGCTTCCCGGAGGAGTACAAGCACGAGGCGCAGGTCGGCATCGACTCGCTCGAGCTGCTGCAGGAGTCCGGTCAGGGCGTGGACTGGTTCTTCGTGCACCCGGCGGAGGTCTTCGGCCCGTGGGCCGAGGGCGTTCGCACGGGCGACTACCGCGACGGCGGCGACGTGATCGTGCGTGACGCCGACGGCAACTCGACCATCTCGGGCGCCGACTTCGCGGTCGCGTTCTTCGACGAGATCGAGAACCCGAAGCACCGCCGCGAGCGCTTCACGGTCGGCTACTGACCTCGAGCCGCCGGAGGGGCGCGGTCCCTCCGGCGGCCGTGATCGTCGTCGATCAGCCGAGGCCGAGGCGCTCCGCGTGACATGCGGCGAGAGTCACCGCGGGTTCTCCCGCCGCCACGCGACATAGTGGGCCACGGCCTTCCCGACGTCGAACTCCGGGACGAAGCCCGTGGTCGTGCTCAGCCGCGAGATGTCGAGATACGGATGCTGCGGGGTGCCGTCCCCGCCTCCGGTCAGGCGCGGACGCGAACCGGGCAGCGCGTGAGCGATCGCATCGGCGAGCTCGCGGTTCGTGAACGTCGATCCGCTCGAGACGTTGTAGATGGTGTGGTCGAGCGTCTCCGTCGTCATCAGCAGGGCGATCGCGCGGCCCACGTCGGGGGCGTACCCGAAGTCGCCGCCGCCGTCGGCGTCCAGGGGTGCGGGCTCCTCCCCGCGCTGCACGGCGCCCACGATCGGCGGGACGGCGCTGAACGGGGTCTCGGGATCCATCAGCGGGCCCCAGGTGCTGCCGATCCGCAGGATCACCGGCTGGATGCCGCTGCCGTGCAGGGCATCGGTGACGATCGGCTCCACCGCCTTCTTGAAGGCGATGATCGACAGCGGCACCTCGACGGCGGGGAGGGCGAGTTCCTCGTGCCACGGCCTCTCCTCCTGTCCGATGTAGACGCCGATGCTGCTGGCGACGGCGAATCTGCGCACGTTCCAGGCCAGGGCCGCGTCCAGAGCATTGAGCAGTCCCGTCAGGTCGTGCCGGAAGAAGTCCACGGTGTCGGCTCCCGGGATGCTTCCCGCCAGATGCACGATGTCGGTGATGGAGTGCCGGTGCCCGAGCGCAAGGAAGGCCTCGCGGTCGGTGACGTCGAGGACCTCGACGGTCACGCGGCCTGCCAGGAAGGACGGAACGTCCGTCCTGTGATGACTGGTCACGACGACGTCCGCGCCGGACTCGACCAGGGCCAGCGCGGTGTGCGCCCCGATCGCCCCCAGACCGCCGGTGACGAGGATCATCGGCGGACCTCGTAGTGGATGTGGGTGACATCGGGGGCGGGCACGACCTCGACGATGTCCAGGCCGATGTGCTCGGGAAGCTCGTGGAAGTAGCGCCGCCCGGAGCCCAGCAGCACCGGAACCACGTGGAGCACCAGCTCGTCCACCAGGCCCGCCTTCAGCGCCTCCGTGGTGATGACGCCGCCCATGAGCGCCACGTCCTTGTCTCCTGCGAGACGCTTCGCGAGGCTTACAGCATCGGCCAGTCCGGTGGTGACGATGTGCTGACGCTCCGAGGCGGGGGCGAGGTCGTGGTGACTCAGCACGACGAGCGGCGCGGTGGGATGCGGTGCGCCACCTGCGAAGTCCTCGGAGTCCGAATAGGTCGTGTGCCCGGCCAGGCTGGCGCCGACCCGGCCGCCGACCGCGTCGAAGAAGGGAGCGCTGGCAGCGGTCAGGGTGAAGCCGGGGAACAGTCCGCTCGCCACGTCACCGCTGGTGTACCAGTCGAAGAGGACGCCGCCGTCGCCGAGCCCGTGTCCCGGGCGAGGATCACGACCCGTGATGAACCCGTCGGCGGAGACGGACAGTGCGGTGATGACTCTGCTCATGTGCTTCCCTCTGCTCGATCTCTGTTCGGCACGTCTGTCCGTCGGATGCTCGGTCCATGCCGCGCCGCGAGTGCCGCTCGGCCCGAATCTACGGTCCCTCTCGGCGCCGCGGATTGAACGAATCGTGCACGAGCGGTCCCACCGCGACTCAGTGGTTCGTCCCGACCGGTCGCACCTGCAGGAAGGGGAGGTACGACGCGGAGTGGTCGTGTCCGCAGGCGCAGCCGCCGGTGCCGCCGTGCAGCAGCTGTGCCGGAGTCACACCGGTCAGTCGCACGCATTCGCGGCTCAGATGCGCCTGGTCGGCGTATCCTGCGACGGCGGCGAGGCCGGCGATGCTCCGGGTCCCGTGGGGGAGCCGACCCGCCGGGCCCGCCTGGGCGAGCGCGAGGAACCCCTGGAATCGCAGAGTGCGCTGCAGCACCTTCGGGCTCAGGCCGACGACGCGAAGGCACCGGCGACGCAGTTGGCTCTCGGAGAGCGCGAGCCGATCGGCCGTGGAGCGCACGTCGACCGGCCGCCACGGCATGAGCAGTGCCGCGGCCTCGCGCACGAGCGGGTCCGGGTGCTCGGCGTGCCGGAACTCGTCCGCGAGCCGTTCCTGCAGGACACCGAGTGCGGCTGCGCTGGTGGATGCGAGAGCGACCGCCTCCGCGAGGGCGTCCGCAGGCGATCCCCAGAGGTCGCGCAGGAGCACGCGGGCGTCGACGAGCTCATCGAGGGCTACCGGCAGGGGGAGCGGTGAGCCGGCGAGGAAGCGCACGCCGAGCACGGTGGTGTGCGCGGGTATCAGCTCCACCTGGGGCCGGGTGAGCGCGCCGAGCAGGATCGGATCGCCGCCGACCGGCACGTGGAGCTCGACCCCGCCGGTGGGCAGATGCCGCTGCTGGTACGCGGCATCCCCGGTGTCCTGGATCCAGGCCGTGCGGGCGACACCGCGCAGCGCCGGGATCGGGAGGCGCTCCAGGTAGGAGGCGGAGGACACGGGCGGGTCTCCGTCGTCTCAGCGCGTCGGCCGCAGGGCCTGACGCATCCGGCGGCGCCAGAGGAGCACCGCGATCACGATCACGGGTATCGCGAGGACCGCCTGCTCCACCTTCATCCAGCCGGGATATCCCGAGTCGGGGGCGACGATGAGCAGTGCGACGCCGATCGGTGCGATCGTCGCCACCAGCCGCATCCGCGTGTAGGCGCGACGACTGCCGCGCCGCACCGCGGTCGTCACGAGGATGAACGCGAAGCACGCGACGGTCACCGCGATCCCGCGCAGCCACATCACCCAGTTCACGTCGCCCGGGTCGGTGAAGGCCAGCACCGCGGTGACGGCGAGCCCGAGGAAGGAGACGATCCCCGCGGCGGCCCAGAGCCGCTTGACGTGGTCGAGGTCGCGGACGGCACCCGCATCGAGGAGACGGTCGGTGGTCATGGCTGGTTCCCTTCCGCACGCGCGGTGGCGCGATCGTAGATGGCGACGATCTCGGCGATCTCCGCGGCGTCGTCGCGGGGGGAGAGGGTGCGCCGGTAGGCGAACTCGTCGATGGTGGCCCGGATGCTGCGCGCCATGACCTCCGCATCGAACTCGCCGAACTCCCCGGCGTGCTGGCCCTGCGAGAGGAGGACGGAGAGGAGCATCACGGAGACGTCGTCGCCAGAACGCGGGCGGCCGCTCCCGCGGACGATCTCGGTGACGGCGATCGCCTCGGCCGGATGGCCGGACAGATACTCGAGGTTGGAGCGGATGTACGCCGACAGCTTGGCGCGGAAATCCGATGCGGTGTCCATGGCCGGTCGCATGATCTCGGCAGCATCCGACACCACCTGCATCACCACCGCCTCCGCCAGCCTGTCCTTGGTGTCGAAGTGGTACGAGATGAGCCGGGTGCTGCTGAGGCGCCCCACCTCGCGGATGCGCGAGAAGGTCATCGCGGCGTAGCCGCCCTCGGCGAGGGCCTGAATCGTCGCCGAGACGATCTGACGACGGCGCCCCTCGGTGCGGGCGTAGGTCCTGGTCTCCGGTGTCACACCGAAAATATTACTCGCGTGAGTAATTTGCGCAAGGGGTCTCGGTCAGACCAGGTCGCGCCAGTCGATCGCCGCGGTGTCGTCGGAGACCTCGACCGATCCGGTGATCACGGGCAGGCTCATCGTCTCGGTCGGCGGGCCCATGATCGTGGCCTCGTCGCGGCGATGCCGCAGCACGTCGTTGATGTAGCTCGTGAGCACCTCGGCGAGCGGCACGGATCGGCCCTGCGCCTGGGACAGGTACCAGCGGTGCTCGAGCACCTGGTGGTACACCTCGGCGGGTTCGAGCTTCGCGCGAAGGTCGTAGGGGATGGCCCGCACCACGGGCTCGAACACGCGGGTCAGCCATTCGTGCGCGTAGATCTCCTCATCCCCGAGATCCTTCTTGGAGCGCACCCGGAATTCGTCCAGATCGTTCAGGAGCCGGCGGGCCTGGTTCTCCTCGACATCGAGGCCGGTCAGGCGGATCAGCCGGCGCTGGTGGTGCCCGGCGTCCACGACCTTCGGCTGGATCCGCACCGCGGTGCCGTCCGGGGTGGTGACCATCGACATCTCGTCGATGTCGAAGCCGAGCGCGTTCAGCTTCTGCACGCGCTCCGTGATCCGCCATGCCTCGTCCACGCCGAACGACTCCTCGTCGGTGAGCGCGTTCCACAGCGACCTGTAGGACGAGACGATGCCGTCGGCGATCTCGAGGGCGTCCACGCCGCGCTCGAGTCGGCCGCCCGCGGCGAGATCCATGATCTCGCCGGCGATGTTCGTGCGGGCCAGATCCAGATCGTAGGAGCGCTGCCCGTCGGTGAGGCCCTCCTCGTGCAGCTCGCCGGTCTCGGCGTCCACCAGGTAGGCGGCGAACGCCCCGGCGTCGCGGCGGAACAGGGCGTTCGACAGCGACACGTCGCCCCAGTAGAACCCGACGTTGTGAAGTCGCACCATCAGCAGCGCCAGCGCGTCCACCAGCCGGTCGGCGGTGTCGGGGCGCAGCACCTGCGTGAACAGCGCGCGATAGGGCATCGAGAAGCGCAGGTGGGAGGTCACCAGCGCGGCGGGCAGATCCCTGCCGTCGCTGTCGCGTCGACCCGCGATCACGGCCACACGGTCCACGCAGGGCACGTCGAGCTTCGCCAGGCTGCCGAGCATCTCATACTCGCGCTGCGCCATCTCCTCGGTGGTCTCCTTGACGGCGACCACGCGGCCGGACAGGTCGGCGAACCTCACCAGATGGCGGGACAGGCCCTTGGGCAGCGAGACGATGTGCTCGGACGGCCACTTGCCCAGGGGCGTGCTCCAGGGGAGTGTGAGCAGACCGGGATCGATCGAACTGGCGTTGATGCGCAGCGACTGCTTCTTCATGCGTCCTCCGCGGGGTGTGGGGAAGCGGATGCCGGGGGAGTGTCGTGCTCCGGAAACGCCGCGGCGCGGGTGACCCGTGAAGGTCGACCCGCGCCGCAGTGCCTGATGATCAGGCCGAGACGATCGGCTTCTCGTTGAGACGCTCGCCGGACTCGATGTCGAACAGGTGGACGTGACCGGCGACGGGCGCCAGCACGACGGTGTCACCGGCGTTCGGGTGACGACGGCCGTCGACGCGTGCCACCAGGTCGGTGCGCTTGCCGTTGATGTCGGTGTGGCCGTACAGGTAGCCGTCGGCGCCGAGCTCCTCGACCAGATCGACGGTGACCGAGAGGCCCTGGCCGTCCTCGGGCGCGACCACGATGTCCTCGGGGCGGATTCCGACGGTGGCCGAGTTGCCCTTGGCCTTGGCGACCGCGGCGGTCTCGGTCGCGACGTTCTTCGTACCGAACTGCACGCCGCCCTCGGCGAGCGGAAGCTCGAAGAGGTTCATGGCGGGCGAGCCGATGAAACCGGCGACGAAGACGTTGTTCGGGGTCTCGTACAGCTCACGCGGCGAGCCGACCTGCTGAAGCAGACCGTCCTTGAGCACCGCGATGCGGTCGCCCATGGTCAGGGCCTCGGTCTGGTCGTGCGTGACGTAGACGGTGGTGACGCCCAGGCGACGCTGCAGCGACGCGATCTGGGTGCGGGTCTGCACGCGCAGCTTGGCGTCGAGGTTCGACAGCGGCTCGTCCATGAGGAACACCTGCGGCTGGCGGACGATGGCGCGGCCCATGGCGACGCGCTGACGCTGACCACCCGAGAGGGCCTTCGGCTTGCGGTTCAGGTACTCCTCGAGGTCGAGGAGCTTGGCGGCCTCGAGGACGCGCTGTGCGCGCTCCTCCTTGCCGACGCCGGCGATCTTCAGGGCGAAGCCCATGTTCTCGGCCACGGTCATGTGCGGGTACAGCGCGTAGTTCTGGAACACCATCGCGATGTCGCGGTCCTTCGGCGGCACATCGGTGACGTCGCGGTCGCCGATCAGGATGCGGCCGGCGTTGACCTCTTCGAGGCCGGCGAGCATGCGCAGCGAGGTGGACTTACCGCAACCGGAGGGGCCGACCAGAACCAGGAACTCGCCGTCGGCGATCTCGATGTTCAGCTTGTCGACCGCGGGGCGGGTTCCGCCCGGGTAGATGCGGGTGGCCTCGTCGAACGTAACGGTTGCCATTGTTTCTCCTTCACCGGCAGGTACGTGCCGGACGATCCGTAGTGATGGAAGCGGTGGGCCTGCGCCCGCCGTGACCCGCCATCGGGTCGTGATCAGTATTGCACGGCGCGTGCGCGTCTGGGTATTTCCCAGACTGCCTCCGTAACATCGGATCCGGTGCCGCACCCGTAGCGGCAGCGGGATCCCCCGTCCCATCCGATCTTTCAAGAGGAACGATGTCGAGCGACGAAACGCCGAACGTCCCTGCCGCTCGCAACTCACGCGAAGCCGTGCGGGAGAAGGCCCAGCGAGTGCATGCGCAGCAGTCGCGTGCCCGCGTCATGCGACGAGTGATCATCGGGCTCGTCGCGGCGGTGGCCGTGGGGTCGATCGGCACGGCCGTCGCGTTCGCCGTCAGCTCCTCGATGTCCAAGCCGATGCTCAGCCCCAGCGGCATGACCGACGACGGCGTGACCGTGAGCGACGTGACCCTCGCCTCCGGCAGCACGGACATCTCCCCGAACGCATCGCCCACGCCCTCCGAGGCGGCTGCGACGCCGACGCCCAAGACCACGGAGAAGGCCGCCGAGCCGACCCAGATCCACATCTACGTCGACTACCTGTCGGCGGGCGCCGCCGAGTTCGAGAAGGCCAACGCCCGTCAGCTGGCCGGCTGGATCAAGCAGGGCGCCGTCACCGTGACCTACCACCCGGTGGCGCTGCTGATGGCCAGCTCGAACGGCACGAAGTACTCGCTGCGGGCTGCGGCCGCCGCCGCCTGCGTGGCGACGTACTCGCCGGATCAGTTCTTCGACTACAACCACGAGCTGCTCACTGACCAGCCCAAGATCGACAGCGACGGCCGCTCGGACGTCGAGCTGGCCGACCTGGCGGTCGCGGTCGGCGTGCAGAACGCCAAGAAGGTGCGCTCCTGCATCGAGGGTCAGGACTTCGTGAGCTGGGCGAAGGATGCCACGGCCCGCGCTCTCGAGGGTCCGCTGCCGGGTTCGAAGGACCTCAAGCTGAACAACGAGGCGCTGATCGTCGTCGGCGGCCAGGCGTATGTCGGCGCGCTGAACAACCCTGCGGAGTTCTCGCAGTTCGTGCTGACCACCGCCAGTGACGAGTACTACGGCGAGACCGACCCCACCCCGACGCCGACGCCGCCGGCGTCGCCCGCGCCCACCGAGACCGCCACGCCCTGACGCGCGGAGCGCGTCCCGGCCGTCGCTATGCTTGTGAGCGGCTTCGGCCACCCTCGCCTCCTTAGCTCATCTGGTAGAGCAGCGGCCTTGTAAACCGCAGGTGGCCGGTTCGAGTCCGGCAGGGGGCTCTGCGAAGCGGAAGGCCCGCCCGAGATCATCTCCGGGCGGGCCTTCTCACGTTCCGGCGCGCTCGCCTAGAACAGCATCCCGTCGCCGCGGTCGTCGGCGCGCGGCTCCGCCATCAGCCGCTCATCGAGCGATGCGGCGGCCAGCAGCGCCTCGTCGATGAGATCCCGTGTCGGATCACCGGTCAGCCAGTCCGCGGCGAAGCCGGTGGGCACCAGCATCGGCACGCGGTCGTGCAGGGCGGCCAGGTGCGGGGGAGCGGGGCGCATCACGATCGAGTAGCAGGTGGTCCACTCGCCGTCGGGCGTGCGGCCGCGCTGCGTGACGGCCGCCATGCCGAACAGCACGCCGCGTCCGAATCCGAACTCGTGCCAGACGCGGTCGGGTTTCTGCAGCTCGAACCATCCTGTGGTCGGCACGATCGCCCGGCTGCGCAGGCCGCCTGGTCTGTCCTGCAGGCGCTCGGAGCGCGTGTTGATCGAGGGGAACCGTGCCGGCGCCCCGTCCACGAGGTAACCCCACCACGCCGGCTCCAGTGTCGGCATGCCCTCCGACGCGGTCACCAGCGGGTTGAGATTGCGCAGGTTCTTGCCGGTGGGGCGCAGGGTCTCGCCGGCGTTGGCCTCCGCCCAGGAGCGCAGCCCTTCCAGGACCGCCTCATCGGCCTCGGCCAGCAGTTCGGCATCCGTGAATCGGGGATCGAGTCCGTAGCTCGCGCACATGCTGACAGGGTACTCACGGCTGCCGACATCGGGACGATTCCGGATCGTGGGATGGATGCGCTCCGAGGCCATCCCGAGCGGTACCGTGGAGCGAGTGACACGGACCCGCACCATGCCCACCTGGCTCGCGCTCGGAGGGGCCGTCTCGATCGGCGCGATGACCGCCGTGCAGGCGCGCATCAACGGCGTGCTGGGTGTGCGGGTCGACGACGGCATCGTCGCCGGACTCATCTCCTTCGCCGTCGGCCTGATCGCCCTGCTCATCCTGGTCCCGCTGATCCCGTCGACGCGTGCCGCCGCGGGCCGGCTGATCGACGGCATCCGCACTCGCACCATCCCAGTCTGGATGCTGCTCGGCGGCGCCTGCGGTGCGCTCACGGTGTCGACGCAGGGCGTCGTCGCCGGGGTGCTCGGAGTGTCGCTCTTCACGGTGGGCATCGTCGCCGGCCAGACCCTGCACGGACTGCTGCTGGACCGCATCGGCTTCGGCCCTGCCGGCGTCGTCGCGGTGACTCCGGGGCGAGTCGTCGGCGGTGCGCTCGCGCTGCTCGCGGTGGGAATCTCGATCGGCGGGGACGTCCTGCGCGAGGCGCCGGTCTGGCTGCTCGTGCTGCCCGTCCTCGCCGGTGCCGGTATCGCCTGGCAGGCCGGTGCGAACGGCCGGCTCGCGAAGACGGTGTCCTCGCCGATCGCCGCGACGCTGATGAGCTTCATCGCGGGCACCTCGGTGCTCGTGGTCGCCGCGGCGGTCAGTGTCGCGGTGCGCGGGCTGCCCGCTGCTCTCCCTGCCGAACCGTGGCTCTACGTCGGCGGACTGCTCGGCTTCGTCTACATCATGCTCGGTGCGTTCCTCGTCGCGCACACCGGCGTGCTGCTCATGGGGCTCGGCAGCGTCCTGGGGCAGCTGAGTATGTCGATCCTCATCGATCTGCTGTGGCCCACGGCGAGCCGTCCCGCTCTCTGGCAACTGCTCGCGATGGTGGTGGTCGCGTTCGCCTCCGTCTTCGCGGCGCTGCCGCGCCGACGCCGCTGATCAGCGACGTCGGCGCGCACGCTCAGCCCTCTCGCCGCCCCGCGGGCATCTGAGTCAGCAGGGCGTCGGCGTCGATCGGCTTGCGGCGCCCGGCGTCCTTGCCCTGCGGCTTGCCTCCGACGTACAGCCAGCCCAGCAGCTCCTCGTTCTCGGCCAGACCGTGCGCCTCGGCCACGGCGCGCGAACGGGTGTACCCGCCGGTGCGCCAGATCACGCCCCACCCCGCCTCGTCGAGCAGCAGGCTGAGCGTGTGCGCGACGCCGGAGGCCACGGCCTCCTGCTCCCAGTGCGGCACCTTGTCGCTCTTCCGATAGGAGACGACCACCGCGATCAGCAGCGCCGAGCGCAGCGGTTTGGTGGACGGCTTGTCGTCGCCGTTCGCCTTCGCGATGGCCGCACCGAGCGCGATCCGATCGTCGCCGCGCAACTCGATCAGCCGCCACGGGCGCAGCGAGGAATGATCGGCGACCCGGCCCGCCGCCGCGATCAGCGGCAGCAGCTCCTCGCGTGTCGGGGCGTCCTCGGTGACCTTCGACCAGGAGGTGCGCCGCAGGACGGCCTCGAGCGCGCTCACGACTCGTCGGGGCTGAACGTCAGGGCGAGCGAGTTCATGCAGTAGCGGTCACCGGTCGGCGTGCCGAAGCCGTCGGGGAAGACATGTCCGAGATGCGAGCCGCAGGCGGCGCAGCGCACCTCGGTGCGCACCATGCCGAGCGTCGTGTCCTCGATCAGCTCGACCGCCTCGGGGCGCACCGACTCGTAGAAGCTCGGCCAGCCGCAACCGGAATCGAACTTGGTGCCGCTGCGGAACAGCTCCGCCCCGCAGGCGCCGCAGGTGTAGAGCCCGTCGCGCTTCTCGTCGAGCAGTTCGCCGGTCCACGCACGCTCGGTCGCCGCCGTGCGCAGCACCGCGTACTGGTCGTCGCCGAGCTCTTCACGCCACTCGGCCTCGGTCTTGTTCACGCTGTAAGCCATGCATCCATTCTCCCCCGTCCGCGGGCCAGATGGGCCGGTGTGATGAACGGCCCGTTCCGCGGCGCGGCCGGGCTGGGAGAATGGCCGGATGACGGATGCCGTGCGCGAGCGCTACGACCGATTCGCCCGCGAAGAGGCCCCTGGTCGCAGCGCGGTGTACGCCGAGTGGGCTGCGGGAGTCGCCGCGGATGCCGAGATGCAGGCCGTGCTCTCCCGGATCCCGGAGCAGCACCGGCAGCCGCCGCTGGTGTTCGCGGTGACGCGGCTGCGGGGTGCGCCCGTCGCGGGGTACGCGGACTGGCGAGCCTTCGTGCTCGCCCACGCCGGCGAGATCGTCTCGGAATGCGCACGCCGCACCGTGCAGGCCAACGAACCGCTGCGCCTGGCCGCTCTGCTGCCTGCCCTCAGCGCCATCGACGGCCCGGTCGCCCTGCTCGAGCTGGGCGCCGCGGCCGGGCTCTGCCTGTTCCCCGACCGGTACTCCTACCGCTTCCTGGGGGAGGACGGCACCGAACGCACCCGCCTCGACCCGGCATCCGGCCCGTCGCGCGTGGTGCTGACGACTGTCGTGCGCGGTGCGCTGCCGCCACTGCGGATGCCGGAGGTCGTCTGGCGCGCGGGCATCGATCTCTCGCCCGTCGACGTGCGGGATGCCGCGGATCGTGCCTGGCTGGAGACGCTGGTCTGGCCGGGGGAGGACGAGCGCGCCGGGCGTATCGCCGCCGCGGCCGACATCGTCGCGGCCGACCCGCCGCTGCTCCTCGCCGGCGACGCCGCGCAGCGGCTGGGGGACCTCGTGGCATCCGCACCGCCGCAGGCGACCCTCGTGACCACCACCCCCGGCGTGCTCGTCTACCTGCCGCGCGAGGCGCGGCAGGCGCTGATCGGCGCCATCCGCTCGTCCGGCGCGCGCTGGGTGACGATCGATCCGGTGCGCCTGCACGAGGGCTGGTCCAGTCAGGAGGGCTGGTCGGGGCGCGAGGGCGCCTTCGCGGTCGGCCTCGACGGCGATCCGGTCGCGGATGCCGATCCGCTGGGGCGCTGGTGGGAGTGGCGCGCGGGCGTCGGGCCCGATCGCGCGTAGCCTGATGCCATGCTGGGTGAACTCTCCGATCGCGATCGCGCGATCCTGACGCTGGAGGCGGCGTGGCCGCGGCACGGCGGCATGAAGGAGGAGACGATCCGCGCGCAGCTGGGCATGAGCCCGGCGCGCTACTACCAGCTGCTCGGGCGCCTGATCGACACCGAGGAGGCGCTGGAGTTCGACCCCCTGCTCGTGCGCCGCCTGCGACGGCTGAGGGACGCCCGAGGCAGGCAGCGCACGGCGCGCATGCGCGGATTCGCCGGCTGAGCCGACCGCTCCAGCGGTTTCCCGGGGTTCGGCCGATAGCATCGTGGGGTGTCAAAGTCCCCCCACGACCGATTCGACGACATCCCCCGCACCTCCGGACGCGTCGGCGCGCACCGCGCTGAGCAGCCGGGCATCAACGGACCCATCGCTCTGCTGTGGTCGGCGGCGGTCGCGCTGGTGCTCATCGTCATCGGGATCTTCGTCTCGATGGTGCTGATGGGGCGCATCGACCTGTTCGGCACGGCCGAGCCCGCAGCACCCCAGACGCCCGGCGTGCTTGCCGAGATCGACACCTCGTACCAGGTGCTCATCCTCAACGCGACCCCGGAGACCGGAGTGGTCGCCCAGGTGCGGCAGAAGCTGATCGACCAGGGCTGGGCGGCGGATGCCGTGTTCGGCAGCGACGGCTCGACCACGAAGTTCGATCAGACCACCGTCTTCTACGTGAAGAAGGCGGACGAGTCCGCAGCGCTCGGCGTCGCGGAGGTCCTGGGCGGCGCGAAGACCGAGCAGAGCGATCATTACCAGTCGGTGAGCGGCGACGGCTCCCCGCAGCTGACCGTCGTGATCGGCATGGACCACGTCGGCACGACGAGCCCCGCACCCGGTGGCGGGGAGAAGACCCCCGCGGGCTGACCCTCGCGGGCCGATCCCACGACCTGATCCGCGCTCGGCGAACGCGGCATCCGCGTGGCTTGCACTCTCATGGGTCGAGTGCCAGACTGAGTGTTAGCACTCGATCACCCTGAGTGCTAACAAAATCGCCTACGTCCGGGAGGGACGAAAGACTCATGGCAAAGATCATCGCTTTCGATGAGGAGGCCCGCCGCGGCCTCGAGCGCGGCCTGAACATCCTGGCCGACGCCGTCAAGGTGACCCTCGGCCCGCGCGGTCGCAACGTCGTGCTGGAGAAGAAGTGGGGCGCCCCCACGATCACGAACGACGGCGTCTCCATCGCCAAGGAGATCGAGCTCGACGACCCGTACGAGAAGATCGGTGCGGAGCTCGTCAAGGAGGTCGCCAAGAAGACCGACGACGTCGCCGGTGACGGAACCACCACCGCGACCGTCCTCGCTCAGGCACTGGTCCGCGAGGGTCTGCGCAACGTCGCAGCCGGCGCCGACCCGATCAGCCTGAAGAAGGGCATCGAGAAGGCCGTCGCAGCCATCACCGCCGACCTGCTCGCCAGCGCCAAGGAGATCGAGTCCAAGGAGCAGATCGCCGCCACCGCGTCGATCTCCGCCGCTGACCCCGCGATCGGCGAGCTCATCGCCGAGGCGATCGACAAGGTCGGCAAGGAGGGTGTCGTCACCGTCGAGGAGTCGCAGACCTTCGGCACCGAGCTCGAGCTCACCGAGGGCATGCGTTTCGACAAGGGCTACCTGAACCCCTACTTCGTCACGGACCCGGAGCGCCAGGAGGCCGTCTTCGAGGACCCGTACATCCTCATCGCCAACCAGAAGATCGGCAACATCAAGGACCTGCTGCCGGTCGTCGACAAGGTGATCCAGGACGGCAAGGAGCTGGTCATCATCGCCGAGGACGTCGAGGGCGAGGCTCTCGCGACGCTGGTGCTGAACAAGATCCGCGGCATCTTCAAGTCCGTCGCCGTCAAGGCTCCGGGCTTCGGCGACCGCCGCAAGGCCCAGCTGCAGGACATCGCGATCCTGACCGGCGGCCAGGTCATCACCGAGGAGGTCGGCCTCAAGCTCGAGAACACCACCCTCGACCTGCTCGGCCGCGCCCGCAAGGTCATCGTCACCAAGGACGAGACCACGATCGTCGAGGGTGCCGGTGAGCAGTCCGCGATCGAGGGCCGCGTGACCCAGATCCGTCGCGAGATCGAGAACACCGACAGCGACTACGACCGCGAGAAGCTGCAGGAGCGCCTCGCCAAGCTCGCCGGCGGCGTGGCCGTCATCAAGGCGGGCGCCGCCACCGAGGTCGAGCTCAAGGAGCGCAAGCACCGCATCGAGGACGCCGTCCGCAACGCGAAGGCAGCCGTCGAGGAGGGCATCGTCCCCGGTGGTGGCGTCGCGCTGCTGCAGTCGGCCAAGGTGCTCGACACCCTCACCCTCGAGGGCGACGAGGCCACCGGCGCGAACATCGTCCGCGTCGCCATCGAGGCGCCGCTGAAGCAGATCGCCATCAACGCGGGCCTCGAGGCCGGCGTCGTCGCGCACAAGGTGTCCGAGCTCCCCGCGGGCCAGGGCCTGAACGCCGCGACCGGCGAGTACGGCGACATGTTCGCACAGGGCATCATCGACCCGGCCAAGGTCACCCGCTCGGCGCTGCAGAACGCAGCCTCGATCGCCGGCCTGTTCCTCACCACGGAGGCCGTCGTCGCGGACAAGCCCGAGAAGGCTCCGGCCATGCCGGCTGACCCGTCGGGCGGCATGGACTTCTGAGTCCGGCCTGATCGACAGACAGAACGCCCCCTGCTCCGGCAGGGGGCGTTCTGCGTGTCCGGGGCCCCGCTCAGCGGAACAGGCTCGCGGAGTACTGATCGGCATCCGCGTACTGGCTGGCGGCAGATCCGAGCGCGGTGCCGATGGAGGCCAGCACCTGCTCGACGTGAAGCTGCGCGCCACGCCACTGCTCGCTGCACTGCTGGAACGCCAGTGACGCGGAACCGGTCCAGGACGACTGCAGCTGCGTGAGCTGCGCCATGAGAGCGGCCGATTCGCTCTGCAGACGCTCCATGGTGGCGCGGGCGGCGCCGTTGGCGGCGTGGACCGCATCGGTGTCGACGGTGAAGACGGACATGGGGTTCTCCTCTCGATGAGCTTCTGAGACTAGAAGCGCGGAGAGGGACGGATGCCCCGGATCCCGGCATCCGTGCACAACCCACGGGGAACGGGAGATGTGCAGGGGAAGTCGCTCAGAGATCCAGGCGGTCCAGCGGCTGGGTCTCCTCGAGCAGATGCGCGGGAGTCGCCTGCGCGGGGGCGAGGGGAAGCGAGACGATGAAGGTCGCGCCGCCGCCCGGCGTCTCCTCCACATGCACGGAGCCGTGCAGCGACTCCAGGATCGAGGCGACGATCGCCAGGCCCAGGCCCGCCCCGCCGGTCTCCCGGGCGCGGGACGTGTCGGCGCGCCAGAAGCGCTCGAAGATGTGCTCGCGGATCTGCGGCGGGATGCCCTCGCCGTGATCCACGATGGCGATCGTGCCGACGCCGCGGCGGCGGTCCGCGCCGACGACGAGCTCGATGGGGCTCTCGGCGGGGGAGAAGCGGCGCGCGTTGCCGAGCAGGTTCGTCACGACCTGACGCACCTTGTTCTCCTCGCCGAGCACGATCGGGGGCGTACGGACCGGAGCATCCGTCGCCTCGGTGAAGTCGATCGACGGCACGACCGGGGCGGGCCTTCCGCGACGGCGCAGGCGACCCAGCGCACCCGCGGCGCGGCCGGTCGGTGCGGGCGAGGCCACGGGAGGGTCGGCGGGGGCGGCCGGATGCAGGCGCGGGGGTTCCTGATCCTCGGCGGTGTTGTCGATCACGGTGATGGTGCGCCCCGGCGAGGCGACCCGCAGGTCCAGAGCGGCGTCGCGGGCCACCGGGCGCAGGTCGATCGGGACGATCTCGAGCTGCTTCTCGCGATCCTCGTCCAGGCGCGCGAGGGCGAGGAGGTCCTCGACGAGCACGCCCATCCTGATCGCCTCCTTCTCGATGCGCTCCATGGCACGTGCGGTGTCCTCGTCACCGCTGATCGCGCCCATCCGGTACAGCTCCGCGTATCCGCGCACGCTCACCAGCGGAGTGCGCAGCTCATGGCTGGCGTCGCCGATGAATCGCCGCATGTTCTGCACCGTGCGGTCGCGCTGGGCGAGCGAGTGGTCGACGCGGTCGAGCATGGTGTTGATGGCGGAGTTGAGGCGTCCGACCTCGGTGGTCGGCTCCAGATCCGTGAGCCGCTGGCTGAAGTCGCCCGCGGCGATGGCCATGGCGGTGGACTCCACGTGGCCGAGTCTGCGGAAGGTGAGCGTGACGAGACCGCGGATCAGCAGCGCCGCGAGCAGGATCGTCACCAGTGCGACGGTCGTGTACACCGCGAAGTAGGTGCCGACGATCTTGTCGGCCTCCTCCAGGGGCAGTGCGACCATCTGCACGTAGGTGACGCCGGCGATCTTCTGCAGCGACTGGGTGGCGGCAGCCGCCGTGTACGTCTGGCCGCTCGGAGTGGTGAGCGTGACCGTGGTGTCGCCCATGGCCTGCGCGGACTGCAGGCTGAGCTTCGCGGGGAACTGCGGGCGATGCTCGGGGGTGCTCTGGCCTCCGGCGGTCGCGATCGGATCACCCGCGGTGGTGTAGAAGGCGACCACGAAGTCCGTCGCGCGGGGCGCGTCGTCCTTCTGGTCGAAGACCAGCTTCCCGTCGGGGATCGACACGTCGAAGAAGCGCTCCGCCTGCCCCGTGCCGGTGAGTGAGGGCAGCTGCTGGTTGATGTTGTTGATCATCGCACCGCGCAGGATCGGCACGGTGCCGATCCCCGCGACGACGAGCCCGAGGGCGAGCACCGCGACCGTCACTCCCGTGACCTTGGCGCGCAGGCTGATCCGCCGCCACCACTGGGTGACGGAGTCCGCGCCTTGTGCCATGGGAGTGCTCTGAAGTCCGCGCTCAGGCGGTCTTGCCGACCTTCAGCATGTAGCCGAAGCCGCGCTTGGTCTGGATGACCGACTCCTCGGTGTGCGGGTCGATCTTGCGCCGCAGGTACGAGATGTAGCTCTCCACGATGCCCGCGTCGCCGTTGAAGTCGTACTCCCACACGTGGTCCAGGATCTGCGCCTTGGAGAGCACCCGGTTGGGGTTGAGCATGAGGTACTTGAGCAGCTTGAACTCGGTGGGACTCAGCTCGATAGGCACCTTGCCCACGAAGACGTCGTGGGTGTCCTGATCCATCGACAGCTCGCCGGCGCGGATCAGCGACTCCTCGTCGCCGTTCTGCATCGTGCGGCGCAGGATGGCCTGGGCGCGCGCGACGATCTCGTCCAGGGCGAAGGGCTTGGTGACGTAGTCGTCGCCGCCGGCGTTCAGTCCTTCGATCTTGTCCTGGGTGTCGTCCTTGGCGGTGAGGAACAGGATCGGGGCGGTGAAGCCCGCCCCGCGCAGTCGCTTGGTGACGCTGAAGCCGTTCATGTCCGGCAGCATGACGTCGAGGATGATGAGGTCCGGCTCCTCCTCGAGGACGGCAGAGATGGTCGCCGCGCCGTTGGCGACGGTCTTCACCTTGAACCCGGCGAAGCTGAGACCCCGGGAGAGCAGGTCGCGGATGTTCGGTTCGTCGTCGACGACCAGGATGCGCGCATCAGTCATGACCCCATTATGGTGAGTTCACCGATGCGCGGGCTGATTGCGCTCGGAGATGCGGCGGTCAGAGCTGCAGCGCGGCGTCGATCGCGTGGGAGACCACGTCATCGATCGGGGCGTCCGGGTCGACAGTGAGGCGATGCAGCAGCAGCCCGTCACCGGCGGCCATGAGGAAGATCGTGTTGCGCGCGGCAGCGTCGCCGCCGAGACGGGTCAGGATGCTGCGCACCCATGCCTCCATGCCCGTCCGCTGCTCGCGCAACGGGCGCACTGCGTCGTCGTCCGCTTCGAGGAAGAGCGCGTACCGGGCGCGGGTTCGCGCGGCCAGCGGGCCGGACTGCACCTCGATCATCCGGGTGAGCGCGCCGACGAACTCGTCGCGCGTGGCGATCTCCGGGGTGCCGGCGTCACCCATCTCGTGCCGGGCAATCCATTCGGCCACGCCCGCCACCAGCGCCGCGCGGGTGCGGAAGTGGTTCGAGGTCGACCCTGCGGGGAGGCCTGCCGCGGCATCCACTCGGCCGTGTGTCAGCGCGCGGATGCCTTCGGTGCCAATCAGGGTCACGGCGGCTTCCAGTGCGCGTCTTCGCGTGGTGCTCACATGCCGAGCCTACGCAACTATGTTCATAGTGACAGGTTACTATGAACATAGTAAAGTGAGAGCATGGCCGGAAGGCCCGGTCCGCACAGCGACGTGGAGGCCCTCTCATGGACGCAGACGCAGCTCCTCATGACACCCTGCAGCAGGAGTGGTCGCCCCCGCTGCCGCCGGCGCCAGGCTTCGCGCACCGGATGGTCCGCACCCCTGGAGCGCGGTGCCATGTCGCCGAGATCGGCGAGGGCGACCCTGTCCTGCTTCTGCACGGCTTCCCCGAGCACTGGTGGCAGTGGCGGCTCATCGCGCCGCGGATCGCGGCTCACGGCTATCGGGTGATCTGCCCCGACCTGCGCGGATCAGGATGGACCGAGACCGACGCCCCCGGCATGCACCGGACGATCCAGAGGGACGACGTACTGGCGGTCCTCGACGCGCTGGGCGTCGTGCGCGTGCATGTGATGAGCCACGACATGGGTGCGATCTCCGCGATGCAGCTCGCCTATACGCATCCCGACCGCATCCGCTCGATGGTCCAGCTGTCGGTGCCTCCGGGGTTCCTGGAGTTCACGCCCCGGATCATCCCCGCCTTCGCGCACATGCCGGCCCTGTTGATGCATCGTCCGCCGCGATCGATGGGATACCTCTTCGCCGCTCCGTACATCTCCCACCCGCTGTCGGCAGACGTGCTGGGCGGCTATCTCGCGCCGGAGCGGCGCCCCGAGGTGCTGCAGAACGTGCGCGCGCTGTACCGGGGCATGGTCATCCCCGAGGTCGTCAGGCTGGTGCGCGGGGATTACAAGCGGATGCGGCTGCAGCCGCCGACGCTGTTCGTCTTCGGCCGCGAGGATCGCCCCTTCAGCGAGGCGAACGTACGGCGGATCAGCCGCCATCACGACCGCTGCGCCGAGCGGTTCGAGCTCGCCTTCGTCGACGACGCGGCGCACTTCATCACCGACGATGCACCGGATGCCATCGTCGATCTGGCCCTGGAGTGGTTCGCGCGAGAGGGCTGAACGGCGCGGGGCGATGCGCGGACTGCTCGGATCCGCAAGGATCGTCGTGTGCCGTCCGACATCGATCCCCGCACCGGTCATGCATCGCCCGCGGCGTACCCGCCGCCACCGCCACCTGCACCGCGCCCGCCCGCGGGAGTCCCGGCCACGCCGGTGATGGCAGGAGCGGGGACGCCGGAGGAGCTCGCCTTCCACCGGCTGGATCGTGCGCGCTCCCGGCCGCCGCGCTGGTGGCGGCCGCTGCTGGTGGCGCTCGTGGCCGTGGGCCTGTACCTCGCCATGATGGTCGCGATCATGGTGCCCCTGGTCATCATCGCGATGCAGGTGCCCGCGTTCGGGAGCGCGTTCGACGCACTCGCCCGTGGCGAGATCCCCGGGTTCGACGTCGCCGATCCCACAGGGTTCCTGCTCCTGGTCGTCCCGCTGATCCTGATGATCCCCGCGCTGCTGGCGGCGTCCCGGATGCTCGGCGGACGGGGCGTGGGACTGCTGCTGTCGGTCACCGGCCGCCTCCGCTGGGGCTGGCTCGGACGCAGCCTGCTCGCCGCGCTCGCCGTGTTCGTCGTGCAGACGGCGGTGTCGCTCGCGCTCGCCGCGGCCACAGGCGAGTCCATGGCGGTGGACGCCTCGCAGCCCGGGCTCGCGCTGATGGTCGTGCTGATCGTCGTGCTCGTCCCGCTGCAGTCCGCAGCCGAGGAGTACGTGTTCCGCGGGTTCCTGATGCAGGCGATCGGCACCTGGCTGCGGCATCCGCTCTTCCCGATCCTGCTGCCGATCCCGCTGTTCGTGTTCGGGCACCTCTACGACGTGTGGGGGCTCCTCAGCGTCGGCGTGTTCGCGGTCACGGCCGCCTGGCTGGCGTGGCGCACCGGCGGGCTGGAGTCGGCGATCGCGCTCCACGCGGTGAACAACGTCTCGGCGTTCCTGCTCGGCGCCTTCGGCCTCGCCGACGCGAACGCCACGACCGGATCGCCGGTCGACGTGCTCACCGCGGCGATCACGATGGCCGTGTACGCAGGGATCATCGAGTGGATGCAGCGGCGGCACGGGCTGGTGCGCACCCGCACCGTGCAGCTTCCCGCGCCGATGCCGGCCCCGCAGGGGTAGCATCCGAGACATGTCAGAGTTCGAGGGCGGCGACAGCGCCTGCTGGCTCTCGAAGGTGTGCCCCGAGTGCGGTGCGCTGCTCGACGACCTCTCCTCGCCGTGCTGGCGATGCGGGCTGAAGCCGGGGGAGGAGCCGCGCGACTGACTCAGGCCGCCAGGTCGACGGCGTCCATGATCGTGTAGCTGTACCCCTGCTCGGCGAGGAACCGCTGCCGGTTCTGCGCATAGTCCTGATCGACCGTGTCGCGGGCGATCAGCGTGTAGAAGCTCGCTGTGTGGTTCGACTGCTTGGGACGCAGCAGGCGTCCGAGCCGCTGCGCCTCCTCCTGGCGGGAGCCGAACGAGCCCGAGACCTGGATCGCGACGGAGGCCTCCGGCAGGTCCACCGAGAAGTTCGCGACCTTCGACACGACCAGCAGCGAGATCTCGCCCTCGCGGAACTGCCGGTACAGCTCCTCGCGCTCGTCCACGGGGGTCGCGCCGGTGATCTGCGGGGCGTTGAGCGCCTCGGACAGCTCCTCGAGCTGATCGAGGTACTGCCCGATCACCAGGATCCGCTCGTCGGGGTGCTTCGCGATCAGCTCGCGCACGGCCGTGATCTTCGCCGGGGCGGATGCCGCGAGCCGGTACCGCTCGTCGTCGGTGGCCGCGGCGTACTCCAGCCGGTCGCTGGGCGGCAGGTCCACTCGCACCTCGTAGCAGGCGGCGGGGGAGATGAAGCCCTGCGCCTCGATCTGCTTCCAGGGTGCGTCGAACCGCTTGGGGCCGATCAGGCTGAACACGTCGCCCTCGCGGCCGTCCTCGCGCACCAGGGTCGCGGTCAGGCCGATGCGGCGACGCGCCTGCAGGTCGGCCGTGAGCTTGAACACCGGGGCCGGCAGCAGGTGCACCTCGTCGTAGACGATGAGGCCCCAGTCCAGGGCATCCAGCAGGGCGAGGTGCGCGTACTGGCCCTTCCGCTTGGCGGTGAGGATCTGGTAGGTCGCGATGGTGACCGGCTTGACCTCCTTGGCCTGACCGGAGTACTCGCCGATCTCGTCCGGGGTGAGCGAGGTGCGCTTCAGCAGCTCGTCGCGCCACTGCCGCGCCGAGACGGTGTTGGTCACCAGGATCAGCGTCGTCGTGCCGGTCGCGGCCATGGCGCCTGCGCCGACGATCGTCTTGCCCGCGCCGCAGGGGAGGACGACCACTCCGGAGCCCTCGTGCGCGAACGCGTCGACGGCCTGCCGCTGGTACGGACGCATCGCCCACCCGTCCTCCGCGAGCTCGATCTCGTGCGGGGTGCCGGGGGTGTAGCCCGCGAGATCCTCGGCGGGCCAGCCGATCTTCAGCAGCTCCTGCTTGATCTGACCGCGCGCCCAGGCGTCGATCGTGTAGCTCTGCGGGGTCGGGTGGCCGATCAGCAGCGGCTGGATGCGCTTGTTGCCCGCCACCTGGGTGAGCACTGCCGCGTCGTCCGAGCGCAGGATCAGCGCGCCTTCCTCGTCCCGTTCGATGACGAGACGGCCGTAGCGGTCCACGGTCTCACGGAGGTCGACCGACACCGACGGCGGCACCGGGAAGCGGGACCAGCGGTCCAGGGTCTCCAGCATGTCGTCGGCCGTGTGGCCGGCTGCGCGGGCGTTCCACAGCCCCAGCCGGGTGATCCGGTAGGTGTGGATGTGCTCGGGCGCGCGCTCCAGCTCCGCGAAGATCGCCAGCTCGTGACGCGCGGTCTCAGCATCGGCGTGCGCGACTTCGAGCAGCACGGTGCGGTCGCTCTGGACGATCAGGGGGCCATCAGACATAGCAGACCAGTCTACCGGCGACGTCCGGGAGAGGCTCTGCTCAGCTCTCGAGCACCCGCACCGAGCGGATGCTGCGCACCGGGAGCGTCCGCTCGACGTCGGCGGCGCGGTCGCGACCGCGCAGGCGCCCGCCGCCGATGCCGGATGCCTCCAGCGTCAGCTCCCGGCTCGAGCCGTCCGGCATGGCGACCTCGACGAGCATGAGCGCGCGGGCGCGGACGGCGGCCTCCAGCTCGCGGTCCAGCCATGCGGCATCCGCGTCCGGGCCGCGGTGCGCCCGCAGACGGGCGATGAGCGTCGCATACGTCGGGGGATGCGCGGGTGCGGTCGGCGCGACCCGGCGGCGCAGCGCCGCCACCGTCGCGCCGTCGCGGTCCACCAGCGTCGCCGGGTAGCGGGCATCCGCCAGCGCCCAGGCGACGGTCTCCGCGCTGACGCGCGAGACCAGCCGGTCGCCGTCGCGGACCAGGCCCATGGGACGCAGATTGCGGTCGACCTCGATGGCCTGCAGCAGGTTCTCGTCCGTGCTCGACACCGCGGTGCCACCGGTGGCATCCGGGCCGACCCTGACCAGTCCGTGCCGTGCCGCGGCCTGCGCGACCAGGTATTCGAGCGGCTGCGGAAGACCGGTCAGCGAGATCTCCCGCAGGAACGACAGGATGCTCTGCTCGGTCTCGCCGTCGACGAGCGCGCCGGCCACCGAGTCGGCGGTGAACCGGTACGACGAGGTCTGAGCGCCGGTCTCGTGCTCGGTCATGCCGCGCAGGCGATTGTCGAGCGCGGGCTGCAGCGGCCCCGGCGCGATGGCGGTCAGGTCGTTCTGCAGGAACAGCCGATCCACCTCCGTGGGCAGCAGCGCCTCGAGGTCCGTGGTGTCCGGCTCGGCGCCCTCGCGCAGTCGACGCGCCCAGGCCGGCTCCGCGTGGTCGGGCGTGCGCAGACCGAGCATCGTCGCCAGGTGCCGGAGGGCGTCTGCTCGTGCCGGCCAGGCCTCGTCCCAGGGATGGGCGTCGGCCCACATCCCGACGGGCAGCCATCCGCCGCCTGAGCGGATGCCCGCGGGCAGGGCCTTCCGGAAGCCGTCGGCCAGCATGCTCCAGCGCTCCGCGAACGACGAGTCGAGCCAGCGCTCGGCGGCGGCGGTGACGCGGAGCTCGCGGTCGACGGCGTGCGCGAGTCCGGTCAGGTCGGCGATCTCGCGCAGCTCGTCCGGATCGTCGCCGGGGGCGAATCTGCGCTTCTCCGTGGCGCTCAGGGCGCCGGTGGCGACGAGCGCCAGTGGCGTGGTCCTGGCAGTCAGCAGCAGGTCGGCCAGCGCGCCCACCGTCGTGAACGCGCGCTCTGCGGCACGGGCCGACCCCGCGGCGGATGCCGGGGTCTCCTCGACAGGGTCGAGCTCCGGCACCGGTGGGTGAGCGGTCACCGCGGCGGCGACCGGCGCCGGGACCCGGCCCCCGTCGTCGACGAGACCTCGTTCGGCGAGCATCGTCAGCTCGTCGGCATCCGCCTCACCCGCGACGGCGCCTGTCAGGGCGCGCGCTTCGGCGCGGGTGAGCGCCGCGAGTCCGCGCTCGATGGAGACCGGCTCGAGCAGCGCCTCCGCTGCGTCGAAGAAGTCCGACCACTCGGCGTCGGGGCGCACCGCACGGCTGCGCAGCAGGTCGGCCAGCCGGGCATCGCTCACCGCGGCCAGCCTGTCGGCCAGCGGGCGCGCGTGGGTGCTCATCCTCGGCTCAGCGGCGCGTGTTCGCGCGTCCCCTGCGGACGAAGGTGATGATCAGCAGCGTGATGATCATCAGGAACGCGACGGGAAGGCCGTAGAGCGGCAGCGCCGCGATGAAGGGCCAGGCGCCCTGGCCGAAGTCCTTCTGCTGCATGCCGGTGGCGGTGCCGATGGGGATCGCGAAGAAGCAGATGATGGACGCCGCGGTCAGCGCCAGGGCCGTGTATGCCAGGATGCGATCGAGCAGACCGTTTGAGGTGCCGCTGCTGTCTTCGTGCGTGCTCATCACACTCCAGCGTATCGCCTGGGCGGTTGCGCGGGATCGAGCGTCCGCACCGGGTGCACGGGTAGGCTGGAGGGGTCGCGCCGCCGCGCGACGATTCACGACAGCGACACTCAGCGAGGTTCTCCCATGCCCACCGGCAAGGTCAGGTTCTACGACGACGAGAAGGGGTTCGGCTTCATCGCATCCGATGACGGCCAGGACGTCTTCCTGCACGCCTCTGCCCTTCCTGCAGGCGTCTCCGTGAAGAAGAACACCCGCGTGGAGTTCGGCCTCGCAGACGGCCGCCGCGGCCCGCAGGCCCTCTCCGTGCGCGTGCTGGACGCACCGCCCGCTCGCGCGAAGACCCCGCGCGCGAACGCCCATGACATGGCCGTGATCATCGAGGACCTCATGAAGATGCTCGACGACGCGAGCGCGGACCTGCGCCACGGCCGTCCCACCAGCCGGGCTCTGCCCGCCGTGCTCCGCAAGGTCGCTGATGACCTCGACGCCTGACGAACTCGCTTCGGCGACGCGGGAGCTCGCGCTCGCCGCGCTGCACGAGATCACCCCGGCATCCACCGTCGGGCCGGCCGCCGGTCACTCCGTCGAGGAGAGCGGCGCGGTCTCGCTGCGCTTCGAGAACCGCCTCCCCGGATACCCGGGGTGGTACTGGACGGTCTCGGTCGCGCAGGTCGACGGCGAGGAGCCGACGGTGCTCGAGGTCGAGCTGATGCCCGGCGAGAGCGCCCTCCTGGCCCCGGACTGGGTGCCGTGGGCCGAGCGGCTGGCCGAGTATCGCGCGCACCAGGCGGAGCTCGCCGAGCAGGCGGCCGCTGCGGGTGAGGATGCGGACGACGACGCCGACGAGTCCGATGACGAGGACTCCGACGGGGACGACGACCACGACGAGAGCGACCTGCTGCACGCGGGTGACCTCGACGGCGTCGACATCGACGAGCTGGACGCGGACGACGACGACTCATCCGATGAGGATGACGAGGACGACGAGGACGTCGAGTCCGATGACGACGACGAGTCCGACGAGGACGACGACGACGAGTCCGACGAGGACGACGAGTCCGACGAGGATGAGGATGGTGACGACTCCGACGAGGAGGAGTGACCCCAGAACGGAGAACGCCCGCACGACCTGACGGTCGGTGCGGGCGTTCCGTGTTTCGGGGCTCAGCCCTGGTGCTCGAGCACGAACTCGATAGAGCGGATCAGCTGGCGCACGTCATCGGGTTCGATCGACACGAACGTCGCGATGCGCAGCTGGTTGCGGCCGAGCTTGCGGTAGGGCTCGGTGTCGACGATGCCGTTGGCGCGCAGCGTCTTGGCGATGGCCGCCGCATCGACCCCGTCGAAGTCGATGGTCGCGACGACGGGGGAGCGGTGCGCCGGGTCGACGACGAACGGCGTGGTGACCGAGGTGGCCTCGGCCCAGTCATACAGCAGACCGGACGACTCGGCGGTGCGGGCGGCCGCCCACTCCAGTCCGCCGTGGTTCAGGATCCACGCGAGCTGGCTGTCCAGCAGGTGCAGCGTGGTGAGCGCCGGAGTGTTCAGGGTCTGGCTGAGCCGCGAGTTGTCCAGGGCGTTCTTCAGGCTGAGGAACTCCGGGATGTACCGGCCGGATGCCGCGATGCGCTCGATGCGCTCGACGGCGGCGGGGGAGACCGCCGCGAACCACAGGCCGCCGTCGGAGCCGAGGTTCTTCTGCGGCGCGAAGTAGTAGACGTCTGCCTGCGTCACATCGAAGTCGATGCCGCCCGCCGCGCTGGTCGCGTCGATCACGGTGAGGGCGCCCTCTGCGGCGACGCGCTGCACGGGTGCGGCCACACCGGTGGAGGTCTCGTTGTGCGGCCAGGCGTAGACGTCGATGCCCTCGACGACCTCGGCCGAGGTCAGCGACCCGGGCTCCGCGTTGCGCACATCGGGCGCCTCCAGCCACGGGGCCGCGGCCGCCTTGGCGAACTTGCCGCCGAACTCGCCGAACACCAGGTTCTGACTGCGGCGCTCGATCAGTCCGAAGGCCGCGGCGTCCCAGAACGCCGTGGATCCACCGTTGCCGAGGATGATCTCGTATCCGTCGGGAAGACGGAACAGCGTGGAGAGGCGCTCACGAGCGCTCGCGACCAGGTTCTTGACCGGCAGCTGGCGGTGAGAGGTGCCCAGCAGACTCTCTCCGACCGAGGCGAGCGCCTCGACCTGCGCGGGGCGCACTTTGGACGGACCGCAGCCGAAGCGTCCGTCGACGGGCAGGAGTTCTCGGGGGATCTCGATCGCCATGGGTCGATTGTAGGCGGGTATCCCGTGCCCTTCCGCCCGCATGACGGCGACGAGCTCCTGTGAAAAGGTAGGCTTGCCTAAGAACCTCCGGAGGGCCCGCATGACCGATCTGATCGACACGACCGAGATGTATCTCCGCACCATCCTCGAGCTCGAGGAGGAGAACATCGTGCCCCTGCGCGCGCGCATCTCCGAGCGCCTCGGGCACTCTGGTCCGACTGTGTCGCAGACCGTGGGGCGTATGGAGCGCGATGGCCTCGTCGTCGTCTCCGAGGACCGCCGGCTCGAGCTCACGGATGCCGGCCGCCGCAAGGCCGTCGACGTCATGCGCAAGCACCGCCTCGCCGAGCGGCTGCTCTCCGATGTCATCGGGCTGGACTGGGCGTTCGTCCACGAAGAGGCCTGCCGGTGGGAGCACGTCATGAGCGAGCAGGTCGAGCGCCGGCTCGTGGAACTGCTCGGTCATCCGACGGAGTCGCCATACGGCAACCCGATCCCCGGCCTCGACCAGCTCGGCGACGTCCCGACGCGCTCCTTCGACGACGGCGTGATCGGACTGGTCAAGAAGCTGGACGCCGCTGGTGAGCCGATCGAGGGCACCGTCCGGCGCCTCGCCGAGCCCGCTCAGGTGGATCCCGAGCTGCTCGAGCAGCTACGCGACGCCGGTGTCGTCCCCGGCGCTCGAGGGGACTACCGGTACAACGAGGGCTACGTCCTCATCCGCATGGAAGGCCGCGAAGAGGGTCTGGAGCTGCCGGTCGAGCTGGCGTCTCACATCTTCCTGGTCGGCGGTAACTCCTGATCAGATGATCTTTCTCCCTCCGCCAGGAAGATTGCCAGGTTCGGAGGGTGACAGAATCGTTATCTTCCGGTAACGTCGTTGGGGTCGCCGACGAAGAAGCCCGTCGGTGACGATCACGGGGATCGCCTCCCTGGCTCGTCGTCCCCGTGAGCAGTTCGCACAACGTGCCGTGTGACATACGTGCCCGAGAATCGACATTGCTGACGAGCCTGCGCTAGCCCGAATGAGCGCGGAGGCGCAGGAGGAATCCCTTTTGGCCGAAGACATCGCCACGACCGACGCAGCTGAAGACCCGAAGAAGAGCAGGAAGGTGCGAGGACGCGCCGCCAGCCGCACAGGCACCCGCTCCAGCGTGAAGCCCATGCGCACTGTCGCGATCTTCGCGGCAGTCGGTGCTCTCGTCGCCGCCGTCGCACTTCCCGCCTACGCAGCGACCGGCGGCGCGTCCGCCAAGTCCGGTGCCGCGACCCTTCAGCAGATGGCCGCCGACGACGCGCAGTCGCTCGTCGTGGCATCCGAGGCCACCACGGCTCCGCTCGACCGCGGCACCTACGCCGCGACCACGCCCGACGAGATCGCGAAGAAGAAGGCCGAGGAGGCCGCCAAGAAGCGCGCCGCCGCTGCTGCCGCCGCGCGCACCGCGGGCGCCGGCGGCCGACTGAGCGACGCCGACCTGCGACTGGTCGCGGCCGGCTCCGGTGAGGTGCGCTACCCGCTCCCGCAGGGCTCGTACTACGTCAGCCGCACGGTCGGCAGCGGCCACAACGGCGCCGACATGGTGGCGCCGGCCGGCACCCCGATCTTCGCCGCCGCGGGCGGTGTGGTGCGCGTCTCGTCCGAGAGCTACTTCGGCTACGGCGTCGCCATCGTCATCGACTCGGTGGTCGGCGGTCAGCGCGTCTCCACGCTCTACGGCCACATGACGAACGGCACGCGCGCCGTCTCGGCCGGCCAGACCGTCCAGCCCGGACAGTTCATCGGCAAGGTCGGGAACACGGGTCGCTCCTACGGCGCCCACCTGCACTTCGAGGTGCACGTGAACGGCTCCCTCGTCGAGCCGATCTCCTGGTTGCGCGCGAACGCGGGCTGACCCGACACGTCGTCGTCCGTCTGAGCGCCGTTCCCGCGCTGTTCAGACGGATGGGCTAGCCTGTACCCGTCGTCGTACGGACGGGAGAAGCCGATGGAGCAGTTACCGAGCATCCGAACCATGGATGCGCTCGGTCGTCTGGTTCTTCGGCATCGTCCGCAGGGACGGCTCGACACCGTCGAGCGTGGAAGGCGCTGTCTGTAAGGCAGCGCCTTTTTTCGTCCCTGCGACCGCCTGCTGTCCGCGCGGCGTCGTGTGAGTCGAGAGCGCCGGGAAGCCATCCCGGCCGGATCGAGAGGATGACGACGATGCGCACACTGGTCCTGAACGCCGGATACGAGCCCCTCACCGTGGTCTCGTTCAAGAGAGCCATGGTGCTCGTGATGAACGACAAAGCCAGCGTGATCGAGCACGTGGAGGGCGATCCCGTCTGGGCGGGACGCAACGCATACGACCGGCCGGTCGTGATCCTGCTCACCCGCTATGTGCGCGTGCCGTCATCGAGGCGCGTTCCTGTAACCCGGCGGGGCGTGCTCCGCCGGGACGACCACCGCTGCGGCTACTGCGGACGGAGTGCGTCGACGATCGACCACATCCTTCCGCGCTCGCGGGGAGGGGCGGACAGCTGGGAGAACCTCGTCGCCTGCTGCCTGAAGTGCAACAACATCAAGAGCGACCGCACCCCGCAGGAGATGGGCTGGGAACTGCGGATGACGCCGCGACCGCCGCACGGCACGGCGTGGACGGTGCGCGGCGGTGAGCGCGGTGACCCGCGCTGGGAGCCGTACCTCGCGCTCGCGGCGTAGGTTTCAGGCGGCCGGCGTTCGCTCGGCTAGACTTGCCGGGCGCCCTCGTAGCTCAGTCGGATAGAGCGGCCCTCTCCTAAAGGGCAGGTCGCAGGTTCGAATCCTGTCGAGGGCACGCATGACGAAGGCCGATGCCCCGAGGAGCATCGGCCTTCGCTGCATTCCGGATGTCAGTGCGCCGCGCGGTATGCGTCCATGACGTCCGCGGCGATGCGGCCCCGTTCGGAGACCTTCAGGCCCTGGGCCTTCGCCCACTCGCGGATCTCACCGACCTCGGAGTCTCGCGATGCCCGGCGGCGGGGAGCGGCGGCGCGGGCGGTTCCGGCCGAGGCGCGACGCCCGGCCTTGATGTACGGGTCGAGAGCCGCACGCAGCTCCTCCGCGTGGGAATTCGTCAGGTCGATCTCGTACGCCACGCCGTTCAGGGAGAAATGGACGGTCTCGCCCTCCCCGACCTCCAGCAGCGTGCCATCGATATCGTCAACGAGCTGATGCACAATTCTTCGAGCCATGGGAAGAACAATATGTGCGATATTCCGCCCTGGCAAGAATGCGCGCGGTAAATCGCAGCGAATTCATTTCGGAAATGTCAGGGAAGAAGACCGGCGCGGCGGGCGCGCGCCACCGCGGAATGGCGAGTGGAGGCGTCCAGCTTCGACATCGCCGTTCCCAGGTACGCCTTGACGGTGCCTTCGCGCAGTCCGAGCTGGGCGGCGATCTCGGAATTCGTGGAGCCCACGGCGGCGCACGCCAGCACGTCCAATTCGCGCGGGGAGAGATGCACCGTGGGAATGGTCCCTGTGGTGGCGGACTGCTCGGGCTCGACGAATCCCATCAGGCGGCGTTCGACGGCGGCGATGCGGTCGCGCAGGGCCTCGTCGGTGATTCCGGCCGCGATGCTGCGGAGCTCCGCGAAGCTCTCCCGGAGCTCCTCGCGCTGCGGCGTGGCCAGAGCGGGCGCGGGAGCGGACTCGCGCAGCCGCCGGTCGACCTCGTCGCGGATGCGCAGCTCCGTGGCGATGCGCTGAGCGACGCTCATGGCCGGCGCCGTCGTCACGCCTCCGACCTCGGACTCCTCCCATGCGCCGGCGTAGAGCACTCCGCGCGGACGGCCCTCGACGATGATGGGAAGGGCGAGCAGCGTGCGCAGCCCCTCGCCCAGCACGAACACGTCGTAGTCGTGCGTGATCTGCTGCGAGGCGCGGTAGTTGTTCGTCATGCGGGGGCGGAGCTCGATCATCGCGCGCCCGCCGAGTCCGCGCTCCGGGCGCACCTGCAGCCCGTCCAGGTGGCGCGTGCGATTGCCGACGATGGTCGTGACCGCGACCTCGCCGTCCTCGATGAGTCCGCCGAATGCGACCGGGAAGCGCGTGCGCCGAGCGAGCTCGCGTACGCCGTCGGCGACGAGCTCCTCTGCGGATCCGGTCTGCACGCTCATTCTCAGCAAATACCAACTTTCGGGGGTGACCGCTGCGTCCTCCCCTTTCGTAGCGTCGACGATACCACCCGCGTGACGCCGTCACGTGGCATCGGACATGTGGCAAGGAGGCCTCATGACAGGTCGGATCGACGAAGAATCAGGCGTAGGCATCGATTACATCGCGGTCGAGGAATCGCAGCGGTTCCAAGGGTTGAGAAGGATGCAGCGGTCATTCATCTTCCCTCTCGCGGTGTTCTTCCTGCTCTGGTATTTCGCATATGTGCTGCTCGCCGCGTTCGCCGTGGATTTCATGAGCCAGCGGGTCTGGGGTGACATCACCGTCGGCCTGCTCTTCGGACTGGGCCAATTCGTGACCACGTTCGTGATCACCATGTGGTACGTCTCATTCGCCAACCGCAAGCTCGACCCCGTGGCGAAAGAGATCCGCGAAGAACTCGAGAAGGCGGAGGCCGGCGCATGAACGTGACACCCATGGCCGCGGAAGCCGTGAAGAACGACCCCGTCCTGAACATCGCCATCTTCGCGGCGTTCGTCGCGGTGACGCTGTTCATCGTGATCCGCGCGAGCCGCAACAACAAGACGGCCGCCGACTACTACGCAGCCGGACGCTCGTTCAGCGGAACGCAGAACGGCTTCGCGATCGCCGGCGACTATCTCTCGGCAGCATCCTTCCTCGGCATCTGCGGTGCCATCGCGGTCAACGGCTACGACGGCTTCCTCTACTCCATCGGATTCCTGGTGGCGTGGCTGGTCGCGCTGCTGCTGGTCGCCGAGATGATGCGGAACACGGGCAAGTTCACGATGGCGGACGTGCTCTCGTTCCGTCTCAAGCAGCGGCCGGTGCGCATGGCGGCCGCGATCACGACCCTCGCGGTCTGCTTCTTCTACCTGCTCGCGCAGATGTCGGGTGCCGGTGGGCTGGTGTCGCTGCTGCTCGGCATCGACAGCAAGGTCGGCCAGTCGATCGTGATCGCGATCGTCGGCGTGCTGATGATCATCTACGTGCTCATCGGCGGGATGAAGGGAACCACCTGGGTGCAGATCGTGAAGGCGGGCCTGCTGATCGCCGGTGCCCTCGCCATGACGGTGTGGGTGCTCGCGCTGCACGGGTTCAGCCTGAACAACCTGCTCCAGGATGCGGTGGCCAACGCTCCGCAGGGCGACAAGATCCTCGGCCCGGGCCTGAAGTACGGCGCGAACCCCCTGGACTTCCTCTCCCTCGGCATGGCGCTCGTGCTCGGCACCGCGGGTCTGCCGCATGTGCTGATGCGGTTCTACACGGTGCCGACGGCCAAGGAGGCGCGCAAGTCCGTGGTGTGGGCGATCTGGCTCATCGGCGGCTTCTACCTGCTGAGCCTGGTGCTCGGCTACGGTGCCGGCGCGCTGGTGGGACCTGACGCCATCGCCAAGGCTCCCGGTGGCGTGAACTCCGCCGCTCCGCTGCTCGCACAGGCTCTCGGCGGTCCGCTGCTGATGGGCTTCATCTCGGCGGTCGCGTTCGCGACGATCCTCGCGGTGGTCGCAGGTCTGACCATCACGGCGGCGGCATCGTTCGCGCACGACATCTACTCCAACGTGATCAAGCGCGGCAAGGACGGCACGGGCGAGTCCGACGCCGCCGGCGAGGTCAAGGTCGCGCGCCGCACGGTCATCGTGATCGGCATCCTGGCGATCGTCGGCGGCATCGGAGCACAGGGCCAGAACATCGCGTTCCTCGTGGCGCTCGCCTTCGCCATCGCGGCGTCGGCGAACCTGCCGACGATCCTCTACTCGCTGTTCTGGAAGCGGTTCAACACGCGCGGTGCGGTGTGGAGCATGTACGGGGGCCTGATCGTGGCGGTCGCGCTCATCGTGATCTCGCCGGTCTTCTCCGGAAGCCCGACCGCGATGATCCCGGGCATCGACATCGCGATCTTCCCGCTGGAGAACCCCGGCATCGTCTCGATCCCGGCGGGTTTCCTGCTCGGCTGGATCGGCACGGTGACGGCGAGGACCGCGGAGTCGCGCGCCCTTGCCGCCGAGATGGAGGTGCGCTCGCTCACCGGCTTCGGCGCCGAGAAGGCGGTCGAGCACTAGTGACCACTCGGGTCGTTCCCCAGTGCGACCCGAGCGTCTCCAGGGAGCGGAGCCCGGCGGCCTACACGCCGGGCTCCGCTTCGTTCACGACGTCGACGCGGCTTCGCGTTCGAGGTCGAGCAGGAAGCGCTTCCGCTCCGGGTGCGCGCCGTAGTGGCCGGGGGAGCCGTCGGAGCGGATCACGCGATGCACGGGGACGATCACCGAGAAGGGGGTCAGCCGGCAGGCGGTGCCGACCGCACGGGCCGCGCCCGGGCTGCCCGCGACGACGGCGACCTCGCCGTAGCTCATCGTCTCGCCCCAGGGGATGTCGCACACCGCCTGCAGCGCGGCACGCGCGAAGCCGTCGATCAGACGCCAGTCGAAGCGGACGTGCTCGTCGAAGCGGATCGGCGCCCCCTCGAAGTAGTCATCGAGCAGGTGAGCGAGCTCGTCTCCGGCGCCCGGCGCCTCGTCGGGAACCTCACCCAGTCGTCGGCTGATCCCCTCGAGCAGCCACGGCACGCTCGGGTCGGCCGACTCCGAGAGGTCGAAGCTGACGATGCCGTCGTCCGAGAAGACCGCCAGGGCGTCGCCGAACGGCGTCGGGACGAAGTCGTGTCGAAAGGTCATGCCACCCATCTTCCTGCGCCGCAGGACAGCGGACGGCGTGGATCCCGGCATCCGTGGACAACCCTTACGGAAATCTCCCCTGTGCAGGGAGGATGTTCATACGAGTCCATCGGTGCCAATCCGCGCGAATCGGCCCGGGATACCGGCCCCCGGGCGCGTCGCGCTTAGGCTTTCAGATGTGTGGCGACGAGAGGCGAAGGGCGCCGAGGACGCGGGAGAGGATGCCGCGATGAACCTCGGGGAGCTCAGCGACTCATCGACGGGCATCGACATCGCCCACGCCGCGGAGGCACGACGCACCACGCTGCGCGCCGAGGCCGCCGATCTCGGCGGCGCCTCGCCGCTGGTCACCTTCGGCGACACACCAGAGGCCGGGATCGACATCTCCAAGGCGCACCCCGGCAGCCTTCCCCAGTTCATCACCGGGCGCTCCACACTCCTGTCCAACCTGTTCCGCGACGAGGTGGGCCTGCGCACGGCGCGGATGGCGGCCGAGCGGATCACCGCGCGCAACACCGAGCTGCGCACGGTCCGCGGCATCGACGCCGTGCGATTGGCGGTGGGCATCGCGCGCTGGCGGATCGGCGGTGCGGCATTCTCCGCGCCCGTGCTGCTGCGCCCGCTGGCGATCCGTCGTCACCACGCCGACTTCGAGCTCAAGCTGCAGGGCGGCTTCGAGGTGAACCCGGAGCTCATCCGTGTCGCCCGCGACCACTTCGGCCTCACGCTCGACGGCCCGGGCCTGGCATCACTCGCCTACGACGGCGGCATCTTCAAGCCGCAGCCGGTGATCGACCAGCTGCGCGCCCTCACGCACTCCATCGACACGTTCGCGGTGCATCCGCGGCTGGTGGTCTCCACGTTCGCCGACGTCTCGGGCGCCATGGTGCGCGACATGGTGGAGCTCGACCACCCCGTGCTCAACGCGCTGGGCGGGCACGCCGGCGATCGGGAGCAGGTGTCTGCACGCCGGGAGGCTCCGGTCGTGCACGGTCCCGACGATCGGGCCCCGGCCGCCGAGACGCTGCTGCTGGATGCGGATGCCGAGCAGGAGGAGGTGCTCGCGCGGATCGCGGCCGGGCATTCGCTGGTCGTCTCCACCCTGCCGGGCACGGGCGGCACGCAGACGGTGATCAACGCCCTCGGCGCGTTCGTGCGCGCCGGCAAGCGGGTGCTCGTGGTCTCGACCCGGCGCTCCACGCTCGACGGCGTCCGCCATCGCCTGGCGGGCATCGGGCTCGAGGGTCTGGCCGTCTCCCCGGCGGCCGTGCGGCGCGATCTCATCCGATCGATCGCCCGCAGCGAGAAGGCGACGCAGCCCAAGGCGACCGAGGTCGACGAGGCCCTGGTCCGGCTCCGCGCCGTGCTGCGGGACTACCGCCGCGCTCTGACGGGCGAGGTCGGTCGCACCGGGGCATCCGTGCTGGACGCCACCCGCCAGCTGACCCGGATGGCCTCGCTGCCGGTGCCGCCGTCGACCGGTGCGCGGCTGTCGATGCAGACGCTGGAGGGACTGGCGGGCGACCGGACGGATGCCGCGAAGGCGCTGACCCGTGCGGCGAAGCTCGGCGAGTTCCGCTTCGGGCCGGATGACTCGCCCTGGTACGGCGTGAGCTTCGAGAGCACGGAGGCCGCGCAGAAGGCGCACGCCCTGGCCGGCGGGCTGCACGGCACCGCCGTGCCCGCTCTGCTCGAACGCGGCTACGAGCTGATCGCCCAGACCAGCATGCGCCCGTTCGGCACGATCGACGAGCTCGGCGAGTACCTGCAGCTGCTCAAGGGCATCCGCGACTCCCTGGACCGCTTCAGCCCCACCGTCTTCGAGCGTCCGCTGGGCGAGCTCATCCAGGCGCACGGGTCGCGCCGTGACGCGCCCGGGATGTCGTCGGCCAACCGCCGGCGTCTCAAGCGCCTCGCTCGTGAGTACGTGCGCCCCGGCGCTCAGGTGCTCGAGATGCACGAGGCGCTGCTGCGCATCCAGTACCAGCGCTCCCAGTGGCAGCGCTACGTCGACGCCGGTGTCGCGCCGCAGGTGCCGCTCGGGCTCTCCGACGTGCACGTCGCGTGGCAGCGGGTGTCGGCGGAGCTCGCCGAGCTGGATGCCGCGCTGGGGCGCAAGGAACCTCTCGCCGCACTTCCCGTCGCGCGTCTCGTGCGCACGCTCTCCGGTCTCGCGGCGCGCAGCGCCGTGTTCGACAACCTCGTCGAGCGCACCCAGATCAGGGACGCGCTCACCGGGCTCGGGCTGCGCCCGCTGCTGTCCGACCTGTCGGTGCGGCACGTGCCGGAGGAGCGGGTGGCGGACGAGCTGGAGTTCGCATGGTGGCAGTCGCTGCTCGAGCGCGCGCTCCAGGACGACCGCTCGCTGCTCGGGGCGAACACCTCGGTGGTGGACCGGCTGGAGCGCGACTTCCGTCTCGTCGACGAGGCGCACACCGCCATGGCGGGACCGCTGCTGGCGTGGAACCTCGCCAGCCAGTGGCGCATCGCGATCGTCGACGAGCCCGAGCAGGCCGCCAACCTCCGGCGCGCGCTGAAGCACGGTGAGGCCAGCCCGGCCGAGATCGTCACGGCGGCACCCGACCTGGTGCGCGTGCTGGCGCCGGTGTGGATCGCCTCGCCATACCAGGTGCCCGAGATCCCCGACTCCGTGAAGTTCGACGCCGTGCTGCTGGTCGACGCGGCTGCCGTGAACCTCACAGAGGCCGCCCCCGCCATCCGGCGCGCCCGTCAGGTGGTCGCCTTCGGCGACCCGGTCACGCAGCGGCCCACGCCGTTCTCGGTGGCGACCGTGCCGGATCCGGAGTGGGAGCCCGAGGTGCCGTTCGACGACGTCTCGGTGTTCGAGCGCCTCGCCGAGCTGTTCGAGGTGTGCACCCTGACCCGCAGCTACCGGGCCGGGGGAGAGGACCTCGCCGAGCTCATCAACGACGCCTTCTACGGCGGGGAGATCGTGTCCCTCCCGTGGGCGGGTTCCTATCTCGGCCGGGGGAGCCTCACCGTCGACTACGTCGAGGGCGGCGTCGGCAACCCCGATCCGGAGTCGGGCGCGGTGGAGAGCCCGGATGCCGAGGTCGCCCGCGTCGTGACCCTGGTGGTGGAGCACGCGATCAACCGCCCGTCCGAGTCGCTCATGGTCGTCACCGCCAGCCGGCGTCACGCCGAGCGCGTGCGCGCCGCCGTGGCATCCGCCTTCTCCGGGCGATCCGACGTGGCGGAGTTCGTCGGACGCGACACCGAGGAGCCCTTCGCGGTGCTGACCCTCGAGGAGTCCGTGGCGGAGAGCCGCGACCGGGTGATCTTCTCCCTCGGGTTCGGCCTGACCAGGCACGGCCGCGTGCTCAGCGATTTCGGCGATCTGTCGCAGGAGGACGGCGAGCGGCTGCTCACCGTCGGCATGACCCGCGCCCGTCGCTCGATGGTGATCGTGTCCTGCATCCGCCCCTCCGCCTTCGACGAGGGACGCCTGGAGCACGGCGCGTCCACGCTGATGTCGATCCTCGGCGGCCTCGCCGCCCGCGGCCGGGACGCCCGTCTCGAGGACCTCGCCGATCCGCTCACCCTGGCCCTGGCGCGCGAGCTGCGCCGGCTCGGGGCATCCGTCGACGTCGACTACCGCGGCCTGCTGCCGCTGGTCGCGCAGCACGGCGGACGGGCGGTCGTGATCGAGTCCGACCCGGAGTCGCGCGACGAGTCGCTGCGGGAGAGCCTGCGGCTGCGTCCGCAGGTGCTGCGGCGCCTGGGCTGGCACTACGTGCGCGTGCACGCCTTCGATCTCTACAGCGACCCCGCCACGGTCGCACGGCGCATCGCCACCGTCCTCGGCATCGAGGAGGACGCCGTCCGCGCCGACAACGACACGCAGCCGTTCGACGTCGATGAGTGACGAGGAGCGTCAGCACATCGAGCGCGTCCCCGGCGTGCGGCGCGCACGGCTGACCCCCGTGGCGGGGACGACCGCCGAACCGCACGTGCGCGAGGAGCGCCGTGCCGGGACCGAGGGCGACCACGGCCCCAACGACGAGCGGATGCTGCGCGAGGTGCCCCCGCACTACTGAATGCGGCGGGTGAGCACGGCGGGATGCAGAAGAGCGCCCCGCCCCCGAGGGGACGAGGCGCTCGCCGTCGTGATGGCCGAGGTCAGCCGGCGGCATTCTTGCGCAGCGCGTCGCGGATCTCGATGAGCAGCTCCTGCTCGCTGGGGAGGGTCTCCTCCTCGACGGCCGGGTTCTTGGCGGCCTGGTGCTCCTTGTACTTGTTCATCGGCAGGACGAACACGAAGTACACGATCAGCGCGACGGCCAGGAAGTTGATGACCGCACCGATGATGGCGCCGATCCCGATCACGCCGAGCTTGACGTGGTTGAGATCCTGGGCGTTGAAGACCAGGCCGATGAGCGGGTTGATGAGGTTGTCGACGAGGGCGGCGATGATGGCCGAGAAGGCCGCGCCGATGACGACTGCGACGGCAAGGTCGATGACATTGCCCTTGGCGATGAATTCCTTGAATCCCTGGAACATGGACTCCCCCTGGAGTTGTGGTCGACCTCAGCTCGAGGCCGGGGTCTTCGCAGGCGCCGGATTGGAGCCGGTCGAAGAATCCACCTTGGATGATGCCGGACTTCCCGTCGTCGCACCAGTATTTCCCCGCGAGTCGGTGCGATAGAAGCCCGAGCCGTTGAAGGTCACACCCACGGTGCCGTACTGCTTGCGCAGCGCGCCGCCGCACTCGGGGCAGACGGTGAGGGAGTCCTCCGAGAAGCTCTGCACGGCGTCGAAGCGGTGGCCGCAGGCCGTGCAGGCGTAGGCGTAGGTGGGCATGGGAGTTCCTGGTTCCTTCGGGCTCGGTACGGGGCGTCTCAGTGGCGCGCGGGCGACAGGGCGATGGTCTGCGTCGGGGTGACGATGCCATCGACCGGCTGGTCGTGGACCTCGCGCGGCAGCGAATCGAGTACTTCGGAATCATAGATGACCGCGTACACCGGCGGGCACTTCTCCATGGAGCCGATCGTCTTGTCGAAGTAGCCGCGTCCCCAGCCCAGCCGGGTGCCGGTGCGGTCGATCGCGGCGGCGGGGATGATCATCAGGTCCACGTCGTTCACGGCGATCGGGCCGAGCACTTCGCCGGTCGGCTCCGGGAGGCCGTACAGCCCCTCGGACACCTCGTCGCTGTCGTTCGCGACCGCCCAGTCCAGCAGTCCGTCCGCGCGGGTGATCGGCAGCAGCACGCGGATGCCGGCGGTGACGGCCTCGCGCACGAAGCGGCGCGTCCCGGGCTCCGTGGTCGTGGACAGGAAGCACGACACCGAGCGGGCGCCGTGTGCGCGGATGAGCTCATGGAGCTGAGCGGCCACGCCGTCCGAGGCCGATTCGCGCTGCGAATCGGACAGCAGCTGCCGTCGTTCGCGCAGCTCTGCACGCAGTGCTCGCTTCTGCTGTTCCTCGTCGCCGGGCATGCACCGATCATACGGCGGACCGCCTGCGGGCCCGCCGTGCGAGCGGATGCCGCCGGTATGCTGACCGGATGAGCAAGATGAAGGCGGTCATCCCCGCCGCGGGGCTCGGAACCCGGTTCCTTCCTGCGACGAAGGCGATGCCCAAGGAGATGCTCCCCGTCGTCGACAAGCCCGCGATCCAGTACGTCGTGGAAGAAGCTGTGAGCGCCGGGATCGACGACATCCTGGTCATCATCGGGCGCAACAAGAACGCCATCTCCGACCACTTCGACTCCGTGCCCGAACTGGAGGTCAGGCTGCAGCAGAAGGGCGACCACGGCCGTCTGGAGCGCGTCATGAAGTCGAGCGACCTGGCCGACATCCACTTCGTCCGGCAGGGCGAGCCGAAGGGCCTCGGGCATGCCGTCCTGCGAGCCAGGACCCACGTGGGCGACAGCTCCTTCGCGGTGCTGCTCGGCGACGACCTCATCGACGAGCGCGACCCGCTGCTCACCGAGATGATCGCGGCGCACGAGCGCACCGGGGCCGCCGTGATCGCGCTCATGCAGGTTCCCGCCGAGAGCATCCACCTCTACGGCGTCGCCGCGACCGACGGCGACGACGCGGACGGCGCCGTCAGAGTGACCGGGCTCGTCGAGAAGCCGAGCGCCGGGGACGCCCCGTCCGACCTCGCCGTCATCGGCCGGTACGTGCTGCCCCCGGCCGTCTTCGAGGTGCTGGAGCGCACGCAGCCCGGCAAGGGCGGGGAGATCCAGCTGACCGACGCCCTGCAGGAACTCGCCACCGACCCTGACGGCCCCGGCGTGGTCGGCGTGGTGTTCCGCGGCCGTCGTTACGACACCGGCGATCGCGTCGACTACATCAAGGCGATCGTGCAGCTGGCCGTCGACCGCGACGACCTGGGGGCGGATCTGCGTCCCTGGCTGAAGGACTTCGCCGGCGGTCTGTAGCCGACGCACCGACATGGCGACCGACGGCTTCGACCCGATGCAGCACGGCCCGGTGGGGCTGAGACTGATCCGCGGCAGGGATGCGCGCACGCTGCAGCGCGAGCTGCTGTCCAACCGCTCCTGGTTGCGGCCGTGGGAGGCGACGATTCCCGGGGGCGTCGCGTCCTTCGACATGCGCGTCAGCATCCGCCGGCTGCTGCAGCAGCACCGCGACGGCGCCGGGTACCCGTTCGTGATGGAGTACGACGGAGAGATCGCCGGGCAGCTCAACATCTGGGGCGTGGCGCGCGGCTCGCTGGGATCGGCGACCATCGGGTACTGGGTCAGCGAGCGGTTCGCCGGCCGGGGGATCACCCCGACCGCGGTGGCGATGGCGACGGACGCGGCGTTCGATCAGTTCGGCCTGCACCGGATGGAGATCTGCATCCGCCCGGAGAACCGCGCGAGCCTGCGTGTGGTGGAGAAGCTCGGCTTCCGGTACGAGGGGCTGCGCCGGCGGTACATCCACATCGACGGCGACTGGCGCGACCATCACGCGTTCGCGCTGGTCAAGGAGGACGTGCCGGAGGGCGTGCTGACGCGCTGGGTGCAGGGGCGCGTCCCGCCGGGTCTCGGGGTCGCTCCGTCGGAGATCTGAGGCGCAATCGCCGCGACACGCGAAGTCTGTTTCGCGGCGGTTCGGATCCGCTCGCTTACCGTGGTCTCTATGGATGGGCCGGTGCTGAGTGGGGGCGTGATCGTCGTCGTCGCCGTCCTGCTGTGGGCGCTGTACTTCCTGCCCAGCTGGCGGGGGCGGCATCAGTACTATGCCGCCGAGCGCAACGCCGTCCGCCTGAACCAGGCGCTGCGGGTCCTGGCCGAGACCAGTGAGACCCCCGAGGAGGTCCGCCTCGAGCTGACCGCACGCACGGTGATGCAGCAGCAGCGACTCGCAAAGCGCGTGCAGGCCGAGAAGGAGAACGCCGAGCTGGAGCGTCTTCGTCAGGAGCTCGCGGAGACCAGGCGCGATCCGCTCGTCCGTCAGGCCAGGGCCCGTCGCCGGCTGCGCCTCACCGCCACTGCCGGACTGGTCATCGCCGCCGCCATGATCGGCTTCGGCGTCTGGGACTACCTCTCCACCGGGGGCTGGATGCTGGCGGCATCCGGAGCCGTCGCCGCCGTGCTCGGCGGGATGGTACTGGTGCGCATGGCGCAGGTCGCGCGGAACGCGGTCCACCGCGCTGCAGCGCCGGTCGCCGCGCCGCAGGCCGAGCGCGTCTCGCCGCCGCTGCACGACCAGGGCCCGGCATCCTGGACTCCCCGTCCGCTGCCGCAGCCGATGGTCGACGTCGCGGGTTCCCGCGCGCAGCAGGCCCGCGCTCAACAGGACGCGCAGGAGGAGCGCCGCCGCGCGGCGCGCCGCGCCGAGCTGCGTCGTCGTGCCGAGGAGCTCGCCCCGCCCGTCCCGACGCCTCTGGTCGCCCCGGCCGCGAAGGCGGATGCCGCGGAGTCGCCGTACGCGCGGATGGGCGTCATCGACGACCGCGAGATCGAGGCTCACGTGCGCGAGCTGCTCGCGCGTCGAGCAGCCGGCTGAGCGCGTGATAGCCTAGATGAGTTGTCAGGGCCTATGGCGCAGTTGGTAGCGCGCCTCGTTCGCATCGAGGAGGTCAGGGGTTCGAATCCCCTTAGGTCCACAGCAGAAAGCCCCCGGTTCACCGGGGGCTTTCGTCATAACTGCCGGTCGATCGGAACGATGATGTCCGCGGGATGAGGGGGAGTATGGACACGGAGAATCTGGACAACGCACCTGTTCTGGTGGCGGAGCTGGATCGTCTGCACGCCGACTCGGGCGGGGCGGGCATCGACGGCGAGATCGCCGTCTGGAAGGCGGCCACGCGCCTCGGCGTGTGGTTCTTCATCAACCGGGGCACGGACGATGCGGTCGTTCCCTACGCCGTGCAGCCGCCGGGCATGGCGCCGGTCGTCTGCGTCTACAGCTGCCGCGAAAGGGCGGCGGCGGCCGCCTCCGCACTCGGTCAGGGCGAGGACGTGGTGTTCGGCCTGCTCACCCCGCAGGCTCTCGAGTACGCGCTCGCGCTGGGGGAGAGGGGAGCCGGCGGCATCGTGCTGGATCATCCGCGCATCGGCCTGTGGACGCCGATGGCGAACGTCTCGCGTTTCGGCGCGTGGCTGGTGCCTCAGTCGGCGATCAGGCGCGCCCCCGAAGACGAGGCATGAGCGTGGAGTGGCCGGGTGTCCTCGACGTCGACGCCCTGAAGCCGAACCATGTGGCGCAGGTCGATCGGCTCGCCGACGCCGCCAGGGCGGGGGACTGGGCATCCGTCTTCACCCTCCTGGATGCAGCCCACGGCCTCACCGCCAACCACTCGCGCATCACCGGGCGATCCTGGTTCTCGCCTCTGCATCAGGCGGCCTGGCTCGGCGCACCTGAGCAGGTCGCGGAGCAGCTGCTGCGGCGCGGCGCCTGGCGGTCGCTGAGGACCGCCGACGGGGAGCTCCCATCGGACATCGCCCGGAGCCGGGGCCACGATCATCTGCAGCGGATCCTGGCGCTGCCCGAAACCGGCGAGCCGGAGCATCGCCGGTTCGCCGCCTGGGACCACCATCTCGCAGCTCTGATCGCCGAGCGCACGGAGCGGCTCGGCCCGGTGCAGATCCGGCCCGTGCAGACCGAGGTCATCGTGCGGGATCGGCTGGAGACCCTGTGGTTCGGCTATCCCGGGATGTATGGCGGCTTCAGCCTGTCGACTCATCAGGGTCGGCTGTTCGTGGAGAGCTGGTCGAGAGTGGCCGGCGGGTCGGGCCAGGCGCACGTCATCACCGAGAGCGGCTGCGTGCTCGTCGAAGAGGGGTTCGTCTAAACCTCCGGCGCCGCCGGGATGCGCAGGGTGACCAGGGTTCCCGCATCCGCCACCGATCGCACGTCGACGTCGCCGCCGTGCCGGCGCAGCACGGTCGCGACCAGCGTGAGGCCGATACCGGAGCCGGGCACGTCCCTTGCGTTGCCGGCGCGGGCGAGCTCGTCGAACACCTGGGGGAGGTCCTCGGCGGGGATGCCGCGTCCGTTGTCGGCCACCTCGATCACGGCGGCGCCCTGCTGCTCCCGCAGGCGCACCTCGATCGCACCCCGGGCGGAGTACTTGGCGGCATTGCCGAGCACGTTGTCCAGGGCGAGCGAGAGCAGATCGAGGTCGCCCTGCACCTTCGGCACGGGCCAGGGGACCGTGGTGGCGACGACCTGGAAGCGCGAGGCGGCGTCCGCATGCTGCTGACCGATCGCCTGCACGGACTCGCGGACCAGCTCCTCCAGGTCGATCCGCTCGAGCTCCAGCGGCCTGCTCTCCAGTTCGGCGAGCTTGCGCAGATCGCGCACCAGCGTGCTGAGCTTGGCCGCCTGCGCGTCGACCGTGCGCCATTCCGGGGTCGGCTCGACTGCCGCGGCCTGCGCGCGGATCGCCATCACCGGGTTCTTCAGCTCATGGTCGAGGCGCGCCAGGAAGCGGCGGTGCTGCTCCCGTTCCCGCAGCACGCCGTCGTCCACGGCCTGCGCGACCGCCGCCTCCCGGCGACGCCGGGCGCCGTCGCGCGCGGTGATGACGATGAGCGGGAGCGCCACCAGGCACGACACCACGGCCCCCGTGCCGAAGGCCACGGCAGGCAGCGCAGTGCTGATCTGCAGCATCCGCTCGTCGCCGGCGAGGACGAAGCCGAGCCCCACCAGCCCGCCGATCACCAGCGGAACGGGCGCCAGGAGCCAGCCCGTCGTGCGCGCCCTCATCCCGGCACCACCTGTGCCGTGAACAGATAGCCCACGCTCTGCGAGGTCTCGATCAGCCGCTCCGCGCCATTGTCCCCGATCACCCGACGCAGTTCGGCGATGCGGTGATCCACGGCGCGACTCGACGTGGCGAAATCGAAGCCCCACAGCGTCGACAGCAGCCGCTCGCGGGTGTGCACCTCCTGCGGATGCATCATCAGGTACTCCAGCAGCGTGAACGCCTTGGGAGTGAGCACGAGCTCGGCATCCGCCCGCCACACGCGGCGCGCGGTGCGATCCAGCACCAGATCCTGGGCGCGCAGCCGCTGAGCCGAACGCAGCGGCTGCGAGCTGCTCCCGCTGCGGCGCAGCACGGCCCGGATACGGGAGAGCAGCTCCTGCGGGTCGAAGGGCTTGTTCAGGTAATCGTCCGCGCCCTCGTCGAGGGCGGCGCTGCGCTCCCACGACTCGCCCACCTGCGTGAGCAGGATGATCGGCAGCACGGCGTCCCCGGCGCGCACGCGGCGGACGAACTCGCGCCCGTCCAGGTGCGGCATGAGGACATCGCACACCACCAGCGCAGGGCGCTCGCGCTCGAGAGCGGTCAGCCCCTGCATCCCGTCCGCAGCGACGGCTACGCGGTAGCCGCTGCGCTCCAGGAAGGCGCCCAGCGCGCCGGTGATCGCCTCGTCGTCATCGATGAGGAGAAGCAGCGGACGTTCCGAGGGCACGGGATCATCCTGCCGTGAGGGTGTTGCCCGAGCCGACATCCGACACCGTCGGCGTGGCCCCCGACCAGTGCACGGTGTTGCCCATGCCGTTCACGAGCACCTGGTCGACCGAGCCGGTGAGCACGAGGTTGGCGTCGCCGATCACCTCCATCGACGTGACGTCGTCGGTGACGAGCATCGAGCCCTTCGAGTTCAGGATGATGCGCTTGCACGTGCCCTCCACGCGCGCGACGACGGCGTCGTCGAGGATCGTGAGCTCACCGGAGCTGTCGCAGCGGCGCACGGTGGTGGCGGCGGCGGTGATCGTGTCGCGATCGAGGCCCGTGGCGGCGTTCGGCAGAGGGAGCTCACCCTCGTCCGTGGGAGCCGCGTCCGGGGACTCCACAGGCTCCTCGTTCGCGGGCTTGTCCTGTGCACCAGCGGCCGGCTTGCCGCCGTCGGTTTTGTCGATCACGCTGACCGAGCATCCGCTCAGCAGGGCGACGAGGAGGGCGGCCGCGGCGAGGGCGGGGAGGGGACGGATCATGGTGCGCTTCTCCTGAACGGTCATCACAGGCTCGCGGGGATGAAGATCTCGACGCGGCGGTTCAGCTGGCGGCCGGCGGGGTTGTCCTTGCCGTCGATCTCGTTCGCCGCGACCGGACGGGACTCGCCGTAGCCCTCCGCTGTGAGGCCGGTGGACACTCCGGCCTTCTGGAGGGCCGCCACCACGGCAGCCGCGCGCTTCTCGGAGAGCGTCTGGTTGTAGTCGTCGGAGCCCTTGGCGTCGGTGTGGCCGGACACGACCGCGTTCGCGACCTTGTACTCGGTCAGGGCGGCCGCCACGGTCTTCAGGGTCGCCGCCGCGTCCGGCCGGATGCTGAACTTGTCGAAGTCGAACAGCACGCCCGCGTCGAAGGTGATCACGGTGCCGCAGGAGGTGATGGGCTGCAGCGCCGCAAGGGGCGGGAACACGCCGAGCTTGGCGACCGGTGCGATCGGCTCGACCTTGATGTCCTTGCCGTTGAGCTTGCCTGTGCCGTCGCCGTAGTTCTCGATGGTCAGCCCGGGAGCGGCGTAGTTGCCGGAGCCGTCCCCGTAGTTGTGGATGGTGACGCCGCCTCCGGTGAAGTTGCCTGAGCCGTCGCCGTAGTTCTGGATCGTGCCGTCGGGGCCGGTGTAGTTGCCGGAGCCGTCGCCGTAGATCTGCACGGTCATCGTGCTGTCGGAGTAGTTGCCCGAGCCGTCTCCGTAGTTCTGGATGGTGACGCCGTTCCCGGAGTAGTTGCCGGAGCCGTCGCCATAGTTCTGCACGGTGATGCCGTTCAGTGTGAAGCTGCCGGAGCCGTCTCCGTAGTTCTGGATGCTGCCGTCGGAACCGGTGTAGTTGCCTGAGCCGTCGCCGTACAGGTAGGCGCTGCCGTTGCCGGCGACCACCTCGCCGCCCGCGTCGCAGTGCGCCGGGGAGACGGTGACCCCGGGGATCTTCGCGAAGTCGTCCTTGATGTCGATCGTGAACCCGGATGCCGATGCGGAGTCGAGCAGAGAGAGATCCGGCAGGCGGAACAGCGGCACGGGCGGGAACTCGCCGACGTCGTAGCCGGGGACCACGAGCAGCTTCGGGGTGGCGGCCGCGGACGCCGCGGGCTTGGGCTTCTGGGATGCCGGCGCGGGCGAAGCCACGCCGACCGAGCAGCCGGCCAGGGCGATGACGGCCGAGGCGGTGCCGAGGAGCGCGAGGAGGGCTCGTGCGGAAGTGTTCATGGTTCGAGAGTATCGAGCGTCCGTCGCACGCCCGTCGCGGCCTTGTCGCAGATCAGCGACAATTCTCCGTCCGTTCGGGATGCTGTCGTTCAGCCGAGCCTGGCCTGCAGTGCGTGTGCGGCTTCGAGCACGGCATCCGCCGGCGTCACCGTGCGCTCGCCTTCCCAGGTGACGGCCACCGCGGCGGCGGGCCACCCCGCGTGGTCGCGCACCACGGCGGCGACCGAGCGGAAGCCCGGCGTCACCTCGCCGTCCTCGGTGGCCACGCCGGCAGCGCGCACTTCTCGGAGCACCTCCCTGAGCTCGGCGGGGCGCGAGGGGCCCTGCCCGGTGCGGTCGGTGAAGGAGGCGGAGTCCGGATACAGCGCGCGCACCTGCGACGCCGGGAGCGCCGCGAGCATGGCCCGTCCGGTGGCCGTGAGGTGCGCGGGCAGGCGCACGCCCACATCCGTCACCAGCGCGGGCCGCCGCGCAGCGCGCTCCTCCACGATGTACAGCACGTCCCGCCCGCTCATCACGGCCAGGTGCGCGCTCTCTCCGATGCGGTCGGCGAGGGCGGCGATCAGCGGACGCCCGAGCCGGGCCAGCGGCTCCTGGCGGGCGTAGCCGCCGGCGAGCTCGAAGGCACTGGTGCCGAGGCCCCAGCGCCGCTCCTGCGACAGGTGCACGACGAAGCCGTGCGCCTCGAGCGTGGCGAGGAGATGGTAGACCGTGGAGCGCGGGATGCCCAGGTCGCGGGCCAGTGCGGATGCCGCGATCGGTGCCGGACGGCGGGCCAGATGCCGCAGGATCCGCAGCGTCTGATCCGCCGCGGGCACCTGCGGGCGCGTGTCAGCGGCATCCGGAGCCAACTCGTCTGGGATCACAGACACAGTCTGCCACGGAGCGCTCCCGCACGGGCATCCGACGGTGTGGAATCAGATCATGCAGCATTCCTCCACCGTGATCGTCGGCGCAGCACCTCTGTCGCCCGCCGACGTCGTCGCCGTCGCCCGCCACTTCGCGAAGGTCGAGATCGCCGACTCCGCCCGCGAGCGCGTCGCCGCCGGCCGCGCCGTCATCGACGGCATGGCCGCCGACCCGAACCCCCACTACGGCGTCTCCACCGGCTTCGGCGCCCTCGCCACCACCTTCATCGCCCCCGAGCGCCGCCGCCAGCTGCAGCTCAGCCTGATCCGCTCGCACGCCGCGGGCACCGGCCCCGAGGTCGAGACCGAGGTCGTGCGCGCCCTGCAGCTGCTCCGCCTGCAGACCCTGGCCTCCGGCCACACCGGCGTGCGCCCCGTCGTCGTCGACACCTACGCGGCCATGCTCAACTCCCGCATCACCCCGGTCGTGCGCGAGTACGGCTCGCTCGGCTGCTCCGGCGACCTGGCGCCGCTGTCGCACGTCGCACTCGCCTCCATGGGAGAGGGCGACGTGCGCAACGCCGAAGGCGAGCTGGTCCCGGCGTCCGAAGCACTCGCCGCTGCCGGCATCGAGCCGCTCGTGCTCGTGGAGAAGGAGGGCCTCGCCCTCGTCAACGGCACCGACGGCATGCTCGGGATGCTCGTGCTCGCGCTGCACGACCTCGAGCAGCTCGTGACCACCGCCGACCTCGCCGCCGCCATGTCGATCGAATCCCAGCTCGGCACGGATGCCGTGTTCGCCGCCGACCTGATGGCGCTGCGCCCGCAGGTGGGCCAGGCGACCTCCGCCGCGAACCTCCGCGCCTTCCTCGCCGAGTCGCCGATCGTGCACAGCCACAAGGGACCCGAGGACGGCCGCGTGCAGGACGCGTACTCGCTGCGCTGCTCGCCGCAGGTGCACGGCACCGCCCGCGACACCATGGGCCACGCCACGATGATCGCCGAGCGCGAGCTGGCATCCGTCGTCGACAACCCGATCGTGGTCTCGGAGGGACGCCTCGAGTCGAACGGCAACTTCCACGGCGCCCCCGTCGCCGCCGTGCTCGACTTCCTTGCGATCTCGGTCGCCGACCTGGCCTCGATCTCCGAGCGCCGCACCGACCGCGCGCTGGATCCGGCCCGCAACCGCGACCTGCCGCCGTTCCTCGCGCACGAGGTGGGCGTCGACTCGGGCCTGATGATCGCGCAGTACGCGGCTGCCGGCATCGTCTCCGAGCTCAAGCGGCTCGCGACCCCGGCATCCGTCGACTCCATCCCGTCGTCGGCCATGCAGGAGGACCACGTCTCGATGGGCTGGGCGGCCGCCCGCAAGCTGCGCCGCGCCGTCGACGGCCTCACCCGCGTGCTGGCCATCGAGATCCTCACCGGCGCCCGCGCGCTCGACCTGCGCGCGCCGCTGGTCGCCGGCCCCGCCACGGGCGCCGTCCGCGACCTGGTCCGCACCGTCGCCGACGGCCCCGGACCCGACCACTTCCTCTCACCCGACATGGAGGCCGTCACCGAGCTCGTGCGCTCGGGCGCCGTCCTCCGCACTGCGAAGGAGCACACGAATGTCTGAGCCCACCCTCCACGACCCGACCCGCAGCATCCGCGCTGCGCGCGGCAACCAGCGCACTGCCAAGAGCTGGGGTGCCGAGGCCGCCAAGCGGATGCTGATGAACAACCTCGACGCCGAGGTCGCCGAGCACCCCGAGGACCTCGTCGTCTACGGCGGCACCGGCCGCGCGGCCCGCAGCTGGGAGGCGTACGACGCGATCGTGCGCACCCTCGACGAGCTGGAGCCCGACGAGACCCTGCTGGTGCAGTCCGGCAAGCCCGTCGGTGTGTTCCGCACCCACGAGTGGGCGCCGCGCGTGCTGATCGCCAACTCCAACCTCGTCGGCGACTGGGCCACCTGGCCCGAGTTCCGCAAGCTCGAGGCCGAGGGCCTGATGATGTACGGCCAGATGACGGCCGGCTCGTGGATCTACATCGGCTCGCAGGGCATCCTGCAGGGCACCTACGAGACCTTCGCCGCCGTTGCGCAGTCGCTCGGCAAGGAGTCCCTGAAGGGCACCCTCTCGCTCACCGGCGGCGCCGGCGGCATGGGCGGCGCGCAGCCGCTGGCCGTCACCCTCAATGAGGGCGCCTGCCTCATCGTCGACGTGGACGAGACCCGTCTCGCCCGCCGAGTCGACCACGGCTACCTCGACGTCTACTACACCGACCTCGATGAGGCCGTGGCCCGTGCGGTCGCCGCCAAGGAGGCGGGCGAGGCCCTCTCCGTCGGCATCGTCGGCAACGCCGCCGAGGTCTTCCCGGAGCTGTTCCGCCGCCAGCAGGCCGGCGACATCGCAATCGACGTCGTGACCGACCAGACCAGCGCGCACGACCCGCTCGCGTACCTGCCCATCGGCATCTCCGTCGAGGACTGGAAGGCCGAGGCCGAGCGCGACCCCGAGGAGTTCACCCGTCGCTCGCGCGAGGCGATGGCCGCGCACGTCGCCGCCATGGTCGCGTTCCAGGACGCCGGGGCCGCCGTGTTCGACTACGGCAACTCCATCCGCGCCGAGGCGAAGCTCGGCGGCTTCGACCGCGCGTTCGAGTTCCCCGGCTTCGTGCCGGCGTACATCCGCCCGCAGTTCGAAGAGGGCCGCGGCCCGTTCCGCTGGGCTGCCCTCTCCGGCGACCCGGAGGACATCTACAAGACCGACCGCGCCATCGCGGAGCTGTTCCCCGAGGACAAGGCGCTGCACCGCTGGCTGGAGAAGGCCGGCGAGAAGGTGCACTTCGAGGGCCTGCCCGCACGCATCTGCTGGCTGGGCTACAAGGAGCGCCACCTGGCCGGTCTGAAGTTCAACGAGATGGTCGCCTCCGGCGAGCTGTCCGCCCCGATCGTGATCGGCCGCGACCACCTGGACTCCGGTTCGGTCGCGAGCCCGTACCGCGAGACCGAGGCCATGAAGGACGGCTCCGACGCGATCGCCGACTGGCCGCTGCTGAACGCCCTGCTCAACACCTCGTCCGGCGCCAGCTGGGTGTCGCTGCACCACGGCGGCGGCGTCGGCATCGGCCGCTCGATCCACGCCGGCCAGGTCACCGTCGCCGACGGCTCCGAGCTCGCCGCCGAGAAGCTCGAGCGCGTGCTGACCAACGACCCCGGCACCGGCGTCATGCGTCACGTGGACGCCGGCTACGAGCACGCCCGCGACATCGCCCGCGAGCGCGGACTCAAGGTGCCGATGCTGTGAGCACCACGCTCATCACGAACATCGGGGAGCTGACGACCAACGTCAGCTCCCCGCTGGGCCGTTCCGGCACGCTCACCGACGCGGCCGTCCTCATCGAGGGCGAGCGCATCGCGTGGGTCGGTCCGGCATCGGACGTCCCCGCGCTTCCCGGCGGGTACCTTGAGGTGGATGCCGAGGGCCGTGCGGTCATCCCCGGCTTCGTCGACAGCCACAGCCACATCGTGTTCGGCGGCGACCGGGCCGCCGAGTTCGAGGCGCGCATGGCCGGTGAGAAGTACGCCGCCGGCGGCATCCGCTCCACCGTCGCCGCGACCCGCGGCGCGTCCGACGACGAGTTGCGCGCGCGGCTGCGGGGGTTCCTCGACGAGATGCTCGCGCAGGGCACCACGACCGTCGAGATCAAGAGCGGCTACGGGCTGGATGTCGAGACCGAGGCCCGCCTGGTGCGCCTGGCCGCCGAGGTCACACCCGAGGTGACCTTCCTGGGCGCGCACGTCGTGCCGGCGGAGTACGCCGACCGCGGCGACGAGTACGTCGAGCTCGTGATCGGCGACATGCTGGACGCCTGCGCCCCGCATTCCAAGTGGATCGACGTGTTCTGCGAGACCGGAGCGTTCACGGTGCCGCAGTCGCGGCGGGTGCTCGAGGCGGGTATCGCCCGCGGCCTGAAGCCGCGCGTGCACGCCAGTCAGCTCGGCCCCGGTGAGGGCGTGCAGCTGGCCATCGAGCTGGGCGCGGCATCCGTCGACCACGGCACGTACCTCTCCGACGAGGACGTGGCCGCGCTCGCCGCATCCGACACCGTGCTCACGGCGCTGCCCGGGGTGGAGTTCTCCACCCGGCATCCGTTCCCGGACGCGCGCCGGCTGATCGACGCGGGAGTGACGGTCGCGATCGCCTGCGACACGAACCCCGGATCGAGCTTCACCTCGTCGATGCCGTTCTGCATCGCGCTCGCGGTGCGGGAGATGGGCATGACGACGGCCGAGGCCGTCTGGGCCGCCACCGCCGGAGGCGCCGCCGCGCTGCAGCGCGACGACATCGGGGTGATCGCGCCGGGCAAGCGCGCCGACCTGGTGCTGCTCGACGCGCCCACGCGGGTGCACCTGGCCTACCGCCCCGGTGTGCCGCTCGTGAAGAAGGTCTGGAAGGACGGCGTCGCGGTCCGCTGACGCCAGGAGAGGACGAACATGGCACTTCCGCACGACGAGCTCTGGCCGCGCGCCGGATCCTGGCCCGCGCCGGTCGCGGGGGAGACGACGGATGCCGTGCTGCTGGGCGTCCCGACCTGGCGCACGTCGATCTCGAGCACGGGCGCTCACGCGACGCCGGCGGCGATCCGCGAGGCCCTGCCGCGCTACAGCGCGACGCTGATGGGCGCGCCCGCCGTGGACCTGAACGAGGCGCTGCGGATCGTGGATGCCGGTGATGTGCACGAGCCCGACGGGGACGAGGGCGTGCAGCGCGCCGTCGACCGCGTGCGGGAGCTGGCCGCGGACTCGCGTCTGGTCATCGCGCTCGGCGGCGACAACTCGCTGACCTATCCCGTCGCCCGTGGCGCCGGGGCCGACGGGCTCATCACGATCGACGCGCACTACGACCTTCGTGACGGAGTCTCGAACGGCTCCCCGGTGCGCCGGCTGGTGCAGGACGCCCCGGATGGGGAGCGCATCGACCCGAAGCGGATCGTGCAGATCGGCATCGCCGATTTCGCGAACTCCGCGGCCTACGCTCAGCGCGCGGAGGAGTGGGGCATCCGCGTGATCACGCTCGACGAGGTGCGCCGTCGCGGCCTCGCCGACGTCGTCGCCGAGGCGCTGGAGGTCGCCGGGGCGGGCTCTCGCATCCACCTGGACATCGATGTCGATGCGGTCGACCGCGCCGCCGTCCCCGGCTGCCCGGCGAGCGTTCCCGGCGGATTCGCCGCATGGGAGCTGCGGGCCCTGGTGCGCGGCATCGCCGCCGACGAACGCGTCGTCAGCGCCGACCTCGCCGAGGTCGACGCGACCGCGGATGCCGAGGACGGCCGCACCGTGCGCCTCGCTGCGCTCTGCGTGCTCGAGTTGCTCGCGGGCCTCGCCGTACGCTGAGGCCGCAGGAGAGTTCTGCTCCAGCACGAGACGGGCGTCATGAGGGCCGTCTCGTGCGGGGGAGGAGCTTCGGCGGTGCTCCGGTGCCAGAGCCGCTCCGCGCGGGTAGCGTGGAGGCATGGCTCGGATCATCGTGTTCGGCGGCCACGGCAAGGTCGCACTGCTGCTCGCTCCGGTGCTCGTCGCTCGCGGCGACGAGGTCACCGCCGTCATCCGCGATCCCGCGCAGTCCGATGACGTGCGCGCCGCAGGCGCCGTACCGGTGGTGTTCGACATGGAGCGGGAGGATCGTGCGGCGTTCGCCGCGCTGATCGCCGGGCACGACGCCGTCGTCTGGTCGGCCGGTGCGGGTGGCGGGAGTCCGGAGCGGACGCACGCCGTCGACTTCGAGGCCGCCGTGCGGTCGATGGACGCGGCGAGGGACGCCGGCGTGGACCGCTACGTCATGGTCTCCTACTTCGGCTCCTCGCCGGAGCACGGCATCCCGGCATCCGATCCGTTCCACGCCTACGCCGAGGCGAAGGCGGCCGCCGACGAGTACCTGCGGGCGACCAGCCTGGACTGGACCGTGCTGGCGCCCAGCCGCCTGACGCTCGGCGAGGCCACCGGGCGCATCGACGCGACCCCCGCCGTCTCGGGGGAGGTGTCGCGCGCTGACGTCGCGCTCGTGATCGCGGAGACGCTGCAGCAGCCCGCCACCATCCGCCGGACGATCCGCTTCAACGACGGCGACCGGCCGATCGCCGAGGCCCTGGCGGGCTGAGACCCCGGCTCACGCCGACGGCATCAGCCCAGCCCCAGCGGGACCGGGATCGCGGCGTGCGCGACGGCGAAGATCGCGAGTCCCGCGAGCGCCCCCACCACCGTGCCGTTGAGCCGGATGTACTGCAGATCGCGACCGACCATCAGCTCGATCTTCTCGGTGGTCTCCGCGGCATCCCACTTCTCGACGGTGTCGGTGATGATCGACGCGATGTCGTGCCGGTAGCGGTCCACCAGGAACACGGCGGCGTCGGTCACCCAGCCGTCGACGCGGGCCTGCAGGGCGGGTTCGGTGGCCAGGCGTCGTCCGATCTCGGCGACGGCGGATGCCGCGCGGCGGCGCAGCCCGCTCTCCGGGTCGGCGAGGGCGGTGAGCAGGCCGTTCTTGGCGGTGTCCCAGGCCTGCGCCGCGAGCGCGATCACCCGCGGGCTGTCGAACACCGCGGCCTTGGCGCCCTCGAAGCGGTCCCGCATGGCGGGGTCGTGCTGCAGGCGGTCGGCCAGGCGGGCCAGGTAGCCGTCGAGCGCCTGACGGGCCGGATGCTGCGGGTCGGCCTGCACGGCCTCCACGAAGCGGACGGCCTCGTGGTAGACCGTCTCGTCGACGAAGCGGTGCGCGAGCTTGGGGACCCAGCCCGGGAGCCGCCGGGAGACGAGGCCCTGGAAGGTGTGCGCGTTGGCGTGCAGCCAGGTCGAGATGCTGTCCACGGCCAGGTCCACCGCACCGCGGTGCGCATCCGCCTCGACGATGCGCTCCAGCCAGCCGCCCGCGGGCGGCGCCCAGTCCGGCTCGATCAGGTGCTCGCGCGCGAGATCGGCGATGAGGCCCTGCACGTCGTCGTCGCTCAGCGCGCGGAGCACGGCGGATGCCGCTGTCGATCCCTCGGCGGCGACCCGCTCGGCGTGGGCAGGATCCTGCAGCCATTCGCCGAGGCGCTTCGACAGCGCGGTGCGGGAGAGCTTGTCGCGCACGATATCGCCGGAGAGGAAGTTGGTCTCGACGAACTCGCCCAGCGAGCGGCCGATCTCGTCCTTGCGGTTCGGGATGATCGCGGTGTGCGGGATGGGCAGCCCCAGCGGGTGCCGGAACAGCGCGGTCACGGCGAACCAGTCGGCGAGTGCGCCGACCATGCCGCCCTCGGCGGCTGCGCGCACGTACGCGAGCCACGGGTGCCTGTGCTCCAAGGCGAACGCGATCACGAAGACCACGGCCATGAAGATCAGCGCGCCCAGCGCCACGGCCTTCATCCGGCGCAGGCCCCGCAGCCGCTCCTGATCGGCGGGGGACAGCAGCGCCATCGGGGTTCGCGACATGCCGTCATCCTTTCATGACGGCTACGCTCTGAGTGTGATCGACGACATCAAGAAGCGCGCACTGCACCGCACCAGCATCCTCGAGGGTCAGCTGCGCGGCATCGCGCGGATGATCGAGAACGAGGACTACTGCATGGACATCATCACGCAGTCGCGTGCCGTGCAGCGCTCACTGGAGTCCCTGAACCGGCTGCTGCTCGAGAACCACCTGCGCACGCACGTGACGCACATGTTCGAGCAGGGCGGCGACGAGCGCGAGCAGGCCGTCGGCGAGCTGCTGAAAGCCTTCGACTTCGACCGCAAGTAACGCAAATTCCGTTGCCTCGCTAGGTCTCGACAACGGATATCGTCGCGATTCTGCTTCTTTTCTTCGCTTTTCGCTGTACCTCAGCCCCCGACTGTGGTTGACTGACGGCTGTTCGAATCTCATCGTGGAGGTTTCATGGCCGATATCGCAGTGGCGGCGACCGCACCCGACGCGGGCACCGCGTCCGGTGGCGTGGAGATCGCCGGCGTCACCAAGCACTACGGCGAGTCGACCGCCGTCGACGACCTGTCCCTGAGCATCCGGCCGGGGGAGTTCCTCTCGCTGCTCGGTCCGTCCGGCTGCGGGAAGACCACGACGCTGCGCATGATCGCCGGCTTCGAGCACCCGGACAGCGGTGACATCCGCATCTCCGGGCGCAGCGTGCTGGGCCTGCCGCCCTACAAGCGCGAGGTCAACACCGTCTTCCAGGCCTACGCGCTGTTCCCCCACATGACCGTCGCCGAGAACGTGGCGTACGGGCTGCAGCAGCGCGGTGTCCCCAAGGCGGAGCAGCGCGAGCGCGTGGCCGAAGCACTGGACATGGTGCAGCTGCGGCGCTTCGCCGATCGCAAGCCCACCATGCTCTCAGGCGGGCAGCAGCAGCGCATCGCCCTGTCGCGGGCGCTCATCAACCGGCCCAGCGTGCTGCTCCTGGACGAGCCGCTCGCGGCGCTCGACCGGCAGCTGCGCGAGGAGATGCAGGTCGAGCTGAAGCTGCTGCAGTCTCGGCTCGGGACGACGTTCGTCTTCGTCACGCACGATCAGGGCGAGGCGCTGTCGATGAGCGATCGCATCGCCGTGATGCGGGCGGGGCGCATCGAGCAGCTCGACGCGCCCGACGCCATCTATGCGGCACCCGCCTCCGCCTACGTGGCCTCGTTCATCGGGCAGCAGAACTTCATCCGGGGCGTCGCCGCCGACGGCGATGCGATCGAGACGCCCCTCGGCCTGATCGAGGGGCGCTGGGGCGCCGGTCGTGTCGAGCGCGGCGCGGAGGCCGTCGCGGCGATCCGTCCGGAGTTCATCCAACTCGACTCCGCGGGCGCGACCGGTGCCGGGGCCGACGGCCGCGTGCTGAGCGTGTCGTATCTGGGCGAGACCCTGCAGGTCGTGGTCGGGGTCGCGGACGGGCAGACCCTGCTGGTGCGCACCCCCGCGCCGAACGCGCCGCGGGTCGCGGTCGACGACGACGTCCGCTGCACCTGGGCGACATCGGATGCACGCCTGTTCGCGGCCGACGGTGCGCCGACGTCCGCGACGCACGTGATCGCGCTGCCCAAGGCCGTCCGATGACCTCCGAACCGGTCCGGGTGCTCGCGCACCGCGGTGCGGCGGGCATCCTGCGCAGCGAGCTGACCCGGCGGGGATTCCTCGCCACGGCACTCGCGGCCGGCGGAGCCGTGCTGTTCACCGCCTGCGCACCCGGCCAGGCCGGGACCGCGGCGCAGGCGCACGGCGGCCCGCTCGAGGACCGGCTGTCGATCTACACCTGGAGCGACTACGACGAGCCCGAACTGCTCTCCGCGTTCACCAAGAAGAAGGGGCCGAAGATCGTCGTCGACGCGTTCAACTCCAATGAGGAGCTGATCGCGAAGCTGGTGGCGGCGCGCGGGACCTCCGGGTACGACATCGTCGTCCCCAGCGGGCTGTTCGTGATGCCGATGGCCGAGAACGGTCTGCTCGAGAAGCTGAACCTCGACCTCATCCCGAACTTCGCCACGATGAATCCGAACTTCATCCATCGCTCCTTCGACCCCGACAACGCGTACTCGATATGCAAGGCATGGGGCACGACCGGCTTCGTCTACGACAAGCGCGTCATCACCCGTGAGCTCACGACGTGGGCCGACTTCATCGACGCCGCCCAGAACGAGGCATCCGGCAAGACCTCGGTCCTCGACGACCCGGCGCCGCTGTGCGGCATCTACCACTGGTCGCACGGGATCGACTGGAACACGACGGACAAGAAGGATCTCGATGCCTGCGAGAAGTTCCTGGTCGAGGAACTCGCGCCGCACATCTCGATCTTCGACTCCGCACCGGGCGGGCAGGTGATCCCGCAGGCGTCGGCGGCGCTCGTGCAGTCGTACAGCGGCGACGCCAGGCTCGGCATGGACGAGTCGGACGACCCCGAGCGGTGGCAGTGGGTGCTCGGCGCACCGGCCACGGAGCTGTGGATGGACAACTGGGCGATCGCCAAGGGAGCCCCGCACCCCGAGGCGGCGCACGCGTTCATCGACTACATCATCGCCCCCGACATCCAGGTGGCCCAGGTCGATTACATCGGTTACGACACGGGGGTGCAGGGCACGCAGCAGAAGGCCGAGGATGCTGAGCTGGATCGGCTCGACATGGTGTACTTCAGCGACGAGCAGGTGAAGACGATGCACGAGCAGAAGTTCACCAGCGCGCAGGAGCGCATCGTGGAGATCTGGAACAAGGTGAAGGTGGCCGCAGGTGCGTAAGGTCAGGATGCCGTTCGCGCTGGCGCTGCCGGCATGGGCGTGGCTCGCCGTGTTCTTCGTCGTGCCGATCGGAGTCGTCGTCTGGTACAGCTTCGGCTACAAGCCGAGCATCTTCTCGACGAACTCCAATGACCGGCTCTCCTTCGACCGCTACGTCGAGGCGCTCTCGCCGACCTTCTTCAACACGTTCCAGAACACCTTCTGGGTCGGTGTCATCGGCACCCTGCTGTGCCTGATCATCGGGGCGCCGGTGGCGTACTGGATCGCCGTGAAGGCGGCGCCCTCGAAGCGCGGGATGCTGCTGGCGCTGGTGATGGTGCCGTTCTGGACGAACTTCCTGGTGCGCACGATCGGCTGGCAGGTGATCCTGGCGCCCGAGGGATGGCTGTCCGGCGCACTGCAGTTCATCGGCGTCATCCCCGGTCCGCTCGACATCCTCAACTCCCGGGGAGCCGTGCTGCTGGGCGTCGTCTACAACTACCTGCCGCTGATGATCCTGCCGCTGTACGTCGCCTTCGACCGCGTCAGCGGTCCTCTGCGCGAGGCGAGCAAGGACCTCGGGGCGAACGGTCTCGTCACCTTCCTGCGTGTGACGGTGCCGATCGCGCAGCCGGGAATCATCGCCGGCGTCCTGCTGGTGTACATCCCGCTGATGGGCGACTACATCACCGCCACGGTGCTGGGCGGCGCGAAGGGCAACATGGTCGGCCAGATGGTGGCCAGCCAGTTCCAGACCGCGCAGAACTGGGCGCTGGGATCGGCGATGGCCGTGCTGCTCATCATCACCATCGCCGTCTCGATCGGCATCGCCGCGCTGCTGCTGTGGCTGGTCACGATGCCGTTGAGACGGCGATACGCCCTGAGGTTGGGAGAAGGATCATGAGCCGCTGGCTGCTTCCGGTGTGGTCGACGCTGGTCTTCGTCTTCCTGTTCCTACCGATCATCGTGATCATCGTGTACTCGTTCAACGTCGGGCGACTGCTCGTCTCGTGGGACCACTTCGGCTTCGACTCCTTCGCCGCGATCGTCACCAAGCCGGCGATCAGGGATGCAGTGCTGGTGTCGGTGCGCACGGGTCTGCTCGCCGCGGTCATCGCGACGGTGCTCGGCACGCTCGCCGGCATCGCGATGGCCCGGAACCCCGGCAAGTGGGTGGTGTGGTTCCTGGGCATGCTGCTGCTGATCTCGGTGACACCCGAGATCGTGGATGCCGTCGCGCTGCTGCCGTGGATGGTGTTCCTCGGCCAGGACGCCGGGATCGGGATCTTCAACGACGGCACCGTGCGACTGATCATCGGGCAGTCGCTGTTCTCCATCGCCATCGTGTCGTACATCGTGCGGGCGCGACTGGTCGGACTGGATGCCAGTCTGGAGGAGGCATCCGCCGACCTCTACGCGCCGCCGTTGCGCACCTTCGTGAAGGTCACGCTGCCGCTGGCCATGCCGGCGGTGCTGGCCGGCTTCCTGCTCTCGTTCACGCTCGGACTGGACAACACGATCGTCTCCGCGTTCGTGCAGGTGTCGGGCACGACGCCGTGGCCGGTGTACGTGCTCAGCGCCCTGCGCAGCGGTCTGCGACCGGAGATCGCCGCCGTCTCCACCATCATGCTCGTGCTCACGCTCGCGTCGCTGGCGCTCGTGGCGCTCGTGCTCAAGCGGGCGGGGGACTCGGCCACCGACATCGCGCGCACGATGGCGGGCGGCTGAGTCGTCGAACGGCGGCATCACCCTACGCAGGAGGATTGCTGAATGCAGGAGGATTCCGCTCGGAATCCTCCTGGTCTCGGCAATCCTCCTGTTCTCGGATGCTCGGGGTCAGCGGCTCGAGGGTCTCAGCCCTCGAGCGGTCCGAGCCAGGCGGTCGCGGCTGTGGCGTGCGCGGACTCCGGGTCGGAAGGATGGAACTGCCCCGCCAGCACATCGCGGTACAGCCGCGAGAGCTCGTTGGAGGAGAAGTACGATCCGCCGCCGGCCACCAGCATCGCCTCGTCGGCGACCTGCTTGGCCATGACGACCGCGCGATGCTTCACGCCCGAGAGCAGGCTGAACCAGCGCGGTCCGTGATCGGCGAGCTGGTCGACGTCCCGGGCCAGTGCGGAGATCTGCGGCGGCAGCGCGTCGTATGCCAGGCCCATGCCCGCGACCCGCCAGCGGATGTCGGGATCCTGGCTGTACGTCGTGCCGGACTTCTTCGAGCGCCGCTTCTGCGCGGTCTCGACCGCGAGGTCGAGGGCGCGACGGGCGATGCCGGTGTACACCGAGGCGAGCAGGATCTCGAACACGCTGAAGATGCCGAACACGATCGGGTCGGGGTTCGGGCCCGGGTCGATGCGGCGGACCACATGCTCGGGGGCGGCGATCGCGCCGTTCAATCGGGTCGTGCGGCTCTGCGTTCCGCGCATGCCGAGCGTGTCCCAGTCGTCGCCGGTGACCACGGCATCCGTGCGGTCGATGAACGCGAAGACGAGCTTCGGGGCCTCCTCATCGGTCGTGTCCAGGCCGTGCAGGCCGAGCTTCGTCCAGACCGGCGCGAGCGAGGTGAAGATCTTGGTGCCCGTGAAGGCGTAGCCGCCGTCGGGCTGAGGTGCGGCATCCGTGTCGCTGCCGAACAGCACCAGATCGTTGCCGCCCTCGCTGATCCCGAAGGCGAAGACCTCGCCGGCGACGGCGCCGCGCTGCACGAACTCGAGCCCGGGCACGCCGCGGTCGCTGAACACCTTCGCGACGCCGGTCCACACCAGGTGCATGTTGATGGCGAGCGCCGTGGCGGGGGATGCGGTCGCCAGGCGCTGCTGCAGCAGGGCCGCCTGCTCGAGGCCCAGGCCCGCTCCGCCCAGCTCGGCGGGCACGAGGACCGAGAGGTATCCGGCGTCCTTCAGCTCGTCGAGGTCCTGCTGCGGGAAGGTGTTCTCGCGGTCGTGCACGGCGGCGCGCTCGCGGATGCGCTCCAGCAGGTTGTCGGGAAGGAAGGCAGCGGCGTCGAAGGTGCTCACGCGCCCAGCCTATGCCGCGAGGATCGTGCGCCGACCGTCAGGGACGGACGGTCGGGATGGAGAGCGTCTCGGTGTCGGGGTAGGGGCTGGGATCGCGGTTCCGCAGGTCGGGGAAGGCGCGCACGAAGACCACCGAGACGATCAGTCCGGCGAGCGCGAACAGTGCCGCGGCGAGGTACGCGCCGGTCGGGCCGCCCGCGTCGATCAGGATGCCCGCGACCGCGGAGCCCGCCGCCGCGCCGATCAGCTGCCCGGTGCCCGCCCAGCCGAACGCCTCGGCGGTCTCGCTGAACTTCACGCTCGCGGTGGTGATCGCGAACAGCACGGCGAGGGCCGGGGCGATGCCGATGCCCGCCAGCAGCAGTGTGCCGCCGATCCAGAACACGTTGAGCGTCACCATGGTCAGGCCCAGTCCGACCGTGACGATGAGCAGTCGCCGAGCCATCGCCCAGGGTCCGATGGGGATGTGGCCGAACGCCAGGCCACCGGCCAGGCTGCCGACCGAGAACACCGCCAGCACGAGCCCGGCCTCCAGCCCGCCGTGCCCGAAGGTGGCGACGACGCCCACCTCGACCGCGGAGCATGCTCCGATCAGGAGGAAGCCGATGACGGTCGCCAGCAGCACCGGCGGCTTGAGGACGACGCGTCCGAACGCGCGCCTGCTGCGCGGAATGCGCACGCGCCCGACCTCGGGGGAGAGGATGAACCAGGTGCCCCCGCCGGCGAGGATGATCGCGACCAGCAGCAGGCCCTGCACGGTGCCGACCTGCGTGGAGACGATCGTGATCAGCACGGGGGCGACGATCCAGATGATCTCCTGCAGCGAGGCGTCCAGCGAGAACAGCGGCGTGAGCTGGCCCGCGTTGACGAGCTTGGGGTAGATGGTGCGCACCGCCGACTGCACGGGAGGCGTGGACAGACCGGCGAGCATCGCGAACGCCATGTAGCCGGCGATGCTCAGCGGCAGCAGAGCCAGGCAGAGCACGGCGGCGACGCACACGGACAGGGTGAGGGTGAGCACGCGGCGCATGCCCCAGGCGCCCATCCAGCGACTCGTCACCGGGCCCGCGATGGCCTGGCCGACGGATGCCGCGGCGAGCACGAGGCCCGCGGCGCCGTAGGACCCGGACTGCTGCTCGACGTGCATCAGGATCGCCAGGCTCATCATGCCGTTGGGGAAGCGCGCCACCAGCTGCGCCGCGATCATGCGGCCGACTCCCGGCGTGCGAAGAAGGTCCCGATATCCCGCCACCAGAGAACCCTATCCGGGGTGCGCGGCGGCGCGCGAGGTGTCGGATGCCGCGACACGCCGCGACACGCCGAAGGGCGTTCTCCACAGGAAATCGGATGTCGGTGGTGCGGCGTAGCGTGCGGCCTGTGGATGGATCCGGCGACCGGCCCCGGAAGCCGCGAGAACTCGCGGTTCGCGGGCCGTTCCGAGGGGCTCCCGGCTGTGGAAGAAACCGTGGAGAAGCTGTGTTGAACATGGGGAGAGCGGTGGAAAACTACACGGATGTAACTACTATCCCTAGTGGTCGGTCGCAATGTCCGTCCCTATATGTAGTATTGAAGTCCCGGTGGGGGGTCTGCCGGAGAACAGCTGAGATTGAGGGGAATTCATGTCGATCACGGTCTACACCAAGCCTTCCTGCGTGCAGTGCAACGCCACCTATCGCGCGCTCGATGCGAAGGGCATCGAGTACGAGATCCACGACCTCTCCGAGGACGCCACGGCGCTCGAGCAGGTCAAGGCGCTCGGCTACATGCAGGCACCGGTCGTCGTCACCGACGAGGACCACTGGTCGGGCTTCCGTCCCGACAAGATCGACGAGCTCGCCGCCCGTCTGGCGTGAGTGTGGCCGGCCATGAGCGCAGTCGCGACCGCAGCGCCGCTCCTGGTCTACTTCTCGAGCGTCTCGGGTAACACCGCTCGCTTCATCGAGAAGCTCGGGCTTCCTGCCCGCCGCATCCCTCTGCACCGAAACGACGAGCAGATCGTCGTCGACGAGCCGTACGTGCTCGTCACCCCCACCTACGGGGGCGGTCAGGGGCGCGGCGAGGAGCAGGGCGCCGTTCCCAAGCAGGTGATCCGGTTCCTCAACGATGAGCACAACCGCAGCCTGATCCGCGGAGTGATCTCCGCGGGGAACACCAACTTCGGCGAGTCGTTCTGCCTCGCCGGAGAGATCGTGAGCCGCAAGTGTCATGTGCCGCACTTGTACCGGCTGGAGGTATTCGGCACGCCGGATGATGTCGATCGCGTGAGCGACGGATTGGAACGATGGTGGACAGCGCACTCGAAGAGCAGTCAGTGACGGAGCAGGTGGAGTTCAAGGTCAACCCCGCATACGAGGGGCTCGACTATCACGCGCTGAACGCGATGCTGAACCTGTACGACGCGAACGGCAAGATCCAGTTCGACGCCGACAAGCGCGCCGCTCGGGAGTACTTCCTGCAGCATGTGAACCAGAACACCGTGTTCTTCCACTCGCTCAAGGAGCGCCTGGACTACCTGGTGGAGAAGGAGTACTACGAGGCCGCGGTCATCGACCAGTACTCGTTCGAGTTCATCCAGAAGCTCAACGACTTCGCCTACTCGAAGAAGTTCCGCTTCGAGACCTTCCTCGGCGCGTTCAAGTACTACACCAGCTACACGCTGAAGACCTTCGACGGCAAGCGCTACCTGGAGCGCTTCGAGGACCGCGTCGTGATGACCGCCCTTGCGCTCGCCGAGGGCGACGAGCAGGTCGCGATCGACCTGGTCGACGAGATCATCTCCGGCCGCTTCCAGCCGGCCACCCCCACGTTCCTCAACGCAGGAAAGGCGCAGCGCGGCGAGCTCGTCAGCTGCTTCCTGCTGCGCATCGAGGACAACATGGAGTCCATCGCCCGCGGCATCAACTCCTCGCTGCAGCTGTCCAAGCGCGGCGGCGGCGTGGCACTGCTGCTGTCGAACATCCGCGAGTCGGGTGCCCCGATCAAGCAGATCGAGAACCAGTCCTCCGGCATCATCCCGGTCATGAAGCTCCTCGAAGACAGCTTCAGCTACGCCAACCAGCTCGGCGCGCGTCAGGGCGCCGGCGCGGTGTACCTCTCGGCGCACCACCCGGACATCATGCGGTTCCTCGACACCAAGCGCGAGAACGCCGACGAGAAGATCCGCATCAAGACGCTGTCGCTGGGCGTGGTCGTCCCCGACATCACCTTCGAGCTCGCCAAGAAGGGCGAGGACATGTACCTGTTCTCGCCGTACGACGTCGAGAAGGTCTACGGCGTGCCCTTCGGCGACATCTCGGTCACCGAGAAGTACTACGAGATGGTCGACGACGCGCGCATCAAGAAGACCAAGATCAACGCGCGCGAGTTCTTCCAGACCATCGCCGAGATCCAGTTCGAGTCGGGCTACCCGTACATCATGTTCGAGGACACGGTGAACAAGGCGAACCCGATCAAGGGCCGCATCAACATGTCCAACCTGTGCAGCGAGATCCTGCAGGTGAACACCCCGACCACGTACAGCACCGACCTGTCGTACGACCAGATCGGCAAGGACATCTCCTGCAACCTCGGTTCGATGAACATCGCGCTGGCGATGGACGCCGATGACCTGGGCAAGACCGTGGAGACCGCCATCCGCGCTCTCACCGCGGTGAGCACGCAGAGCCACATCAGCTCGGTGCGCTCGATCGAGGATGGCAACGACCGGTCGCACGCGATCGGCCTGGGCCAGATGAACCTGCACGGCTACCTGGCGCGCGAGCACGTGTTCTACGGGTCGGAAGAGGGCATCGACTTCACGAACATCTACTTCTACACGGTGCTGTTCCACGCGCTCCGCGCATCGAACCGTCTGGCGATCGAGCGCGGCGAGGCCTTCGACGGCTTCGCGGACTCGACGTACGCGTCGGGAGCGTTCTTCGACAAGTACATCGAGCGCGCCTGGCAGCCCGAGACCGAGAAGGTCAAGGAGCTGTTCGCGGGCAAGTTCGTCCCGACCCAGCAGGACTGGGTGGAGCTGCGCGACAGCATCCAGGAGCACGGCATCTACAACCAGAACCTGCAGGCTGTGCCGCCGACGGGCTCGATCTCCTACATCAACAACTCGACCTCATCGATCCACCCGATCGCCTCGAAGATCGAGATCCGCAAGGAGGGCAAGCTCGGTCGCGTGTACTACCCGGCGCCGTTCATGACGAACGACAACCTGGAGTACTACCAGGACGCGTACGAGATCGGCTACGAGAAGGTCATCGACACGTACGCCGCCGCCACCCAGCACGTGGACCAGGGCCTGTCGCTGACGCTGTTCTTCAAGGACACCGCCACCACGCGCGACATCAACAAGGCGCAGATCTACGCATGGCGCAAGGGCATCAAGACGATCTACTACATCCGCCTGCGTCAGATGGCCCTCGAGGGGACCGACATGACCGAGTGCGTCAGCTGCATGCTGTGATCGCTCTCTGATCAGAATTTCTCCGAGAACAGGACTACAGGAAATGACTCCCTCTCCGAAGCTTCAGCTGGTCAGCCACGTCGATGCGATCAACTGGAACCGCATCGAGGACGACAAGGACCTCGAGGTCTGGAACCGTCTCACCGGCAACTTCTGGCTGCCCGAGAAGGTGCCGCTGTCGAACGACGTGCAGTCGTGGAACACGCTCACCGCCGACGAGCAGCTGCTCACGATGCGCGTGTTCACCGGCCTCACACTGCTCGACACGATTCAGGGCACGGTCGGCGCGGTCTCGCTGATCCCCGACGCGATCACCCCGCACGAGGAGGCCGTGTACACCAACATCGCCTTCATGGAGTCGGTGCACGCCAAGAGCTACTCCTCGATCTTCTCGACGCTCGCGTCGACGAAGGAGATCGATGAGGCCTTCCGCTGGTCGACCGAGAACCAGAACCTGCAGAAGAAGGCGCAGATCATCATGGAGTACTACCGTGGTGACGACCCGCTCAAGCGGAAGGTGGCCTCCACGCTGCTGGAGTCGTTCCTGTTCTACTCGGGCTTCTACCTGCCGATCTACTGGTCGTCCAAGGCGAAGCTGACGAACACGGCCGACCTGATCCGCCTGATCATCCGCGACGAGGCCGTGCACGGCTACTACATCGGCTACAAGTACCAGCGCGGCCTCGAGACCGAGACGCCGGAGCGTCGCGACGAGCTGAAGGACTACACCTTCTCGCTGCTGTACGAGCTCTACGACAACGAGGTGCAGTACACGCAGGACCTCTACGACGGCGTCGGCCTGACCGAGGACGTCAAGAAGTTCCTGCACTACAACGCCAACAAGGCCCTGATGAACCTGGGCTACGAGGCGATGTTCCCCTCCACCGTCACCAACGTGAACCCGGCGATCCTGTCGGCCCTGTCGCCGAACGCCGACGAGAACCACGACTTCTTCTCGGGGTCGGGCTCGTCGTACGTGATCGGCAAGGCCGAGGCCACCGAGGACGACGACTGGGACTTCTGATCATCCCAGGTCAGAAACACAATCTCTGACGACGAGTGCGCCCCCGGCGTCCGCTCATCACGAGCGCTCGCCGGGGATGCAGTCGGAGCGGTGGAACGTCGCGGCGCTCGATGACCTCGAGGCCGAGGGTGACGGCAGGCCGCCAGACATCCATCACGGCTCGTCCCACATCGGCTCGCGCATCTGCGAGCGGATCTCCGCATCGTCGATCGCGCCATCATCGACGGCGCGACGGGCGGGGGTGCCCCACAGCCGCGGCGCGGTCTGAGGTGCCTCGAACCATTCGGTAGGCAGCTCATGCGCCTTCGTCGCATGCAACACCGCCTGAGCGGCGATCGCGCTGCCCGTGATCGTGACCCAGGCGGCCGCCGTCATGCCCTGCGCTGCGAGGTGGTGCACGGTCGGTAGGAAGTGCTGACTCGAGGCTGGCGTCATTTGGCCGACGCGCTCGCCGTCGAGGCGCACCTCGATGAGCTCCTTCGGCGTCTTTGCCATGCCACCGTGTATGACGTGCAGGGTGCCGATCACGAGGGAGTCGCCCTCGGTGGCGTACTCGGCGAGGACGTGCTGGTGGTGCTCCTCGCCAGTGACCTGCAGCGCGGAGGCCCAGGGGAGGATGCTGTAGGCCTCGTGTGGCGGGTCGTTGCGCGGGGTCATCAGATGCGTGTAAGTGAGCGCGAGGCGGACGTTCGCATGCTGCTTCGCCGGGCCGTCATAGCCGCGGCGTGCGACGGCCCAGATGCGGGCGCCGACAGCGGGAGCATAGCCGGCGTCGATGATGCGGCGGATGATCGGCTGGGTGATTGCGGCGACTTCCTTCTCCAGGTAGCCCACGTGGTATCCGCTGATGACGACCTTGACGGCGTTGCGGTCGAATGCGTTTTGCGGTTCGGGGACTAGCAGTGCGACGAGGTTCTCGTTGACGAGCTCCTGGTCGATGCGGGGTGCGCGGCCGAGCACGCGGTGGATCGCATCGATGCGGGCGAACTCGCCGGCGACTTCCGTGGTCGGGTAGCCGCTGCTGTCAGGGAGTCGGAACCGGGGGTACTGGGTGATGATCCGCGCTTCGCGGTCCTGGGCTTCCCGTGCTTCGCGTTCGGCCGCCGCGCGAGCTTCCTGCTCGGCGCGGAGGCGGGCTTCCTGTCGTTCGAGTGCTGCTCGCGCCGCGGCCTCCTGCTCGGTTCGCTTCTGCTGCTCGGCGAGCACCCGTGCGGCTTCCGCTTGCTTCGCGGCGAGCTCGCGGACCCGGCGCTCGTGAACCTCCTGCAGGCGCTTGGCTTCGCGCTCCGCTTCCTTCTGTGCACGGGCGTCTGCCTTCGCCTGTTGCCGCATCTCGCGCCGGGTCAGCGGCGCTGCTGCTGGTACGAGCAGATCGATTGACTGGTTGCCGTTGTCGGCGACGGTATCTGTCCACCGGGCGCCGTCCCAGTAGCGGTACTGGTGTCGGCCCGTAGGGTCGGCATACCAATTGGCGGGGGCCTCTTTGCTCATCGTGTTCGTCTCCCTCAGACGATCTTATTGGGGTCGCACCGCGCGTCGTCTCAGATCCGCGGCGACGTGTAGTCAGGCGTTATCGAAGCCTGAGTCGGGGACGCCGTAGTCCTCGTCGACGGTCGTGTTCGCGACCACGTCGTAGCTCGAGCGACGTGGTGCGTTCGTGGTTGGCGCTCGTGACGGAGGCGATTCAAGTCCGTCGAACGGACGTCGTGGGTGGCAATGAAGGCCCGTCAGCCCGACGCACCGCGACGGCCGTCGATGAAACTCGCCGAGGCCGACGTGGCCACCATCGAGCAGCACGGGTCGCGTTCATCGCGGCATTGGTGAGCGGCGCTGTCGGGCTCGCGGCCGCCGCGTTCTCGATGATGGTGATTGAGCACCTCAGGCGGAGCGTCGTTGCGCAGTCTGCTCCGTCATTCGCTCACTGCGCCCCGTAGTCCGGGATCTGCTGCAGCGTCCAGGTGTTGCCGTCGGGGTCGGCGAAGGTGACGAATCGGCCCCACGGCTGCTCGTCCACGCCGGAGGCCTCGACACCGAGTCCGCGCAGGTGCGACAGAGCCTCGTCGGCATCCGGCACGACGACCTGGATCGAGTTCTGCTGACCGGGCTCGAGCCCGCTGCCCATGCCGGTGCCGAAGGCGATGGAGCAGGCCGATCCGGGAGGGGTCATCTGCACGAAGCGCAGCTCGTCGGAGACCTGGTGGTCGTGATCGGGGTTGAAGCCGATCATCGTGTAGAACTCCTTCGCGCGGTCGACGTCCGTCACCGGCACGTGGATGAGTTCGATCTTCCAGTCCATGTCCTGCGCCTTTCTCGAGGGAGACGCGAGAGGCTCGCGCACATCTGCGACGGTACGCCCGGCCACCGACATCCGGGGGAGGACCTCGCGCTCGCGGATGTCGGAGGCCCGTGAGAGCGTGGCCGCGTGGACACGATACGACTGCGACTGTGGACGGCGGATGACATCGACCTGCTCCGCGCGGCGAACACCCCGGAGATGACGGCGCACTTGAACGGCCCGGAGACCGAGGAGCAGATCATCGACCGCAACGAGCGGTATCTGCGACTCGGAGCGGCCGGCGAGGCGCGGAACTTCGTGATCGTGGATGCCCAGGACGTCCCGCTCGGATCCATCGCGTACTGGCGGGCCGACTGGCGGGGCGAGCCCGTGCTGGAGGCGGGCTGGTTCGTGCTCCCTGAGGCGCAGGGACGCGGGGTGGCGGCGCGGGCGCTCGCACTGGTCATCGACGATGCGAGGGAGCATCGCGGTGAGCGCCACCTGCTCACGGCGTTCCCCGCCGCGGACAACGCCGCCTCCAACGGCGTCTGCCGGCGCGGAGGCTTCACGCAGACCGGAACCTTCACCGAGGAGTTCCGCGGGGCGGACCTCACCATGAACGAATGGGCGCTCGCGCTCGACGGGTCGGGAGCCGACACGTTCCCCACGGCGCCGCGCTGAGGCGGGGCCTTCGTCGTGTCCGCCGAGGCTTCTCACACGTCCGCGCGGGGGCCCGCGCGATGCATCGCCGCGAAGAGCAGATGCACGGGGAGCACGTTCGCCTGCTCGGTGAGGTCGACGCCGAGCGCGGCGGCGCGCTGAAGCCTGGTCTGCACGGTGTTGCGGTGCAGACCGAGACGCGCGGCGGCGGTCGATATCGACCCGTTCGCCGACAGGTAGCCGAGCACTGCCTCAATGAGGCGGGGAGCCGAGGGATCGGCGACGAGCTGCGGGAACAGCGCCTCGACGAGTTGATCGGCGAGATCCGCCGGCACGACACGTTCAAGCAGGTGCAGCGGCGCGTGGTCGAACTCCACGAAGGCGTCGGAGCTGGGCGCCTCGGGTGTCGCCCCCGCGGCATCCGCGAGACGCGCGGCGAGCCAGGCCTCGCGGACCGCGTGCTTAGCGCTCCCTGCGGAACGGTGGACTCTTGAGCAGCCTCCGGTGATCGGGACGCCCGCGGCGCGCACGAACCCGCTTCTCACCCGTGCCAGCGTCTCCGCCCGCTGCTCGGTGGTATCGCCGACGGGAAGAAAGCCGATCCAGCCGCCTTCGAATCGGGCGAGCGGCGCCTCGGGAAAGGCGAGGTGCCAGAGCTGGTGCACGAGGGCGCCCAGGCGATCCGGCGCCTCGGCGAGCAGGCACACTGCCAGGAAGGCGCCGTCGAGCGGCAGCCGCGCGCGCTGTTCGTCCTGCGGCTCCGACGGCTCCATGAACGTGGCGATCGGTGCGAACCCGGTCAGCGCCGTGATCGAGATGGCGGGGAGCGAAGTCCGGGTGGCGTTCAGGCGCTGCTCGAGAAGCAGAGCCCTGAGCGATGGTGCGGCCCCGGCAAGCAGCTGCTCGCCGAAGACCACCGCATGTGTGGGAACCCTGGCGAGCACCAGGTCCTGTTCCTCGGCCCGAGGCGCGAGCCTGGCCCGGACGACCGACATGGCTCGAGGGTCGGGATCGCCCTCGCGGGGCATCGGAGACGCGAACGTGCGAGCCCCGGAGGACTCGATCCACACCTGCGCTCCGCTGAGCTCGTCCGACAGCATGTCGACGGCCTGCGCGGGCCCGGAGACGGTCGCCAGCCGATCGACGACGGCGCGCACGCGGACCATCGCCTCGGCACGCGCGGCGCCGATCCGGATCGCCGCATCGATCGCGAGGCGGGTCATATCGCGTCGGGTGGTGAGCAGCGAGACCTCCAGGCGCTTCGCGAGCTCGATGACCGACGCGGTGAACGGCTGCTCCGGGACGATGAGCGCGCACGCACGCCGTTCCCACGCGTAGCGCAGCGCCGCCGAGATCATCCAGCCCCCTCGCGCGCCACCCGGAGCGAGGAGCACGACGGTGTCGGGGCCGACCGAACTGATGTCCTCGAAGTCGGCGACGAGGGCGAGATCACGCACGGGGCTGCGGCCCGAGACGAGGTGCAGCACCGAGAGGCCGGCGAGATCGCGCGTGTCGATGAGGTCGCGCAGCTCGACGGCTCCCGCGGAGGATCGGTTCATCTCGGGGCCCTTCCGCGGTCGGGGAGCAGGGAGTGCAGCGTCTCCGGGGCCGCCAGACGCCGGCCCTCCGGTGTGTACCACTGGCCGGCGGCAGGGAGGACGACGAGGTCGAGGGTGTTGCCGACCCACAGGTCGTCGAGGCTGGCGACGCGGCCGTCGTCGGGATGCAGCATCGTGATGATGTCCGGGATGACCGCTTCGGGCGTGCCGTCGACCATGAGCAGAAGAAGTTCGTTCTGGATCTCCAGCTGCACGAAGCGACCCTGGGACTCCTCGATGAGCACGACGCTCGACGGGTGGTCCGGTTCGCCCGCCGGAGCGGGTCGCGAGAGCCCGGCGACGTCGGCGACTCTCGCCCGGATGATCCGGCGAACGCCCTCGCTGCGCCGGAGCTGCTGGTGCTTCGCACTCGCGCTCGCATCGGAGTCCAGGATCCTGCCGATGCGCACCATCCGCGACACGCTGCCGAGCACTCCGGTCCTGGCGAGATCCCTCGCCGTCATCGGATAGAGCGCCGTCGCCGACCAGCCGCCGAATTCCTCGGCGAGCGCCCGGACGAGGCGCTCCGCACGCCGGGGCTCGCGCACCCGCAGGAACGCGGACTCGCCGACCGGTCCCGTCGCGGCGAGGGGGCCGGCCGGGAGCCCCGCGAGGGTGAACACGGACTGGAACAGTAGCGGGAACACCCGCCCCATGGGGTCGGCGTCGACCACCGGGCGGTCGAGTTGCATCCCGGTCAGCAGCGGGACCATCGAGTTCACGTTCGCAGCGGCGAGAGGGAACAGTCCCTCGATGCGGCGCCCCAGCTCGCGCTCGAGCAGTTCGACGCTGCTGACGAACTCGTCGCCGGCAGGGCGCAGCTCGGAGAGCGGGAGCCCGTTGTTCACGAACCCGACTGCTGCCACCAGGGCGTCCTCGTCGAATTCCTCGACGCCGAGCAGCTCCGGGGCGGTGTCGCCGCCCTCCATCCGCGCGAGGATCCGATCCTGCTGCTCGTCGCACCATTCGGGATCGGCCGCGCAGGCGAGGAAGAGCGCACCGGTGCGCAGGTGCCTGACATCCTCAGCGCTGAGCCGCATGGCGCGCCCTCCTGCCGGTGAGCAGACCCCCGACGGGATCCCCGGCGACGCCGCGCACGCGGACCGAGACCACCCTGGCGTGCTCGTAGGTCGTGGCCACGAGCTGCGACTCGAGGATGCGCACAGAAGACGGGAGTGCACCGAACGCCGCGAGCCTGGCCCGGACGCGCGCCTCGGCCGCCTGCAGCTCGTGCGCCATCTCCGCGGCGTTCACGGCGCCGACAGTGCCGAGCGCCCAATCGGAGAGCGGAGCGCAGGCGGCTCCCAGCGCGCGAAGATCGTGGTCCGTCTCCACGACCTCACCGCCCTCGAGCCAGCCCGGCAGCGGAGCTCCGGCGACGCGGACGAGGCGGGGGGTCGTGGTCCTCCCGTGCAGGAGGATCTCGGTCGCCGGGACCAGGTGCGCGGCCTGGGTCGACAGGCGGGCTCCCTTCCAGTGCAGGCGCGGGATCACAGCCGGCGCTCCGGCGCGCAGCGTCCCGAGCGCCAGGCCGTCATCCGACGCGAGCACGAGATCGCCGTCGTCCAATCCGCAGAGCGCTGCAGCGCCGAGGAAATCCACCGGTGCGCCCGAGAACGCGGAGTGGATCGGCTCTGCGGGGAGCCTGCTCAACGGCACGCGGCCCCCGTCATTCCTCGTGACCGAGAGGCGCGCGTCGGGGAACCTGCGGCCGGCGACCAGCGCGAGCGCGGTGGCGAGTGCTTCGGCGTCGGGCACGAGGGCATCGTTGAGGATCGCGGTGTGCTCCCGCGTCGCGAAGGAGTTGCTTGCGAAGGCGTGCGAGAACACGACGCTCAGCGGACCGCCAAGCTCGAGAAGGATCTCGCCCGCGGCGAGCTCGTGCGCCGGGTTCACGAGTGCGCCGACGCTCGTGATCACGACGCGGGACCCCGGTGGGATCGCGGCGGCGGATGCGCGGAAGCCGGCCGTGTCGAACGGCGCCAGCTCCTCGCCGAGCGTCGTATGACCACCGCGCACATGGATGATCGGTGCGTCACCGACCCGCGGCTCATCCGCGAGCGCGACGGGCGGCCTCGGCGCGATGCGGACCACGGTGAGGGGTGCGACCTCGGAGAGGTGCAGCGCGTCGCTGACGTCGAAGGCGATCGACGAGACCGTCGGCGCCGACCGCGCGATCCGTCCGAGCAGCCGGTCGATGGACGCCTCGACTCCGTCGGCGCGGACCGGTGTCTCGTCGGCCGTATACGTACCGTCGGGGTGCAGCAGGGCGGCGGTGACGCGCCGCTCGTGCACTCTCACTCCGACACGCATCGTCCGCTCCTTCGCGATCCTCTGTCCGGACGCAACGCTAGAGCCGCCGCGCATCAGCAGTTTCATTCTTTTGCATTTCTTGCGGCATCCGCAATGTGCATTACGCACAGATGGGCGGGATGCGATGCGGATACCTTCATGGAGCAGCGCCGCGTAACCCGACGATGACAGACGCGACGCGGCATCCCAGACGATCGAGACGATGGAGTACGAGACCCGATGATCCGTTCAGTCCTGACCCTGCACACGACGCCGGCGCAGGCGGACTCCGTGCTGGAGCTCTACCGCCGCGAGGCGATCCTGCAGGAGTCACTCGACCTGACCCGCGCCTTCAGCTCGGAGATCGCCACGGCGGTCGACGGATCGGGCGAGATCATCGTGACCGCCGTCTGGCCGGACGAGGCCGCCTACCAGGAGTGGTTGGACCACCCGAACCGCGCGCGCACCGCCCCCGAGCTGTCGGCGCTGCTCGCCGACGCACGGATCGGCGTCGGGCGCCTCTACGAGGTCGACCACCGCGTCTCCAGAACCGAGATCTGAATCCCACCCGAACCCCTCACGAAAGAAGAATGCAATGACGCACCTCCCACGGATCATCGCCGGCGCCGGCGTGCTCGCGCTCGGCGTCTCCCTCGCAGCCTGCAGTTCCGACGGCGGACCCGGCGGAAGCGGCGACGGCGACAGCTTCTCGATCGTCTTCCTCGCCTCCTCGTCGCAGAACGGCTACAACCAGGCCGTGTACGAGGGGGTGCAGAAGAAGGCGAAGGAGCTGCAGAAGGAGCTCGGCATCACGATCACGACCAAGATCCAGGACGGCCAGTTCGACGCCAACACCCAGCTCTCGCAGTTGCAGAACGCAGGGACGACCGGCCAGGCGAGCGGCGTCATCGTCGTGCCCCAGGACGGACCGGGCCTGGCTGCGGCTTTCCCACTGGGCAACGACATCCCCGTGGTGTCGGTGCTGAACCCCATCGGACCGGACATCGACAAGATGGAGCCGCAGACCGAGGGCGTCGTCTCGACCGTGGCCTCGCCGCCGTCGGCCGGAGCGAAGCGCCAGGCGGAGACCGTCGTCGAGTACTGCAAGGACATCGACCCCTGCAAGATCGGCCTGCTGGCAGGACTGCTGAACTCTCCGCTCGACGTCGCACGCATCAAGGCCTGGAAGGACGTCCTCGGCGCGCACAAGAACATCGAGATCGTCGGCACCGTCGAGGGCGCCTATGATCGCGACAAGTCGCTCACCGCGGTGTCGAATCTGCTGCAGGCCAACAAGGACATCAACGGCATCCTCAGCAACGCCGACCAGCAGACGCTGGGAGCGCAGATCGCGCTCGAGAACGCCGGCATCGACCCCTCGTCGATCTTCCTCACCGGCGGAGGCGGAACGACGGAGGCCGTCAAGGCCGTGCGCGAGGGGAAGTGGACGAACGACTACCTGAACTACCCGGTCAGCATGGGTGAGGCCGCACTCGAGCAGCTGATCAACAGGCTGCGCGGCGAGAAGGTGCAGGCCGTCGTCGACGCCGACACGCTCGTCGACCTCCCCCCGATGGCGACCAAGGACGACCTCGAAGCGGCGCCCGACTTCACCGGCGAGTGGAACGGCTGATCTGATGCAGGATGCTGCCAGCGGACCCGTTCTCGTCGAACTCCGGGGAGTCGACAAACGGTTCGGCGCGACCCAGGCGCTCGACGGCGTGTCGCTCGACGTCCGGGGCGGGGAGGTCCACGCCTTCGTCGGAGAGAACGGCGCGGGCAAGTCGACCCTCGGCAAGGTGATCGCCGGCATCTACGCGGCCGACGGGGGCGAGGTCGTCGTCGACGGCGCCCCCGTCGACCGGTGGAACCCGGGGATCGCGCAGAAGCAGGGGATCGCGATGATCGCCCAGGAGCTGGCGCTCGTCCCCGACCTCACCGTCGCCCAGAACGTCTTCCTCGGTGTCGAGGAGCACCGCTTCGGCATCGAGCGGCGCAACCTCGCCGCGCGCTTCGCGACGCTCGACGCGCAGGTCGGATTCGGCCTCGACCCGGGGGAGAAGGTGCGCGATCTGCGCATCGCCGATCAGCAGAAGGTGGAGATCCTGCGGGCGCTCGCCAGGGATGCCCGGATCATCGTGATGGATGAGCCCACCTCGTCCCTGACCGCGCACGAGATGGCGCAGCTCGAGCAGCTGATGCGGACGCTCCGGGACAGAGGGTGCTGCGTGATCTACGTCTCGCATTTCCTCGACTCGGTCCTCGGCGTCGCCGACCGTATCACCGTGATGCGGGACGGGCGTCGGATCGCGACGGTCGACGCGGCCTCGGTGTCGAAGCACGATCTGGTGACCGCGATGCTCGGCCGCGAGATGGAGCAGGCGTACCCCGACCGTCCGCCGCTCCCCGAAGCATCCGACCCGCTCCTCACGGTGCGGGAGCTCCGCACCACGACCGGGGTCGAGCGGATGAGCTTCGAGGTGCGCCCCGGCGAGATCGTCGGACTGCTCGGCCTCGTGGGCAGCGGGCGGACCGAATGCCTCCGTGCCGTGTTCGGCCTCGACGAGGTCGTCTCCGGCGAGATCCGATTCGGTGGCCGCGACTGGACCGGGCGGACCCCGAAGCACTCGATCGATGCAGGCCTCGTGCTCGTCTCGGAGGACCGCCACAAGGACGGCCTCGTCCTGCAGCGATCGGTGCGCGAGAACATCGGTCTCGCGAGTCTCCCGGCCCGCGCGCGGGGCGGGATCGTCGACCGCAGGAGCGAGAAGCGCACGGCACGTGAGCTCGCGGAGTCGCTCGAGATCCGGCCACCCGACATCGAGCTGCCTGTCGGATGGTTCTCGGGAGGCAATCAGCAGAAGGCCCTCCTCGGCAAGGCGCTCGCCGCGGACCCGAAGCTGATCATCCTCGACGAGCCGACTCGAGGCGTCGACGTCGGAGCGAAGCGCACCATCTACGAGCTCATCGTCAGACTCGCCGCGGAGGGCATCGGCGTGCTCCTGATCTCGTCGGAGCACGAGGAGATCATGGAGCTCGCCCATCGCGCCTACCTGGTCTCCAACGGCCAGACCTTCGGGGAGATCGTCCCCGAGCAGACCACCGTGGAGGACGTGCTGTTCCGGCTCTTCCACGTGACCACCGGAGAGGAGGCGGCAGCGTGACCGAGGCCGCAAACACCACCGTGACGCGGACCCGCGCCAGCAGGAAGTTCTCGCCGAAGGAGCTCGTCATCGAGTACGCGGTCCTGCTCCTGCTCGTCGCCGTGCTCGTCGCGCTCGCCGTGCTGTCGCCGTCGTTCTTCACGTTCGGCAACATCGTCAACATCCTGAACCAGAACGCTCCGCTGGTGATCATCGCCGCCGCAGGGACGTTCGTGATCATCTCGGGCAACTTCGACCTGTCGACCGGCGCGATCTACAGCGTGGCCGGCGTCGTGGCGGCATGGCTCGCGGTGAGCACGGGCGATGTCGCGCTCGCCCTCGGTGCGGCGCCCCTCATCGGCATCGTCCTCGGCGCGTTCAACGGCACCGTCATCACCCGACTCCGGGTGCACTCCTTCCTCGCGACTCTGGCCTCCTCGATGATCTTCACGACGGTCGCGGTGCTCATCACCGGCGGCAGCCTGATCACCGTGACGACGCCGGGCTTCACCGCTCTGGGGCGCAACCGCGTCGGCGGCATCTTCATCGCGGTGTTCGTGATGATCGTCGCGGTCGCGATCCTGTGGTTCCTGCTCTCGCGGACCCTCTTCGGCCGTCGCGTGTACGCCGTCGGCGGCAACGCGGAGGCGGCCGAGCTGTCGGGCATTCACGTGGCCCGCACGAGGGTCCTGGTGTTCGTGATCAGCGGGCTCGCGGCCGGTACGGCCGCGGCGATCGGGGTCTCGCGCATCGCGTCCGGACAGCCGCTCGCCGGCGCCGGGCTCGAGCTGAGCGCGATCGCGGCCGTGATCCTCGGCGGCACGAGCATCTACGGCGGCATCGGAGCCGTCTGGCGCTCTGTCGCCGGTGTCTTCCTCATCGCCCTGATCGGCAACGGCTTCGACCTGCTGAACCTGAACCCGCAGCTGAAGGACATGGTGACCGGGTTCATCATCCTCGCGGCCGTCGGCCTCGCCGCGGCCGGCCGCGGCAAGCGCTAGCAACCCTCTCCCCATTCCGCCCCTGCGGCACCCGCGACGAACGGCCCGGTCGACCCCGGGTCTCCGCAGGCTGCCCTGAAACCCTCAACGACCCCAATACGGAAGGACCGTGTCATGTCCGAGAACGTCCGAATCGCCATCGACGTCGGAGGAACGTTCACCGACGTGGTGAAACTCGTCCCCGAGACCGGCGAGCTCCGCTTCGAGAAGGTGCCGACCACGCCGAGCGAACCGACCGCCGGCGTGCTGGCGGCCTTCGAGAAGGCCGAAGCGCACCCCGCAGATGTCTCGACCTTCAATCACGGCAGCACCCTGGGCCTGAACTCCCTGCTGACCCGCACCGGTGCACGCATCGCGACGATCGCGACGCGCGGCTTCCGCGACGTCTACCTGCTCGGCCGCACCGACCGCCGGGTGATGTACGACATCGCCTATCGCAAGCCAGAGGCCCTGCTCGAGCGCTACGACACCTTCGAGGTGACCGAGCGCTGCATGTTCGACGGCTCGGTGGCGACGCCGTTCGACGACGAGGATGCGCGCGAGGTCGCGCGCGAGATCCTGCGCCGAGGGTACGACGCGGTCGCGGTCGCGTTCCTGCACGCCTATGCGAACCCCGCGCATGAGCTCCGGATGCGCGAGATCCTCGTGGAGGAGGCACCGGGGGTCGAGGTCACGCTGTCGCACGAGCTCTCCCGCGAGTACCGCGAGTACGAGCGCACCAGCACCGCGGTGCTGGATGCCTACATCAAGCCGATCATGCGCAGCTACCTGAAGGCGCTCGAGGGTGAGCTCGAGCGGCGCGGATTCGACGGGCGCTTCCTCATGTCGCGCTCGGGCGGCGGAGCGATGACCGCCTCGGCGGCGCGCGAGCAGCCCGTGAACCTCATCCTGTCGGGCCCGGCCGGCGGCGTCGTCGGCGCCGCCGCCTTCGCGAAGCTGATCGGCAGGCCGAACCTCATCACCATCGACATGGGCGGCACGAGCCTCGACGCCTCGCTGGTGCAGGACGGCAACCCCGTCCTCTATCACGGCGCGGAGTTCGAGGGCCTTCCGATCAACACTCCGTCGCTCTACATCCATACGATCGGCGCGGGCGGCGGCTCGCTCGGCTACCTGGATGAGGCGGGCGCCCTGCAGGTCGGGCCGAAGAGCGCCGGGGCGATGCCGGGACCGGCCGCGTACGGCCGCGGCGGGACGGAGCCGACATTCACGGATGCCGCCCTCGCCATCGGCTACCTCGGCACCGACACCCCGCTCGGCGGTGAGCTCACGCTCGACCGCGAGAAGTCGCTCGAATCGCTGGCCCCGATCGCCGAGGCCCTCGGGCTCAGCGTCACCCAGCTGGCGCGGGGCATGGTGCAGATCTCGAACACCAAGATCATGGGCGCCGTCCGCGCGATCACCATCGAGCTCGGGCACGACCCGAAGGACTTCGCACTGCTGTCGTTCGGCGGCGGCGGAGGCCTCGTCGCGGTCGACGTGGCCCGCGAGCTCGGGATCCCCGAGGTGATCGTGCCCCCGGGACAGGGGGCGTTCTCGGCGCTCGGGATGCTGATGGCCGATGTGCAGCACGACTACTCGCGCACGAGCCTGCAGGCGCTCGAGGACCTCGACGCCGAGGCGGCCGACGCCCTGTACGCCGGCATGGAGGCGGAGGCGAGGGAGACCCTGCGCGCCGAGGGCTTCGACGACGACCGGATGATCTTCCACCGGGTGGTCGCCGTGCGGTACTCGGGCCAGGAGCACTCGGTCACGGTCGACTACCCCGAGGACGGCAGCGATCCCCGCGAGGCCATCCGTTCGGAGTTCGACCGGCTGCATCTGCGGCAGTACGGGCACACCATGGACGACCCCATCGAGACGACGACTCTTCGCCTGGGTGCGGTGGGCGTGGTCGACAAGCCCGATCTGCCGAAGGCGGCGCCCCGCCCCGACGGAGGAGCGCCCGCGCTGCGGACGCGCACGGTCGTGCTCGACGGCGACGAGACGGCGGAGTACGCGCTCGTCTCGCGCGAGGAGCTCATGGCCGGCGATGTCCTCGAGGGTCCCGCCGTCGTGACCGAGCACACGGCGACGACCGTGCTGCATGCCGGTGACCGACTCGAGGTCGGCGCATACGGCGAACTCATCATCTCGATCCAGTACGCGAAGAAGGGAGCCTGACGTGGCCGACGCCATCACCACCGAGATCATCAGGCACGGCCTGCTGGCCGCTGCAGAGGAGGTCGCGCGCAACCTGTGCCGCACCGCCTACAACACCGTGGTCTACGAGATCCACGACTACGGCATCGGCATCCACGACGCCAACGGCGATGTGGTCGCCGACGCACCGGGGATCGCCGTGTTCACCAGGGGCAACGACGCCGGCATCAAGCACTCGATGGAGTTCCTGGGCGTCGACGCCATGGAGCCCGGCGACGTCTTCATCATCAACTACCCCTACTGGTCGAGCGCCCACACCCTCGACCCCCTCGTCTTCGCCCCGATCCACGTGGACGACGAGCTGATCGGCTTCGCCTCGTGCCGCGTGCACGTGACCGACCTGAACCAGAAGGACCCCGGTTACGTCCTCGACTCCACGGACCGCTCGCAGGAGGGGCTGATGCTGCCCGCGTCGAAGCTGTATCGCAGGGGCGAGCGCAACGAGGACGTGTTCAACATCATCCGGTTCAACAGCCGCATGCCGAAGCACACGATCGGCGACATCCAGGCGCAGGTCTCGGCGTGCGTGACCGGGGTGCGCCGCACCCAGGAGCTCGCCGACAAGTACGGCGTCGGCACGCTGACCGAGGCGATGGCGACCATCAACGAGCACGGTGAGAAGCTCGCCAGGCTCGCGCTCGCGAAGCTGCCGAAGGGCACGTGGAGCGCAGTGGACTACGTCGACGACGACGGGATCAACAAGGACGAGCTCGTCAGGCTGCAGTGCACTGTGACGGTGTCCGACGAGGAGATGGTCGTCGACTGGACCGGCAGCGCCGAGAACGTCGAGGGTCCCATCAACCTGCCGCCGGGGCAGACCGAGGCGCTCTCCAGCCTGATCTTCAAGTCGCTCACGACGCCGGACTCCCCGGTCGTCGCGGGCAACTTCGCCCCGCTGCGCGTGGTCACCGTGCCCGGCTCGGTCATGCACGCGGTGTCGCCGATGCCCACGTTCACTCTCTGGACCGGCCTCCTCGCCGGCGAGGTGATCCTCAAGGCCCTGGCTCAGGGGATGCCGGAGCTCGTGCCCGCCTGCTCGGGCGGCGACGTGTGCTCCATGATGGGCCTCGGCGTGAACCCGCGCACCGGCGAGCCGTGGCAGGAGGCGACCAACGAAGCCGTCGGCTTCGGCGGCACCGCGCGCCACGACGGCGAGGACGGGATCATGCACCTCTCGGAGCCCGGATGCCGCAACAACCCGGTCGAGGTGCTCGAGGCGAAGTCCTCGATGATCATCGAGCACTACGGCTATCGCGCCGACACGGGCGGTGCAGGCGAGCACCGCGGCGGGGTCGGAGTGAGCCGGTCGTACCGCTTCACAGCACCAGCCACCGGCATCTGCCTCGTCTACAAGACGAAGACGGAGCCGTGGGCGATCGACGGCGGCGCGGTCGGGAAGCCGAATCGGGTCGTGCTCAACCCCGGCACCGACCGCGAGGTCGTGCAGGGCGGCAGCTACAACCGGCTCGAAGCGGGCGACGTGCTCGTCAACCAGACCGGCGGGGGAGGCGGGTACGGAGACCCGTTGCGCCGTGATCCCGTCGCCGTCGCGCACGACGTGCGAAACGGATTCGTCTCGCACCGCTCGGCGGAACGCGACTACGGCGTGGTAGTGACGGCCGACTTCGGCGTCGACGAGAAGGCGACGGCCGCGATCCGGGGTCGATGAGTCTCCGCGGTGGTGCGTCCGGGGTCTCCGGGCGCACCACCGCCCCCCGAGCACATGCCGCCTGCTGCATATCGCCCCGCGTAGCATGAGGACAGCGATCGGCATCCGCCCTTGGCTTCCAAAGCTCAAGGGCTCCGATCGACAGGAGAGCACCATCTCACTCGCTCAGGTCGACACGATCAAGACCACCGCTCCCGCCCAGGGACGCATCCGACAGACGTACTCCGGCACCACGGAGTTCCCGCCGATGGCGCGCGCCTACAAGGATGTGCTGAACGTCATCCGCGATCTGGGCCTGCTGCGGCGCACGCCGGTGTTCTACACGCTGGTGGGGGTCGCTCTGCTGCTCGGCTTCGCGGGATGCGCAACCGGCTTCATCCTGCTGGGGGACAGCTGGTTCCAGCTGCTCATCGCGGCCGCGCTCGGCATCCTGTTCACCCAGGTCGCCTTCCTCGCACATGAGGCCGCGCACCGGCAGATCCTCTCGTCGGGCCCGGCGAACTTCCGTCTCGCACGCGTGCTCGCGGGGCTCATCGGCATGAGCTACTCCTGGTGGGATTCCAAGCACACCAAGCACCACGGCAACCCGAACATGGTCGGCAAGGACCCCGACATCGAGGTCGACACGATCTCCTTCCTCGACGAGGACGCGGCCCGCTCCCGCGGGGTCATCCGCTGGATCACGCAGCGCCAGGGGTGGCTGTTCTTCCCGCTGCTCACGCTGGAAGGACTGAACCTGCATCGTCTGAGCGTGGTGCATCTGGTCACGCCCGGTCGCGTGAAGGGGCGCTGGACCGAGATCGGCATCATCTCCCTGCGGTTCGCTCTGCTGCTGACGCCGCTGTTCCTGTTCCTTCCCGTGGGGATGGCCTTCGCGTTCCTGGGCGTGCAGCTGGCCGTGTTCGGCGTCTACATGGGTGCCTCCTTCGCCCCGAACCACAAGGGCATGCCGATCATCTCCCCGGACGCGCGGCTCGACTTCTTCTCGAAGCAGGTGCGCACCTCGCGCAACGTGACCGGCGGCTGGTGGGCGACCTGGCTGTTCGGCGGCCTGAACTACCAGGTCGAACATCACCTCTTCCCGAGCATGTCGCGTCTGAACCTCTCCCGCGCCCGCGAGGTGGTCCGAGACTACTGCGCGGCGAATGACGTGCCGTACACCGAGACGACCGTGCTGCAGTCCTACGGCATCGTCGTCCGCTACCTGAACCGGGTCGGCCTCGCCGCACGCGATCCCTTCGACTGCCCGATCACCGCCCAGTACCGTCGGGTGTGATCCCGCTCCTTGCAGATCTCGGCCGCGCAGTCAATGCGGAAGCCGAACGCGCGACGCCGTCCTAGAGTCTCCAGACGTGCGGCACCCGAGCCGCAGGATTCAGGAGTGATCGATGCCTGCCATCGACGATCAGGCGACGCAGTCGCTGCTCGACGGTCGATATCGCCTCGAAGCGTGCGTGGGACGAGGGGCGACGTCCATGGTGTACCGCGCCGAGGATCTGCTGCTGGGCAGAACAGTGGCGATCAAGCTGCTGCGTCAAGCCGACGAGACCCCCATCTCGCTGGAGCGGGTCCGCACCGAGGTGGCGCTGCTGGCGAATCTGAAGCATCCCTCCCTGGTCACCCTGTACGACGCGCGACTCGATCCCGGGCAGCCGCACTATCTGGCGATGGAGTACGTCGAGGGCCCCACACTCGCCTCGCGACTGATCGGCGGGCCGCTGTCCGGAGTCGAGGCGGCTTCGGTCGCCCACGATCTCGCAGCGGGACTGGATGCCGTGCATCGGGCCGGCATCATCCACCGGGACGTCAAGCCCTCGAACGTGCTGATGCCCGAAGCACCCCGCCCCGGCGATCACGCCTCCGCGAAGCTGACGGACTTCGGCATCGCCTTCGACGTCGATGATCCGAGGCGCACATCGCCGGGCATCGCCATCGGCACCGCTGCCTACATGGCGCCGGAGCAGGTGCGCGTCGCCGATCTGACGACCGCGGTCGACGTGTACTCACTCGGTCTCGTCCTGATCGAGGCGCTCACCGGCGAGCCGGCGTTCCCGGTCGCGGGTGGGGTGCAGACCGCGCTGCGGCGGCTGACCGAGCGTCCGGCCATTCCGGAATCACTGGATGCCGGATGGCGAACGCTGCTCGCACGCATGACACGCGACGATCCGGCGGAGCGGCCCTCGGCCGCCGAGGTGGCAGCGGAGGCCGAGGCGATCCGACGCACCGAGACCTCCGGTGGCGGCATCGGCACCGCCCCTCCGGCCCCCACCCGGGCATCCCGCCGCGATGTGCAGACGAACTCCGATGACGACGCGCCGACCGGGCGGACGCGGGCGTACACCGCAGCCGCGGTCGTACCGCCACCGCGCTTCCGACGGACGCGGATCGCCGTCGCCGCGGCGCTGGGGGCGGCGGCGCTGTCACTCATCGCCTTCCTCGGGTTCCACGGCGTCGCGCCCGCAGCCGAATCGCCCGCCCGGATCGCCGTGCATGCGCCTCAGACGTCTCCGCCAGCATCGCCCCCCGCCGACCCAGCTGCGCAGCAGACGTCGACCTCGAGCTCCGGCGCGACCTCGGGGCAGGGCTCGACGACGAGTCAGCCGAACCCGAACAAGGGCCCGGGCAACAACTCGGGGAAGGGTCAGGGGAGCTCAGGACACGGCAAGGGCCACTGATGCGACCGGGCGCCCTGCCTCAGCGACCGAGCGCCCTGCCTCAGCGGCGGTGGGCCCGGTAGTACGCCAGGAGGGCCTTGGTCGATGCGTCCTGCGCCTCCAGGGCATCGGCGTCGCCCTCGATCGCAGGGGCGATCTGCAGGGCGAGCTGCTTGCCGAGCTCCACACCCCACTGGTCGAAGGAGTTGATGCCCCAGATCACGCCCTGCGTGAAGGTGATGTGCTCGTAGAGCGCGATCAGCTCGCCGAGGACGCGCGGCGTGAGGGCATCGGCGAAGATCGACGTGGTCGGGCGATTGCCGGGGAAGGTGCGCGCGGCCACGAGCGCTCCCGTGGTGCCCTCGGCCTCGACCTCCTCCGCCGTCTTGCCGAACGCCAGGGCCTTGGTCTGCGCGAGGAAGTTCGCCAGGAACAGGCCGTGCACATCGCGGCCGTCGTCCTGCAGCGGATAGGCAGGGTTCACGAAGGCGATGAAGTCCGCCGGGATCAGCCGGGTGCCCTGGTGGATCAGCTGGTAGAACGCGTGCTGGCCGTTGGTGCCCGGCTCGCCCCAGAAGACCTCACCGGTGGTCGTGGTGACGGGGCTCCCGTCCCAGCGCACCGACTTGCCGTTGGACTCCATGGTCAGCTGCTGCAGGTACGCGGCGAAGCGACTCAGCTGCTGCGCGTAGGGAAGCACGGCGTGCGACTGCGCGCCGAGGAAGTTCGTGTACCAGACATTGAGCAGCCCCATCAGGACCGGCACGTTCTGCGCCAGCGGCGTGGTGCGCACGTGCTCGTCGACGGCGTGGAAGCCGGCGAGCAGATCGCGGAACACCTCGGGGCCGAACACGACGGCCAGCGACAGACCGATCGCGGAGTCCACCGAGTAGCGGCCGCCCACCCAGTCCCAGAACCCGAACGCGTTGGCCGGGTCGATGCCGAAGGCGGCGACCTTGTCGAGGGCCGTGGAGACCGCCACGAAGTGGTGCGCGACGGCATCCGTCCTGCTCTGCTCGTCGTCGCCGATGGCACCGGATGCCGACAGCCCCGCCCACAGCCAGTCGCGGGCGAGGCGCGCGTTGGTGAGCGTCTCCAGCGTGGTGAACGTCTTGGAGGCGACGATGAACAGGGTCGTCTCGGGGTCGAGGTCCGCGGTCTTCTGCGCCAGGTCGGTGGGGTCGATGTTCGACACGAAGCGTGCCTGGATGCCCGCATCCGCGTACGGCTTCAGCGCCTCGTACACCATCACCGGACCGAGATCGGAGCCGCCGATGCCGATGTTGACGACGTGCGTGACCTTCTTGCCCGTGACGCCCTTCCACTCGCCCGAGCGCACGCGGTCGGCGAAGGCGGAGAGCGCGTCGAGCACCGACTGCACATCGGCATCCACGTCCTGTCCGTCCACGACCAGCGCGGGCGTCGCCCCCGCCGGACGACGCAGTGCCGTGTGCAGCACCGCGCGGTCCTCGGTGGTGTTGATGTGCTCGCCGGCGAGCATCGCCGCGTAGCGCTCGGCGACGCCGGTCTGCTCCGCCAGGCGCACGAGCGCGGCGAGGATGTCGTCGGTGACGAGGTTCTTCGACAGGTCGACGTGCAGGTCTGCCAGCGGCAGCGAGAGCCTCTCGACACGGCCCGGGTCGGCGGCGAACCAGCCGCGCAGATCGGGGGAGAAGCCCGTGCTGAGGGACGTGAGCTCGGCCCAGGCGGAGGTGGTGGTCGCATCGATCGGAGCGGTCATGCATGCAACGTTAGCGCCGGATGCGGGCATCCGCGCCTCCGTGTCGCAACCCAGCCGGCGCACATGAGACGGACATCCCCGGGGACTATCGTCGCCGCATGCTCGAGGCGATTCCGAACCGGTCGGGAGCGATCGACCTCGTCCGCATCATCGCGGTCGGGGCGATCGTCGCAGGGCATGTCTTCACCCGCGATCTGACCGGCGACCTGCTCTACACCTGGCACGTCGCGGTGTTCTTCGTGCTCTCCGGGTATCTGTGGAAGCCCGGCCGCTCCTTCCGCGCCGAACTGACCCGGCGCTGGCGATCGCTCGCGCGGCCGTACCTGGCGGGGTTCGTCCTGCTGACGATCGCGCTGCTGTCCATGGGCTTCCCCGACACCCTGCAGCGCCTCCTCGGCGGTCTGTACGGCGGCGGAGTGGCGGGGATGCCGTACATCACGCTCTGGTTCATCTCCACGCTGTTCTTCACCGCGCTCCTGCTGCGCCTGATCGAACGCCTGCCGCTCGCGCTGCAGTGGATGCTGGGCATCGCCGGTGCCGTCGCCGGCTGGATCTGGGGATCCGCGCTCTCGGACACCCCACTCGGCATCGGCATGGCCGCCACGAGCCTGATCTACCTGCTGGTCGGCGACGCTCTGCGACGCGTGCGCGACCGGGCGCGCGCGCCCGCGCTCACAGGCATCCTGCTCATCGCGACCGGTGCCGCGCTCGTGGCGAGCGGTCTGTCGGACTTCATCGACATCAAGCAGGGCGACTACGGCACGCCGGCGCTGTCGCTGATCGCGTCGGCCGCCATCTCGACCGGACTGATCCTGCTGGCCGAGGGCGTCGTGAGGCCCGGTCGCTTCTCACAGGTCTGCACCCTGCTGGCTCTGCCGCTGCTGACGATCGTGCTGCTGCATCCGGTGTTCCTCTGGACGCCGTGGCCGGCGTGGCCGACCTTCGCCGCGGCGATGCTCATCCCGCTCGTGATCGGGCTCGGCGCCCTGCGCACGCCCCTGTCGCCGTGGCTCACGGGACAGGCCAGGCTGCGGCGGCCACAGGCCGACCCCGCGCGGTAGCGTTGGCGTGAACCCAGGAGGAACCATGAAGTCAGTCCCGTTCGGATCCGGAGCCGCCCCGGCGGTCATCGCCGGCATGATGCGCATCCCCGACAAGACCGACGCCGAGGTGCGTGAGCTGTACGACACCGCCCGCGCCGCGGGGATCGACTTCTTCGATCACGCCGACATCTACGGCGGCGCCATGCACGTCTGCGAGGACCGGTTCGCCTCGGCCCTGCGGCTCAGCGCCGCCGAGCGCGACGAGATCACCCTGCAGACCAAGTGCGGCATCGTCCCCTCGGAGCAGATGTTCGACTTCTCGTACGAGCACATCGTCACCCAGGTCGAGGGATCGCTGAAGGCGCTGCAGACCGACCACATCGACGTGCTCCTGCTGCACCGCCCCGACGCGCTCGTGGAGCCGGAGGAGGTAGCCAGGGCCTTCGACGAGCTGTCCGCCGCCGGCAAGGTGCGCGCCTTCGGCGTCTCCAACCACACCCCGCGTCAGATCGACCTGCTGCGCACCGCCGTCACCCAGCCGCTCATCGCGAACCAGCTGCAGCTGTCGATCACGCACTCGCCGATCATCGCGCAGGGCGTCGCGGCGAACATGTCGGGCGAGGAGCAGAGCATCGTCCGCGACGGCGGCGGCATCGTCGAGTACTGCCGCATCAACGGCATCACCATCCAGGGCTGGTCCCCGTTCCAGGCCGGCTTCTTCGACGGGGTGTTCCTCGGAAACCCGAAGCACCCCGAGCTGAACGCCGTCATCGACCGGCTCGCGGCGAAGTACGCGGTCGAGCCGATCGCCATCGCGACCGCCTGGATCACCCGCCACCCCGCGCACATGCAGGTGGTGCTCGGCACGACCACGCCTCAGCGCGTGGCGGATGCCGCGGCGGGCGCGGATGTCGAGCTCAGCCGCTCGGAGTGGTACGAGCTGTTCCGCGCCGCCGGCCACATCGTCCCCTGAGCGCCCGTCCCGCGAGCGAGACGTCCCGAGTGAGGAGCCCGACATGAACCCCCTGATCAGCGCCGCCGAACTGAAGGACCGGCTCGGCGAGGTGCGCGTGCTCGATGCGCGCTGGCAGCTCGGCCGTGACGACGGACGCGAGCAGTATCTCGCCGGGCACATCCCCGGTGCGGTGTTCGTCGACGTCGAGCACGAGCTGTCGCGCCACGGCGAGCCGAGTGAGGGACGGCATCCGCTGCCGGACGACGCCGCGCTCGCCGAGGCTGCGCGGCGATGGGGGATCAGAGATGGCGTGCCCGTGGTGGTGTACGACGACCATCGGATGCTGTCGGCCTCCCGGGCCTGGTGGGCGCTCCGCCGCGCCGGTCTCGACGATGTGCGTGTGCTGGACGGCGGGTGGCCCGCCTGGCAGGCGGCGGGAGGCGAGATCGCCACCGGTGAGGTCGAGGCGTCCGAGGGCGACATCGTGCTGGGCGCGCCCGGAGCCACCGGCACGATCGACACGGCGGGTGCTGCGGCCTGGCCGCAGACGGGCATCCTGCTGGATGCCCGTGCGGGAGAGCGCTACCGGGGCGAGACCGAACCTCTCGACCCGATCCCCGGGCACATTCCCGGGGCGCGCAACCTGCCGATCGCGCGGATGCTCACCGAGGACGGGCGGTTCCGGCCGGCCTCCGAGATCGCGGCGGCATTCGACGAGGCGGGCGCCGACGGCAGTATGCCGATCGCGGCATACTGCGGGTCCGGGATCACGGCGGCGCAGCTGGCGCTCGCCGGCGATCTCGCCGGGCGTGAGGTGACGGTGTACCCGGGATCGTGGAGCGCCTGGTCGAACACGCCCGGGCTTCCCGTCGCCACGGGCGAGGAGTGACCAGCCGCAGCCGCAGCCGCCCGGCAGAGATGCCGCGTCGGCTACTCTGAGCGCATGGGTTACCTGGTCTCGCTGCTCGTCCTGGCGCTGATGGTGTTCGCGCTGGTGGACATCATCCGGCGCGACGACTCGCAGGTGAAGTACATGCCGAAGTTCGTCTGGCTGCTGCTGGTGATCCTGCTGCCCTTCGTCGGCAGCGTGCTGTGGTTCGGTATCGGGCGAGAGTATCCCGAGGGCGGCATCCGCCTGCAGCGGCCCGCGCGCGATCGCACCGCGTACCCGCCGCAGCCGACCGCTCCCGCGATTCCCGTCGACACGCGCACCACCGAGCAGCAGCTCGCCGATCTCGAGCGCGAGATCGAGGAGGAGCGGCTGCGCGCAGAGATCGCCAAGCGCAAGCGCGAGCGCGAGCGCGGCGACTCAGGCCCCGAGGCCTGACGCGCGCAGCGCATCATCCAGGTCCGGATGCCGGAACACGTAGCCGGCGGCCGCGAGCCTGCCCGGCAGCACCCACCGGCTCTTCAGGATCAGCTCCGTCTCGGTGCGGATACCGAACGCCCCGATCTCCAGCATCCAGCGCGGTGCGGGCGGGCCGAAGCGCACGCCGAGCGCACGCCGGACCGCTGCCATGAACGTCCTGTTGTGGACCGGGTGAGGGCTGGCGGCGTTGACCGGGCCGTCGAGCTCCGGATGCTGCTCCAGGAAGTCGATGATGCCCGTGACATCGTCGACGTGGATCCAGCTGAACCGCTGCCGTCCGCCGCGGGCGCCCGGGAAGTGCGCGGTGCCCGCGGCGCGGCGGGCACGGGTCACGGGCCACCGGCCGTCGAGCTGCGTGCCTCCCAATCCGACCTTCGCGAGAGTGCGGAGCGGGCCGAGCACGCCGCCGTCGCCCAGCACGATGGCCGTGCGCAGTGCCACGCGGCGGGTGGCGGGCAGCTCGGCGGCGAGCAGGGCCTGCTCCCAGGCCTTCGCCACCTCGACCGAGAATCCGGCGCCGAGCTCGCCGTCGGCCTCCGTCTGCGGACGGTCCTCGGCATGCCGGTAGATCGTCGCGGTGGACGAGTTGACCCACAGCGGCGGGGGAGCGGCGGCCCGGCCGATCGCGGTGGAGAGCACGGCGGTGGTGTCCAGACGGGAGGAGAGGATCATGGCCCGGTTCGCGGGCGTGTACCGGCAGCTGACGCTCTTGCCCGCCAGTCCCACGACGAGGCTCGCGCCGTCCACGGCGGCGTCGATGCCCGCCTGATCCGCCCATCCGAGATCAGCGCCGGTGCGGGAGATCGTGACGACCTCGCGTCCCTCGGCGCGGTACTTCTCCTGCAGGTGCCGGCCGATGAACCCGGTCGACCCGCCGATCACGACTCTGCCTCCGCCGACGACATCTCCACTCATGGAACCAGGCTAGCCAGTTATTTGAACATGTTCAAGAAACTGTTCCGGGGACGGGGACGCGCCCCGTGGCATCCGATGATGCCGCGGGGCGCGTCCCTTGCCGTCAGCGGGTGACCTCGGTGAACCCGTCCGCGGTGAACGCCGCGGCGTCCGCCTCGCCGTTGAGCACGACGCGCCGGCCCTCGCGCAGCGTGACCGCGTCGACGAACGCGCCGCGGCCCTGCGTGTTGGCATCCGTGGTGAGCCGCCAGCGCAGCGTGTCGGTGCCGTCCGGCAGGGTGGCCGTGGCCCTGCCCCAATCGCGGTGACCCTGGTTGTCGAACGTGCCGTCGGTCTCGATGACGCGATCGCTGAAGCGCACCGTGTACGGCACGAGCGACCACGTCGACCCGCCGTCGGGCGACGCCTCGAGGGCGAACACGTCGCTCGACTCCAGATCGGCGAACACGTCGAACGACAGCGACACTCCGCTGTCGGCGGCCACGTCGACCGAGAGCGTGTGCTCGGAGGCATCCTCGGTGCCGCTGAACCACTCCGTCCTGCCCTTGCGGGGCGAGACGGCGAGGGCCTCGGCGAGGCCCTGCGCGATCGCACGACGCGACGGATTGTTCGAACCCCAGGTGCGACTCGGGTGCACCCGGTTGGTCAGCAGCACGACGAACGACCGCGACGTGAAGTCGATCACCAGCGACGTTCCGGTGTACCCGGTGTGCCCGGCGGTGGAGCCGGCGCCGAGCCCGCCCATGTACCACAGCTGGTTCAGCTCGAAGCCGAGACCGTGGGAGTCGCCGGGGAAGGCGGTGTTCTCATCGGTGGTCATCGCCCGCACCGACGCCTCGGACAGGATCCGCTCGCCCCCGTAGGTACCGCCGTTGAGCATGGTCTGCGCGAGGATCGCCATGTCGGCCGCCGTGGAGAAGATGCCGGCGTGGCCTGCCACGCCGCCCAGGCTCCACGCGTTCTCGTCATGCACCGAGCCCCAGACCATGCCCCGGGCGGGGGAGGTCTGGTACTCGGTCGCAGCGATCCGGGGCTTCTTGCTCGCGTCCGGGTTGTAGCCGGTGTCGACCATCTTCAGCGGCGCGGTGATGCCCTCCGCGACCAGCACGTCGAGAGACTTGCCTGTCAGCCGCTCGGCGAGCACGCCCAGCGAGATGAGGTTGAGATCGGAGTACTCGTACACGGTGCCCGGCGGGTTCTTCACCGGCACGTCCATCACCGCCTGGATGCGCGCATCCTTGTCGGAGTACGCGCTCCACAGCGGCAGCCACGATACGAGACCCGATGTGTGCGTGAGCATCTGCCGGATCGTGATCGTCTCCTTGCCGCCGTTCGCGAACTCCGGCACGTAGCTGCCGTAGGTCGCATCCAGATCGACGAGGCCGTCCTCCACCAGCTGCATGATCACGATCGAGGTGAACAGCTTGCTCACCGACGCCATGTCGTAGATGGTGTCCTGTTGCGCGGCGATGCGCTGTGCCTCGGGCAGCTTGGTCGTGCCGTCCGCGTACAGCAGGGAGTCGCCGACGTGATGCTCGCTGACGATCCTGCCCTGGTGGCCCATCACGCCGACCGCCGACGCGTACATCGGCTTGGCGCCCGGAGCAGTCGGGGCGGCGAAGCCGTCGATCGCCGCCCAGGCCTTCTCGATCGGGGCGGGATCCAGCCGGACCGCCTCAGGGGTGCTGTGCCGCAGCATCGTGGAGCCCTTCATGAAACCCGCGTAGGGGGTGTCGAACTGACCGGTCCTGCCCTGGGCGTCGGAAGGCCCGCTGTCCGCGAGCGCCGGCGCGATGCCGCCGGTGAGCAGCATCCCCGCGGCGGTCAGCCCGGCGATCGCGACCGTGGCCCGTCTCCTGCCGGCCATCAGCGCGGCCCTCCGTAGAGCAGGTGCGGTTCTGTGTCGTCGCGGAACCTCTGCAGCTCCGGCTGCCAGGCGGCGATGATCTCGGCCGCGGACGCCCCGGCCTCCAGCTGCTGCTGGAATCGCCCTGAGCCGGTGAGCAGGCCGATCCACCGGCCGCCGTCGCCGCGCCAGGCGAACTCGGGGTAGATCCTGCGCGCCTCGACGAGCATGTGCGTGCCGACCTCGATCGCGTCGACCTTCTCCGCGTCGATGATGTGCACCTGCACGCCGCCGCACACCTTGCCCTGGTTCTTCGAGGAGATCGGGGTGAAGTACGCCTCGCGGAACTGAACACCGGGCAGGTTCCGTGCGTTCAGCGCCTCGGCCCAGCGGTGGTCGAGGTACGGGGCGCCGATCAGCTCGAACGGGCGGGTCGTGCCGCGTCCCTCCGACCAGTCGGTCGCCTCGACCATCCCTGTCCCCGGGTACAGCGTCGCGGTCTGCGGGGTGGGCATGTTCGGGGACGGCGGGATCCAGCGGTCCGCCTGGTCGGGTCCGACCATCTGCCGATGCCAGCCGGTCGCCTTCACGACCTGCAGGTCGGTCAGCTTCTGCTGTCCGGCGCGTTCCATGAAGGTCGCGTTGAAGAACCGGGCGAGCTCGCCGACCGTCATGCCGTGCTGCTGCGAGATCTCCAGCAGGCCGACGCCGGAGGTGTAGCCCTGCTGCAGCACGGGGCCGCGGGCGCGGCCACCGAGCGGGTTGGGACGATCGAGCACGATGAAGCGCAGGCCACCGACCTGGGAAGCCGCCTGCATCGCCGTCCACATGGTCCAGATGTAGGTGTAGAAGCGCACGCCCACATCGCGGATGTCGAACACGACGGTGTCGATGGCGGCGGTCGTGAAGAAGCCGGCGAGCTTCGTCACCGTGGCTCCGTACGCGTCGTACACCGTGACCCCGGTGCGCGGATCGGTGAAGGTCTCCTCGGCCTCGCCCGCCTGCGCGGTGCCGCGGAACCCGTGCTCCGGCCCGAAGACCGCACGCAGGTCGACGCCCCGAGCGATCATGTCGTCGACGATGCTGGTGAAATCGTCCAGCACACCCGTCGGGTTCGTGATCACGCCGACCCTGCGTCCGGACAGGATGCGCCACTTGTCGCCGGCGGCGATGTCGGCGCCGGCCCGCACCGGTCGGCCGGTCGCCGCCGCCGGGACGGTGCCCGCGACGGCGGCGCTGCTGTTGACGGCCGCGCCGGCGGCGGTGGCCGCGGCGACTCCCGCTGCGCCGAAGAGTCCTCGTCTGCTGATGTTCATGAGTCTTCTCCTCCTCGTCCTTCGGTCACCACGTGAGCCCGTGGCCGAACGGGTAGAGGATCTGCGTCGGGTGGTCAGCCGAGTAGATGTCGACGGGCAGCTTCCCGGTGGGGCTGATCTCCCCGGTGATGACCTTCGCGAGCGACGTCAGCGCGGGCGCCGCGTAGGAGTACGTGGCGATGTAGTCGTCGACGTCTCCCAGCTGGTTGATGTCGTACGGGTTGCGCACGCCGACCACGACCAAGTGGCTGTCCGTGGCATCCAGGGCGGCGACCAGCGCCTTCTGCGTGCTGGTGGCCGTCATGCCGTTGGTGAGCACGACCGTGACGTCGCTCGTCTGCGCGGCGGCGACGGCCTGGTCGATCTGAGCCTGTGTGGGCGCGGTGCCCGTCGAGAGCGCGGTGGCGTCCGCGCCGCGTGCGGTGAGCTCTCCGGCCAGCGTCTGTCCGGTCACCACGCCGTAGCCGGTGACCAGCACCTTCTTGCCGTCGACGGCGACGGGCAGAGCGCCGTTCTCGTTGCGGATCAGCGTGGTCGTGCGGTCGGTGATCTTCTCCGCCGCGCGCAGGCTGGAGTTCTTGCCCACGACGTTCATCACCTTGCCGGTGTCGACCTTCGCGTGCGTCGTCACGCCCTGGTCGTACTTCATCTTCAGGATGCGCTCGACCGACTCGTCGATGCGCTGCTCCGTGATGCGGCCGGTGGCGACCGCGTCCTCGACCGCGCGGTAGGCCTCCTGCGGGGCGGCGGGGAGCAGCAGCTGGTCGACCCCGGCCTCGAGTGCGCGCACGGCCACCTCGCCGTCGCCGTACTTCTGACGCACGGCGGCCATCTCCAGGCCGTCGGTGACGATCACGCCCTGGAATCCGAGCGCGTCGCGCAGCTGGCCGGTGACGATCTTCTTGGACAGCGTGGCGGGGTCACCGCTGTCGTCGAGCGCCGGCACCACGATGTGCGCGGTCATGATCGAATCCACACCCGCGGCGATCGCCGCCTTGAAGGGCGGGGCGTCGATCTGCTGCCACTGCTCGAGCGTGTGCGTGATCAGCGGCAGGCCGGTGTGCGAGTCGGTGGCGGTGTCGCCGTGGCCGGGGAAGTGCTTGGCCGTCGCGACGATGCCGGCGTCGTCCTGATATCCGTGCACGGCAGCGGCGGTGAGCTCGGAGACGAGAGCGGGGTCGGATGAGAAGCTGCGCACGCCGATCACGGGGTTGTCGGGGTTGACGTTGACGTCGGCATCCGGGGCGTTGTTCTGCTGGATGCCCATCGCGGCGAGCTCCTGGCCGGTGATGGCGGCTGCCTTGCGGGTGTCCTTCGCGCTGCGCCCGGCGCCCAGCGCCATGCTGCCGGGGAAGAGCGTCGCCGGGGAGCCGATCCTGGTGACGATGCCCTGCTCCTGATCCGTGCTGACCAGCAGCGGGATGCCGGCGCCGGCGTGCTGGGCGGCATCCTGCAGACCGTTCGCGAGCGTGGCCACCTGCACGGGATCGGTCACGTTGTCGCGAGCCGAGAACAGGATGAACCCACCCGGCTCGTACTCCGAGATGATGTCGGCCGCGTCCGCCTCGCCGTAGAGGGCGGTGTTGCGCGGGTCGTCGGTGGTGGCGGTCGGGCCGTAGGCGAACAGGATGAACAGCTGCCCGATCTTCTGCTCCAGCGTCATCGACGCCATGGTCGTCTGCGCATACGCCGCGGCCGCACGCTCGTGACCGGGAGGTGACGCGGGGGCAGCGGATGCTGCCATCGGGGCGCCGGTGATCGCCAGGGCGACGGCTGCCGTCAGGGCTGCGACCGCGCGGAGGGGCCTTCTGTGCATGACGTTCTCCTCATCGAGATTCGTCCCCAGCTCGTCCCCAGACGTGCCCGTCAGCCTAGCAACGCCTCTCGCTCTTGGACAGCCTCTCGCTCGTCGACGGAGCGGCGGTGCCCCGGGCGAGCACGGTGCGTCACCGCTCGCGCAGGCGCACCAGCCGCTCGTGCCCGCTCTCCTCGAGCTCCGCGATGTCGTCGCGCGAACGGAGGAAGTCGTTGAACGAGCGGAAGCCGAGCGCCTTCTCGCTGAACGAGGGGTCCATGCGGCGCATCTGGGTCTTCACCGCCGAGGCGTGCAGCCACTCGTCGGCATCCGCCTTGTCGTGGCCGAGCTGCAGAGCGCGTTCCAGCAGCAGCGTCGCCTCGCCCTGCTCGTCGGGCTTCGTCGTCGCCTTCGCGCGACGGGTGGTCGCCGGCTTCTGATCTGCCTTCGCCTTGGCATCCTTCGCCTGGCCGTTCGATGCGGCATCCTTCTTCGGCCGCACCACGCCGGGCAGCGAGTCGTAGGTCGCGAACTCGTCGCAGGCCGCGGCCAGCGACTTCGCCGTCGACCCGGCGACGCCCACCCCGATCACATAGCGGCCGAGTCGCTTGCAGCGCTGCGCGAGCGGCACGTAGTCGCTGTCACCGGCGACGACCACGACGTGCGTGAGGTCGGGCAGACGGAACATGTCCTCCACGGCGTCGACGGCCAGGCGGATGTCGGCGCCGTTCTTCGCGTAGGCCGCAGCGGGGAACAGCTGCACCAGGTCGACCGCGCGGGCCACCAGCTGCGAGCGGTACTCGGCGTTGACCGGCGACGACCAGTCGGCGTAGGCGCGCGTGAGGACCAGCGTGCCGAACGAGGAGGCGTAGTCGATGATCGCTCCGACCTCGATCATCGCCTGCCTGAGCCGCTCGGCCACCTCGGCGTCATGCGGGTCGTCGGTGATCTTCTGGCGGTCCTTGCCGTAGGCGTTGCGGCCGTGCACCCGGTCGTACCAGGAGATCACGATGTTGTCGAAGTCGAGGTAGACCGCGACGCGTCCGGTCGTCTCCGCCATGGTCAGCGCGCCTCCGCGCCGAGACCAGCGTCGTCGACGCCAGGGTAGACGACCCCGACCTGCCGGCGGATCTCGTCGAGCGTGCCCATGATCGCCACGGACTCGGCGATCGGCAGGGCGAGCACGCCTCCGGCCGGGGCCGCAGCGGCCACGGCGCCCTCGGCGGCGAAGGCCTGGTACTGCATGCCGCGGCCGTCGACCTGGGACGCGTACTCCTCCAGCACGGTGCCGTCGGCGCCGATCACCCGGAACGAGGTCGGCGAGTACCAGACCCGGTCGATCTCGATCCGCGCCCTCGTGCCGAGCACCGTCGCGGTGTTCGGTCCGGCCGTGCGTGACGAGGAGAGGCTGGTCGAGATAGCCCCGCCGGCGTGCGTCATGATCGTCGCGACCTCGGCATCCGCTCCGGTCTCGACCAGGCGGGCGGATGCCTGGATGGTGACCGGCTCGCCCAGCACGTCCCAGATGAACGAGACGGGGTAGATGCCGAGATCGAGCAGCGCGCCGCCGCCGAGCTCGAGCGCGTTCAGGCGATGCGCCGGATCGGTGGGCAGGCTCTGCGTGTGGTCGGCCATGACCGAGCGGATCTCGCCGAGGGTGCCGTCGGCGATGATCTCGCGGATGCGCATCATGTGCGGTAGATAGCGCGTCCACATCGCCTCCATGGCGATCAGGCCCTTCTCCGCCGCGAGGCGCTGCAGGTCCTCGGCCTGTGCCCGCGTAACGGTGAACGCCTTCTCGACGAGCACGTGCTTGCCGTGCTCCAGTGCGAGCCGGGCGTTGTCGTGGTGCATGGGATGCGGGGTCGCGACGTAGACGATGTCGATGTCCGGATCCGCGACGAGGGACTCGTAGGAGGCGTGCGCGCGCGGGATGTCGAAGCGCGCGGCGAACGCGTCGGCGGACTCCTGCGATCGGGAGCCGACCGCCTGCAGGTCGAGTCCCGCAGTGCGCAGGTCGGATGCGAAGGATGCGGCGATGCCGCCCGTGGCGAGGATGCCCCAACGAAGACCGGTCATGGGATCAGCGTATCGGGCGCCGCCGATCTCAGACCGAAGTGACCAGCGAGCGCCGCTCCACCAGCGGGAAGACCTGCTCGGCGATGCGGTCGAGCTCCTCGTCCAGCGGGGACGCCTGGATCAGCAGCAGGCTGATGCCGGCATCCGCGTATTCGCCGATGCGCTCGGCGACCTGCTCGGCCGTGCCGACGAGATTCGGGCGCAGGCCCCGCGTGCCGACCGAGTACTCGCGACGGGACAGCTCCAGCGACAGGTTCGAGTTCTGCCGGAACTGCTCGAAGGAGGCGTAGCCGGGGGAGTGCGGGTCGACCGTGGTGATCCGGTCCAGCTCGCGCTGCGCCTCGGCCTCGGTGTCGCGCACGATCACGTAGGCGGGCATCCCGAACTCGGCGATCGGCCGGCCGTGCAGGCGCTCGGAGCGGGCGTTCATGTCGGAGACGTTCGTGCGCACCTCGTCGAGCGTGCCGCCGTGCATGACGTACGCATCCGCGAATCCCGCGATCGCCTCCCGGCCCGCGTCGCTCTCGCCGCCGGCGAAGATCACCGGGTGGCGGGAGGGCTTGGGCTCGACGATCGTGCCATCGAACTCGTAGTGGTCGCCGCGGTAGCTGAACGGCGTGCTCTCCCACAGCCCGTTCAGCACCTCGACGAACTCGGTCGCCTGGGCGTAGCGGGCGTCGTGCGCGGGGAAGACTCCGCCGAACTGCCGCGCCTCCTCCGCCCACCACGCCGCGACCACGTTCAGCGCCACCCGGCCCGGCGCGATGCTGTCGAGGGTGGACACGGTCTTGGCGAGGACGGCGGGAAGGTGGAACCCGGGGCGCACCGCCGTCATCACCCGCAGGCGGTCGGTCGCGGCGAGGATCGCCGCGGACAGCGACCACGCCTCCAGGCTCGGGGCATCCGTGCCCTTGCGGTCGTTCAGGTACAGCTCCGGGACCAGCGTGGTGTGGAAGCCGAGGCGGTCGGCCTTCACCGACACCTCCCGGATGTAGTCCCACGTGGCGGCCATGCGGCCCTCATCGCGGACGTTGCGCAGGAACCCGCCGTAGACGGGAGTCCAGTATCCGAGGTCGATGGCCATGAGGGTCCTCCTGGTGCTTCGGGTTCAGAGTGCGGCGTTCAGGCGATCGCGAGCGCGCGATCGAGGTCGGCGATCAGGTCGGCGGGATCCTCGATCCCGATCGACAGGCGCACGGTGTTCAGGGAGATGCCCGCCGCCGCACGCTGGGCGGCGGTCAGGTGCGAATGCGTCATGGATGCGGGGTGCGCGACCAGCGAGCGGGCATCGCCGAGGTTCGCGACCAGGCGGAACACGTTCAGTTCGTCGACCAGCCGGGCGATGCGCGCCGGCGCCTCGTCCTCGGGGCCATCCACATCGAAGGAGAACACCGATGGCGCCCCCTTGGGCAGGTAGCGCTGCGCGAGGGCGTGCCACGGGCTGTCCGCAAGGCCGGGATGGTTCACCCGGGAGACGGCGGGATGCTGCGCCAGGTGCTGTGCGATCGCGAGCGCGCTCGACGACTGGCGGGCGACGCGCAGGTCGAGCGTCTCGATGCCCTGCAGGATCTGCCAGGCGTTGAACGGCGACAGCGAGGGCCCGAGGTCGTGCACGTATTTGGACTTGACCAGGGCCGCGAACGCCTGCCCCTGCCCGAAGCGCTCCCACAGCACGAGCTCTCCGAACCGCCGGTACGGGGCGGTGAACTGGGGCCAGTGCTCCGGTTCGGCGCCGAAGTCGAAGGTGCCCTGATCGACGACCACCCCGCCCAGCGAGGTGCCGTGACCGGAGAGGAACTTCGTCGCCGAGTGCACCACGAAGTCCGCGCCGTGATCACCCGGGCGGATCAGCGCGGGGGTTCCCACCGTGCTGTCCACGACGAGCGGGACACCTGCCTCATGGGCGATGTCGGCGATCAGTCGGATGTCGAGCACCTGCGCGACCGGATTGGCGACCGTCTCGGCGAACAGCGCCCTCGTCTGCGGCGTGACGGCGGCCCGCCAGGCATCCGGATCGTCCTGGTCGACGAAGGTGACCGGGATGCCGAAGTCGTCGAACGTGTCCTGCAGCAGGTCGACGGTGCCGCCGTACAGCTGATCGGCGGCGACGATGTGCCCGCCGCGACCCGCGAGGGCGAGCAGGGTCACGGCGACCGCCGCCTGTCCGGATGCGACGGCGACGGCACTCGCACCGCCCTCGAGTGCGGCGACCCGCTCCTCGAGGATCTGCTGGGTCGGGCTGGCGTTGCGGCTGTAGATGATGCCCGCCTTGCGCAGCGCGAACAGATCGGCGGCCTCCTGCAGAGAGGAGAACTCGTAGGCCGCGGTCTGGTGGATGGGCGGCACGGCGCTGAACGAGGGGAGACCGACGGCGTAGCCTCCCTGCACCTGGGTCGTGGCGAAGCCCTCGGTCACGCTGCCGCCCCCTGTTCGTGAGCGGGGACGGGCTCATGAGCGGGGACGGCGCGGCGGACGACCGGCTCGTGCACGTCGCCGGCGCGGAGGCGCTCCAGCCACAGCACGATGCTCGCGGCCACGCTGCGGTGGCTGGCGTCGTTCAGGGCGTCGTGCAGGCCGTCCACGGTCTCGACGACCTCGAGGTCCGGGATCGACGCGAGCGCCGCCGCGGCCTGCGCGAACGGCGACACGGGATCCGCCCCGCCGTGCACGGCCAGCACCGGCACGGCGATCGCGGCGAGGTCCGCCGGCGCCGGAAGCGAGGAGACCGTGTCGGCCTCGGAGGGTGTGCCGTGCTGCTCTGCGAGGACGCCGAGGTGCACCGGGCACGCCGTGCGCTCGGCATCCGTGGGCGTGCGCTCGGCGTCGACCACGACGCCTGCGACGATCGCCGCGTCCGCGACATCGCCGTGCGTGAGCGCGGTGAGCACCGCCGACGCTCCGGTGTCGGAGCCGACCAGCACGTGAGGGGCGTCGTCCTGTGCGGAGAGCCAGCCGGAGGCCGCATCCGCGGTCCCGAACACGCCGACGGCGTACCCGTCGGCGCTGATGCGCGATCCGAAGCGGCGGTACACCGCGGCGGTCTCATCGCGCCCGGCGACCAGCGCGAGCGTCCCTCGGACGCGGGAGGGCGGGGTGAAGACGGCGACGGGCTCGGAACTCATGCGTCCCATCTTCGGGACAGGTGCTCGGGCGCGCCTCGGATATGTCGAACTGTTGCGTACCGTGACCTCGCGCTTCAGATCGCTTGTGGTCCCGGCTCCCGCGCTCCTAGCTTCACTGCCATGACCTCACGCAACCGACTCCCTGCCCTCGCCGTGCTCGCCGTCGCGACCCTCGCGATGGCCGGCTGCAGCGCGTCGGCGGGTGCGACACCCTCGGAGACCACCTCGCTCACCTGGGGCTGGCGCCTGCCGACCAGCTGGGACCCGGTCACCTCGACCGCGGGCTGGGACACCCACGCGCTCGCCCTCGTCTACGACGGACTCACCCAGCTCGACCCTGCCGGCGAAGTCGTCCCCGGCATCGCCGAGAGCTGGGACTACAGCGCGGACGGCACGGCCATCACCTTCCACCTGCGCAAGGACGCCGAGTTCAGCGACGGCAGCCCGATCGACGCGGAGGCGGTCAAGGAGAACCTCGAACGCGGCCGCGACCAGGAGAACTCCACCCTGGCCGGCCAGCTGCGCATCGTCACCTCGGTGGACGTGAAGGATGCGACCACGGTGACCGTGCACCTGGACCAGGCCGACTACCAGGTGCCCTACCTGTTCGCCGGCAAGACCGGTTTCATCGTGAACCCGGCCGCGTTCAAGGACGTCGCCTCGCTCGCGACCCAGCCCGAGGGCTCGGGGCCGTTCGAGCTCACCGAGTACGTCCCGAATGCCCGCGCCGATCTGCAGAAGAACGACCACTACTGGAACGCCGACCACATCTTCATCGATCAGTTCCACGTCGTGCCGGTCACCGATGACGCGACCGTGGTCGCGGGCATCGACACCGGCCAGTGGGATGTCGCGATCATCCCGCCCTCGCAGGCGAAGGCGGCCGAGGGCGCGGGCCTGGACGTCGAGGAGATCAAGGCGCTCACCGTGCGCGCGCTGGACGTCAACAGCACGGTCGCGCCGTTCGACGACCAGCGCGTGCTGCAGGCGATCAGCCATGCGACCGACCGCAAGGCCCTCATCAAGGCCGCCTACTTCGGTCGCGGCACGCCGAACTGGCAGCCCTTCCCGGACGGCTACTCCGCACACGACAAGAGTCTCGACGACCTGTACCCGTACGACGTCGCCGCGGCCAGGAAGCTGCTCGCCGAGGCCGGGCATCCGGACGGGCTGCAGCTGGAGCTCGCGCTCAGCGAGGACGACACGGCGCTCGCCGAGGTGCTGCAGGCGCAGTGGGCGAAAGCCGGCATCGACGTGAAGCTCAGCGTGCTCCCCGCCACGGCGATCTCGCAGAACTACGTGCAGCGCACCCATCCGTTCGTGCTGGACAGCTTCTCCGGGCGGCAGTCGCCGCTGCAGGCGCTCGAGGTGCTCTACGGGCCCGAGGGGCTGATGAACCTCGGCCGGCAGACGCCGGCGGAGCTCACCGCGGCCATCGATGCCGCACGGGCGACGCCCACGGACTCCCCGGAGTACGAGAAGCGCATCCAGCACGCCGTCGAGCTCGGTGTGAAGCTGCAGCCGAACACGTTCCTGTTCAGCTGGCCGCGCATCCTCGCGCACCCGTCGAAGGTCACCGGCATCCGCCACTGGCTCGACGTGCAGCGCTGGGAAGACGTCAAGGTGAAGGGCTGACCATGACCGTCGTCACCGAGCCGGGCACGGAGACGGGACCCGCCGCCGGCGCGGCTCCCGCCACGCGCTCGGATGCCGAGCGCGCCGCCTCGGCGCGGCATCCGCTGCTCCGCGTTGCGGGCCGCGTGCTCGCCACCGCGGCCACGGCGGCGACGGTGTTCGTGATCGCGACCTTCGCGACCTTCGCCCTGGGCGCGGCATCCGGGTCCAACCCGGCCGCCGTCGCCCTGGGCGAGGTCGCGACCCAGGCCGACATCGACCGGCTGAACCACGTCTTCGGGCTGGACCGGCCCTTCCTCGTGAGGTACCTCGACTGGCTGGGCTCGGCGCTGACCGGCGACCTGGGCACCAGCTGGTTCACCACCATCCCGGTCTCCACGAGCATCGCGCAGGCCTTCCCGGTGAGTCTGTCGATCGCGACCGGGGCCACGCTGTGCGCGCTGGTCGGCGGCTCCGCGCTCGGCATCCTCGCTGCGGTGAACCGCGGCGGGATCCTCGACCGGGTCGTCACCGTGCTCAGCAGCATCGCCACCACCGTTCCGGCGTTCGTCGTCGCGATCGCGCTGATCCTGCTGTTCGGTCATGCCATCCCGCTGTTCCCGGTGGCAGGCTACGTGCCGCCGAGCAAGGACGTCGGCGCCTGGCTCGCCTGCCTGGTGCTGCCCTCGGTGGCGCTCAGCCTGGACGCCGGAGCCGACATCGCACGGCAGCTGCGCACCTCACTGGTGGGCGCGCTCACCGAGAACTACGTCATCGGCGCTCGCGTGCACGGACTGAGTCCTGCGCGGATCGTGTTCCGCCACGCGCTGCCGAACGCCACCGCCCCCGCCCTCAGCGCGCTGGGCGTGCACGTGCCGCGGCTCGTGGGCGGCGCCGTCATCACCGAGGTGATCTTCGGGATGCCCGGGCTCGGGCGCCTGGCGAACACCTCCGCCCTGCAGGGCGACGTGCCGGTGGTGCAGGGCGTGCTGCTCGTGGCCATCGCCGTCGTCGTGGTCTCCGGCGTCGTCATCAACCTCGCCATCCGCCGCAGCACCGGAACCGGAAGGAACGCCGCATGAGCTCCTCCGCCCCTATGGGTTCGGGCCCTGTGCGCTCCGGTGTCTGGACCGTGCGCCTCGCGCTCGGCCTGGTCGCGGTCGTCGCCGTGCTGGCCGTGGCGGGCCCGGCACTGGCGCCGTACGACCCGCTCGCCCAGGACACCGCGCTCGCACTGCACGGCTCCTCGCCCGCGCACCTGCTCGGCACCGACTACCTCGGTCGTGACGTGCTGTCGCGGCTGCTCGCCGGAGCGCCGGCGTCGCTGCTGAGCGCGCTCGCCGCGGCGCTCATCGGGCTGCTCGTCGGCGCCCTGCCCGGGGCGCTCAGCGCCTTCCTGCCACGGCCGGCCGAATGGCTGGCACTGCGGGTCGTCGACGCGCTGCTGGCGCTGCCGTTCATCCTGTTCGCCATCGTCTTCGCGGCCCTGCTCGGCAACGGGCTCGTGCAGGCGACCACCGCGATCGGGCTTCTGATCGCCCCGGGATTCTTCCGCATCTCGCGCGCCGCCACGCTGCGGGTGCGCGACGCGCAGTACGTCGAGGCCGCCACCCTGCTGGGCGCATCGGCCTGGTGGGTGCTCGGCCGGCACGCCTGGCGGCAGGTGGCGCCGACGCTGGTCGTCGCAGGCATCAGCGCGCTGGGCTCGGCGCTGCTCGCCGTAGCCTCGCTGACGTTCCTCGGCATCGGCGTGCAGCCTCCGGCCCCCACGTGGGGAGGGATGCTGGCCAGCGATCTCGGCTACCTCGCCCAGCGACCAGAGGGACCCCTGGCCCCGGCGCTGGCCATCGTGCTGACCGTCGGAGCGCTCAACCTGCTCGCCGATGCCGTACGCGATCGCACCGGTGCGGCGCGGGTGCGTCACCGGGCGGGCGCGAACCGGAAGGAGACCGTCGATGTCTGAGGCCCTGGGATCCCGCATCCTCCTGAAGGAGGAGCGCACCTCTGAAGGACGCACGGCCCTGGAAGCCCCTCCAGAGGCGCAAGCGTCCTGGAATCGCGAACCCCTGTCGCCGTCTTTCGACGAGGCATCGGCCGTTCGCGCCGCCGTCGCGGGCGTCGACGGGCTGGTCATCGCCGCCGCCGACGGGACGGAACTGGTGCACGGCGTCTCGCTGTCGGTGCGACCGGGGGAGGCGCTGGGAGTCGTCGGGGAGTCGGGAAGCGGCAAGACACTCACCTGCCGCGCACTTCTGGGCATCCTCCCCGAGGGGCTCTCCGTCACAGGAGGGAGCGTGCGGGTCGACGGGCGCGACCTCACGGCGGCGTCCGAGCGGGAGTGGCGGTCCGTGCGGGGAACCCGCATCGGCGCCGTCTTCCAGGACCCGGCGTCCTACCTGAACCCCGCGCTCCCGGTCGGAGCCCAGCTGCGGGAGACCCTGCGGGTGACGGCAGGCGTGCCGCGGGCCCAGGCGCGCTCGCGCGCCCGGGAGCTGCTCGACGACCTCGGCATCCGCCGCGTCGACCTCGTGCTGCGGCAGCGCGTCGCCGAGCTGTCCGGCGGGATGCTGCAGCGCGTGCTGATCGCGATGGCGCTCGCTGCCGATCCGGCGGTGCTCATCGCCGACGAGGCCACGACTGCGCTGGACGTGACCGTGCAGGCCGAACTGCTCGAGCTGCTGGCCCGGCTGCGGCGCGAGCGCGGGCTGGCGCTCATCCTCGTCTCGCACGACCTCGCGGTGGTCGCACAGGTGTGCGAGCGCGTGCTGGTGTTCCGGGACGGCAGCGTCGTCGAGGGCGGGGCGACCTCGCGCGTGCTGCACGCGCCCGGGCATCCGTACACCCGTTCACTGCTCGCCGCTCATGCGGCCTATGGACTGGAGAGGTTCCTGTGATGTCGCACGACGAAGGCCGCGGATCGCTGCTCGAGCTCCAGGACCTGTCCGTCGACTACGGGCCGGTGCGCGTGCTCGACCGGCTGTCGCTGCGACTGCGCGCCGGCCAGGTGGTCGGCATCGTCGGCGAGTCCGGATCCGGCAAGACCACGCTCGCCAAGGCCGTGCTGCGCACGGTCGACGCAGCGGACGGCCACGTGCTCGTGGACGGGCAGGACATCACGCGACTGCGCGGCGGCGCCCTGCGGCGCTGGCGCCGTTCGGGCACCGTGCAGTACGTGTTCCAGGACCCGCTGCGATCGCTGGATCCCGGCATCCGCATCGGCGAATCGATCGCGGAGGGGCTGCGCATCGCGCGCATCCCCGCAGACCAGGCCCGCGATCGCGTGGATGCCGCCGTGGAGGCTGTGGGCCTGGATGCCGAGCTGCTCACCAGGCTGCCGGCCGGGCTCAGCGGCGGTCAGCGTCAGCGCGCCGCCATCGCCAGGGCGCTCGTCGTGCAGCCGCGCCTGCTCGTGCTCGACGAACCGGTCAGCGCGCTGGACGCGGCCAGCAGGGACCGGGTCGTGCAGGCCCTCATCGCCCTGCGCCGCAGCCGCGGCGAGCAGCTCGGGATGCTGGTCATCTCGCACGACATCGGCTCGCTCGCCGCCCTGAGCGACCGGCTCGTCGTGCTGCACCACGGCCGCATCGTGGAGGACGGCCTCACCTCCCAGATCGTCGCGAAGCCGCAGCATCCGTACACCCGACGTCTCATCGATTCGGTCCCCGTGATCGACATCCGCCGACCCAACCGACCCGCACCCCTCGCAAGGAGCTGACATGCCCATCGAACTGCTCGGAATGATCGCCACGACCGCAGGGTCCGAGACCAAGGCGGTGGACGGCCCGGTCGTCGACCCCGCCTACGTGAAGGAGTTCTCCCGTGCCCACGAGGAGGCGGGGTTCGACCGCATCCTGATCGGCTACAGCGCCAGCTCGCCGGACGGCTTCGCCGTGGCCGCCGCCGCGCTGCACGCCACCGACTCGCTCAAGGTGCTCATCGCGCACCGACCGGGGTTCGTCGCGCCGACCCTCGTGGCACGCAAGCTCGCCACCCTCGACCACCTCACCGGCGGCGGACGCGTCGCGATCCACCACATCTCCGGCGGCAGCGAGGCGGATCAGCGCCGGGACGGCGACTTCAGTGAGAAGTCCGACCGCTACCGTCGCACCGGCGAGTTCATCGAGGTGCTGCGCCGCACCCTCACCTCGGAGGAGCCGTTCGACTACGAGGGCGACTTCTACCGCTTCGAGGGCGCGTTCTCGGCTGTCAAGCCGGCGACCGAGGCGGGCATCCCGATCTTCTTCGGCGGACTGTCGGAAGGCGCGGTCGAGGTCGGCGCCAACGGCGCTGACGTGTACATGCTGTTCGGCGAGCCGCTCGCCGACGTCGCCGAGCACATCCGCACGATCCGTGCGGCCGCGGCCAAGGCGGGCCGCCATGTCGACTTCAGCCTGTCGACGCGGCCGATCATCGCCGACACCGAGGAGGAGGCATGGGCGAAGGCCGACCGCATCTATGCGGAGGCCGCGGAGCTCAAGGCCCGGGCGAGCTCCGGCGACACGCTCGCCTTCGCGAGCCCGCGGCGGCGCGAGCAGCGCTCTCTGTCGGCGGACCTGCTGCAGCAGCATGCGCAGCGCGGCGACGTGCACGATGAGAGGCTCTGGCTGGGCATCACCAAGCTGATGGGCCCGGCGGGCAACTCCACCGCCCCGGTCGGCACGCCCGCACAGGTCGCGGAGGCGCTGCTGAAGTACTACGACCTGGGCGTGACGCGCTTCCTCATCCGCGGCTTCGACCCGCTGGGCGACGTGCGCGACTGGGGCCGCGAGCTCATCCCGCTGCTGCGCGAGGGCGCGCGTCTGCGCGACGAGGAGCGCGCCGCCGCCTGACGCGCCGCAGCGAAGGGACTCAGGGGATCAGGATGATCTTGCCGGTGGCGGCGTGCTGCTCGATCAGCTCGTGGGCACGCGCCGCCTCGGCGAGAGGCAGCTCCGGACCGAGCTCCACCTGGAAGTCGCCGGCCTCGATCAGGTTGATCGCCACGCCCACGGCCTCGCGGCGCCAGGCCAGCTGCTCCTCGGTGAGCGGGTCGGGGCTGCCGCCGGAGTAGGCCTGGATTCCGAAGGAGGCGGCATCCGGTCCGCGCACGATCGTCGCGATCCGGGCCCGGTCGGCGACCAGCTCGAGTGAGGTCTGGATCGCCTCGTCGGTGCCGGCGCCGTCCAGCGCGACCGTCACGCCCTGCGGGGCCGCCTCGCGGACGCGGTCGGTGAGACCGTCGCCGTATGCGACGGGGATCGCGCCCAGTGCGCGGAGCTGCTCGTGCCGCGCGGGACTCGCTGTCGCGATGACCGTGGCCCCCCACAGCACGGCGAACTGGATCGCCGCCTGGCCGACCGCGCCGGAGCCGGCGTGGATGAGCAGCGTGTCGCCCTTGCGCACGCCGAGCGAGCGCAGGGACTGGTAGGCCGTGCCGGCCGGGATGCTGAGGGCGGCGCCCTCCGCCGAGGTGACGCCGTCGAGCAGGCGGGTGATGTTGTGCACCGGCACCGCGAGAGCCGTGGCGTACGTGCCCCGGGTGTCGCCGATCGCCACGCGCTCGCCGACCGCGAAGCCGGTGACGCCCTCGCCGATCGCCGTGATCGTCCCGGCGCCGTCGAATCCGACGTGCCGCGGCTCGGTGATCGGCGGCAGGGGGCGCTTCCCCGAGCGCTGCTTGACGTCGATCGGGTTGACGCCGGCGGCCTCGATCCGGACGACCACCTCGCCAGGGCCTGCGACGGGGTCGGGCACCTCCACCAGCCGGAGGACGTCAGGGGAGCCGAGTTCGGTGTGGACGATCGCGCGAGCCATGATGCCAGGCTAACGCGGCCTCGGGCGACGGCGGCGATCTCTCAGCGAGCCGAGAGCGCTTTCATGATCCGCTGCGGTGAGACGGGCTGCGCGGTGCCCAGGCGCTGCGCGAACACGCTCACCCGGTACTCCTCGAGAAGCCAGCGCACCTCCACGAGGGCGGCCGGCGCGTCGGATGCGAGCGGGATCGTGCCGCCGGCGTCCTCGAAGGCCTTCGCCATGCGCTCGTACTCGGTCATACGGGCGCGGTCCTTGCCCGGCTCGTTCGCGAGCGTCTTCAGCCTGTCCAGCATCCCGTCGAGGTAGCGGGGAAGATGTGCGAGCCGCTCCACCCCCGTGGCGGAGATGAAGCCGGGGCGGATGAGGCCGCTCAGCTGGGAGCGGATGTCGTTCAGCGGGCCGAGCAGCGCGAGCGAGTTCTGCGACTTGATGCCGCGCTCCACGTCGCGACTCTTCGTCAGGATGCGGGCGACCAGCGACACGCACGCGAACAGGCTGTCCACGAGGGCGGCGTTGACGGCATCCCGCACCCGCCGGAACTCGGCCTCGGTGCGGATGAGTCCGCCGGGCACCTCGGCCTCGATGAGCCCGCGCACGACGGCTGTGCGGGCGTCCTCGATCAGTGCAGCCACGTTCTGATACGGCGATGCGGCGAGCGCCAGCTTCTCCGCCGAGGTGAGGTGGTTCTGCACGTACGACGCGGGGGAGGGGACGTTCAGCAGCACCAGACGCAGCACCCCGTCGCGGGTGGCGGATGCCGCGGCATCCACCGTCGCCTCCAGGCGCACCGACACGGTCGAGCCGCGGTCCACGATCGCGGGGTAGCCGCGCACCACACCACCTGCGACCTTCGTGTCGAGGACGTCGGGCAGGTCCCCGAAGGTCCAGTCCGTCAGGTCGTCGCGCTCGATCGGACCGCGGGCGGATGCTGCGGCGACGGACGCGGCATCGGGCTTGCGTGCGCCCTTCGCCGGCGCATCCGGACGCGCGATCGAGCGCGCGACGCTCTGCCGCGAACGGTCCGAGAGCCGCTGCTGCAGGGACGCCAGATCCCGGTCGGAGCCCACGACGCGCCCGCGCTCGTCGACCGCGCGGAAGTTCATCCGCAGGTGCCCCGGCACACGATCGTCCTCGAAGTCCGATGCCGCGACGCGCTGGTTCGCGATCGGCTGGATCAGCCGGGCCAGCGACTCCTTGAGCGAGCGCTCGGGCACGCCGGCGTGGTTCTCGGGGCCGTCCTGGGCGAGCTGCTCGCCCAGCTTCGCGGCCCAGTCCGCGGCAGGCACGACATGGCGGCGGACCGCCTTCGGCAGCGCGCGGAGCAGGGCGGTGATGAGCTCGTCGCGCAGGCCGGGCACCTGCCAGTCGAAGCCGGTGTCGCGGATCTGCTGCAGCAGGGCGAGCGGAAGCACCACGCTCACACCGTCGTCCTCCGCCCCCGGCTCGAAGCGGTAGGCGAGGCCCAGCACCTGGTCGCCCTGCGTCCAGCGGGTGGGGAACTCGGACTGGTCGGCGCGGTCCTCGTCCTCGAGCAGGTCGCTCTCGCGCATGACGAGCAGCTTCGGCGTGGACGCGAGGGCGTCGCGCCACCACTTCTCGAAGGAGCGCACGTCGAACACCTCGTGCGGGATGCGCTGGTCGTAGAAGGCGAACACGGTCTCGTCGCCGGCGAGGATGTCCCGGCGGCGCTCGCGCTCCTCCAGCTTCTCCAGACGGCGGCGCAGTTCGGCGTTCGCGCGCCAGAAGGCGCTGACCCTCTTGTCGATGCGCGACGGATCCCACTCGCCCTCGACCAGAGCGTGGCGTAGGAACAGCTCGCGGGCGCCCGCGCGGTCGATGCGCGCGAACTGCACGCGCCTCCGGGGGATGATCTCCACGCCGAACAGCGTCACCTTCTCGAACGCGACCGCGGCGCCGGCATCCTTCGACCAGTGCGGCTCGGTGACCTGCCGCTTGGCGAGGTCGCCGGCGAGTGACTCCGCCCAGGCGGGGTCGATCGCCGCGACCGTGCGCGCGAACGTGCGCGAGGTCTCCACGATCTCGGCGGCCATCACGGCCTGCGGAGCCTTCTTGCGCAGACCCGAGCCGGGGAAGATGGAGAAACGGATGCCGCGGGCGCCGCGGTACTCCGCGATGCGGCGCTTCTCGCCCTTCTTCGGCTTGTCCTTGTTGGCGCTGCCGGCTGCAGTTCGCTCATCCAGGATGCCGATCTGCGAGAGCAGGCCGGCGAGGACCGCGCGGTGCAGGGCATCCGCGTCGGCGGGCGCGGCACCCGCGTCGGCGGTGTCCTTGGGCGCCTTCACGAGTGTGCGCAACTGGCGGTGGACGTCGAACCACTCGCGCACGCGCACGTAGTTCAGGTGCTCGCTGCGGCACATCCGGCGGAACGCGCTGGAGCCGAGCTCCCTCTGCTGCTCGCGCAGGTGGTTCCACAGCTTCAGCAGCGAGAGGAAGTCGCTGGTCGGGTCGGCGAAGCGCGCGTGCATGCGGTCGGCCTCGTCCCGCACCGACTGCGGAGCATCCGCTGAGGGGCGCTCGCGCACGTCCTGGATGGACAGGCCGGCGACGATCGGCATGACGTCGCGCAGCACGCCGGAGCCCGCGGCGGCGCCGGCGACCAGCATCCGCGCGAACCGCGGATCCATCGGCATCCGGGAGATCTCCCGACCGATCCTCGTGAGGCGGGGCGCTGCGCCACGGGTCACGTCGACCGCACCGATCTCGGTGAGCAGGTCGAGGGCGGACTTGACGCCGCGCGAGTCCGGGGGAGTGAGGAACGGGAACTCGGTGATATCGCCGAAGCCGAGCGAGAGCATCTGCAGCACGACCGAGGCCAGCGAGGTGCGCAGGATCTCGGGCTCGGTGAACTCCGGGCGCTTCTCGAAGTCGTCCTCGCCGTAGAGGCGGATCGCGATGCCGTCGCTGGTGCGCCCCGCGCGGCCCGAGCGCTGGTTCGCGGATGCCTGCGACACCGCCTCGATGGGCAGGCGCTGCACCTTGGAGCGTGCGCTGTACCGCGAGATGCGGGCCGTACCGGTGTCGATCACGTACTTGATGCCGGGCACCGTGAGGCTGGTCTCGGCGACGTTCGTGGCCAGCACCACCCGGCGGCGCAGCCCCGCGACGGTCGAGCGCTCGAACACGCGATGCTGCTCGGCCGCGGACAGGCGCCCGTACAGGGGCAGCACCTCGACAGGCGCGGCCTGTGAGCGATACGCGCCGCGGACGGCCTCGGCGGCATCCCGGATCTCGGCCTCGCCGGGCAGGAACACCAGCACGTCGCCGGGCGCCTCGCGATCCAGCTCGCGCAGCGCCGCGACGATGGCCGTGACCTCGTCCTCCGGCTCCGCGCCGTTCGCACCAGAACTCCGGAGATTCTTGGCCGAACCCCGGCTCGCGGCCCGGTCTCCGCTGGTTTCGTCGGATTCCTCCGGAGTCGTGGCGTCGTCCACCAGCGGCCGGTATCGGATCTCGACGGGGTAGGTCCGGCCGGACACCTCGATGATCGGAGCGGGGTCGCCGGCGGCATCCGAGAAGTGCGCAGCGAAGCTCTGCGGGTCGATGGTCGCCGAGGTGATGATCACCTTGAGGTCGGGTCGCTCGGGGAGGATGCGGTGCAGGTATCCCAGCAGGAAGTCGACGTTGAGCGAGCGCTCGTGCGCCTCGTCGATGATGATCGTGTCGTAGCGACGCAGCAACCGATCGCGGTGGATCTCGTTCAGCAGGATGCCGTCGGTCATCAGCGCGATGCGCGTGGCATCCGACACCTGGTCCGTGAACCGCACCTTGTAGCCGACCAGGTCGCCCAGCTCGACGTGCAGCTCCTCGGCGACACGCTCGGCGATGGTGCGTGCTGCGAGCCGTCTCGGCTGGGTGTGAGCGATGCGCTCCCGGCCCAACTCCAGGCAGATCTTCGGAAGCTGCGTGGTCTTTCCCGAGCCTGTGGCGCCGGCCACGATCACCACCTGATGGTCGCGGATCGCGTCGGCGATCTCCCCGCGGGCTGCGGAGACCGGCAGCTCCGGGGGATACACGATGACGGGCGAGGACATAGCCCTCCAGCCTAACGCGCCCTTCGTCTCGCTGCGCTCGCTCAGGAACCGGCTTGAGCACCGGTCCCCGAGCGAGGAGCGCAGCGACGAGACGAGGGGGAGCGGATCAGAAGTGCGTTCCGCCGTCGATGCGCACCTCGGTGCCGGTGATGAAGGCGCCGTCGGCGCTGGCCAGCATCGCGACGACGCCGGCGACCGACTCGGGGCCCGCGAAGCCCTGGCCGATGGCCGGGGCGAGCTTCATGAACAGGCTCATGTCGGCGTCTTCGGGAAGGCCGGGACCGACGCTCTGCCTGCTCTGGCCGGATCCGTCGGTCATGCCGGACGAGATCGAGCCCGGCTGCACGGACGTGAAGCGGATGCCGCGCTTCGCGTACTCGGCGGCGAGGGCGTGGGTCATCGACTGCACGCCGCCCTTGCTGGCCGCGTACGCCGCCATGTAGGGGTGCGCGAACATCGCGGAGGTGGAGCTGAAGTTCACCACCGCGGAGTCGGTGCCCTCGAGGAGGGCGGGGATCGCCTCCCGGATCATCAGGAACGTCCCGACCAGGTTCACCTGGATGACCTGCTGGAACTGGTCGAGGGTCGTCTGGTCGGTGTGCGAGGACCGCAGGATGCCCGCGGCGTTGACCAGCACGTCCAGGCCGCCCAGTGCGTCGACGGCTGCGGACACCCCGGCCTTGACCGATGCCTCGTCGCCGATGTTGACCTCGACGGTGGTGAGGCGCTCGGCGTCGGCGCCGGCCTTCTCGACCGTGTCGGCGAGGCCCGCGGCGCTGACGTCAGCGGCGACGACACGGCCGCCCTCCGACAGCATCCGCAGCACGGTGGCCTGGCCGATGCCGGAGCCGCCTCCGGTGACGAGTGCGCGGCGACCTTCGTAGCGGTTCATGATGATTCCTTCCTCGGCGGGTCCAGGATCGGGTCCGTCATCTTGATCGGGCACCCCCGGCGGGTCCGGGATCGGATCCGTCATGATGCTCATTGCCTTAAGTGGCACAACGTGCCATGTTGGCATTCAACGGACAGATTGTCCAACTATTCCCGTACGCTCGGAACCATGGACGAGGAACCGGGCCTGCGTGCCCGCCGCAGGGCGCAGACACGGCACGACATCGCCGCTGCGGCCGCCGCGCTGTTCGCCCGACAGGGAGTCGCGCAGGTGACGGCCGCGCAGATCGCGGACGCGGCGGGCGTCTCGCTGCGCACCTTCTACCGCTACTTCGACACGAAGGAGCAGGCCGTCGCCCCGGTGCTCGAGATCGGGGCCGCGCGGTGGCAGGAGCTGCTCGCCTCCGCCGACGGCGAGGCCCGCGCCGCGATCTCGGCGGCGATCGACGAGGTGCTGACCGTCGACGGACCTGATGCCGCCGAGCAGATGCTCGGCATCCGGCCGCTCCTGCGCGCACTGACCGACGACACCGAGCTGCGGGCCGTGTGGCATCGGGTGAATCACGACTCCGAGGAGCTCATCTGCGGCATCATCGCCGAGCACGAGGGATGGGCATCCGATCGGCTCCGCGCGCGGCTGCTCGCCGTCGCCGCCACCGACGCGATCCGCATCGGGCTGGAGGAGTGGGCGGCATCCGAGGCCGGCACGACCGGCGCCGGTTCGCCGGCGCAGCTGGCGCGGCTCGCGTTCGACGTCCTCGCGCCGCGATAGAGGTCCAGGCCGGGATACTGGATGCCATGCCCATTCCCGTGATCCTCGACTGCGACCCCGGCCACGACGACGTCTTCGCGATCTGGCTCGCCGCCGCGAACCCCGCGATCGACCTGCGCGCCGTCACGACGGTCGGGGGCAACGGCCTACTGGAGCACACCACGCTGAACGCGCGCGTCGCGCTCACCGTCGCGGGTGTCGACGGTGTTCCGGTCGCGCGCGGCGCGGCCGGCCCTCTCTCCGGTTCCCTGCACCCCGCCGAGGACATCCACGGCGCCAACGCGCTGGGTGGGCCCGTGCTCCCCGAGCCGACCGTGCCGCTCGACGAGCGGGACGCGCAGACGCTCATGCGCGATGTGATCGCGGCATCCGAGGTCCCCGTCACGATCGTCGCGACCGGGCCGCTGACGAACATCGGCCTGCTGGTGCGCGACCACCCCGACCTGATCCCCGGCATCGCGCGGGTGATCTGGATGGGCGGCTCCACGACGCGAGGCAACGCGACGCCCTACGCGGAGTTCAACGCCCTGACCGACCCGGAGGCCATCGCACTGGTTCTCGACAGCGGTGTGGATTTCACCATGGTCGGGCTGAACATCACGCATCAGGCGCTCGTCACCCGCGAGGTGCGCGAGCGCATCGGTCGGATCGGGACCCGCACGGCGGCGTTCGGCTCGGAGCTGCTGGAGTTCTTCTGCTCCACATACGAGGTGACGCAGGGCATGCCCGACGGGCCGCTGCACGACCCGATCACCGTGGCGATGCTCATCGACCCGGCCGTGGCGACCACGGTGCGCTCTCACCTCGACATCGAGGTCGACGGGACCCACACCCGCGGTGCGACGAGCGTGGACCTGATCGACGCACTGGGCGCGGAACCCAACGCGACCATCGCGATGGACCTCGACCCGGACCGCTTCTGGGCGCTCGTCGAGGAGGCGGTCGCCGCGCTCGCCTGAGGCCGCGGCATCGGGCGGACTCCGTCATCGCACCTGTCATCACAACCACGTACGCTGGAGCCATGACGACTCCCACGGTTGAATTCAACGACGGACACAGCATTCCCCAGCTCGGCTACGGCGTCTTCAAGGTGCCGGCCGACGAGGCCGAGCGCGCGGTCAGCCAGGCCCTCGAGGCCGGCTACCGTCACATCGACACCGCGGCCATCTACGGAAACGAGGAGGGCGTCGGCGCCGCCATCGCGAAGAGCGGCATCGCTCGCTCGGAGCTGTTCATCACCACCAAGCTGTGGAATGACCGCCACCACGGCGACGAGCCCGACAAGGCCATCGCCGAGAGCCTCGAGAAGCTGGGTCTCGAGCAGGTCGACCTGTACCTGGTGCACTGGCCCACGCCGGCCAAGGACGACTACGTGCACGCCTGGGAGAAGATGATCGGCATCCGCGAGCGCGGCCTCGCCCGCTCGATCGGCGTCTCGAACCACCTCGTCCCGCACCTGGAGCGCATCGTCGAGGCGACCGGCGTCGTCCCCGCCGTGAACCAGATCGAGCTGCACCCCGCCTACCAGCAGCGCGAGATCACCGACTGGGCCGCCGCGCACGGCGTGCTCATCGAGTCGTGGGGTCCGCTCGGCCAGGGCAAGTACGACCTGTTCGGCGCGGATGCGGTGGCATCGGCTGCTGCGGCCACCGGGCGCACCCCTGCCCAGGTCGTGCTGCGCTGGCACCTGCAGAAGGGCTTCATCGTCTTCCCGAAGTCGGTGCGCCCCGAGCGGATGGCCGAGAACATCGACGTGTTCGACTTCGAGCTGACCGATGCGCAGATCGCCGCGATCGACGCCATGGACCCGGGCGACGGCTCGGGCCGCGTCAGCGCCCACCCGGACGAGGTCAACTGACCTCCTCCCGCTGTCCCCGGCCGCCCGCCGGATGACGCCATGTTTCGACTGCATGACGCCCCGTGTCGCTTCCCGTGACGCGGGGCGTTCTGCTCACTACCGTCGGAGGCATGCCAGCCCGCTACCGCGTCGTCGCCGTCTCCGGATCCCTGCACGAGCCCAGCAAGACCACTGCTCTGCTGCGCGCCATCGCGGACGCGGTGGCGGAGCGGATCGACGTGGACGTGCGCATCATCGAGCTCACCGAGATCGGGCCCGGGCTCGCCGGTGCTCTGCGGCGCGACGACCTGCCTCCCGCGGTGGAGGCGCAGCTGCAGGCGATCGAGGAGGCCGACCTGCTCATCGTGGGGAGCCCGGTCTATCGCGCCTCGTTCACCGGGCTGTTCAAGCATCTGTTCGACTTCATCGGCCAGTACGCCCTGGTCGGCAAGCCCGTGCTGCTGGCCGCCACCGGCGGCGGTGAACGGCACGCCCTGATCCTCGAGCACCAGCTGCGACCGCTGTTCGCCTTCTTCCAGGCGCTCACCCTGCCGCTGGGCGTGTACGCCAGCAACACCGACTTCGACGGCTACGAGATCCGGTCGCCGCAGATCCTCGACCGCATCGCGCTCGCCGCCGAGAGGGCGCTGCCGCTGGTCGGATTCGCGCCGGTCGCCGACCCGCGCGCGCTCGCCGCGTTCTGACCGGCCCGCGGTCCGGGGCCCGCGGCGTACCGTGGGTGCCATGACCAACCGGCTCGCCGATACCCTCAGCCCCTATCTGCGCGCGCACGCCGAGAACCCGGTGGACTGGCGACCGTGGAGCACCGAGGCGTTCGACGAGGCCGTGCGCCGCGATGTGCCGCTGCTGATCTCGATCGGTTACTCCACCTGCCACTGGTGCCACGTCATGGCGCGCGAGTCCTTCTCCGATGCGGCCACGGCCGCGCAGATCAACGAGGGCTTCGTGGCCGTGAAGATCGATCGCGAGGAGTATCCGGAGGTCGATGCGGCGTTCATGGCTGCGGCATCCGCGTTCACGCAGAACCTCGGCTGGCCACTGACCGTGTTCACCACGCCGCAGGGCGCAACGTTCTACGCCGGCACCTACTGGCCGCCGGAGGCGCGCGGCGGAACGCCGGCCTTCCGCGACGTGCTGACGGCCGTGCGCGAGGCGTGGACGGATCGGCACGACGAGGTGCTCGCCTCGGCGGATGCCGTGGCCGACGCGCTGCGGGCAGCCGCGCAGGCGCCGGAGTCGCAGCTCCCCGACGTCAGTGCGCTGCGCGCCGCGGCTGGCACGATCACCGAGCGGGAGGACCGCCTGTTCGGCGGCTTCGGCGGCGCACCGAAGTTCCCGATGGCCACGACGCTGCGTTTCCTGCAGCATCCGGCGGGAGACGGAACGGAAGCCGTGGATCGAGCGCTCACGGCGATGGCCGGGTCCGAGCTGAGGGACCCCGTCGACGGCGGGTTCTTCCGGTACGCGACCCAGCGGGACTGGACCGTGCCGCACTACGAGCGGATGCTGACCGACAACGCGCAGCTGCTGGAGGTGGCGCTGGACGCCGGGCGGTCGGACATCGCAGCAGGAATCGCGGGCTTCCTGCTGAACGTGCTGCGACGCGACGGCGGTGCGTTCGGCGCGGCGCAGGACTCCGAGTCGTGGATCGACGGCGAGCGCAGCGAGGGCGGCTACTACCGCCGGGACGCGGCGGGTCGCGAAGGCCTCGAGGCGCCGGCGGTGGACGGGAAGGTGCTGACCGGCTGGAACGGCCTCGTGATCGGGGCGCTCGCCCGGGCAGGCGCCCGGCTGGGGGAGGCCTCGTGGGTCGACGCGGCCGCGGGGGCTGCCGTGCACGTGCTGAGAGTGAACCGTTCGGCGGCAGGGGACCTCGTCCGGTCGTCGCTGGACGGCGTCGCGGCGGATGCCGTGGCGACATCCGCCGATCTCGGTCTGCTCGCCGACGGGCTGTTCGCGCTGGCGCTCGCGACCGGCGACACGGCCTGGGCGTCGCGCGCGCTCGAGGTGCTGGGAACGAAGGCCGCATCGGATCCGGTGCTCGCCGGCCAGGGCATCGTGCGGGGCGCCGAGGACGGCGACGGCGATCTCCCCTCGGGGCCCGCGGCCCTGGCATCCGCTCATCTCACCGCCTGGCGGCTGGGCGCCGGCGAGGCGCACCGTGCGCAGGCCGAGCAGCTCGTGGCGAGCGTCGCGGGCCGCGCCCTGCAGCATCCGATCGCCCACGGCGCCATCCTGCGCGTCGCGGCGGGTCTCGCTCAGCCGCCGCGGCAGGTCGTGGCCGTCGTCGCGTCGCGCGACGGCGCCCTCGCGGACGCGGCGCGCGCGACGGATGCGGATGTGTTGACCGTGGTGAGTCCGGCGCAGGCGGCGGCGTTCGCGGATGCCGGATTCATGCTGTTCGAGGGCAAGGACGCTGCCGACGGGCTGGTCTACGACTGCCGGGACTTCGTGTGCCGGCTGCCGACCTCGGATCCCGCCGCCCTTCGTCTCGCTCCGCGGCTCCTGAGCGAGCGCAGCGAGACGAAGGGCGCGCAGGAACCGGGCTCCGGGCGCTGAGGAACCGAGCTCCGGGCGCTGACCCCGGTGCGAGGTCGCGCAACCGGCCCCGCCCGGCACTCCAGCCCGCCGACCAGGCCGGCCCGCCGAGCCCACTCGAGAACAGGAGGATTGCCGAGAACAGGATGATTGCCGCCTGATCGGTCCTGTCTTCAGCAATCGGCCTGTTCTCGGATGCGGGCACGATCGCGTGTATCAGAAGGTTGCTACACGCTGCACCTTTCGTGTACTTTCTCGGTAGTACACGAAAGGTGGGGTCATGGCAGGCTTCGCAGTCAATCTCTATGCGCTCGGCGTCGTCGTCGCCGTCGTCATCGTGTGGGTCATCACCCACCGGCGACGCACGGCTCGGATGCCCGAGCACATCGTGCCGGTGGTCGCAGCCTCCCGCCGCCGGGCACTGCTCGCCATCGCCTGCGCGCTCGTGGTCTTCTTCGCGGTGGCGGTCGGCGGCCTGAGCATCCCTGGACTGCTGGGCTGGCCGTTCGCCGCCGCGTCCACGGTCGCCGGCGCTGCCGGGCTGCTGCTGTACGCCCTCACACCGCCGCGCGTCGCCGAGGTGCCTGTCGGGGCGTCCCGCTCGGCGGGACTGGAGCGCCGCTCCTGGCTGACGGTGATCCCGAAGGGGTGGCTGCACGGCTTCGCTGAGCTCGGCGCGGTGTTCGTCGCCGTCGTCGCGTTCTGCGGACTCACCGCGGTTGCGGATGATCAAGGCCGATCCCGGGCGATCGGATTCGGCGACCAGGGCGTGTCCAGCCTCGCCAGCCCGTATCCGGGCTGGTTCTACGGGATTCCCGCGCTCGTCGGGCTCGGCGTGCTCGCCGCAGCGGTGGTCCTGGCGCTGCATCGCATCGGCTCGGCGGCGGCGTTCCCCGCACCCGAAGACGCGAACGCCGACGTGCAGTGGAGGCAGGCGTCGGCGTCCGTCATCCTCAAGCTGGCGATGGGGGCCATGCTGTTCACACTCGGCGGGATCATGCTGATGGCGGGCACCACGATGGGCAACGCCGTCATCGAGGACGTGACGCCCGTGGTCTGGTCGGTCATCAGCAATGCGATGTCTATCCTGGGCGTCCTGTTCCTCGTCCTCAGCCTGATCAGCGTGACCCTCGCGGCGCTCACCGCCTTCACGATCGGCGAGAGGCTCACCCGCGCTCCGGAGCCGGTGCGATGATCACGGTCGACCCCTCCGGTCCCCTCGCGCCGTTCGAGCAGATCCGCTCGCAGCTGGCCGACGGCATCCGCTCCGGCGAGCTCGCCGACGGCCACCGGCTGCCGTCGATCCGTCAGTTGGCGGGCGACCTGCGAGTCGCCGCCGGCACCGTCGCGAAGGCCTACGCGCTGCTCGAGGAGGAGGGTCTCGTCGAGACCAGCCGCGCCCGCGGCACCCGGGTACGGGCCGGGCACGCCTATCCGCAGGCCGTGCGGGCCGCCGCGCAGGCCTTCGTCGCGGCATCCGCCGGGCTCAGCCTCGATGAGGCGCTCGGTGCCGTCCGCGCGGCATGGCACACCGTCTGACCCACCCGTCCGCTTCGCATTCTGATCAGCGCGGGTGGGCAGGTATGCTCCGCGACGCGCAAGGTGCGCGTCGAGCGCGGCGCAGATTGCTTCCGACCGCACATCGTTCTAATGTGGCCGTTCGGAGCGAGCGGCTGTCGGAGTCGTGGCGCCATCGGACGAGGAGGTCCCCATGACCGAGGTTCCCGCGATCACGACGACGACGCAGGGGCTGCATCCCGGCCTCACGCGTCGGCAGATCTCGATGATGGGCCTCGGCGGCGCGATCGGCGCCGGCCTGTTCGTGGGATCGGGCGAGGCGATCAGCATCGCCGGCCCCGCCGTGCTCGTGTCGTACCTGGTCGCCGGCACGATCGTCATCCTGGTGATGTCGATGCTCGCCGAGATGGTGGCCGCGCGGCCCAGTTCGGGCGCCTTCAGCTCGTTCGCGCAGCGCGCCATGGGACGCAGCGCCGGTAGTGCGGTGGGCTGGCTGTACTGGATCCAGCTGGTCGTGGTGATCGCTGCGGAGGCGACAGGGGCGGCCGGCATCGTGCAGGGCTGGACTCCCGGATTCCCCGCCTGGGCGTGGGTGCTCGTTTTCGTCGCCGCGCTGACCGCGGTGAACCTGTTCGGCGTGCGCAATTACGGCCGGTTCGAGTTCTGGTTCGCGGCGATCAAGGTCTTCGCGATCATCGCGTTCCTCATCGTGGGCGCCTGCGCCATCCTCGGACTCATCCCGAACGTCCCGGCAGTCGGTGTCGGCAACCTCGTCGCCCACGGAGGTTTCGCGCCGCACGGCATCACCGGCATCGCGGCCGCACTGCTCATCGTGGTGTTCGCCTTCGGCGGGACCGAGGTCGTGGCGATCGCCGCCGCCGAGTCCGACGACCCCGCGAACAACATCCGCCGCATCGTGCGCGAGGTGATGGTGCGCATCCTGATCTTCTACATGGGCTCGATCTTCGTGATCGTCGCCGTGCTGCCGTGGGACGCGAAAGATGTGAAGGCCGGCCCGTTCTCGGCGGTCCTCGCCACCCTGCACCTGCCCGGGGTCGACCTGCTGATGTCGGCGATCGTGGTGCTGGCGCTGCTGTCGGCCATGAACGCCAACATCTACGGCGCCTCCCGCATGGTGTACTCGCTGGGTGAGCGCGGCCTGGCGCCCCTCGCGGCGATCCGCACCAGTGCGAAGGGCGTGCCGTACGTGGCGGTGCTGGCCTCCGTCGCCTTCGGGTTCGTCTCGGTGATCATCAACTGGGCCATCCCGCAGGATGTGCTCACCCTGCTGCTGAACATCGTCGGTTCGACGGTCCTCGTCATCTGGACGGCCACGGCCATCTCGCAGATCATCCTGCGCCGGCGCGCGGACCGCGACGGCGAGGCGATGCCGATGCGCATGTGGGGCTTCCCGGTGCTGTCCTGGGCGTGCCTGGTGCTGCTGGCCGTGATCATCGCGCTGGCGATGATCGACCAGAAGGCCCGTCTTCAGCTGCTGCTGACGATCGGGCTGACTGCGGTGCTGCTGGTGGTCGCACGACTGACCCGCGGCTCCTCCCGCCCCGGCGTGCCGAGGGCGCTGACGGAGCAGCATCCGCCGACCCGGTAGCCTTGCCAGTCGAACCGGCACGACCGCCGGCCACCCACACGATCCCCAGGGGGACCGCATGTCCGTAGGCCTGCTCGCCGTCGTCGACGACATCCTCAGCGCTGCCGTCAAGGCATCCGCGAAGGCGGCCGGCGTCGTCATCGACGATGCCGCCGTCACACCGCAGTACGTGCAGGGGCTCACCCCAGCGCGCGAGCTGCCGGTGGTCGGCAAGATCGCCCTCGGGTCGATCGCGAACAAGTTCATCGTGATCATCCCCATCGCGCTGCTGCTCACCGCGTTCGCGCCGGGGGTGCTTCCGTACCTGCTCATCGTCGGCGGCACGTACCTCTGCTTCGAGGGCGCCGAGAAGGTGCTGGAGTGGTTCGGATTCGGCCACGGCCACGGCGATGAGGGGGAGCGCGACGAGAACCGGCTGGTCTGGGGAGCGATCCGCACCGACCTGATCCTCTCCACCGAGATCATGCTCATCTCGCTGGCGAGCCTGGACAAGAACCTCGGCATCTGGCAGACGCTCGGCGTGCTGGCGGTCATCGCGCTGATCATGACCGGCGTGGTGTACGGCGCCGTCGCCCTGCTGGTGAAGATCGACGACATCGGGCTCGGCATGGCGAAGAGCCCGGTACGCCGGGTGCGCCACACCGGGGCGCGGATCGCGCGCTCCATGCCGGCGGTGTTCCGCGTGATCAGCGTGGTCGGCACCGTGGCGATGCTCTGGGTGGGCGGTCACCTCGCGATCGTGAACCTCGGCGAGGTCGGCCTGCACTGGCCGGCCGACCTGCTGCACGGCGTGGACGAGCTACTCGCCCCGCTGGGCGCGGTCGTCGCCTGGGTCGGCGACACGGCGGTGTCGGCGGTCGCCGGTCTTCTGCTCGGCCTGGTGGTCGTCGGCGTCGTGCTCGGCGTCGGGCGGATGCTGGGGAAGAAGCCGCGCCTGGACGAGGGTCACCGTGCGCCGGAGGACGCGTCCGCCGCGCACTGAGCGCTGCCCGGCTCAGGACTGATTGCGCGGATGCCGGCGGGCGGCGCGCTCGTTGCCGCGCTGGTAGTTCCCGGTCAGGCGCGCCATCAGCAGCTGGGGATCCTCGGCGTCGATCCGCGCCAGGAAGTCGGCCGCCCTCGCACCCCGGAGGGTGGCCGCGCGGATGCCGTGATGCAGGATCACGACCTCATCGCCGCGGACCAGATGCTCGAAGCCGTGAGGTGCGGACATGGCTCAGATCCAGCCCGGCAGCCAGTTGTGGATGAGCCAGAACTCGTAGGGCACGCTCATGCCCGTCCACACCGGGTAGTAGAACACCGACACCAGCACGACGACGCACAGATACACGACGACCGTGCGCTGACCGGCCTGCCGGCGGTGCAGTGGAGCATCCTTCCGGCCTGCGAGCTCTCGCAGTGCGACCGCGAGCCCGATCACAAGGAACGGCACCATCGCGATCGTGTAGAACTGGAAGATCGTGCGGTTGCCGACCAGCAGCCACGGCACGTACGTCGCGACCAGTCCCACCAGCGGGAGGGTCAGGGCGGGGCCGACGGGCTTGCGCTCAATGAGCCCGCGCACGAACCGGTACAGCAGGTACAGCGCGGCGGCGATGCTCGCGTACCAGATCAGCGGGTTCGGCACCGAGGAGATCACCGCGATGCAGTGGTCGGTGCCGCAGCCCGTCGGCTTGTCGCCGACCCAGATCGCGGTCGGTCGCAGCAGGAACGGCCACTGCCACGCCGGGCTCGCGTACGGGTGCGGGCTGTGCAGCCCGACGTGGAACGTGAGGATCGCCTCGTGGTACTTCCACAGGGCGACCAGCGGATCGGCATCCGCCTGCCGGCCGTACCCGCCCGAGGTGACCAGCCATCCCGTCCAGGCCACCAGGTAGGTCGCCAGTGCAGGGCCCACCGAGAGGACGAAGGAGGCCGCGCCCTGCCGGAACACGGCATCCGTCGGCCACAGCGCGACGCCCGCCCGTCGCCGCGCGAGCGCATCGGTGACGACCACGTACAGACCGAAGGCGGCCAGCGCGTACACGCCCGACCACTTGACCGCCGCGGATGCCCCGAAGGCGACGCCGGCTGCGATCAGCCACGGTCGCGCCCACAGCACCGGGCCGTTCATCAGCGGCGGATCGTCGGGATCGCGGCCTGAGCCGATCATCGCCAGCAGCGGCATCGTGCGCCGCCGGTCCAGCAGCACGAAGAGCACGCCCAGCATGACGAAGAAGGCGAGGATGCCGTCCAGCAGCGCGATGCGGCTCATCACGATCCCGAGCCCGTCGATCGCGAGCAGTCCGCCGGCGATCGCGGCGACCGTGCGGGACCGGGTCAGCAGCAGCGCGATCAGGTACACCAGCAGCACGGTCAGCGTGCCCAGGATCGCGGTCGTCAGCCGCCAGCCCAGACTGGAACCAGGGCCGAATGCGGCGATACCCAGCGCGATGATCCACTTGCCCAGCGGCGGATGCACCACGAACGAACCCGCGGTCTGCATCGCGGAGTCGTCGCCGGTCAGCAGATGCGCATCGGCGTTGTCACCCCATTTCGCCTCGTAGCCCAGGTTCCACAGCGACCAGGCGTCCTTGACGTAGTACGTCTCGTCGAACATGATCTGGTGCGGATGGGCGAGGTTCACCAGTCGCAGCACGCCGGCGAGCAGCGTGATCAGCAGCGGCGTGAGCCAGCCCAGCATCCGCGCCGTCGAAGGGTTCCCCATCGCGCGGTCGCGCAGCCGCTCCCAGAGCGTCGCACGATCGTCCAGCGGCGGCAGCAGGGATGCGGGCGATGTCACCTGATCAGCCTAGGCAATCCCGTCCGTCCACCCGCATAAGCTGATCGGGTGATCATCCTGGCGGCGACCCCGATCGGCAACCTCGGCGATGCGTCCCGGCGCCTGATCGAGGTTCTCGAGAACGCCGAGATCGTCGCCGCCGAGGACACCCGCACCACGCAGCGGCTGCTGCAGGCGCTGAAGATCGACAACCGGCCGCGGCTGATCGCCCTGCACGACCACAACGAGAAGCACAAGGCCGCTGAGCTCGCCGCGCTTGCGGAGGAGCAGGACATCGTTGTCGTCAGCGATGCCGGGATGCCCGCAGTGAGCGACCCCGGCTACGGGCTGGTGGCCGCCGCCGTGGAGCGGGGCGTGACGGTGACCGCCATCCCCGGGCCGAGTGCGGTGCTGATGGCGCTGGCGATCTCCGGACTCCCCACCGACCGCTTCACCTTCGAGGGCTTCCTGCCGCGCAAGCCGGGGGAGCGGCGCTCGACCCTGTCGGCGCTCGCCTCCGAGCCCCGCACCATGGTGTTCTTCGAGTCGCCGTCGCGCCTCGCCTCCTCGCTCGCTGACATGGGCGCCGCCTTCGGCGCCGACCGGCGCATCGCAGTGTGCCGCGAGCTCACCAAGTTCTACGAGGAGGTGCGCCGGGGCACGGCATCCGAGCTCGCGGAGTGGGCCGAGCAGGGCGTGAAGGGCGAGATCGTCGTGGTCGTGTCGGGAGCGACGCCCGTCGCCGTCTCCGCCGAGGCCGCCGTCGCCCAGGTGCAGGCACTGGTGGCATCCGGCATCCGGCTCAAGGACGCCTGCGCCGAGGTCGCCGCAGCGACCGGCCTGAGCTCCCGCGACCTCTACCAGGCCGCCCTCGCCGCCCGATGAGCGACGTCATCGGGGGTGCGTACGACGCGAGGGCCGCGGAGTACATCGCGCTCATCGGCGAGGTGGATCAGCTCGCAGAACGGGATCGCGAGGAGATCGGCCGATGGGCGGATGCCGTTCCCGGGCGCATCCTCGACGCCGGTTGCGGACCGGGCCTGTGGACGCGGTTCCTGCACGATCGCGGGCACGAGGTCCTCGGCATCGACCTCTCCGATCAGTTCATCGCGCACGCGCGGGCGCGGAACCCGCACCTCGAGTTCCTGCACGGATCGTTCGAGCGGGTTCCGCTGCCGGATGCCTCGCTCGGCGGGATCCTCGCCTGGTACTCGCTGATCCACACGCCGCCCGAGCAGCTCCCCGCGATCCTCGCCGAGTTCGCCCGCGTGCTCGTCCCCGGTGGCAGCATCCTGATCGGCTTCTTCGACGGCGTCTCGCGCGAGCCCTTCCCGCACGCCGTCACGACCGCGTACTTCTGGAGCGCCGAGTCCCTGGCTGCGCTCCTCGAAGGTGCGGGTTTCACGGTCACAGCCGTCGAGCGTCGCGGTCGAATGCCCGATGAGGTCAGCGCACGCCCGCACGGCGCAGTGACAGCAGCACGATTCTGATCACCGCGAGGGTGAACAGCGCCACGCAGACCGCAGCGATGAGGATCGCACCGGGCATCCCCACTGCGGGACCGAGCGCGCAGCTGCCCGCGTCCGAACCGGGATGCGGATCCTCGCACCGCCCGACCTGCACGCCGAACGTGAGGATCGCGATGACGGGCGCCACGATCACCAGCACGATCCACAGCCACAGCGCCGTCCGCTCCCCGGCATCCATGCCCACAGCATCCCACCCGCGTGCGCTTCCTGCGGAGATGTGCACCAGGAGCGGCCGAATCGTCACCTTCCGTCCGCGCGTAGTGCACTTCTCCGCGCGAGCTGCCCACCTTCTCACCCCCTCCGCACGCCGAGGGCAGCCCGGCCAGAGCGTCTGCCCCCACGAACAGGGCAGGAGGACGTTCCCGGAGCGAGCATCGGGGAGGGACCCGCGCAGCGGGAGGGGCACCCGCTCTGCGAGCGCAGGGAACGTCCGGATGCCCGCGTCCGGCCCCCGGCCTCCGCACAGCAGGTCACACGACAATCCCGCTCCCGCTTCCCGCCTAGAATCGATCCCATGCCCGCAGGCGAGTCTTTCTACATCACCACGCCGATCTACTACCCCAGCGACGTGCCGCACATCGGCCACGGCTACACGTCCGTCGCCGTGGACACTCTTGCGCGCTGGCACCGCCAGGCGGGGGACGACACCTGGATGCTGACCGGCACCGACGAGCACGGTCAGAAGATGCTCCGCGCCGCCGCGGCGAACAACGTCACCCCGCAGGAGTGGGTCGACAAGCTGGTCGGCGAGAGCTGGTTCCCGCTGCTGAAGACCCTCGACGTCGCGAACGACGACTTCATCCGCACCACGCAGGAGCGGCACGAGAAGAACGTGCAGGTGTTCTTCCAGAAGCTGTACGACGCGGGCTACATCTACGCGGGCGAGTACGAGGCGCTGTACTGCGTGGGCTGTGAGGAGTTCAAGCCCGAGTCGGAGATCGTCGACGGCACCGGTCCCTTCGAGGGCCTGAAGGTCTGCGCGATCCACTCCAAGCCGCTCGAGCTGCTGCAGGAGAAGAACTACTTCTTCAAGCTCAGCGAGTTCCAGGACCGCCTGCTAGAGCTCTACAAGACCGAGCCCGACTTCGTGCGCCCCGACTCGGCGCGCAACGAGGTCGTGTCGTTCGCCAGCCAGGGGCTGAAGGACCTGTCGATCTCGCGCTCCACGTTCGACTGGGGCATTCCGCTGCCCTGGGACGAGTCGCACGTCATCTACGTGTGGGTCGACGCCCTGCTCAACTACGTCACCGCCGTCGGCTACGGCTCCGACGAGTCGACCTTCGACCGGCGCTGGCCGGCGTACCATGTCGTCGGCAAGGACATCCTGCGCTTCCACGCCGTGATCTGGCCCGCGCTGCTGATGGCGGCGGGGCTCGAGGTGCCCAAGGGCGTCTTCGCGCACGGCTGGCTGCTGGTCGGCGGCGAGAAGATGTCGAAGTCCAAGCTCACCGGCATCGCGCCCACCGAGATCACCGACGTGTTCGGCTCGGACGCGTACCGCTTCTACTTCCTCTCGGCGATCGCGTTCGGCCAGGACGGCTCGTTCTCGTGGGAGGACCTGTCGGCCCGCTACCAGGCAGAGCTCGCGAACGGCTTCGGGAACCTCGCGTCGCGCACGATCGCGATGATCGAGAAGTACTTCGATGGCGTCGTCCCGGAGGCATCCGACTACACCGACGCCGACCTCGCGATCCAGAAGACGGTCGCGGATGCCGCGTCGAAGGCGGATGCCGCGATCGGCCACTTCCGCATCGACGAGGCGATCCACTCGATCTGGACGATCGTGGACGCGCTGAACGGCTACATCACGGAGAACGAGCCGTGGGCGCTGGCGCGCGACGAGGCTCAGCGTGCGCGCCTCGGCACCGTGCTGTACACCTGCGCCGAGGGCCTGCGGGCGCTCGCCGTGCTGCTCTCGCCGGTCATGCCGCAGTCGACAGGCAAGCTGTGGGAGGCGCTGGGCGTCGAGGACTCCCTGGGTGCGCTCGCCGCGCAGCCGATCCGCGAGGCCGGTGCCTGGGGCGCGCTGAAGCCGGGCACCACCGTGTCGGCGCTCGCGCCGCTGTTCCCGCGCGTGGAGCAGACCGCGTAGAGCATGGCCGACACCTACGTGCGCGAGCGCTCCACGAAGGGGCGCAAGGACCTGAGCTACCCGGCGGCGCCGGAGCCGCTCACGGTCCCGGTGTACGACAACCACTGCCACCTGGAGATCACCGACGGCGTCGAACCGCTCTCGCTGCGCGAGCAGCTGGATCGGGCGGGCGCCGTCGGGATCGCCGGCGTCGTGCAGGCCTCCGGCGACATCGAGTCCTCGCGGTGGGCGGTGGATGCCGCGGCATCCGATCCGCGCGTGCTCGCGGCCGTCGCTATCCACCCGAACGACGCGCCGACCTACCAGCAGGACGGGCGCCTCGATGAGGCGATCGCGGTGATCGACGAGCTCGCGGCGCACCCGCGCACCCGGGCGATCGGCGAGACCGGGCTGGACTACTTCCGCACGGACGAACATGGCCGCCCCGCGCAGCACGAGTCCTTCGAGGCGCACATCGCGCTGGCGAAGAAGCACGGCATCGCCATGCAGATCCACGACCGCGACGCGCACGACGACGTGCTGGAGACCCTCGCCCGCGTCGGGGCGCCGGAGCGCACCGTGTTCCACTGCTTCTCTGGTGACGAGGCGATGGCCAGGACCGCGGCGGACGCCGGGTACTGGCTCTCCTTCGCGGGCAACATCACCTTCAAGAACGCGCAGAACCTGCGCGACGCGCTGCACGTGACGCCGCTGGATCGGATCCTGGTGGAGACGGATGCCCCCTTCCTGACGCCGGTGCCGCTGCGCGGTCGCCCCAACGCGCCGTATCTCGTTCCGCTGACCATGCGGTTCATGGCGGCCGAGCTCGAGATGGATGTCGACGAGCTCTGCGCGCAGGTCGCGGCGAACACGCTCGCCGTGTACGGCTCCTTCGAATGACGGGTGGGGATCGGATGCTCTTCCTCGATGAGATCACGCTCGAAGACGACCATGTGCGGCTCGAGCCGCTCAGTCACGAGCACACCGAGGATCTCGGCCGCGCCGCGGCGACCCTGGCGCACGCCTGGTACACGTCGGTCCCGACCGCCGAGGGCGTGCCGGCCGAGATCGACCGTCGCCTGGCCGCACGCGCGGCGGGCAGCATGAACCCGTTCGCCGTCCGGCGCCTCGGCAGCGGCGAGGTGATCGGCATGACCACGTTCTGCAGCATCGATCAGCCGAACCGTCGCGTCGAGATCGGCTACACGTGGATCGGCGCCCAGGCGCACGGCACCGAGGTCAACCCGGCGATGAAGCGGCTCATGCTCGCGCACGCCTTCGAGCGCTGCGATGCCATCGCCGTGTCCCTGATGACGCACTTCCACAACCGGCAGTCGCGGGCAGCCATCGAGCGCCTCGGCGCGAAGCTGGACGGCGTGCTGCGCAATCACCGCATCCTTCCGGACGGCTCGCTGCGCGACACGGTGGCGTACTCGATCCTGCCGCACGAGTGGCCGGCGGTCCGCAACGGGCTGGATGCCCGCCTGGCGCGCTACTGAGCGGCGTCGCCTGTCGGCGGCTCATCGGCCGGGGCGTCCTCGAGCACCGGCTTCGCCGCGGCGATGTGCGAGATCTGCCGCCACATCAGCAGGAGCGTGAGCGCAGCGCCGCCGAAGGCGAACCACCACGGTGCGGTCAGCCCCCACGCCTGCGCGATCAGCCCGCCGACGGCCTGCCCGATGACCATGCCGCCGAACACGCCCACCATGTTGACCGAGCCGACCCGGCCCTGCAGTTCGTGCGGCACGAGCCGCTGGCGCACGGTCGTGGAGATCGTGCCCCACACGAACGCGTAGGCGCCGAACCCGAACATGATCCCGAGCGCCACGACCCCGTTCGTGGTCAGCGCGAAGGACAGGTGCATCAGCACTTCGAGCGACAGGCAGATCTTCATCAGGGTGGCGAAGGACACGTGCCGCTCCAGCCATCCGAAGCTGAGCGTGGCGGCGAGGCCGCCCAGAGCGGATGCCGTGGTCAGCGCGCCGAAGCCGACCGGCCCCATCTTCAGATGCTCGGTCGCGTACAGGACCAGGATGCCCCAAGGGGCCGCCCAGGTGACGTTGAACGCCAGGATGATGATGATCAGCGTGCGCACGGGCTTGTTGCGCCACGCCCAGCCCACGCCCTCCGCGATGTCGTGCCCGACGTGCGACTTCCGGGGCGCTGATCCGGACGACGGGTCCGTGCTGGCCGACGAGCGCGGCGGCACCGGCTGCCGGGCGATCCGCGCCACCAGCAGCAGCGCCAGCGACACGGCAAGCACCTGCACCAGGAACGGCCAGAAGTGGCCGACCGCGAACAGGAAGGCGCCCAGCGGAGGCCCTGCCAGCTGGTTCGCCACCAGGAAGCCCGCCTGCAGACGGGCGTTGCCGATTCCCAGGTCGGCCGGCTTCACCATCATCGGCAGCAACGTGCTCGTGCTGGTGTCGGCGAAGACCTCCGCCGTGCCGTACAGGAACGACACCGCCAGCACGATGGCGATGTTCGCGGTGCCCGTCACCAGGAAGGCCACGAGCGCCAGCACGATCACGGCGCGGACGCCATGGGCGAGCATGACCAGCATCCGCCGCTCCACGCGATCCGCGATCGCGCCGGCGTGCAGACCGAACAGCAGCCACGGCAGGAACTGCAGCATGGCGCCGGAGGCGACCAGCACCGGCGACGAGGTCATCGAGGCGATCAGCAGCGGGGAGGCGGCGAGGGCGATGCCGTCGCCGATGTTGCTCGTCCACGCAGCCGACATCAGCCAGCGGAAGTCCCGGCCGAGCCGGCGCGGCGCGATGAGCTCTCCGAATGCGGTCACTCGCCCGATCCTAGGGGCGGGTCCGGACATACGCGAGAATGGATCCATGACCGTCTCCCTGCTCGGCGCCACCGAGATCCGCCGCCTCGCCGCCGAACTCGATGTGACCCCCACCAAGAAGCTCGGGCAGAACTTCGTGGTCGACGCCAACACCGTGCGCAAGATCGTGCAGGCCGCCGATGTCCAGGCGGGGGAGCGGGTCGTGGAGATCGGACCTGGGCTCGGGTCGCTGACCCTCGCGATCCTCGAGACCGGGGCGTCGGTGACCGCCGTCGAGATCGATCACAGGCTGGCCGAGCGCCTTCCGCAGACGGCCGCCGAGCGCGGTGTGCCCGACGGTGCGCTGACGGTGGTCGACGCCGACGCGATGCGCGTCACCGAGCTGCCCGGCGACCCGAGCGTGCTCGTCGCCAATCTCCCGTACAACGTGTCCGTGCCGGTGCTGCTGCACTTCCTGGAGACCTTCCCGCACCTGCAGCGCGGCGTGGTCATGGTGCAGGCGGAGGTCGCCGAGCGGCTCGCGGCGAAGCCCGGCTCGAAGATCTACGGTGCGCCCAGCGTGAAGGCGGCCTGGTACGGCCCGTGGCGGCTGACCGGTACCGTGTCGCGGCAGGTGTTCTGGCCGGTGCCGAACGTCGACAGCCTGCTGGTGGGCTTCCACCGCGACCCGGAGCCGCGCGGCGACGAGATCGAGCGCCGGCGCACCTTCGAGATCGTGGACGCCGCGTTCAACCAGCGTCGCAAGATGCTGCGCCAGGCCCTGTCCGGGATCTTCGGCAGCTCGGCGGCGGCATCCGCGGTCCTGGAGGCTGCCGGCGTCGCCCCCACTGCTCGCGGCGAGGACCTCACGGTCGATGATTACCACCGGATCGCGCGCGTCCAGCAGGACGGCTAGCCTGGCTGGGTGACCGATCCCCGCTTCCGTTCCGACGTTCCCGAGCTGCACCGGCCGTACACCGCGGCATCCGATCGCTATCAGCGATTCGAGTACCGCCAGGTCGGCTCCTCCGGCCTCTACCTGCCGCCGATCTCACTCGGCCTGTGGTGGAACTTCGGCGACAACATCCCGATGGACGCCCAGCGCGCCCTGCTGCGGCACGCGTTCGACAGCGGCATCACGCACTTCGACCTGGCGAACAACTACGGCCCGCCGTACGGATCGGCCGAGAAGAACTTCGGCCGCATCTTCGCCGAGGACCTCAAGCCCTACCGCGATGAGCTGATCATCTCGTCGAAGGCCGGCTACGACATGTGGCCCGGCCCGTACGGCGACCTGGGCAGCCGCAAGTACATCCTCGCCAGTGCGGAGCAGTCGCTCACCCGCATGGGGCTCGACTACGTCGACATCTTCTACTCGCACCGCGTCGACGCGGTCACGCCCGTCGAGGAGACGATCGGCGCACTGGACACCCTGGTGCGCCAGGGCAAGGCGCTCTACGTCGGCATCTCCTCGTACAGCGCGGAGCGCACGGAGGCGGCGCTCGCCGTCGCACGCGACCTGGGCACGCCGCTCGTGATCCACCAGCCGTCGTACTCGATCCTCAACCGCTGGGTGGAGGACGGGCTGACCGACACGCTCCGCGCGGAGGGGGTCGGCGCCATCGCGTTCACACCGCTCGCCCAGGGACTGCTGACCGGCAAGTACCTCGCCGACGGCACGGCCGAGCGGGCGCAGAAGCGCGGCTCGCTGCCGGATCGGCCGCTCTCCGATGAGGGGATCGCGGTGCTGCGCGGTCTCAACGACATCGCCGCGGAGCGCGGTCAGAGCCTCGCGCAGATGGCGCTGCAGTGGACTCTGCGCGACCCTGTGGTCGTGTCGGCGCTGATCGGCGCCTCGCGTCCGGAGCAGCTGGACGAGAACATCGCGGCCGTGGACGGCCCGGCCTTCACGGATGAGGAGCTCACCGCCATCGACGCCCTCGCGCACGGCATCGACGTCAACCTCTGGTCGATCTCGTCGGATCTGTGACGCGACCGTGAGCTTCGCCCGACATCCGGATGCCGTGCATGTGCGCGCGCCGGGGAAGATCAACGTCTACCTGGGCGTCGGCCCGCGTCATGACGACGGGTACCACGCTCTGGCGACGGTCTTCCAGGCGGTGTCGCTGTACGAGGACGTGTACGCCTCGGCATCCGACGGCTTCTCGATCGACGTCGTCGGCGACGTCGACATCTCCGGGGTGCCGCTGGACGATCGCAATCTCGCACTGCGCGCTGCCAAGCTGCTCGCGCAGACGGCCGGCGTGACGCAGGGCGTGCATCTGGACATCCGCAAGGGCGTGCCCGTCGCGGGTGGCATGGGAGGCGGCTCGGCGGATGCCGCGGCGGCGCTGGTCGCCTGCGACGCCCTGTGGGGGACCGAACTCGGCCCCCGCGGGCTGCACGAGCTGGCCGCGCGGCTCGGCGCCGACGTGCCCTTCGCGCTCCACGGCGGCACGGCGGTCGGCACCGGACGGGGCGACGTGCTGACGCCTGCCCTTGCGCGAGGCCGGTTCGACTGGGTGCTCGTGCTCAGCGACACGGGTCTGTCCACCCCCGAGGTGTACGGCAGGCTCGACGAGCTGCGCATGCACGGCGAGGCGCTCGCCGACGACCCCACCGAGCTGCTCGAAGTGCCCGTGGCGGTGCTGCAGGCCCTGCGGGCTGGAGACGCGACCGAGCTCGCGCCGGTGATGATGAACGACCTCGAGGCCGCGGCCGTCGTGGGTCGCCCCGACCTGGAGCTGACGCTCGCCGACGGTGTGCGCATGGGCGCGCTCACCGGCATCGTCTCCGGTTCGGGTCCGACCACGGCGTTCCTGTGCGGCGGGCCCGAGGCGGCGCGCGCCGTGCAGGACGAGCTGAAGGCCACGGGCCGCGAGGCGCTGCACGTGCACGGCCCGGTTCCGGGCGCTCAGATCATCGGCTGAGCCCGCCTCGGGCCGAGACGGGCTCAGGGCAGGGGAGCCTTCAGCAGCTCGCTGACGCGGTACGGGATGACCTGGCGCAGGAACAGACTCGTCGAGGTGCGCAGGATGCCAGGGCACAGTCGCACCACCTCGGCGACGCGGTAGAGGTCGTCCGGGTCGGTGGCGACCACCCGCAGCAGCAGGTCGGTGTCGCCCGCGGGGGCGAAGCACTCCAGCACCTCGGGAATGCGGCTGAGAGCTTCGATGGCCGCGCCGATCTGGTGCTGGTCGAGCTCCACCTGGATCGACGCCGAGACGCCGCGGCCGAGCGCCGACGGCAGCACGCGCGAGCTGTTCGGGCGCAGCCATCCACTTGACTCCAGCCGAGCCAGCCGCGCATGCACGGTGCCCCTGGCGAGACGAAGATCCTGTGCGATCAGGGCCACCGGGCGTCTCGGGTCGGAGTCGAGCACTGCGAGGATGCGCCGGTCGGTGTCGTCGAGGTCGGCCATATCGATCACCACTGCTTCCTGTCGGCGGGTCTGATCGGTCGGATCGATCAATCGGAATCGATCCTATGGTGCTTGCAGACCGCTGTGTGCTGAGATCAATGAGTCAGATGACCGGTCGGCATCACGAGTGCGGATCGGCAGGCGCTCAGAGGACGGTCACGAGCCGTGCGGAGGGGGTCGACGATCGGGCGGAATCCCGGGAGCGCTGCCGCGTGAATCTCAGCGGCAGCGCTCGTCCCGTCTCGGCCGCGGGTCGCGCGCGCGTCTCAGCGCACGGAGCGGATCGGCAGCACGGCGAGCCCGCCGAGCACCCCGAAGACGATGGCCGCGGCGAACAGCGCGGTGTAGTTGGGGCCGTCGCCGCCGATGGCCAGCAGCGGGATGGCGAGCATCGGCACCAGGAACTGCGGCACCTGGTACGACAGCGCGACGATGCCGAGATCCTTCCCGGCATCCCGGAAATGGGGGAGCACCTCGGTCATCAGCGCGATGTCGACCGAGACGTAGGCGCCCTGGGCCGCGCCCACCAGCGCGATCGCGGCGAGGAACATCGGGATGCCCGGCGCGAACATCGCGAGCAGCAGCCCGGCGGCCGAGAAGGCGCACGAGATCCAGATCACCGGCTTGCGCCTTCCGGTGCGGTCGGAGATCCAGCCGAAGAGGATGTTCGTGATCAGCCCGCCCACGGTGAACACGAGCAGCGCCAGCGCCTGCACACCGGAGGCAGTCTCCTTGGGGATGCCGAGCCGGTCGATGATGAAGAACAGCAGGTAGGTCGCCACCGAGAACACCGACATCGTCACCAGCAGCCGGCAGGTCCAGGCCCAGAAGAAGTCCGGGTGGCTGCGAGGGCTCAGCCAGTACGTCGACAGCACGTCCCGCCAGCTCCACGCCGGCCGGGGCTCGACGCGCACGATGTCGTCCAGTCCGAGGAACAGGAGAGCCGACAGCACCGCTCCGATCACGCCGGGCACGACGAACCACAGCCATTGCGCGTCGTTGGGCAGTGCGGCGATGATCTGCGTGCCGAGGATCAGGCCGACGCTGGCGGACGCGCTCGCGATCCCGGAGACGCGGGCGCGGATGCGGGCCGGGATCTGATCCGCGAGCAGGGCGTGCACGGCGGCGTTGGTCGCCCCGAAGCCGATCTGCACGATCGCCCACCCGAGCGCGATCGGCCAGAGCGACTGCGCGAAGCCGAGCACGATCGCACCGATGAGCCCGGCGATCGCTCCGCCGAGGATCCAGGGGCGCCGGATGCCGAGGCGTGAGCGGGTGCGGTCGCTCAGCCGGCCGAACAGCGGGGTGACGATCATGACCACGACGCCGCCGATCAGCGTCGCGATCGACAGGTTGATCTCCTTGGTCGAATCGTCCAGGAAGGCGAACGCCTTCGGGATCGCGGCTCCGCCGATGGTGCTGAGGGCCAGGTTGGTGCCGAACCAGCTCAGCACGAACAACGGGATGAACGCCCTCGGCTGCGGGGAGCCGGGAACCTCGCGGTCCGGCGAGACCGCTGAGGCGGCGGTGGAGGTGGAAGACATCATCGTCCTTTCAGGGGTGGTAGGCCAGAGCGAGCCCGGCGGCGAAGGCGTCCTGCCAGTCGCGAGCTCCCTGCCAGCCGGCGGTGAGGCCGGGCGAGCCGTGCACGTGGCCGGCGCCGACGTGCACCGTCACCGGCACGTCCACGGCGCGCAGCCGCTCCGCGTAGGCGAGAGCGCCGTCGCGCAGCGGGTCGAACTCGGCCACGAGCAGCAGGGCGGGCGGCAGCCCGCGCAGATCGGGTGCATCCAGGGGGGATGCCTCGGTCAACGGTGCGCCGCCGCGGTAGACATCGGCGAGATCCGCCACGTCGTCGAGGCCGAAGCCCCGCCCGTACCGGGTCGCCGAGTCGCCGTACGGATACAGGGCGGCGGGGAGCACCTCGAGCGCCTGATGGTGCACCTGTTCACCTTCCGCGCACAGCCAGCGGGCGGCGGTGGCGGCGATGGTGGCACCGGCCGAGTTGCCGCCGACGCCCAGGCGATCAGGTGCCACCTCGAGCTCGATCCAGCGCGCCCGAAGGTCGCGCAGCGCCTCGACCGCGTCATCGACGGGTGCCGGGAACGGATGCTCGGGGGCGAGACGGTACTCCAGGGAGAAGATCTGCACACCGGAGGCCAGGGCGAGCGCGGCGGAGATCCGGTCGTTCAGGATCTCGTCGATCGTGCCGCCGAAGAAGCCGCCGCCGTGGCACCAGAGCATCGTCGGCTGGGGACCGCGCGCACTCGCGCTTCGGAAGCGGCGGGCGCGCAGCACGCCGTCACCGCCGCGCAGGGGGAGTTCGCTGATCCTCACGCCGTCGGGGACGGGCAGGGCGAACTCCTCGGCGAGCACGTCGCTCAGCATCCGCGCGGCGAGGCGGCGGGGCGCGAACCCCTCCTCGGCATCCGAGACCGGCAGTCCGGCCGCCATCTCCCCGACGCGCTGTGCCCAGGCGCGGATCTCGGGCGCGAGCGCCGCCCCAGGGGCATCCTGCTCCGTCACCTGCTCAGCTCCCGACCGGGGTCTCGGCCGTGCTCATGACCGCAGCGCCGTGCAGCGCGCGCAGCTCGGCGACGATCGCGCGATGCGCGCTGTCGGCGGCCTGCACGTGGCCGGTCGCACCCAGCGAGGTGTGCGTCTGGCCGATGAAGCGCACGGCGGTGACCGGCACGCCCGCCGCGGACAGTGCGCGGGCATAGGCCTCGCCGTCGCCGCGCAGCGGATCGAGCTCGCACGTGCAGATCCAGGCGGGAGGAAGCCCGGCGTGCGAGGCGGCCAGCAGCGGGGAGACGTGCGGGTCTCGAGCGGTCCGGCGGCCGCGCCCCACGTACTGCCGCACCAGCATCCGCCCCACCCGGCGCACGATCACACCGGGCATCCCTGGCGAGATCCCGCGCATGTCGGCGTGGCCCATCGTCAGATCGAGGGCGGGGTTCTCCAGCAGCTGGAGCCGGAGCGGGCGCCCGTTGCGCTCGCGGTTCATGATCGTGACAGCCGCGGCGATGTTCCCGCCGGACGAGGCCCCGCCGATCGCCACGCGCTCCGCGTCGATGCCGAGCCCCTCGGCGTGCGCGAACAGCCATTCCAGCGCGGCCCAGCCCTGCTCGGGCTGAGCCGGGAACCGCACTTCGGGGGCGTGCGAGTAGTCGACGGCGACGATGACCGTCCCGGAGTCGTGCGCGCGATCGCGGAACCGCGCATCCCACGAGACCCAGTCGACGCCGGCGATGGTGAAGCCGCCGCCGTAGAAGTACAGCATCGCGGGGAGGCCGTCACCCGCCTCCGCGGGGGACTCATCCGGCCAGTACACGCGCACGCGCACATCCGGATGACCCGAGACCTCGACCACGTGATCCGCGCTCGCCGTGGAGCGCGGCGTGATGCCCAGCGCCGCCGACATGCGGTCATCGTTCTCCTGCGCCACCTTGCGTCGCCCCGCCGCCGAGCGGGGCTCGCGGGCCAGCAGGGGAGCGATGCGCGCCTCGAACGCGGCGACCGCGGAGTCCAGCTGCGGGCGGTGGAAGTCCTTCTTCGTGAATGACATCGGGCATCCTCTCTGGTGCTGTGCAACGATTGTCCGGGATCGAAGCACTTCGATGAACCGGAGCCGCGCATGAGCCAGACACCCGCCAAGGCCACCATCTACGACGTCGCCGAGCGCGCCGGGGTCAGCATCTCGACCGTCTCGCTCGCGGTGAACACGCCGCATCGGGTGCGCGCCGAGACGCGGGAGCGCATCGTCGCCGCGGCGGCCGCGCTCGGATACCGGATGACCTCGGACGGGCGCTCCGGCGTATCCAGGATCGCGGTCGCGGCGCCGTACACCAGCTACCCGACCTATCTGCGCCGGCTGGCGGGCATGCTGCGTCGCGCCCGCTCCGCGGCCGTCGACCTCGTGCCCTACGACCTCGACTCCGCCGCGAGTGCCACGGCCCCACTGCTGGAATCGCTGCCTGCGCGGGCGGATGTCGCGGGTCTGATCATGATGGGCGTGCCGCTCGGCGGTGCGGCGCTGCGCGCCAGTCGTGCCGCGCGCCTGCCCCTGGCCTTCGTCGACATCGTGAGACCGGCGCGATCGGGCGCGTCGTCGGTGCTCGTCGACGACCTCGCCGGCGGGCGGATGCTCGGCGCCCACCTGCACGGGCTGGGACATCGCCGGGTGGCGTTCGTGCACGAGGTGCAGCGCTCGCAGGGGTATGTTTCGGCCGGGATGCTGCGCGCGGACGGGATGGCCGAGCATCTGCAGCTCCTGCCGGTGGCATCCGCCGGGCCCGACCGTGTCGAGGCGGAGGCCCTGCGCTCTGCGGCGGCGAAGGGCGTGACCGCGTTCGCGGCGAATCATGACCGGCTGGCCGCCGCCGTGCTGAAGGAGATCACGAGCATCCCGGAGCTCGCCGGCACGACCGTGACCGGCTACGACGACGGCGAGCTGGCCGAAGCGCTGCAGCTGACCACCGTGCGGCAGCCGTTCGAGGAGACCGGCCGGGTGGCTCTGGAATCCGTGCTGGAGCGCATCGCCGACCCGAGCCGCGCCGCGTCGAGGACCGTGCTGGAGCCGCAGCTGGTGGTGCGGACGTCCTCGCGGCCGGCGTCCGCTCGCCCCGCCTGAGACGGCGACTCGACGCCGAGGGCCCGGTGGATCGCGTCACGATCCACCGGGCCCCTGAGCGTCTCCCGCGCGTCAGGCGCGCTGGCGGCGCTTGTTCCACACGTCGAAGGCCACGGCCAGCAGCAGCACCATGCCCTTGATGAACTGCTGGGAGTCGGTGCCGACGCCCATCAGCGACATGCCGTTGTTGAGCACGCCCATGATCAGGCCACCGGTGATCGCGCCGACGATGCGGCCGACGCCGCCCTGCACGGCCGCGCCGCCGATGAAGGCCGCGGCGATCGCATCCAGCTCGAACAGGTTGCCCGCGCCGGGACCGGCGGAGTTCAGACGACCGGTGAAGACGAGGCCGGCCAGGGCCGACAGCACGCCCATGTTCACGAACAGCCAGAAGTCGATCCGGCGCGACTTGATGCCGGACAGGTCGGCCGCGTGACGGTTGCCGCCGATGGCGTAGATGTGACGGCCGAACACGGTGCGGCTCATCACCAGGGTGTAGCCGACGATCAGCACCGCCAGCACGATCAGCACCACAGGGGTGCCGCGCGATCCGTCGGCCATGCCGAGCAGGTAGGTGAGGTAGGCGATCAGGGCGACGCCGCCGATCAGGCGCACCAGGAACCAGGTGCGCGCCTCGGTCTCCAGCCCCATCTTCGCCTGCTTCGACCGCTCGCCGAGCTCGTAGCCGACGAACAGCACCAGGGTCACGACCCCCAGCCCGAAGGTGATCCACTCCACCGGCGAGGTGGAGGCGGGGAACAGCTGCGGGAACAGGTACCCGCCGCCGAGCAGACGGTACTCGCTCGGGAACGGTGTGATCTGGGTGTTGCCGAGCACCATCTGCGTCAGGCCCCGGAACAGCAGCATTCCCGCCAGGGTGACGATGAACGCGGGGATGCCGACGACGGCGACCCAGAAGCCCTGCCAGGCGCCCACCAGGGCGCCCACCAGCAGCGAGGCGATGATGCCGAGCCACCAGGGCCAGCCCCAGTGCACGACCATCACACCCGACATGGCGCCGACGAACGCGGCGACCGAGCCGACCGACAGATCGATGTGCCCGGCGATGATGATCATCACCATGCCGATCGCGAGGATCAGGATGTAGCTGTTCTGGACGATGATGTTGGCGACGTTGCCCGCGGTGAGCAGCTTGCCGCCGGTGACGACCTGGAAGAACACGACGATGGCGATCAGCGCCAGGAAGATGCCGATCTGACGCATCCGCGAGGTCAGCTGGGAGAGCACCTCGTTCGTCCGGGGTGCGGTCTCGCTACGGGTGGACATGGTCGGCTTCCTTCTCCTTGGTCATGTACTGCATGAGGGTCTCGGGAGTGGCATCCGCGATGTCGACCTCCCCGGTGATGCGCCCCTCGGAGAGCGCGTAGATGCGATCGCAGATGCCCAGCAGCTCGGGAAGCTCGGACGAGATCACGATCACGCCCTTGCCCTGCGCCGCCAGCCGGTTGATCAGCGAGTAGATCTCGTACTTCGCGCCGACGTCGATGCCTCGGGTCGGCTCGTCGAGGATGAGCACCTCGGGGTCGGCGAAGAGCCACTTCGACAGCACGACCTTCTGCTGGTTGCCGCCGGAGAGCTTGCCCACCACTGACGACACCGATGGCGCCTTGATGTTCATGCTCTTGCGGTATCCCTCGGCGACGACCACCTCTTCGCGGCCGTTCACCCAGCCGCCCCTGGCGAGCTTGCCGAGGGCGGCGACGGAGATGTTCCGCTTGATGTCCTCGATCAGGTTGAGCCCGTACTGCTTGCGGTCCTCGGTGGCGTAGGCGATGCCGGCGGCGATGGCGGCCGACACGGTCCGCGTGTTCACCTCCTGCCCGCGCACGAAGACGCGGCCGGTGATGTTCGTCCCGTAGCTGCGGCCGAAGACGCTCATGCCGAGTTCGGTCCGCCCGGCGCCCATGAGCCCTGCGATGCCGACGACCTCGCCGGCGCGCACGTTCAGGTTCGCGCCGTGGATGACGGTGCGGTTCGGGTCGGACGGATGATGCACCCACCAGTCCTCGATCCGGAAGACCTCCTCGCCGAGGTCGACCGAGCGGTCCGGGTAGCGGTGCGCGAGGTCGCGCCCCACCATGCCCTTGATGATGCGATCCTCGCTGACGTCCTCGCTGAGGAGGTCGAGCGTCTCGATCGTGCGGCCGTCGCGGATGATGGTGACCTTGTCCGCGATGTCCTTGATCTCGTTGAGCTTGTGGCTGATGATGATCGACGTGATCCCCTGGCCCTTCAGGTGCCGGATCAGGTCGAGCAGGTGCGCGGAGTCGTCGTCGTTGAGCGCCGCGGTCGGCTCGTCGAGGATGAGGAGCTTGACCTCCTTCGAGAGCGCCTTGGCGATCTCGACGAGCTGCTGCTTGCCGACGCCGATCTCGTTCACGGGCGTGGACGGGTCATCGCCCAGTCCGACTCGTGCGAGCAGCTTCTGCGCCTCCAGATTGGTGGCTCGCCAGTCGATCAATCCGTGCCGCGCCCGTTCGTTGCCGAGGAAGATGTTCTCGGCGATCGAGAGGTACGGGCTCAGCGCGAGCTCCTGATGGATGATGACGATGCCGCGGTCCTCGGAGTCGCGGATGTCGCGGAACTGCGCCACCTCGTCCTCGAAGACGATGTCACCGGTGTACGTGCCGTGCGGGTACACGCCCGAGAGCACCTTCATGAGCGTGGACTTGCCGGCGCCGTTCTCGCCGCAGATGGCGTGCACCTGGCCCCGCTCGACTTCGATCGTCACGTCCTGCAGCGCCTTGACGCCGGGGAACTCCTTCGTGATGTCGCGCATCTCGAGGATCGTGCTCATGCGTTTCTCCTCCCTTCTGCCTGAGGAATGCCGGGGTGGGGCCCGCCGCGAGGGCGGGCCCCACCCCTGGCGGTCACTTGAGGTCGCCCTCGGTGTAGTAGCCGCTGTCGATCAGGACCTTCTTGTAGTTGTCCTTGGTGACGATGACGGACTTCAGCAGGTACGACGGCACGACCTTGACCGTGTTGTCGTAGGTCTTGGTGTCGTTCACCTCGGGCTTCTTGCCCTTGAGGATGTCATCCACCATCTGCGCGGCGCGCTTGCCCAGCTCGCGGGTGTCCTTGAAGATCGTCGAGTACTGCTCACCGGCGACGATCGACTTGACGCTGCCGGCCTCGGCGTCCTGGCCCGTGATCACCGGCAGAGCGGAGGCGGAGTATCCGCCGGAGGTGAGCGCCGAGATGATGCCGATCGAGAGGCCGTCATAGGGCGAGAGCACGCCGTCGAGCTTGGTGCCGCCGATGACGGTGAGGATGTTCTCCATGCGCTTCTGGGCGGTCTCGGGCAGCCAGCGCAGGATCGCGGCCTGCTCGAAGCTGGTCTGACCCGACGGCACCTTCAGCACGCCCTTGTCCAGGTACGGCTTGAGGGTGTCCATGGCGCCGTTCCAGAAGAACGTCGCGTTGTTGTCGTCGGGGCTGCCGGCGAACAGCTCGACGTTCAGGGGGCCGGTCACGCCGGTGTCCTTGCCGTTCTCGTCGAGCACGCCCAGGCCGGTGAGCAGGCTGGTCGCCTGCTGCACGCCCACCTGGTAGTTGTCGAAGGTCGTGTAGTAGTCCACGTTCTTCGTGCCGTTGATCAGGCGGTCGTACGCGATCACCGGGATCTTGTCGTCGGCTGCCTGCTGCAGCACGTCGGTGAGCGTGGTGCCGTCGATGGATGCCACGATCAGGGCGTCCGCGCCCGTGGAGATCATGTTCTCGATCTGGGAGACCTGAGTCGGGATGTCGTCGTTCGCGTACTGCAGATCGACCTTGTAGCCCATGTCCTCGAGGGTCTTCTTGACGTTGTTGCCGTCGGCGATCCAGCGCTCGGACTGCTGGGTGGGCATCGCGACGCCGACGGTGAAGTCGGATGCCGCCTTGTCGCCGCCCGCCGCGGGGGCGTCGCCGCCGCGGGTGCCGCTGCAGCCGGCCAGGACGAGTGCGGCCGTGGCGGCGATGCCGACGAGCGCGAGAGACGTCTTCATCTTCACTGTGTGCTCCTTGTGTGGTGTGGATCGGTTGTGTGGTGCGTTTCGCCGACCTTCCCGGGGGGAAGGGAGGTGCGGGAGCCCGGGTGGGCCCGGTCGGCGGGCGGGGAGCCCGCCGGTTCCGCGATGGCCCGGAGGGCCGCCGCGGGAGTCGGTGCGTGCACGATGCGGCCGGCGCAGGAGGCCGCGGAGCGTCCTGCGCCCGCCCGGTGGATGCCGGCGTGCTCGGAGGATGCGGAGGAGGGGGCCGTGCGGCGGTCCCACGGCGCGCTCACGATGCGGCCGTCGATGCCGAAGACGGAGGTCTGCGACGGGCCGACGGAGGACAGGTCCGCGGCGTCGGGCGTGATCACGAACAGGTCCGTGCCGTCGACGCGTGCGGACACCGCGGCGGGGGAGGGCAGGGCGGATGCCGTGGCACACGCCTCGCAGAGCTGTTCGCGGGTGCGGGCGATGAGCACCTGCGCCACGGCGGCGTCAGCCCGATCCTGCGGGGCTGAGGGATGCGGCATCTTCGGGACTCCATCGTCTTGCGGGTGGCCTCTTTCAGGCCGTGCTCTCATTTGTGACCGTTCACAACGTGTGCTCGATGATACATGCGAAACGGTCACATCTGTCAACGGCCGGGTACGGAGCGGTTACCGATTCGTGATGATCGACGCCCGTCCGGCCCGGGGTCAGCGCGGCGCGGGCGCCGTCGACGCGCGCAGCACGAGTTCGGGGAGGACCCGTGCCTGCTCGGCATCCCCGCCGTCGATCAGGGCGAGCAGCATCGACATGGCGCGACGGCCGATCTCGGCGAAGTCCTGGCGCACGGTGGTGAGCGGCGGGGCGAAGTGCGCGGCCTCGGGGATGTCGTCGAAGCCGACCACGCTCATCTCGCCCGGAGCGTCGATGCCCATCTCCCGGCAGGCGTGCAGGAACCCGAGTGCCATCTGGTCGTTGCCCGCGAAGACCGCCGTGAAATCCCGGTAGCGCAGCAGCTCGCGACCCGCGTAGTACCCGAAGGACGCGCTCCAGTCGCCGAGGATGGGCGCCCGGGTGCGAAGATCGGCGTCTGAGAGGGCCTGCAGGTAGCCCTGCATCCTGGCATCCGCCTCGATCCAGTCGCGAGGACCGGCGATGTGCACGATGTCGGTGTGGCCGAGGTCGATCAGGTGCTGCGTGGCCAGGCGGGCGCCCGTGACCTGATCGACGCCGACGCTGTGCGCGTTCGCGCGCCCGCTGGTGTCGAGCGTGATCGTGGGGATGCTCATCGATGCGTCCGCGAGGGCCTGGATGATGCGCTCCTGGGGTGCGATCACGACGAGCGCCTCGATGCCCTGCGACATCAGGAAGTCCAGGCTGCCGCGGATCGAGGCGTCGTCTCCCGTGGCCAGCGTGGTCAGGCTGATGCGGTACCCGGCTTCGCGTGCCGAGACCTCGAGCGCGTTGATCGCGGTCGTCGGACCGTAGTGCACCGACATCGAGGTGAGCACTCCGATGATGCGCGATCGGCTGGTCACGAGCGTGCGCGCGGCCTGGTTCGGGCGGTAGCCGAGCTCGTCGATCGCGGCCAGCACGCGATCCCTGGTCGCCGAGCGGATGTTGGGGGAGTCGTTCAGCACCCGGGAGACCGTCTGGTACGAGACTCCGGCCAGGCGCGCGACATCGCGGATGTTCGGTGCCCGGACGCGGTCCACGGTGCCTCGACCCCCTCGATGTGTACGTTCACATGGTGCACTCCATTATGGAGGCGGCCTGGAAGGCCGCAAAGCGCGACAGGCCCGCACGACTACCCTGGAAGACGACATGGCACATCTTCTCGGCGCCGAAGCGCTCCACCTCGAGTACCCCACGCGCGTCGTCTTCGACTCGGTCACCCTCGGCATCGAGGAGGGGGACCGCATCGGCATCGTCGGGCGCAACGGCGACGGCAAGTCGAGCCTGCTCGGGATGCTGGCCGGACGGAAGGAGCCGGATGCCGGCCGCGTGACCGTGCGCGGTGGCACGACGATCGGCGTGCTCGATCAGGCGGACACCCTCGACGACGCCCTCACCGTCGGGGGAGCGGTCGTGGGGGACACGCCGGAGCACGAGTGGGCGGGCGACGCGAAGGTGCGCGACGTCATCGCCGGCCTCGTCGCCGACCTCGACTGGGACGCCTCGGTGGCATCCCTCTCCGGAGGGCAGCGCCGCCGGGTCGCGCTGGCCCGACTGCTCGCGGGCGACTGGGACGTCATCGCTCTCGACGAGCCCACCAACCACCTCGACGTCGAGGCCATCACCTGGCTCGCCGGGCACCTGAAGACCCGGTGGGCGGGGAACGCCGGGGCGCTGCTGGTCGTCACGCACGACCGCTGGTTCCTCGACGAGATCTGCACCGCCACCTGGGAGGTGCACGACCGGATCGTCGAGCCGTTCGAGGGCGGGTACGCGGCCTACATCCTGCAGCGCGTCGAGCGCGACCGGATGGCCGCGGCATCCGAGGCGAAGCGGCAGAACCTGGCGCGCAAGGAGCTGGCGTGGCTGCGCCGCGGTGCGCCGGCGCGCACCAGCAAGCCGAAGTTCCGCATCGACGCCGCCAACGAGCTGATCGCCGACGTGCCGCCGATCCGCGACTCCGTCTCGCTGCAGTCGCTGGCGGTCTCCCGCCTCGGCAAGGACGTCGTCGACCTGCTGGACGCCGGCGTCTCCTACCCTTCGAGGGGCTCGGGGACCGAGGAGAAAGTGGTGCTGCGCGACGTGGAGTGGCGCATCGCTCCGGGGGAGCGCACCGGCATCCTGGGCGTCAACGGCGCGGGCAAGTCCACGCTGCTCGGGCTGATCGCCGGGACCGTGGAGGCCACGAGCGGGCGGGTCAAGCGCGGCAAGACCGTGCAGGTGCGCACGCTCACGCAGCGGATCGACGAGCTCGAGCAGCACTGGGATGAGCCGGTGCGCACGGTGATCAGCGGGCTGCGCACCTCGTACACGTTCGGGGCCGGGTCGAAGGCGCAGGACCTCACGCCAGGTCAGCTCCTGGAGCGGCTCGGCTTCAGCTCCGCGCAGCTGTCCACGCGCGTGAAGGAGCTCTCGGGCGGGCAGCAGCGGCGGCTGCAGCTGCTGCTCGTGCTGCTGGACCAGCCGAACGTGCTGATCCTCGACGAGCCCACGAACGACATGGACACCGACATGCTCGCCGCGATCGAGGATCTGCTCGACTCGTGGCCGGGGACCCTGCTCGTCGTGAGCCACGACCGGTACTTCCTGGAGCGCGTCACCGACCAGCAGTACGCCGTGATGGGCGGCCACCTGCGGCACCTGCCGGGCGGCATCGACGAGTACCTCCGCCTGCGGGCTCTCGAGCAGAGGTCCGGCGGCGCGTCCGAGGGTGCTGCGACCCCGGCGGCGTCCTTGAAGATCCCGGCGCTCGACGGCGCGGCCCGTCGCGCCGCCGAGAAGGAGCTCGCAGCCCTCGAGCGCAGGATGCAGAAGCTCAACGAGCAGATCGATCGCGCCAAGCATGCGCTCGCCGACCACGATCAGTCCGACTATGCCGGGCTCGCCGAGCGGATGAAGACCATCCAGGCGCAGCAGGACGAGGTGGACGAGCTCGAGCTGCGCTGGTTCGAGCTCACCGAGCAGCTGGACTGACCTGCACCGCGGCGCTCTCGCGCCCTATGGTGGATGGGTGCTCCCCGATTCCCCCGCACACCGTACTCGACTGCGCCTGCTGACCGCCGCCAGCGAGGAGATGATCGAATGCGGCTACGCCGCCGCATCGTTGTCGCGGATCGCCGCCAGGCTCGGGCTCACGAAGGGCGCGCTCGGGCACCATTTCCCGACGAAGCAGGACATCGCGATCGCGGTGTTCGACCGTGCGGACGAGATCGCCGTCCAGGTCGCGGAGGATGCCCGCCGGCTCTTCCCCGACAGTGCGATGCGGGGCTGCATCGCGTACTTCGCCGGGCTCGCGCGGGCGGGAGCGGCCGACCCGATCGCCGCCGCGTGGCTTGCGCTCTATCAGGACCGCTCCGTGCCCGTCGAGATCGCGCGGCGCGGCTACGTCACCTCGCGCGACGTCGTCGCGGGCTTCCTCGCCGATCACCTCTCCCGCGAGGGCGGTGAACTGCGGATGCCGCCGGCGCAGGCCACGCTGTTCCTGCAGCTGCTCGTGTCCGGGGAGCTCGCGATCGCGCGGTTCCTCACGGACTACTCGGCGCAGAACGCCGTCGACAGCTTCGCCACGGCTCTGACCGGACTCGGTGTCCGGGATGCCGAATCCGTCGTCGTCGACGGCATCCGGGCGGTCTGGACGTCATCACCCGAGTGATATACGCTCGTCTACGAGCATATAGACGCCCGTCTACCTCGGTTGGGGGATCGGGAGGACCGCGGCGCTGCTCTCGCGGCTGGGGGACGCGACCAGGCCCGTGGTGAGGTGGTGTGTCCACTCCCACGGGCCTGATGCCCCTCTCCGTCCGGTCGCCGCGCGAAGCGTAGTGAGGCTGGCGGCGCTGTGACGTAATGTGACGGGCCGATTACGGGGCTCCCGGAGGCGCCACGTACCGTTTTCGAGTCCCCCACGAGAGGAATCACAGACCATGTCCCGTCGCATCACCACCCTCGCAGCCGCCGCCGCAACGGCCGCTGTCCTGATCGCCTCCCTCGTCGGGTGCGCCTCCAATCCGGCATCCTCCACCGACTCCGCCAAGAAGGACGACACGGTCAAGATCGGCGTCGTCGGCAAGAGCGATGCCCAGTGGCCCGCGTTCGTCGCCGCGGCCAAGAAGGAGGGCATCTCGGTCGAACTGGTCGACTTCGGCTCCTACGAGCAGCCCAACCCCGCGCTCGCCGAGGGCGAGCTCGACCTGAACCAGTTCCAGCACATCGTCTACCTCGCGCAGTACGACAAGGCCTCGGGCAAGGACCTGCAGCCGATCGGCGCGACCGCGATCTACCCGCTGGGCCTGTACTCGAAGAAGTACGACTCGGTGAAGGACATCCCGAAGGGCGAGACCGTCGCCGTGCCGGACGACGCCTCCAACCAGGCCCGCGCGCTGCTGGTGCTCCAGTCGGCCGGCCTCATCAAGCTGAAGAGCGGCGGCACCATCGTCAGTGACCTCGCCGACGTCGACACCGACAAGTCCAAGGTCAAGGTGTCCGCGCTCGAGGCGGCCGTCATCCCGACCGCTCTGCCCGACGTCGCCGCGGCGATCATCAACAACGACTTCGTCAAGGATGCGGGCCTCAGCTTCAAGGACGCCATCGCACAGGACGACCCGACCGACCCGAACGCGCTGCCGTACGTGAACATCTTCGCGGCCCGCGCCGATGACGTCGACAATCCGACCTACAAGAAGCTCGTCGAGATCTTCCAGACCGACGCGGCGGTGCAGAAGGGCCTGCAGGAGTCCTCGGGCGACACGGCGGTGCCGCTGAAGACCGCGGCCGCCGACCTGCAGAAGTCGCTGAAGACGGTTCTCGAGGACACCGTCATCAAGAAGTGACATCCCGCGTTCACACCTGAATGCGAGAGAATCGGGCGGCGCGAACTCGCGCCGCCCGATTCCCGTGCACACCGCATCCCCACCCTCGGGAGAACACATGCCCATCGTGAGCCTCGCCGGCGTCACCAAGAGCTACCCGGCAGCGGGGCGCGACAGCGCACCTGTGACCGCGGTCGACGACGTCACCCTCGACATCGAGCAGGGCGACGTGTTCGGCATCATCGGCTACTCCGGAGCGGGCAAGTCCACTCTGGTGCGGCTGATCAACGCCCTCGAACCCGCCACGAGCGGGACGATCCACGTCGACGGCGTCGACATCACCGCGCTGAGCGAGCGGGAGCTGCGCCGGATCCGCGGCGGGGTCGGCATGATCTTCCAGCAGTTCAATCTGTTCTCGGCGAAGACCGTCAAGGCCAACATCGCCTATCCGCTGAAGCTCGCCGGCTGGTCCCCGCGCGAGATCGACGAGCGCGTGGCCGAGCTGCTGAGATTCGTGGGCCTCGCCGACAAGGCGCGCGCCTACCCCGAGCAGCTCTCCGGCGGTCAGAAGCAGCGCGTGGGCATCGCCCGTGCGCTGGCGACCCGGCCCAGCATCCTGCTCGCCGACGAGGCGACCAGCGCGCTGGACCCGCAGACCACGCACGAGGTGCTCGATCTGCTGGGACGCGTCAACCGCGAGCAGGGCGTGACGATCGTCGTCATCACGCACGAGATGGACGTCATCCAGACGATCGCGACGAAGGTCGCCGTGATGGAGAAGGGCCGGGTGATCGAGAAGGGCGAGGTCTTCGACGTCTTCTCCCGACCGCAGAACCCCGCCTCCCAGCGCTTCGTCGGCACGGTCATCAAGGGACTTCCGTCGCCGGCCGAGGCCGCGGCTCTCCGCGAGCGGCACGCCGGACGCCTGGTCACGTTCTCGTTCCGCGACGGGGACTCCTCGCAGTCGCAGGTGCTGCTGGACCTCGCACAGGCGGGCCTCGAGTTCGAGCTCGTGTACGGCGGCATCAACGACATCCGCGGTCGCGCCTTCGGCCATCTCACCCTGGCGATCCGGGGTGCGGATGCCGCGATCGACGAGGCGCTTCGCGGCATCCGGCAGCACGCCGAAGTGACCGAGCTCGAGCAGGAGGGGACGCGCTGATGGACCGTCTCATCGAACTGGGCGGCGAATTCTGGAAGGCCGCCGTCGAGACGCTGTACATGACGGTGTTCGCGCTGGTCATGGCGGGCGTTCTCGGCACCCTCATCGGCGTGGGCCTGTACCTCACCCGCCGCGGCGGGCTGCTGCCGAACCGCTTCGTCAACGGGCTGCTCGAGCTGCTGGTGAACTTCTTCCGCCCGATCCCGTTCGTGATCTTCATCGCCGTGGCGATGCCGTTGACGCGGGCCGTGATCGGCGTCGGCATCGGCACCACGGCCGGCGCCTTCGCGATCGGTCTCGCAGCCTCCTTCGCGATCGCGCGCATCGTCGAGCAGCATCTCGTGTCGGTCGCGCCGGGCGTGCTCGAGGCCGCGCGCGCGATGGGCGCCGGCCCGTGGCGCATCCTCTTCACCGTCGCGATCCCCGAGTCGCTCGGGCCGCTCATCCTCGGCTACACGTTCATCGTGGTCGCGCTCATCGACATGACCGCCATGGCCGGCCTCGTGGGCGGCGGTGGTCTGGGCGCCTTCGCGCAGATCTACGGCTTCCGTCAGTTCGAGCCGGTCGTGATGTGGGCAGCCATCGTGCTGATCGTCGTGTTCGTGCACCTCGTGCAGCTGCTGGGGACGAAGCTCGCGCGCGTGATCATGCGGCGATAGCCCTTCCGCCGCGACCCGAGACGTGCCATCCTCGCACCAGGGGAGTCCTCTGGGGTGAAAGGCGCGTCATGGGCACGGGGATGTTCCAGGCGGCAGACGGCTACGACCGTCTGATAGGTCGATTCCTGCCTTCACTGGCGCCGGCGTTCGCCGACTTCGCCGGTGTGGAGAAGGGCAGCGCGCTCGACGTCGGATGCGGACCGGGCGGCCTCACGGTCGAGCTGGCCCGCCGCCTCGGCGCGGGGAGCGTCTCGGCGATCGATCCCTCGTCGCCGTTCGTCGCGGCCTGCCGCGAGCGAGTGCCGGGTGCTGAGGTCATCGAGGGCGTCGCGGAGGCTCTGCCCTTCGCCGACGGCGCGTTCGACTCGGCGCTGTCCTCGCTCGTGGTCGGCTTCATGTCGGACGCGCAGCGGGGCGTGCGCGAGATGGCGCGGGTGACCCGCGCCGGTGGCGTGGTGGCGCTGTGCTTCTGGGACCATGCGCGGATGCAGGGCATCGCGCGCTTCTGGCGGGCCGCGGGTCGCGTGCTCGGGATCTCTCCCGCGGACGACCGGCTGCTGGGGCTCCGCGAGGGCGAACTGGCGTCGCTGCTCGAGGGGGCCGGGCTCGTCGATGTTCGCGCCACTGAGATCGTGGCGACGGCCGACTACCGGGACATCGATGACCTCTGGTCCGGCTACACCGCCAGGATCGGCCCTATCGGACAGTTCGTGCAGACCCTGACTGCCGATCAGCTGGATGCCGTGCGCATCGCCGTTCGCGAGGACCTCGACGATCCGGACGGACCATTCACCCTCGATGCGGTGGCGTGGGCCGCACGGGCAGCGGTTCCGGCCTGACAGGCGCCTCCTGCAGGGTCCTGCGCGTCACGAACTCCCGTGCGTCGCCGGTGAGCGGATCCGTGAACCGCAGTTCGCGGGCCAGCAGCTGCAGGGGCTTCGTGAAGTCGTCGGGCGCTTCGGGCAGCAGCACGGGGTAGAAGCCGTCGTTGAGGATGCCTGCGCCCAGCGCCGCCAGGTGCACCCGCAGCTGGTGCATCTTCCCGGAGTGCGGCCGGAGTCGCGTGTGCAGCACGCGCTCGTCTGCGTCGATCAGCTCGATCAGCGTCTCGGAGTTGGGCTCGCGGTCGGCATCGACCCGCACGCACACGTTCGCGCGGAGCTTCTCGATGTGATTGCGGTGGACGATCGGGAACGGACGGCCGTCGAGCGCGGGGGATGCCGCATCCCACCCCTCGGGCAGGGCCGACACCGCCTCGTACACCTTCTCCACCCGGCGGTTCTCGAACAGCAGCTGGTAGGCACCGCGGGTCTCCGGGCGCACCGAGAACATCAGCAGGCCCGCCGTCGCCCGGTCCAGACGATGGATCGGGGTCAGCTCGGGGATGCCGAGCAGGTTCCGCAGCCGCACCAGCGCGGAGTTCTGCAGGTACTTGCCGCCCGGGGTGGTCGGCAGGAAGTGCGGCTTGTCGGCCACCACGAGGTCGCGGTCCTGGTGCAGCACCTCGATCTCGAACGGGATCTCGCGCTCCACCGGCGGCTCCCGGTAGTACCAGACGAACTCTTGTGCGCCCAGCGGGGTGTCCCTGGTGAGGGGCGAGCCGTCGCGCGCCACGATCTCACCGCGGTCGAAGCGCGTCAGCAGTCGTTCCGGGTCGAGGTGGAAGAAGCGCTCGGCCATGTACGCGCCGATGGTGGGCCACGGACCGCTCAGCGGCAGGTGCAGCCGGGTCGCACCGACGCCGTCGCGCACCGGCAGCGGTGAGGTCATCGCCATCAGCGCGCACTCATACGTCGAAGCTCAGGCTGAGCTTGCGCAGGAGACCCGCCAGCCGGTCGCGGTCCGCGCGGGGCAGCGCCTGCAGCAGCTCGGCCTCGGCATCCACGAGGCGGGTGATGGCGGCATCCACCCGCACCTTCCCGTCGTCGGTGAGGATGACCAGGATGCTGCGGCCGTCGCCGGGATCCGCCTCGCGGCGCACGAACCGTCGGCCGACGAGACGGTCGATGCGGTTGGTCATGGTGCCGCTGGTCACCAGCGTCTGCTGCAGCAGCTGCTTGGGCGAGAGCTGGAAGGGCGAGCCCGCGCGCCGCAGCGCCGAGAGCACGTCCCATTCCCAGGGCTCGATGTCGCTGCGGTGGAACACCTCGCGCCTGGCCCTGTCCAGGTGGCGGGAGAGCCGGTCCATGCGGGAGAGCACCTCGAGGGGGGAGAAGTCCAGGTCGGGACGCTGCGCGTTCCACGCGCTGACGATCCGATCGACCTCATCCACCTCGCTCATCGCACCATTATCCCGCGTGCGGCGCCGCCTCCATCCCCGCCACCGGCACCGGGGCGAGAGTCAGGAACGCGCTGTGCGGATCGGGCAGGTACCGCCCGAACGCCTCGCACTCCACGAAGCCGGCATCGGCGTACAGGGCGCGGGCGGGAGCGAAGAACGGATCGCGTCCGGTCTCGAGCGACAGCCGCCGGACGCCCCGGCTCCCGGCGTCCCCGATCAGGAAGGCGAGCATGGCGCGGCCGAAGCCCTGCCGTCGGGAGGTCGGGGCGATGCGCATCGACTTCAGCTCCTCGTGGCCGTCGTCGACCGCCGCCAGCGCACCGGTGGCGACGGGACGGCCCTCGTGGTAGCCGGCGAAGAGCCGAACGCCCGGCTCGAGCAGCCGGTCGAAGGACAGCGCGTGCTGGCTCTCCGGCGGGGCGGTGCCCTCCATCTCGGCATGGTGCGCCGCAACGAACGCCTGCAGCGCGGGGGTGGCCGTATCGACGCGCTCGATGACGATGCTCATGCCCTCATGATCGCAGGAGAGTGTTTCCGGCAGATGACGAGCGGGCCTACGGCCGCGGCCGCGCTCAGAGCGCACGGGTGAACGTGGCAGACTTGACGGGCGGTGTCCCACGGGGGCCGCGGTCCGCCGTGGTGTAATGGCAGCACGACAGCCTTTGGAGCTGTGAAGTCCAGGTTCGAGTCCTGGCGGCGGAGCATGTCGGAGAACGCACTCGCCATCATCGTCCTCGCCGCAGGGCAGGGCACCCGCATGAAGTCGCGCCTGCCCAAGGTGCTGCACGAGATCGGCGGCAGGCCGCTGGTCGGACACGTGCTGACCACCGCGCACGCGCTGGGGGCGCAGCACATCGAGGTCGTCGTGCGGCACGAGCGGGAGCAGGTCGTCGCGACGCTCGCCGAGCAGTACCCGGACGCGCGCATCGTCGATCAGGACGAGATCCCGGGCACCGGCCGCGCCGTGCAGGTCGCACTCGACGCACTCCCGGACGACTTCGACGGCGACGTGCTCGTGCTCTCCGGAGACGTGCCGCTGCTCGAGGCCGACACCCTGCAGCACCTGCTCGACGGCCACCGGGCGGCATCCGCCGCGGCGACCCTGCTGAGCGCCCATCTGGACGACCCGACCGGCTACGGCCGCGTGATCCGCGGCGCCGACGGCGCCGTCGAGCGCATCGTCGAGCAGAAGGACGCGACGGAGGCCGAGGCCGCCGTCACCGAGATCAATGCGGGCGTCTACGTCTTCCGGGTCGCGGCGCTGCGCGCCTTCCTGACGCGCATCGACCAGAACAACGCTCAGGGCGAGCTGTACCTCACCGACGTGATCGGCCTGCTGCGGGGTGCGGCCGAGCACGTCGCCGCCGAACTGGCGCCGGATGCGGCATCCACCTTCGGCGTGAACGATCGCGCTCAGCTCGCGGAGGCGGGGCGGGTGCTCAACCAGCGCATCGTGCGCCGCTGGCAGCGCGAGGGCGTGACGATCATCGACCCGGCCACCACCTGGATCGACGACGACGTCGTGCTCGCACCCGACGTGACGATCCTGCCGAACACGCAGCTCCTGCGCGCGTGCGTGGTCGCGACCGGCGCCACCATCGGCCCCGACACCACACTGGTCGACACCGAGGTCGGCGAGGACGCCGTCGTCAAGCGCACCGATGCGAACCTGGCCGTGATCGGCGCTCGCGCCACGGTGGGCCCGTTCTCGTTCCTGCGACCCGGGACCGTGCTCGGCGAGGGCGGGAAGATCGGCGCCTACGTCGAGACCAAGAACGCGCAGATCGGCGAGGGCAGCAAGGTCCCGCATCTGTCCTACGTGGGGGATGCCGTGATCGGCCGCCACGTCAACCTCGGCGCGAGCACCATCACCGCGAACTACGACGATGTGAACAAGCACCGCACCGAGATCGGGGACGAGGTGCACACCGGCTCTCACACGGTGCTCGTCGCGCCCGTTAGGCTTGGTGCAGGTGCGAAGACCGGTGCAGGTGCTGTCGTCCGCAAGGACGTCCCCGCAGGCTCGCTGGCCATGAGCGTCGCCCCTCAGCGCAACATCGAGGGGTGGGTCGAGAAGAACAGAGCAGGAACCGGCGCGGCGGATGCCGCCGCGCGGGAACGATCGGCGGAATAGGCGGCTCGGATGGGGCACAAGAAGAAGACGGTGGCACTGGATCGGGAGAACGGGGTCGCACCCGGGCTGATCGCCAAGACCAAGAAGCGACTGGTCGTCGCCGGAGGTCGCTCCCATCCCGAGCTGACGGCGGCGGTCGCCGCTGCGCTGGGTCAGGAGATGGCGCCCGTCGAGCACCGCACGTTCGCCTCGGGTGAGATCTACGCCCGCTTCGAGGTGTCGATCCGCGGCTGCGACCTCTTCATCGTGCAGTCCTTCGGCGAGCCGGTCAACGAGTGGCTCATGGAGACGCTGATCATGCTGGACGCCGCCAAGCGGGCATCCGCCAAGCGCATCACCGTCGTTGCGCCGTACTACCCGTACTCCCGCCAGGACAAGAAGGGCCGCGGTCGCGAGCCGATCAGCGCCCGCCTGGTCGCCGACATGCTCAAGGTCGCCGGCGCCGACCGCGTCATGAGCGTCGACCTGCACGCCGCGCAGATCCAGGGCTTCTTCGACGGGCCCGTCGACCACCTCTTCGCCAAGCCCGTGCTGCTGAAGCACTTCGAGGAGACCCTCACCGCCGAGGACCGCGAGACGCTCACCATCGTCTCGCCCGACATGGGCCGTGTGCGCGTCGCCGACACCTGGTCCGACAGCCTGAACGCGCCGCTGGCGATCATCCACAAGCGCCGCGACCCGAAGGTCGCGAACCAGGTCTCGGTGCACGAGATCGTCGGCACCGTGAACGACCGCACCTGCCTGCTCGTCGACGACATGATCGACACCGGCGGCACGATCGTGAAGGCCGCGCAGGCGCTGAAGGCGAACGGTGCCCGCAAGGTGATCGTCGCCGCCACGCACGCGATCTTCAGCGACCCGGCATCCGTGCGCCTGCAGGACGAGGCGATCGACCAGGTCGTCGTGACCGACACGATCCCGCTGTCGGAGTCGCGCCGCTGGGACGAGCTCGTCATCCTCCCGATCGCACCGCTGCTGGCCACGGCCATCCGCCAGGTCTTCGAGGACGGTTCGGTCACGAGTATGTTCAACGGCGCCGCCTGAGGCGCGCCGTCACGCAGTGATAACCTCCTTCACCGCACTGCGGCAGCGCGTGCTGGCGGTGCTCGGCGGCATCTCGATGTACCGCCTGGTGTTCTTCGCCTTGGTCGCGCTCGCCGTGGTGGCCCTCTGCTTCTCCTTCACCGGGCTCGTCGTTCCGAGCGCGGCGGAGATCCTGGCATCCTTCGCGGTGCTCGCGATCGTGATCTCGGCGGTCGACGCCGCGGCGCAGCGCATCCTCCGGCTGCCCTGGCGCGTCGAGTCGTCGCTGGTCACCGCGCTCATCCTGCTGTTCGTGATGCAGCCCTCGCTGACGGCCGGAGGCCTGCTGGGGAATGCGCTGGCCGGCGCTCTCGCGAGCCTGTCGAAGTACCTGATCGCGTGGCGCGGCCGGCACGTGCTGAATCCTGCGGCCTTCGGCGCGGCTGTCGTGACGGTGCTCGGTCTCGGCTCCCGCTCGTCGTGGTGGGTGGGAACACCCGTGCTCGCCGTCGCGGTGGCCGTGCTGGGCCTGCTCGTGCTGTGGCGCATCGAGAAGGTGCGCATCGTGCTGGTGTTCCTGCTGGTCGTCGTCGGCGTCTCGGTGGTGCGTCAGGCGGTGCTCGCGCAGTCAGCGGGGACCGAGGTGGTCATCGCGGATGCCGTGGCGTTCGCCCTCGTGCACACGCCGTATCTGTTCCTCGGTGCCTTCATGCTCTCCGAGCCGCTCACCCAGCCTCCGCGGCGCTGGCAGCAGTTCAGCGTCGCGGCTCTCGTGGGCGTGCTCGCCGGCTGGCCGATCTCGATCGGTGACCTGTTCACCCTGGGGCAGGAGCGCGCCCTGCTGATCGGCAACCTGCTGGCGTTCGCCTTCGCGCTGCGCGGTTCGGTGCGGCTGGTCCTGGAGAAGAGGCGGATGGTGACGCCCACGGCCCAGGAGCTGACGTTCCGCACCAAGGGGCGGCTGAGCTTCCTGCCCGGGCAGTACCTCGAGCTGGATGTGCCGCACCACCGGCCGGATGCCCGCGGCACCCGGCGCGAGTTCAGCATCGTCTCCGCCCCCGCCGATCTGCCCACGCTGCGCATCGCGTACAAGAACGGCGATCAGAAGCATCCCTCCAGCTACAAGCGCGCTCTCGCCGCGGCGGAGCCCGGTGCGGTGCTGGCGGTGACCGGGACCTGGGGCGACTTCCTGCTGCCGCGCGGAGGGGCTCCGACCCTCATGGTGGCGGCGGGCATCGGCGTCACGCCGTTCGTGTCGCAGCTGCGCCAGATGCAGTCGCTGGGCGTGCAGCGCGACGTCGTGCTCGTCTACGTGGCCTCCGAGGCGGCCGAGCTGGCGTTCCGCGACGAGCTCCAGGCCACCGGGGTGCGAGCCGTGGTCTTCACGCGCGACGAGCCGGCGGATCTGGCCGAGAACTGGACCTGGGCGCAGGGCGTGCGGCTGGATGCCGCGGGCCTGGAGCGCGTGGTGCCCGACATCGCCGCACGGCACGCTTTCATCTCGGGCCCGCCGCGCCTGATCGCCGACCTCGCGCCCGCTCTGCAGAAGGCGCGCAGTCTCACCACGGACGCCTTCGCCGGCTACTGAGCCGGGGGAGCGGGAGGCGGCGGAGGGGGGAACTCCTCGGGGACGGTCTGCTGCGGAGCGGTCTCCAGCGGCAGGCGCACGGTGAAGGTCGTGTCGCCGGGTGCGCTCGTCACGTCGATCGTCCCGCCGTGGCCCTCCACGATCGCCTTGGCGATCGCCAGCCCGAGCCCGGTGCCGCCGGTCTGACGGGCGCGGGACGCATCGCCGCGCGCGAATCGGGCGAACAGCTCGTCCCGCACCTGCGGGTCGATGCCGGGGCCGTCGTCGTGCACGCGCAGCACGGCCGTTCCGGACTCGATCGCAAGGGACAGCGTGATCGTGGTGCCCGCCGGGGTGTGCGTCCTGGCGTTGGCGAGCAGGTTCGCGAGCACCTGGTGCAGCCGTCCCGCGTCGCCCAGGAGCATGACGGGCTCCTCGGGGACGTCCAGCTCCCAGGCGTGGTCGGCCGCCGTCGGCTGCGCATCGGTGAGCGCCTCCACGGCGAGCTGGGCGAGATCGAGCTCCCTGCTCACGAGCTCGCGGCCCTCGTCCAGACGGGCCAGCAGCAGCAGATCCTCGACCAGGCGCGTCATGCGCAGCGACTGGGCCTGGATGCGCTCCAGCGCCGAGGTGGTGTTCTCCAGCGTCCGCGCGCCCTGATCGGCATCCGCCTGCTCCGCCTGCCTGATCGCCTTCAGCGACAGCTCGGAGTAGCCGCGGATGGATGCCAGGGGCGTGCGCAGTTCGTGGCTCGCGTCGGCGACGAAGCGTCTCATCCGCTCCTCGTTGCGCTGGCGCGCCGCCAGTGAGGAGTCGACGTGATCGAGCAGGGTGTTCAGTGCGGCACCCACGCGGCCCACCTCGGTGCGCGGGTCGGCCTCGTATTCGGGCACCCGCTCGGTGATGCTCACCTCGCCGCGGTCCAGGGGCTGCCCGGCCACCCGCGTGGCCGTCGCCGCCACGGCGCGGAGCGGCCGGAGCCCCATGCTGATGGTGAGGGCCGTGGTGAGCGCCAGCAGCAGCAGGCCGCCGAGGGTCGCCAGGGCGATCACTGTGAACAGCGAGCCCAGCGTGCGCTGGATGTCTACGCGAGAGAGGCCTGTCAGCACTGTCGTGCCATCGTGGGTCTGCGAGATGGTCACCAGGTAGGAGCCGCTCGAGAGCGAGACCGTGGCGCTGTCCGCATCCCGGAGAGCGCGACTGAGCTCCCGCAGCTCCGCCGAGTTCAGTGCGCGCCCACCGTCAGTCGTCACGATGACGCCGGTCGCGGCTCGGTTGGGCTGCTGCACCGCCAGCAGCAGGCCGACGGGGACGCGCTGGCCGATCAGGACGCTCTCCGCACTCAGTGGTGTGCCGGTGAGCGCGGCCACCGGCTCGGAGGCGGCGACCCACTGTTTGGTGGTGTTCGAGTAGCCTGCCAGTTGCTCGCCGAGCCGGTCCTCGAGATTCCTCCCGAGCGTGGCGCTGGTGATGATCGCGACGATGACCAGGATCAGAGAGACGAACCCGATCACCGCGGCCATCAGCCGCGCCTGCAGGCTCACCGGGCGGGTGAACATGTGCACGCTACTGCGGGGACTTGATCATGTAGCCGACGCCGCGCACGGTGTGCAGCAGAGGAGTGCGGCCGGCGTCGATCTTCTTGCGCAGGTACGAGATGTACAGCTCCACGACCGAGGACTTGCCTCCGAAGTCGTAGCTCCACACGCGGTCCAGGATCTGCGCCTTGGAGAGCACGCGTCGTTCGTTGCGCATCAGGAAGCGCAGCAGCTCGAACTCGGTGGCGGTCAGCTCGATCTCGTCGTCGCCGCGCATCACCTCGTGGCTGTCCTCGTTCAGGGACAGGTCGGCCACGCGCAGGATCGACTGCTCGTCGTCGGCGCGCCCCTGGCCGGAGCGGCGGATCACGGCGCGCAGACGCGCGATGACCTCCTCGAGGCTGAACGGCTTGGTCACGTAGTCGTCGCCACCGGCCGTCAGGCCCGCGATGCGGTCGCCGACGGAGTCCTTGGCGGTGAGGAACACCACGGGCACGAGGTTGCCGGCCTCGCGCAGCCGGCGCAGGACCCCCACGCCGTCGAGGTCGGGCATCATGACGTCCAGCACCAGGGCATCCGGCTCGAAGTCGCGGGCGACCTGCAGAGCCTCCAGGCCCGAACCGGCGGTGCGCACCTCCCAGCCCTCCATGCGCAGCGCCATCGCCAGCAGGTCGGTGAGCATGGGCTCGTCGTCGACGGCGAGGATGCGCAGCGGGGAGCCGTCCGGACGGCGCAGGTCGGGGTGCTCGTGAGTCATGCACTCATTGTGCGCGCCCACTCATCGAGAATCCATAGGGTTGGCTATGCGGATGCTGTGAGGGCCGGATGCCTGTTCGGCATCCGGCCCTCATCCAGCCCAGCGGGGCGCGGGGCTCAGTGCGTGTCCTCGGCCTCGATCTCGGTGCGGTCGCCGGACCACAGGGTGTGGAAGGTGCCCGGCTTGTCGATGCGCTTGTAGGTGTGGGCGCCGAAGAAGTCGCGCTGGCCCTGCACGAGCGCGGCCGGGAGGCGGTCGGCGCGGATGCCGTCGTAGTACGACAGCGACGACGAGAACGCGGGGGCCGGGATGCCGGCCTGCGCGGCGGCCACGACGACGCGGCGCCAGGCGGCCTGCGCGCGCGTGATGGCCTCGGCGAAGTACGGCGCGGTCATCAGCACGGGCAGGTCGGGGGTCTCGGCGTAGGCGTCGGCGATGCGGTTCAGGAACTGGGCGCGGATGATGCAGCCCGCACGCCAGATCTTCGACACGGCGCCCAGGTCGATGGTCCAGTCGTACTCGGCCGCGCCCGCTCGGATCTCGTCGAAGCCCTGCGAGTAGGCGACGATCTTCGACGCGTACAGCGCGAGGCGCACGTCCTCGATGAAGGCGTCGGCGTCTGCGACGGTGAACGTCTCGTCCGGTCCCGGGAGGGCTCCGGCGACCGCGCGCTGCTCGGGGTGGGAGGACAGCGATCGGGCGAAGGTCGCCTCGGCGATGCCGGAGACCGGGGTGCCCAGCGACAGCGCGGTCTGCACGGTCCAGGCCCCGGTGCCCTTGGCACCCGCCTGGTCGAGGATGACGTCGACGAGCGGCTGGCCGGTGGCGGCGTCCACCTGGCGCAGCACCTCGGCGGTGATCTCGATGAGGTACGACTCCAGCTCGCCCTTGTTCCACTCGGCGAAGATCTCGGCGATCTCGGCGGGGCTCTTGCCCGTGCCGCGGCGGATCAGGTCGTAGGCCTCGGCGATGAGCTGCATGTCGGCGTACTCGATGCCGTTGTGCACCATCTTGACGAAGTGGCCGGCGCCGTCGTGGCCGATGTGCGTCACGCACGGCTCGCCCTCGGCGACTGCGGCGATGGACTTCAGGATGGGGCCGAGCGTGACCCAGGACTCGTCCGAGCCGCCGGGCATGATGGACGGGCCGTTGAGCGCGCCCTCCTCGCCGCCGGAGATCCCCGCGCCCACGTAGTTGATGCCGGTGCCGCGCACCGCCTTCTCGCGGCGGATGGTGTCGGGGAAGTACGCGTTGCCGCCGTCGACGATGATGTCGCCGGGCTCGAACACCCTCACGAGCTCGTCGATCACGGCATCCGTCGGGCCGCCCGCCTTGACCATGATGATCGCGGTGCGCGGCTTCTGCAGCGACGCCGCGAACTCCTCGTACGAGAACGCCGGGATGAAACCCGCCTCGGGGTGCGCGGCGACCAGCTCGTCGGTCTTGGTGCGGGAACGGTTCAGCACCGCCACCGTGTTGCCTTCGCGGCTCGCGAGGTTGCGGGCCAGGTTCGACCCCATGACGGCGAGTCCGACGACTCCGATGTTGGCTGATGCTTCGGGCACTGAGAGCTCCTCGATCGTGGGTGCAGGTGGTTTCAGGGTATCCGCTGGGGGAGGGTCAGGACTCGCGCGTTTCGCTCGCGGGCGCACCGCGCTGCGCGGTCAGACGCCGGGTGACGGAGATGTCCCGCTCGCCGAGGCCGGCGTCGACGATCTCGTCGAACGCCGCGCGCAGCGCGGGCAGCAGTGCCGCCTGGGTTCCGGTGGCAGCGGCGATGTCGGATGCGAAGCCGAGGTCCTTCACCATGTACTTGGCCATGCCGCTCGGGGAGTCGTCGCCGCTGACCAGCTTGTCGCGCCGGGTCTCGAGCAGGCGCGAGCCCGCGTAGCCGCCGGCGAGCAGCCCCCACATCCGATCGAGGTCCAGGCCGGAGCGGTCCGCGAGCACGGTCGCCTCGCCCAGGGCCAGGATGGTGGCCGAGACCACGAGCTGGTTGCAGGCCTTCGCGACCTCGCCGGCACCGAGCGGACCGAGGTGCACCGGCGTGCCGCACGGCGCCAGCACGTCGGCGGCCAGCGCCACGTCGTCCGGGTCGTCGCCGCCCAGCATGATCGAGAGCGTTCCCGCCTTCGCGCCGTCCTCGCCGCCGGAGACCGGGCAGTCGACCACCCGCACCCGGCCGTCGGTCCGTGCGTGCAGTCGCTCGGCGAGGTCGCGCACGGCCGGCGCGGAGGAGGTCGAGCCGATCAGGATGAGCAGATCGCCGGCGCCCGCGAGAAGTCCGTCCTCGCCCTCCAGCAGCGCCTCGAGCTCGGGGAGGTCCGGCAGCAGGCTCAGCAGCACATCCACCCGCGACGCGAGGTCGCGGGGAGTGACGGACCACGTCGCCCCCGCCTCGACGAGTTCGGGCTGCGGGCGCCTGGCATGGATGACGAGCTCGCCGCGCGCGGCGAGGATCCGCTTCGCGACGGGTGCGCCCATCGAACCCAGTCCGATCATCCCGACGGTGGCAGCAGAGGTGTCCATGCGGTCATGCTAGCGAAGATCCACTCAATGGAACAGTGTTCAACGGAGTGGATTTGCGGTACGGTGGTGGCTGATGTCACCCGAGGAAGGGGATCACGATGACGCAGACCGAGGACAGGCTCCGAGTGGTCGCGGCCGTGCCGCTGGACGAGGAGCTCTGCCGGCTCATCGAGCGTATCGAACCCCGGGTGGAGATGATCAGCGATTCCGCACTGGTCCCGCCGATGCGCTGGCCCGCCGACTGGGAGGGCGACCCTGCCTTCTCGCGCACGCCGCAGCAGCAGGCCGACTACGAGGCGATGGTCGACTCGGCGGATGCCCTGTTCGGCATCCCCGACGTGTCGCCGGCGCAGCTCGCCCGCACCGTCGCCGCCAATCCGCGCCTGCGCTGGGTGATGACGACGGCGGCGGGAGGTGGCGGTCAGGTCAAGGCGGCGGGACTCGATCAGGACGCCCTGGATCGCATCGTCTTCACGACCAGTGCCGGCGTGCACGCCGGGCCGCTCGCGGAGTTCGCGGTGTTCGGGGTGCTCGCCGGTGCGAAGGGTCTGCCCCGTCTGCGCGCCGACCAGGACGCCCGTGTGTGGCCGCAGCGCTGGGAGATGCGCCAGATCGACGAGATGACCGTGCTGGTCGTGGGTCTCGGCGGCATCGGGGCGGAATGCGCACGCCGCTTCCACGCCCTGGGGGCGACGGTGTGGGGCACGACGCGCTCCGGACGCCCTGTCGACGGGGTGAGCAGGCTCATCGCGCCCGACGAGATCGCGCTGGTCGCCGGCGAGGTGGACGCGATCGTCGTGACCCTCCCCGGCACCGAGCAGACCCATCATCTGATCGGCGACGGGGTGCTCGCGGCCATCAGGCCGGGGGCGATCCTCGCCAGCGTCGGCCGGGGCACCGTGATCGACGAGCGTGCACTCCTGGCGGCGCTCGACGACGGCCGGGTCGGCTTCGCAGCGATGGACGTCTTCGAGAAGGAGCCGCTCGCGCAGGAGTCGCCGCTGTGGTCGCACCCGAACGTGCTCGTGAGCCCGCACACGGCCGCGCGCAGCTCGAAGGAGGCGGAGCGCATCGCCCGCCGCTTCGCGGAGAGCGCCGGCCGTCTCCTGGACGGCGAGCCTCTGCGCGCCACGGTCGATACAGTCGAGTTCTACTGAGTTCACGGCGCCTGTGCGGGCGTCGGGAGGGGGAAGCGTGGCAGGCGACGAGGATTCGCGTGAAGGCCGGGATCCCGCACCGGCGGTGACCCGCAGCATCCGGCTGCTGGGACTGCTGGCGCAGGCGCAGCCGCGCACGCTCACGGAGCTCGCGGGCGAGCTGGGCCTGGCCAAGTCGTCGACGGCCAATCTGTGCCTGGCGCTGGAGGCGGGCGGGATGATCCAGCGCACCTCCGCCGGCTACCGGCTGGGGCTGCGCACCGCCGAGCTGGGTGGGGCGTTCGCCGCCCAGTTCAACCAGGTGCGCGAGTTCTACAGCGTCTGCGAGTCCTCGCCCGTGCTGTCCTCGGAGCTCGTTCAGGTGGCGCTGCTGGACGGCACGGATGCCCTCTACCTGGCGCGGCACGAGGGGTCGCGCTCGCTGCGTCTCGGCACCCCGCTGGGTTCCCGCCTCCCGGCCGGGCTCTCGGGGACGGGCCGCGCCCTGCTGATGTCGATGACGGACGACGAGGTCGTCGAACTGCTCGGGGCGGATGCCGTGTTCCCCGCCCTCACCGAGCGCAGCGCCACGACGATGGCGGGTCTGCTGGATGCGCTCGCCGCAGCTCGCCGGCGCGGCTGGGCGCTGGATGCGGAGGAGTCCTTCCGCGGCATCGTCGGAGTGGCCGTTCCACTGGAGCCCTGGGCGCCGTCCGACCCTCCGCTGGCGCTGGGCGTCGCCATCCGGGCCGCCGAGGCGGACTTCGAGCGCATCGAGCGCGTCGGCGAGGCTCTGCGCGAAGCGGCGCAGGCGCTGACGAACCCGTTCAGCGCGGCTGCGCGCCGCTGAGCTCAGACCATCCGGGCGTCGCGTCGGCGACGTCGGAGTTCGTGCGTCCGTTGTGAGTCCAAAGTATTGAACATCGTCCAACAGGCTGGTAACGTCAGTGCCACGCCGATGGCGAAGCCGATCGAAGGAGATGGCAGTGACCGATTCACTCACCACGCAGCAGACCCCACCCGATGACCCCGAGTACGCGGCCAACCTGCGCCGCGCGACCCTCGCGTCCAGCATCGGCAGCGCACTGGAGTACTTCGACTTCGCGCTCTACGGGCTCTCCACAGCACTGATCTTCAACGTGCTGTTCTTCCCGCAGGGCGACCCGGCCATGGCGACGGTCGCAGCGTTCGCCACCTTCGGCGTCGGCTTCCTCGCGCGTCCGTTCGGCGGGCTGTTCTTCGGCGTGCTCGGTGACAAGATCGGCCGCAAGTGGGTCCTGGTCGTCACCATCCTGCTGATGGGCGGCGCCTCCACCGCGATCGGCCTGCTGCCCACGTACGACGCGGTCGGCCTCTGGGCGCCGATCCTGCTCGTGCTCATGCGCCTGCTGCAGGGCTTCGGCGCCGGAGCCGAGCAGGCCGGTGCGACCGTGCTGATGGCCGAGTACGCACCGGTGCGCCGCCGCGGCTTCTTCTCGGCGCTGCCCTTCATCGGCATCCAGGCCGGCACCCTGCTCGCCGCCCTCGTCTTCAGCTTCATCAGCCTGCTGCCGAAGGACGCGCTGCTCAGCTGGGGCTGGCGCGTCCCGTTCCTGGCATCGTTCGTCCTGATCCTGCTCGCGCTGTTCATCCGGATGCGCCTCCGCGAGACGCCGACGTTCATCGAGCTGGAGAAGCACGAGCAGATCGCCGACCGCCCCATCCGCGACATCTTCACTCACGGCCTGCCCGGCGTGATCGTCGGCATCGGCCTGCGCATGGCCGAGAACGGCGGCTCCTACATGTTCCAGACACTCGGGCTCGCCTTCTTCGTGTCCGTCGTCGGCGACGCCGCCGACAAGAGCCTGCTGACCTGGGGCGTGACGATCGGTTCGCTGATCGGCATGTTCTCCGTTCCGTTCGCCGGTCACCTCTCCGATCGCTTCGGACGCCGCACGATCTATCGCTTCGGCGCCGTGTTCATGCTGATCTACTGCTTCCCCGCCTGGTGGATGCTGTCGCTGGGCAACCACGTCCTCGCGATCGGCGTGATCGCGGTCGGCATCGGTGTGGCGGTGAACACCATGCTCGGCCCGCAGTGCGCGATGCTGCCCGAGCTGTTCGGCAACCGTCACCGCTACCTGGGCGTGGCGATGGCGCGCGAGATCTCGGCCGTGCTGGCCGGTGGCCTCGCGGGTGTGCTCGGCGCCTACCTCATCGCGGTCAGCGGCGGCAACTGGATCCTGCTGGGCACCTACATGGGCGTGCTCGCGCTGATCACCACCGCGTCGACGTTCCTCGCCCCCGAGACGCTGCGCCGCGACCTGACCCGCGTGGACGACGCGATCAAGGTGTCGCGTGCCGAGGCCGGCGACGACGTGTTCGCCACGACCGTCTCGATCACGGCGGTCGGACGGTGACCGCCCGCGGCGTCGCGGCCTTCGACCTGACCGGACGGACCACGCTGGTCTCCGGCTCCAGCCAGGGCATCGGCCGGGCGCTGGCCGAGGGGCTCGCCGAGGCCGGCGCCCGGGTGGTCGTGCACGGCCGCGATGCCGCGAAGGCCGCGGTGGCCGCTGCGGAGATCTCGGCGGCCACCGGGGTGGAGGCGCACAGCGTGGCGTTCGACATCACCGACGCCGCCGCCGTGGACGCCGGGATGACCGAGGTCGAATCCCTGATCGGCACCCCCGACATCCTCGTCAACAACGCCGGCATCCAGCGGCGTGCACCGATCGCCGAGTTCGCCGAGGAGGACTGGGACGCCCTCGTCGGCACCAACCTCTCCGGCGTCTTCCATCTCGCCCGCCGCACCTCCCGAGGGATGATCGAGCGCGGGTCCGGCAAGATCATCCAGATCGGCAGCGTGCAGTCGCAGCTGGCGCGTCCGTCGATCGCCGCGTACTCCGCGACGAAGGGCGCGATCGTGATGTTCACGAAGGGACTGTGTGCGGATCTCGCGCCGCACGGCATCCAGGCGAACGCGATCGCGCCCGGCTATTTCGAGACCGCGCTGACGCAGGCGCTCGTGGATGACGAGCAGTTCTCCGCATGGGTCAAGGGCCGCACCCCGGCCGGCCGCTGGGGTGACGTGCGCGACCTCGTCGGTGCCCTCGTGTTCCTGGCGAGCCCCGCCAGCGACTTCGTCAACGGGCAGACGCTGTTCGTCGACGGCGGCATGACGGCGGTGGTGTGATGCTCATCGGACGGGTGCGCACCGACGACGGCATCCGCTGGGTGCGTCCGGACGGCGTGCGGATGCAGGGCACGGAGGATCCGTTCGTTGCGCTCGCCGCGGGACGCGCTCCCGCCGACACGGAGCAGGAGGTGCACGGCGAGGTGCTTCCGCCGTGCGAGCCGGTCGTCGTGGTCGGCATCGCGCAGAACGGACCGGGGCACGCCGCCCCGGTGCAGGCCTGGCTGAAGAGCCCGCGCACCGTCATCGCATCCGGCCGGCCCGTGCGGCTTCGCAGGGACGCCGGGCAGGCCGTCGCCGAGGGGGAGATCGCCGTCGTCATCGGCCGCGACACCACCGGCCTCACCGCCGAGAACGCGCACGAGTACGTGCTGGGCGTCACCGCCGTGAACGACCTCTCCAGCCCGGACCGCGGCGAGTTCGACCCGCGCAACTTCGAGTCGAAGTCGGGGGAGGGCTACACGCCCCTCGGCCCGTGGATCGACACGGATGCCGACATCGACGACATCCCGCTCACCGTCGCGGTCGACGGCGTCGTCGTCGCCTCCACCGGTGCGGTGGAGCTGCCGGTCACCGTCCGCGAGTGCCTCGCCTACGTCGCCTCCTGGTCACCGCTCGGGCCAGGCGACGTCGTCATGACCGGTGCGCCGCACTCCCAGGCGCCGATCCGGCCCGGGGAGACCGTGACCATCACTGTCGGTGCGGTGGAGCTCCGCACCCCGTTCGGCTGACAGCCGCCGCAACCGCGAAAGGAGCATGCGATGTCGAACATCGCCGTCGTCGCGCACGCCGCAGACGATCTGCGCGTCGAGGAGATCGAGGAGCCGCGCCCTGCCCCCGACGAGGCGATCGTGGAGATCGCCTACGGCGGCATCTGCGGCTCCGACCTGCACTACTGGATGCACGGGGCGGCGGGGGCGTCCGTGCTGCGGGAGCCGATGATCCTCGGACACGAGGTGTCCGGCGTCGTCTCCGCCGCCGCGTCCGACGGGACGGGACCCGCCGTGGGCGCCCGCGTCGCCGTGCATCCGCTCACCCCGCACGACGACGGACGCACACCGTGGCCGCACGAGCATCCGAACCTCGCGCCCGCATCCACCTACCTCGGCTCGGCCATGCTGCTGCCGCACACCCAGGGAGCCTTCGCGCGCCGCGTCGCACTGCCGGCCCGCATGCTGCACGAGGTGCCCGCAGGCATGGACCTGCGCACCGCCGCACTCGCGGAGCCCGCCGCCGTCGCCTGGCACGGGGTGCACCAGGCCGGCGATGTCGCCGGTCGCACCGTCGCGGTGATCGGTGCGGGACCCATCGGTCAGCTCGTGGCGTCGGTGGCCCAGGGACTGGGCGCCTCCCGGATCACGGTGACCGACCTGCACGAGCGTCCGCGCGAGATCGCCGCCGCCCGAGGAATCGCGACGCTCGACGCACGTGACGCCGACGCGATCGCCGCGCTGCACGCCGACGTCGTGATCGAGTCCAGCGGCACGGTGCCGGGCCTCGGCGCCGGGGTGTCCGCGGCCGTGCGGGGCGGCATCGTCGTGATGCTGGGCCTGCAGCGCGCGGGCGAGGTGCCGGCGCCGATCGCCACCGCGATCACCCGCGAGCTCACGCTGCGAGGGTCGTTCCGGTTCGGCGCGGAGTTCGACGACGTCATCGAGGCCCTGGCCACAGGCCGCATCGACGTGACGGGCATCGTCAGCGACGTGATGCCCGCCGCGCATGCGCTCCCTGCGTTCGCACTCGCCGCGGACGCGTCGCGCTCCTGCAAGGTGCTGCTGGACTTCCGGTGATGCGGGTCGTCGTGATGGGGCCGAGCGGATGCGGCAAGTCCACGGTGGGCAGGGCCCTCGCCGACGCGCTCGGCGCCCGCTTCGTGGACGGCGATGATCTGCATCCGTCCGCGAACGTGGAGAAGATGGCGGCCGGCGTGCCGCTGACGGACGAGGACCGGATGCCATGGCTGGCGACGGTCGGAGCCGAGCTCGGCTCCGACGCCCGGATCGTCATCGCCTGCTCGGCGCTGCGCCGGGTCTACCGCGACGCGATCCGGGAGAGCGAACCACGGGTGCTCTTCGCCGAGCTGACGGCGTCGCGCGACGAACTCCTGCGACGCATGGGGGAGCGAGGCCCCCACTTCATGCCGGCGTCACTGCTGGACTCCCAGCTGGCGACCCTCGAGTCGCTTCAGCCGGACGAGCCAGGGGTCCGGATCGGCGGACTGGCCCCGGCCGACGCCGTGGCGGCGTCGATCGCGGGCGAACTGACGAGCGCTCAGTCCTTGCGGTAGCCCGAGCGGCCCATGGTGAACATAGCGGCGAACGCGCCGATGCCGCCGACGACGGCCATCGCGCCGATGAGCCAGAACAGGACGTGGGTGATGACTGCAGCAACGGGCATGGCACACAGCCTATCGAGGATTCGGGTACCATGGAGAAGTTCCTCGGCGAGGGATGCCGTCTCCGCGCGCGCATCCGTTATCGACGCGGTGATGTGAGCACTGATGTCTCCCTTCTTCGTGTCCGCGCTCGAGGCGCCGAAACCCACGACCACCGCACGGCCAGCCCCGTGTGCTTGAAGGAGAACATCATGTCCGACGACAACAAGGTCCACGCAGACCTCCGCACCAGCTTCGGCAAGGGCTTCGCTCGTCGCCTGCGCGCCGAGGGCAAGATCCCCGCGGTCATCTACGGCCACGGCACCGAGCCCGTTCACGTCGCGCTGCCCGGCCACCAGGTCTCGCTGATCATCCGTCGCGCCAACGCGCTGCTCGACCTCGACATCGAGGGCAAGTCGCAGCTCGCGCTGGTCAAGGACGTGCAGAAGGACCCGGTGCGCCAGATCATCGAGCACATCGACCTGCTGGTCGTCAAGAAGGGCGAGAAGGTCTCGATCGACCTCCCCGTCGTCCTGGTGGGCGAGTCGTTCGCGGGCACCATCGCCAACCTCGACGCCACGACCCTCGCGGTCGAGGCCGAGGCCACGCACATCCCCGAGCACGTCGAGGTCTCGGTCGAGGGCCTCGAGGAGGGCGCGCACATCACCGCCGCCGACGTGAAGCTCCCCAAGGGCGTCTCGCTGGTCGCCGACCCGGAGACCCTGGTCGTCGCGATCTCGGTGCCGGCTGCGCCCGCCGAGGAGGAGGCTCCGGCTGAGGAGGCCGCCGCTGAGGAGGCTCCGGCCGAGGAGGCCGCCGCGGAGTGATCCGCTGATGTATTCGAAGGGGGCGCGAGCGATCGCGCCCCCTTCTTCATCCCTCGAGAGGAATCTGGCATGGCATCCACGTGGCTCATCGTCGGTCTCGGCAACCCGGGTCCGCGGTATGCGGCGACCCGCCACAACATCGGTCAGATGGTCGTGGACGAGCTCGCCGAGCGCCGGGGCGAGCGGTTCCGCGAGCACAAGGCGGGCGCTCGTGTCGTGGAGACCTGGCTGCGTCCCGGTGGCGACAAGCTCGTGCTCGCCAAGCTCAACTCGTTCATGAACGTCTCGGGCGCGCCGGTCGCGGCGCTCGCCCGCTTCTACTCGGTCGAGCCGGATCACGTCGTCGTGATCCACGATGAACTCGACATCCCCTTCGACAGCATCCGCCTGAAGACCGGCGGCGGGCACGGCGGCCACAACGGCGTCCGGGACATCGCCCGTGCTCTCGGCACGCCCGAGTTCCCGCGCGTCCGGGCCGGTATCGGGCGTCCGCCCGGTCGCCAGGACCCCGCGGACTGGGTGCTCGGGAACTTCGGATCGGTCGAGCAGAAGACGCTCCCGATCTTCCTCTCGGATGTCGCGGACGCCACCGAACTGCTCCTCGAGGAGGGCCTGCTCGCAGCGCAGCAGAAGCACCACGCTCGCGGCTGAGCGCGGCCCGGGCAGGTGGAGGTCAGCCCGCCGGCGGAACCGTTGCCATCCCGTTTCCGACGCCCAGCAGCACCGACGCCAGCAGGAAGAAGACGACGGGACCCAGCACGGCCAGGATCATGGCCGTGATCCCGGCGCCGCGCCCGCGACGGCGCACCGTCGCGACGATCCCGAGGGCGAGCGCGAGGATGCCGATGGCCGTCGCCGCCCAGAACAGGATCTCGACCCACAGCACCAGGGTGCGCACCGGCGTCAGCGCGGCCCACACGACGTCCCCCGTGACGGTGATCAGGGATTCCAGCGGCACCTGCATGCCGATCCGCACGGCGAGGATGCCCGCGACGATCGGCGCGACGACCACGGCGATCAGCGCCGCGACGAGCGCGAGCAGGCCCGTGCGCCGGCTCGCCGGGGGAGTGTCGGACGGCACGTCGTAGCCGCCGACGGGCATCTGATAGCCGCCCACCGGCACGCCGTACGCACCAGGGGGCGCGGCGGGCGGCGGAACGGGCACCGGCGGTGGGGGAACCTGACCGGACGGGACCGGCCCTGCTCCGTCGGTCACAGCACCCTCCGCAGCAGCCCGACCTTGTCGTAGACGTCGGCGAGGGTGGCGTTCGCGACCTCGTCGGCCTTCGCGGCGTTCACGGCCAGCAGCCGGTCGAGCTCAGCGGGGTCGTCGAGCAGCGCGTTCGCGCGCTCGCGGACGGGGCCGAACTCGTCGACCACGACCTCGGCGAGGCCCTTCTTGAAGTCTCCGTAGCCGCGGCCCGCGTACTCGTCCTCGATGGAGCCGACCTGGCGTCCGGTGAGGGCCGCGTAGATGGTGAGCAGGTTGGAGACGCCGGGCTTGTCCTCGCGGTCGTAGTGCACCGAGCCCTCGGCATCGGTCACCGCGCGCATGATCTTCTTCGCCGACTTCGCCGGGTCGTCGAGCAGCCACAGCACCCCGGCGTCGCTCTCCGCCGACTTCGACATCTTCGACGTCGGGTTCTGCAGGTCGTAGATGCGGGCGGTGTCCTTCTGGATCACGGCCTTCGGGATCGTGAACGTCTCGCCGAAGCGCTTGTTGAAGCGCTCCGCGAGATCGCGGGTCAGCTCGACGTGCTGCTTCTGGTCGTCGCCCACCGGGACCAGCTCGGTCTGGTACAGCAGGATGTCGGCGGCCATCAGCACCGGGTAGGTGAACAGGCCCACCGACGTGGAGTCGGTGCCGTAGCGCGCCGACTTGTCCTTGAACTGCGTCATGCGCCCGGCCTCGCCGAAGCCCGTGATGGTGCTGAGGATCCAGGCCAGCTCGGCGTGCGCGCGGACGTGCGACTGCACGTACAGAGTGGACTTCGACGGCTCGATGCCCGCGGCGATGTACTGCGCCGCGGTGCGACGGGTCTTCTCGCGGAGCTCGGCAGGGTCCTGCGGAACCGTGATCGCGTGCAGGTCGACGACCGAGAAGAAGGCGTCGAACGAGGACTGCATCTCACGCCACTGCAGGAGCGCCCCGATGTAGTTGCCGGCCTGGAGGGAGTCGGCGGAGGGCTGCATTCCGGAGTAGAGGCGTGGTTTCTGAGTCACCGTTCAATCCTAGGGTTCAGTACGTGTAGTCCACGATCACCGGTGCGTGGTCGCTCCACCGCTCGGCGTAGGTGGTGGCGCGCGCCACGGTGTATCCGGTGGCGCGGGCCGCCAGCGGGGGAGTGGCGAGGTGGTAGTCGATGCGCCATCCGCTGTCGTTGTCGAACGCCTGGCCTCGCATCGACCACCACGTGTACGGGCCGGCGACCTCGCCGTGAGCGGCGCGCCCGACGTCGACCCACCCGAGCCCCGTGCCTCCGGCCTCGGACGCGAAGGGGCGGGTGTCGCTGAGCTGCCCGACCATTCCGCGGCCGATGCCCTCCTGCCCAGTGACGGGCTCACCCGCCGCTCCGAGGAAGCGGTCGAAGTAGGCGCGCTCGCGGGCCAGGAAGCCGGACTTCTTGACGTTGCCCTTCCAGTTCAGGATGTCGAGCGGCCGATGGCCCACGTTGAGGTCGCCCGTGACGAGCGCGTGCGCGCCGTTCGCGCCGAGCTGCTCCATGCGCTCGCCCATCGCGTCGAGGAACTTCCACTTCTCGATCTGCTTCGGGGTGTCGGCCTCGCCCGAGTGCACGTAGGCGCTCACGACCGTCAGGGGCGTGCCGCCGAGATCGAAGTCGACCTCCAGCCAGCGACCTGCGGAGTCGAAGTCCTCGGCGCCCAGCGCCGTGCGGGATGCGAGCGCGGGCACCCGGCTGAGCACCGCGACGCCGGCCCGACCCTTCGCCGTGGCGACGTCGTGCAGCATCGACCAGTCGGGGAAGGCCTCCTGCAGGTGCTCGTCCTGACCGCGCACCTCCTGCAGCGTCAGCACGTCGACATCGGCGGCGTCGAGCCAGCCGCGCATGCCGTTGCGGACCGCCGCGCGGATCCCGTTGACGTTGACAGAGGCGATTCGCAGATGGGGCATGCATCCAGCCTAATGACGGGCGGGGACACTCCGTCCCGCTGCGCGCGTGCGGTGCGGCGCCTCCTGTCGCGAGGACGCGGTGAGCTCGGCCGCGGCGTCCTCCCACGCCTCCTGCGCCGCCACGAGGTCGGCTCGCGCGTCGCGCCGGCGCCACCAGCGCGACCGCGCCCAGGCCTCCTGCGCCTCGCGGAGCGCGCGTCGCGCCTCCTGCTCGCGGGCCACGACGAGCAGGTGCGCGGCCGCGGCGGCATCCGGCTGCTCGAGGGGTTCGCCGCGATCGGAAGCGCTCACCGCGATCCACGTCGCGGAGATCAGGATCACCGCCGCGACCAGCCGGCACCACAGCAGCAGCGCGACCATCACCGCGAACGTGGCCAGCAGCGGGTTGCCGGGGGAGTGGGCGAAGAGCAGGCCGATGCCGAGCTGCAGCACCGCGACCGTCATCCCTCCCGCGGTCGCCCCTGGCCAGATGGTGCGCCAGTGGATGGTGGTGCCGGTCAGGAAGCGGACGAGCAGGGCGATGGCCGCCGCGTCGATCGCGATGATGACGAGCACGGATCCCGCCGACACCGTGCCCCGGATCGCCCCGTTGGGAAGGTCCCAGCCGAGCAGCTCGAGCAGCTGGGTGAGAGCCCACACGCCGAAGACGCTGAGCACGGCGCCCACGATCAGGGCCGCACCGAAGAAGAACGCGCCGAGCGCATCGCGCAGCTTGAGCACCACGAAGCTGCGGGTGTCGAAGGGCAACCCGAACACGTCGCGAACGGCCCGGCGGGTGAACGTGACGGCGCCGACAGCGGTCCAGATCGCCACGCCGATCGCGATCAGACCCGTGGCCGCGAACGCCGTGCCCGCATCCTGGACGATCTCGCGCACCTGGTCGGGCGCGGCGATGCCGTGCTCGCCGATGATGCCGGGCAGATAGCTGTTCGCGACCGTGATCAGAGCGTCCACGGCCGAATCGCTGCCTCCCAGCCAGACGCCCACCGAGGCGAAGCCCACGAAGAGGAGTGCGAACAGCGCGAACAGGCCCTGGTACGCCATGCCCGCCGAGAGTAGGAAGCCGTTCCGTCGCAGGAAGCGCCGCCAGACGCGCACCGGGAACAGTGCGGCGGCTCTGCGGGCGAGAACAGCAGCGCGCCCGGCTGAGTGACTCAGTCGGGCGCGCATGGCTGTGCTCTGGTCTATCAGCGGCCGCCGCGCAGGACGGCCTGCTTGACCTCGGCGATCGCCTTGGTGACCTCGATGCCGCGGGGGCACGCCTCGGTGCAGTTGAAGGTCGTGCGGCAGCGCCACACGCCCTCCTTGTCGTTGAGGATGTCCAGGCGCACGTCGGCCGCGTCATCGCGCGAGTCGAAGATGAAGCGGTGCGCGTTCACGATCGCGGCCGGACCGAAGTACTGCCCGTCGGTCCAGAACACCGGGCACGACGACGTGCACGCCGCGCACAGGATGCACTTGGTGGTGTCGTCGAAGATCTCGCGGTCGGCGATCGTCTGGATGCGCTCCTTGTCCTTCGGGGGAGCGGAGTTGGCGATCAGGAACGGCTGCACCTCGCGGTAGGAGGCGAAGAACGGCTCCATGTCGACGATGAGGTCCTTCTCCAGCGGCAGACCCTTGATGGCCTCGACGTAGATCGGCTTCGAGATGTCGAGGTCCTTGATCAGCGTCTTGCAGGCCAGGCGGTTGCGGCCGTTGATGCGCATGGCATCCGATCCGCACACGCCGTGCGCGCACGAGCGGCGGAAGGCCAGGGAGCCGTCCACCTCCCACTTGATCTTGTGCAGGGCGTCCAGCACGCGGTCGGTCGAGTACAGCTCGACGTCGTAGTCCACCCAGTGCGGCTCGGCGTCCTTCTCGGGGTCGAAGCGGCGCACGATGAACGTGACGAGGAAGGACTGCACACCCGAATCGTTTGCAGGAGCCTCTGCGACGGCGTTCGACATGCTCAGTACTTCCTCTCCATCGGCGGGTAGTTCAACTCGCCCTTCTCGTTCTTGGTGAAGACCACGGGCTTCCAGTCCAGACGGATGTGGTCGGCCGGCGTCGACGAGTGGGGGTCGCCGGTCAGGTACGCCATGGTGTGCTTCATGTAGTTCTCGTCGTCGCGCTTCGGGAAGTCGTCGCGCATGTGACCGCCGCGGCTCTCCTCGCGGTTCTGCGCGGCGTAGACGACGACCTCGGCGATGTCGAGCAGGAAGCCGAGCTCGACCGCCTCGAGCAGGTCGGTGTTGAACCGGCGGCCCTTGTCGTCGACGTGCACGTTCTTGTAGCGCTCGCGCAGCTCCTTGATCACGCCCAGGACGTGCTCGAGCGACTCGTGCGTGCGGAACACCTGCGCGCCCTTGTCCATCTCGTCCTGCAGCTTCTTGCGCAGCACGGCGATGCGCTCGGTGCCCTGGTTGTTGCGCAGGCCGTCGACCATGTCCTTGACGAAGCCGGCAGGGTTCTCCGGCAGCGGCACGAACTCGGCCGTCTTCACGTACTCGACGGCGTTGCGTCCTGCGCGCTTGCCGAACACGTTGATGTCCAGCAGCGAGTTGGTGCCGAGGCGGTTGGAGCCGTGCACCGAGACGCACGCGCACTCGCCGGCGGCGTACAGGCCGGGGACCGTGGTGGTGTTGTCCGCGAGGACCTCGGCGTTGTTGTTGGTGGGGATGCCGCCCATCGCGTAGTGCGCGGTCGGCATGACGGGCACCGGCTCGACGACCGGGTCGACGCCGAGGTAGGTGCGCGCGAACTCGGTGATGTCCGGGAGCTTGGTCTCCAGCACCTCGGCGCCCAGGTGGGTGCAGTCCAGCAGCACGTAGTCCTTGTGGGGTCCGGCACCGCGGCCCTCGAGCACCTCCTGGACCATGCTGCGCGCGACGATGTCGCGGGGGGCGAGGTCCTTGATGGTGGGGGCGTAGCGCTCCATGAAGCGCTCGCCCGAGGCGTTGCGTAGGATCGCGCCCTCGCCGCGGGCGCCCTCGGTCAGCAGGATGCCGAGACCGGCGAGACCGGTCGGGTGGAACTGGAAGAACTCCAGGTCCTCCAGCGGCAGGCCCTTGCGCCACACGATGCCGACGCCGTCACCGGTGAGGGTGTGCGCGTTGGAGGTGGTCTTGAAGATCTTGCCGAAGCCACCGGTCGCGAAGATGATCGCCTTCGAGTGGAAGACGTGCAGCTCGCCGGTGGCCAGGTCGTATGCCACCACGCCGGCGACCTGGGTGGCGCCCGCGTCGTCCTTGACCGTGATCAGGTCGAGCACGTAGAACTCGTTGAAGAAGTTGATGCCGAGCTTGACGCAGTTCTGGAACAGCGTCTGCAGGATCATGTGACCGGTGCGGTCGGCCGCGTAGCAGGCGCGGCGCACGGCCGCCTTGCCGTGCTCGGAGGTGTGACCGCCGAAGCGGCGCTGGTCGATCTTGCCCTCCGGCGTGCGGTTGAACGGCAGACCCATGTTCTCCAGGTCGATGACCGCGTCGATGGCCTCCTTGGCGAGGATCTCAGCGGCGTCCTGGTCGACGAGGTAGTCGCCGCCCTTGACCGTGTCGTAGGTGTGCCACTCCCAGTTGTCCTCCTCGACGTTGGCGAGCGCCGCAGCCATGCCGCCCTGCGCAGCACCCGTGTGCGAGCGCGTGGGGTACAGCTTGGAGATCACCGCGGTGCGGGCGCCGGGCCCCGCCTCGATCGCCGCTCGCATGCCCGCGCCGCCGGCGCCGACGATGACGATGTCGAACTCGTGGTAGTGGATGCCATCGCGGACGACGGACTCGGACGTCTGAGTAGTCACTGTGTGTTCTGCCTTCTCGTCTTACTTGCCCAGGGCCTGGCAGGTCTCCCACATGGCGCCGTTCTCGAGCACGCCGTTGCAGGGGTCGAACGTGAACACCACGAGGGTGCCCAGGATGATCAGGAGCGCCGCGGCCAGGCCGAGGGCCCACACCAGCGCCTTGCGTGCGCCCGCGTGGGTGACGTAGTCGTTCACGATCGTGCGCATGCCGTTGGAGCCGTGGATCAGCGCGAGCCAGAGCATCAGCACGTCCCACCACTGCCAGAAGGGAGTGGCGTACTTGCCGGCGACGAAGGCGAAGTCGATGGCGTGGATACCGCCGCCGACCATGAGGTTCACGAAGAGGTGACCGAAGATCAGCACGATCAGGAGCACGCCGGACCCGCGCATGAACAGCCAGCCGACCTTCTCCAGGTTCATCTTGCGCTGGCGGCGCGCGGCGACGGGGGCGGAAGCGACAGTCTGCGTGGCCATCAGTGAGCCCCTCCGAACGCGAGCATCAGGTGACGAGAGGCGAAGCCGGCCATGAGCACGGCCCACACGCCGATGACGATCCAGAACATCTGGCGCTGGTACTTCGCGCCCTTGGACCAGAAGTCCACCAGGATGATGCGGAGGCCGTTCATCGCGTGGAACACGATGCCCGCGACCAGCACGATCTCGCCGAAGGTCATGATCGGGATCTTGTAGGTGCCGATGACCGCGTTGTACGCCTCGGGCGAGACGCGGATCAGCGCCGTGTCCAGCACGTGCACCAGCAGGAAGAAGAAGATGGCGACTCCGGTGATGCGGTGCAGCACCCAGGACCACATTCCCTCGCGACCCCGGTACAGGGTTCCGCGAGGAGACTTCGAGGTGGTTTCCGATATCGACGGTGTCAAGCGTGTGCTCGTGGACACGTCGTCCTCCCTGCTCGATCGAGACGTCGGGTCCGTGCATCCGGGCACGCCCGACCTCGACCATCCTATTCCTGTCAGAACGCTGGGTGCGACGAAGGGGACCCTTAGCGCGTCCTCCGACGGGGATCACAGCGGGCCCCGATAGGTTGGTGCGCATGGGGCGAATCGACGACTTCCACGCAGTGATCCCGGCAGGCGGCATCGGCAGCAGGCTGTGGCCGCTGTCCAGGGCCGACGCCCCGAAGTTCCTGCACGACCTGACCGGATCCGGGCACTCGCTGCTGCGCGACACCTGGGATCGGCTGGAGCCTCTCGCGGGTCCCGACCGGATCGCCGTGGTCACGGGTCGTGCGCATCGCGCGGCGGTGGAGGACCAGCTCCCGGGCATCCCGGACGCCAACGTGCTGCTCGAGTCCGAGCCACGCGAGTCCGCGGCCGCGATCGGCCTGGCCGCGGCGGTGCTGCACCGCCGGAACCCGGATGTCATCATCGGCTCGTTCAGCGCCGACCACGTCATCCGCGGCACCCAGGTGTTCGAGTGGGCGGTGCAGCAGGCCGTGCAGGTGGCGCGGCAGGACTACATCGTCACGATCGGCATCCCGCCCACCGAGCCCTCGGTCGGCTTCGGGTACATCAAGCGCGCCGAGGAGATCGTCGTCGACGGCGCCCCCGAGGCCACCCTCGTCGAGCGGTTCGTCGAGAAGCCCGACCTCGCGACCGCGAAGGAGTACGTCGCGGATCGCGACTACCTGTGGAACGCCGGCATGTTCATCTCCAAGGCGAGCGTGCTGCTGGACGAGCTCGCCGTGAACGAGCCCGAGCTGCACGCCGGACTGCTCGAGCTCGCCGAGGCGTGGGACGACCGCGACCGCCGCGGACCCGCCGTGGACCGCATCTGGCCGCGGCTGAAGAAGATCGCGATCGACTACGCGGTCGCCGAGCCCGCCGCCGCGCGCGGCCGGCTCGCCGTGATCCCGGGCCATTTCGACTGGGACGACGTGGGCGACTTCGCCTCGCTGACCAAGCTGATCACGCACGGACGCAAGAACGACCTGGCCGTGCTGGGCCCGAAGGCGCGGGTGCTGTCGGACGCGGCCAGCGGCATCCTGGTCAGCCAGACCTCACGGGTGATCAGCCTGGTCGGGGTCAAGGACATCGTGGTGGTGGACACTCCGGATGCCCTGCTGGTCACGACCGTCGAGCACGCGCAGCGCGTGAAGGGCGTCGTGGAGTCGCTCAAGCTCACCGGTCGCGGCGACGTGCTCTGACCCCTCCGTGGCTGTCCGCCAAGCGGATCGCGGAGTTCGCATTGCGGATTTGTAACCTTTCGCCAGCACATCCCTGGCGAGTGGTGCGCAGAAGCGTAACCGTGGGTAATTTAGATCGATCCGCGATGTCCGCGGGACAGATCTCAGGGGAGGCAAAGAGTGCCCATCTCTACGACCAAGAAGATGCTCGGGGCGGCCCTCGCCACCGGCGTCATCCTCGCTCTCGCCGGCTGCGGCCAGGCGCCGACCGACACGAAGCCCGGCGACAAGCCCGCCGCCAGCAACTTCAAGCCCTGCATCATCTCGGATGACGGCGGCTGGAACGACCGCTCGTTCAACCAGTCGGCCAAGGAGGGTCTGGACAAGATCGTCAAGGAGCTCGGCGTCAAGTCCGTCGAGCTGCAGTCCGACTCGGCCGACCAGTACGGTCCGAACCTCGAGCAGGCGATCAGCCAGGGCTGCAACTACATCGTCACGGTCGGCTTCAAGCTGTCCGCCGACACCATCAAGTCGGCCAAGGCCAACCCGAAGGTCAACTACGCGATCATCGACGACCTCGCCGACGGCGACAGCGACGGCAAGCCGGACGCTCCGAACATCAAGCCCCTGCTGTTCGACACGGTGCAGGCCGCGTACCTCGGCGGATACGCCGCGGCATCCTGGTCGCACGAGGCCGGCGTCGACAAGGTCGGCACCTTCGGCGGTCTGCAGATCCCGCCGGTGACGATCTTCATGGACGGCTTCGTCCAGGGCGTCGCCAAGTACAACGAGGACAAGGGCACCGACGTCAAGTCGGTCGGCTGGGACGCCGACACCCAGAAGGGTCAGATGACGGGCGGCTTCGCGGCCAACGACACCGCCAAGCAGACCGCTCAGTCGATCCTCGACCAGGGCGTCGACGTGCTGCTGCCGGTCGGCGGCCCGATCTACCAGTCGGCTGCCGCTGCCATCACCGCGCAGAACAAGGGCACGCTGCTCATGGGCGTCGACTCCGACCTGGCCGTCTCCGACTCCTCGGTCGCGGACATCACGCTGGTCTCTATCCAGAAGAAGATCGGCGAGGCCGTGTACTCGGCCGTCAAGGACGCCTCCTCCGGCAAGGTCGACACCACGCCCTACATCGGCACGCTGGAGAACGGAGGCGTCGGCCTGTCGTCCTTCCACGACTTCGAGTCGAAGCTGCCGGCAGGCCTCACCGATGAGCTGAAGGCGCTGCAGGAGAAGATCATCTCCGGCGACATCAAGGTCACCTCGGTCTCGTCGCCGAAGGCCTGACGAAACCACCCAGATGCGGCCGGACGGCTGGACCGTCCGGCCGCATCTGTCATGCCACGCAAGTCCTGAGTAGGGTGCAGATATGAAGCTCGAGCTCCGCGGAATCACCAAGCGATTCGGCAGTCTCGTCGCCAACGACCACATCGATCTGGTGGTCCAGCCGGGGGAGATCCACGCTCTCCTCGGCGAGAACGGCGCAGGCAAGTCCACGCTCATGAACGTCCTGTACGGGCTGTACCAGCCCGATGAGGGCGAGATCCTGCTGGACGACGCCGTCCAGCACTTCGCCGGCCCTGGAGACGCCATGGCGGCCGGCATCGGCATGGTGCACCAGCACTTCATGCTGATCCCCGTGTTCACGGTCGCCGAGAACGTGATGCTCGGTCATGAGCGCGCCAGGCGCGCCGGCGGCCTCGACACCGGCATCCTCGACATCGCCGAGGCCAGGCAGCACGTCCGCGACGTCGCGGCGCGCTTCGGTTTCGACATCGATCCGGATGCCGTGGTCGAAGACCTCCCCGTGGGCGTGCAGCAGCGGGTCGAGATCATCAAGGCGCTCTCCCGCAACGCCAAGGTCCTCGTCTTCGACGAGCCCACCGCGGTGCTGACCCCGCAGGAGACGGATGAGCTGATGGGCATCATGCGTCAGCTTCGCGATGAGGGCACGGCGATCGTCTTCATCACCCACAAGCTGCGCGAGGTGCGCGAGGTGGCCGACCGGATCACGATCGTGCGTCTGGGCAAGATCGTCGGCGACGCGCTGCCGACGGCGTCCAACACCGAGCTCGCCTCGATGATGGTCGGACGCGCCGTGGAGCTGACCGTGCACAAGAACCCGCCGCAGGTGAAGGAGTCCGGCGGGCTCGAGGTGCGTGATCTCACCGTCGCGCTGCCCTCCGGCCAGCTGGCCGTGGACGGCGTGAGCTTCGACGTGCGCCCCGGCGAGGTGCTCGCCATCGCCGGCGTGCAGGGCAACGGTCAGACCGAGCTCGTCGAGGCGCTCGTGGGCCTGCAGACGAAGGGCGTCAGCGGGTCGGCCACGCTGAACGGCAGCGAGCTGCTCGGCAGCTCGGTGCGCAAGGTGCTCGACGAGGGGGTCGGGTTCGTCCCCGAGGACCGCACCGTCGACGGCCTTGTCGGATCCTTCTCGGTCGCCGAGAACCTCATGCTCGACCGCTCCTCGGACGGCGCGTTCGTGACCGGCGGCACGATCAGTCGCAGCCGGCTGGACGAGTTCGCCCGCGACCGCATCACCGAGTACGACATCCGCACCCAGGGTCCGCAGACCCCGGCCGGCGCACTCTCCGGCGGCAACCAGCAGAAGGTGGTCATCGCGCGCGAGCTGAGCCGCGAGCTGACGCTGCTGATCGCATCCCAGCCGACTCGAGGAGTCGATGTCGGCTCCATCGAATTCATCCACAAGCGGATCGTCGAGACCCGCGACTCCGGCATCCCCGTGGTCGTCGTCTCGACCGAGCTCGACGAGGTCGCCGCTCTGGCGGACAAGATCGCGGTGATGTACCGCGGCCGGATCATGGACATCGTCCCGGCCACGACCCCCCGCGACGTGCTCGGCCTGCTGATGGCCGGAGAGAAGGACGCAGCATGAGCGACCAGACCCCCCGTCCCGACCGCGTGCCCTCGGGGCCGACGGCGGCACCCGAGGCCGTCGCGGCGGAGAAGGGCATCAGTTCGGGTGCCGCGGATGCGGCGGCCGCGCAGATCGCGCAGCCCGGACCCGGCGAGCACCCCAAGCAGCCCGAGCCGCGCTCGGCGGTCTTCATGCGAGAGCTGATGCGCGGCAGCGTCGTGACGACGATCCTCGCGATCGTCGCCGGCTTCGTGATCGGCGGCATCCTGATCGTCGTCACCAACACCGACGTGCAGGCCGCCGCGGGCTACTTCTTCCAGCGGCCGTCCGACACGTTCGCCGCGATCTGGCAGGCGCTCTCCGGAGGCTACGGGGCCCTGTTCCAGGGCTCGATCGTCAACTTCAACGCCACCGACTTCGCCGGCTTCATCATGCCGCTGACGAACACGCTGAAGTTCGCCGCGCCGCTGATCATGGCGGGTCTCGGCGTCGGTCTCGCATTCCGCGTGGGCCTGTTCAACATCGGCGGTCAGGGTCAGATCCTCATCGCGGGCGCGTTCGCGGGCTTCCTGTCCTACCAGCTGCCCTTCGACATGCCCATGTGGCTGCACATCCCTTACTCGATCGTCATCGGCATGATCGGAGGCGCGATCTGGGCGGGCATCGCCGGACTGCTCAAGGCGCGCACCGGCGCGCACGAGGTCATCCTGACGATCATGCTGAACTGGATCGCGCTGTACCTGATCGGGTACCTGGTGCGCACACCCGGGCTGCAGAAGCCCGGCTCCAACCAGTCGCAGTCGGTCCCGACGCCGGAGTCGGCGCAGTTCCCGCCGCTGCTCGGCCCGCAGTTCCCGGGCCTCACCGTCGGCTTCCTGGTGGCCATACTGCTCGCCATCGCCGTCTGGTGGCTGATGGAGCGGTCCGGTCTCGGATTCCGGATGCGCGCGGTCGGCGAGAACCCCAGTGCCGCACGCTCCGCCGGCATCAGCGTCGAGCGGATGTACACCTACGCGATGATCTTCGCGGGTGCGCTCGCCGGAGCCGCCGGCATCAACCAGATCAGCACCGCGACCGTGGACGGCTTCGACAGCACCTTCGACTCCGGGATCGGCTTCGACGCGATCACGGTCGCCCTGCTTGGACGCAGCCGCGCCGGCGGCATCTTCGCCGCGGGTCTGCTCTTCGGAGCGCTGAAGGCCGGTTCGTTCGCGATGTCCGGCCAGGGCATCCCGAAGGAGATCGTGGTCGTCGTGCAGTCGATCATCGTGCTGTTCATCGCCGCGCCGCCGCTGGTGCGCTCGATGTTCTTCCTGCCCAAGAGCGAGGCCGAGCGCGCCGCGAAGGCGAAGGCGAAGGCAGACAAGAAGGCCGCCCGCGCGGCCGCGAAGGAGGTGGCGGCATGACCGCGATCGCCGAGGCGCCCGTGGCCCGCACCGTGGTCACGCCCGTCGCCAAGCGACTGCCGATCAGCCTGAGCGTGGCCACCGTGCTGCTGCTCGCGCTGTTCCTGCTCGCCCCGCGTCACGGCACGGCCGTGTTCCGTCTCGACGACGGCACGACCGCGCTGAAGATCCCCGACCAGAGCGTCTCCGCCGACCTGGTGGTCGTCCTGATCTCGATCCTGCTGGTGCTCCTGAGCGCCTGGTCGTGGATCGCGGCCGTCCGCCGCATCCGCGCCGGCGCATGGGTGCCGATCGTGTTCGCGATCCTCGGCGTGTTCGCCTTCGTCACCTGGGCGGCGGCGGATGCGAACGGCCGGGTGCCCGTGGTGAACATGCTCTACGGTGCGATCTCGCTCGCGGTGCCGCTCGCGTTCGGCGCCCTCGGCGGTGTCGTGGGCGAGCGCGCCGGTGTCGTCAACGTGGCGATCGAGGGACAGCTGCTGCTCGGCGCCTTCCTCGGCGCCGTGTTCGGCACGCTCGCGCACAACCCGCTGTTCGGTCTGGTGGGCGCGATCATCGGCGGCATGCTGGTGGCGTTCGTGCTCGCGGCGTTCGCGATCAAGTACCTGGTGGAGCAGGTGATCGTCGGCGTGGTGCTGAACGTGCTGGTCAGCGGTCTGACCACGTTCCTGTTCACGATCCTGCTGGTCCCCAACTCCGACACCCTGAACACGACGCCGCAGTTCGGCAAGATCAAGATCCCGCTGCTCAGCGAGATCCCCGTGCTCGGCCCGGTGCTCTTCAACCAGAACCTGATCGTGTACCTGCTCTACATCGCGGTGCCGGTCGTGGCCTTCGGCCTGTACCGCACCCGCTGGGGACTGCGGCTGCGCGCGGTCGGCGAGTACCCGCGCGCAGCCGACACGGTCGGTATCAAGGTGAATCCCACCCGGTTCTGGAACCTGATGCTCGCCGGCGCTCTCGCCGGCATCGGCGGTGCGTACTTCACCCTGGTGTCGGTGCCGCACTTCAACCGCGACATGACCAACGGCGCGGGCTTCATCGCGCTGGCCGCCGTCATCTTCGGCCGCTGGGACCCGGTGCGCGCCACGCTCGCCGCGCTCCTGTTCGGCTTCGCGACCAACCTGCAGAACACGTTCGGCGCCATCGGCACGCCGGTCCCCGGCGAGTTCCTGCTGATGCTGCCGTACGTCGTCACGCTGATCGCCGTGGTCGGCTTCGTTGGCCAGATCAAGGCCCCCGCGGCCGACGGCAAGCCGTACATCAAATCCTGACGGCACGCCGTACATCGAGCACACGCCGTACATCGAGCACACGCCGTACATCGAGCACTGAGGAGCTGTGAAGAAGTCATGACGGACATCGACTGGGACGACCTGCGTCAGGTCGCGACCGAAGCGATGCAGAAGGCGTACGCGCCGTACTCGCGGTACCGGGTGGGCGCTGCGGCGCTCGTCGACGACGGGCGCGTGGTCGCCGGATGCAACGTCGAGAACGCCTCCTACGGCGTCACCCTGTGCGCGGAGTGCGCGCTGGTCGGCGATCTGCACATGTCCGGCGGCGGCAAGCTCGTGGCCTTCGTCTGCGTGAACAACGACGGGCAGACCATCATGCCGTGCGGTCGCTGCCGGCAGCTGCTGTCCGAGCACGCGAGCCCGGAGATGCTGCTGGAGACGGTCTCCGGCATCCGCACGATCGACGAGGTGCTGCCCGACCGGTTCGGTCCCGCCGATCTGGAGATCGTCCGATGAGCGTCGAGCCGTTCGATGCCGTCGACGTCATCCGCACCAAGCGCGATGGCGGCGCGGTGGCCGAGGCGCCGCTGCGCTGGATGATCGACGCGTACACCCGCGGCTACGTGTCGGACGCCCAGATGGCCTCGTTCGCGATGGCCGTGCTGCAGCGCGGCATGGAGCGCGACGAGATCCGCGTGATGACCGACGCGATGATCGCGACGGGGGAGCGGATGAGCTTCGCCGACCTCGGCAAGCGCACTGTCGACAAGCACTCGACCGGTGGCGTGGGCGACAAGATCACGCTTCCGCTGGCGCCCCTGGTGGCATCCTTCGGGGTGGCCGTGCCGCAACTGAGTGGACGCGGCCTGGGGCACACCGGCGGCACGCTCGACAAGCTCGAGTCGATCCCCGGCTGGCGTGCTGCGCTGAGCAACGAGGAGATGTTCGCCCAGATGAAGGGCGACGTCGGGGCGGTCATCTGCGCGGCGGGCTCCGGTCTCGCTCCCGCGGACAAGAAGCTGTACGCGCTGCGCGACGTCACCGGCACCGTCGAGGCGATCCCGCTGATCGCCTCGAGCATCATGTCGAAGAAGATCGCCGAGGGCACGGATGCCCTGGTGCTGGACGTGAAGTTCGGCAACGGCGCGTTCATGCAGGACATCGACCGCGCCCGCGAGCTCGCCCGCACGATGGTCGCCCTCGGCACGGATTCGGGCGTGGCCACCACGGCTCTGCTGACCGACATGAACACCCCGCTGGGCCTCGCGATCGGCAACGCGAACGAGGTGCGCGAATCGGTGGAGGTGCTCGCCGGCGGCGGCCCCGCCGACGTGCGCGAGCTGACGCTCGCCCTGGCCAGGGAGATGCTCGCCCTGGCGGGACAGCCGGATGCCGACGTGGAGAAGGCCCTCGACGACGGACGCGCCATGGACTCGTGGAACGCGATGATCCGCGCGCAGGACGGGGATCCCGACGCAGCGCTGCCCACCGCGCGTGAGACCCATGTGGTCCGCGCCGCCGTCGAGGGCGTCGTGACCCGGATGGACGCGCTGCCCTTCGGCATCGCGGCCTGGCGTCTGGGCGCGGGCCGCGCCCGCGCGGAGGACCCGGTGATCCACGCCGCCGGCATCGATCTGGCCGTCAAGCCCGGAGACCGGGTGACCGCGGGGCAGACCCTGTTCACGCTCTCGGCCGACGATGACGCCCGTTTCGCCCGCGCGCTGCAGGCGCTCGACGGCGCCTACGAGGTCGGCCAGTCGGCTCCCGCCCCGCAGCCCATCGTGCGCGAGCGCATCACTGCCTGACCCTCACGGAGAGATCTCGATGACCATCGACCAGAACGGCGATCTGACGGTTCAGGGCCGGTCCCTGCGCGGACTGCCTAAGGTGTCGCTGCACGACCACCTCGACGGGGGCGTGCGCATCGGCACCATCCTCGAACTCGCGGACGAGGCGGGCGTCGCGGCTCCCGCTCCCGACGCCAAGGGGCTGCGGCGCTGGTTCGACCAGCAGTGCGGCACGGGCTCGCTTCCGCAGTACCTGAAGACCTTCGATCTGGTCACCTCGGTGCTGCAGACCGAGCGCGCCCTGACGCGGGTCGCACGGGAGTTCGTCGCCGATCTCGCAGCGGACGGCGTCGTGTACGGCGAGGTGCGCTGGGCCCCTGAGCAGCACCTGGCAGGGGGACTGAGCCTGGACGCCGCCGTGCAGGCGGTGCAGGCCGGCATCGAGCAGGGCGAGGACGATGCGGATGCCGCAGGCCGCAGCATCCGCGTCGGCCAGATCCTGTCCGCCATGCGGCAGGAGGGTCGGACCCGTGAGATCGCGGAGCTGGCGGTGCGCTTCCGCGAGCGCGGCGTCGTCGCCTTCGACATCGCCGGTCCGGAGGACGGGTTCCCCGCGTCGCGTCACCGCGAGGCGTTCGACTACCTGGCATCCGAGTTCATGCCGATCACGGTGCACGCCGGTGAGGCGGCGGGGCCCGGTTCCATCCGCTCCGCGCTCATCGACGGGCGCGCGCTGCGGCTGGGCCACGGAGTGCGCATCGCGGAGGATCTGCAGATCATCGAGCGTGAGGGCGACGACGTGCAGGTGCAGTTCGGCGATCTGGCGCGCTGGGTGCGCGACCGCGAGATCCCGCTGGAGCTCTCGCCCTCGTCGAACCTGCAGACCGGCGCGATCGCACCGTGGGGCGACGAGTTCGCCGACCACCCCTTCGACCTGCTGTACCAGCTGGGCTTCTCCGTGACGGTCAACACCGACAACCGCACGATGAGCGGCACCTCGCTCACGCGCGAGCTGGCGCTCCTCGTCGACGCGTTCGACTACGACCTGGACGATCTGGAGGAGTTCCAGTTCAACGCCGCTTCCGCCGCCTTCCTCCCGGTGGAGGAGCGCGAGGAGCTGGTGGAGATGATCGGCGAGGGCTTCGAGCGCTGAGCGCGGCATGAGCTCCGTCTTCATCGCGGGACCCGCCTCCTGGAATCAGCTGGTCGTGCTGGATCGGCTGCCCGAGCCCGTGCCGCACATGCAGTTCGCCGAGGACTCCTGGGAGACCCTCGGCGGCACGAGTGCGGGCAAGGCGCTCAGCCTCACGGCGCTCGGACGCGAGATCCTGCTGTACGCCGTCACGGCGGAGGACGAGCCGGGGCGTCGCGTGCGGGAGGCGCTGGAGCGCGCGGGTGTCGCGACGCGCTGGGCGGACTCGCCGACCACCGAGCGTCATCTGAACCTGATGACCAGGACGGGGCAGCGGGTCTCGCTCTACCTGTCCGGCGCGGCCGCGACCGACGGCGAGGGCGACGCCGGGATCGAGGCCGAGATGGCCGCCGCCGAGGCGATCGTCCTGGACCTCGCCGCGGAGCCGCTGCGGCTCCTTCCTCTCGCGCGGCGCACCGGCCGCCCGATCTGGGTGGACGTGCACGACTACGACGGCGAGGCGGAGTTCCACCGACCGTTCCTCGCCGCGGCCGACGCGGTGTTCTGCAACGCCGACCGCCTGGACGATCCCGTCGCCTTCCTGCGGTCGCGCATCGACGCAGGAGCGACGCTCGCGGTCTGCACGCTCGGTGCGGAGGGCGCCGTCGCGGTCGACGCCGAGGGCGAGATCCATCGGGTCGCAGCAGTGCCGGTCGAGGTCATCGACACCAACGGCGCCGGTGACGCGTTCCTCGCCGGTGTGCTGGATGCCATGCTGCACGGCACGGCGGTGCCCGATGCCCTTGCGGCGGGCGCCCGCTCGGCATCCGCGGTGCTGCGCTCCCGCCACCTGCATCCGCTGCTGGACTCGATCCTGGCCTGAGCCCCGAGTCCCGGCGTCAGCGCGCGACGCCGGGGTGCGTGCGCAGGTACTCCTCGAACGCCTCCCGCGAGGTGCGCTCAGGCGTGTAGCCGAACTCCTCCTTCAGGCGCCGATTGGCCAGCACCGGCCGGTGACGCAGGAAGCGCACCTTCTCCGGACCGTGCTCGGTGAGCCGGAGGGTGTGCCCGACCGCGAGCGCGGCCCCCAGCGCCCAGGCGGGGACGCTCAGCATCCGCTTGCCGAGTCGCGCGGCGATCTCCGGCACCGTCATGCGGCCGTCGCCGGCGACGTTGAAGACGCCGGCCGGGCCGTCGGTCGCTGCGCGCACCATGGCGGCTGCGACGTCGTCGACCCACACGAACACGAAGGGCGAGTCGGAGCCGGACACGCGCAGCAGCCGCGTGCCGTCCCACAGCGCGGTGATCTGGTTGTGCACGGTGGGACCCAGGATCGTCCCGATGCGGAAGATCACCTGCTCGAGCTCGGGATGCTCGTCCCGCGCCTCCGCGAGCATCTCCTCCACGATCCGCTTGTGCCGGGAGTAGGGGAACTCGTCGTTGCCCCGTATGGGGTCGCGCTCGTCGAGCCACTCCGGGCTGTCCGCGTGATATCCGTATGCCGCGCCCGAGCTGGAGACCACGAGGCGGCGCACGCCGGCGTCGATGCACGCATCCAGCACGTTGCGACTGCCCTCGACGTCGACGCGGTACTCCAGGGCGACGTCGCGCCCCGGGTTCACGATGGCGGCGAGATGCACGACCGTGTCGATGCGGTGCCGCCGCAGCACGGGCACGATGCCCGCGGCATCCGTCACGTCGACGCGCTCGGAGATCACGCCGGGGACGGCCGAGTCGCGCAGGTCGCCGCTGACGACGACCTCCACCGACGGATGCTGCGCGAGCAGAGCCGTGACGTGCGAGCCGAGGAATCCGGAGCCGCCGGTGACCAGCACCCGGCTCACGCGGCGGCCGCCTCTGCGGCATCCGATCCGGCGGCGTGCCGGGAGGCGTCGCCGCGCGCCGACCCGGTGCGGCGCCTGGTGTGCAGGGCCCAGAGCCCGGCCAGCATCAGCCCGGCGATGATGTCCCACACGCCCCACCAGCCCGCGACCACCGCCATGCCCCCGAGCCCGTCGAAGAACGCGAAGATCAGGCCCAGACCGAGTCCGGAGTTGCGGATGCCGACCTCGAAGGTCATGGCCTTGCGCTCGGGCGTGCCGAGGCCCCCGACCGCGGCGGTGGAGTAGCCGATCGCCAGCGCCACCGCGTCGTGGATCGCCACGACGATCAGCACGGTGCCGATCACGCTGAGGAACACCGCCCAGTTGCCCGCGAGCGCCCCGACGATGAAGCCGACCAACGCGATCAGGCTGAACCAGCGCACGAACGGCTGCACGCGCTGCGCGAACCGCGGCAGGCGCGCACGCAGCAGCAGTCCCACTGCGAACGGCAGCCCGATGATCAGCACGATCTCCAGCAGCATCTTCCATGGGTCGAGGGCCACGGCGTGCAGCAGGGTACGGGCGGTCGGATGCAACGAGCCCCAGAAGGCGATGCTGAGCGGCATCGCCACGATGTAGACGAGGTTCCCCACGGCGGTCAGCGACACCGACAGCGCCACGTTGCCGCCGGATCGGTGCGTGAGCACCTGTGAGATGTTCCCGGGCGGGCAGCAGGCCACCAGGATCATGCCGAGCGCCATCGACGCGCTCACCGGCAGGATCAGCGTCAGCCCGAACGTCACGGCCGGCAGCACCAGCAGCTGCGCGAGGATCGCGATCACGAACGGCCGCGGATGCCGCAGCACCACCCGGAAATCGGACGGCTTGGTGTCCAGGGCGATGCCGAACATGATGAGCCCGAGGACGATGTTCAGGATGAGCAGCGTGCCCGGCGTGAAGTTGAGGGTGAGCTGGTCGAAGCCCATCACGCCTCCAGGCTGCGGGTCGCGGCGCGCACCGCGGAGCGGTAGGCGTCCTTGTTGACGTAGTACGACATGCGTGCCAGACCCAGGTAGCGGTAGCCGCCGGTGGTGTCCGGCCAGGGCTGCCCACCGACGCGGGCGCGGAAGGCGGCCGCGCGCTCCTCGTCCGCCGCGAGGTAGGCGGCGAGCATCCGTGCCTGCTCGAACCTGCCCTGCCAGCCGATGCCGGATGCCTCGATCATGCCGATGACGTACAGTCCGTTGAAGGAGGCGGGGAAGACGTTCAGGAACAGCTTCGGCGAGGCCTGCTCCCAGTGCAGGTGCTCACGGTCGACGAACGGGTAATCCAGCGTGTACCCGGTCGCCAGCAGGATCAGGTCGTACTCGCCGGACGAGCCGTCGCGGAAGTGCACCGTGCGCCCGTCGAACCGGTCGACGTCGGCACGGACGCGCAGGTCCCCCTGCCCGAGGTGGTTCAGCACCAGGGTGTTCACGATCGGGTGCGACTCGTAGATGCGGTAGTCGGGTTTCGGGAATCCGAACCGAACGGGATCCCCGGTGAAGGCCTTCAGCACCCGCGTGTCGATGAACTGCTTGAGCCGTGCCGGAAGCGGGCGGCCCTGGTTGAGCGTGTCACTGGGCCTGCCGAAGAGGTACCGCGGCACGAAGTAGTAGCCGCGGCGAACGCTCATGTCGACGGATGCCGCGTGGTGCACGGCATCCACGGCGATGTCGCAGCCGGAGTTGCCCGCGCCGATGATCAGCACGCGCTTCCCGGTCAGCTGCCCGGCGCGCTTGTAGGCGCTGGTGTGCATGATGTCGCCGGTGAACTCCCCGGGGAACGTGGGGATGTGCGGCTCGGCGAGCGTGCCGTTCGCGAGGATGACGCCGTCGTAGCGGCGCGGCTCGAGCCCCTCGGCGTGCAGCATCCACCCGCCGTCGGCGCCGTGCTCGACCCGGGTGACCCTGGTGTCGAAGCGGAACAGGTCGCGCAGCCCGAACGCGTCCGCGAAGGAGTCGAAGTACGCCTTCAGCGCGCGATGGCCGGGGTAGTCGACGTCCGAGTCCATCGGGAACTCGGCGAACTCGGTGGTCGTGCGCGAGGAGATGAGATGCGCGGACTCGTACATCGTGCTGCGCGGGTTGTCGATGTCCCAGAGCCCGCCGACACCGGAGGACGCCTCGTAGCCCTCGACGTCGATGCCGCGCAGCTGCAGGGCCCGGGCGGCGGACAGCCCGGAGGGACCGGCGCCGATGACGGCGTATCGCTTCATTTCACTCCCGCACGGCGTCGTGCTCGATCGATGTTCCCCCCGGTTCCTTGATCGTAGCGGTGGGAGAGCGCTTCCTGGAACCGGGGATCAGGTGAACAGAGACGCGGTCGCACGTCCCAGCACGACGAGCGTCCCCGCCCATGCGCACAGCAGCATCACCCGTCGCGCCAGTGCCAGCGGCACCCGCCGTGCGGCGAATGCCCCCAGGATCATCCCTCCTGCCGTGCAGGCGGCGAGGACCGCCAGATCGGGAAGCGGCGTAGCGGGCAGTCCGCGCAGGGCCACCGAGATCGCGCCGTAGCCGAGGAAGACGATCTGCGCGCTCGCCGCGAAGCGCCGCTGCGGCCAGTCGTCGCCCAGCGCGAAGGATGCGAGCGCGGGTCCGGAGAGCCCGCTGGAGGCGTGCATGAAGCCCGCCAGCGCACCTGCGCCGATCGCCCCGGGGCGTCCGCGCACGTGACGCGCGACAGGACCGAGCCACTGGACGCTGAGCGCCAGCACGCCCATCGCGCCGATGAGGAGGAGCAGCGCCGTCTGCGGGAGCGCTGCCGCCGTCAGCGCGCCGAGGGGAGCGGCGACCAGCCCCGCGCCGAGCAGCCACAGCGTTCGCGGCCAGTCCACGTCCCGCCACGCGCTCGGCACGGCGAACAGCGAGGCGATCACGGCCAGCAGCACCGCGATGGTCACGCCCTCGACGGGCCCGTAGACGAGCACGATCGGCCCGATCAGGACCAGGACGAAAGCCAGTCCCGTGACGCGCTGGATGACGGCCGCGACGATCGTCACGAGCGCGGTGAGCACGAGCATGGGACTCCCTGAGGGCGCGGGGCGGCGCGCCCTCAGCGAGCCTAGACGGTTCCCGCGACGGCCGCCGCGCGGGCGGCGAAGGCGTCCCGCACTGCCGGGAGGAGCGGATGCTGCTCCTCCAGCCCAGTCACCTCGAGGGCGAGCAGCCCGGGGTCCTCTGCGCGCAGACGTCGCTGAAGCTCGACCGACTGCTCGTCGGCGGGATCGTCGAAGGCGAGGGCCGCGGAGATCGCGACCAGCAGCGCCTGCGCTCTCAGCCCCGCCTCGACGGCCTCCGCCGCCGGGCCGATGAACCGCTCGTGGCGGGAGAGCTTCCGCAGCGGCTGCCGGCCCACCCGCCAGACGGTGTCGGGCAGCGCCGGGTTGGCGAAGCGGCGCAGGATCGTCGCGCGGTACTCGGCGAGCTCGGCGGGATCCAGGCCGTGCTTGACAGCCAGCAGCGCCGAGGTCTCCTCGAGCGCGGCGGCCACCGCCGCGCTGATCGCGTCGTCCGCCAGGGCGTCGGCGATGCGCTCGTAGCCCGCCTGCGCGCCGAGGTACGCGGTCGCGGCGTGCCCGGTGTTCACGGTGAACAGCTTGCGCTCGATGTAGGGCGCGAGATCGTCGACGAAATGCGCTCCGGGGATGCGGGGCGGATTCTCGCCGAACGGGCCGCGCTCGATCGCCCACTCGAAGAAGGGCTCCACGGTCACGTCGATCCCGGCGCCCTCCGGCTGCCCGGGCACGATGCGGTCGACGGCGGTGTTCGCGAACACCGCCCGGCCGGCGAGGGCCCCCCAGTCCTCGCCGGCCCGCGCGATGATCTCCTGCCTCAGCAGGTCGGTGGCGCCGATCGCGTTCTCGCACGCCATCACCTGCAAGGGGGCCGCCTGCGCGTCCCGGCGCCGCAGAGCGTCGAGGATGGGCGCGGCGACGAACCGCAGCACGGTGGGCCCGACCGCGGTGGTCACGACATCGGCATCCGCGATCTCGGCGATCAGACCCTCCGGGTCCTCAGCGCTGTTGATCGCACGGAAGCCGGTGACCACCGTGTCGGCGCCGCCGTCGCCCACCTCGTGCACCGTGTACTCGTCGGCCGCGTTGATCGCGTCGACGAGGGCGGCGGCGACATCGGAGAACACCAGTTCGTACCCGCCCTGGTGCAGCAGCAGGCCTACGAAGCCCCGGCCGATGTTGCCGGCGCCGAAATGGACGGCCTTCATGCCTCGTTCACCGCCGACAGCAGCGCGAAGAGCTCCTCGGGCGTCGCCGCGGCGTTGAGCGCGGCCACGTCGTCATCGTCGGAGAACAGCTCGGCGATGCTGGAGAGGATCTGCAGGTGCGCACCGTCCTTGCCCGCGATGCCGATCACGAAGGTGGCGCGGTCGCCGTCCCAGTCCACGCCGCCGTCATAGCGGACCACGCTGAGCGCCGAGCCGAGCACGGCGTCCTTCGCCTCGTTGGTGCCGTGCGGGATCGCCAGTCCGTTGCCCATGAAGGTCGACACCGACTTCTCGCGGTCGTGCATGGCCTGCAGGTAGTCGGGCGTGACGGCACCCGCGGCCACCAGCACGTCCGCGGCCTCCTTCAGCGCCTCGTCGCGGGTGGCTGATCCGGGGTGGATGCGCACGCGGTCGGGGGTGAGGACGGCGGATGACGGCGCCTCGGCTGCGGCCTGCTCCTCGGATGCCGCGGGTGCGGCGCCCTGGTTCTGCAGCAGGGTCACGACGTCGTCGTACACCGGGGAGTTCATGAAGTTGTCCACGGACAGGTGCTCGGATGCCGGCGACTGCGCCTTCGCGCGATCCGTGAGCTGCTGCTGCGTGATGACCAGGTCGGCCGTGCCGTCGAGGTTCGCGATCGCCGCGTTGGTGACCGTGACCCCGGGGATGCCCGCCTTCTTGATCTTGTTGCGCAGCACGCTCGCGCCCATCGCCGACGACCCCATGCCCGCGTCGCAGGCGAACACGATGCTCGCGATGGGGCGGGTCGTCACCGCGGTGCCCGCACCGGCGAGCGAGCCCAGGACGCTCGACTTCTTGCCCTTGTTGGCCTCGGTCTGCGCGACGGCGGCCGCGAAGGCGTCCTCCTTGGCGAGGTCCTTCCGGCGGCTGGCCCGCAGGATGAGGCCGGCGATCAGGAAGGTCACGGCGGCCGAGAGGACGACGGACAGGATCACGCCGACGTAGTCGGTGCGATAGGTCTGGCCGAGCACCGCGATGATGCTTCCCGGCGCCGCGGGGGCGATGAGTCCGGTGTGGAACAGCATGTTCGTGGTGACGCCGGTCATTCCGCCGGCGATCAGGGCCAGGATCAGCACGGGCTTCATCAGGGCGAACGGGAAGTACACCTCGTGGATGCCGCCGAAGAACTGGATGACAGCGGCGCCGGGAGCCGAGGCCTTCGCCGCCCCCAGCCCGAACAGCGCGAACGCGAGGAGCAGGCCGATGCCGGGGCCGGGGTTGGCCTCGAGCAGGAACAGGATCGACTTGCCGCTGTCGGTCGCCTGCTGCGTGCCCAGCGGCGTGAGCACGCCGTGGTTGATCGCGTTGTTCAGGAAGAACACCTTGGCGGGCTCGATGATGATGCTCGTCAGGGGGAGCAGGTTGGTGGCGACGAGCCAGTTCACGGCCGCGGAGAGCACGTTCATGATGCCGTTGACCAGCCAGGCCACCGGATAGAAGCCGACGACGGCCATCACGAAGCCCCAGATGCCGGCCGAGAACATGTTCACGAGCATCTCGAAGCCGGCCTTGATCCGGCCCTCCCACAGGCCGTCGAGCCACTTCATGGTGTAGGCGGCCAGCGGGCCCATGATCATCGCGCCGATGAACATGTGCACCTGCCCCAGCGCCCGGAACGTGTCGGCGGTGTTGCCCGCGTCCACCCAGGCGTGCAGATCGGCGGCGTTCACCTGAGCGATCAGGTAGTCGGATCCGGCGATGGCGCCCATCACGGCGATCGCCGCGACCACTCCGCCGCGGACCTTGTAGACCAGCGTGCCGCCCGTGTAGGCGATGACGATGGGCAGCAGGTAGTGGATCATCGGGCCGACCAGCTCGGCCAGCTGCGCGTTCGGAGTCCATCCGGCGGGGATGAAGAAGGCGGTGATGATGCCCCACGCGATCAGGGCGGGGATGTTCGGCATGATCATGCCGGACAGGAACGTGCCGAATCGCTGCACGCCCACGCGGATGCCGCCACGGGTGGCGGGTGACGTCGTCGTCATGGTCTTCTCTTTCTGATGCGGGGTGGGGGAAGGGGTCAGTGCTGTGCGGCGTCGAGCGCTGCGGCGCGGGCGCCGGCGGCGTCGTCCGCCAGAAGTGCGGAGGCCGCGATGCGGCGCGCGTCCTCGAGGGTGTGCTGCGAGATCGAGCGGCGCACGTCGGAGAGCGCGGACGGCGCCATCGACAGGCTCGTGGCACCCAGGCCGACGAGCACCACGGCCAGCAGCGGATCCGCGGCGGCCTCGCCGCAGATGCCGACGGGCTTGTCCAGGCGGGCGCCGGCGTCGCCGACCTCACGGACCAGGCGCAGCACCGCGGGGTGCCAGGGGTCCTGGAACCCCGCCACGGAACCGAGCAGCCGATCGGCGGCCATCGTGTACTGGGTGAGGTCGTTGGTGCCGATGGAGGCGAAGTCCGCGTGCGCGAGGACCCGGTCGGCCAGGAGCGCGCTCGCCGGCACCTCCACCATCACACCCGCGGTCCTCAGGCCGTACTCCTTGGCCAGCGCCGTGAAGTACGCGGTCTCCTCGACAGTGGTCACCATGGGCGCCATCACCCAGAGGTCGGCCGCGGTCGCGGCATCCGCCTCGGCCAGCGCGGTCAGCTGCTCGCGCAGGATGTCCTCGCTGGCGCGCAGCGCCCGGAGTCCCCGCAGGCCCAGGGCCGGGTTCTCCTCGTGCGCGTCGTTGAGGAACGCCAGCGGCTTGTCGGCGCCGGCATCCAGCAGCCGCACCACGACCTTCCGGCCCTCGAAAGCGCTCAGCAGCTCGACGTACGCGGCGCGCTGCTGCTCGATGGTCGGGGCCTGCGAGGCCCCGAGGAAGAGGAACTCGGTGCGGAACAGCCCGACGCCCTCCGCGCCGCGCGCCACGGCGTCGGCGGCGTCGGCGGGCTTGCCGAGATTGGCCAGCAGGCTGATCGGCGTGCCGTCGGCGAGAGCACCCGGGCCGGCGGGCGTGGCGTCCTCGGCGGCGCGCGAGGCGATCCGTTCGGCTGCCGCGGCGAGCTCCTCCGAGGTCGGGGAGTCGTTCACGGTGCCGGCCGCCGCATCCACGATGACCGTCGTGCCTTCGGTGAGAGCAGCCGCATCCGCAGCGCCGACGACCGCGACGATGCCCTTCTCCCTGGCCAGGATGGCGGTGTGCGATGTCGGGCCGCCGTCGGAGGTGACCAGTGCCAGCACCTGGTCCAGCTTCAGCAGCGCCGTGTCGGCGGGGGCGAGATCGCGTGCGACCAGGACGAACGGGTGTCCGGGGTCGGGCACACCGGGAGCTGCGACGCCCTGCAGGCGGGCCAGCACGCGCTGCGCGATGTCGTCCAGGTCAGCGGCGCGCTCGCCGAGGTACCCGCCCACGGCCTCGAGCGTCGCGCGGAACCCCGCGAACGCGTCGTGCACGGCCCACTCCGCGGTGGCTCCCTCGTCGATGCGCGCATCGACCTCGTCCGTCAGCGTCGGGTCCTCGGCGATCATCGCCTGGGCCTCGAGCACGTCCTGGGCGGCGCCTCCGGCGGCATCCGCCCGCTGCTGCAGGTCCGCGGCGACGGCGGTCATGGCCTCGCGGGCGCGCACGCGCTCGGCGTCGGCCCCGCGGGCGCTGGTCTCGTGAGCGGGCTCGGGCAGGGCCGGCGCCATGCGCACGACGGGACCCGTCGCGATGCCCTGACCGATGCCGACTCCGCGCAGGATGCTCATGCGGCCTCGTCGTGGTCGGTGGTGAGCACCTCGACGAGCGAGTCCAGCACGGCCTCGGCGTTGTCTCCGTCGGCGCTGAGCACCACGTGGTCGCCGAAGTCGATGCCCAGCGCGACCACGGCCAGGATGCTGGCGGCGTTGACGGGCTTGCCGGAGTCCTTCGCGATCGTCACGGGGATGCCGGACTCCTTCGCCGCCTGAGCGAACAGCTTGGCGGGGCGGGCGTGCAGCCCGTGCGAGGAGCCGACCCGGACGGTGCGGGAGATGGCGGTCATGGTCATTCCTTCCGGTCGTGCGGCGCGTCCATCGCGTCGCGAACGAGGCGCAGCGTGCGGCTGCCGTCGATGTCGGTGAACGCGTCGGCCGGGAGGACGACGACGCGGGAGGCGGCGGGGAGGGCGGAGCGGATGCCGTCGGCCTGCGCAGCCAGATGCGGGCCGACCAGCACGAGGTCGACCCCGACGGCCGTGAGCGCGGTGCGCTCCGTGCCGGCCTCGGTGCTCCAGTCCAGGCCCGAAGCGGATGCCGCGCGCGCGAGGCGCTGGGCCACGAACGTGCTCGACGCTCCGGCGCCGCACACCACGAGAATCCGCATCGATCTCCCTCTCCATCCGCTCGCCCCAGTCTCGCCCTCGCTCTCAGCGCTCTTCCAGCAACGTTGCTTCCGCCCCCGCGGAACACCGGTTTCCGCCCCCGACCGCGCGCCGGCTGGCATCATGGAGGCGCAGGGATCATCTCGGCGAGGAAGGCGGGCGGATGTCGCGGCAGCGTCAGGATCAGCTGCTCGCCGTGCTCCGGCGGGAGGACTCCTGGGCGACGGCGGCGAGCCTGGCCGACCAGCTGGGCGTCACACCGCGCAGCATCCGCTCCTACGTCGCCGCCCTGAACGCGCGCACCGCGGGCGCCGTGGACTCCGGGCCCGCCGGCTATCGGGCCGGTGCGGGGGCCGCCGCGGCGGCGGGGACACCCGACGCGCAGGGCACGCCGCGCGCCCGCCTGCACCGGCTGATCCGCACGCTCGTCGATGAGGCCGACGGCATCGACGTCTACGACACCGCCCTGGCGCTGCACGTGAGCGAGACGACGCTGGAGAACGACCTGGGACGGGTCCGTGCGCTGCTGGACGGAGGACGCGTCGCTCTGGAGCGCGACCGGGATCGGGTGCGGCTGCGCGGCGACGAGCAGGCCCTCAGGCGCCTGCTCAGCAGGCTGGCCCAGGACGAGATGGATGCCGGCCCGCTTCGCCCGGAGGCGCTGCAGCGGGCACTCGCTCCAGAGGCCGTGCCGGCCGCCGCGATCGGGCCCTTCAAGTCGGCGCTCGTGCGCGAGCTCGGCGACCTGGGGTACTACGTGAACGAGCTGGCGATCAGCGACGTGCTGCTGCACATCACGATCGCCGCCGAACGCGTCGCTGCGGGGCGCGCTCTCGCCGAGCGCACCGACTCCGCCTCGGCGGCGGTGCGGGTGGTCGGGTCCGCGATCGCGCGGCTCGCGGACCAGCACTTCGGCGTCGCGCTGGGTGACGGGGATCGCGAGCACCTCGCCAACCTGGTCCTCACCCGCGTCGTGGCACCGGGCGAGCAGCCACCCGCCGACGCGGCGCGGATCGTCGACGCCGAGGTCGTCCAGGCCGTCCGAGCGGAGATCGAGCAGGCCGCGCGCGACTACCAGGTGGACCTGGTCGATGAGGCGTTCATCGTGCGCCTGGCCCTGCACGTGCAGAATCTGCTGCACCGGGCGCAGGAGAGCGCGTGGACCCGCAACCCGCTCACGCAGTCGCTGAAGTCGTCCTACCCGATGATCTTCGACGTCGCGGTCTCCATCGCCAGCGGACTGCACGACAGGCTGGGCGTGCCCCTGCAGGAGGACGAGATCGCGTACATCGCGATGCACGTCGGCGGACGGCTGGAGCGCAGCCGGGCCGCGGACACCATCCTCACCGCCACGATCGTCTGCCCCGGCTACCGCGAGCTGCAGGAGCTGCTGCACTCCAGCGTGGATCGCTCACTGGGGAGGCTGATCGAGGTCGTCCGGGTGGACACCAGCATGGACCCCGACTGGTCGGCCATCGACACCGACCTGGTGCTCAGCACGATCCCCGCGGCGGGGACGGATGAGCGGGTGGTGCGCATCACGCCTTTCCTCGCCGAGACGGACATCGAGCGCGTGCAGCAGGCCGCCGCCCGCATCCGCCGCGCGCGCCGGCTCAGCCGCCTGCGGGAGGAGCTGCAGCGGTACTTCTCCGCGGACGCATTCCTCTCGCCGGTGCCGGATGCCGGCGAGGAGACGATCATCCGGATGCTGGGAGGGATGCTCACAGCCGGGGGCCTGATCGGCGATGACTACATCTCGGGCACTATCGAGCGGGAGCGGATGTCGTCGACGGCGTTCACGGACGCGCTGGCCGTCCCGCACGCGCTGCAGATGACCGCGCGTCGCACGGCCATCGCGATCGGAATCGCCGACGGCTCGGTCGCGTGGGGCGCGGGGCGGGTGCAGGTCGTCGCGCTCGCCGCGTTCAGCGAGGACGACAGGGACGCGTTCCAGACCGTCTTCGAGCAGCTCGTCGAGGTGTTCAGCGAGCGCGAGAGCGTGCAGCGCATCGTCCGGCGCGCGACGGGATTCGACGCGTTCCTTGACGAGCTGGTCGCCGTCATCGATGGCTGAGCACGGCCTCCAGCGCGTCGAGCAGTGCCGGCGCCTCCGGGGAGTCGGCCACCTCGAAGGTGATCTCGTCCCCGGAGGCGATCGCCAGATCCATCACGGCCAGCACGCTGGTCAGGTCGGCGGTCCCCCCGGAGCGGGTGGTGACCCGGACCGGGGACAGGTGCGACTGCGCCAGGCGGGCGAGCTCGGCGACGGGGCGTGCGTGGGCGCCGTCGTCGACGCCGACCACGACCCGCCGGCGCAGGACGGTCATCCCCGCTCCGCGAGCAGCTCCCGCACCGCGGCCTCCAGCTCGGCCACGGCGGCGGCCGCATCGGAGGCGGAACCGGCCTTGGCGTCGATGTAGATCTTCAGCTTGGGCTCGGTGCCGCTGGGACGGACGACCACGCGCGAGCCGTCGGCGAGGCGGTAGCGCAGCACGTCACCGGCGGGCACGCCGGCTCCGCCGCGCGCGAGGTCCTCGGCGGTGGCGACGGCCCTGGTGCCGAAGGATGCCGGCGGCTGGGCCCGCAGGGACGTCATGGTGTTCGCGATGATCGACAGGTCGTCCACGCGCACCGACACCTGACCACTGGCGAAGTGACCGATCTCGGACCCCAGCTCCTCGAGGAGCCCGGCGATCGTGACGCCGCGGACGCGGGCGTCGGCGGCGAGGCCCAGCAGCGCGACGGCGGCCGAGATGCCGTCCTTGTCGCGCACGGTGCCCGGGTTCACGAGGTAGCCGAGGGCCTCCTCGAAGCCGAAAACCATGCCGGGTGCTCGGGAGATCCACTTGAAACCGGTGAGCGTCTCGTGGAAGTCCAGGCCGTAGGCATCGGCGATCGCGCCGAGGCCGGGGGAGGACACCAGGGAGCAGGCCAGGGAGGCGCCGGGCGCGCTCTGCGCGGCCTTCGCCGCGCGCCAGCCCAGCAGCAGGCCGACCTCGTTGCCCGTCAGGCGGCGCCAGCCGCCCTCGGCGCCCTCGTCGGGGATCGCCACCGCGAGGCGGTCGGCGTCCGGATCGTTGGCGATGATGAACTCGGCGTCCACCGCACGGGCCCGTGCGAAGGAGAGGTCCATCGCGCCCGGCTCCTCGGGGTTCGGGAACGACACCGTGCGGAACGTCGGGTCGGGGTCGCGCTGCTCGTCGACGACACGCGGCGCCGGGTAGCCGGCGGCCTTGACGACGCGCGAGAACGTCTCCCAGCCCACGCCGTGCATCGCGGTGTACACCCAGCGCATCTCCTGCACGCCGAACGGCGCGTGCGCGACGGCCGCGGTCGCGGCGACGTAGGCGTCCACGACGTCCTCGCCCGCCACCTCGTACGCGTCCGAGCGCGGCAGCAGGCCCACGTCGCCGGCATCCGCCACGCGCTGGATGTGCGCGGCGATCTCGGCGTCCGCGGGGGAGACGATCTGCGAGCCGGCATCCGAGCCGCCCAGGTACACCTTGTAGCCGTTGTCGTTCGGCGGGTTGTGGCTGGCGGTCACCATCACGCCGGCGTCCGCGCCGAGGTGGCGCACGGCGAAGGCGAGCACGGGCGTCGGCAGCAGCCGGGGGAGCAGGATCGCGCGCAGACCCGCACCCGCGAACAGTTCCGCGGAGTCCACGGCGAAGCGGCGCGAGTTGCGGCGGCCGTCGTAGCCGATCACGACTGTGGGGCGCGCGTCGTCCGAGCCGGACCGCTGCAGCAGGTAGCCGGCGAACCCGGCCGCGGCCTGGGCGATCAGCACGCGGTTCATGCGATTGCTGCCGGCGCCGAGGGCGCCCCGCAGACCGGCCGTGCCGAATGCCAGGCGGGTCGAGAAGCGGTCCTCGAGGTCGGCCGCCGCGAGCGTGTCGCCGGCCGCGGCGCGGGTGATGATGCCGGCCAGCTCATCGCGGGTCTCGGCATCCGGATCCTGGCGCAGCCAGGCGCGCGCCTGGCCGAGGCGCTCCGCGGCGCTCACAGCGCCTCGATCACGCGGGCGAGCAGCGCGGAGATGACAGGCTCGGCCTGCTGTCCCGCCTCGATGACCTCCGCGTGGCTGAGGGGCGTCTTCTGGATGCCGGCGGCCAGGTTGGTGATCAGGGAGAAGCCCAGGATCTCCATCCCCGCCTCGCGGGCGGCGATCGCCTCGAGCGCGGTGGACATGCCGACGATGTGGCCGCCGATGGTCTTGGCCATCTGCACCTCGGCCGGGGTCTCGTAGTGCGGACCGCGGAACTGGGTGTAGACGCCCTCGTCGAGGGTCGGGTCGATGCTGCGTGCGATGTCGCGGAGGCGCTTCGCATACAGATCGGTCAGGTCGATGAAGGTCGCGCCCTCCAGGGGGGAGTCGGCGGTGAGGTTGATGTGGTCGCTGATCAGCACGGGCTGTCCCGGCTTCCAGGTCTCGCGCACGCCGCCGGCGCCGTTCGTCAGCACCATGATCTTCGCGCCCGTGGCGGCGGCGGTGCGCACGGAGTGCACCACGCGGCGCACGCCGTGTCCCTCGTAGTAGTGGGTGCGTGCGCCGATGACCAGCACGTTCTTCCCGGAGGCGGTGCGGATGCTGCGCAGCGTGCCCACATGGCCCTCGAGAGCCGGCTTGGAGAACCCGGTGACCTCGGTCGCGGGGATCGTCGCGACGGTCTCGCCGATGAGCTCCGCGGCCTTGCCCCATCCGGAGCCGAGGGTGAGCGCGATGTCGTGGTGATCGACCCCGGTCAGCCGCGCGATGTCTTCCGCGGCCTGGGCGGCGACCTCGAACGGCTTCGCGTCGGGCGCGTCGAGGGGGTGCGTGAGAGTGTCTTGCATGAGTCCACTCTAGGAATGTGCGGGGCGCACTGCCAGTACGGAGGACCAGCACGGGTCGCGGGGCACAGCCGTCACGGATCCGGCCGCCGGTACGGAGGACTTGCACGAGTCCGGGGGCAGCAGTCACGGGGTTGGCCGCCGGTACGGAGGACTTGCACGAGTCCGGGGACAGCAGTCACGGGGTTGGCCGCCGGTACGGAAGAATAGAGACCATGTCTCAGACTTCCTTCGCGAATCAGCAGAGCGTGGCCGTCCTCGGCGGCGGCCCCGGCGGATATGAGGCAGCACTCGCCGCCGCCCAGCTGGGCGCCGATGTGACCCTCGTGGAGCGGGTCGGGGTGGGCGGTTCCGCCGTGCTGACGGATGTCGTCCCGTCGAAGAGCCTGATCGCCACCGCGGATGCCGCCGTCGCGATCTCGGAGGCCAGCGACCTGGGCGTGCAGTTCTACGCGAAGGGTGCTCACGGCAAGCCGCTCAAGCCCGAGATCGCCATCAACCTCGCCGCCGTCAACAAGCGCCTGGTGGCGCTGGCGGGTCAGCAGTCCGAGGACATGCGCTCCACGCTGCTCGAGGCCGGCGTGCGCATCCTCTCCGGCCATGGCCGCCTGGAGGGCCCTAACGCGATCGTCGTGGCCACCGGCCCCGGCGGCACGGACTTCGATCGCATCGAGGCCGACACGATCGTCGTCTCGGTCGGCGCCTCGCCGCGCGAGCTCGATTCCGCGAAGCCCGACGGGGAGCGCATCCTCACCTGGACCCAGCTCTACGACATGAAGGCTCTGCCCGAGCACTTGATCGTGGTGGGCTCCGGCGTCACGGGCGCCGAGTTCGCCTCGGCGTACATGAACCTGGGCGCCGAGGTGACGCTCATCTCGAGCCGTGACCAGGTGCTCCCCGGCGAGGACGGCGACGCCGCGAAGGTGCTGGAGAAGGTCTTCAAGCGCGGCGGCATGCAGGTGCTGTCGAAGTCGCGCGCCGACAGGGTGGAGCGCACCGAGGACGGCGTGCTCGTCACCCTCTCCGACGGGCGCACGGTCGAGGGCAGCCACTGCCTGATGGCCGTCGGGTCGATCCCCAACACCCGGGGCATCGGGCTGGAGGAGGCCGGAGTCGAGCTGACCGAGTCGGGGCACATCCGGGTCAACCGGGTGGCGCGCACCTCGGTGTCGAACATCTACGCGGCCGGCGACTGCACGAACTTCTTCCCGCTGGCATCCGTCGCGTCGATGCAGGGACGCACGGCGGTCTTCCACGCCCTCGGCGACATCGTCATCCCGCTCGAGCAGCGCAAGATCACTGCGAACATCTTCACCGCGCCCGAGATCGCCACGGTCGGGTTCTCGGAGCAGGACATCGAGAACGGCGCCGCCGACGGCATCGCCTACAAGCTCCCGCTGGCCGCCAACCCCCGCGCGAAGATGATGGGCATCAAGGACGGGTTCGTGAAGGTGATCGCCCGCAAGGGCTCGGGCACCGTCATCGGCGCCGTCGTCGTCGCGCCCAAGGCATCCGAGCTGATCTTCCCGCTGGCCGTCGCCGTGGAGCGCCGGCTGAACGTCGACCAGGTGTCGCGCGTGTTCGCGGCGTACCCGTCGCTGTCCTCCAGCATCACGGATGCCACCCGCGCGATGCACATGGTGAACATGGGCTAGCTCGGCGTCCAGCTGCTCTCGGAGTCGATCGTCGCCGAGATCCGTGCGCTGAGGGCTCCGAGCTGTCGTGCCTGCGAGGCGGTGAGCGGGTCGAAGACCAGGGCGCGCACCAGCGCATGGTGTGCCGGCGTGGATTCGGTGACCTTGGCGTGCCCGGCGTCGGTGAGCAGCCCGAGGGTGAAACGACCGTCGGTCGGGTCGATCTCCCGCCGGACCCAGCCCTGCTTCTCCAAGCGCGAGATCGCGCGGGACATCCGCGACAGGGTGCAGCTCGCGTAGGAGGCGAGCACGCTCAGTCGCAGACGACGCTCGGGGGAGTGATCCAGGGCGTACAGGATTCCCTGCTCGAAATGCGTCAGCCCGCTGTCGCGCTGCAGCTGTGCGTCCAGCGCCGTGGGCAGCCTCTCCAGCAGGGTGGCGACGGCCGCCCAGATCTCGAGTTCCTGGGCGCTCAACGGGGACGCAACTGCTTCGGGCATGTCGCCAGCCTACGCAGAGTCGACTTGCTCAGGCAAGTCACCTCTGCGTACCATCACTTGACTGAGCAAGTGAATTCGCGTGTCGAGCATGAGAAGGAGAAGAAGCACATGGACCTGGGGTTGCACGGCAGGACGGCATTCATCAGCGGTTCCACGCAGGGGATCGGGTACTCGATCGCATCGGCCCTCGCGGCCGAGGGGGCGGCGGTGACCCTGAACGGACGTGATCCTGTTCGGGTGTCCGCCGCTGTCCACAGACTGCGGACGGAGCACCCGGGATCTCCGGTCTCCGGACTCGTCGGTGACGTCGCCGACCCAGGCGCGGTCGACGCGCTGCTTGACAGGCTCGGCGAGGCCGACATCCTCGTGAACAATGCCGGGCGCTTCGGCCAGGCGGACTTCTTCGCCATCGACGACGATGAGTGGCTGCGCTATCTGGAGGTCAACCTGATGGGTGGCGTTCGGCTCACGCGCCGTCTGCTCCCGGGGATGCTGCAGCGCGGCTGGGGGCGGGTCGTCTTCATCAGCAGCGAGTCAGGCGTGAACGTACCGGCCGACATGATCCACTACGGCGTCACCAAGGCGAGCATGGTGGCACTGGGCAGCGGGCTGGCCAAACTCACCCGTGGCACGGAGGTCACCGTGAACACGGTGCTGGGCGGACCCACGTATTCGGAGGGGGTCGCGGCGGCCGTCTCCACGGTGGCCGAGACCCGGGGGCTTCCGGCCACGGCGGTCAAGCAGGCGATCATCGAGGGCAATCGGACGACGTTGCTCGAGCGGTTCATCGAGCCCGCCGAGATCGCCGCTCTGGTCGCCTACCTGGTCAGTCCCTTGGCATCGGCGACCAACGGTGCCGCCGTCCGCGCGGACGGAGGGGTGCTCACCGGAATGCTCTGAGCATGCGATCAGCTGATCGTGAGCAGCTGATGCCCGGCGGAGACCGTGGTCCCGGGGGCGGCGTCGATGTTGCCGATCACGCCGTCCTTGTGCGCCTGCAGCGGCTGCTCCATCTTCATGGCCTCGAGCACCACGACCAGGTCGCCCTTGACGACCTGCTGGCCCTCCTCGACCGCGACCTTCACGATCGTGGCCTGCATGGGCGACTTCACGGCATCGCCCGAGGCGCCTGCGCTGGCGGTGCTGGCGTGCGTCCGTCGGGACGGCGGAACGGCGGCGGGGCGGCCGGCGGTGCCGGAGACCGGTGCGGTCACGCGGTCGGGCAGGCTCACCTCGAGGCGGCGTCCGCCGACCTCGACGACGACGGTGTGACGACCGGGCGCGGCGGCCGGGTCCTCCAGCTCGCCGTCCCAGGCGGGGATGTCGTTGACGAACTCGGTCTCGATCCAGCGGGTGTACACGCCGAACTCGCCGTTCTCGGCGGTGAATGCGGGGTCGCGCACCACCTTGCGGTGGAACGGCAGCGCGGTCGGCATGCCGGCGACCTCGAACTCGTCGAGCGTGCGGCGGGCGCGCTCCAGCGCCTCGGCGCGGTCGCGGCCGGTGACGATCAGCTTGGCCAGCAGGGAGTCGAACGCGCCGGAGACCGTGTCGCCCGCGGTGACGCCGGAGTCCAGGCGCACGCCGGGGCCGCCGAAGGTCTTGAACACCTTGATGGGGCCCGGCTGGGGCAGGAAGCCCCGGCCCGGGTCCTCGCCGTTGATGCGGAACTCGAAGGAGTGGCCCTGCGGGGTGGGGTCGTCGTAGTCGATGGTGCCGCCGGCCGCGATCCGGAACTGCTCGCGCACGAGGTCGATGCCGGTGACCTCTTCGGAGACGGGGTGCTCGACCTGCAGGCGGGTGTTCACCTCGAGGAAGGACACGGTGCCGTCGGCGCCGATCAGGAACTCGCAGGTGCCGGCGCCCACGTAGCCGACCTCCTTGAGGATGGCCTTCGACGCGGCGTACAGCTGCTCGTTCTGCTCATTGGTCAGGAACGGCGCGGGCGCCTCCTCGACGAGCTTCTGGTGCCGGCGCTGCAGCGAGCAGTCGCGCGTGGAGATCACGACGACGTTGCCGGCGGCATCCGCCAGGCACTGCGTCTCGACGTGGCGCGGCTTGTCGAGGTACTTCTCCACGAAGCACTCGCCGCGGCCGAACGCCGCGACGGCCTCGCGGGTGGCCGACTCGAACAGCTCGGCGACCTCGCCGAGCTCGCGGGCGACCTTGAGGCCGCGTCCGCCGCCGCCGTAGGCGGCCTTGATCGCGATGGGCAGGCCCACCTTCTCGGCGAAGGCCACGACCTCCTCCGCGGTCTCCACCGGCCCGGGGGTGCCAGGAGCGAGGGGTGCACCGACCTTCTCAGCGACGTGACGCGCGGTCACCTTGTCGCCGAGGGCCTCGATCGCCTCGGGCGACGGGCCGATCCAGATCATGCCGGCGGCGATCACGGCGCGCGCGAACTCGGCGTTCTCGGCCAGGAAGCCGTAGCCGGGGTGCACGGCATCCGCGCCCGAGCGGCGCGCGACCGACAGGATCTTGTCGATCTGCAGGTAGGTCTCGGCGCTCGTCGAGCCGTCGAGCGCATAGGCCTCGTCGGCGAGACGCGCGTGCATGGCGTCGCGATCCTGGTCGGCGTACACGGCGACGGAGGAGATCCCGGAGTCGCGGGCGGCGCGGACGATGCGTACGGCGATCTCGCCGCGGTTTGCGATGAGGACCTTGGCGATAGCAGGCATGGGTTTCAGCCTAGCGGGGGTTCCGCCGGTTCTTTTGACGACTCTCGACAAGATATCGAGGGAACTGTCATCAGGAACCTACGGAGGCGCTCCAGAGGTCCGTCCAGGTGACGCCGAGCTCGGCGGCGAGGCGGCGCAGGGTGGACAGCGACATGCCGACCACCGTGGACGGGTCGCCGTCCACTCGGGTGATGAAGGCGCCGCCCAGGCTGTCGACCGTGAACGCACCCGCCACCAGCAGCGGTTCGCCGGTGGCGATGTAGGCGTCGATCTCGGCATCCGTCAGGTCGTCGGCGAAGGTGACGCCCGCCTCGGCGACGGCGGTCGCCTCGACGGGGGCGTCGCCGGGGGAGACCCGGAAGACGGAATGGCCGGAGTGCAGCACCCCGGTGGCGCCGCGCATCAGCCGCCAGCGCTCCCGGGCGGCCTCCGGCGTGTATGGCTTGCCGTAGACCTCGCCGCCGAGCGCGAACATCGAGTCGCCGCCGATCACGATCCCGTCGAAGTCCGGATGCTCCAGCGGCAGCCTGCGCGCGACGTCCGCGGCCTTCGCTCTGGCCAGCAGCAGCACGAGCTCCGCGGGCGCCAGCGGCGCGCCGCGCTCGGCCTCGGCCGCCGCGCCCACGGCGTCCTCGTCGACCTCGGGCGAGAAGATGAGCGGCTCGATGCCGGCCTGCCGCAGCAGCATGAGTCGGGCGGGGGACGTGGATGCCAGGCAGACGCGCATGCTCCCACGATAGGGCGCTCGCGGTGTGGGATCCTGGAACGATGACCTCCTCGCAGCCCACGCTCGACCTCGACATCATCGGAATCGCGCACGGCGGCACCTTCATCGCCCGGCACGAGGGACGGGTCGTGTTCGTCCCCGACGCCGTCCCCGGCGAGCGGGTGCGGGCTCAGATCACGGATGCGAGCAAGGACTCCTTCTGGCGCGCCGAGACGCTGGAGGTGCTCGATGCTTCGCCGCACCGACGTGCGCATGTGTGGGCGGAGGCCGACGTGTCGCGCGCGCCCGAGGACCGGGTCGGCGGCGGGGACCTGGGGCACATCGCCCTCGACCATCAGCGCGTGCTCAAGCGGCAGGTGCTGCAGGAGGCGCTGGACAAGTTCGCCGGCGCCGGGATCGACGCCCCCGAGGTGCAGGCCGTGGACGCGGGTGACGGCACCGGCTGGCGCACGCGCGTCTCCCTGCACGTCGACGCCGACGGTCGCGTCGGACCCTACGCGGCGCGCAGTCACCGCGTGATCGACGTGGCGACGCTGCCGCTGGCCCGTCCTGCGGTGGCCGACGCCGCGTTCGCGCTCCGGGCGCAGAAGCCCGGACGCGTGGATCTCGTCGAGCCGGGCGACGGGCGTGTGCGTGTACTGCCCCGGCCCGAGGGCGGTCGCCGGGGCAAGCAGGAGAGCGTCTACGAGACGGCGGGCGGACGCCGGTTCGCGCTGGACGCCGGCGGGTTCTGGCAGGTGCACCCGCACGCCGCCGACACGCTGCACCAGGCCGTCGGCGACGCGCTCGCCGGCCGCGTCGACGCGGATGCCACGCACTTCGACCTGTACGGCGGCGTCGGGCTGTTCGCGGCGACGCTGGGGGAGCAGGGCGCGAGCGACATCGTCACCGTCGAGTCCGACCGTCGCGCCACCGAGCACGCCCAGCAGAACCTCGCGGCGTTCGACGCGCAGGCCGTGACCGCTCGGGTGGACCGCTTCCTGGCAGGTCTGCCCGAAGGCACCAGGGCGGGCGCCGTGGTGCTCGATCCGCCTCGCGCCGGCGCCGGACGCGGGGTCGTCGAGTCCATCCACGCCCTCGATCCGGAAGCGATCGTCTACGTGGCGTGCGATCCGGTCGCTCTGGCGAGGGACCTCGGCACGTTCCGCGGGCTGGGCTGGGGCGTCACCTCGCTGCAGGCGTTCGACCTGTTCCCGCACTCGCACCACTTCGAGGCCGTCGCCCTGCTCTCGCGCTGAGTCCAGGCGGGCACTGGGTAGGCTGGCGGCATGAGCACCGTCGCCCTCATCGACGACCACGAGTCGGTTCGTCTGGGACTCGAGGCCGCCTGTCTGCGTGACGGCGAGCAGGACGTCGTCTTCTCCGGGGCCACCGTCCGGGAGTACCTCGCCTGGCGTGCGGCGTCGGGCGCCCGGCCTGCCGACGTGGTGGTGCTGGATCTCACGCTCGGCGACGGCACGACCGTCACCGAGAACGTCGCGACGCTGGTCGCCGACGGCGCGAGCGTGGTCATCCACAGCGTCGCCGATCGCCCGGCATCCGTGCGGGAGGCGCTCGTCGCGGGAGCGGCGGGCGTGGTCAGCAAGTCATCCGCGCTGGACGACGTGCTCGACGCGATCCGCACCGTCGCTCGCGGCGAGGCGCTGAACAACGTCGAGTGGGCCAGCGCCGTCGACGGCGACCGCGAGTTCGCCGATGCCCAGCTGTCCACTCGCGAGCGCGAGGTGCTGCGCCTGTACGCGACGGGGCTGCCGCTCAAGGCGGTCGCGGAGCGGTTGGGCGTGGCGTACTCGACCGCGAAGGAGAACATCACCCGCATCCGGGTGAAGTACGTCGAGGTCGGGCGACCTGCGCCCACCAAGGTCGATCTGCTGCGCCGGGCGATGGAGGACGGCATCGTCGCGCCGGAGGGCCTGACGAGTGCCGGCTGAAGCCCGCAGCATCCGAGACGCCTGGAGCAGCCTCCCGACCCCCGGCGAGGTGGGCATCGGGCTGGAGCGGTTCACCGGCCAGCGCATGGAGCGCATCCTCGCCATCGTCGGGGCGATCGGCTCGACGGCGCTCGGCATCCAGGCGCTGCTCGGTGCCGTGACCCGCCTGATCCGGCTGGACGGCCCGCACCTGGCGATCATGCTGCTGGTGTTCCTGCCGCTGCTGTGGATGATCATCGCGTGCGTGACCGGACGATGGGTCAAGCAGGCGTGCGGAGCGTTCGCCGTGGCCTACGCGCTGGCTCTGATGCTGTGGCCCGCGGTGGTGGATCGCTCGATCCAGGAACCGGCCGCGCAGCCGTGGATCTTCTTCCTGGTGAACATCTGCGTGGTCGCGGCGATGCTGGCTTTCCCCGTGCGGCTGCAGTTCGCCTGGGCACTCGGTGTGCCGCTGGTGTACGGCTACGTGCGGCTCGCGCAGGGCGACTTCACGCAGGGCTTCTGGATCACCACGGGATTCGACGTGTCGTTCACGATCATCCTCGGCATGGTGATCGTGTCCCTGGCGTGGATGTTCCGGCAGGTGGCGACCGGCGTCGACGACGCACGCGACATGGCCGTGGAGACGTACGCGGGCGCGGCCGCGGCATCCGCGTCCGAGGAGGAGCGGGTCGCGATGGCGGCGCTGATGCACGACAGCGTGCTGGCTGCGCTGATCGCCGCCGAGCGGGCCTCGAGCGACCGGGAGCGGACGCTCGCGGTCGCGATGGCGCGCGAGGCGCTGACGCGGCTGGCCAACACCGAGGCGTCGATCGCCCAGGAGGGCAGTGATGAGCCGGTGAACCGTGCCCAGGTCGTCGCGGAGCTGCGTCGGACCCTGTCCGAGCAGGGAGCGGATGCCGTGGTCGAGGAGCGCGGCGTGCCGGCGGACATCCCCGGCAAGGCGGCGCGGGCGATGGTGCTGGCGGCGCGGCAGGCGATCGGCAACGCTCTGATCCACGCGGGCGGGCGCGGACTGCATGTGGTGGCGGAGTCGGCGGACGCCGATCGGCTGACCCTCACGGTGCAGGACACCGGGCCGGGGTTCGATCCGGATGCCATCGGCGAGGACCGTCTGGGCATCCGCGCCTCGATCATCGCGCGCATGGCGGCCGTCGCCGGGTCCTCACGGATCACGTCAGATGACCGCGGCACCGTCGTCGAACTGACCTGGGAGCCGTCATGAGCTGGGAACTGTCATGAGTAGGGAGCCGTCATGAGACGCACCGTACGCAGCATGACCACCGCGCTCGCCCTGGGGTTCGCGCTGTACTTCGCCGCGCGTGCGATCTGGTGGATCGAGCAGCCCACCGCGCCGCTGCTGATGGTCGCGGCGATCGGACTGTACCTCGCGGCGGTCCTGACCGCCGTGCTCGCGTCGTCGGCGGGATCCGTGCGGATGCCGGTGGGGGCCGCCGTGTTCGCGCTGATCGCGAGCGCCGTGGTGCCCGCCTTCGCGAGCATCGCGCTGGAGCGCGAGATGCGGAGCGCCCCGTTCGCGACCTGGTACATCGGCGCGATCGGACTGCTGGCCGTCGTCTGCGTGGTGCGGCGGAATCCGATCGTGGGCTGGGTGTCGCTGGGCATCCTGATCACCGCGGCATCCGCCTACCTGGGCATCGGCAACGCCTTCGAGCTCGGGCTCGTGGGGTCGATCACGTGGGTGGTGGTGGCGCAGCTGCTGGTGCTCTTCTGGGATCGCGCCGTCCGGGACACAGAGCGCCTGGCGGACGTGCAGCGCGCGGTGTCCGCCTGGCATGCGACGCAGCTCGTCCGGCAGCGGGAGCGTCGTGTGCGTGCGCAGCGGGCGCTCGCGATCGCAGGGCCCGTGCTCTCGCGGACCGTGGCCGCGCATGGCGAGCTGACCCCGGAGGAGAAGCTGGAAGCCCGGCTGGCGGAGGGCACGATGCGGGACGAGCTGCGCGGGGCGGTGCTGCTCAACGACGCAGTGCGCCAGGCCATCTCGGATGCCCGCAGGAACGGGAGCGTCGTGACCGTGTTCGACGAGGGCGGGCTCGACGGTGTGGATGAGGATCGCCGCAACGAGATCCGCGATGAGCTCGCGACGGTGCTGGCGAGCGTGCATTCGAACCGCGTGATCATCCGCGCGGGGCGCGACGACGAGATCGCCGTGACGGTCGTGGGCCGTGCAGCCGGCGGTGCGCACGACGACGATGCCGTCGATCTGTGGCATGAGATCCGCCGCACCGCGGACTGAGACGCCCGCGCTCCGATACGCGGACGCTGAAAAAGCGAAATCCCGCCGGCTGGACTCCGGCGGGACACGACTTTCGAAGAGAGTGGGCGAGGGGCGGCGAAGCCGCCCGCCCCTCGCCAGTGCGGAACAGCTACCCGAAAACTGTCCGCTAGGGGCGGTACTGCGTCTGCCTACCCTGGGGCGGAGCAGCCGCCTAACGCGAAGCGTTGATATAAGTCTGTCGGGTGTCAATAACTCTGTCTGTAGGTATTTCGGGGGACAAAATCGGCGGCTTTTCGACGAAAGTCCATATCCCGTTTAGCCGTTCAGCCAGAGAATCGGCCCCAGGGGATATCCCGACGTAGGGGTTTGCGGAGTCCGCGCTGCGTGCGCTCCCACACGGACACGTGCGGTTCGTCGGCGACAGCCTCGTCGGTCTCGCGGGTGTAGGCGTCGCTGACCACGGCGAGGAGAGCTGCCAGCTCCTCCTCGGTGGGATTCCCGCGGATGATCTCGATGCGGGGGGCGTCTTCGTGCTCGGTCATGATGGCTCGCCGGTCACAGCGGGATGTTGCCGTGCTTCTTGGCGGGCAGCTCGGCGCGCTTGCCCTTGAGCGCGCGCAGGGCCTTCGCGATCGAGACGCGGGTGTTCGCCGGCTCGATGATGCCGTCGATCTCGCCGCGCTCGGCTGCGAGGAACGGGCTGGTGACGCCGTAGGTGTACTCGGCGGCGAGGCGGCTGCGCACGGCGGCGACGTCTTCGCCTGCCTCCTCCGCCTTCTTGATCTCACCGCGGTAGAGGATGTTGACGGCGCCCTGGCCGCCCATGACGGCGATCTCGGCGGTGGGCCAGGCGAGGTTCACGTCGGCGCCGAGCTGCTTGGAGCCCATCACGATGTACGCGCCGCCGTAGGCCTTGCGCAGGATGACGGTGACCAGGGGCACGGTGGCCTCGGCGTAGGCGTAGATGAGCTTGGCGCCACGGCGGATCACACCGGTCCACTCCTGGTCGGTGCCGGGGAGGTAGCCGGGCACGTCGACGAGGGTGACGATCGGGATGGAGAAGGCGTCGCAGAAGCGCACGAAGCGGCTGGCCTTCTCGCCCGCCTCGATGTTCAGGGTGCCGGCCATCTGCGACGGCTGGTTGGCGATGATGCCCACCGAGCGGCCCTCGACGCGGCCGAAGCCGATCACGATGTTCGGCGCGAACAGGGGCTGCACCTCGAGGAACTCGCTGTTGTCGACGACGTGATCGATGACCGTGTGGATGTCGTAGGGCTGGTTGGGGGAGTCCGGGATGATCGTGTTCAGGCGCTGATCGGCATCCGTGGTCTCCCACTCGAACTCCGAAGCGTACGCCGGGAGCTCGGCCATGTTGTTGTCGGGGAGGAAGCTGAGCAGGGTGCGCGCGTAGTCGATCGCATCGTCCTCGTCGGAGGCGAGGTAGTGCGCGACGCCGGAGCGGGTGTTGTGCGTGTAGGCGCCGCCGAGCTCCTCCATGCCGACGTCCTCGCCGGTGACGGTCTTGATGACGTCGGGGCCGGTGACGAACATCTGGCTGGTCTTGTCGACCATGATGACGAAGTCGGTGAGGGCGGGGCCGTACACGGCGCCGCCGGCGGCCGGTCCCATGATGATCGAGATCTGGGGGATCACGCCCGAGGAGCGGGTGTTCATCTTGAAGATCTCGCCGTACTTGCTGAGGGCCAGCACGCCCTCCTGGATGCGGGCTCCACCGGAGTCGAGGATGCCGACCACGGGCATCCCGCTGGTGAGGGCGAACTCCATGATCTTGATGATCTTGTCGCCGGAGACCTCGCCCAGCGAGCCGCCGAAGGTGGTGAAGTCCTGCGAGTAGACCGCGACGGTCCGGCCGTGGATGGTGCCGATGCCGGTGACCACGGAGTCGCCGTAGGGGCGGTTCCTGTCCATGCCGAAGGCGGTGGTGCGGTGTCGCACGTACTCGTCGAACTCGACGAAGCTGCCGTTGTCGACGAGCATCTCGATGCGCTCGCGGGCGGTCATCTTGCCCTTGGCGTGCTGCTTCTGCTGGGCGATCTTCTCCGGCTCGACGACTGCGTCGTTGAAGCGCGCGCGGAGGTTGGCGATCTTCGCGGCAGTGGTCGAGAGGTCAGGCTTTTCCGTCACGGATTCCACCCTATCGGTGGGTCTCGTCGTCACGTTGGATGCCGGCCACAACGGGTTCGGCGATCCTTTGGCGATGCGCTCCGGTCTCCGGCATCCGGATCACCTCCTCGCCGTCCAGCTGCCGCCGTTCTCCCAGAACTGGGCGATGTCCTCGAGCGGGCGTCCCTTGGTCTCGGGGGCGAGCTTCATCACGAACACGAAGGCGGCCACGGCCATGATGCCGAGGATGAGGAAGGCGACCATGCCGCTCTGCTCGAGGATCGGGCGGAAGGCGAGGCCGACGATCACGTTCGCGACGAGGTCGGCGGTGAGCATGACGCTGGCGCCGAGGGAGCGCAGGTGGGCGGGCATCGCCTCGCCGGCGTAGACCCAGACGAGCGATCCGAAGCCGAACGTGAAGCCGGCGGTGAACAGCACCAGTCCGATGAAGCCGAGTGTGGTCAGGGCGCCGTCGAATCGGCCGCCGCCGACGGCGAAGACGCCGATGAGCAGGATGTTGGCGAGAATCATGGTCGCGATGCCGATGAGCAGCACGGGGCGGCGGCCCATGCGGTCGATCACCATGAGAGAGATGAACACGGCGATCAGGCCCGCGACCTGCACGAGGGCGGAGAGGCCCAGCTTGGTGACGTCGTCTGTGTAGCCCATCGACTCGAAGATGGCGGGGCTGTAGTAGACGATCGCGTTGATTCCAGTGATCTGCACGAAGAAGCCGAGGCCGACGACGAAGATCGTGGCGCGCAGGAACGGGCCGCGAAGCAGATCGCGCCACGAGGAGGTGGTGCTGGTGGCGAAGCCGGCGGTGATGACCTCGATCTCCTTGTCGACGTCGACGGTGGGGCCCTCGATCGCGACGAGGGCCTTCCTGACCTCGGCATGCCGGCCCATCATGACGTACCAGCGGGCGGTGTCGGGGAGACGGAGCAGGAGGATCGTGATCACGAGGCCGGGGATCGCGGCGAGTCCCAGCATCCAGCGCCAGCTGTGGGTGGGGGCGAGGGACATCGCGATCAGGTAGCCGAGGATGATTCCGGCGACGGTGGCGACCTGGTAGAGCACGAGGAAGGCGCCGCGGTTGCGTGTCGGGGCGGACTCCGCGACGAACACAGGGACGACGACGACCGAGATGCCGATGGTGACGCCGAGCAGGATGCGGACGATGACCAGGACGATGAGCGTCGGGGCGATGCCGCTGAGCAGTGAGAAGAGCGTGAAGGTGGCGGCGACGAGCACCATGGTCGGTTTGCGGCCGATGCGGTTGGCGAGTGCTCCGCCGAACAGGGCGCCGGCGATCTCGCCGAACACGACGGTGCTGGTGACCCAGCCCTCGGCGGCAGCGTCGAGGCCGAAGTCCTTGCGCAGATAGAGCAGTGCTCCGCCGATGTTGGAGGAGTCGTAGCCGTAGATGATGCCGACGGTGGCTGCGGCGATGCCGACCAGGAGCGCCAATCGTGAGATGCGTGGTGTCTCGGTGAGTGCGCTCATGCTCGTTCCCTTCGACAGCGATGTAACTGAAGATTCGCTGTGAGGCGAGACTGTCCCTCGGGCTGGAGGGTTGTCAATGCGCAGTCGCCCTCACAAACGGGTCGGGCGTGTCAGGAGGCCGGGCAGCCCTCCGTGGCCGGATCCTCGTCGCAGGTGTGTGCGACGAGGGCGGTGCGGGCCTCGTAGATCTGGATGCTCTGCGGCGGACCAGGGATGGTGAGGGTTCCGCTGATGGGGAAGTAACCGGTGCCGAGGTCGATCTCCGCGGTGTAGACGGTGTCGACGGATGCCTGGTAGGCGCCGCGCTCCGCGTAGGTGTGGCTGGTGTCGGTGGGCGTGAACTGGGGCACGCGCAGCGCCTCCCAGGTCTTTCCCGCGGTCGTGGTGGTGCGGGTCTGTCCGTCGCCGTAGCGGAAGACGAAGGTTGCCGGGGTGAACCGGGCCGTGACCGGATAGCCGAAAAGCGTGCCCGAGCGGGTGTGCGCGGCCGCGTTGGTGGTGAAGTTGGTGGGCAGTCCCGCGACGCCGAGGTTGTCGGGTTCGCCGGCGAGGGTGCCGGGTGCGGGGGAGAAGGACGCGAGGTCGGTGATCGTGATGCCGGGCGTGCCGGGTTCTCCTGGAGTCGGCTCCGGTAGCGGCTCGCCCTTCTTGACGGCGTCGATGCAACGGACCATGAGGTTCCAGTTTGTGTTGCACTGCTCAAACGGGCTCGGCTTCCGTGGTGGTAGCGCGGCAATGGGCTTATCTGCGTTGCCTGCGTTGAGAGTGCCCGGGTGTGCATTACCTCCGCTGCTCGGAGAGGAACCGCTTGTCGACTTGCTGCCTTCCGCCGTGACGCTCTGACCATTGTTGCCGAGCAGCACGTTCCCTCCGCCAATTCCTCGCTCTGCTGGATCAGGAGCCGGGGGCGCTTGGCTTGGAACATGACTGAGCCCGGGCGCGAGCATCAGCGTCCCCAAAAGTGCGACAACTACTGGGATGTGCATGCGCTGTCCTCTGCACGAGTTGCGTGTGCAATGAGTAGCCGGTCTGGCGAGGCAGTGAAAGTCACGGTCAACGCGTTCATATCGGGTCTGTCTGGAGCGACTTGTGAGACCCCGGCGGCGTCAACGACATCGGTTCCGCTAACATCCACGCATACAATTGCCGATACCTCGTCATACGGCGGCACGCTTTCGATCCCTTTGAACTGCGCAAGTTTCATCGCGCCGATCATCGTGAGTTTCTCGGCGTGGAGCTCCGAGAAGGTCTTCTTGTCAGCGGCAAGGAAGTCGCCTGTTGCGTATGCGAACATCGGTTCAAATGTGCCCGGATCGCTCGTATCGACATTGTTCAGTGCGTCCGTATAGGCCCGGTACGTCTCCTCCGCCGCCTTGAATGCCTCCTTGTCCGATGCGAACAGTGCCGTCTTCGTGGGCTTCGGGTCGGGCTCCGGCGTGGGGGTGCATGCCGACAGCATCCCGAGGGTGAGCAACCCGGCGGACAATGCGCCGAGCGCGCGGACGGTGGAGGTGGCGAGAGTCACCCGGCCACGGTAACCCGAACCGGCACGTCGCCGCAGGAGTTATCCACAGGCAGGTGCTGGACGCGCTCATGCTTAGAGCGTCAGAAGGCGGGGTCGCCGTGGATCGGAGCATTCCAGTCGAACGGGGCCGGTGCCGGGTCCGATGGGATGAACATGACGCGGCGTGGTGGTCGGTCGTGGTGGAGGGTGCCGTTGGGGCTGGTCCATTGGAGGGTCCAGTCGGGGAGTTGTCGAGCGGTCCACCGATGTTCGTCGGGGATGCTGGGGTGTTTGAGGGCGTGGTGGGTGAGACAGAGATGGGCGAGGTTGTTCAGTTCGGTTCTGCCGCCTTGTGCCCAGTCGTAGGTGTGGTCGAGTTGGGTGCGGTGGACGGGCATACGGCAGCCGGGGAACCGGCAGTGCTGGTCTCGGGCCTGCAGGAACCGTTTCATGCCGGCGGTGGGCTGGTAGGGGTCTGTTGCCGTGACCATGCCGTCGGTGTCGAGGAACAGGCGGGTCCAGGAGGTCGCTGTCCCGGCGAGGGTGCGGGCGGTGTCGGGGTGGAGGGTGCCGGTCCCGTCGAGCTGCGCGGGATAGTCGTCCGCGCCGGTGAGGGTGGTCGCGGCGACGGTGACCTGGATGTGGGCGGTGATGTTCTCCATCCCGTCGCCGAGCACCTCGCCGGGGTTGGAGGTCAGGAGCAGGTCGGTGAGGATCTCGGTGCGGATCTGGGCGATACCGCGGGTATCGGTGGGGATGATGATCGGGACGGGACCTTGTGCGATGGCGCGGTCCATCATCTGCAGGTACGTGTGCACGGTTTCCGGGGTGTCGGTGGGGTCGTCCTCGAGGGGGCCGTTCCAGGCGAACGGGTCGACGGTGAACGTGCCGCCTGAGGTGATGACTTCCACGGACCTGTCGGCTTCGGCTTCGAACTGCTCATCCATCGGGAGGGTCGGCTCCCGATCCTGCTGCTTCTGAGCCCGGGCCATCGCGGTGAGACGGTCCATGATGGCCTGGGCCCTGTGAGTGGGCATCAACGCGCTCAGCAGGGACAGCTCGTCCGTGACGGGACGGACCGTCACGCACTGCTCGGCAAGCGCATCCGCATGCCGCTCGACCACCGTGCGTGGGGCCAGGACTGCGGCGAGCTCCCTCACGTGTGCGCGGGTGCGTGCCGGAGCCTCCGCCACCGCGAACTCCAGCGCGGCCGCTTCATACAGGCCCAGCCGCTCGTCGGAGACCTGCCCGTCGCTGATCGCCTGCCGCACCGGGGAAGCCGCGGAGAGGATCTCCCGCACATGGGATGCGGTGATCGTCCCGGCCTGGAACGACTCCCGCACCACGGGGAAGGACTCCACCAGAACGCGGGCATCCGCGAACGCGTGCTCCACACTGCCCTTCGCCAGCCGCCCCGCTGCCGTGTACTCGGCGATCATGGACCGTTCGATCGCGTTCCGGTGCAACGGCGACTCGGCGATATCTGCTTCCATCAGCGCGAGCCGGTCACCCAGGAGGGCCGCCGCACGTGCTTCGAGTGCGTTGATCTGACGGCGCACCTCCACCCACTCGGCCAGCAGTGCGGCCTGCTGATCCGCACGGTGAGTGGAAGCGCCTGTCATCCATCCAGTTTAGAACAAAAGTACGAACGAGGGAAGAGGTGTTGACAACTCTTTTGATCCGATGATCGGGTGTTCTTGGCGGTCTCGCTCCGCTCGCCCAACGACCAGGTGCGAGGGTCTGCCGGCCCCTATCGTTTCGTTTCGTTTGTTCTATTCGCTCAACGAGCGAGGGCCTGCGCGCCCTCACACCACGAACCGCCACACGTACTCCAGGCCATCGCGCTGGCGGAACCAGGTGATCGTGATCACGACGTCGTCGACGTTCGACTCGCACAGGCACAGCTCGATGGTCTCGGTGGGCAGCACCTGGCCCCACAGATCGACCAGCCGAGCGTCCTGCGCGTCGCTGCGCAGAACCTTCACGAAGTCCACCGCCTCCTTGCCGGCGTTCATCACGACCGGATGCGTCCGATCGCCGCGCGTCACCACCCAGGGCACGCAGTAGGCGGTCGGTGGAGCGGGCTGGGAGATGTCGATGGAATGCAGCATCCCGCCACGGTAGGAATGGCGACAGACGCCACCGGCCAGGCTGGTGCGACGCCTGCCCTGACTGTGCAGAAGCCGCGCTCAGACGGGGTCTGTGGAGGGCGATTCCTCCGTCGAGGGATCGCCCGACGGCGCTGCATCTGTCTTCTTGCGCCTGCGGGTGATCTTCTTCGCGATCCCCGCCGACTTGGAAGCCGCCTCCGCTGTCCTGGACGCGAGCTCCGCCGTCTTCGAGGCGAGCCCGGCGGCGCCTGTCGCGACGCCCGCACCGACCAGACGCGCGCCGTGCAGCATCCGCCGTTCCAGCCGTTCGCTCCCGGATGCCGGCTCCAGCTCCGGCGGCAGCCACGGGGGAGCGGCGCCGAAGGCGCGCCGCGACGTGCTCAGCACCCGCCTGCCGAGCAGGTGGTTCCCCGTACCTCCCACCACGGCGCCCACGCCGAACGGCAGCGCCTTGCCGACGAACGACGCACCGCCACGCGAGGCGAACTGCCGGATGAACGCCGACTTCAGCCTGTCCACGATCGGACCGACCGCGGCGCGGGGCAGCGACTTCGTGACCAGCTCGCCCCAATAGGCCGCGCGAGTGTCGCCCTTGCCCGACGCCTGTCGGGTCAGCTGCCCGATCAGGTCGACGCCCTCCTTGCCGAGCATCAGCGCCATGACCAGTGCGCGGGCGCGCTCGGGATCCTGGATCGCGATGCCATGGACCTCGGCGACCGACTGAGCGAACAGCGCCGTCGACTCCATGAACCCGACCGTCTCGACACCGGACAGTGCCAGCGTGATCCCCGTGCCGATGCCGGGGATCACCGCGGTCGCGCCGACTGCGGCGCCGCCGGTTGTCACGGCGGCGAGATAGCGGGTCTCGAGGATCCGCACGATCTCCTGCGGCGTCGCGTCCGGATGCCGAAGACGGATGCTGCGGATGTGCGCGACGACGAGCGGACGCTGCACCGAGAGGACGCGGTCGAGGCCGCGCGCCGAGAACGAGCGCTCGTCGGCGACGCTCGGCGGCACCGGGGCGAGCGTGGGCTCGTCCAGGATGTGGAGCTTGTGGACCTTCTCTGGCATGGGGTGATCCTATGCGGGGCATCCGCGAGAAGGCCGAAAAGCCCCGCCCCTTGACAGGGCGGGGCTTTCAATGCTGTGACGGGCTCGGCGGCCCGGGGGTCACACGAAGAGGTTCGCGCGCTCCAGGTCCTCGGCGAAGTCGACCTCGACCGCGTACAGGTCGGAGACGTCCATCGGCTCGAGCAGCAGGCCGTCCTCGGCGATCGACAGCTCGAGGCCGCGCTCGAAGTAGTCCTGGTCCTCGACGCGCTGCAGCTGGCGCATGAACGCCTTCTTGTCGGCGGACGAGATGTAGTTGATGCCCACAGCCTCGCCGAGACCGCCCTTGACCGTCTTCGACAGCTCCTTGATGAAGCCCTCGGCGGTCACGGTGTACTTGACCTCCTCGTCGCTCACCTTGGAGGTGTTGACGGTGACGAACGACTGGTCGCGCTCGATGTACTCGATCGCACGGCCCAGGATGCGCGGGTCGAAGACCACATCGCCGTTCATCCAGAGCACGCCGCCCTTGCCGGTCGCGCTCAGCGCGCGCAGCAGGCTCTTGGAGGTGTTGGTCACGTCGTAGCGCTCGTTGTGCACGTAGTTCGCGGACGGGAACGCCTCGATGATCGTCTCGGCACGGTAGCCGACGACGGCGGTGATGCGGGCGTCGCGTCCGAACGCAGCGCGGATGTTGTCGTGCTGCTGCTGCATGATCGTGCGGCCGTCGCTGAGCTCGGTGAGCGGCTTGGGCAGTGCGCGACCGAGGCGCGAGCCCATGCCTGCTGCAAGGATGACGGTCTGAAGAGTCACGGTTTCTCCTAAAAAGAACTTGTGTTCACTGTCGATTCATCGACGGGACACCTCTTCGTGCCAGGAACATGCTACTGATCGCACCTGGGAAGACCCGGGTCACTGTGGTCGCCGTTGCTGTTTCGTGATGGTTCGCACACGTAACACTCAGGGTTCCGCGTGGCCGAATTCTGCGGTCTCCGACCATGACCCCCGCTCCGGGAACATTGCCTGCCGCTTGATACCGTAGTACGCGTGACAGCTTCTCTCGACTCCGGGGCCGACCGCGACGACACCTCCCAGCCGGGAAGCGCGGACGCCGCGGCTGCCCCCGCAGCCGCGAAGAAGCCAGCGCGCACGCCGGCGAAGCGTGCCGCGACGCCCCGGAAGACCACCGCGAAGAAGGCAGATGCCGAATCCGTCGACGGCACTGCGGATGCTGCCGCGCAGCGCCCGCGCACCCGGACGACCACGGCCCGAACCACTGCGGCCGGGACTGCCGCCGCGAAGAGCGCGACGGATGCCGAGGGCACGGCGCCCGCCGGCGCAGCCGCCAAGACGCCGACCGGGTCCACCGCTGCGAAGACCGGTGCCGCCAAGTCCACCGCGTCCAAAACCACTGCCGCGAAGCCCGCCGCAGCAGCGACGGCGGCGAAGACCGCTGCTGCGAAGAAGGCGGCCGCCAGCACGGCCGCCGCGAAGACCGCGGCCACGAAGCGCACCGCCGCGACGGCGGCGGCGAAGACGGCCGCGGTGAAGAAGGCGACGGCTGCCGCTGCATCCGCCCGGGCGACCACGAAGGCCGCCGCGTCGAAGGAGGCCGCTGAGAAGACAGCAGCCGCCGCGAAGAAGACCACGACGACGCGGGCATCCGCGACGACGAAGAGCGGCACGACGGCGAAGGCGACAACCCCGAAGAAGGCGGCCGCCGCCAAGACCCCCGCTGCCAAGACGACCGCGGCGAAGACCCCCGCTGCGAAGACGACCGCGGCGAAGACGACCGCGGCCAAGACGACTGCGGCGAAGACGACGGCCGCGAAGAAGACGGCTGCGTCGGCTCCCGAGACGACCGCCGCCGCGACCGGGACGACGGCCCGCTCCAAGACCTCGGCGCGCTCCACCACGGCATCGCGCACGACCTCGAAGGCGGCGGCCGCGCCCGCACCTGCCGACGACGTCGTGACGTCTCCGTCGGCATCGCAGGTCGAACCGACCACCGAAGCCCCGATCGCCTACATCCCGGCTCTTCCCTCCGCCGGCGGACAGGCAGCGGATGCCGCGGAGGCGTCCGCTCGTCGCCAGACCGCCGCCTCGAACAGCGGATCGGCCGCCACAGAGGCCCGGGCGCCCCGCACTCCAGCCTCCGCGCCCTCGGCGGAAGCTCCCGCGGCGGAGGCGCCCTCTGCGGCATCCGATTCCGCTCCGGCGTCCGACGCTGCCGCAGCTGCGGAGTCCTCTCCCGCGGCGTCCGAGCCGGCCGCGGTCGACGTCGCCGCCGCTGAGGCGGCCGCCTCCGCGGCGACGCCCGAGGCCATCACGAAGCCGTCGCCCTCTTCCGTCGAGTCGCCGTCGGTCGATGCGGCGTCCACCGAGGAGATCCAGGCCGAGCCGGCAGCCGCGCCGGCGGACACCGAGCCGGACGCCCAGCCCGTCGAACCGGCCCCCGCGCCCGCTGCAGAGCCCGTAGAGCCGGCCCCCGCGCTCGCTGCCGAGCAGCCCGCTCAGCCCGAAGCGTCGGCGGATCCCGCCCGCGCTCCGCGCCCTGCGCCCGCGCCGGCCACCGGTGCGGAGGCCATCCTCATCCGCGGCCTGGTCAAGCGCTTCGGCGATTCGAACGCGGTCGACGGCATCGACCTGACCGTGCCCGCCGGATCGTTCTACGGACTGGTGGGGCCGAACGGCGCGGGCAAGACCACGACGCTGTCGATCATCGCGGGGCTGCTGCGTCCCGACGCCGGCACAGTGCACATCAGCGGCATCGATCAGAAGACGAACCCGCTCGGCGCGAAACGCGTGATGGGCGTGCTGCCGGACCGGCTGCGCACCTTCGACCGCCTCACCGGCCGTCAGCTGCTGCACTACTACGGTCAGCTGCGGGGCCTGCAGCGCGCGGTCATCGAGAAGCGCGTCGCCGATCTGGCCCGCGCGTTCGACCTGAGCGAGGCGCTGAGTCGCGTGGTCTCCGACTACTCGGCCGGCATGACCAAGAAGCTCATGCTCGCGGGAGCCCTGATCCACTCGCCGCGCGTGCTCGTGCTCGACGAGCCGTTCGAGGCCGTCGACCCGGTCTCGTCGAGCGTGATCCTCGACATCCTGCGCTCCTACGTCGCCCACGGCGGCACCGTCATCCTCTCCAGTCACGGCATGGACCTGGTGGAGCAGGTGTGCACGCGCGTCGCGGTGATCGTCGGCGGTGAGGTGCTCGCCGAGGGGACCGTGGACGAGGTGCGCGCGGGCCAGACGCTCGCGGCGCGCTTCGTCGAGCTCTCCGGCACGGGTGGCGAAGTGGAGGGACTGGAGTGGTTGCACACGTTCTCCGACTGAGGCTCGCGCTGGTCGCGGGCGCTCTGCGCGGCGAACGACTCGTGCGCAGCGTGCTCGCAGTGCTGGTCACGGCTGCGATCACCGTCGCCGTGTGCCTGGCCGTGCTCGGCCTGGGCAACGCACCGCTGCCCACCGCGCGCGCGATCATCGTGTTCAGCGCCGCCGCCGCGTTCCTCGCGTTCTTTCTGGGCCCGATGCTCACCGGCACGCAGGACCAGCTGGATCCGCGACGCTTCGCGCCCTTCGGCGTGGACGAGAAGCGGATGCCGTGGATCCTGGCGCTCGCCTCCCTGGTCAGCGTCCCGAGCGCAGCGCTCCTCGTCGTCCACGCGTTCTTCGTCGCCGTCTCGATCACGGTCGGACGCATCGCGTGGCCCGTGGCCGTGCTGGCCGGACTGGTCAGCGTGATCTCCACGGCGCTGATCGCCCGCATCGGTATGGCGATCAGCGCCATCGCGCTGCCCGAGCGCCGCTCCCGCGAGCTCACGGTGCTCTTCTGGATCCCCATCATCGTCGTCGCGTTCCCGGTCGCCGCGTACGTCTCGTCGATGGAGTGGAACGGCCATGTGCCCGCCGGGGTCGCCGCCGTGACCGCGGCGGTGGGCTTCACGCCGCTGGCCGCCCCGCAGGCGTTCCTGTTCCACGTGGCAGCCGGCGAGGTCGGCGCGGCGTGGGGCAGCGGCCTCATCGCCGTCGCGACGCTGGCCGGCATCCTGGCACTCTGGGCGTATCTCGTCCGGCGGATGCTGACGACCACCGAGCGTCCGTACGCGACGCGCGAGCGCTCCGGCCTCGGATGGTTCTCCGTGCTGCCGGCCAACGCCTTCGGCGCCGTCGCGGCCCGCAGCCTGGTCTACTGGATGCGCGATCGCCGCTACATCGTGAACATCCTCATCGTGCCGATCGCGGGAGTGCTCACGGTGTTCCCGCTCATGGTGGCCGGGGTCCCGCCGTGGGCCGCTGCGCTCGTGCCGGTGCCGCTCATGGCGCTGTTCTTCGGCTGGCTGCCGCACAACGACGTCGCCTACGACTCCACCGCGCTGTGGATCCACATCGCGAGCGGCGTCCGCGGGCTGCCCGACAGGCTCGGCCGGCTCGTGCCCGTGCTGCTCGTGTCGATCCCCGTACTGGCGATCGCCGTGTCCGTGACCCTGGCGTTCGTCGGGAAGTGGGAACTGCTCCTGCCGCTCATCGGCGTGGCCGCCGCCCTTCTGCTCACCGGGCTCGGCATGTCGAGCATCGCCTCGGTCATCGCGCCGTACGCGGTGTCGCGTCCGGGGGACAGCCCGTTCCAGCAGCCGCAGCGCTCGTCCTCGCACGGGTCCTGGGGTGCCGCCGGCACGTTCGTCGGGGCGCTCGTCTTCAGCATCCCCACGCTGTGGCTGTTCGTTCTCACCGTCGTGGACGGCGACAGGCACGCCCCGGCGACGTTCTGGACGGGAGTCATCACCGGAGTGCTCGTGCTGCTCGGCGGCGCGGCGATCGGCGGTGCGATCTTCGAGCGCAGCGGAGCCCGCCTGATGGAGTTCGCCGAGACCACCTGAGACCGCAGGAACCGGGCCCCGGAGCGCTCATGACGGCTAGAATCGGCCCATGAGTACTCCGCTGGACAGCCCCGATCAGGGTGGCGTGGCAACACTTGATCGCGAACTCGAAGAGCTCCTCCGCGAGGAGAACCTCGAGCCCGGCGACCATGAGCGCTTCTCGCACTACGTGAAGAAGGACAAGATCCTCGAGTCGGCCATCACCGGCAAGCCGGTGCGGGCGCTCTGCGGCAAGAAGTGGACGCCGGGACGCGACCCGGAGAAGTTCCCGATCTGCCCGACCTGCAAGGAGATCTACGAGAGCATGATTGCGTGACCGGCTCCTCTCGGATCCGGGTGCGGGACTACGAGGAACGGGACTGGGCGACGATCTGCCGCATCCATGATGCGGCCCGACTGGATGAACTGCGCGACGCTGCGATCTTCCGTCCGTCGCCCGCCGAACTGCGTGAGGAATGGACGGGCCCCCGCGAGGGCGACCTGAGCGAAGGGCGCACGCTGGTCGGTCCCGACGCGTTCCTCCCTCTCGTGAGCACGTTCGAGGCGGAGGATCTGTTCGCCGATGACGTGCGGGTCGCGGAGTACGACGGCGCCGTCGCCGGCTTCATCGCGGCTTCGGACGACGAGATCACCTGGCTGTACGTCGACCCGGCCGTGTGGCGGCGCGGTATCGCGCGTGCGCTGGTGACGGATCACCTCCGTCGCGGCGACGGGCGACGTGTCGAGCTGGAGGTGCTCGAAGGCAACGCCGCTCGGGGCTTCTACGAGCAGCTCGGCTTCGTCGTCGAATCGACGTCCACGGGGCGGCTGGCAGGTGCGGAGGACTTCTGGGCCGTGGGACACGTCATGGTCAACTCCGCATCCGCCTCGTGAGCTGAGCGCCGGCTCGTGCCGCCGGCGAGCCGGGATCAGGAACCGGTCGGCCCCTCCGGCGCGTCGACGCCCTTCGACTCGTCGCTTCGCTCCTCGCTCAGGAACCGGTCGGCCCCTCCGGGGCATCAACAAAGTGGGTCGGGATCGCAGGGTCCGACTTGCTGAGCGCGAGCGCGCGCACCGGCAGCTCCTCGCGCACGCGCAGGTGGTGCGCGCGGGCGGCGGCCGTGCCGTCGTGCCCCTCGTAGGCGGTGTCGATCTCGCCGTTCTCGACGAGCACGACCTGCAGGGCGCGGGCATCCGGGTGGGATGCTGCCGTGTCGACGCGTTCGAACCCGTCGGCCACCGAGATCGTCTCGGAGACCGCGACGCCGTCCTCGAGCGTACGGAACGCGGCCTTGCGCCCGCCCTTCGAACCCTTGTCGGCGGATGCCTTGGCGACGGCCACCCAGCCGCCGCCGGCGTCCTGACGCGCGACGAGCTTGTAGACCATTCCCGCGGTCGGATAGCCGGAGCCCGTGACCACCGAGGTGCCGACGCCGTAGGCATCCACGGGGGAGGCGGCCAGAGCGGCGATCGCGTACTCGTCCAGGTCGCTGGTGACCGTGATCTTCGTCTCGGTGGCGCCGAGCTCGTCCAGCTGGGCGCGCACCTCGCCGGCGACGATCGGCAGGTCGCCGGAATCCAGGCGCACCCCGCCGAGGCCGGTGCCGGCCACACGGATCGCGGTCTCGACGCCGGCGCGGATGTCGTAGGTGTCCACCAGCAGGGTGGTGCTCACGCCCAGGCTCTCCACCTGCGCGCGGAACGCGTCCTCCTCGCTGTCGTGCAGCAGCGTCCAGGAGTGCGCGGCCGTGCCCATCGTCGGGATGCCCCACCGGCGTCCCGCCTCGAGGTTGCTCGTCGCGCCGAAGCCGGCGATGTAGGCGGCGCGCGCGGCCGCGACAGCCGAGTGCTCGGCGGCACGACGCGAGCCCATCTCGGCAAGCGGGCGCTCGCCCGCGGCGATGCTCATCCGGGAGGCCGCCGTCGCGACGGCGGAGTCGTGGTTGAGCACGCTCAGCGCCAGGGTCTCCAGCACGACGGCGTCCGCGAAGGTGCCCTCCACGGTGAGGATGGGGGAGCCGGGGAAGTACAGCTCGCCCTCGCGGTAGCCGAGGATCGTGCCGGTGAACCGGTAGTCCTCCAGGTACTTCACCGCAGCGGCGTCCACCACGTCGTTGTCGCGCAGATATCGCAGCTCGTCCTCTTCGAAGCGGAACTCGCGCAGCAGCGAGAGCAGCCGTCCCGTGCCCGCGACGACCCCGAAACGGCGGCCGCCGGAGAGCCGGCGGGAGAACAGCTCGAAGACGGAGGGCCGGCTCGCCGTGCCGTCGCGGAGCGAGGCGGCGAGCATCGTCAGTTCGTAGCGGTCGGTGAGGAACGCGGAGCTCATCCGCTCAGTGTATGCCGCGCGGTGCATCGCTTCCTGCCCGGTGACGGATGCCGCGCGCTGTGCCCCGCTCCGGAATCGGGGATACTGATGTCCGTGCCCGATGACTTCGAACGGCGTGAGATCGAACGCCTCGCCAATGCCGTGCTCTGGCCGGGATTCCTCGGAAACGAGGTGCCGGACTGGCTCGCGGACGCCCTGCGGGACGGCCTCGCCGGAGTCGTCTACTTCGCGCAGAACCTCGGCGGTGACACCACGGCCCTCAGCGCCGAGATCCACCGCATCGCCCCGCACGCGCTGATCGGCATCGACGAGGAGGGCGGCAGTGTCACACGGCTGGAGACGACCACCGGATCCACGATCCCCGGCGCCGCCGAACTGGGCGCGCTGGACGATGTGGAGGCGACGCGCGCCACGGGGTACGAGATCGGGCGCCGAGTGGCCGCGATCGGCGCCGATGTCGTGATCGCGCCCGTCGCCGACGTCAACACCGACCCGCGCAACCCGGTGATCGGCGTGCGCGCCTTCGGATCGGACACCTCGCTGGTCTCGCGGCACGTGGCCGCGGCCGTCACCGGCATCCAGGATGCAGGGGTCGCCGCCTGCGCCAAGCACTACCCGGGACACGGCGACACCCACACCGACTCGCACCACGACCTGCCCCGGATCACTCTCGACCAGGCCGAGATCGAACGCGTGCACCTGCCGCCCTTCACCGCCGCGGTGGAGGCCGGAGTCCTGTCGATCATGACCGCCCACATCGCGGCCCCGCAGTGGGGCGACGCGCCTGCCACCCTCAACCCCCTGGTGCTCGGACGACTGCGCGCCGCGGGTTTCGACGGCGTGATCGTGACGGATGCGCTCGACATGGCCGCGATCCGGGAGAGCGTCGGGATCGGCGGCGGGGCCGTGCGGGCGCTCGCCGCCGGCGCCGACCTGCTCTGCATCGGAAACCCCACGAACCCTGGCGATGCGATGCTCGCCGACCAGGACGAACGCGACTACCGCGAGGCGCGGGATGCCGTGGTGGCCGCCCTGCGATCCGGCGAGCTGTCTCGCGAGCGCGTCGAGGAGGCTGCACGACGAGTGGCCGTGATGGCCGCAGCTGTGCGTGATCGTGGGCCGGCCGCCGAAAGGCCCTTCGACGGTGACGCGATCGCCGACCGCGCGGTGCACGTCGAAGGATCGTTCCCCGCGTTCGAGGACGCGCCCACGACGGTGATCGACCTGCGCCGGGCGTCCAGCCTCGCGGTCGACAGCGCCGCCTCGCACGTCGCCCAGGCGCTCGCCGCCGGCGGCGAGACCATACGGATCGACGCCGAGCACGCCACGGATGCCGACATCGACGCGGCTCTGCGCTCGGGAGGCGCCGGACAGAGCGTCGTGCTCGTCGACCGCATCGACGTCGGGTCTCCGCAGCGGATCGCGCTCGATCGCATCCGCGACGCGACCCCGGGCGTCGTGACCGTCAACGTCGGGCTCCCCGTTGCGGACGCGGGAACCGTCATCACGGCATCCGCAGCCAGCCTGCTGGCCGCGCGAGCCGCGCGACGAGCGCTGCTCGTCTCCCGCTGAGCCCGAGCTGCCCCCTCACAGATCCGAACAGGAAGAAGGACGACATGTCCGACCGCGATCAGCTGCGATCCACCCTCGAGACGCTCTCGACGGAGCGCGTCGATCCCGCGTTCGCCCAGCTCGACCTGCTCGGCACCTCGGATCAGGTCGCCCTCATGGCGGAGCAGGGCGTCGTCGCCGCGCAGGCGGTCGCGTCCGAGCGGGAGAGCATCGCGCGCGCCGTGGACGGCATCGTCGAGCGCCTGCACCGCGGCGGCCGCCTGGTGTACGTCGGCGCCGGCACCGCGGGGCGCATGGGCGTGCTGGATGCCAGCGAGATCCCGCCCACGTTCGGAACCGACCCCTCGCTGGTGACGGGCCTGATCGCGGGCGGAGAGCACGCGCTGCGCAACGCCGTGGAGAACGCCGAGGACGACATCGACGCGGGGGAGCAGGCGGGTCGGGAGCTCGGCCCCGACGACGCGATCGTCGGGATCTCGGCATCCGGCCGCACCCCCTACGTGGTCGGCGCGCTGCGCGCCGCACGCGAGCGGGGCGCCTTCACGGTGAGCCTGGCCTGCAACCGCGACTCCGAGATCTCGAAGCACGCCGACGCCCCCATCGAGGTCGTCGTGGGTCCCGAGGTCGTCGCGGGTTCCACACGCCTGAAGGCGGGCACCGCGCAGAAGCTCGTCATCAACACGCTGTCGACGCTCGCGATGGTGCAGTCCGGCAAGGTCTACGGCAACCTCATGGTCGACGTCCAGTCCACCAACGAGAAGCTGCGTGCCCGCGCCGAGCGCACGGTCATGCACGCCACCGGCGTCACCCCGGAGGCCGCCGCTGCGGCACTGGCCTCCGCGGGCGGTTCCGTCAAGCTGGCGATCGGGATCGTCGAGACCGGGGCGGATGCCGAGAGCATGCGCCGTGCGCTGGACGCCGCCGGCGGGAACCTGCGCGCCGCGCTCGCCGCAGCATCCGCCGAGTAGGCTTGGGGATCATGAACGACGCGCCCATCGGCATCTTCGACTCCGGAGTCGGCGGGCTGACGGTCGCCAGGGCCATCCGCGCCCAGCTGCCGCAGGAATCGCTCGTCTACATCGGTGACACGGCGCACTCGCCGTACGGGCCGAAGCCGATCGCGGATGTCCGGCGCTACAGCCTCGAGGTGCTCGACACGCTCGTGGACCAGGGCGTGAAGATGCTCGTGATCGCCTGCAACACGGCATCCGCGGCCATGCTCCGCGACGCGCGGGAGCGGTACGACGTGCCCGTCGTCGAGGTGATCGGCCCGGCCGTGCGACGCGCGGTCTCGACCACCCGCAACGGCCGTATCGGCGTGATCGGCACAGTCGGGACGATCGGCTCCCGCGCCTACCAGGACATGCTCGAGGTCAACGAGCGGCTCCAGGTGTTCACGGCCGCCTGCCCGCGCTTCGTCGAGTTCGTGGAGGCCGGCATCACCGGCACCCCGGAGGTGCTCGCGGTCGCGGAGGACTACCTCGCGCCGCTGCGGGATGCCGAGGTCGACACGCTCGTGCTGGGCTGCACGCACTACCCGTTCCTGCGCGGAGCGATCAGCTACGTGATGGGGGACGGGGTCTCGCTGGTCTCCAGCGACGACGAGACCGCGGCCGATGTCTACCGGCAGCTGGTGCGACACGACCAGCTCGCCCCCGCGGACGCCGTCCCCACCTACACGTACGAGGCGACAGGCGCCTCGACCGAGGACTTCACGGCGCTCGCCAACCGGCTCATGGGCCGCGAGGTGCGCGACGTGCAGCTCGTGCAGACCGGCGTCATCACCCTGCCGGACATGTCCGGTGTCGACGGCGCCGACGCGCTGCGGCCCTGAACTCCCGAACCCCTTCCGAGAGGACACCATGTCAGACATCGTCCGCGCCGACGGCCGCAGCACCGACCAGCTCCGAGAGGTGACGATCGAGCGCGGCTGGTCCGCGCACGCCGAGGGTTCGGCGCTCGTCAGCTTCGGCGGCACCAAGGTGCTGTGCACGGCATCGTTCACGAACGGCGTGCCGCGCTGGCTGACGGGCAAGGGCAAGGGCTGGGTCACCGCCGAGTACGCGATGCTGCCGCGAGCCACCAACTCCCGCAACGACCGCGAGAGCGTGAAGGGCCGCATCGGCGGTCGCACGCACGAGATCTCCCGACTGATCGGCCGCGCGCTGCGTGCCGTCGTCGACACCAAGGCGCTCGGCGAGAACACGATCGTGATCGACTGCGACGTCCTCCAGGCCGACGGCGGAACCCGCACCGCTGCGATCACCGGCGCCTACGTCGCCCTGGCCGACGCGATCGAGTGGGGTCGCGAGAAGAAGTTCATCGGCAAGAACGCCACGCCGCTGCTGGACTCGGTCGCTGCGGTCTCGGTCGGGATCATCGACGGCGAGCCCATGCTCGATCTGGCATACGTCGAGGACGTGCGCGCGGAGACCGACATGAACGTGGTCGTCACCGGTCGCGGACTGTTCGTCGAGGTGCAGGGCACCGCCGAGGGCGCGCCCTTCGACAAGCGCGAGCTGGACGCCCTGCTGGAGCTCGGCGTGAACGGCTGCGCGTCGCTCAGGGAGCACCAGCTGGCATCCCTGGCGGCGGAGCGATGAAGGTCGTCCTCGCCACGCACAACCCCCACAAGGTCGCCGAGTTCCAGCAGATCGTCGCCGCCACCCGCCCCGATCTCGAGGTCGTCGGCTACGACGGCCCCGAGCCGGTCGAGGACGGCGTGACGTTCGCGGAGAACGCCCTGATCAAGGCGCGCGCGGCCGCCGCGCACACCGGACTGCCGGCGCTCGCCGACGACTCCGGCATCTGCGTCGATGTTCTCGGCGGTTCGCCGGGCGTGTTCTCGGCGTATTGGGCAGGGCAGAAGAAGGATGCCACGGCCAACCTCGAGCTGCTGCTGGACCAGCTGCACGACATCGCCGACCCGCATCGCGCAGCGCAGTTCCACTCGACGATCGCGCTGGTGACCGCCGATGGCACCGAGCGCACGGTGCAGGGCATCTGGCCCGGCCGCCTGGCGCACCGTCCCGCCGGTCCCGGCGGCTTCGGCTACGACCCGATCTTCATCCCGGACGGCCAGGATGCGGCATCCGAGCGCACCGTCGGCGAGTTCACGGATGCGGAGAAGCAGTCTCAGTCGCACCGTGCCCGCGCGTTCCAGGCGCTGATCCCGCTGCTCGCCGAGCTCTAGGGGCTATTGAGAATCATCCCCATTCCCGACTAGGCGGAATCGGCGCTGACCGGCGTCTTCCCGGCCTAGCCTGGAGGCATGCACGATCACGCACCCGCCCCGGGCGGCATCCGCGACGCCGGTCACCGGCGTCTGCTCGCCGTCTCGCTCGGCCTGACCGCCACCATCATGGTGGTGCAGGTCGTCGGGGCGATCCTGTCGGGGTCACTCGCGCTCCTGGCCGACGCCGCGCACATGTTCACGGACTCCTCGGCGCTCGTGATCGCACTCATCGCGACGGCGGTCGCCGCGCGACCCGCGGATGACCGGCGCACCTTCGGCTACCAGCGCGCCGAGGTGTTCGCCGCGCTCATCAACGCCATCATCCTCATCGTGCTGACCGTGAGCGTCGCGATCGGCGGAGTGAACCGCCTGCTCAACCCCGGCGAGGTGGAGGTGGCGGGTCCCGTCATGCTCACCGTCGCCGTCGTCGGCATGCTGGCCAACGGCGCCTCGATGTGGCTGCTGAGCCGCGCGCAGGAGAAGAGCATCAACGTCCGCGGGGCGTATCTGGAGGTCATGGGCGACCTGATCGGCTCGGTGATGGTCATCATCGCGGCCATCGTGATCGTCACCACCGGATGGATGCCCGCCGACGCCATCGCCTCCCTCGTGATCGCCGCGATGATCGTGCCCCGCGCGATCTCGCTGCTGCGCGAGGTCTTCTCGGTGCTCGCCGAATCCGCACCCAAGGGCATGTCGGTCGACGACATCCGCACGCATCTGAAGGGATACGAGGGAGTCGTCGACGTGCACGACGTGCACGTCTGGCAGCTGACCCGGGGCGCCCCGGTGTTCACCGCGCACGTGAGCGTGGCCCAGTCCGTCTACGCGCAGGGCCGTTCCGCAGAGCTGCTCACCCGGCTGCAGTCGTGCCTGGCCGACCATTTCGATGTGGAGCACTCCACGTTCCAGCTCGAGCCCGCCGGGCACGACGACTGCGAGGCCACGCACGCCTGATCAGGACTCCCGGCGCACCTCTTCGGGGGACTTGTCCGGGCGCAGGCCGCGCCAGCGCGAGTGCCGCAGGATGCCGCTGGGCGACCAGTTCGCGAACTCGACCTCGCCGACGAGTTCGGGCCGCACCCACTCGGCGTCCGACGCGTCCGGCGCGGGCACGCCGTCCAGGCCCGGGCTCCCCGTGCGCAGCGGCTCCAGGCGCGCGCGCAGATCGCTCAGCATCCGATCGGTGAAGCCGGTGCCGACCCGGCCGACGTACCGCAGAGCGCCGTCGTCGTCGGGCACGGCGAGCAGCAGCGAGCCGATGCCCTCGCGCCGGTTGCCCTGACCGGGGCGGATGCCGACGACCACCACCTCCTGCGTGCGGGTGTGCTTGAGCTTCAACCAGGACGACGACCGCGCCCCGGGACGGTAGGGGGATCCCGGATCCTTGGCGACGACGCCCTCCAGCCCGTATCGCCCGCTCATCTCCATCGCCGCATCGAGGTCGTCGAACACGGGCGGCACCTGCACCGGCGCGTCGAGATCGGATGCCAGCTGCTCCAGCAGTTCGCGTCGCTGTCGCAGCGGCATGCGGGTGAGGTCGTGGCCGTCCAGCCGCATCAGGTCGAACAGCAGGTACACCACCGGCGTGCGCACCACCTCCCGCTCGATCTCGCGGCCGCGCGTCAGGTGCATCCTGTTCTGCAGGCGGGTGAAGCTCGGCCTGCCCTGGGCGTCGAACGCGACGATCTCGCCGTCGATCACCGCATCGGATGCCGGCAGGTGCGGCGCGCCGTCGGCGGTGAGCTCCGGATAGCGCGCGGTGATGTCGGTGCCGCTGCGGGCTCGGAGCGTGAGCCTGCCATCGGCCCAGGTCCCGATCGCGCGGACGCCGTCCCATTTGATCTCCGCCCAGTCGTAGCCGCGGGCGAGGCCGGGCGAGCCCGTCTCCGACAGCATGGGGGAGTATGCCGTGGGGGGCGACGCGGGTGCGCCGGGACTGTGTTGGTCAGGGTCTGGTGCAGGGTCACTCTCGCGCGGATGAACAGAGAGCGCGGGCCCACGCGCCCCGGAGGCTCCGGCCGACGCGGAGCGGCGGTTGGAGTGGGGCGTGGGGATCATCCGGTGCAGCAGCCACTGCGACTTCTCGCCCTCGCCCTCGGTGCGGATGAGAGCGAGCCGCGCCGATCCCAGACGCCCGCCCGCCTGCCCGGTGAACGTGCCGATCACCTCGTCGTCGCGCCACTTCTCCAGCGCCACGGTCCCGGTGTCCCACACGGTCATGGAACCGGCGCCGTACTCCCCGCGCGGGATCTCGCCCTCGAAGGTCAGGTACTCCAGCGGATGCGGCTCCGTCATCACCGCCAGGTGGTTGCGATCCGGCGTCTCCGGGACACCCTTGGGCACCGCCCAGCTGATCAGCACGCCGTCGCGCTCGATGCGCAGGTCGTAGTGCAGGCGGCTCGCGTGATGCTCCTGGATCACGAAACGCGGTGCGCCAGGGGCACCGGCGATGGCCGTTGTCGGCATAGGCTCGGGCGTCTTCGCGGCATCCCGCTTGGCGAGGTAGGAGGTGAGCGCCGTGCTGGGCGGCGCGAGGGCCGCGAGCGGGTCGATCCCGGCATCCACCCGCTCCAGGACCTCGTCGAACTCCAGCTGGCGCAGCGCGGGATCGTCCAGTTCCGCCCAGGTGCGCGGGGCAGCGACCCACGGGCGCGCGCGCCCGCGCAGCGAGTACGGCGCGATGGTCGTCTTGGAGGCGCTGTTCTGGCTCCAGTCGATGAAGACCTTCCCCCCGCGCGCGGACTTCGCCATGGTTCGCGTGGCGAGGTCGGGATGATCCGCCTCGATGAGCCGGGCGAGCTCCTTCGCGACGGCGGACACCTCGTCGCTGCTCTGCAGGCCGGTGCCGTCATCGGCGGTCGGCAGGCGGGCGTAAAGGTGGATGCCCTTGCTGCCGCTGGTCACCGGCATCGGCTCCAGTCCCATACCGGAGAGGAAGCCGCGGGCGATCCGCGCCACCTCCGCGCACTCCGCGAGCCCCACTCCGGGGCCGGGATCGAGGTCCAGCACGAGCCGGTCGGGCCGGCCGCGGCCGCCGGAATGCGTGAACCGCCACTGCGGCACGTGCAGCTCGAGCGCGGCGATCTGAGCGAACCACACCAGCGTCGCGGCATCGTCGGCGAGCGGGTACTCCTTGGGTCCGTCGGAGTGCTCGATCGGCATCCGCCTGACCCAGTCGGGCGCCCCCTGCTCGAGCTGCTTCGTGAAGAAGCTCTCGGCCGGGGCATCAGCCGTGCCGACGCCGTCGACCCAGCGCTTCCGCGTGACCGGCCGCCCGCGCACGTGCGGCAGCATGACCGGCGCGACCCGTGAGACGTAGGCGAGGATCTCGCCCTTGGTGGTGCCGGTCTCCGGATAGACGACCTTGTCGAGGTTGGTGACGCGCAGGCGCCGGCCGTCGATCTGCACGACCTGCCCGCTCGCTGCCATGGGGACAGATTAGCCGGGCGGCGCAAGCCCCTGGCCGGAACCACTGTGACTGGTGATACTTGTGTGATGAGGAGCATCTGGAAGGGCGCGGTGACCTTCGGCCTGGTGAACGTGCCGGTGAAGGTCTATTCGGCGACCGAGGACCATGACATCTCGCTGCACCAGGTGCACGCGGAGGACGGCGGTCGCATCCGCTACCAGCGCGTGTGCGAGATCGACGGCGAGACCGTGCCCTACTCGGACATCGACCGGGCCTACGTCGACGACGACGGTCAGACGGTGGTGCTCACCAAGAAGGACCTCGACGCACTGCCGGCGGAGAAGAGCCGCGAGATCGACGTGGTGGAGTTCGTTCCCACCGAGCAGATCGACCTGCTGACCCTCGATCGCGCCTACTACCTCGAACCGGACTCCAAGTCACCCAAGGCCTATGTGCTGCTGCGCCGGACCCTCGAGCAGACCGACCGCACGGCGATCGTGCGATTCACACTGCGGCAGAAGACCCGTCTGGCCGCCCTGCGGGTGCGGGGAGACGTGCTCGTGCTGCAGACGCTGCTCTGGGCGGACGAGGTGCGCGAGGCGGCGTTCCCGTCGCTGGACGAGGACGTGAAGATCAGCGACAAGGAGCTCGAGCTCTCGGCATCCCTGGTCGACAGCTACTCCAGCGACTTCGAGCCGGAGTCGTTCGTGGACGAGTATCAGAAGGAGCTGCGTACGCTCATCGACGCGAAGATCAAGGCCGGCGAGACGTTCGACGCAGCCGAGACCTTCGCCGAGGAGGGCGAGGGCGACGGCGGCGAGGTCATCGACCTGATGGAGGCGCTGCGCGCCAGCGTCGAGCGCTCCAAGGCGGAACGCGCCGGTGGGAAGAAGGATGCCGAGAAGAAGGACGCCGAGAAGAAGACCGCGAAGTCCGGCGGGCGCAAGAAGGCGAGCTGACGTCGTCGCGGGTGATGCCGGCCGGCTCCGGGATCAGTGCTTGCCGTCGCCGTCCAGGTCGGGTGCGCGGTCGAAGACCTCGGGGTCCAGCTGCAGGGCGGTGGTCGCGGGAGCGGATGCCTCGGCCTCCCGCGCCTCCTTCTTCACCTTGCGACGCTCGCTGAGGTAGTGCCACAGCGTCACGATGGCGGTGCCGCCGACTGCCGCGAGCAGGATCAGGTCGATGTAGTTCTCGACGAACGTCGCGATGGGCGGGATGAAGCCGATCACGTAGCCGAACATCGTCAGGCCGAAGCCCCACAGCACGGCGCCGATGAAGTTGTACAGCGAGTAGCGCTTCCAGGGCATGTGCCCGACGCCGGCGGCCACCGGAGCGAACGTGCGAACGATCGGGACGAAGCGCGCCAGGATGACCGTGATTCCGCCGAAGCGCTCGAAGAACGCATTCGTGCGCTCGACGTTCTTGCGGCTGAAGAGGCCGGATTCCTTGCGCTCGAAGATCGCCGGGCCGCCCTTGTGCCCGATGAAGTAGCCCACTTCACCGCCGATGAACGCTGACAGGCCGATCAGCAGCGCCACCACCCACACGTTGATCCCGAACACGCCATGCGGCAGGGCCGCCGAGGTGTGCGAGAGCAGACCCGAGATCACGAGCAGGGTGTCGCCCGGCAGCAGGAATCCGATCAGAAGGCCGGTCTCGGCGAACACGATGAAGCACACCACGAGAAGCGCCCACGGTCCGGCGGTGCCGATGATGGTCGCCGGGTCGAGCCAGGGGATCAGCGCTGTCGGCGCCTGGATGAGCGAGTGAAGCAAGAGAGGTTCCCGTCGGTCGTGCAGCGGCGGATGGAACTGGGGGATGGAACAGGTCGGTGCGTGCGGGAGATGGGACTTGAACCCACACGCCCAGGGGCACAGGAACCTAAATCCTGCGTGTCTACCGATTCCACCACTCCCGCGCGTCAGCAAGTCTACTGATGGAGGGTTACGGGTTCCCGTACATCTGCCGAGCCGTGGGGCTGTGGATAACTTTGACGCGGGTTTCCCGGATTCTGTCATGATGCCCGCGTGAGTCATCCGTCCCTGGTCGTCGCCGAGCGAGTCCGGCGGCGCCTGCGCCTCGAGCACACCGATCCCTCGTCGCATCCGGATGAGGCCAGGCACATCGCGCAGACCGAGGTGCGGCGCCACAACGACCTGGCCTTGCAGCGCGGCGAGGCGATCATCGACGACGAGGCGGCGCTGATCCGGGACGTGCTGGCGTCCGTCTCGGGGTTCGGCGTCCTGCAGCCCCTGCTGGACGATCCTGAGATCGAGGAGATCTGGCTGAACGGTCCCGACCGCATCTTCGTCGCGCGGGACGGCGCGACCGAGCGGCTGGATCTGCGGCTGACGGACGCCATCGTCCGCGATCTCGTGGAGCGGATGCTGCAGTCCACCGGCCGTCGCGTGGACATCAGCCAGCCCTTCGTCGACGCCTCCCTGCCGGACGGCTCGCGCCTGCACGTGGCGATCGCAGACGTGGTGCGCGGCTCCTGGGCGGTGAACATCAGGAAGTTCCTGCCGCAGCACCGCACCCTGCAATCGTTGGTCGCGCAGGGGTCGGTGCCCGCGCACGTCGCCGAACTGCTCCAGGGAGCGCTGCGCGAGGGCCGCAGCATCATCGTCTCGGGCGCCACGCACGCGGGGAAGACCACTCTGCTCGGCGCACTGCTCGCATCCGTCGCCGACAGCCAGCGGATCATCACGGTGGAGGAGACCTTCGAGCTGGCGGTCGAGGGGCCGGACGTGGTGGCGCTGCAGGGCCGGCAGGCGAGCCTGGAGGGCACCGGCGAGATCACGCTGCGGCGGCTCGTCAAGGAGGCGCTGCGCATGCGCCCCGACCGGATCGTGGTGGGCGAGGTGCGCGACGCGGAGGCACTCGACCTGGTTCTGGCGCTGAACACGGGCGTCCCGTCGGCGGGGACCATCCACGCCAACTCCGCGGACGAGGCACTCGAGAAGCTCGCGCTCCTGCCTCTGCTCGCGGGACGCAACATCGACAGGGCGTTCATCGCACCGGCACTGGCGACCTCGATCTCCTACGTCGTGCACTGCCGGCGGGAGCCCGACGGCTCGCGGCGCGTCGTCGAGGTCGTCGCGCCCACCGGCGAGGTCGTGGGAGGCCGCATCCTGACCACCCCGGTCCATCGTGCGGAGCGAGCGGTATGACGCTGCTGATCGGGGCGTTGCTCGGCGCGGGGCTGCTGCTCTGCGCATCGCCGTGGCTGTGGCCGCCGCGCGAGCGGGCGCCGCGCGCGGTGCAGCGCGGTCGACTGCGACGGCTGCTGGAGGAGGCGGGACTCGCACGCACCTCGACGCGCACGCTCGTCGTGACGATGGTCGGGGTCGGGCTGGTGGCGGCGCCCCTGGCATGGCTGTTCACTGCTCTGCCGGTGCTCGCGCTCCTGGCCGGGCTCGCGGCCGCTTCCGCTCCTGTCCTTTATCTGCGCGGCCGCCGTCTTCGTCTGCGCAAGGCGCGCCGCCAGCTGTGGCCGGACGTCTGCGATCTGCTGGTGGCTGCGATCCGCGTCGGACTCTCGCTGCCCGACGCCGTGGCGAGCCTCGCCGACTCCGCGCCCTCGGCCGTTCGTCCCGCGTTCGCGGTCTTCGCCCGCGATCTGCGCGCGACCGGGCGCTTCGAGACCAGCCTGGATCGGCTGAAGGCGACGCTCGCCGATCCCATCGCCGACCGCATCATCGAGACGCTGCGGATGGCCAGGCAGGTGGGTGGCACCGAGCTGACCGGGGTGCTGCGGGCCCTCTCCTCGTCGGTGCGGGCGGATGCCGCGCTGCGAGGTGAGGTGGAGGCGCGGCAGTCCTGGATCCGCGGAGCCGCGGTGCTCGGCGCGGTCGCGCCCTGGGTGATCCTCGGGCTGCTGGTGTCCCGCCCCGAGGGGCGGGAGGCATACGCCAGCGCGGAGGGCGTGATCGTCATCGTCGTGGGCGCCGCGGTGTCGCTCGTCGCCTACCGGATCATGCTGCGCATCGGCCGCCTCGCGGAGCCTGAGAGGTGGTTCGGGTGAGTGCCGTGACCGACCTCGCGCTCGCCGTGCTGCTGGGCGGCGCCTTCGCGCTGGGTGTGCTCGGCGTGCTGTCGGCGCTGCCACGCTGGGGCGCCCTGCCTCTCGACCGCCGCATCGCGCCGTACCTGCGCGACGTGGTTCCCGACGAGGCGATGCCGTCGGGCATCCTGCCGCGCGTCGGGATGCTGCCAGTGCACGGCCGCACGGTGTGGGAGCGTGTGAAGTCGGCATTCGAGCGGATGCTGGGCGGCGGGGACGCGCTGGCGCTCCGCCTCGCGCAGGCCGGTTCCTCACTCAGCCCTGCGGTCTTCCGCGGACGTCAGCTGGCGTGGGGAGTGGCCGGGCTCGTCGCCGGCGCCCTGCTGGTGGTGCTGATCGCCGTCGCCGGCCGGATGACGCCACCCGCCGTGCTGCTGCCGCTGCTCTCCGCGGCCGGCGTCGCGGTCGCGTACGACATGCAGCTCACCGCACGAGCGAAATCGCGTCGGGCACGGCTGGCGGACGAACTGCCCACCACCCTGGAGTTCCTCGCGCTGTGCCTCTCCGCGGGGGAGTCGCTGCTGGATGCGCTGCGGCGTGTGTCCGGGATCGGCACCGGCGAGCTCACCGAGGAGCTGCGGCACGCCGTTCTGGCTGTGCACACCGGTTCACCACTGGCCGACGCGCTCGGCGAGACCGCCACCCGGCTGCAGCTGCCCGGACTCACGCGCGCCGTGGACCAGATCATCGCGGCGCTCGAGCACGGGGCGCCGTTGGCCGCCGTGCTGCACTCCCAGGCTGCGGACGCGAGAGACGAGGCCAAGCGCGTGCTCATCGAGCAGGCCGGGCACAAGGAGATCCTGATGCTCCTGCCGCTGGTCTTCCTGATCCTGCCGCTCAGCGTTCTCTTCGCGATCTACCCCGGCCTCTTCATCCTCCGGCTCGGCCTCGGCTGAGCCACGTCACCACACACAAGCAACGACCCACACGAGACGGACACGAACGAGGAGCAGACATGACGACACTCAGGAGATGGTTCACCGCAGGCAGGACGCTCGCCGCGGACGAGACCGGGGATGTGCCCGGCTGGGTGCTGGTGACCCTCATGACCGCCGCCCTGGTCGTGGTGATCTGGGCGGTCGCGGGACCGGCGCTGGTCGACCTCTTCCAGCAGGCGATCGCCCGCGTCTCCGGCATCTGACCCATGCGCCCCACTGCAGCGCTCGCCGATGAGCGCGGCTCCAGCCCCGTCGAATTCGTGCTCGTCGGCGCGCTGCTGACCGCGCTTGTCTTCTCGGTGCTGCAGGTCGCGTTCGCCGTCTACGTCCGCAACGTCGTGCACGACGCGGCCGTGGAGGGTGCGCACTACGCCGCACTCGCGGACATCACCCTGGGCGAGGGGGCCGAGCGCACGCGCACCGTCATCACCCGTGCCGTCGGCGCCGACTACGCCGGGGACGTGTCGGTCGGCCAGGACAGCAGCCTGGGCCATGAGAGCGTCGTGATCCGCGTGCGCGCATCCCTGCCGGTGCTCTGCCTGATCGGCGTGCCCTACGGGATGGAGGTGGAAGGGCGTGCACCCGTGGAGTCGTTCGGCGACGACTGAGCAGAGCAGCGCCGGCGAACGGCGCGGCTCCGCCGCGCCGGGGATCCTGTCGGATGAGACGGGCTCTGCGGCGCTGGAGTTCATCACGGTGGGCGTGCTGCTGCTGGTGCCGCTGGTCTACCTGGTCCTCATGCTCGGCGCGATCCAGGAGCAGACGCTGGGTGCGGAGGCCGCGGCCCGCCACACCGCCCGGGTCATCGGGCAGGCACCCGACGCCGACACCGCCGGCGCTCGCGGAGAGGCCGTGCTGCAGAGCGTGATCCGCGAGTACGGCATGGACGAGGATGCCGTCGAGGTCGGCATCACGTGCCGGCCCGCGACGACCACGTGCCCCGCAGCCGGCAGCACCGTGATCGTCACCGTCACCACGCGGGTGAGCCTCCCGTTCATGCCGCCGCTGTTCGGACTGGACCGGATCGCCGCGATTCCCGTGCAGGCGGAGTCCGCGCAGAAGGTCTCCCGGCTGTGGGGGAGCGGATGATCGCCCGGCTCCGCGCGCTCGCGGACGACGAGGACGGCAGCATCCTGCCGCTGATCCTCGGTTACATGCTGCTCGCCGTCGCCGTCATCTTCGTGTGCGTCTGCGCCACCGACCTCTACATCGCGCAGAAACGGCTCGACTCGCTCGCTGACGCCGCCTCGCTCGCGGGCGCCGACGGCTTCACGCTCGAGGCGAGCGAGGGGAGCGTGCGCGCCGAGCTCACGGACGAGAAGGTGCGCGAGCAGGCGGATGCCGTGGTCACCGCGGTCTCGCCGGAGACGCGGCTCGTGTCGGCCGGCACGCCCGACGGCGTCTCCGCGAGGGTCACGGTCGCCACCGTGTGGCACCCGCCGCTGATCTCCCCGTTCGTGCCCGACGGCGTGCCGATCGAGGCCACCGCCACGACCCGCACCGCGCTGCGCTGAGACGTCTAGTCGCGCTCCGGGCGCGGCAGGTATCTCGGCGTCCAGCGCAGGAATCCGGCCGCGCCGACCAGCGCCACCACGCCCATCAGCCCGGTCGCCAGCGACAGCGTCGCCGCGGCGGTGATCGCCGAGACCAGCACCGGTGCCAGGGCGCCGCCCGCATCCGTCAGCGTCCGCCACGAACCCAGGAACGTCGCGGGATCGCGCTCGGGAGCGAGATCCGCACCGAAGGTGAGCAGGATGCCGCTGGAGAGCCCGTTCCCGACGCCCAGCACGGCGGCCAGCAGGCCGTACCAGAGCAGCGCCGAGTCCAGGTCGTGCGTGAACGACAGCGCCGTGAACCCGAGCCCCATCAGCAGCAGCGCGGGCATCGCCGCCCAGATCCGCCCGAACCGGTCCATCACCTGGCCGCTCGCGTAGAACAGGGCGAAGTCGATCGCGCCGGACACACCGACGACCAGGGCGATGGTCGTGGCATCCAGGCCGAGCGAGACGCCCCACAGCGGCAGGACCACCTGCCGCGCTGAGCGCACCGCCGACAGGCAGGCCGCCGAGATGCCCAGCCGCGACAGCACGCCACGGTAGAACCACATCGTGCGGAACACGCCGCGCTGGTCGCGCACGGGGATGGATCCGGTCACCACCTCGCCGGTGTCCTCCGCGATCGCGGCGCCCGTGGGCTTCAGTAGGGCCGGCATCGTGCGCTCCGGATCGGGACCGAACAGCACCAGCACCACGAGCACGGCCACGCAGCCCAGCAGGAACCACACCGTGGAGTGCTCGGTGCGCGTCAGCTGGATCAGCCCCGCCGCCACGAACGGCCCCACGAACACCCCGAACCGGAAGCATCCGCCCAGCAGCGACAGCATCCGGGCGCGGAACCGGATCGGCACGCGCGTCGTCATGAACGCATGCCGCGCCAGGCCGAACGACGCGGCGCAGAAGCCCAGCAGGAACACCGCGGCCGTCAACCAGCCGAGCGACGGCGCCCAGAGCATCCCGACGCCGGCGAGGATCGCGGCCAGACCCGCGTAGACCATGGTGAGCCGCTCGCCGATCTTCGTCACCAGCCAGCCGGCCGGAAGATTGCCGCACAGCTGCCCGACCACGAGCATCGCGGCGACGAGCGCCGCCAGCGGGACATCGGCTCCCAGCTCGGTGGCGAACACCGGAATCAGGGGGATGACGGCCCCCTCGCCGAGCGCGAACAGCACCGTGGGGATGTAGACCATGGGTCCGAACCGCCGGATGATGCTGCCTGCGCTGTCACTCACCCCTTCACGCTAGCCCGAGCGGCGCGGAATCCTGCGCGCGGCGCGATAGGCTGGGGTGCCATGTTCGAACTCGATCTCTCCGCCGACATCCAGGCCCTGCGACACACCTTCGGCGACATCCGTGAGGTCGTCGACGTCGAATCCCTCAACGCCGACATCGCGCGGCTCAGTGAAGAGGCCGGCGCGCCCGACCTCTGGGACGACCCCGAGAAGGCGCAGAAGGTCACCAGCGCCCTCAGCCACAAGCAGGCCGACCTCAAGCGCGTCACCGACGTCGAGCGCCGCCTCGACGATCTCGACGTGCTGGTCGAGCTCGCCAACGAGATGCAGGACGAGGACTCCGCCGAGGAGGCCCGCAAGGAGCTCGCCTCGCTGACCGAGACGATCAACCAGCTCGAGGTGCAGACCCTGCTGGACGGTGAGTACGACGACCGCAACGCGATCATCACCATCCGCTCCGGTGCCGGCGGCGACGACGCCACCGACTTCGCCGAGATGCTCATGCGCATGTACCTGCGCTGGGCCGAGCAGCACGGCTACCCCGTCAAGGTGATGGACACCTCCTACGCCGAGGGCGCCGGCATCAAGTCGACGACCTTCGAGGTCACCGCCCCCTACGCCTTCGGCACCCTCTCGGTCGAGGCCGGCACGCACCGCCTGGCCCGCATCAGCCCGTTCGGCTCCGCCGACAAGCGCCAGACCTCGTTCGCCGCGGTCGAGGTCATCCCGCTGATGGAGGAGGCCACCGAGGTCGACATCCCCGAGGGCGACATCCGCGTCGACGTCTTCCGCTCCTCGGGCCCGGGCGGCCAGTCGGTCAACACCACCGACTCCGCCGTGCGCATCACGCACCTCCCCACCGGCATCGTCGTCTCGATGCAGAACGAGAAGTCGCAGATCCAGAACCGCGCCGCGGCCATGCGCGTGCTGCAGACCCGCCTGCTGCTGCTGCAGAAGGAGGAGGAGGCGGCGAAGAAGAAGGAGCTCGCGGGCAACATCACCGCCAGCTGGGGCGACCAGATGCGCTCCTACTTCCTCTACGGCCAGCAGCTGGTCAAGGACCTGCGCACCGGCCACGAGTCCGGCAACCCGGCCAGCGTGTTCGACGGAGACCTCGACGACTTCATCTCGGCGGGCATCCGCTGGCGCAAGCGCAAGGAAGAGGACTGAGCGCAGACGAGTGTCGCTGAACCGACCACGGCGGGCCGCGCTTAGGCTCGAAAGGCCATGATCCGGTTCGAGAACGTCACCAAGCGCTATCGCGGCACCAAACGCCCCGCCCTCTCCGATGTCGACTTCAATGTCGAGGCCGGCGAGTTCGTGTTCCTCGTCGGCGCCTCCGGCTCCGGCAAGTCGAGCTGCCTGCGACTCATCCTCCGCGAGGACGTGCCCACCACGGGCCGCGTCGCCGTGCTCGGGCGCGATCTGCGCTCGCTCGCCAATCGCAAGGTCCCGTACTTCCGTCGCCACATCGGCTCGGTCTTCCAGGACTTCCGGCTGCTGCCGTCGAAGACGGTCTACCAGAACGTCGCGTTCTCCCTGCAGGTGATCGGCACGTCGCGCGGCTTCATCCAGCAGGCGGTGCCCGAGGCGCTCGCTCTGGTCGGGCTGGACGGCAAGGCCAAGAGGATGCCGCACGAGCTCTCCGGCGGTGAGCAGCAGCGCGTGGCGATCGCCCGCGCGATCGTGAACCGTCCCAAGGTGCTGCTGGCCGACGAGCCGACCGGAAACCTGGACCCCGCAACCTCCGTCGACATCATGCAGCTGCTGGCGCGCATCAACGCCGGCGGCACGACCGTGCTGATGGCCACCCACGAGGCCGCGTTCGTCGACCAGATGCAGCGTCGTGTGATCGAGCTCAAAGAGGGCGTCATGGTGCGCGACGAGCTCGGCGGCGGCTACGGCGACACCTCGAGCATCCCTCGCCTGCGGCCGGAGTCGATCCCCGGCGCTGCCGCGGCGGCCGCGCTCACCGCCGTGCAGGAGGTGCAGCGGCAGACCGTCGCGACTCCCGTCATCGCACCGGATGCCGCTGCTCCGTCCGCACCCGAGACGCCGGATGCTGAGCGGGAGGACGTCGTGCCGCCCGCCCCGCCGGAGGAGAATCCCTATGCCGCGGCGACCCCGCGCACGAATCCGATCGTCATCCCGGACGTGAAGGTCGACGAGTTGGGGGTCGCCGATCGTCTCGGCCTCTCGGACGGCGACGACGAGGAAGTGGGCCCGACCTCATGAACTTCGGACTCATCGTCGGCGAGGCCCTGCTCGGGCTGCGTCGCAACCTCTCCATGGTCATCTCGGTGGTGCTCGTCACCTTCGTGTCTCTCACCTTCGTCGGCGCCGCCATCCTCATGCAGACGCAGATCAGCACGATGCGCGCCTACTGGGGCGAGAAGGCCGAGGTGACGGTCTACATGTGCTCGCCTCTGTCGACCTCGTCGACGTGCGTCGGCGGTGAGGCCAACCAGGAGCAGATCGACAAGGTCAAGCAGGCACTGGAGGGCGACGCCCTCGCTCCGCTGATCAGCTCGGTGCGCTTCCAGACCAAGGAGGACGCGTACAAGGACATCGTCGCGCAGCTCGGCGAGGAGCAGGCCAGCGTCATCGGCGTGCAGAACACCTCGGTGGACTTCCGCATCACCATGAAGGATCCCCAGCAGTCCGAGGTGATCACCGAGGCCTTCTCGGGTGAGGCCGGGGTGGATGCGGTGAAGGACCAGCGCAAACTGCTCGACCCGCTGTTCTCCGCGCTCACGGTCGCGACGTACATCGCCGTGGGCGTGGCCGCGCTCATGCTCATCGCCGCCGTGCTCCTGATCGCCACCACCATCCGGCTCTCGGCCTACGCGAGGCGCAAGGAGATCGGGATCATGCGCCTGGTCGGCGCGTCGAACGGATCGATCCAGACGCCGTTCGTGCTGGAGGGCGTGTTCGCCGCCTTCCTCGGCTCGGTCTTCGCCAGCGCCACAGTGCTGGCAGGCGTCCACTTCGGCGTGGAGGGCTATCTTGCCGACCGCGTGCCCTTCATGCGACCGCTGGTCGGCATGGAGCAGGCCGCGTTCGTGGTGCCGGTGCTGATCGGGATCGGCATCCTGCTGTCGGCCCTGTCGGCCGGCTTCGCGATCCGTCGCTGGCTGCGCACCTGACCCGGTATATGCTGGTGGGCTGCCCCATCGTCAGGAGAAGAACATGCCCAGGGAACGCGGTGAGAAGGTCGTCGCGACCAACCGTCGCGCACGTCACGACTACAACCTCGAGAAGTCGTACGAAGCGGGCCTCGTGCTCACCGGCACCGAGGTCAAGTCGCTGCGTCAGGGGCGCGCGAACCTCAGCGACGGCTACGCGTACATCAAGGGCGGCGAGGCCTTCCTCGACGCCGTGCACATCCCGGAGTACTCCCAGGGGCACTGGACCAACCACTCGGCCAAGCGCATCCGCAAACTGCTGCTGCACCGCGACGAGATCCACAAGCTCGAGCACGCCGTCTCGGCCGGCGGCTACACGCTGATCCCGCTCCGGCTGTACTTCTCGGACGGCCGAGCCAAGGTCGAGATCGCTCTCGCGAAGGGCAAGCGCGAGTACGACAAGCGCCAGACCCTACGCGAGCGCCAGGACACCCGCGAGGCCGAGCGCGCCATGCGCACCCGCAACCGGATGGGGGAGTGACCTCCGAGGTCACCGACCCCCGGGCTACGCGTCGCGCAGTTCGCGCTTGAGGATCTTCCCGCTCTGATTGCGCGGCAGCGCGTCGATGAACCGCACCGCCTTCGGCACCTTGAACGAGGAGAGCCGATCCTTCATGTGCGCGATGAGCTCATCCTCCGCGACCGCGGCATCCGGCTTGAGCACCACGCACGCGACGATCGCCTCGATCCACCGCTCGTCGGGGACCCCGATCACCGCGACCTCGGCCACGGCCGGGTGCGTGTAGATCGCATCCTCCACCTCGCGGGAGGCCACCATGATCCCGCCGGTGTTGATCGCATCCTTGATGCGGTCGACCACCGTCAGGTACCCGGCCTCGTCGCGGACCACGAGGTCGCCGGAGTGGAACCAGCCGTCGCGGAACGCCTCCGCCGTCTCCTCCGGCTTGTTCCAGTAGCCCAGCGCCAGCTGCGGTGAGCGGTACAGCACCTCGCCGGGAACGCCGTCCGGCACGTCCCCGCCGTTCTCGTCGACGACACGGGTCTCGACGAACAGGATGGCCCGCCCCGCCGACGCGGGCCGCTCCTCGTGCTCCTCGGGGCGCAGCACGGTGGCCAGCGGGCCGATCTCGGACTGCCCGAAGCAGTTGTAGAAGCCGAGCGCCGGGTAGCGCTCACGCAGGCGATTCAGGACCGTGACCGGCATGATCGAGGCGCCGTACTGCGCCTTGGTGAGCGAGGAGAGATCGGCGGCGTCCAGGTCGGGATGGTTGGCGAGCGGAACCCACACGGTCGGAGCCAGGAAAAGCGACCCGATCCGCTCCTCGGAGACGGTGCGGAGGATCCGGGGGATGTCCGGCGCCGGGAGCAGCCGGACGGTCGCGCCGATGGCGAGATAGGGGAGCATGAACACATGCATGGCGGCCGAGTGGTACAGCGGCATGCAGATGAGCGGCGCGTCGTCCGGCGTGAAGTCCAGGGCGACGATCACGGCGGAGTACTCGGCCACGAGAGCGGAGTGCGTCAGCATCGCTCCCTTCGGCTGCGACGTGGTGCCTGACGTGTAGAGCAGCTGCACCAGGCTCTCGCCGTCCACGTCTGCGGGGAGCTCCACGGCATCGCCGGCGCTCGCTCGCGTCAGGAGGGAGTCGTCCTCGTCGCGCAGTGCGGCGACGATCTCGACCTCGGTATCGGCGTGGACGGCGTCGAAGTGAGCGCGCAGCTGGGGGTCCACCAGCGCCGCTCTTGCGCCGGACTGGGCGATGAGATAGGCGAGCTCGGCCCCGTGCAGCGCGTAGTTGACCGGGACGTGCACCAGGCCCGCACGGGCGATGGCGAGGAACGCGATGACATAGGCATCCGAGTTGGTGCCGTAGGTGACCACGCGCTCGCCGGCGGCGAGACCGCGGTCTCGCAGGTCCGCCGCCGCCCGCGTGACCGCGTCGTCGAGGTCGCGATAGGTCCACTCCCGTCCTTCGAAGCGGAGGGCGATCGCGCCGGGGGTGCGTGAGGCGGTGCGTCGCAGGACGCCGTCGACCGTGTTGGTTCGCCAGGGCTGCGGGGTGGACATCGTCGTCATGCCCATCACGCTAGCCCCTCCGACCGGCTCCCGGCTCGAGGCGGCGGAGTTCAGGCCGGGGAGAACCCGAACGTCTCCCCGAGGAACCGCAGCTCCGCCTCCAGCGCCGTGACGATGGTCTCCGCCCGGCGGAAGCCGTGGCCCTCGCCCTCGAACAGGAGGTACTCGTGCGGGATGCCGCGCGCCGCCAGCGCATCGCGGATCGCCTCGGACTGCGAGGGCGGCACGACCTTGTCATCCGCTCCCTGCAGCAGCAGCACGGGGACGTCGATGCGCTCCGCATGGCTGAGCGGCGAACGCTCGATGCACACGTCCTCGGCCTCGGGGAGCGGGCCGACCAGACCGTTCAGGTAGAACTTCTCGAAATCGTGGGTGTCGGATGCCAGCATCCGCAGGTCCGCGACGCCGTAGCGGCTGATGCCCGCGCCGAACGCGCCTCCGCGCACCAGCGCGCAGAGCACCGTCCATCCGCCGGCGGAGCCGCCCTTGATCGCGATGCGGGCGGGGTCGGCGAGCCCGGCATCGGCGAGCCCGCGCGCGGCGGCGATCACATCGTCGACGTCGACCACGCCCCACTGCCCGTCCAGGCGCTCGCGGTAGGCACGGCCATAGCCGGTGGATCCGCCGTAGTTCACATCGAGCACGCCGATGCCGCGGCTGGTCCAGTAGGCGTAGGCCGCGGATGCCGCACCTGAGACGTGCGCGGTGGGCCCGCCGTGCACCATGACGATGTACGGGGGTAGCTCGCCCTCGGGGGCAGTCGCGTCCGGGTTCGTCGGGCGGTAGTCGAAGGCGTGCACGGAGCCGTGCGGCCCCTCGAACGTCACCGGCCGCGCCGCGGGGAACCACGCGGCATCGACCGGCTCGCCGCCGCCGATCGCCGTCGCCACGCCCGAGTCGACGTCCACCTCCCAGAGCCCGCGGTCCACACCGGCACCCGCGCCCGAGATCAGCACCCGGGAGCCCGAGACGTCGTCGATGCTCGCCTCACCGGTCACGGGGACGTCGAGCGGGCGGACCTCACCGGAGGCCGGGTCGATCAGCACGATCTCGTCGGCGCCGTCCGTGCGCACCGCGACGATCCGACCGCCCTCCAGGACGCCGTACCAGCGGTTGCCGAGCACCCACAGTCCGCCGCCGGTGTCGGCATCCGCCAGGACGTACGGCTCCGTCGTGGCAGGCGGCGTCTGGGCGGGCGGCGGCGTGTCCGCGGCGATGCGCGCCAGCCACAGATTCCAGCGCCCGGTGGCATCGTCGGCGTACAGCAGTTCGTCGTCGGAGATCCACTCGGGCTGCAGCGCGGCACGGGCGGGGACAGTCGTGTCGGATTGGGATCCGAGGTGCACGACCGAGACGATGGCAGCCTCCCACGGCATCCGCTTCTCGGTCCACTGCACGTAAGCCAGGCGCGTCCCGTCCGGCGACAGGGACGGGTGGGCGTAGAACCCCGGGCCGTACCAGGACACCCACCCGGGGGAGTCGTCTCCGGCGGCTGACCCGTCCGTCGGGATCTCCGCGATGCCGCGCCAGTGCTGCTCGCCGCGCAGATCCTCGCGCACCGCGAACAGCCGTCCCTGCTGCAGCGACAGTCCGCCGTACTGCGGACCGGGCGCCGTGAGCGGTTCGGGGACGCCGCCGCGCGGCATCCGGTACACGCACTGGTCGGCCGCGTTCACGAAGTACAGGGTGCCGTCGGCATCCGCGGTCCACGCCCCGCCCCCGTACTCGTGCACGCGGGAGCGCGCGTTCCACGGCTCGGGAAGGATCTCGGCGCCCGACGAGCTGCGGACGGTGACCCGTCCGCCCTGCGACGGCACCGACTCGCCCCACCAGATCTCCCCACCCACGAAGCGCGCTCCGTCGATCCGCGGTGCGGACGCCGAGACGTCGGCGGCGGAGAACGGTGAGGGCCAGGAACCGTAGGGCAGAGTCATGGCTCGAGCCTATCCAGATGACGTCAGGTGTCCGCCGCTGACACATGGCGTCACACAGTGTGCACCGGGCCGCGTCGCCGTTCTACCGTGCTGGAACAGCCCCGTCCGGAACCGTGAGGAGACAGCCATGAGTCGCGTGCCGTTCTCCTTCGAGCTGTACCCGCCGCGCTCCACGGCCAGCGCGCAGGCGCTGCACGACACGATCGACCGGCTCGCCGAGGCCGGGCCCGACTTCCTGTCGGTCACCTACGGCGCCGGCGGATCGACCGGCGGCCGGTCCCTGGACGTGCTGCGCTACATCCGCACCCGCACCGATGTCGAGCCGCTCGCGCACCTCACCTGCGTCGGCAACACCTATGCCGGGGCGGCCCGGCTGATCCGCGAGTTCCTGGATGCCGGCATCCTCAGCTTCCTCGCGCTGCGCGGCGACCCGCCCGCGGGCCTGGACGAGGGCGAGTCCTTCCTCGGCGACCTGGAGAGCTCCGCGCAGCTGGTGCAGCTGATCGACCGGGTGCAGGCCGAGCGGGCGCCCTACGAGGAGTCGCCCGTGCCCGGAAACCCGGGCGCCGTGCGCGTCGCTCCGCGCCGGAGGGTGAACATCGCCGTGGCGGCGTTCCCCAACGGGCATCCGCGTTCCGCCTACAGCAGCCAGCACGTCGACGCGCTGCTCGCGAAGCAGGCGGCGGGCGCCACACTCGCCATCACGCAGCTGTTCTTCCACCCCGACCACTACCTCGCGTTCGTCGAGCGCGCGCGGCGTGCTGGCGTGACGATCCCGATCCTGCCTGGCATCATGCCCATCACCTCGCCGGCGCGGCTGGCCCGCGTGCTCGAACTCACCGGCGAGGAGCTCCCCGGTGAGCTGTCGATCGCACTCGAGGTCGAGCCCACGGCCGAGGGCCGCCGCCAGATCGGCATCGACTGGGCATCCGATCTCGCTCGGGAGGTCGTCGAGGGCGGCGCCCCCGGCGTGCATCTCTACGCCTTCAACCAGCACGAGACCGTGCTCGACGTCCTCGCTCAGGCCGGCATCCTGGCCGACCGATGTATCTCCTCCGCCACGAAGTAAAGGAAACACCATGACCGCTTTCCCCGCCGGGACGATCCTCGGCTACCCCCGAATCGGACGCCGCCGCGAGCTGAAGAAGGCCGTCGAGGCGTTCTGGGTCGGGCGCATCGACGAGAGGCAGCTCGAGACCGCCGCCGCAGAGCTGCGCGCCGCGAACCGCGAGCGTCTCGCCGAGCTCGGGCTCGGCCGCGATGACTCCTCGATCCCCGAGTCCTCGTCCTTCTACGACCAGGTGCTCGACGCCGCGGTCACCGTCGGCGCCATCCCGGCCCGCTTCGAGGACCTGCGCGACGAGGACGGCAGCATCGGCCTGCCCGCCTACTTCACCGTCGCCCGTGGCGAGGGCGACCGCGCTCCCGCCGAGATGACCAAGTGGTTCGACTCGAACTACCACTACCTGGTGCCGGAGATCGGGCCGGAGACCGTTTTCTCGTTCTCCAGCGACCGGCTGGTCCGCGAGGTCGTAGAGGCTGCGGAGGCCGGCTTCCGCACCCGTCCTGTCATCGTCGGCCCGGTCACGCTGCTCGCGCTGGCCAAGGCATCGGATGCCGCGCCCGAGGGCTTCGACCCGCTCTCGCGACTGGACGACGTGGTCGCCGTGTACGCCGAGCTGCTCGCGAAGCTGAAGGCCGCCGGCGCAGAGTGGGTGCAGCTGGATGAGCCGGCGCTGGTCAGCGAGTCGCTGCCGGCAACGACCGCCCAGCTGGCGGAGGCCGCGCAGCGCGCACTCGCGGCTCTCGGCGGCTCGACCGAGCGTCCGTCCATCCTCGTGGCGGCTCCCTACGCATCGCTCGACGAGACCCTCGCGGTGCTCGCCGCGGCGCCCGTCGAGGCGATCGCCATCGACCTCGTGCGCGGTGCGGTCCCCGCATCCCTGCCCGACCTCGGGGGCAAGACGCTGGTGGGCGGCGTGATCGACGGCCACAACATCTGGCGCGGCGACCTCGCCGGCGCCTTCGCCAAGCTCGAGGCGCTGCGCGAGCTCGGCGCGGCATCCGTCTCGGCATCCACCTCCACCTCGCTGCTGCACGTGCCGCACGACGTGCAGGACGAGTCGAAGCTCGACGCGCGCCTGGTGTCGTGGCTCGCCTTCGCCGACCAGAAGGTCGGGCAGGTCGTCTCCCTCGCCCGCGGTCTCGCCGAGGGCCGTGACGCGATCGCGGAGGAGCTGGACGCGGCATCCGCGGCCCTCGCCGACCGGCACGGCGCCCCCGGCGTGCGTGACGGCGCCGTGCGTGCCCGCGCTCTCTCGGAGGCCGACTTCTCCCGCGACTCCTACGCGGACCGTGAGGCCGCCCAACTGGCGCTGGACCTGCCCGCGCTGCCGCTGACCACCATCGGCTCGTTCCCGCAGACCGCCGACATCCGTCGCGCCCGCGCGCAGTTCGGCCGTGGCGAGGTGCCCCAGGACGACTACGAGGCGTTCCTGAAGGCGGAGATCGACCGCGTGGTCGCACTGCAGGAGGACCTGGGGCTGGACGTGCTCGTGCACGGCGAGGCCGAGCGCAACGACATGGTGCAGTACTTCGCCGAGAACCTGGACGGCTTCGCGGTGACCGAGAACGGCTGGGTGCAGTCCTACGGCTCGCGCGCCACGCGCCCGTCGATCCTGTGGGGCGACGTGTCGCGTCCGGCGCCGATCACCGTCTCCTGGGCGTCGTACGCCCAGTCGCTGAGCACCAAGCATGTCAAGGGCATGCTCACCGGTCCTGTCACGATCCTGGCCTGGTCGTTCGTGCGCGACGACCAGCCGCTCGGGGAGACCGCCAACCAGGTCGCCCTCGCCCTGCGCGACGAGATCACCGACCTCGAGGCCGCCGGCATCGCGATCATCCAGGTCGACGAGCCGGCCCTGCGGGAGCTGCTGCCGCTGAAGAAGGCCGACCAGCCCGCCTACCTGGACTGGTCCGTGAACTCGTTCCGACTGGCGACCGGGGGCGCTGCGGCGGCCACGCAGGTGCACACGCACCTCTGCTACTCGGAGTTCGGCGTCGTGATCGACGCGATCCGCGCGCTGGACGCCGACGTCACCTCGATCGAGGCCGCTCGCAGCCGCATGGAGGTCGTCGCCGACATCGCCAGGTACGGCTTCGACCACGGCGTGGGCCCCGGCGTCTACGACATCCACTCGCCGCGGGTGCCGAGCGTCGACGAGATCGAATCGCTGCTGCGCCGTGCGGTCGACGAGCTGCCGCTGCGTCAGCTCTGGGTCAACCCGGACTGCGGTCTGAAGACCCGCGGGTACGACGAGACCGTCGCCTCGCTGCGCAACATCGTCGAGGCGACGCGCCGCGTCCGCGAGGACGTCGTCGTCCCGGCCTGAGACGCGTCGCCGCAGGGCCTGCGCAGGCCCTGCGCTGATACGGATGGGCCCCGCTCCGTGGAGGAGCGGGGCCCATCCGGGTCCTCAGCGCAGGTGATGCACCTGCTGCAGGCCGTACACCGGGGTGTCGATGCCGGCGTGCCTGGCCTTCAGCTGCAGCGCCAGGTACAACGAGTAGTGCCGCGACTGGTGCAGGTTGCCGCCGTGGAACCAGAGGTTCGGCTGCTGCGTCGGCTTCCACATGTTGCGCTGCTCGCCCTCCCAGGGCCCGGGATCCTTGGTCGTGTCCGAGCCGAGCCCCCAGCACTTGCCGACGGTGTCGGCGACCTCCTGGCTGATGAGGTCTGCGACCCAGCCGTTCATCGAGCCGTAGCCGGTGGCGTAGACGACCAGATCCGCTGGGAGCACGGTGCCGTTCTTCAGCACCACGGCATCCTCGGTGAGATGGTCGACATCGCCGTGCGCGAGCGCGACCTCGCCGTCGGCGACCAGTTCGGCGGAGCCCACGTCGATGTAGTAGCCGGAGCCGCGTCGCAGGTACTTCAGGAACAGGCCCGAGCCGTCGTCTCCCCAGTCGAGATCGAATCCGGCCGCCGTCATCCGGTCGTAGAAGTCCTTGTCGCGCTCGCGCATCCGGTCGTACAGCGGGATCTGGAACTCGTGCATGATCCGGTAGGGCAGCGACGCGAAGATGAGATCGGCCTTCTCGGTGGTGACGCCGGCGGCGAGAGCACGCTCGGAGTACAGGTCGCCGAGGCCGATGTCCATCAGGGTGTCGCTCTTGACGATGTGCGTCGAGGATCGCTGCACCATGGTCACATCGGCGCCGTGCTCCCACAGCGCCCCGCAGATGTCGAAGGCGGAGTTGTTGCTCCCGATCACGACGACCTTCTTGCCGCTGTAGGCGTCGGGACCGGGATGCTGGGACGAGTGCTGCTGCTCGCCGCGGAACACGTCCTGGCCGGGGAAGACCGGCACGTTCGGCTTGCCCGACATACCCGTCGCGAAGACCAGCTGGGTCGGATGCAGAGTCAGCGGGGCGCCGTCGCGCTCGACCTCGACGGTCCAGGTGCCGGATGCCTCGTCGAAGGCGGCGGAGGTCGCGGTCGTGTTCGACCAGTACGGCACCTCCATGACCTTCACGTAGGACTCGAGCCAGTCGCCGACCTTGTCCTTCGGGGCGAAGACGGGCCAGTTCTCGGGGAACTTGATGTACGGCAGGTGGTCGTACCAGACCGGGTCGTGCAGGCAGAGTGACTTGTAGCGCCCGCGCCACTGGTCGCCGGGTCGCGGATGCCGGTCGATCACGAGCGCAGGGACGCCGAGCTGGCGCAGCCGGGCGCCGAGCGCGATGCCGCCCTGCCCGCCGCCGATGACGAGCGCGTAGGGCTGGGTCTCGGTGCCCAGTGACGCCTCCTCGGCCTGCCGGCGCTCCAGCCAGGACACGCGGTCGCGCCGCGCCCCGTGCTCGGCCCCCTTCGGGCGCCGCTCGCGCAGGGGCTCCTCGTGTCCCTTGAGCTCGTACATGGTGGTCAGCAGCGTCCACGCCTTCGGGCCGTCCTCGTCGACGATCCGGACGAGACCCCGGCCACGGCCCACGGCGGTCTCGAACTCGAACCAGGCGGACGTCACTCCATCCGCGGTCTCGGGCTCCTCGGTGAACCGGAAGCCGTGCGGGGCGGTGCCCTCGAGCGTGGCGGTGAGGAGGTCGGCGACGCCCGCGGGGTTCTCGACCGTGGTGATGTTCCAGGAGAAGGCGATCAGGTCGCGCCAGAAGCTGGTCGCCGCGAAGAGCCCGGCGGCGCGCGCGACATCGCGGGCGAGCAGGGCATCCTCGAAGGCCGCCAGCCAGGTGCGGGCCGGATCGTCGGGTGCGGTCATGGTCGGCATCGTCGCCGACCGCTCATCGAGTTGGGTCATGCGTACAGTGCACTCGGCAGCGCTCGTGCCGTGAAGCGTTGCACGGTGTTGCAACGTGGCCCGGGATACGCTCCCCGCCATGGCAACGTCGCCTGATCTCGCAGACCTCGCCCGTCGTCTCGTGCGCGTGCACGACGCCGTGCTCTCCGGCAGCGCGCCTCCGCAGCATCCGCGGGAGCTGGTCGCGCGGTCGTGGCGCCGCACGATGAGCCTGGGCGTGGATGCCGACGCCGTGCGCCGCGCTGAGCCCATCGCCGCCTCCGCGCTGGAGGATCTGCGGCGTCGTTCGCGGCTGTCCGACGTGATCGACGAGCTGCGCGCCCCTCTGCTCGCCGCCGCCGACGCGTCGTCCTACCTCGTCGTCGTGACGGATGCCGACGGAGTGGTGCTGTGGCGCAGCGGCGCGCCGAGGGTGAAGCTGCACGCCGATCGGCTCGGCTTCGTGGACGGTGCGCGATGGACGGAGAGCGTCGTGGGGACCAACGCGATCGGCACCGCGCTGGTCGAGGATGCACCCGTGCAGCTGTTCTCGGCCGAGCACTACGAGAACGCGCAGGTGCCCTGGTACTGCACCGCTGAGCCGATCCACGACCCGATCGACGGGACCCTGCTCGGCGTCGTGGACGTCAGCGGTCCCGCACTGACGCTGCATCCCGCCATCCGCGCACTGGTGTCGGCCGCCGCGAGGATCGCCGAGGCGTCGCTCTGGCGCCGGCACAGCATGCGGCTGGAGAGGCTGCGCAGGGCCGCGCAGCCTCTGCTGGCCGGCGTGCAGGGACCGGTACTGGTCGTGGACGACCACGGCTGGGTCGCCGCGCAGCAGGGGGTGTCCGCCCGGGACCGGATCGAGGTTCCGCACGCGGATCGCACCCTCGCCGTGCCGGGGCTCGGCGTGTGCGTGCCCGAGCGACTGCCGGAGGGCTGGCTGATCAGACCCGTGGCGGACACTTCGGTGGTGGCGGTGCTCGACCTCACGGGCACGCAGGCGTGCATCGAGGTGCGGGCCGACGAGTCCGCCTGGCGCGTGCCGCTCACGCCGCGGCACGCCGACATGCTCGCTCTGCTCTCGGATGCCGGTCCCGACGGCGTCACGGCCGCCGACCTCAGCCGTCGACTGCACGGCGACGTCGATCATCAGGTCACCGTGCGTGCGGAGTTCTCCCGCCTGCGACGCTCTGCGGGCGCACTGGTCAGCGGCGCGCCGTACCGGATCGCGGACGGAGTCCTGCTGAGCGTACGGCGGGCGTAGCCGGTCAGACGGCGCGCAGCACCGCCACGACCTTGCCGAGCACGACGGCCTCGTCGCCGAGGATCGGCTCGAACGCCGAGTTGCGGGGGAGCAGCCAGGTGTGGCCGTCCCGTCGGCGGAAGGTCTTGACCGTCGCCTCGCCGTCGATCATGGCCGCGACGATCTCGCCGTTCTCGGCGTTGTTCTGCGTGCGCACGACCACCCAGTCGCCGTCGCAGATCGCGGCGTCGATCATGGATTCGCCGTTGACCTTGAGCATGAACAGCTCGCCCTTGCCGACGAGCTGGCGGGGGAGCGGGAAGATCTCCTCGACCTGCTGCTCCGCGGTGATCGGGATGCCGGCCGCGATCTGGCCGACCAGGGGGACCAGGGCCGCGTCCCCGACGGCGGGAGCGGAGTCGGCGGGGTTCTCCGCGCCCGTGCCGGGGAGGTCGATCAGCACCTCCATGGCGCGCGTCTTGCCCGGATCGCGGCGGAGGTAGCCGCTCAGCTCGAGCTGACCCAGCTGGTGGGTGACGCTGGAGAGGGACTTGAGCCCGACGGCGTCACCGATCTCGCGCATGCTCGGCGGATAGCCGTACCGAGCGATGGAGGTCTGGATGACCTCGAGGATCGCGATCTGCTTCGCACTGAGGCTCTTGCGGCGACGCGTGCGCGGAGCCTCGGATGCGGGGGTGGCGTTCTCGCTCATCGGTGCTCCTTCTCAGCGGCCGGACCGGGCTGGATCCGCGTCATCGCGGGCTTCCGGTTCGAATGTCGGTGGCCAGTGGTGTGCTGTCCATATCGAAACCGTATCCGAGATATCGCGGAAAACGGAAGATCTGTTCGAGCGTGTCGGCGACAATCTCGGACGGGTTTCGAATAATTCTTGACAGATGTTCGATATCGAAGATAGATTCGGAACACAGCTTCGCATCCGGCATCCCCGGCCGGGTGCCGGATGCGAAAGCTGTACCGGTCCCGCCGATCGGCGGGAAGACGAAGAGGAGCCTCACATGAGCACCATCAGCATCCAGAGCCCCGCGATCCTTCGCGCCTCCGCAGGTGCCGCCTCCGGTGCCTCCACGCGTGCGGTGCGCTCGACGAAGCTGCGCCTCACGGTGCGTGGTCGTCGCGTGCTGGCGGCAGTCGCCGCAGCCCCTCTCGTCGCGGGCATCGCATTCTCGGTGCTGGCGGGCGGTTCGGCGCTCGCCTCGGGTGAGCAGAACGCCGGAGTCTCCTTCGAGACCGTGACGGTGCTCCCGGGTGACACCCTGTGGTCGATCGCGTCGGAGGTCGCACCCGGTGTCGACCCGCGTGACGTGATCGACGACATCATGAGCCTGAACAACCTCAGCAGCGGTGCGATCCAGGCCGGCTCCGAGATCGCGATCCCGACGCAGTACTCGCACTGATCGTCATCCGGGGACTGGCCCGGATTCCGCGCTCTACCATGGGAAGAGTGACCTCTCTCGACGAGCTGCCTCTCCGCGACGATCTGCGCGGGCTCACGCCCTATGGCGCTCCGCAGGCCCCTCTGCCCGTGGCGCTGAACGTGAACGAGAACACGCATCCGGTGCCGGAGTCGGTGGTAGGCGACATCCTCGACGACATCGCCCTGGCGCTCAGCGACGTCAACCGCTACCCCGACCGCGAGTTCACCCAGCTGCGCGAGGCCTTCGCCGCCTACCTGGGCCATGACCTGACCGCCGACCAGATCTGGGCGGGAAACGGCTCCAACGAGGTGCTGCAGCACATCATGCAGGCGTTCGCCGGGCCGGGCCGCACGGCTTTCGGCTTCGCGCCCACCTATTCGATGTACCCGCTGATCACGCAGGGGACCGGTGCGCGCTGGATCGCCGGCACGCGCGAGGGTGACTACACCATCTCTCCGGAGGACGCGGCTGCGCAGGTCGCAGCAGCCGACCCCGACGTCGTGCTGCTGTGCTCGCCGAACAACCCCACCGGAACGCCGCTCGGACTCGACGTGGTCGATGCCGTGTACGAGGCCGCACGCGGCATCGTGGTGGTCGACGAGGCGTATCACGAGTTCGCGCCGAAGGACGCGGCATCCGCTCTCTCCCTGCTGCCCGGGCGTCCTCGGCTGGCGATCTCCCGCACCATGAGCAAGGCGTTCGCCTTCGCCGGTGCCCGCGTCGGATACCTGGCGGCCGACCCCGCCTTCATCGACGCGCTGCGACTGGTCCGCCTGCCGTACCACCTGAGCGCCCTGACGCAGGCGGCCGCGACGGCCGCGCTGCGCAACTCCGCGACGATGCTGCGGATGGTCGACGAGATCGTCGAGCAGCGCGACAGGATCTCCGCGACCCTCGAGGCGCTCGGCTACGCACCGCACGAGTCCTGGTCGAACTTCGTGCTCTTCGGCGGGATCGACGACCCCAAGGCGGTGTGGCAGGCGCTCTACGATCGGGGCGTGCTGATCCGCGACGTCGGGATCCCCGGCCACCTTCGGGTCACGGCCGGCACGGAGGCCGAGACCACCGCGTTCCTGGACGCACTCGCATCGATAGGATCACCAGCATGACCGCGCCCCGCACCACTCAGAGCCCTCGAACCGCGCAGCGCACCCGCAGCACGTCCGAGTCGACGGTCGAGGTCGAGCTGAACCTCGACGGCACCGGCCGGAGCGACATCAGCACCTCCGTGCCGTTCTTCGACCACATGCTCACCGCCTTCGCGAAGCACTCGCTCACGGACCTCACGGTGCGCGCGACCGGCGACACGCACATCGACGCCCACCACACGGTCGAGGACGTCTCCATCGTGCTCGGCCAGGCGATCCGCGAGGCTCTCGGCGACAAGTCCGGCATCTCGCGGTACGGCGACGCGCTCGTGCCCCTCGATGAGGCCCTCGCGCAGGCCGTCGTGGACATCTCCGGCCGTCCCTTCCTCGTGCACGAGGGCGAGCCCGCAGGTTTCGAGATGCACCTCATCGGCGGGCACTTCACCGGCTCGCTCGTGCGGCACGTCTTCGAGGCCATCACCTTCAACGGCGGCCTCACGGTGCACGTGCGCGTGGTCGGCGGCCGCGACCCCCACCACATCGCCGAGGCGGAGTTCAAGGCGTTCGCACGCGCGTTCCGCCAGGCCAAGGCCCTCGACCCGCTGGTCGACGGCGTCCCCTCCACCAAGGGCGCGCTGTGAGCACCGGCCCCCGCGTCGTCGTCTTCGACTACGAGTCCGGCAACGTCCACTCGGCGGTCAAGGCCTTGGCCGCGGCCGGAGCGGAGGTCGAGCTCACCGGCGACCGGGATCGCGCGCTCGAGGCCGACGGGCTGTTCGTCCCCGGCGTCGGCGCGTTCTCGGCCGTGGTCGACGCGCTGCGCGCGCACGGCGGCGACGAGATCATCGACCGCAGGCTCGCGGGCGGACGGCCGGTGCTCGGCGTCTGCGTCGGGATGCAGGTGATGTTCGAGCGCGGCGTCGAACGTGGGCTGAACACCGAGGGGCTGGGGGAGTGGCCGGGCACGGTCGCCGAACTCGATGCCCCTGTACTGCCGCACATGGGCTGGAACACGGTCGAGGCGGGCGAGGGCAGTGTGCTGTTCCGCGGCCTCGAGCAGGAGCGCTTCTACTTCGTGCACTCCTTCGCCGCGAAGACCTGGGGGATCCAGGTCGAGCCGCCGTTCCCGCAGCCGGCGCTGACCTGGGCGACCCACGGCGAGAGGTTCCTCGCGGCCGTGGAGAACGGCCCGCTGTCGGCGACGCAGTTCCACCCGGAGAAGTCCGGGGAGGCGGGCATCCGGATGCTGCGCAACTGGGTGGAATCGCTCGGCTGAGCGTCACCCGACGCCACTCATGTTGAACCGCGCACAGGCGCGGACTAGTGTCTTCTCTCGTGTCCGCACGTCGCGGACATCCCCGAACCAAGGACGTCATGAACGACTTCGCACAGTCCCCCTCGCTGATCCTGCTGCCCGCAGTCGACGTCGCGGGAGGGAAGGCGGTGCGTCTCACCCAGGGTGAGGCGGGCACGGAGACCAGCTACGGCGACCCGATCGACGCCGCAGGCGAATGGGTCGACCAGGGTGCGCAGTGGATCCACCTCGTGGACCTCGACGCGGCCTTCGGACGCGGCAGCAACGCGCCCATCCTGCGCAAGGTCATCAAGCAGTACCGTGGCGTGAACATCGAGCTCTCCGGCGGCATCCGCGACGACGCCAGCCTCGAGGCCGCGCTCGAGTCCGGCGCCAACCGCATCAACCTCGGCACGGCGGCGCTGGAGAACCCCGAGTGGGCGGCCGACGTCATCAGCCGGTACGGCGAGGCGGTCGCTGTCGGACTCGACGTGCGCGGCACCACGCTGGCCGCACGCGGCTGGACGAAGGACGGCGGTGACATCTGGGAGGTGCTGGAGCGCCTCGAGGAGGCCGGCTGCAGCCGTTACGTCGTCACCGACGTGACCAAGGACGGCACGCTGCGCGGCCCGAACCTGGAGCTGCTGCGTGAGATCACCTCGCGCACGCCCAAGCCGGTGATCGCGTCCGGCGGCGTCTCGAACCTCGACGACATCGCGGCTCTCCGCGAGCTCGTGCCGCTCGGCGTCGAGGGCGCCATCGTCGGCAAGGCGCTCTACGCCGGGCAGTTCACGCTGGCAGAGGCGCTGGATGTCGCCGGCCTCTGACGGCGCCTGCGACCACGGGGACGCCGAAGGCAACACCGCAGACTCCGCCGGCGTGCCCTGGGCCGGCCGGAGCTTCGAGCCGAATACTCGCGCCGCGGATGACGGCTCGGCCGACCCCGCGCTGCTGGACGCGCTGCTGCGCTTCCGCGCCGGCACTGCCTCCCAGGCAGAGGTCGTCGACGCGTTCCGGCCTGCGCGCGTGCTGGTGCCGCTGGTCGCCGAGAAGGGCGACGAGGGAATCGGCCCGACGGGCCTGAAGGTCGACAAGACGCAGGAGCTGTCGATCGTCACCGTCGCCGCGCCCGACGGGCGCCGGGTTCAGCCCGCGTTCTCCTCGGTCGACACCATGCGCCGGTGGGATGCCCAGGCTCGTCCCATCCCGGTGGAGGCGGCGCGCGTGGCGCTGTCGGCCGCCGGCGAGGAGACCGACCTGATCGTGCTGGATCCGGCCTCCGACACCGAGTTCGTGTTCCGGCGCCCCGCCGTGTGGGCGATCGCGCAGGGTCAGCCCTGGGAACCGAGCTTCCTCTCGCCCGAGGTCTTCACGGCGCTCCGCGAGAGCATCGCGCACGAACTGGCCGTTATCGACGTGTCTGTCGCGCCGGGGGATCCGGATGCCCGGATGCGCGGCCCCGAGCTGATCGTGACGCTCGAGCTCATCGACGGCCTGGACCGCGAGACCCTGGACGCCGTGCTCGCGCGGCTCGCGCAGCGCTGGGCCGCCGACGACCGCATGGCGGTGCTGGTCGACTCGCTGACCGTGAAGCTGACGCGCTCCGCCGGCTGACCCTTCTCGCCTCTCCTCATCCAAGGTCGGATGCCCTTGGACCGCGGGGCCGCAGGAAGGTTCCCCGAGCGAGCATCGGGAGGGGCCCGCGCAGCGGGAAGGAACCCGCTCTGCGAGCGAAGGGAACCTTCCGGAGGCCGTCAGAGCAGAGGGCTCAGGTGACCGGGCCGGTCCACTTCTCGCCCGGACCCTTGCCGATCGGGTCCTGGATGGGGGAGGTCTCACGGAAGGCGAGCTGAAGGGAGCGCAGGCCGTCGCGCAGCGGGCTCGCGTGCGCGCTGCTGATCTCGGGGGCGCCGGCGGTGATCAGGCCTGCCAGTGCGTTGATGAGCTTGCGGGCCTCGTCGAGGTCGAGCTGTGCATCCGGGTCGTCCGCGAGTCCCAGCTTCACGGCGGCCGCGCTCATCAGGTGCACGGCGGTGGTGGTGATCACCTCGACGGCCGGAACGTCGGCGATGTCGCGCGTCGCGGCGGCCGCGGCTTGCTCCTGCTCCGCCCAGCGCTCGTGGCGGTCATCGGCGTGCTCAGCAGGAATCGTCACTTCGGGATGCTTTCTGGTAGACTTCTGCGGGCTTCAGAGTGTCATGCTCTGATACGAAAGAGGATTCATTCCCACCCGCGCTTGCCGTTCAAGGCTACCGGGTTCCACACCCCGCCGGACTCCGGTGGAAAGGGTGTCACAAGCCGGTGCTTCTGAATGCGTCGGCGGGTGGGGAGACTCCGATTTCGCTCGGGATGCAGACAGCATCCGGATGGCCGAAACCACGTCTAAGGAGCTCCGCATCAGCGATCCCCGTACCAATGAGCGCATCCGCGTCCCCGAGGTCCGCCTCGTCGGCCCCGCGGGTGAGCAGATCGGTGTTGTCCGCATCGAGGCAGCGCTGCGTCTGGCCCAGGAGGCAGATCTCGACCTGGTCGAGGTCGCCCCGAATTCCAAGCCGCCCGTGGTCAAGATCATGGACTACGGCAAGTTCAAGTACGAGGCCGCGCAGAAGGCGAAGGAAGCACGCCGCAACCAGGCGAACACCATCCTCAAGGAGGTCCGCTTCCGCCTGAAGATCGAGGCTCACGACTACACGACCAAGCTCAAGCGCGCCGAGGGCTTCCTGAAGGCCGGCGACAAGGTCAAGGCCATGATCCTGTTCCGTGGTCGCGAGCAGTCGCGTCCCGAGCAGGGTGTGCGTCTGCTGCGCAAGTTCGCCGAGGACGTCGCCGAGTTCGGCACCGTGGAGTCGAACCCCACGATCGACGGCCGCAACATGGTCATGGTCGTCGCTCCGCTGAAGAACAAGTCCGAGGCCAAGGCCGAGCAGAACGCCGTGCGCACTGCCAACAAGCAGGCGGCCCGCGAGGCGAAGAGCAGCACGGGCGCGGCATCCGCCGAGCCCACGGACGAGACCGCGGCGTAAGCCGCCCCACAGCTCCCGCTCCTGGCGGGTAACCCACCGTCGCCCGTCAGGGCGCCACACGAAGGAAGAGAAGATGCCGAAGCAGAAGACCCACTCGGGTGCGAAGAAGCGCTTCAAGATCACCGGCAGCGGAAAGCTGAAGAAGCAGCAGGCCGGCATGCGCCACAACCTCGAGCACAAGTCGAGCCGCCAGACCCGTCGCCTGAACCAGGACCAGGTCCTCTCCAAGGCCGACACCAAGGTCGCCAACAAGCTTCTCGGCCGCGGCTGAGCGCCCGAACGCAGGAATAGGAACACAGGAAAATGGCTAGAGTCAAGCGCGCGGTCAACGCGCACAAGAAGCGTCGCGTCATCCTCGAGCGCGCCTCGGGCTACCGCGGTCAGCGTTCGCGTCTGTACCGCAAGGCGAAGGAGCAGGTCACCCACTCCCTCGTCTACGCGTACCGCGACCGTCGCAAGCGCAAGGGCGACTTCCGTCGTCTGTGGATCCAGCGCATCAACGCCGCTGCCCGCCAGAACGGCATCACGTACAACCGCTTCATGCAGGGCCTCGGCCTCGCGGGCGTGCAGGTCGACCGTCGCATGCTGGCCGAGCTGGCCGTCACCGACGCCGCCGCGTTCGCCACGCTGGTGGACGTCGCCAAGAAGGCGCTTCCCTCGGACGTCAACGCTCCGAAGGCTGCTGCCTGATCTGAACGATCCTGAGAACGGGCGTCTCCCTGCGGGGAGGCGCCCGTTTCCGCATCTCGGCCCCCGATAGAATGGGCGCGTGCTCGAGAACCCCCGCTCTCCCCGAGTCCGTGCCGTCGCCAAGCTGACCAAGCGCAGCGCCAGGACCGAGACGGGGCTCTTCCTGCTGGAGGGACCGCAGTCGGTCCGCGAAGCGCTGAACTATCTTCCCGGCGCGATCGTCGAGCTGTTCTCCACGCCGTCGGCGTGGGAGAAGCACTCCGATGTCCGGGCGCTGGCGTCGGAGCACGGCATCGACGTCGAGTACGTCACCGAGCAGGTGCTCGCGGCGATGGCGGACACGGTCACGCCGCAGGGCATCGTCGCGGTCGCACGGCAGACGCCCACCTCGGTGCGCGACATCTTCGCGGCGGGACCGCGGCTGATCGCGATCTGCGAGGAGGTGCGCGATCCCGGCAACCTGGGCACGATCATCCGTGCCGCGGATGCTGCGGGAGCGGATGCCGTGGTGCTGACCGGCCGCACCGTCGACCCCTACAACCCGAAGGTGGTCCGCTCGACCACCGGTTCCCTGTTCCACCTGCCGTTCTCGGTGGGCGGTGATCTGAACGACGTCGTCTCGCGCGCCCACGATGCGGGCCTCCAGGTGCTCGCCGCCGATGTGAAGGGCGACGACCTTCTCGCCGCGCGTGCCGAGGGCGTGCTGGAGCGTCCCACCGCATGGCTGTTCGGGAACGAGGCGCGCGGGCTCGAGGACGACATGCTCGACCTCGCCGACCGGGCCCTGAAGCTGCCGATCTACGGCCGGGCCGAGTCGTTGAACCTCGCCACCGCGGCCAGTGTGTGCCTGTACGAGAGCGCCTTCGCGCAGCGCGTGGCCGGATGATCCGATGCGCATCCTGATCGTCGAGGACGACGATCGCGTCGCCGAGGCGCTGCAGGCCTTCCTGAACCGCTCGGGCTATGCGACCGTGCGCGCCGTCGACGGCGCTCAGGCGCTCGGACTGCTCGGCTCCGACACGGAGGTGGTGCTGCTGGATCTGGGGCTGCCCGACATGGACGGCATCGACGTCTGCCGGCGCATCCGTGCGCAGAGCGGGGTGCCCGTGATCATCGCGACCGCGCGCAGCGACGTGCAGGAGCGCATCCGCGGTCTGCGCGCCGGTGCCGACGATTTCGTCGTGAAGCCCTACGACGTGCGGGAGCTCGTCGCCCGCATCGAGGCGGTCACGCGCCGGCTGCATCCGCTGGATTCCCACCATCCTGCGTCGGGCGACCGGTCGCTGATCGAAGTGGGGGATGTGAGCATCGACCTGGTCGCCCGACGGGTGCTCGTCGGGGGTGCCCCGGTGGAGCTGACGCGCAAGGAGTTCGACATCATCGCCGTGCTCGCGCGCTACCCGGGCGTCGCCGTGCCTCGCGACCGGCTCATCCGCGAGGTGTGGAACACCGACTGGCAGAGCTTCGCCCGCTCGCTGGAGGTGCACGTCGCCTCGATCCGCCGGAAGATCGGGCGGGCGTCGCTGATCGAGACCGTCCGCGGCGTCGGGTACCGTCTGGAGGGCTGACCGTGCGCCGCAGGCTGATCGTCGTCTTCCTCGTACCGCTGGTGCTCGTGCTGATGGTGCTCGGGGGAGCGTACGCGTGGAGCGCGGCGCGCAGCGTGCAGCAGGAGTTCTATGCCGAGCAGCTGGGCGATCTCAGCTACTTCACGACCACCGCCCGCCAGGCGCTGCTCTCCGGCAGCGCCGAGGTGTTCGACGGCGAGGCGCAGCGGTACCGGGAGCTGTACGGCACCCGGGTGGTGATCGTGGACCGCGCCGGCCGGCCCTGGGCGCCCTCCACCGCGCGGCCGGTGTTCGACAGCCCCGAGATCGAGGCGCAGATCAAGCTCGCACTGTCGGGCCGCCGGGGCGAGCTGCCGCAGAACGCGCTGCCGTGGCAGTTCTCCGACCTGTCGCTGGTGGAGCCGGTGTTCGACGGCGGCGACGTGATCGGGGCGGTCGTCATGTCGGCGAGCGTGGACGTGCCGCGTGCCGAGATCGGGCGGCAGTGGCTGCTGATCACGGCCGTCGCCGCCCTCGTGATCGCGGTGGGTCTGCTCGTGGTGTTCCGGCTGGCGGGCTGGGTGCTGCGCCCGGTGCGGCGTCTGGACCGGGCGATGGAGGCCATGGAGCGCGGCGACATGGAGGCCCGGATCGCGGACGACACGGGACCCGCCGAGCTGCATCGCATGATCCTGATGTTCAACCGGATGGCCGACGAGATCGAGCGGGTCGTCGCCCGCCAGCAGGAGTTCGCCCTGAACGCCTCGCACGAGCTGCGCAATCCGCTGAACGCGCTGCTGCTGCGGGTGGAGGTGCTCGCCGCCGACCTCGGCACGGCGGGTGCCGCCGACGTGGAGAAGATCCGCGAGGAGGGGCAGCGGATGACGCGGATCCTCGACACCCTGCTGGGCTTCGCGCGGGGTGCGGTGCGCGCGTCCGACTTCGAGGACGTCGACCTCACGGCGCTGGTCGCCCGGCGGGGCGAGGCGTGGCGCGAGGTCGCCGCGCGTCGCGGCATCCGCTTCGGCGTGCGCGGGGCGCAGGACGTGCGATCCCGCGTCGACGAGGCGATCGTCGAGAGCGCCCTGGATGCGGTGATCGACAACGCCGTGAAGTTCTCCCCGGACGGCGGCCTGATCGAACTGGCGGCCGTGGTCACGGAGGAGGGCGCCCGCATCTCGGTGCGCGACCACGGACCGGGGCTGGACCCCGACGAGCTCGAGCAGGCGGCCGACCGCTTCTGGCGCAGCGCCCGCAACCAGAACGTCCCCGGGTCGGGGCTCGGGCTCGCGATCGCGATGGATCTGCTTCGCTCCGTGGGAGGGCGGCTGACCGTCGAGTCTCCGGACGACGGCGGCCTGAGCGTGTCCTTCGACCTTCCCGCTCCGGGGGAGAGATGAGCCGCACCGGAGCCGTGCGGGCGAGACGGATGCTGGCTGCCGTCGCGGCAGCGCTCATCGTGCTCGGCGTCGCCGGGTGCGCGCCTTCGCGACCGTCGTGGACCGAGCATCCGCTGCGCATCGCCGGCGGCAGCGTGACCGGTGTCTACTACGACTACGGCACGCAGCTCGCGAAGGTGCTGCGCGGGGATCTCGACGTCGACGCGCAGGTGATCGAGACCAACGGCTCGGTGGACAATCTGCATCTGGTCGGCGCGGGGCAGGCGCAGCTGGGCTTCGCGCAGAGCGACGCGATCGCGGATGCCGTGGCCGGGACCGGCGACTTCGACGAGCCTCTGCCGATCCGCGCGGCCGCCCGGCTGTACGACGAGTACGTCCACGTCGTGGTGCGGGCCGACTCCGGCATCCGCAGTGTCTCGGAGCTCGCCGGTCGCACGGTCTCCCTGGGCGGCACCGGCTCGGGCGTGAGCGTGGTCGCGCGTCGGGTGCTGGAGGCCTCCCAGGTGCCGGCCGGGAGGGTGCGGGATGTCGGGCTGGGGCTGGACGCCTCGATCGCGGCACTCACCGACGGACGCATCGACGCGTTCTTCTGGGTGGGCGGGCTGCCGACGCCCGGCATCGAGAGGCTCGCGGGGCGCCTGCCGATCCGGCTGCTGTCGATCGGTCCCGACGTGGTGGAGAGAGCGGATGCCGCGCATGCCGGCGTCTACCGCTCGGCGGAGTTCCCGGTCGGCACTTACGGCAGCGACGAGTCGACCGTCGCGATGACGGTGCCGAACTACCTGGTCACCTCCGCAGACGTCCCCGCCGCGCTGGTGAGCGACGTGCTCGCCGAGCTCTTCTCGGCACGTGCGGAGGTCGCCCGCAGCGTGCCGGCCGCCGCGCTGCTGGACCGGCGACTCGCGATCTTCACCGATCCGATCGAGCTGCACCCGGGAGCGGCGGAGTACTACCGCGACTCGCGGCGCTGATTCTGCACCACACTCAAGAAACACTCAAGGGACTGGTCCGGCCGCGCATCCGTGCATAGTCTGAACGGGTCAGCGGATTCGATGGGGAGCCCTGATTCCACCTGTGCTCCCTTCGACCGGTCGGTCCCATGGGAGGCACAATGAGCACAGCCGAATCGCTGGTCGTCGTCGAGGGCGTCCAGAAGCACTACGGCGAGTTCCACGCGCTGAAGGACATCAACCTCACCGTCGACAAGGGCGAGGTGGTCGTCATCATCGGTCCCTCCGGTTCCGGCAAGTCGACGCTGTGCCGCACGATCAACCGCCTGGAGACCATCACCAGCGGGTCCATACGCATCGACGGCAAGCCGCTCCCCGCCGAGGGCAAGGGGCTGGCGAACCTCCGCGCCGAGGTCGGCATGGTGTTCCAGTCGTTCAACCTGTTCGCGCATCTGACGATCCTCGAGAACGTCACGCTCGGCCCGATCAAGGTGCGCGGGGTGAAGAAGGCGGATGCCGAGAAGGAGGCCATGGCGCTCCTGGAGCGCGTGGGTGTCGCCCAGCAGGCCTCGAAGCTCCCCGCGCAGCTGTCCGGCGGTCAGCAGCAGCGTGTCGCGATCGCCCGTGCCCTGGCCATGCATCCGAAGGTGATGCTCTTCGACGAGCCCACCAGCGCGCTGGACCCGGAGATGATCAACGAGGTCCTCGACGTCATGGTCGGCCTCGCCAAGGAGGGGATGACGATGATCGTCGTCACCCACGAGATGGGCTTCGCCCGGAAGGCCGCCAACCGCGTGGTCTTCATGGCCGACGGGCAGATCGTCGAGGAGGCGACGCCCGAGGAGTTCTTCACGCACCCGAAGAGCGACCGCGCCAAGGACTTCCTGTCCAAGCTCCTCACCCACTGACCTTCCCGCGCGGAGATCCCGCGCACCCACAGCACACGAAGGAGAACACCATGCGACGCACGAAGGCACTCGCAGGAATCGGCATCGTCGCCGCGGCGCTGCTCGCGCTGACCGGCTGCAACAGCGGAAGCCCGTCCAACCCCGGTGGCGGCGGTGGCGACAACGGTGGCGGGGACAAGCCGCTGTTCGAGGTCGCCAAGGACGTCAAGCTCGACGGCAGCCCCACGTTCGACGCCATGAAGAAGCGCGACGGCGTGGTCATCGGCGTCAAGGAGGACCAGCCCGGTCTCGGCTTCCTCGACGCCACCACGGGTGAGCGCACCGGTTTCGACGTCGACATCGCCCGTTGGATCGCCGCATCGCTCGGCTTCGACGAGAAGCAGATCACGTTCAAGCCGATCGCCTCGGTCAACCGCGAGCAGTCGATCGTGAACGGCGACATCGACTACTACGTCGGCACCTACTCGATCACCGACAAGCGCAAGACGCAGATCGACTTCGCCGGTCCGTACTTCGTCACCGGCCAGGGCCTGCTGATCCGCAAGGGGGACCCCGACGCCGACAAGCTCGAGGACTTCAACGGCAAGACGGTGTGCTCGGCGACCGGCTCCACGCCGATCCAGAACATCAAGGCCAACTTCCCGCAGATCAAGACGCAGGAGTACGACCTGTACTCCGCCTGCGTGCAGGACCTGCTCGACAAGAAGGTCGACGCCGTGACCACCGACCAGGCCATCCTGATCGGCTTCGCGGCTCAGTACCCGAAGGACCTGAAGGTCACCGGCGGTCTGTTCACCGAGGAGCGCTACGGCGTGGGTCTGAAGAAGGGCGACACGGCGCTGCAGCAGCACATCAACACGCTCTTCACCGACGGTCACGACACCTGGCAGAAGATCTTCGACAAGAACCTCGGCAAGTCCGGCATCAAGGTCGAGCAGCCCAAGGTCGACTGACCCGGCTGCTGTCCATCAGTGATGGGCGGCCCCGGCACCACGGGGTCGCCCATCCACGAAGGCATCGTCACGAAGGAAGGGTGGCATGGACGTCATCTTCGGCAACCTCGACCTGTGGGGTGAGGCCATCGGGAACACTCTGCTGGTGTTCTTCGTCGGCGGCATCATCGCGCTGGTCCTGGGCATCATCGTCGGCGCGATGCGCGTCTCGCCGGTGCCCATCGCCCGCGCCGTCGGCACGGTGTACGTGAACCTCATCCGGAACACCCCGCTGACGCTGGTCTTCTTCTTCTTCGTGTTCGGCTACCCGCAGCTGGGTCTGCCCGACCTGTCGAACACCGTGCTGGGCATCCTCGCGATCGGCATCTACACGGCGACCTACGTCGCCGAGGTCCTGCGGGCGGGAATCAGCACCGTCCCCGTCGGTCAGGCCGAGGCGGCCCGCGCGATCGGGCTGCCTTTCGGCCAGGTGATGACGCTGGTCATCCTCCCGCAGGCCTTCCGCACGGTGGTCCCGCCCATGATGAGCGTGTTCATCGCGCTGCTGAAGAACACCACGGTGGCGGCCGGCTTCTCCATCGCCGAGCTCGCGGCGCTGCGCGCCACCATCAACGATGCACCCGACCGCCCGGGCAACCCGATGGAGGTGCTGCTCTGGGTCGCGGTGGTCTTCGTCGTCCTGGTGATGGTCATGAGCACCATCCAGCGGCATCTCGAGAACAAGTGGAGGATCGTGCGATGAGTTCCGTGCTCTACGACGTCCCGGGTCCCCGGGCGATCGCCCGCAACCGCATCCTCGCCGTCGTCACCGTCGTGGTGGTCGCAGCGGTGGTCGGCTTCGTGGTCTACCGCATGGCGGCCACGGGACAGTTCACCGCCGACAAGTGGTACGTGTTCACCTTCACCAACGTGTGGATGAGCATCTTCAAGGCACTCGGGCAGACCCTCGGCGCATTCGCCCTGGCCGCCGTCCTCAGCCTGGCGCTGGGCTTCGTGCTGGCGATCGGGCGCCTGTCCGAGCACGCCTGGGTGCGCGTGCCGGTCACGGTCCTCACCGAGCTCTTCCGTGCCGTCCCGGTGCTGGTCTTCATGATGCTGCTGTACTACGGACTTCCCGTGCTCGGCGTCCGGATGGACCCGTACTGGGCCGTCGTGCTGGGGCTGATGGTCTACAACGGCTCCGTGCTCGCCGAGGCGCTCCGCGCCGGCATCGAGTCGCTGCCCAAGGGTCAGAAGGAGGCCGGCTACGCGATCGGCCTGCGCAAGAGCGGCGTGATGGCCTTCATCCTGCTGCCGCAGGCGATCCGCGCCATGCTGCCGGTGATCGTCGCGCAACTGGTCGTGACGCTGAAGGACACCGCGCTCGGCTTCATCATCACCTACCCCGAACTGCTGTACTACGCCAAGCTGCTCAGCTCGCAGCAGGGCCGGCCGATCCTGCAGTCGGCGTTCGTCATCGGCGCGATCTACATCGCGATGTGCCTGATCCTGTCGGGCGTCGCGAAGTGGCTGGAGATCCGCACGCGGCACTCGCCGAAGCTGAAGGGCTACACGCCGGGCGCAGACGACGACCCTCGCGTCCACGACGGGACCGTCACCGAGGTGATCGCCATGCAGCGCGGCGCGGGAAAGTTCGACGCGGGTGGAGTGGGGCCGACGCCCTGACCTCACCGACGTCCACATCTCCGGAGGGGAGCGAGAGGGCGGGCATCCGATCGGATGCCCGCCCTCTTCGTCTCACCCGGCGATCAGTTCGCGATCACTTCGCGATGACGCCCTGGTAGACGCTCTCGAACCGGCGGCGCAGGTCGTCGTAGTAGTCGCGCTGCGCGGCATCCGGCTCGGTCAGGCTCGTCTGCGGGATGGTGGCGAGCGGATGCTCCGCCTGGAGGATCGACAGCGCCAGCGCGGCCGCGCCGCGCATGGTCACGCGCTTGACCTGGACGACTTCCACCGGGAATCCCAGCGCCTGGGCCACCGGATGCATGAAGCCGGGGTAGGCGCTGGTGACGCCGCCCGACGCGATCACGCTGCGGATGCCGGGCGCGACCTCGAGCAGCTGCTCGAAGACCCGCGCATAGGAGATCGCGATCCCCTCGACGGCTCCGCGCCACAGCTCCCGCGGACCAGAGGCCGAGGAGATGCCGGTGAGCACGGCACGCGCGTCACCCGCCCAGCCCGTCGCACGCTCGCCGGTGAGGAAGGGCAGCACGAGGGGCGTGCCCTCCGAGGGAGCCGCGCGGAAGACCTCATCGATCTGCTCGTAGGTCAGCGGGGCCAGCGTCGACTGCAGCCACAGCGTGACACGGCCGACATCGTTGAGCGCACCGCCGACGATGGACTGCGTCTTCGACACGCGGTACGCCCACAGACCCGTCGGGAGCACGTCCGGCGTGCCGTCGACGATCACCCGGATCGCCCCCGAGGTGGCAGCCGACATGGCCGCGACGGACGGGGTGCTCGCCCCGACGCCGATGTTGGAGGCAAAGCCGTCGGGGACGGCGGGGAACCACGCTGCGCCCTCGAGCGCGGGCCAGCGACTCAGAGCCTCAGGGGAGACGTCGGTGATCGGCTCGGACGGGTCGACCACGGGCGCGAACCGGTTGCGGTCGACGCCCACGGCGGCCAGCAGCTCCTCGTCGAGCTCGCAGGTGTGCCGGTTCAGGATGCCCGCCCATGCCATCGTCGAGGTCGCCGCGCCCTCGATCCCGGCGAGCTTCGCGTACACGTACTCGCCGAGCGAGAGGAACTTCGCCGTCTCGGCGAACACCTCCGGGAACTCGTCCTGCAGCCACAGCAGCCGGGGCGGGTGATAGCTGGTGTGCAGCCGGGTGCCGGTGCGCTGGTGCACCTCATCCTCGTCGAGCTGCGATCGCAGCTTCGCGAGATGCTCCGACGACCGCGAGTCGGCGTAGGTGATGCAGGGTGTGAGGGCGTCTCCCTCGGCATCCACGCACACCAGCGACGAGGCGAACGTGTCCATCACGACCGCCTTGACCAGGCCGGGGTCGATGCTCTTCAGCGCGCCGTCGATGACCTCGCCGACCTCGCGGACGATCTGGTCGGCGTCGACCTCGGCCGTGCCGTCCGCCGCCTCGATGAACGCGTGCTCGGCCTTGACCAGGTGCTTCTTGATCGGACGGGCATAGGCGTCGTAGAGGCACCCACGTGTCGAACCCGAGCCGATGTCGATCGCGAGCACATAGGGCGCTGGTGCGGATACCAGGGCGATGGCCTGCGTCGTCGGGATCGGTTCTTCGGCCATGGAATTCGCCTCTCGCGCGTGTGAGTCGTTCTCGTCGCCGATCCTACCTGGGAGTATCGTGTGCGCTACGTTCCGGGACGGCCCCGCCCCGACGCAGCGAAGGAGTCCGAGAATGCAACTGCTCGCACAGACGGCACCACTCCTGAACGGGGTGCTTGCCGCGGATCCCGTCAAGCCCGCGGCGGGCACCGCTCAGCTGATCATCGCGGCGGTGGTCTCGATCGCGGTCATCGTCGTGCTGATCGTCTGGGTGAAGATGCACCCGTTCTTCTCCCTGATGCTCGGCGCCGCCGTCATGGCGCTCGCCGCGAACATGGGCTTCGAGCACGCCTTCACCTCCTTCTCCACAGGGCTGGGCGCCACCGTCGGCGGCGTCGGCGTTCTGATCGTGCTCGGCGCCGTCATCGGACGCTTCCTCACCGAGTCCGGCGGCGCCGACGAGATCGTGGACACGATCCTGTCGAAGACGCCCCTCAAGCGCCTGGGCTGGGCCATGGCGCTCGCCGCGTTCATCGTCGGCATCCCGCTGTTCTTCGAGGTCGGCGTGGTGCTGCTGATCCCCATCGTCATGCTCGCGGCCAAGCGCGCCAAGCTCCCCGTGATCCTGATCGGCATCCCCGCGCTGGCGGGTCTGTCGGCGCTGCACGGCTTCGTGCCGCCGCACCCCGGTCCGCTGATCGCAATCGACGCTCTCAAGGCCGACCTCGGCCTCACCCTGGGCCTGGGCCTGCTGGTCGCGATCCCGACCGTCATCATCGCCGGCCCCGTGCTCGCGAAGCCCATGGCCCGCTGGGTGCCCGTCCTGGCATCCGACAAGCTGCTCGCCCCGGTCACCGAGCGCGAGGGGAAGCGCCCCGCGTTCGGCGTGGCGCTCTCCGTCGTGCTGCTGCCCGTCGTGCTGATGCTGCTGATGACGGTCGTCACCTCCGCGGGCCTGGACAGCAGCCTGTTCGGTCAGATCCTGGTCTGGATCGGCACCCCGCTCCAGGCCCTGCTGATCACCTCGCTGTACGCCATGATCGTGCTCGGCACGGCCCTCGGACGCTCCATGGGCGAGGTCGCGAAGATCACGGGCGACTCGTTCGCCCCGATCGCCTCCATCCTGCTGATCGTGGGCGCGGGCGGCGGCTTCAAGCAGACGCTCGTCGACTCGGGCGTCGGCCAGGTCATCGGCGGTGGCATCGCCGGCTCGGGCATGCCGCTGCTGCTCGCGGGCTGGCTGGTCGCGGTGGTCATCCGCCTGGCGACCGGATCGGCGACCGTGGCCACCATCACCGCGGCGGGGATCATGGCGCCGCTGGCCGGTGATCTCAGTGGAACCCACCTGGCACTGATGGTGCTCGCGATCGGCGCGGGCTCGGTGTTCCTCTCCCACGTGAACGACGCCGGCTTCTGGCTGGTGAAGGAGTACTTCGGACTCACGGTCGGACAGACCTTCAAGACCTGGAGCCTCATGGAGTGCGCGGTCTCGGTGGTCGGCCTGCTCGGCGTCCTGCTGCTCGGACTCGTGGTCTGAGCCTCGCGGGCACGGTCTTCACCGGCGCGGGGGCCTCGCCCTCGCGCCGGTAGACTCGGTTCTCGTGTCAGACACTCCCGAAACACCCCAGATCACCCCGGAGGCGGTGGAGTCCGCCGTCGACGCCGCGCTCGCGGCGATCGCCGCGGCATCCGATACCGCCGAGCTGAAGGCGGCTCGCGCCGCGCACGTCGCCGAGGGCTCGCCCCTCGCCGTGCTGAACGCGTCGATGCGCCAGGTCGCCCCCGAGCACAAGGCCGCGTTCGGAAAGCTCATCGGGCAGGGGAGGGGCCGCGTGACCCAGGCGCTGGCCGCCAAGGAGGCCGAGCTGGCCGAGGCCGAGACCGCCGCCCGCCTGGAGGCGGAGCGCGTCGACATCACGGCCATCGCCTCGCACGCCCGCGTCGGTGCACGGCATCCGATCTCCCTCATGCAGGAGCAGATCAGCGACATCTTCGTCGGCATGGGATGGGAGATCGCGGAGGGGCCGGAGCTCGAGCACGAGTGGTTCAACTTCGACGCGCTGAACTTCGACGAGGACCACCCCGCCCGTCAGGAGCAGGACACGTTCTACGTCGACCCGAGCTCCCGCCACCTGGTGATGCGCACGCACACCAGCCCTGTGCAGGTGCGGTCGATGCTCGACCGCGAGGTGCCGATCTACGTGCTGTGCCCTGGTCGCGTCTACCGGACCGACGAGTTCGATGCGACGCACCTGCCGGTGTTCACCCAGTTCGAGGGTCTGGTCGTCGACAAGGGCATCACGATGGCGCACCTGAAGGGCACCCTCGACCACGTCGCGAAGCAGATGTTCGGCGCCGAGGCGAAGACCCGGTTCCGCACCAACTACTTCCCGTTCACCGAGCCCTCCGCCGAGCTCGACCTGTGGCACCCGACCTTCAAGGGCGGCGCCCGCTGGATCGAGTGGGGCGGCTGCGGCATGGTCAACCCGAACGTGCTGCGCGCGGCGGGCATCGACCCCGAGGTGTACAGCGGTTTCGCGTTCGGCATGGGCGTCGAGCGGGCGGTGATGTTCCGCAGCGATGTGAAGGACATGCGCGACATGGCCGAGGGCGATGTGCGCTTCAGTGAGCAGTTCGGGATGGTGGTGTGATGCGCGTTCCTATCTCCTGGCTGCGCGAGTACGTCGACGTGGCGGCGGACGCCACGCCGGAGGACGTCCTGGCGTCCTTCGTGTCGGTGGGTTTCGAGGAGGAGGACATCCACCGCTTCGAGATCTCCGGTCCCGTCGTGGTCGGGCGCGTGCTCTCGGCCGAGCCCGAGCCGCAGTCCAACGGCAAGACCATCAACTGGTGCCAGGTGGACGTCGGCGAAGCGAACGGCGGTGTGCGCGGGATCGTCTGCGGCGCGCACAACTTCGTCGCCGGTGACAAGGTCGTGGTGACCCTGCCCGGTGCCGTGCTGCCCGGCCCGTTCCCCATCGCGGCTCGCAAGACCTACGGCCACGTCTCCGACGGCATGATCGCCTCGGCGCGTGAGCTGGGCCTGGGCGATGAGCACGACGGCATCATCGTGCTCTCGACGCTCGGGCTCGACCCCGAGGTCGGGGCGGATGCCATCGAGCTGCTGCACCTGAACGATTTCGCGGTCGACATCAACGTGACGCCCGACCGCGGCTACGCGTTCTCGCTGCGCGGCGTCGCCCGTGAGTACTCGCACGCCACCGGGGCCGCCTTCCGCGACCCCGCAGAGCGCGACTTCGCCGAGCTGCAGCCCGGCTCCGGGTTCTCGATCTCGGTCGATGACCAGAGCCCCATCCGCGGCAACGTCGGTGCCCGCGAGTTCGTCGCCCGCGTCGTGCGGAACGTCGACCCGTCGCGGCCGACCCCGCCGTGGATGATCGCGCGGCTGGTCCTGGCCGGCATGCGCTCGCTGGGCGTGCTCATCGACATCACCAACTACGTGATGCTCGAGCTCGGCAACCCCGTGCACGGCTACGACCTCGACAAGCTGCAGGGCGGCATCGTCGTGCGCCGCGCCGAACAGGGCGAGCGGATGACCACGCTCGACGGGCAGGACCGCGCGCTGCACACCGAGGACCTGCTGATCACCGACGGCTCGGGACCGATCGGCCTGGCAGGCGTGATGGGCGGTGGCACCACCGAGATGAGCGCGACCACGCGCAACGTTCTGATCGAGGCCGCGACCTTCGACCCGGTCACGATCGCACGCTCCGCACGACGCCACAAGCTGCCCAGCGAGGCATCCAAGCGCTTCGAGCGCGGCGTCGATCCTCTCATCCCGTTCGTCGCGGCCCGCCGCGTGGCCGATCTGATGGTCGAGCTCGCCGGCGGCGAGCTGACCGACGAGGGCGGCGCGCTGTTCGCCGACGTCGACATCGCGGGCATCGATCTGCCCCGAGGTTTCGCACAGGGCGTGATCGGCGTCGACTACACCGACGACGAGGTGACCGGCGCGCTGGAGATGATCGGTGGCGAGGTGACAGCGACCGATGGCGGCTGGTTCGTCATCCCGCCGAGCTGGCGTCCCGACCTCACCGACAAGTGGACGCTCGTGGAGGAGGTCGCCCGCATCCACGGTCTCGACCGCATCCCGTCCGTCCTGCCGACCCCGCCCTCCGGTCGTGGCTACACCCCGCTGCAGCAGGGTCGCAAGCGCGTGGCTGACGCCGTCGCCGCGGCGGGCTTCGTCGAGACGCCGGCGTTCCCGTTCACCACTGAGGAGCAGAACGATCTGCACGGCTCCGCCAGTGGCGAGCACCTGCCCAGCATCCGCCTGGCCAATGCCCTGGACGGGCAGGCCGCGTACCTTCGTCGCTCACTGCTGCCCGGCCTGCTGCAGACCGCGCACCGCAACATCTCGCGCGGTCTGGTGGACCTGGCGATCTTCGAGACGGGACTCGTGTTCACCCCCGAGGCGGGCGTGACCTACGGCACCGACTTCGTCCCGCCGCTCGCGCAGCGCCCGAGCGATGAGACCCTGGCGCAGCTGAACGCGGCCATTCCGCCGCAGCCACGGAACATCGCGGTGCTGCTGACCGGCAATGTGACGCCGCGCCAGCCCGGGCGCGCCGCCGAGCACGCGAGCCTGGGCGACGCCCTGCACGCCGTGCAGGTGATCGGCGTCGCGGCCGGCGTCGACATCGACGTCGTCCAGACGCAGCGCGCAGCTCTGCACCCGGGACGCGCCGGCGCCCTGAGCGTGCGCGGCGAGGAGATCGGCTATGTCGGCGAGCTGCACCCGCAGGTCGCGGCGGATGCCGATCTGCCCGGTCGCGCCGTCGTGCTCGAGCTCGATCTCGACCGCCTGCTCACCCTTGCGGGAGAGCGTGTGGTCGTGGAGTCGCTGTCGACGTTCCCCGCCGCGACGCAGGACGTCTCATTGGTCGTGGACGCCGCCGTGCCGGCGTCCGAGGTGCGCGCCGCGCTGGTCGAGGGCGCGGGCGAGCTGCTCGAGTCGGCGACCCTGGTCGACGACTACCGCGGCGAGGGCGTGGACGCCGGGCGCAAGAGCCTCACCTTCGCGTTGCGCTTCCGAGCATCCGACCGCACGCTGACCGCCGCCGAGGCGACCGAGGCGAAGCTCGCCGGCGTCGCCGTCGCGACCGAGCGCTTCGGCGCCGCGATCCGCGACTGACCCCTGTGCACACGCCGCCGCATTCCGCACCGGGATGCGGCGGCGTGTGCGTAGGCTCGAGGTCATGACCGACGCCGCGTGGCTGCGCAGCCTGCGCACGCTCTCCGGAGACGCCCCGGCATTCGACCCCGCTCGGGCCCCGGCCGATCCCGTCGTGCTGTTCCGCGACTGGCTGGCGGACGCCGTCGCACGCGGCATCGCCGAGCCGCACGCGATGACGCTGGCGACTGTGGACCCGGACGGGCTGCCGGATGCGAGGACCCTGATCCTGAAGGATGTCGGCGATGCCGGCTGGGCGTTCGCCGGGCATCGACACTCCGCCAAGGGCATGCAGCTCGGCGCCCGGCCTGCTGCCGCGCTGAGCTTCTGGTGGCAGCCGCTGGTCCGCGCGGTGCGCGTGCGCGGCAGCGTGCATGAGGCGTCGGCGGGGGAGTCGGCGGCTGATCTCGCCGCTCGTTCGCCCGCGGCCCGTGCCGGGATCGCGGCCGGCGACTGGGTGCTCTGGCGCGTCGTGCCGGAGCGCATCGAGTTCTGGCAGGGCGCGCAGGATCGTGACCATCTGCGGCTGGTGTACCGCCGGGGCGAGCACGGCTGGACCCGCGCGGTCGAGCGGGCGGAGAGCGGATCGGAAGAGAAGGAGAAGCGATGAGCGACTACCAGGTGACCGAGATCGGTGCGCTGCAGGACTGGCGTGCGTTCCATGGCGGTTTCGACGAGGCGCGCTCGCGCGACGGCCGCCGCGTCGTCGACCACGAGCTGACCATGCAGTACATCGGCATGACGGCGAACGCCCTGGTCCCGGGTGAGGAAGCCGGGTACTGGCACGTGCATGAGAAGGTCGAGGAGCTCTACGTCTTCCTCGCCGGGCGGGGCCAGATGGGCCTGGACGACGACGTCGTCGACGTGGAGGAGGGCACGGTCGTGCGCGTGGGTCAGGGCGTGTGGCGCACCTGGCGGGCACTGCCGGACAGCCCGGGCGAGCTGCGCTGGCTCTGCATCCGGGCCGGCGGTGAGCACCTTCCGCACATGCCCGACGACAGCCGTCGCGACCCGGACCGTCCGATGCCTTGGTGAATTCTCGCGTCCGTCCCCCGAAGACCGAGATGCTCTGCTGAGGGCGGAACCTCTTCCTGCACGGCGCGGAGACTGCTGTCATGGTCGTATGACACAGGTGCTCGTGCTCGGCGGAACAGGATGGCTCTCGGGACGGATCGCGGAGAGATGGCGGGATGCCGGCGCCCAGGTGACCTGCCTCGCGCGGGGCGGACGACCGGTGCCGGAAGGCGCGGTGCTGCTGCGCGGGGATCGCGATGATCCGGCGGTGTACGACCGCTTGAGCGAGCAGCACTGGGACGAGATCGTCGACATCTCCTCCCGGGCACGGCACGTGCGCGAGGCGGTCGCGGCGCTCGGTGCGAGCACGGCGCACTGGACCTACGTCTCGTCGATGTCGGCGTACTCCGACGACACGACCGTCGGGCTCGACGAAGCCGGGGCACTGCACGAGCCCGCGCAGGAGGGCGACGAGTACGAGTACGGCGCGGAGAAGGTCGCCGCGGAGCGCGCCGTGGCGGCGCTGGGGGAGCGGGCGTTCATCGTCCGGCCCGGCCTGATCGTCGGCGAAGGGGATCCCAGCGACCGCTTCGGGTACTGGGCGGCGGCGTTCGACCGCGCGGGGAACCGGCCCGTGCTCGTCCCCACCCTCGCCGACAGGTACACGCAGGTGATCGACGTCGACGACGTCGCCGAGCTGCTGGTGAGCGGGAGCAGGCACGGTATCGTCAACGCGATCGGCGACGCCCGGCCGCTCGTCGACGTCCTGAACCGCGTCCGCTCCGCCACCGGGCACACCGGGGAGCTGCTCGAGACCTCCGACGAGTGGCTGCGCGAGCACGGGGTGGACTACTGGATGGGGGAGCGCTCCCTGCCGCTGTGGCTCCCCGCCGACATGCCCGGTTTCGCGCGTCGGGACAACACTGCGTACAAGGCATCCGGTGGTCGTCTCACGCCGATCGACGACACGATCCGGCGCGTTCTCCAGGACGAGCGCGCCCGCGGTGTCGATCGCGAGCGCCGCGCGGGACTGACCCGCACGGAGGAGCAGGAGCTCATCGATCAGCTCGTGCGGGCCGACGCCGATCCGGCTGACGCCTGAGACGATCGGACGCCCGCCGCTGAGGACGGACGCCGGCGTCACCGGATGCTCCGCCGGTGACGGCGTTCGCTAGACTCACGAACAGTGACACGGGGTGCCGCATCCGCGGCTGAGAACAGACCCGTCGAACCTGATCTAGTTCGTACTAGCGAAGGGATGTCGCGAATGAGCGATCCTCTGCGTCCTGCATCCGCCCCCGGCCTCGTCACCGAGGCAGCCGACCTGCTGGGGGCGCTGCGCGCGGCCCCGCCCCTCACGCACTGCATCACGAACGCGGTGGTCACCGGCTTCACCGCCAACGTGCTGCTCGCCGTCGGCGCGGCCCCGGCGATGGTCGACATCGTCGGCGAGGCCGGCATGTTCGCGGGCATCGCCTCGGGCGTGCTGATCAACCTCGGCACACCGACACCTGAGCAGCGCGCGGCCGGCCTCGAAGCCGCCACCGGCGCGAACGCAGCAGGCACGCCCTGGGTGCTCGATCCCGTCGCGATCGGGGCGCTGCCGATCCGCACGGCCCTCGCACACGAGCTCGCGGAGCAGCGCCCGACCGCGATCCGCGGCAATGCATCCGAGATCCTCGCACTCGCCGGTCTCAGCGCCGGCGGTCGCGGCGTCGACGCGACCGACACGACGGATGCCGCAGCCGAGGCCGCGCGCGTGCTGGCGCACCGCCACGGCAGCGTCGTGGCGGTGTCCGGTCCCGTCGATCTCATCACCGACGGGGAGCGGGTGCTGCGGCTCGCGAACGGTGACGAGCTGCTCACCCGGGTGACCGGCGGCGGCTGTGCACTCGGGGCGGTGATGGCGGCCTTCCTCGGTGCCGCCCGCAGCACCGGCGCGGATGCCCTGATCGCCGTCGCGGCGGCGAGCCTCGTCTACACGATCGCCGCGGAGCGAGCGGCCGCGCGCTCCGCGGGACCGGGCAGCTTCGCCGTCGCGCTGCTCGATGACCTCGCCGGGCTGCACCCTGAGGACATCGCCACCGAGGCGCGCATCGAGGCGGGGACGCTGTGAACGCCGACCTCTCGCTGTACCTCGTCACCGACCCGACGCTGTGCGGCGATCGCGGGGTGTCCGAGACCGTGCGCCTGGCCGTCGACGGCGGCGCCCGAATCGTGCAGCTGCGCGACAAGGACGCGACGGATGCCGAGACCGCAGCTCGGCTGATCGAGCTGTCGCGCGTCATCGACGGCCGCGCGCTCCTCGTCGTGAACGACCGGCTCGACGCGGTGCTCGCCGCCCGCGAGGCCGGCGCCCGCGTCGACGGCGTGCACCTGGGACAGGACGACGCATCGGTGCTCCGCGCCCGCGCCGAGCTCGGCCCCGATGCGCTGATCGGTCTCACGGCCAACAGCCCCGAGCACCTCGAGGCCGTGCTCGCGCTTCCGGCGGGCACCGTCGACTACCTCGGAGTCGGCGTGATCCGCCCGACCAGCACCAAACCCGACCACCCGCCGGCACTCGGAGTGGACGGCTTCCGCGCGTTCGCGGACATGAGCCCGCTGCCCTGCGTCGCGATCGGCGGCGTGGGCATCGACGACACCGAGCAGCTGCGCGACGCCGGTGCGGCAGGACTCGCCGTCGTCTCGGCCCTGTGCGCGGCCGAGGACCCGGCGCAGCGAGCCGCCGAGTTCCTGAGCCGCTGGCGCGCCGCAGGCGTTCCCCGGGTGCTCAGCATCGCCGGCAGCGATCCGTCCGGCGGTGCGGGCATCCAGGCGGACCTGAAGTCCATCGCCGCGAACGGCGGCTACGGCATGGCGGCGATCACCGCACTCACCGCGCAGAACACACAGGGGGTGCGGGCTGTGCACGTGCCGCCGGCCGGGTTCCTGCGCGACCAGCTCGACGCGATCTCGGACGACGTCGTCATCGACGCGGTGAAGGTCGGGATGCTCGCGACCGCGGACGTCATCCGCGTCGTCGCCGGCTGGCTCGACACCGTGCGTCCGCCGATCGTCGTCATCGACCCCGTGATGATCGCCACCAGCGGCGACCGGCTGCTGGGCGCCGAGGCCGAGCAGGCGCTGGGTGATCTGCTGCGTCGCGCCGATGTGGTCACCCCGAACCTCTCCGAGCTCGGCGTACTGACCGGCCGGGAGGTCACCCGCTGGGAGGACGCGCTCGCCGCGGCATCCGTGCTCTCCGCCGCGATCGACACGCAGGTGCTCGTCAAGGGCGGTCACCTCGAGGGCGCCGACGCCCCGGACGCCCTCGTCGGACGCGGTCCGATCGTCGAGTTCCCGGGCGCCCGCATCGAGACCGCGAACACGCATGGCACCGGATGCTCGCTGTCCTCGGCGCTCGCCACCCGTCTGGCGCGCGGCGAATCGCCCGCAGAAGCCGTCGCCGGATCCCGGGCCTGGCTGCGCGAGGCGTTGCGCGCGAGCGACGAACTGCACGTAGGTCGCGGACACGGCCCCGCCAACCACTTCGCCGGGCTGTGGCGACGCGGCGGCCTCGAGACGTCACCGACGGCCCCGGACATCCGCTCGGACTGGTGGCGGAGCATCGCGGGCATCCGGCGCGACATCGACGAGCTGCCGTTCATCCGCGCCCTCGCCGACGGAACCCTCGATCGCGAGCTGTTCCTGGCCTACCTCGCGCAGGACGCCCTGTACCTGCGCGAGTACGCGCGCGTGCTGGCAGAGGCCGCCCGCCTGGCGCCCACCCCCGAGGAGCAGGCGTTCTGGGCAGAGTCCTCGCACGGCTCGATCGCGGGTGAGCTCGAGCTGCACGCCACGTGGCTGACGCCCGAGACGGGGATCTCGGCGGCGACCTTCGCCGCCGAGCCGAGCCCGGTGAACACCGCCTACCTCGATCACCTCCGCGCCGCCGCGTTCTCCGGCGACTACGGCGTGCTGATCGCGGCGGTCCTGCCGTGCTTCTGGCTGTACACGGATCTGGGACGCCGACTGCACGCCGGCGACTTCGGCGCATACGCGACCGACCCGCGGCATCCGTACGCCTCGTGGCTGGTGACGTACGCCGACCCCGCCTTCGCGATCGCCACCGAGCGGGCGATCGGCTATGTCGTCGCTGCGGCCGCGGGTGCCGACGGGGAGCGCCGGCGTCGCATGCACCGGGCGTTCGTCGCTGCGGCAGAGCACGAGAGGGCGTTCTTCGATCTGCGCTGAACTCGGCGGAGCGGGCGGCAGCGGAGAGTGTGACGCCGCGGATTTGCGGATGCTGCGCGATCGACGCTACTGTCGCGTCATGCCTTCGGCCGCACACATCACGCTGACGCCCCTTCCGGGCGTCGCTCCCGTGCGCCGACGCCGCGCCGGCCGCCGACTCTAGGCGACCCCGCGCAGCCCGTTCCGCGATGGTTCGAGGCCGGAGCCGGTGTCGCCGCCCCGGTCCACTGTCACTGGGTCATGCCCGTCATCGGGCGCGACTCGACCGTTAAGGTAGAACCATGACGTACTCCGTCGCCGTCTCCGGCGCATCAGGCTATGCAGGAGGCGAGATCCTGCGGCTTCTCGCCGCGCATCCCGACATCGAGATCCGCACCGTCACCGCGCACTCCAACGCCGGTCAGCCGCTCGTGCAGCATCAGCCGCACTTGCGCTCGCTCGCGCATCTCACGCTTCAGGACACCACCCCCGAGATCCTCGCCGGACACGACATCGTCTTCCTCGCGCTGCCGCACGGGCAGTCGGGGCAGTACACGGATGCTCTGGGCGAGGTGCCGCTCGTGATCGACGCGGGCGCCGACCACCGCCTCACCTCGCAGGATGCGTGGGACGCCTTCTACGGCGGCGCCTTCCACGATCCGTGGACCTACGGGGTCCCGGAGCTGCTCGTGGACGGCGGCAAGCAGCGCGACAACCTGCGCGGCGCGACGCGCATCGCGGCTCCCGGCTGCAACGCGTCGACCGTGAGCCTCAGCCTCGCCCCCGGAGTGGCGGCGGGTGTCATCGCTCCGTCCGACATCGTGACCGTCCTCGCCGTGGGGCCGTCCGGTGCAGGCAAGAGCCTGAAGACGCACCTGCTCGGCAGCGAGCTGCTCGGCACCGCCAACCCCTACGCGGTCGGCGGAACGCACCGGCACATCCCCGAGATCCGCCAGGCGCTCGCCGCGGCATCCGACGTCGAGCCCGCAGACATCCGCATCTCCTTCACCCCGGTGATCGTCCCGATGTCCCGCGGCATCCTCGCCACCTCGACGGCGCCGATCGCCGACGGCGCGACGGACGCGCAGATCCGCGACGCCTGGGAGTCCGCGTACGGCGACGAGACCTTCGTGCAGCTGCTGCCCGAAGGCCAGTTCCCGCGCACCGCCGACGTGCTGGGCGCCAACACCGCGCTGATGGGCATCGCCATCGACCGCGCGGCGAACCGCGTGACCGTCGTCACCGCGGTCGACAACCTCGTCAAGGGAACGGCCGGCGCCGCCGTGCAGTCCATGAACCTCGCGCTGGGCCTTCCCGAGGACCGCGCCCTCACCGTGAACGGAGTAGCGCCGTGAGCGTCACCGCACCCCAGGGATTCGAAGCAGCCGGCGTCGCCGTCGGTCTGAAGAGCACCGGCAAGCCGGACGTGGCCGTGGTCGTCAACCGCGGGCCCCGCAAGGTGGGAGCGGCGGTCTTCACCAGCAACCGCGCCAAGGCCAACCCCGTCCTGTGGTCGCAGCAGGTCATCGCCGACCGCACGGTCGAGGCGATCGTGCTGAACTCCGGTGGCGCGAACTGCTTCACCGGCGCGTTCGGGTTCCAGACCAGCCACCTCACCGCCGAGAAGGCCGCCGAGCTGCTCGAGGTGAGCGCCGGAGACATCCTGGTCTGTTCCACAGGCCTCATCGGCACCGGCGACGAGGTGTTCCGTGGCAAGGTGCTCGACGGCGTCGAGCAGGGCATCGCCTCGCTGTCCGCCGACGGCGGCCAGCTCGCCGCAGAGGCCATCATGACCACCGACACGGTCTCGAAGACCGCTGTCGTCACGCGCGACGGCTGGACGATCGGAGCGATGGCGAAGGGCGCGGGCATGCTCGCCCCCGGCCTCGCCACGATGCTCGTCGTCATCACCACGGATGCCGATCTCGAGGCATCCGAGGCCGACGCGGCGCTGCGCAGGGCGACGAACGTCAGCTTCGACCGGCTCGACTCGGACGGCTGCATGTCCACGAACGACCAGGTGACCCTGCTCGTGAGCGGTGCCAGCGGCATCCGTCCCGACCTGGACGACTTCGACGCCGCGCTCGCCGAGCTGTGCGTCGAGCTCGCGCAGAAGCTGCAGGGCGACGCCGAGGGCGCCAGCCACGACATCACCATCGAGGTCGTGAACGCCGTCACCGAGACCGACGCGGTCGAGGTCGGGCGCTCGGTCGCGCGCAACAACCTGTTCAAGGCGGCGATCTTCGGCAACGACCCGAACTGGGGCCGCGTGCTCGCCGCGATCGGCACCACCTGCGCGGAGTTCGACCCCTACGCCGTCGACGTCACGATGAACGGCATCCGCGTCTGCTCGAACGGCGGACCGGACCGTCCGCGCGAGGAGGTCGACCTGACCCCGCGCGCCACGCACCTGCTGATCGACCTGAAGGCGGGCGACGCCACCGCCACGATCCTCACCAACGACCTGACCCACGACTACGTGCACGAGAACAGCGCCTACGCCTCATGACCCAGCTCCAGGACACCGCACCCGAGGAGGCCGCCTACAAGGCCGCCACCCTCATCGAGTCACTGCCGTGGCTGAAGAAGTTCCGCGATCAGATCGTCGTGGTCAAGTACGGCGGCAACGCCATGGTCAGCGATGAGCTGCAGGACGCCTTCGCGCAGGACATCGCCTACCTGCGCTACGTGGGCGTGCAGCCCGTGGTCGTGCACGGCGGCGGTCCCCAGATCTCGACGATGCTGGACCGGCTCGACATCCCCAGCGAGTTCAAGGGCGGATACCGCGTCACCAACACCGAGGCGATCAGCGTCGTGCGCATGGTGCTCACCGGGCAGGTCAACCCGCAGCTGGTCGGCAAGATCAACTCGCACGGTCCCATCGCCACGGGCGTGAGCGGCGAGGATGCCGGCCTGTTCGGCGGACGCCGCCGCGGTGTGGTCATCGACGGTCAGGAGGTCGATCTGGGTCGCGTCGGCGACGTGGTGCAGGTCGATCCGACGCCGGTGCTGGACCATCTCGCGGCGGGACGGATCCCCGTGGTCTCTTCGATCGCGCCCGACCTGGATCACCCCGGGCAGTCGCTGAACGTGAACGCGGATGCCGCTGCGGCGGCGCTCGCCGTGGCCCTCGGCGCCCGCAAGCTGGTGATCCTGACGGATGTCGCCGGCCTGTACGCCGACTGGCCGAACCGCGACTCGCTCGTCTCGCACATCACCGCCGAGGCGCTCACCGAGATGCTTCCGGCGCTGGAGTCCGGGATGATCCCGAAGATGCGCGCCTGCCTGGACGCCGTGCAGGGCGGCGTGGACGCCGCCGCCATCATCGACGGACGCGTGCCGCACTCAGTGCTCGTCGAACTGTTCACCAGCAAGGGCATCGGCACGGAGGTCGTCGCATGAGCGACTGGAACGAGGACGCAGCACACGATCTGATGAGCCTGGGCGGCCGGTTCGCTCTGCTCACCCGCGGCGAGGGATCCTGGCTGTGGGATGCCGATGAGAAGCGCTACCTCGACTTCCTCGGCGGCATCGCGGTGAACTGCCTGGGCACCGCCCACCCGGTGTTCGTCGAGGCGGTCTCGAAGCAGGCCGCGACGCTCGCGCACGTGTCGAACTACTTCGCCAGCCCCGGCCAGCTCGAGCTCGCCGCACGACTCAAGCGTCTGGCGGGCACCGGCGACGCGGGCCGGGTGTTCCTCGCGAACTCCGGCAGCGAGGCCAACGAGATGGCCTTCAAGCTCGCCCGTCTGCACGGCAAGCCCTCCGGCCGCACGAAGATGATCGTCGTCGAGGGGGCGTTCCACGGCCGCACCATGGGTGCGCTGTCGCTCACGCCCAAGGCGATGTACCGCGATCCCTTCCTGCCCGCCGTCCCCGATGTGGTGACCGTGTCGCGCTCGATCGAGAGCCTCGAGGCGGCGTTCGCTGCCGGGGGAGTGGCGGCCATGATCGTCGAGCCCATCCAGGGCGAGGCGGGCGTCGTCGAGCTCCCCGAGGGCTTCCTCGCCCGTGCCAGGGAGCTGACGGCCGAGCACGACGCGCTGCTCATCCTCGACGAGGTGCAGACAGGTTCCGGGCGCACCGGCACGTGGTTCGCGTTCCAGCGCGAGGGCATCGTCCCCGACGCCGTGACGATGGCCAAGAGCATCGGTGCAGGCTTCCCGCTGAGCGCCCTCATCACGTTCGGCGCGGCCAGCGAGCTGTTCTACCCCGGCACTCACAACTCGACGTTCGGCGGCAACCCGCTGGCCGCTGCGGTGGCCAACGCCACGCTGGGCTTCATCGAGGAGACCGGCCTTCTCGACAACGTCAACGCGCGCGGCGCTCAGCTGCGTGCGGCGGTCGCGGACCTCCCGTTCGTGACCGGCACCACCGGGGCGGGGCTGCTCATCGGCATCCGCCTGTCCGCGCCCGTCGCCGCCGAGGTGCGAGCGGCCGCTCATGAACGCGGCCTGATCATCAATGCACCCACCGAGGACATCATCCGCATCGCCCCCGCGTACACGATCGGCGACGCCGAGGTGGCGGAGTTCCTCACCCTCTTCAGCGCGGCGCTCGACGCCACAGCATCCGCACACTCGACCATGGAGACCCCCGCATGACCCGCCACCTGCTTCGCGATGACGACCTGACCCCCGCCGAGCAGAGCGAGGTGCTGAATCTCGCGATCGAGCTGAAGAAGGACCGCTGGTCCAACAAGGCCCTCGCCGGCCCGCAGACGGTCGCCGTGATCTTCGACAAGTCCTCCACCCGCACCCGGGTGTCGTTCGCCGTCGGGATCGCGGACCTCGGCGGCTCGCCGCTGATCATCTCCACCGCCAACAGCCAGCTCGGCGGCAAGGAGACGCCGTCCGACACCGCCCGCGTGCTGGAGCGGCAGGTGGCGGCGATCGTGTGGCGCACCTACGCGCAGTCCGGTCTCGAGGAGATGGCGCGCGGCACCCGCGTGCCGGTCGTCAACGCGCTCTCGGACGACTTCCACCCCTGCCAGCTGCTGGCCGACCTGCTCACGATCCGCGAGCACAAGGGCGAGCTCAAGGGACTCACGCTGTCGTTCTACGGCGACGGCCGCAGCAACATGGCGCACTCCTACCTGCTCGCCTGCGTCACCGCCGGAATGCACGTGCGCGTGGCCGCGCCGGATGCCTACGCACCCCGCCCGGACGTGGTCGCCGCCGCCGAGAAGCGCGCCGCCGAGACGGGCGGATCCGTCACCCTGCTCACGGACCCGCGCGAGGCGGCGCTCGGCGCCGACATCGTCGTGACCGACACCTGGGTGTCGATGGGCAAGGAGGAGGAGAAGATCGAGCGGCTCCGCGACCTGGGCGGCTACAAGGTCACCACCGAGATCATGGACCTCGCCGATCCCGAGGCCATCTTCATCCACTGCCTGCCCGCCGATCGCGGCTACGAGGTGGACTCCGAGGTCATCGACGGGCCGCAGAGCGTGGTCTGGGACGAGGCCGAGAACCGCCTGCACGCGCAGAAGGCGCTGCTGGTCTGGCTCCTGGGCAAGCAGGAGGACGCCGCATGAGCTCCGAGGCGCACGGCACGAACGAGGGCGCTCTCTGGGGTGCACGGTTCGCGGGCGGTCCGTCGCCCGAGCTCGCCGAGCTGAGCCGGTCCACGCACTTCGACTGGATTCTCGCCCCGTACGACATCGCGGGGTCCCACGCGCACGCCACGGCTCTCGAGGCCGCCGGGTACCTGGAGGCGGAGGAGGCGCGCATCATGCACGCCGGCCTCGACGCCCTCGCCGCGAGGATCGCGGACGGCACGCTGCTGCCCGACCCGGGCGACGAGGACGTGCACGGCGCGCTCGAGAAGGCGCTGATCGCCGAGATCGGTCCCGAAGTGGGCGGGCGCCTGCGCGCCGGCCGCAGCCGCAACGATCAGATCGCGACGCTCGTGCGCATGTACCTGATCGATCACGCCCGGGTGATCGCCCGCGACCTGCTGCGCGTCATCGACGCCCTGGTCGCGCAGGCCGAGGCGCACCCGGATGCCATCCTCCCGGGGCGCACGCACCTGCAGCACGCTCAGCCGGTGCTGCTCGCACACCACCTGCAGGCGCACGCCTGGCCCCTGGTGCGCGAACTGGAGCGCCTGGTCGACTGGCGTCGCCGCGCCGGCTTCTCGCCCTATGGCGGGGGAGCGCTGGCCGGGTCCACTCTCGGTCTCGACCCGGCGCTCGTGGCTCGCGAGCTGGGGCTGGACCGTCCCGCGGAGAACTCGCTGGACGGCACCGCCGCTCGCGACGTGGTCGCGGAGTTCGCGTTCATCGCCGCGATGACGGGCATCGACCTGTCCCGCCTGTCGGAGGAGATCATCCTCTGGAACACCCGCGAGTTCGGATTCGTCACGCTCGACGACGCGTACTCCACCGGGTCCAGCATCATGCCGCAGAAGAAGAACCCCGACATCGCCGAGCTCGCGCGCGGCAAGTCCGGCCGCCTGATCGGCAACCTGACCGGGCTGCTCGCCACGCTCAAGGGCCTTCCGCTCGCGTACAACCGCGACCTGCAGGAGGACAAGGAGCCGGTCTTCGACTCGGTCCGCACCCTCGAGGTCGTGCTGCCGGCGTTCGCGGGCATGATCGCCACGCTGCGCTTCGACACGGCGCGCATGGCTGAGCTCGCACCGCAGGGCTTCTCGCTGGCGACGGACGTCGCCGAGTGGCTGGTCAAGCAGCGCGTGCCGTTCCGCGACGCGCACGAGATCTCCGGTGCGCTGGTGCGAGCCTGCGAGGAGCGCGGGATCGGGCTGGAGGATGCCGATGACGAGCTGCTGCGCTCGGTGTCGGAGCACCTGACTCCGGCCGTCCGTGACGTGCTCTCGATCGAGGGCTCGGTGGCGTCACGCACCGGCGCCGGCGGCACGGCTCCTGTGCGAGTGGCCGAGCAGCGGGCTGAGCTCGTGGCGCGCACGCAGGCCGCGGCACACGCTCTGGGTCTCTGATATTCACGGAACATCAGGCTTCTCCTTATATTCCTGAAATATCAGTGATAAGCTGATCGCATGGCAGTCGTCGTGACAGCCGACATCATCGGCTCCCGCAGACTCCTCGACAGGGGAGACGCGCAGAGCGCCCTCGACGCGGCGATCGCACAGGTGGAGCGAGACCTCCCCGTGGCGGTCGAGGGAATGCGTCCGACCGTGGGCGACGAGCAGCAGGCCGTCTATCCGACGCTGGAGGCGGCGCTCGGGACCATTCTGCTGCTGCGGCTCGCACTGCCCGACGGTGTCGAGTTCCGCTACGGGATCGGCGTCGGGGAGGTGGGAACCGTTCCCTCCACGGCATCCGATCGGGGGATCTCCGACGGCCCCGGCTGGTGGGCGGCGCGCAGCGCGATCGAGCAGGTGGAGACGCTCCAGCGGCGCACCGCGCCGCAGGCGCGGACCTGGGTCGTCGCCCATGAGAGCACGGACGAGGTGTCGCCGGACGCCGTCCGCTGGGCGAACGCCTATCTTCTTTCCAGGGACGAGCTGGTCGGAGCGATGAGCGAGCGCACCCGTCGTCTCGCCTACGGCCGCTGCCTCTCCCGCACTCAGTCCGAACTCGCCGCGTCCGAGGGCATCACGCAGTCGGCGGTGTCCCAGGCGCTGTCGTCATCGGGGGCGGGCAGCGTCGTGGAGGGGTTCCGGCTGCTCGAGCTGACCTGAACGGAGCGCGCTCAGACGAGCGCGAGACGGATCACCGTGCCGACCGCGCCGGCCCAGAGCAGACTGGCGAGCGTACCGATGATGAAGCGCTCCCTGGCCTCGGCCTCGGCGAGCTCCGGGAACCGGCCGATGCCCTTCACCGCGATGATCGCGGCGATGGCCTCGGGGAAGCCCACCGCGATCGCCACCACGGTGCAGATGCGCTCCAGGTAGCCGATGACGGTGCCGCCGCGCATGAGGGTCCGCGCGTGCGCGGGGTCGGCATCGTGCGAGGCGAGGATCACGATGCCGCCGTCCTCGGTCTCGCGCACGCGGTTGCCTGCGGCGATATCGAGCGCGCGCCGGGTGAACGGATTGCCGCCGACCGTCGCGGCGGCGAACCCCAGCACGGTGATCGGCACGCCCAGCAGGGGCGTCGCGCCCGGAGGCAGGACCACGACGATGGTCAGCGCGGCCGCCACGAGCGCACCGCCGACGGCGGCCAGGACGGTCGACGGCCGGCGCAGCCCCACGAGCGAGAGCACGAGCGTCACCAGCAGCACCACCACGATCGCTGAGGCCAGCACTGCGGAGGCGAAGGGGTCCAGGGACGGCATGCCGCCAGCATGGCACGGGCATCCGACGTCACGCGGGAGCGGAGCGCGCGATCCGCGCTGATAGCCTGGAACGCGTGTCGAATCCCGCTCTGACGACCGCCTCCGTGGCGCTCGATCCCACGTTCGAGAACGTGTGGGACGAGCTGCTGTGGCGCGGCCTCGTCCACGTGTCCACCGATCAGGAGGCGCTGCGCGCCCTTCTCGCCGGGGACCCGATCACGTATTACTGCGGCTTCGACCCGACGGCCCCCAGCCTGCACCTCGGCAACCTCGTGCAGCTGCTGCTGCTGCGCCGTCTGCAGCTCGCCGGGCACAAGCCCCTCGGACTCGTCGGCGGTTCCACCGGCCTGATCGGCGACCCCCGCCCGACCGCGGAGCGCACGCTGAACACGCGCGAGACGGTCGAGGAGTGGGTGGGCCGGCTGCGCGCCCAGGTCGAGCGCTTCCTCAGCTTCGAGGGCGAGAACGCCGCGCGCATGGTCAACAACCTCGACTGGACCGCGCCGATGAGCGCCATCGACTTCCTGCGCGAGATCGGCAAGCACTACCGCGTCGGCACGATGCTGAAGAAGGACGCGGTCGCCGCGCGCCTGAACTCGGACGCCGGGATCAGCTACACGGAGTTCAGCTACCAGATCCTGCAGGGCATGGACTTCCTGGAGCTCTACCGCCTGTACGGCTGCGTGCTGCAGACCGGCGGCTCCGACCAGTGGGGCAACCTCACCAGCGGCACCGACCTGATCCACCGCGTCGAGGGGGTGTCCGCGCACGCGATCGGGACGCCGCTGATCACGAACAGCGACGGCACCAAGTTCGGCAAGAGCGAGGGCAACGCCATCTGGCTGGACGCCGAGATGTGCAGCCCGTACCGGATGTACCAGTTCTGGCTCGGGACGACGGACGCCGATGTCGTCGACCGGCTGAAGGTCTTCACGTTCCTGACGCGCGCCGAGATCGAGGAGTACGCGGCCCTGGTCGAGTCCGAGCCGTTCCGCCGTGCCGCGCAGAAGCGTCTCGCGCTCGAGGTGTGCGTGACGGTGCACGGGGCGGAGGCGACGGCCGCCGTGATCGCGGCATCCGAGGCGCTGTTCGGCCAGGGGGACCTGTCCGCGCTGGACGCGGCCACGCTGCGCACCGCCCTCGAGGAGCTCCCGAACGCGACGGTCGCCGCCGGCACGCCGGTCGCCGAGGCCCTCGTCGCCACGGGACTGGTCTCCAGCGTCTCCGAGGCGCGCCGCGCGATCTCGCAGGGCGGGGTCTCGCTGGACGGCGAGCGGGTCGCGGACGACTCGGCGACCGTGCAGGGCTCGCTGCCCGGCGGTGTGTCCGTGCTGCGTCGCGGCAAGAAGACGCTCGCGGGCGTGTTCCTCGGCTGACCCGGCGAATCGATGCCCTTCACGCCCAGCCACGCGATCGTCGCGCTGCCCTTCGTGCGCACGCCGCTGGTGCCGGCGGCGATCGCGGTCGGGGCGATGACACCGGACCTGCCGCTCTTCCTGCGCGGACTCGGGCCGTCGTACGGGTTCACGCATTCCACGACGAACATCGTCTGGACGGCGCTGATCGCCCTCGGCCTGCTGGCCGTGTGGCGGTTGGTGCTGCGGCCGGCGCTGGTGCATCTCGCTCCGGATGCCGTGGCCGCGCGTCTTCCGGATGCCTGGCGCCGGACCGGTCGTGACGCGGCGCTCGAGCTGTTCGCGTCCCGCGAGAAGCCGGGCTACCCGCTCCTGCTGGTCATCTCGCTGCTGATCGGGGTGCTCTCGCACATCGCCTGGGACCTGTTCACGCACGAAGGCCGCTGGGGCGTCGAGGCGATCCCCGCGCTGCAGCAGTCCTGGGGCCCGATGCCCGGATACAAGTGGCTGCAGCACGGTTCGAGCGCCGTCGGCCTGCTGCTCCTCGGCGTATGCGCGGTGCTGTGGCTGCGTCGGCGGGGCATCGTGTATCGGCCGCGGATGCTGCCCGCCTGGGTGCGCTGGAGCTGGTACCTGACGTTGCCGGTGTTCCTGATCGGGGGCTGGCTCATCGGGCTGTCCGTCTACGGGCCGCCGGGCGAATCGCTCAGCGTGCAGCAGCTGGCCTACCGGACGCTGCCGCTCGCGTCGGGCCTGTGGGGACTGATGACGCTCGCCCTCTGCGTGGTGGTCGTGCTGCTCTCCGGTCGCCGCCGTACAGTCTGATCACCACTCCGTCTGATCACCACTCGGGCGCATCGGCGCCCCACGGGCGCGGAGCGGCGAACCGCACCGGTCCGCCCTGCCAGCGCACGGCGGGCTCGCCCGTCGTGACGCTGTGCCCGCCGACCTCGAACTCCTGCGTCCGGACCTCGTGCTCCGGCGCTCGATGCGGCTCTCCCCGGGGCATCCCGAGCAGCTCGGCGGCCACCCGCCGCAGCGAGGTGCGCACGTACCAGGAGCCGCCCACCTCCTCACGCCGGCACAGCGCTGCGGCGATCCCCGCGGCGAGCAGATATCCGGCCGAATGGTCCAGCGCCTGCGCAGGCAGCGCGCCGGGGACCCGTCCGTCGGCCGAGTCCGCCCACGAGATGCCGCAGGCCGCCTGCACGATGCTGTCGAACCCTCGGGCGGAGTCGTCGCCGGGCCAGGCGCTCAGCTGCGCGACGACGAGCTGCGGATACCGGGAGACCAGCGACCGAGGATCCAGGCCGAGCCGGCGCAGTCCGTCCGGACGATAGCCGAGCACGATCACGTCGGCATCGGCGAGCAGCGCATCGAAGCGCTCGCGATCCGCAGCGATGTCCAGGAGAGCGGTCCGCTTGCCGTGACCGGTGTCGAAGTGCTGCCAGCTGATCTCCTCCCGCAATGGAGGGTCGAGTCGCAGCACCTCGGCACCGGCGAAAGCCAGAGTGCGCGTCGCGACAGGACCGGCGATCACTCGGGTCAGGTCGAGCACGCGGATGCCCGACAGGGGTGAGGCCGCCGTGGGGCGGGGGAGTGCGCGCGGTCGGGAGTCGCCGAGTCGGGACACCTGGATCAGCGGAGTGGTCCGCAGCGCGGCATCCTCGCGCGGATCCTCCTGTCGCACAGGGACGCAGAGACCGCCGTGCGCCTGGACGGCAGTCATCGCCTGCACGGATGTCATCGTGCGCAGCGCCGAGGCGACCTCGTCGGGGGTGACGCCGTCCCCAAGACGGAGGCCTGTGCGGAGGGCGGCGGCATGGTGCGCGTAGTTGCCGTGCGTGCGCACCCACCCGTCAGCGGTGCGCCAGAACCCCGAGAGAGGAGCGAACCCCTCGATCGCCTCGCCGTCCACGCGCAGGTGCCGGTCGCTGCGATAGGCCGCGGCCACGAGGTCGGGATCGGGGAGGAGCGGATGCCCGTCCTCGGCCGACGCTGTCGCGATCGCGGTCGCCGCGGCTCCGATGCTGGTCCAGGCGAGCTCGCCCGCGGCGAGATGGGAGGGCAGCTGTACGGCCGACGCCGCGCCGGCGGGGAGCGTGAGAGCGTCGGCGCGCAGACCCAGCTCCGCCAGCACACGGGGGAGGAGCCCGGAATCCTGCGGCCGGAGCGGGGTGTCACTGGTGGGTCCCATGACGCGAGACTACGTCGGCGGGAGGCGCGACACGCCCGGGATACGGGGCTGATTTGCCGGATGCCCGGGATCCACGTAAATTATTACTTGTTCGCCCCAAGCGGTTGAGCGGAAGGCCTGAAGGCCTGGCTCCCCTCCAAGCAGCGAACACAAATCCTCAACTTCCACTGGCGGCTTCGCTGGTGTAAGGTAGAGGTTCCGGCTCCGGAACGACTGGTCAACAGTCCTGGATCTGCCGGGTAAGATTGTGAAGTTGCCCTGCGCTTCTTGCCCTGATGGGGTGGGTGTGTGGGTGCGTCCGATCCTTGAGAACTCAACAGCGTG
>NZ_BRZC01000006.1 GCF_030268005.1 Microbacterium arabinogalactanolyticum | reverse complement strand
CTGCACGCTGTTGGGTCCTGAGGGACCGGGCCGGCCCGTTTGGGTCGTTCTGAACCTCTCGGCCCTTACTTCTGTTGCCGTATGGCAGTGGGGGTGGGGGACCGCCCGTACTTTGAGAACTACACAGTGGACGCGAGCATCTTAAAGAAAACCGGGTCAGATCTTTTCCTGGATCTGACTCATCTCATGTGATTTCAAGTCTTTAAGAGCAAACGGTGGATGCCTTGGCATCTGGAGCCGAAGAAGGACGTAGCAATCTGCGATAAGCCTCGGGGAGTGGATAAGCACACTTTGATCCGAGGGTCTCCGAATGGGGAAACCCCGCCAGGCGTTTGTGCGACCTGGTGACTCCCGCCTGAATATATAGGGCGGGTAGAGGGAACGTGGGGAAGTGAAACATCTCAGTACCCACAGGAAGAGAAAACAACAGTGATTCCGTGAGTAGTGGCGAGCGAAAGCGGATGAGGCTAAACCGCTTCTGTGTGATACCCGGCAGGGGTTGCAGGAGCGGGGTTGCGGGACTTTTCTGATCATTCTGCCGAGTGGTCGACGTGATGTGACGATATAGACGAACCGTCTTGAAAGGCGGGCCATAGTGGGTGCCAGCCCCGTAGTTGAAATGTCGTGTGCAGCGTGAAGAGTATCCCAAGTAGCACGGGGCCCGTGAAATCCCGTGTGAATCTGTCAGGACCACCTGATAAGCCTAAATACTCCCAGATGACCGATAGCGGACAAGTACCGTGAGGGAAAGGTGAAAAGTACCCCGGGAGGGGAGTGAAATAGTACCTGAAACCGTTTGCTTACAAACCGTTGGAGCCTCCTTAGTAGGGGTGACAGCGTGCCTTTTGAAGAATGAGCCTGCGAGTTAGTGATATGTGGCGAGGTTAACCCGTGTGGGGTAGCCGTAGCGAAAGCGAGTCTGAATAGGGCGATTCAGTCGCATGTCCTAGACCCGAAGCGAAGTGATCTATCCATGGCCAGGTTGAAGCGACGGTAAGACGTCGTGGAGGACCGAACCCACTTAGGTTGAAAACTGAGGGGATGAGCTGTGGATAGGGGTGAAAGGCCAATCAAACTTCGTGATAGCTGGTTCTCTCCGAAATGCATTTAGGTGCAGCGTTGCGTGTTTCTTGCCGGAGGTAGAGCTACTGGATGGCCGATGGGCCTCACCAGGTTACTGACGTCAGCCAAACTCCGAATGCCGGTAAGTGAGAGCGCAGCAGTGAGACTGTGGGGGATAAGCTTCATAGTCGAGAGGGAAACAACCCAGACCACCATCTAAGGTCCCAAAGCGCGTGCTAAGTGGAAAAGGATGTGGAGTTGCTTAGACAACCAGGAGGTTGGCTTAGAAGCAGCCACCCTTGAAAGAGTGCGTAATAGCTCACTGGTCAAGTGATTCCGCGCCGACAATGTAACGGGGCTCAAGCACGCCACCGAAGTTGTGGCATTGACATTTTTGGTAGGCCTTCGTGGTCCAGCCGTGTTGATGGGTAGGAGAGCGTCGTGTGGCGAGTGAAGCGGCGGTGTGAACCAGCCGTGGACGCTACACGAGTGAGAATGCAGGCATGAGTAGCGAAAGACGTGTGAGAAACACGTCCTCCGGAAGACCAAGGGTTCCAGGGTCAAGCTAATCTTCCCTGGGTAAGTCGGGACCTAAGGCGAGGCCGACAGGCGTAGTCGATGGACAACGGGTTGATATTCCCGTACCGGCGAAGAACCGCCCACACAAGATCAGGAGTGCTAACCGTCCGAACTTGGACACCGTGACCTTCGGGTCGCATCGTTCAAGGGAGCACGGGACCCCATCTGGTGGCGTGAGCGTATTAACAGGTGTGACGCAGGAAGGTAGCCCAAGCCAGGCGATGGTTGTCCTGGTGCAAGTGCGTAGGCCGAGAGATAGGCAAATCCGTCTCTCATACAGGCTGAGACACGATGCGGATAAAAAGTGGGTGATCCTATGCTGCCGAGAAAAGCATCGACGCGAGGTTCAAGCCGCCCGTACCCCAAACCGACTCAGGTGGTCAGGTAGAGAATACCAAGGAGATCGAGAGAATCGTGGTTAAGGAACTCGGCAAAATGCCCCCGTAACTTCGGGAGAAGGGGGGCCACCCGCTTATACGGACTTGCTCCGGAAAGGGTGTGGTGGCCGCAGAGACTAGTGGGTAGCGACTGTTTACTAAAAACACAGGTCCGTGCTAAGACGCAAGTCGACGTATACGGACTGACGCCTGCCCGGTGCTGGAAGGTTAAGAGGACCGGTTAGCCGCAAGGCGAAGCTGAGAATTTAAGCCCCAGTAAACGGCGGTGGTAACTATAACCATCCTAAGGTAGCGAAATTCCTTGTCGGGTAAGTTCCGACCTGCACGAATGGCGTAACGACTTCCCAACTGTCTCAACCGCGAACTCGGCGAAATTGCACTACGAGTAAAGATGCTCGTTACGCGCAGCAGGACGGAAAGACCCCGTGACCTTTACTACAGCTTGGTATTGGTGTTCGGTGTGGCTTGTGTAGGATAGGTGGGAGACTTTGAAGCATGGACGCCAGTTCATGTGGAGTCATTGTTGAAATACCACTCTGGTCACTCTGGATATCTAACTTCGAACCGTAATCCGGTTCAGGGACAGTGCCTGGTGGGTAGTTTAACTGGGGCGGTTGCCTCCCAAAAAGTAACGGAGGCGCCCAAAGGTTCCCTCAACCTGGTTGGCAATCAGGTGGCGAGTGTAAGTGCACAAGGGAGCTTGACTGTGAGACTGACAGGTCGAGCAGGGACGAAAGTCGGGACTAGTGATCCGGCAGTGGCTTGTGGAAGCGCTGTCGCTCAACGGATAAAAGGTACCTCGGGGATAACAGGCTGATCTTGCCCAAGAGTCCATATCGACGGCATGGTTTGGCACCTCGATGTCGGCTCGTCGCATCCTGGGGCTGGAGTAGGTCCCAAGGGTTGGGCTGTTCGCCCATTAAAGCGGTACGCGAGCTGGGTTTAGAACGTCGTGAGACAGTTCGGTCCCTATCCGCTGCGCGCGTAGGAAGTTTGAGAGGATCTGACCCTAGTACGAGAGGACCGGGTTGGACGAACCTCTGGTGTGCCAGTTGTTCCGCCAGGAGCACCGCTGGTTAGCTACGTTCGGGATGGATAACCGCTGAAAGCATCTAAGCGGGAAGCCGGCCTCAAGATGAGACTTCCATCACCTTCGGGTGGAGAGGCTCCCAGCCAGACGACTGGGTTGATAGGCCAGATGTGGAAGCGTGGCAACACGTGCAGCTGACTGGTACTAATAAGCCGATGACTTGATAACACACTCCTTCTGCGAGATGAACGCGTCCACTTTGTGGTTCTCGACGTACGGTCGGGAACCAACAACACACACATAACGTTGTGATGTTGCCTGATACATGTCAATAGTGTTTCGGCGGCCATAGCGTGAGGGAAACGCCCGGTCACATTCCGAACCCGGAAGCTAAGCCTCACAGCGCCGATGGTACTGCAGGGGGGACCCTGTGGGAGAGTAGGACACCGCCGGACTTCT
>NZ_BRZC01000005.1 GCF_030268005.1 Microbacterium arabinogalactanolyticum | reverse complement strand
CGTCCCGGGTCTCCCGGGTCTTCCCGACCTGGGCGGGGTCGTCGGTGGTGTCGTTGACACGATCGGTGGCCTGATCCCGGGTCTTCCGGGTCTCCCTGACCTCGGTGGTGTTGTTGACACGATCGGTGGTCTGATTCCTGGTCTGGGTGAGCTGCCGGGTCTTCCCGGTGGCGACCCCACGGTCCCGGGTCTCCCGGGTCTTCCCGACCTGGGCGGGGTTGTCGGTGGTGTCGTTGACACCATCGGCGGTCTGGTTCCGGGTCTTCCGGAGCTGCCGGGTCTTCCCGGTGGCGACCCTACGGTTCCGGGTCTTCCGGGTCTTCCGGGTCTTCCGGGTCTTCCGGGTCTGCCTGACCTGGGTGGGGTTGTCGGTGGTGTCGTTGACACCGTCGGTGGCCTGGTCCCGGGTCTTCCGGAGCTGCCGGGTCTTCCCGGTGGTGACCCCACCGTTCCCGGGCTTCCCGGTCTTCCGGGTCTGCCTGACC
>NZ_BRZC01000004.1:1397975-1473301 GCF_030268005.1 Microbacterium arabinogalactanolyticum | reverse complement strand
CGCCTGCGGACGCGCCCGCGTTCCCGGCCCCGGCGGCTCCGGCTCCCGTGCCGGCCGAGACCGGCCCGACGCCGATCGAGACGGTGGCCGCGCGCCTGGGCTCCGTGCCTCCCGTCGCGCCGGCCCCCGCCGAGCTGGCATCCGCGCCGCAGGATGCGACGCCCGCTGCCGTCCCCGTCACGGCGGAGAACCCGGTCGCGCCGATGGCAGCGCCGACCGCGTCCGCACCACTCGTCACGGACCCCGACGACGACGACATCGAGTCCACGCGCATCAGCGTCCCCGGTCACCGCCTGGTGTTCACCTGGGACGACGGGCAGCGTGCGACCGTCTCCGGGCGCACCGTGTTCGGCCGCAACCCCGAGGAGCGCGACGGCGCGGTCAATGTCGCCGTCCGCGACGAGACCCGTTCGCTGTCCAAGACGCACTTCGAGGCCGGGGCCGACGCCCGCGGCGGCTGGGTGATGGACCGTCAGTCGACCAACGGGACCGTGATCGTGCGCGAGGGCGTGCGCATCGCGTGCCCCCCTGGTACTCGCGTGCCCCTGCGTCTGGGGGATGCGCTCGAGATCGGCGACCGCATCGTCACCGTCGGAGGTTACGTGTGACCGCGCCGATCCTGACCGCCAGCGGCCGCTCCACCGACGTGGGGGCCCGCCGCAAGCTCAACGAGGACTCCCACCTGGCGAACGCGCCGCTGTTCATCGTCGCCGACGGCATGGGCGGGCACGACGCCGGCGAGATCGCCAGCGCCACGGTCATCGAGCACTTCTCGGCCCTGGTCGGCCAGGACGCGCTCTCGATCGCGCAGGTGCGCGACACCCTGGCATCCGCTCGGGAGGCGGTCGGCGCCATCGGCCAGCACGGCTCCGCGGGCGCGGGCACGACCCTCAGCGGCGTCGCGGTCGCCACGGTGGACGGACTCGGCTACTGGCTGGTGCTGAACATCGGCGACTCCCGCACGTACCAGTTCTCGAACGGTGAGCTCGAGCAGATCACCGTCGACCACTCCTACGTGCAGGAGCTGATCGAAGAGGGCGAGATCACCCCCGAGCAGGCCAACACCGACCCTCGGCGCAACATCATCACGCGTGCGATCGGCGCGGGCAGCGTCGGCGACGCCGACTACTGGCTCTTCCCCGCCGAGCGCGGCGACCGGATGCTGGTCTGCTCCGACGGGCTGACCACCGAGGTGTCCGACGAGCGCATCGCCGAGGTGCTGGGCAGCGAGCGCGACCCGCAGCGCGCCGCGGAGATCCTCACCGCGGATGCGGTGCGAGCGGGCGGCCGCGACAACGTCACGGTCGTGATCGTCGATGCGCTGACGGTCGCGTCGGTGCGGGGCATCCACGTGCAGGCCGATGAGGACGAGGACCTTGCCGACACGCGCCCGCGCGCGGCGGCGGATGGAGGAATGCGATGAATGACGTGATCTATCGTCCCGGTGAATGGCAGGTCGTCGTCGAGGACGCGGGCATCGCCGCGCTGCCCGCCGACGCCGGCGCCGACAAGGTCGTGGCGCTGTCCGAGATGCTGCGCAGGGGCGTGCCCGCGCTGACCGAGGTCATCGACGTGCTCTCCGGCGGCGCCATCACAGGCCTCGGGTCGTTCGCGGTCGCCCTGATCGGCCCCGGCGGCACGCGCTTCGCCGTGCGCGGCGCGGTGACCGTGACCACCGGGCTCGACGAGGGCTTCTCCGGCGAGGACATCACCACGTGGAGCGAGCGCTACATCGCGGGTGAGCCGCGGTTCGAGATCCGCATCGGCGACGCTCCGGATGCCGTGGAATACCCGATCCGCTCGGGTGTGGTGCTCACCTCGGGCGTCCGGGTGGGGGAGCCGTTCACGGTCCCCGAGCCCGAGGCCGTGCCGGAGGAGGACGCTGACGCCGCTCTCGTCGTCGACGGCGAGCAGACGGACGATGCCCCCGAGGCCGACGCTGAGGCGCTCGAGGAGGCCGGGGACGGCCCGGAGGGCGAGCTCGAGGGCGAGACGGCTTCCGACGGTGAGCAGGCGATCGAGCAGACGGATGACGTCGCCGAGCCGGAGGACGCTTCGGACATCGCATCCGAGGACGCAGCGTCGGACGAGGTGTCGCCTGAGTACGCAGAGGTCGCCGAGCCCGAATCCGCCGAGGAGCCGGCATCCCAGCCTTCCGCCCCCGACGCCGACGGCACGGGGGTTTCGGAGACGATCACCCCGGACCAGATGCTGCTGGCACGCGCCGCGGCCGATGACGCCGCTCCCGCGCCCACAGTGGAGCCCGAGCAGGCCGCACCCGCCGAGGAGCCCGACCTGGGTGCGACGATCACACCCGACGTGGCCGCCACGATCGCGCCGCACGCCGCGGACGAGGACTCCCCGCACGTCGCCGAGACCATGGCGGGCTTCGTCACGCCGATCCCGCCGGCACCCCCGCTCCCTGCTGCCGCACCGCAGGACGGCGTAACCGACGACATCGGCGACCACGACGGCGCGACGATCTCGCTGGCGGAGGCCCGGCGCCTGCGCGCCGAGGCCGCGACCTCCGCACCCGACGCGCCGACCGAGGCCATCCCGGTCTTCGAGAACGCGCCCGCGGCGGCATCCGGCGCCCGCATCCGTCTCTCCACGGGCCAGGTGGTCGATCTCGACCGCACGGTGATCATCGGGCGCAAGCCGCGCTCCACCCGCACCAGCGGCAGCACCATGCCGCACCTGATCGCGGTGGACAGCCCGGAATCCGACATCTCCCGCAACCACCTCGAGGTCCGCCCCGAGGGCGACTCGGTCGTGGTCATCGACCTGCACACGACCAACGGCTCCACCCTGCTGCGTCCCGGCGCCGACCCGGTGCGCCTGCACCCGGGTGAGCAGACCCTGGTGCTGCACGGCGACGTCATCGATGTGGGCGACGGCGTGACCGTCACCGTCGAGGAGCTGCGATGACGCGCGCTCCCTCTCCGCCTCCCGAGCTGCAGGGGTTCGAGTACCTCCGGCCGCTCGGGACCGGCGGGTTCGCCGACGTGTTCCTCTACGAGCAGCAGCTGCCCAAGCGCGAGGTCGCGGTCAAGGTGCTGCTGGCCGATCGGCTGAGCGCCGGTGCTGCGGAGGAGTTCACCAACGAGGCGAACGTGATGGCGATGCTGTCGACACATCCCGCCATCGTCACGATCTACCAGGCCGGCGTCGCCGCAGACGGCCGCCCGTACATCGTGATGGAGTACTGCCCCAAGCCGAACCTGCAGGTGCGCACCCGCAAGGAGCCGTTCTCGGTGGCCGAGGCGCTGCGCGTCGGCGTGCAGGTCAGCGGCGCCGTGGAGACCGCGCACCGGGCGGGCGTGCTGCACCGCGACATCAAGCCCGCGAACATCCTCGTCACGGTCTACAACCGGCCGGCCCTCACCGACTTCGGCATCGCGTCGACCACCGCAGCCGACAGCGAGGCCGCGGGCATGTCGATCCCGTGGTCGCCGCCGGAGTCCTTCGCCGAGAACCCGACCACCGGCGTGCGCACCGACGTGTACGCGCTGGGCGCGACGGTGTTCACACTGCTCTCCGGCCGCTCGCCGTTCGAGCGCAAGGGGGAGCGCAACTCCAGCGCCGATCTGATCGAGCGCATCGAGCGCATGGCCGTTCCGAAGGTGGATCGCGCCGACGTGCCCGACAGCCTGCAGGCGGTGCTGGCGCGGGCGATGGCCAAGCGGCCCGAGGACCGCTACCCGAGTGCGGTGGCGTTCGCCCGTGCGCTGCAGAAGGTGCAGATCGAGCTCGCGCACTCCGTGACCCCGATCGACATCGTCGACGAGCACCCCTCGCACGAGGAGCTGGAGGACGACGACGACGGCCTGACGCGCGTCCGCGAGGTCCGGTCGATCAACCCGGACACGCAGTCGGCCACCCGCCCCTCCGCGACCACGGTGCGAAAGCAGCCGAGCACGCCCGACGTGCCGCGCTTCGACCGTCCGTCGGCGGATGCGCTGGAAGAGACGCAGATGCGCACCCAGCGTCGCGGAGCCGCCGCGCCCGCGACCGCCGAGGCCGATGACGACGACGCCACGGTGCTGCGCGGCGGACCCAAGGTGGTCGCGCCGCACGCTCCGGCCGCCGTCCAGGCGACCCAGGCGGATGCCGTGCAGTCGGGCGCCTCGGCATCCGACGATCTCTTCGAGACCGGACGCCGCCGCGGCGGCATGCCGTGGTGGGGCTGGCTCATCGCGGCCGTCGGCGTCGTCGCCGTGGTGCTGGGCATCGTCTTCGCCAGCACGCTGGCCGGGGGACTGACGCCCACGCCCGACAAGACCACGGCAGCGCCGCCGCAGCCGAAGGACCCCATCGCGGGCCTCGTGCCGAACGTCGCCGATCTGAAGGGCACCAGTGATGCCGGTGTCGTGACGTTCACGTGGACCAACCCGGACCCCGAGGAGGGCGACTCGTACATCTGGTACGAGTACACCCTGGACGGGCCGGGTACTCTGCAGACGACGGAGAAGACCAGCGTCACCCTGGACGGAGCACGTACCGGGGCGACCTGCGTCGAGGTGCTGATCAAGAGGGCTGACGGGCGTTCCTCGCCCGATCCGGTCAGGGGGTGCGTGGGCTGATGGACATCACGGTGGAGTACGCGGGGGAGTACTTCTCCCTCGATCCCGACGAGCCGTTCCACGTCGGCAGGCAGGGCGACCTCGAGCTCGACGACAATCTCTTCCTGCACAGGAACTTCCTGGAGATCTCGAACACCGACGGGCTGTGGTGGCTGTCCAACGTCGGGGCGCGGCTCACCGCGACGGTGACGGACTCCTCGGGAGGAGTCAACGCCTGGCTCGCACCCGGTGCGCGGCTGCCGATCGTCTTCGAGCAGACCACGGTGGTCTTCACCGCCGGGCCGACCACGTACGAGTTCACGATCCACGCGAAGGGCCCCGCGTTCCGCATCGCGCCTCGCGAGGCGGCCGACGGCGGCCAGTCGACGATCGGGCACGTGCCGCTGACCGAGAGCCAGAAGCTGCTGATCCTCGCGCTGGCGGAGCCGGTGCTGCGTCGCGAGGGCACCGGGACGAGCGAGATCCCCAGCTCCGCCAAGGCCGCTGAACGACTGGGCTGGACGAGCACGCGGTTCAATCGCAAGCTCGACAACGTCTGCGACAAGTTCGACCGCATCGGCGTCCAGGGCATGCGCGGCGGGCAGGGCAAGCTCGCTACCAACCGGCGGGCGCGCCTGGTCGAGCACGCGGTGTCGAGCCGACTGGTCACCAGGGACGATCTGGCGCTGCTGGACGCCCCGGTCCTCGTCCCCGACGACGACGTCGACGCCTAGTCCGACGCACCGGTCGGCCGGACGCCGCAAGGAGCAGATCGAGCGCGCGATAGTGTGAAACGCGCGGTTCAACGAAAGCAGGGATTCATGTCGCCCCAGACGACGGCTGTCGCGCAGTCGCAGCTCGTGCGCCTCTCGGTGCAGTGGGAGTCCGAGCGCATCGATGTGGGCGTGCCCGGTGGCGTGCCGGTCGCGGAGGTGCTGCCGTCGCTGACGCGGCGTCTGCGGATGCTGGACAGCATGTCGGCGTCCGCCGGGTTCCGCCTCGTCAGGGCCGATGGCTCCGCCTTGGATCCCGACCGCACGCTCACCGCGCAGAACGTGCACGACGGCGACTTCCTCGTGCTCGAGCAGGGCGCGAGCGCCGCAGTGTCCAAGCGCTATGACGACCTGGTCGAGGCCGTCGCCGACGTCGTGGAGGAGAACGCGCCCGCCTGGTCGGTGCAGAACTCCGTGACCACGGCGACCGTGGTGGCATCCGTGCTGCTGCTGCTGGGCCTGGTCCCCGCGGTGTGGGCCTGGGTCGACTCCCGCTCGATCATCACCGCCGCCGGCGCCGGAGCCGCCGCCGTCGTGCTCATGATCTGCGCGCTCGTGATGGACCGCACCGGTGCGCCCACCCAGGCGTCCATGTCCCTCGCACTCGTCTCCTCGCTGTTCGCCGGGGTCGCGGGATACACCGCGCTGCCTGGCGGCCCGGGCTGGGGGCTGCCGATCGTCGTCGGCAGCGCCGCGATGCTGGTCTTCGGCGTCGTCACCATGCTGGCGCTGAAGAGCCGCCGCGAGTACGGGCTCATCCCGGTCGCCCTCGGCGTCGTGTTCCTCGTGATCGGTGCCGTCATCACCTGGTTCGGCGCGCCCGTCCCCGCGACCCTGGCCGCCGCGATGGCGGTCGCCGGCATCGCGGGCCTCGGCGCCCCGTGGATGGCGCTGGCATCCGTGCCTCTGCGCGTCGTCTCGGCACGGGACGACTCCGAGGTCTATGACGCACCTGCCCACATCTCGCCCGAGCAGGTCGCGAAGCTCTACGGCCGCGCGCACCGCTACCAGGTGTCGCTGCGCATCGCGCTGTGCCTGATCGTGCTGGTCGCGACCGTTCCCGTCGTCGCCTCCGGGTTCTGGGGTCTGCTGCTGTGCGCGGTGACCTACGCCGGCATGTTCCTGGGCACCAGGCAGGTGTACTCCCGCTTCGACATCGTGATCGTGGTCGCCGGTGTGCTGCTCGGCGTCGCCCTCGTGATCGTCGCGGCCGTCATCTCCCACCCCGGTTGGATCGGCGGCCTGGTCATCGCACTGGCCGTCGCGGCCGTCTGCGTCATCGTGATCGTGCTGCTCAGCTCGAAGGTGCGACTGGGTCTGACCCGCTTCGCCGACTTCGCCGAGTGGGCGACGATCGCCCTGCTGCTCCCCCTGGCCATCATCGCCGGAGGCTGGTTCTGATCCATGGCATCCAAGACCGAGCTGCTTCAGGCCCAGGCCTTCAACCGCCGTCGGCTCCAGACCGCGTTCACGAGTGGAGCGCCGGGCGGACGTGAGCTGCCCCCGGGCAAGCCGCTGCGCGGCGTGGTCGTCAGCATCGCCCTCGGCATCCTGACGATCATCGTCTCCCTGCTGATCGGCACGTTCACCGGCAGCCTGCCGAAGGACTGGAGCAAGGGCGCGATCATCGTCGTGCAGGGCGAGGGATCGCGCTACGTCGCCATCGGCGAGACGCTGTACCCGGTCAGGAACCTGGCCAGCGCCCGCCTGCTGAGCGGTACGACGAAGATCACGTCGGTGCCGGCGAGCAAGCTCGACGACATCAAGCGCGACCCCATGCCGGTCGGCATCGAGGACGCCCCCGACTACCTTCCCGCCCCGGATCGGCAGTACACCGGCGCCTGGCTCAGCTGCGTGGCCTCCGATGCGCCGCTGGAGATCTCGACCCGCCTGCTCGGCGACCGGCCGGGCGCGGCCAATCAGGCTGCGCTCGTGAAGGATGACGACGGCGGCTACTGGTACGTGCAGGGTGATCGCCGCTACAAGGTCGACAAGGAGAACGTGGCGGTCGTCGCCAGCGTCTTCCTCGGCATCGACGATGTGCGGGCGGTTCCGACGGTGTCGGCGCTGTGGCTCAACCTGGTCACGCCGGGGACGCCGCTGGCGGTGCACCTCGGCGGTGAGCTGAAGGCCGAGACGGGCACCGCGGGTCTGGTCGTCGGCCAGGCCGTGCAGACGCAGGCCGACGGCAAGGTCGTCGGCGAGTACATCGTGGACGGCAAGGGGCGGCTCGTGCCGGCCACGCCGTTCGCACGCCAGCTCCTCACCGCGTACGTCGGCATCAAGCCGGTGTCGATGACGGTCGCCGAGGCGACGGACCTCCGCGACGTGAACTCCGACGCGCTCCCGGGCGACTGGCCCAAGCGCGAGCCCGTCAAGCCCGAGAACCCGTCCGACGTGTGCCTGCAGATGCAGTCGACTTCGAAGGGCCCGGCCGTCTCGGTGACGAACAGCCCGCGCGACCTGGAGCCGGGGACGAAGGTCAAGCCGGGTGCCGGCGTGGCGGTCAGCGCACGCGGAACGGGCCAGGGGTCCACGTACGGCTTCGTCTCCGAGGCGGGCGTGTTCTTCCCGGTGGAGACCGCCACGGACCTGCAGCTCCTGGGATACAAGACCACCCAGGCAGTGACCGTGCCCGCCGCCTGGACGCAGCTGCTCGAGCAGGGCCCGACCCTGAGTCAGGCGATCGCGCAGAGGACGGCGCCGGGGCAGGCGAAGTGATGCGCGGGCGCGCTCTGCGCAGTGCGGCCGCTGCCGTCGGCGTGCTGGCGGTGCTCGGCCTGGGGCTCCCCGCCGGAGCGCCGGCCACGACGTCGACTCCCTCGGCGCCCGTCGTCGACGCGGATCAGCAGTGCACCCCGGCTCAGCGGCTGTTCACTCCCACGCCCAGCTACCTCGTCAAGCGGCTCGGCCTGGACGAGGCCTGGTCGCTCAGCCGCGGCAACGGCGTGACCGTCGCGGTGGTCGACTCCGGCGTCGACGCCGGGAACGCCCACCTGCAGGGTGCCCTGGTGCCCGGCTTCACGAGCTTCGGCAACGGTTCAGTGCCCTCCACCGCCGACGTCGCCGCGCACGGCACGGCCGTGGCCGGGCTCATCGCCGCCAGGCAGATCGACGGCTCCGGCGTGGTGGGCATCGCGCCCGAGGCGAAGATCATGCCCATTCGGGCGTTCGAATCCGCTCCCGAACCGGGCGGGTCCTCGCGAGACCTGGTGGTGCCGTCGGCGGCATCCGTCTCCTCCGGCATCCGCTGGGCGGCCGAGCACGGCGCCAAGATCATCAACGTGTCGCTGTCCGACAGCGGATCCGCCGACGTCTATCGCAGCGCCGTGGACTACGCCCACTCGCTGGGCTCGCTGGTGATCGCGAGCGCCGGCAACCGCAAGACCGCCGACTCGAACCGGCCGGATCCCACCAACTTCTACCCCGGCGAGCTCCCCGGCGCCCTCGCCGTCGCCGCGGTGATGAAGGACGGCACCTGGAACGCGGACTCCTCGTTCGCGGGCCCGCACGTCGACATCGCGGCGCCGGGGCAGTCGATGCCGACCGCCTACATCTCCGGCGGGGACTGCGTGCTCAACGCCGACTCCGCGTCGTCCAGCTACGCGACGGCGGTCGTCGCGGGCGCTGCCGCCCTGGTCGCCGCGCGCTTCCCGAACGAGTCGCCTGACCAGTGGGCGTTCCGTCTCACCCAGTCGGCCATGCGCGTGTCGCCCGGTGAGCGCAGCGACACGGTCGGATGGGGAGAGGTGCGCCCCGCCGCGGCACTGGCGCTCGCCGACGACGGGATGCTGCCCGGCCCGCCCTCGCCGGCGCACGGCACGCCCACGCCCTCTCCGGCCCCGACCCGGGTCGTCGACATCGATCCGGTGGCCGACCCGCTGGACCCCGCCCGCGCGATCGTGGGCTGGGGATTCGGGGCCGGGGCGACGATCTCGGTGATCCTGCTGCTGCTCGCCCGAGCCCGCTCCCGTCGCAGCAGCGACTGAGCCGGATGGGCAGCGCTGCATGGGGAGTCCTCCCCCTATGGCGCTCGGACGCCTCTTCGTAGGATTGCTTCAACGGTCCACGACAGTAGGGAGTCCCACGTGAGCATGGACATGGCGGATGCCGGTCGCCTGATGGCGGAGCTGCGTGAGACCGCAGCGGAGCTGCAGCGCGAGCTCAGGTCGGTTGCGACCGCAGCAGAGCAGATGACCCCGGTGACGGTCGAGGATGATCGGAAGGCCGTGAAGCTGACCCTCGCCAAGAACGGTGCGGTCGAGGCCCTCGTCCTCGACGAGGACTGGCGCGACACGATCGGCGAGACGGGACTCGGCGCAGTGGTGAGCCTGTGCTACCAGACCGCGCTCGGCAAGCGATTCGACCAGCTGATGGGGGGCTTCGAGGAGCAGGACGAGGACGACACCCCTGTCACGATCCCCGCGCCGCAGTTCACGCTGGGCGACCCCACGACGAGCTCGGCGGCGGAGGCGCGCAGCGAGATCCTCGAGGCGATCGACGAAGCGAGGGACCAGCGCGAGGCCTACCTCGAAAAGGTGAACCAGAGGGGCAGCCAGGTCCGGGACGCGGTCAACTCCGCGAAGACGGTCACGGTCTCGCGCCGCGGAACCACCATCACCGGAATCACTCTCGATGAGCGCTGGGTGCGCAACACGAACGACGGCATCATCGAGCGGGAGATCGTTCGCGCGATGAACAACGTCATGGTCATGGCGGCGAGTGACCGCCAGAACACGTACGAAGGCTTCCCGGCCGTTCAGAGGCTGATGGAGATGACCCGGGATCCTCAGGAAATGCTGCGCCGCATGGGCAGCATCCGCTGAGACAAGGAGCAGAGCAATGGGATTTGGAGATTTTCTCGGTGACGTCGTCGATGCGGTCTCTCCGGTCGACGAGATCGTCGATGCCGGCAAGAACATCATGGAGGGTGACCTCATCGGCGCGCTGGGCAACGTCGTCGACGCGGCCACCCCGATCGACGAGATCGTGAGCGCCGGGTCCCACCTCTTCGGAGGTCCGGACCTGGGCGTCTCGGACATCACCAACGACCTGCCGGACAAGCTGCCGGTGATCGAGGGGGAGTCCGCTCTTCCCGAGCCGTCGCCGCAGCCGGCCGCATCGTCGTTCGGCGAGGAGGGAAAGGTCGATGTCAAGACCGAGTACCTGCGCAAGGATGCCGGTCTGTGGGACGAAGCGGCGAACACCTACGGCACCATCGCCGGTGCGGCCGACGGTCTGACGATCGATGCGTCGGCGTTCACGTTCTTCGGCGTCGACGCGGCGCAGGCGTACGCGGACTTCCAGGTGACGATGGCGCAGCTGCTGCACAGTGCTCCTGACGCGCACAAGGGTTTCGCGGACTCCCTCCGTCTGACGGCCGACGACTATGACAAGACCGTCCAGAAGTCCGAGGAAGAGCAGAAGAAGAACGATCCCGGCAGCGCCAACACCAACAACAACACCGGTGGTGGCGGCGGTGGGGGCGGCGGCGGTGGTGGCGGTGGCGGCGGTGGTGCCGGCGGCAGCCTCGGCGGTGGCGGGTCGGTCGACGACCCGCGCGTGGACGGCTCGGTGGACGGCGACCTCTCTGCGGATGACGAGGCGCGCGCCGAGGCGGACGCCAAGGCCGATCAGCTGGACGCTCGTGCCGACGCGCTGGACAAGCAGGCGGACCAGGCTGATCAGCACGCCGACAAGGCGCAGGAGCAGGTCGACGCCATCGACAAGCAGATCGACGCGCTCGAGGCCAAGGCCAAGGAGCTCGACCAGAGCGCGACGAATCTCGAGCGGCAGGGGACCGAGCTCGACCTGAAGGCGCAGCAGCAGGATGCCGCCGGTGACCCGGCGGGTGCGCTGCAGAGTCGTACGGACGCAGCTGCACTGCGTGCCGACGCTGCCGCGCAGCGTGCCGAGGCAGCCGAGATCCGTGAGCAGATCGAGAAGCTCGAGGACTCGCGCGACGCCGCTGCCGACGAGGTGGCGGATGCCCGTGAGGACGCCGCAGAGCTGCGTGACAAGGCCGCCGATCTCCGCGACCAGGCGGCCGATCTGCACCATGAGGCCTCCGGGCAGGACATCGCCGACCACGGCGACAAGCCGATCGCCGAGGTCGGAACGGACGGCGGCGACACGCCTCCGACCACGGACGGTGGCACCGACGGCTCCACGGGTACGGATGGTTCGACCGGTACGGATGGTTCGACCGGTGCGGACGGCTCGACGGGCACCGATGGTTCCACCGGTGCGGACGGTTCCACCGGTACGGACGGTTCCACCGGTACGGACGGTTCGACCGGTACGGACGGTTCGACCGGCACCGACGGTTCGACCGGCACCGACGGTTCCACCGGCACCGACGGCAACGTCGATGGCGGCCGCGAGCCCGTGCCCGGCCCTGACGGCCGCATCGTGGGCGAGCCCCTTCCGGACGAGCGCCCCCGATTCGACGATCTGGTCGGCGACTCGCGACCGGATGTCCGCCCAGGACTCAATGTCGACGGGACCATCGGAACGCCCGCGGCGGAGTCGCACCTCTCGGCCTCGATCGATGCTGAGTCCCGCCCGCTGCCGGCTGACCCGGCGGCTCCGGCCTGGTCGAGCCGTCTCGGCAACTGAACGTGAACAGCACAAGCAGGAAGAAGGTCTGACATGACTCGCAACACTGGAAGCGGTGGCCGCTCCTCGAGCCGCAGGCACGCCGACGGCAATGACACGACCGCGCAGAACGCGGAGAAGTCGAAGTCGGACTTCGACCGCTTCACCGGCTTCATCGACACGGTCGTCGACATCATCAACGGCGGGATCTCCGGTCTGCTCGACCTCGTGCTTCCCGACGGGATCATGGAGCGGATCAACGCCTGGCTCGACAAGATGTTCGCCAAGGTGAACGAGGCGATCGACAAGGCCGCGCAGGTCTTCGCCTACGTCGGAAGCCCGTCCACGCTGCGCAGCACGGGGCTGGACTGGGTGCAGAGCGTCGGCACGCCGGCGCAGCAGTGCACCTCCACTCTGCTGCCGACCGCACTGCCGACGACCGGGAACTGGGAGGGCAAGGCCTACAACGCCTACCGGCTCCGTGTCGACCAGCAGAAGCCGGCCGCGGACGACGTGCTCTCGAAGTGCCAGATGATCAACACCCAGCTCGACAGCTTCGCCGGCGCGATCGAGAACTTCTGGATCGGCTTCCTCGGCGCTGTCGGCTCTCTGGTCGTCGGCGTGATCGCAACCGCCGCCGAGCTTGCGGGTGTCGTGACGGCGCCGGCCGCGATCGTGACGATCGTGGGCGCCGTCGGCCTGTTCATCACCTTCCTGGTGGATGCCATCAGCGCCATCACGTCGGCCAGCCAGGCCACGTCGTCGTTCGTGGTCAACGTCACGAACGCGCTGGCGTCGACGAGCGCGTTCCCCGGTGGGGCCTGGCCGCGTCACGCGGCGGCGTGAGCATGACGGATCTCTCGCAGCCGGGGGGCGCCGAGACGGCACAGGGCGGAGCCCTGCTGCTCGACTTCGGCGGACGTCGCGAGCGCATCCCCGCAGGGGCCACGTTCGTGATCGGGCGTGGCACGGACCTCTCGATCGACGACAACCCGTACGTGCACCGGCGGTTCCTCGAGATCGCGCAGCGCGACGGCATGTGGTGGCTCACGAACGCCGGGTCAGGGCTGACCGCGTCGGTCGCCTCGGCCGACGGACTGGCGCAGGCCTGGCTCGCGCCGGGTGCCACGATGCCGCTGGTGTTCGGTGCGACGACGGTGATGTTCACCGCCGGTGAGACGACCTACGAGCTGTCGCTCGCGGCCGAGGCCCCGTACTACCAGGTCTCCACCTCGTGGAATCCCGGTGCGGGGACGGACGGGGTCACCGAGATGCTCTCGCCCGTGCAGCGGATCCTGCTCACGGCGCTCGCCGAGCCGATGCTGCGTCCGGATGCCGAGGGCGCCGTGCAGCTGCCGTCGATGGAGGAGGTCGCGGTCCGGCTGGGCTGGCCGCTCGAGAAGCTGGAGCGCCGCGTCGGCACGCTGTGCAGCAAGTTCGCTCGGATGGGTATCCAGGGCCTGGAGCGCAACGCGCAGGGAGAGCTGCTCGCCTCCGCGCGCTCGCGCATCGTCGAGCACGCGGTCGGCGCGCGGATCGTCACGGCCGAGGACCTCGAGCTGCTGGACGCGTTCGTGGCTCAGGATGCCGTCGGAGCGACGCTCTGACACCGGCATACCGGTAGACACGACAGATGCGTTCCGCGCGCAAGCGGATCGCGCATCCAGCGCGAGGAGGAGGACACGGATGAGCACTCCGGCCGGGTGGTACGACGACGGCTCCGGACGACAGCGCTGGTGGGACGGCTCTCAGTGGACCGACCAGTACGCACCGGGCGCGGATGCGGGAACGGGCGGTGCATCGCCGATGGCGACGCCATCGACGCCATACGTCGCAGCGCAGTACGCGGCGCCGGGATACGCTCCGGCGCTGACGCCGGTCGCGCCTCGGCAGCCGCCGACGCTGGGCTTCGTCGGCCTGGGGCTTGCCGTGCTCGGCACGGCGCTGGCGTGCACCCCGCTGCTGATCACCTTCGTTCTCGGCGCGCTCGTGCTGATCGCCGCGTTCATCATCTCGCTCATCGCCGTGTTCCGGAAGAACACCGCGAAGTGGCCGTCGATCGTGGGCATCTGCCTGTCGATCATCGGCGGGATCGTGGGGGCGATCGTCTTCACCGCCGTCGTGATCTTCACGCTCACCACGGCGATCATCGATGCCGCGTCATCGCCGTTCCCGACGTCCACGTTCAGTGAGCAGCCGTCCGACCCGCCCGCGACCGGCGACAGTGCTGGACGTCCCTCACCCGAGGCCATCGGCAAGGGATACAAGGTGATGCTCAATGAGGGTGGCTACCACCAGTTCGACGACGACCCCGAGTTCTTCACGTGCGTCGGCGGATACTTCTATGACTCGGATCTGCCCGACGAGGTTCTGCAGGACCTCACTCAGGGCGTGGACAACACGACGGGCACGGTGCGGGAGCACGCCATCCAGATCGGAATGGACGCCACCTCCGCGTGCGACCCTCGCGGTTGACGATGGCCCAAGGAGCGGACCGGGCTCATTTCGGGTTCGCCTGATATACACATAGGGACGCGTTCGCGTCATGGGGGCTGTGCGTCTGAGGCGTGCGGATGGTTTCGACGAGGAGGATGTGGATGAGCACTCCGGCGGGTTGGTATGACGACGGTTCCGGGCGGCAGCGCTGGTGGGACGGTTCGCAGTGGACGGACAACTACGCACCCGCAGGCGACGACGTTTCCGCCGGTGACTCCGCGCCGTCTGCACCGGGCCCGGACGCGACGGCTCCTGTGGCGGCTTCCGGCGCCTATGCGGCTCCGGCTGCACATGGGTACGCTGCCGCAGAGCCTGCTGCTCCGAAGCAGTCGTCGACTCTTGGCTTCATCGGCCTCGGACTGGCCGTGCTGGGCACGGTCCTTGCGTGCATCCCGAACGTCGTGACCTTCGGCATCGCAGCGTTCGTGCTGCTGGCGGCGTTCGTCGTGTCGCTGATCGCGGTGTTCAAGCGCGGCACGGTGAAGTGGCCCTCGATCGTCGGCATCGCGTTGTCGATCGTCGGAGGGATCGTCGGCGTGATCGTGCTGACGATCACCATTGCGACCGCCATCGCGAACATCCCCGTTCCGGATCTGCCGACGGCACCGTCCTCGACCCCGGCCGGCGAGCCCTCCGAGCCGCCCGCGACCGGCGACAGCGACGGCCGCCCGTCAGCCGACGCGATCGGCAAGGGCCTGGTCATCGGCTTGCAGGGCGAACCAGGATTCGAGGAGTTCACGACGCCCGAGGCCTCCGCCTGCATCGGACAGCACCTGTACGATTCGGATCTCTCCGACGCGCTTCTGAGCCACGTCGCGGCAGGCGAGGTCATCACCGAGGAGACGGCCGGGGACGAGGCGGATGCCTTCGAGTCGGTCCTGATCGATGCCGGAACTCAGTGCGTGTACGGATGACGCGATCATCGTGACCGTCGGCGTGTCATCCATCTGAGTGGGCAGTGCTCCCCATGGATACCTGACGGCCCGCGCGTTACGATCTTGTGGAGCTTGACCGGAGGGGAATCGCGATGAACATGATCATGCAGCTCGACGAGTCCATGGCGAACAGCCAGTTGAAGCTGATCGCCGAATGCAAAGAACTGCTGGACAGCTGCGAGAAGGCATCTGAGAGCCTTCGCGAAGGGCAGACGAGCCTGATATGGACGGCCGATGGCAAGTCCGTCGCGCTCGCGGAGGTGCTGACGAGCAAGTACAACGCCAGTGTGAAGTGGCTGAAGGACATCCGCAAGGAAGTGGATGAGGCGGCGGTCAACCTCGACAAGGCCATCAAGGAGACCAAGCTCCTCGATGAGCAGTCGAAGGATGCCTTCTCGGCGCAACTGGTGAGCGTGGTCGGCACGATCGGCCACTACAAGCCGATGCCGATCTGACTGGGGGAGATGAGACATGGGAGAGAACGTCGAACGGCTCGGCCGGCTGGAGAGCAATCGGGAAAGCATCGTGGCCGCGGCTTTCCGCGCCGTCCAGGACACTCAGCGGACGGTGATGGGCGGCTCGGTCGACTCCGCGTCGGTCAACATGCGCAAGGCCGCTCAGACTGACGGCTTCGAAGGGAAGCTGGGGGACACGATCAAGTCCGGGCTTCTCGGCATCCGCGACAAGCTGGAGAAGTTCACCGACTACCAGGCCGCGCTCAACAAGTCGATCGCGCAGGCGCATCAGGCGCTTCAGGACACGGCATCCGCGGTGAAGGGACTTCCTTCGACCGGTCTGACCGCCGAGCAGCAGAGCACTCTGGACATGGCGACTCAGACGGAGAGCCCTGTTCAGGTCTCTCCAGGGGTCACGATGACGCCGGCCGAGGCGAAGCAGTACTACGCGGATCAGGCAGAGGCTGAACAGGAGGAGGCAGCCCGCAAGATGGCGGCCGCGCTGGACAAGCGGCTCCAGGAGATCATCGACGGCATGCCGGAATCCGACTACGACCCGCCCAAGCCTCCGCCGGAGGACCCGGCGAGCGGTGACGGCACCGGAGACGGCTCCTCGAACTACGGCGGTGTGAGCGGTGGCACTGACGGCACGGGCTCGGGAAGCGGCTCAGGCGGCGGTCAGTACATCGGCCCCGGTGGAACCGGTGGCACGGACAACCCGCGTCCGCCGCAGTACGTGGTGGACCCGCGTCCGCCGCACTACGTCGTGGATCCCCCGCATCGTCCCCCGTACGACCCGCCATACGACCCCAACGACCCGCCCAACATCGACGGCGGCGGTGACGGCACGGTTCCCGGTGGCCCCGGCGGTCCCGGCGGCCCGCGAGTCGTCAGCCCCGGCGGCCCCCTGACGGGCGGCGTGGGCGGACCGACCCCCGGTGGTGTCGGCGGTCTGGTCGGCGGTGCAGGTGTCGGCGGTGCGGCTCTGGCCGGAGGCCTTCGTGCCGGTGGTCTCGGTGCGATGGGTGGCCTGAACAGCATGAGCGCCGCAGCCGGCGCTGCGGGTGGCCCTGGTGGTGCCGGAGCCAGCGGTGTGGTCGCGCAGTCCGGCGGCGCCGGTGGCCGTGGCGGCATGATGGCCGGTGGCGGTGCTGCGGGCGGCGGCAAGGGCGACAAGCGCAAGCGTCGTCGTGGCCAGGACCTGTTCGCGTTCTCGGTCGATCCCGAGGAGGACGGCGTCGAGCCGGATCTCGGTGCCGCGGGCTCCGCCGGCAGCTCGACGTCCGATGGGCGGGAAGAGCTCGGCTGGTGAGTCTCACGTAGACGAGAAAGCCGCCCACTCGCATCACGCGGGTGGGCGGCTTTCTTCTGCGCAGAGCGGACGACTCAGCCCTGACGCACGCGCTGGACGCGCGTTCGGGCGTCCGCATCGGGACCGTGCCTCCGTGACGTGACGAGGATCCGGTCGGCGCGTCGCCGGCGACATCGCGCGAGCGTGGACGCGGGTGGAACTGCGAGTCCCTCGGCTCGAGTTCAGCCCTCGACGATGCGGATGACGCAGTCGCCCAGCTGCAGGACCATGCCCGGCACGAGGCCGAAGCGCTGGTGCGGGGTCATCGGGCCCGAGCGACCGTCGCCCGTGCGGAGAGTGGAGCCGTTGCCCGAGCCCAGATCCTCGAACCAGGTCTGTCCGTTCACGATGCCGAACCGGCCGTGCGTGCGCGACACCGAGCGGTCGCCGTCCGGCACCGCGACGAGCGCTGCGTCCGGACGCTCGCCGGCGGGGAGACTGGGGGCGCGGCCGATATAGCCGATGCCGCGGATGGGCACCGTGGTGCCGTCCTGGAACTGCAGGGCGACGACTGCTGCTGCCGGTGCAGCGGGAGCGGGCGGCTCGGCCACCTGCGGGGCGGGGGCTGCCATCACCGTCTCCGCCGACGCCTCTTCGAGCGAGGGCGCTTCGGCGGGCGGCGCTGCCAGAGCGGGTGCGGGAATCGCCGGAGCAGGCGTCGGCATCGGCGCGGACGTCGGCTGCGGTCGGGGCGCCGACGGTGCGGAACGGTCCACGACGCGGCGGAAGGCCAGCTCGGCGTCACCTCCGAGCACGAGGACATCACCGGGCACCAGGAAGTACGGCGTCTGCGATGCCAGGTCGGTCACGCCGCCGCCGAGGTGGCGCACCGATGCGCCGTTCGCGGAGCCGAGGTCCTGCACCCACAGGTCGCCGTCCTCGATGCCGAAGGCGGCATGCGTGCGCGAGAGCGAACGGGCCCCGTCCGGGACGCGCACGAGGATCGCATCCGGGATCGACTCGGGTGCGCGGGGTGCGCGTCCGATGAAGCCCAGGCCGGTCGCGCGGATCACCGTGCCGTCCGACAGCTCGAACACCGGGACGGTCCCCGCATCGGGCACGTGCGGCTGCGCCGGTGCGACGGGAGCGGATGCTGCCGCTGCGACGCCCGTCGTCGCCGCACCCGGCGCCTGCGAGGCGGGCGTGCGTGCGAGCGGTGTGTTCGTGATGAGGGCGCGTTCCGAGCCGATGACTCCCGGAACGCCGGCTCCGATCACGCGTGCTTCGAGATCAGGCGTGCGGCCCGCGCCTGCCGGTGCCAGGCGCGCCTTGCGCACGTCGATCATCCGTGCGCCGGCCATACCGTCGAGCGCACCCGAGGCGGCGAGCCCCACGGGCAGCAGGATCGGGATGATGTGCGCGACGCCCATCACGAGACTGCGGGGGAACAGTCTGCTCGCGCCGAGGGTCACCTCGGAGTCGCGACGGACCGTGCGGATGCCGCAGATCAGGTTCCCGGGGGTGCCCCCGGTGTGGCCCTCCCAGATCCATCCGATCGCCCAGAGCTCGATCACGACGACGGCGGGAAGCACCAGCGACCCGCTCACGAGCCAGACGAGCACCGCGACGATCGCCACGATCGCGAAGTCGATCAGGTACGCGCCGGCGCGCTGACCGGCCGTCGCCTGCACTCGCAGAGCCGTGCCGCGACCGGGCGGAACCGCGCCCCCGCGCGACGGGGGTGCCATCGGAGGGGCGAGGGTCATGAGAAGACCTCCAGGATCTGTCCGGCGATGCCGGAGCCGTACAGCAGCGCGGCGGGGCCGAGGGCGAGCGTCAGGCCCTCCAGGATGTCGCCGGTGCGCGACCAGCCCAGGGAGCGCCAATCCGACGAGAGCGGGACGGTCAGGCATCCGACGATCGTCCCCGCCAGGACGAGTATGCCCGCGACGAGCAGTGCGCTGAACTGCAGCGTTGTGATCAGGGTCGCCGTCGCGAGCACGGCCAGCACGGTGCCCGTGGCGAGGGCGGCGCCGCGCGACAGGCCGTCGCGCAGCTTGCGCGAGGTGAGGAGGAAGTAGCAGCCGATGCCCAGCGTGCCGCCCAGCACGCACCAGCCCTCGATCGATCCGTTCGCGAATGCAGGCACCGCGTACAGGCTCGACAGCAGCGCGAGCGCGCAGGCCATCACGATGCCCGCCTCGGAGCGCCACCGTGCCAGCCGGTACTGCCCGGCGGCTCCTGCGGCGTGCACAGGCGAGGGCTCGGCCGGCGGACGCGCGCGGATCCCCTGGGCATCGCGGATCACGAAGGGCGTGTCGATCAGGTCGTCCGCGGCCACCTCGAGTGCGGACCCGCGCATGTAGTGGAAGAGCGGCGCCGCCGCGGCGACCTGCACTGCGGCGATCACGGCCGCGGGGATGCCTGCGATGAAGGCGGCCGCGTTGACCACGGCGAGCACCGACCAGATCACCGCGATGACGGCGGTGCTGCCTGCCGACATCCGGCCGTGGGCGCGGGTGAGAGCGTGCCGGGCGCATGCGACGGTCGCGCCCGCGACGGCACCCGCCGCCATCATCGCGCCGGCATCGGTGAACGACGCGAGCGCGAGTGCGCCGGCGGCCGCGGCCAGCGTGGGGGCGAAGTAGGCGACATACGTGTTCCGGCCGTGCACGGGCTGCCCGAGCATGACCAGTGCGCCCGCCAGAAGCACGGCTGCGGACACCGAGATGGTCACGGGGCCGGGGGAGATGACGGTGCAGGCCACCATCGCCAGGGCGATGGCGAGCAGCAGCGCCAGCAGCGTCCAGTGCTGGCGCGAGCGAACGGCCGGTGAGGCCTCCTTCGCGGATCGCGCCGCCCTGCCGGTCTCGGCTGCAGCAGTGCGGTCGAACAGCCAGATCACGCCGCCGTCGCCGGGGGTGGCGGACACCTCGCTGTCGAGTTCGATGGCGGCACCCGAGGTGGTGGTTCCGACGTAGCGCTGCAGATCGACGCCGCCGACCGTCAGCAGCTCGGCGACCGTGGAATCGGCCGGGACCACCAGGTCGTGACGGCTGTGCGCGTCGGCGACGGTGAGGCGAATCGTCTTCGCTGACATCCCCCGCCCCTCGACGTTCCTCCGTGCGACACCGGTTCATGTCGGCATCCCTGACATGATAGTAGGCGACTTGAGGAGGGCCAGTCGTGAGCACCACCAGCATCCGCCGTGCGCCGAAACCGCCGGCCGGCGGCCAACTCACTCTGCAGCAGGCTCCCGAGCTGCCCAAACCGGAAGGCGCCTCGAACACCCTGATGATGGCCCTGCCGATGGTGGGCAGTCTCGGGTCCGTCGCGGTCCTCTCGCTCACTCAGGGCGGCGACGCCACGCGCACGTACATCATGGGCGGGATGTTCCTGTTCATGGCGCTGTCCATGGTCGGCGGCCAGATGTGGCGGCAGAAGTCGCAGCACTCCACCAACGTCGAGAACACCCGTCGCGAGTACCTCGCCTACCTCGCCGAGACCCGGGATGCGGTGCGCGAGGTCGCCACCCGTCAGCGGCGCTATGAGGAGTGGATGCTGCCGGCCCCTGACACGCTGCCGTTCATCGTGGAGGAGGGCTCCCGGGTCTGGGAGCACACCACGGGCAGCCCGGAGTTCCTCGTCGCCCGCATCGGCACGGCCACGCAGCCGCTGGCCATGACCCTCGACGAGGCCCCGATCCCCGCGCTCGCGCAGCTCGACCCGGTGAGCGCCTCCGCCGCGCATCGCTTCGTGCTCACGCACGACCAGGTCCCCGACCTGCCCTTCGGGCTCGACCTCGGCACCTGCGGCCGGCTCGAGATCGTCGGCGACACGGTGCGCGGACGCGGTCTGGCCCGCGCCATCGTCGCGCACCTGGCGACCTTCGCCGCCCCGGAGGACCTGCAGATCGCGGTCATCGCGGCCGGCACCGACCTGCCGTACTGGGAGTGGGCGAAGTGGCTCCCGCACGCCCAGTCCGACAGCATGACGGATGCCGTGGGCGGCGCTCGCCGGATCGGCTCGTCCTGGCACGAGATCGAGCCCCTGGTCGTGGACATCCGGTCCCGCGGTGTCGCAAGCGGACGCGGGGGCACCGCGCTTCCGCACCTCGTGATCGTGACCGATGGCGTGGAGCTGCCGGCCGGGCATCCGCTCGCCGAGGAGGGCGGCGTCGACGGCGTGACCGTCATCGACATCGCACGCGACTGGGCCGAGCTCACCGATCAGCTCACCATCCGCCTGATCATCGAGGGTGAGAACGGCTCGCAGCTCACCGTCGCCCGCCGTGGTTACGGGGCGGTGCAGGCCACGCCCGACTTCCTCGGCATCGCGTCGGCCGAGGCCGTCGCCCGCCGCCTGACCGGCCTCGGCGAGTCCGCGCAGGACGAGGATGCCGCGGGCGGCGGCGCGCGCACCATCTCGGCAGAGCTGACCGACCTGCTCGGTCTGCCCGACGTGCGCGACTTCGACCCCGAGGTGGCCTGGAAGCCGCGTTCGGCGCGCGACCGCCTGCGCGTTCCGATCGGTCTGACGGCGACCGGTCAGCCCATGATCCTGGACATCAAGGAATCCGCCCAGCAGGGTATGGGCCCGCACGGCATGCTCATCGGTGCCACCGGATCCGGAAAGTCCGAGGTGCTGCGCACGCTGGTGCTCTCGCTGGCGCTGACGCACTCCTCCGAGGCGCTGAACTTCGTACTCATCGACTTCAAGGGCGGTGCGACGTTCGCCGGCATGGCCGACATGCCGCACGTCTCGGCGGTCATCACCAACCTCGGCGACGACCTCACGCTCGTCGATCGCATGCAGGACGCGATCCAGGGTGAGATGACCCGCCGTCAGGAGCTGCTGCGCGACGCAGGCAACTTCGCCAACGTCACCGACTACGAGACCGCGCGCAAGGGCGGTCGCACCGACCTGAAGCCGCTGCCCGCGCTGCTGATCGTCGCCGACGAGTTCTCCGAGCTGCTGTCGGCCAAGCCCGACTTCACCGAGCTCTTCGTCGCGATCGGACGTCTGGGGCGTTCGCTGCAGGTGCACCTGCTGCTGTCCACCCAGCGGCTGGAGGAGGGCAAGCTGCGCGGACTGGACTCGCACCTGTCGTACCGGATCGGCCTCAAGACGTTCTCCGGTGCTGACTCGCGTGCAGTCATCGGCGTCCCGGACGCGTTCACCCTGCCCGGTGGTGGCGGTCACGGCATCCTGAAGTCGGATGCCGAGACCCTCACGCAGTTCCGTGCCGCCTACGTCTCCGCGCCGCCGAAGACGCGCCGCCGGCGCCCGGGTTCGGCGCCCGAGGCCGCGGAGCTCGAGCAGCCGGTCCGCGCGATCGAGGCGCGCGCCTTCACCGCGGCGCCGGTGATCGTGCAGGAGACGGTGGAGGAGCCCGAGGCCGTTCCCGAAGCGGGCGGGGCCGAGGCGCCCGAGAAGCGCGTGACCTTCGACATCGCCGTCTCGCTGATGAAGGGCCGCAGCGTGCCTGCGCACCAGGTGTGGCTGCCGCCGCTGGACGTGCCCGCCACCTTCGACGAGATGTTCGGCGACCTGGTCGAGGACCCGCAGCTCGGCCTGATCTCGCCGCGCTGGCGTCAGGCCGGCCCGCTGACGATCCCGCTCGGCATCGTCGACCGCCCGCTCGAGCAGCGCCGCGACAGCCTGACCATGAGCCTGGTCGGCGCCGGTGGCCATCTCGCCATCGTCGGCGGTGCGCGCAGCGGCAAGAGCACGCTCGCCCGCAGCGTGCTGACCGGCATCGCCCTGACGCACACTCCGCAGGAGGTGCAGTTCTACGTGATGGACTTCGGCGGCGGCACGTTCGTGCCGTTCTCGAAGATGGCGCACGTCGCCGGCGTCGCGGGTCGCAACCAGCCCGACGTGCTGCGACGCATGTTCCAGGAGGTCGTGGGCATCGTCAACGCCCGTGAGCGCTACTTCACCGCCAACGCGATCGACTCGATCGAGACGTACCGGCGCCTGCGCGCGCAGGGCAGGGCGGATGACGGCTACGGCGACGTGTTCCTGATCATCGACGGCTGGCCGACCATCCGCGCCGAGTTCGACGAGATGGAGTTCGAGATCCAGTCGCTCGCCGGGAGGGCGCTCACCTTCGGCGTGCACCTGATCGTCACCACCACGCGCTGGATGGACTTCCGTACGGCGATCCGGGACACGTTCGGCTCCAAGCTCGAGCTGCGCCTCGGCGACACCAGCGACTCCGAGATCGACCGCAAGGTCGCCGCGAACGTGCCGCTGGGTCGTCCCGGTCGCGGTCTCGCGCCGTCCAAGCACCACATGCTCACGGCGCTGCCGCGTATCGACGGCTCCGGCGACCCCGACACCCTCAGCGAGGGCGTGGAGGACCTGATCAACCACGTGAACGCGGCCTGGAAGGGCCCGAAGGGGCCCAAGCTGCGTCTGCTGCCCGAGATGCTCGAGCTTCCGCAGCTGCAGCAGCTCGCGGCAGGCACGCCGCTGCAGAACCAGGTGCTGCTCGGCGTCGACGAGGCGGAGCTGGCGCCCACGGCGTTCGACACCCGCCGCAACCCGCACCTCTACCTGTTCGGCGACAGCCAGTCGGGCAAGTCGAGCTTCCTGCGCACCTTCGCCCGCGAGGTCATGCGCACCGCGAGCCCGAAGGACGCGCAGTTCTTCGTCGTCGACTACCGTCGTGCGTTGCTGTCGGAGATCCCCGACGACTATCTCGCCGGGTACTACACGACCGCGCAGCAGGCTACCGAGGAGCTCGCGGGGCTCACCGAGTACCTGCGCAGCCGCCTCCCCGGCCCCGACGTCACGCCGCAGCAGCTGCGCGACCGCTCGTGGTGGACCGGCGCCGAGGTGTACGTGCTGGTGGACGACTACGACCTGGTCAACACCCAGTCGGGCAACCCGATCGCGGTGCTGCAGCCCCTGCTCGCGCAGGCGACCGACGTCGGTCTGCATCTGACGCTGGTGCGGCGATCGGGCGGCGCTTCGCGTGCCACCTTCGAGCCGGTCATGCAGACGCTGCGCGACCTCGCATCGCCCGGCATCATGCTCTCCGGAAGCCCGGACGAGGGGCCGCTGATCGGGAACATCAAGGCGTCGCCCGCCGTCGCCGGCCGCGCCAAGGTGATCACCCGCGAGCGCGGGCTGCAGATCATGCAGCTGGCGTACGCGCCGCCGTCCCAGTTGTGAGCGGATGCCGATGGGCAGATCTGCGTGGGCAGAGCTACCCATAGGCATCCCCCAGCGGGGACCATAAGGTGTTATTAGTCGCCGGGCATCGGGGACACGGCCCCTCCGGGGCTGAAGCAATCGGGGCTGACAGAAGCCCTCAGGACCAGGAGGTGACCGTGGGCGGAGAAGTCTCTGCAGCGGATGGTGCTCTTCAGCGGGGCGCCCAGATCGTCAACCAGTCGAAGGCCGAGATCGTGGGGGAGCTGAACTCGATTCAGAACAAGCTCTCGGGCATCGGTTCGTCGTGGGCCGGCTCCGGTTCCGCGGCATTCCAGCAGACGTTCCAGGCGTGGCAGGAGAAGTCCCGCCGCATCACGAACGCTCTCGACGGATTCGAGCAGAACCTGCGCGACTCCCAGTCGGCGTACACGCAGACCGACGATGCTTCTGCGCAGTCGCAGAACAAGTTCATGGGCCGTCTCGGCTGAGACCCGGAGGGAAGAACAACATGGGTGGTAACGGCTACAAGATGCAGTTCGGCGCCGTCGACGCAGCAGGTGCAGACCTGGTCGGCAGCGCGAACCAGATCGAGAACAAGCTCAACGACATGGAGAACGCGCTCAAGCCTCTCCAGGCCGACTGGACCGGTTCGGCCTCCGAGGCCTACGTCCAGGCCAAGGCGCAGTGGAATGCTGCACTGACCGAGATGAAGGCGCTCCTGAACGACATCGGTCGTCAGGTCTCGCAGGACTCGGCAGACGGCCAGGCCAACGAGAACCGCAACACGAACCGCTGGTGACATTCCGTCACTGACGCTTCACGCGTTCTGAACCGGCTGTCATCCCTTCGGGGATGGCAGCCGGTTTCTCGTCGTGCGGGCGCTGGCCGTACCAGGGGTGGGTCGCTGAGCTTGTCGAAGCGTCAGCTCTCTGCATCGGCGAGATGACGGGCGTGGTGGCCCAGCACCTTGACCATGATGCCGCGCTGACGCAGCTCCGCCACCGTGCGCGACTCCTCGTCGCGGTCGCGGCCGAGCGCGTGCACGTTGGCGACGACGAGCACATCGCCCGCGCGCAGCGTCTCGATCAGCCGGGCCAGCCGGTCGCCCCAGCTCTCCAGGATCTCGGGCGCCGGATGCCGGAAGCCTTCGATCGGCACGCCGAAGCGCGTCAGATCCTCACGCTGCTGGGTCACCGATGGCATCCCGTCGCGCGCCACCACCAGCCCGACCAGGCGGGTGCCCTCGGGGCGTGCCGACCACCAGTCGTGCTTCTCGTTCGCCAGGCACTGCGGGCACGTCGCCGCGGCGTGCGGCAGGTGCAGCGGGCTCGTGAGAGCGGCTTCCAGGCCCTGCTCGACCGAGCCCGTGCCCTTCGCATTCGCCACGTCACTCATGAACGCACCTCCGCTCCCATTCTGCGCTCCCATTCTGCCCGAGTCCGCCGACATGCGTGCCGGTGAAGGGGCGCGAGGTCAGAGCAGTCCCAGTGCGCGTACCGCGTCGCGCTCCTCGATCAGCTCCGCGACGGACGCGTCCACACGGGCGCGCGCCCAGGCATCCAGCTCCAGGCCCTCGACGATCCGCCAGCCTCCGTCGATCGACTGCACGGGGAACGAGCAGATCAGGCCCTCGGGCACGCCGTACTCGCCGTGCGAGACGACGCCCGCACTCGTCCAGTCATCCGTGCCGTGCACCCAGTCGCGCACGTGGTCGATCGCGGCACTCGCCGCGGACGCCACCGACGACGATCCGCGCACCTCGATGATCTCGGCACCGCGCTTGGCGACGCGGGGGATGAAGGTCTGCTCCTGCCAGGCCGTCGTGTCGCCGACGCGCGCGGCCAGGGCATCCGCGGCCGGCCGGCCGTCGACGGTCGCGTGCGAGACGTCGGGGAACTGCGTGGCGGAGTGGTTGCCCCAGATCGGGACCCGGCGGATGCCGGCGACGGGGACGTCGAGGGTCTGCGCGAGCTGCGCCCTGGCGCGATTCTCGTCCAGCCGGGTGAGGGCGGTGAAGCGCTCGGCGGGCAGCCCGTCGGCGGACGACGCGGCGATGAGCGCGTTGGTGTTGGCCGGGTTGCCGACGACGGTCACACGGACGTCGGATGCCGCATGCGCGGCGATCGCGGCGCCCTGCGGGCCGAAGATGCCGGCGTTCGCCGCGAGCAGGTCGCCGCGCTCCATGCCGGGACCGCGCGGCCGTGCTCCGACGAGCAGGGCGTGGTTCGCGCCCTCGAACGCGACGGCGGGATCGTCGGTGACCTCCACGTGCTCCAGCAGTGGGAACGCGCCGTCCTGCAGCTCGAGAGCCGCACCCTCGGCGCCCTTGAGGCCCTGCGGGATCTCCAGCAGCCGCAGCCGCACCGATTCGCCCGCTCCGAGCATGTCTCCCGCCGCGATGCGGAACAGCAGCGCGTAGCCGATCTGTCCGCCGGCTCCCGTGATCGTGATCGTCGTCGCCATGACTCCGAGCCTACGCTTCCCGCATCCGGCCTCGAGCGGGTGAAAGGGGCCCGCTGGGGTGCACGGGAACCCGGCTCTGCTACGCTGCGATCTCAGCCGACAAGGAGGCATACGTCGAAGTGGGCGAAATGTCATAGATCTGCGTCGGATCACTAAAGGGGGGGTATGAAGAAGACGCTAATTAGTTTGATGATCGCCGCAACAATTATGGTTGTGGCTGCCACGCCGACTGCCGCGAACGCAAGCACAATTGAATTATGGAAAGGGTTCACTTCAAAAAGTGCGTGCGAGACTCAGCGTAAAGTAATCGAACATCAGGGCAGATATTCGACGGAACCATGCGGGTATGCCGGAGGGTCTTGGTACTTTATTGGATATCTCATTGATTAATCGACCGGGAGTGCGAGAATTGAAGATTTCAAAGAAGTTTGCCAACGTTCTTTTGGTTGCATCGCTGGTAATGGGTTCTGCGGTCATAACGGCTCCTGTCGCTAATGCGGGTGGGATATTCAATCCGGATGCGTGCATCGTCCAGCTCGGATGGAATATGAACCTCCGTAAGCAAGGTCCCGACGGGATTGCATACTACATGTATGGTTCTTACACTGGACCTAACAGCTGCCCTAGTGGTAGTTGGAGGAGGCTCCCGGGGCATATGTAACCGCGCCTCGTCGCGAAGATGAACTAGACGATGGGCCCACGGCTTTCGCTCGTGGGCCCATCGTCCGTCCCGTTGCGGATGACCCGCGCAGCTGTACGTGAAGCTGGAGCGCTCCGAGATCCGTTCTCGCTGAAAAGGAGCGCGCTTGGCAGCTTGCCCGCGGATGCACTGGCGCTGCGGCGTTGCAGGATCGGCGGTGCGTGGCGGCAGCAGAGAGCACGCATGTCAGTGTTTCGAGGAGCGGATACGCTGGCGCAGAATCCGCGTCAGACGAGCGCATCAACAGGCTCTAGGGGTACCGTTTCTGCATGACCTTCAATCCGGACGCCGATATCTCGGGAAACACTGTCCGCCGTCGCGGTAGGACCACGGCTATCGCGGCAGGTGGTGGCGTGGGTGTGCTCGGAATCCTCGCCCTCATTGTCGGACCGCTACTGGGTGTGGACCTCTCTGGTTTGGTTGGAGGTGCGACTGAGGACGATGGCTCACCGAGGGCGGGGGACGCAAGTGCCTTGACCGACTGTTTGACCGGTACGGATGCCAATAGTCGCGACGATTGCCGATTGGGGGGCGCAGAGCTGTTGCTCAACGACTACTGGAGCAAGCGCGTTGACGGCTATGTGAAGCCGCAGCTTTGGGTCGTCGACGGCCAGACGCAGACGCAATGCGGCACCGCATCGAATGCCGTAGGGCCATTCTATTGTCCGCCTGAGCAAGGTGTGTACATTGACCCAACCTTCTTTCAATTGATGAAACAGCAGTTCGGCGCGTCAGCCGGCGGATTGGCGCAACTATACGTGGTTGGTCATGAGTGGGGTCACCATATTCAGAACATCACGGGCACAATGCAGAAGCATCCCGACAATGGCCCGGGCCCAGAAAGCAACAGTGTTCGCACGGAATTGCAGGCCGACTGCTATGCCGGAGCCTGGCTGAAGGACGTCACGGAATCCAAAGACCCGCAAGGGCGACCGTACCTGGAAACACCGACAGATGAACAGTTGTCAGATGCGGTTAATGCAGCCTACTCGGTGGGTGACGACCACATCCAGGGCAATTCCGGGTTCGTGAACCCTGAAAGCTTCACCCATGGCACCAGTAAGCAGCGCCAAGGCTGGTTTGCAAACGGTTACGTGAATGGACTTGGTGTCTGTGATACTTTCGCGCCGGGCGTTAGGCTTTAATCATCGTGGGGCAACGATCTTCCCTCGGGGCTCGAAGTAGCCGGACGCGCGAAGGGGCGTCGAGATCCTGAACCCGAAGACCGCGCACAATGAAAGAGCGCGGTGACGGTCGCGTCCGTGGGCGACGACCACATCCAGGAGCAGTCCGGCTTCGTGAACCCGGAGAGCTTCACCCACGGCACCAGCGAGCAGCGCGAGTACTGGTTCGCCAACGGCTACAAGAACGGCCTCAACGTCTGCGACACGTTCCAGGTCGCCGGCGACAAGCTGTAATCACAGGCGGTTCTCCCACGCGGTATACCGGATTCGGGATACGGTGAAGAGGCCCGAGCCACGGGCACTCGGGGGAGTGAATCATGGAACTTGACGGACTGTATCCGCCTATCGAACCGTACGAGACCGGCGACCTGCTGGTCGGCGACGGCAACCGCATCCACTGGGAGCAGAGCGGGAATCCCGACGGCAAGCCCGTCGTCTTCCTGCACGGCGGTCCCGGTGGCGGCACCTCGCCCTGGCAGCGGCGATTCTTCGATCCGGAGGTGTACCGGATCGTGCTGTTCGACCAGCGCGGATGCGGGCTCAGCACGCCGCACGCCAGTGAGCCGGACGCCGATCTGCGCTACAACACGACCTGGCACCTGGTGGCCGACATCGAGCTGCTGCGCAAGAACCTCGGCATCCAGAAGTGGCAGGTGTTCGGCGGATCGTGGGGGAGCACCCTCGCGCTCGCATACGCGCAGTCGCACCCCGAGGCCGTGACCGAGCTGGTGCTGCGCGGCATCTTCACGCTGCGCCGGCACGAGCTGGAGTGGTTCTACGAGGGCGGCGCGGCAGCGCTCTTCCCCGACCTGTGGGCCGACTACGAGGCGGTCATCCCGCCGGTCGAGCGCACTCGGATGATGGAGGCGTACCACCGCCGTCTGTTCGACGCCGACCCGGAGGTGCATGTGCCCGCTGCGGTCGCGTGGACCAAGTGGGAGGCGTCGACCGTCACCCTGCGCCCGGATCCCCAGCACGTCGACGAGGCGACGGATGCCGCGCACGCCACGGCGTTCGCACGGATCGAGAACCACTACTTCGTCAACGGCGGCTGGCTCGAGGAGGGTCAGCTGATCGACAACGTCGGCGTCATCCGCGACATCCCCGCGGTGATCGTGCAGGGACGCTACGACGTGTGCACGCCCATGATGACCGCCTGGGATCTCCACACCGCCTGGCCCGAGGCCGAGCTGGTGATCGTCGACGACGCCGGGCACTCGGCATCCGAGCCGGGCATCGCCGCCGCGTTGCGCGCCGCGACCGACCGGTTCGCTTCGCTCTAGATCCCCTGCTCCGTCCCCCGCCCGCCGAGACCCCCAGTACGCGTCGAGACCCCCAGGTACTGACGTCTGTAACTGGGGGTCTCGACAAGAAGTGGGGGTGTCGGCGGAGAGCTCAGGCGCGCAGCGCCTGGAGCAGCGTCTTCACGAGGCCGAGCACGCCGCCGCGGGCACGGAAGCGCGTGAGGCCCTCGCTCACCTGCGCGGCGGTGCGAGCGGACACGAACCACGGCGGGGTCGGCAGGATCGTGAAGCGGCCGCCGCCGTTCAGGACGGGGAGTGACCGCGGGAACGGGCGGAACGGACCGCGCACGATCGAGCGCTCCACGCCGTCGAGCAGCAACGCGTTGTGCACCACGCCGATGCCGCTGCCCACGTCGTCGAGGGTGTTGCCGGGGAACGCGCCCCAGGTCAGGGTCGGGGTGATGAACCCGAACGCCGTCCAGCCGTTGATCGCGATGGAGCCGTAGTGCAGCTCGGCGATGGCCCGCTCGAAGCCGGTGCCGAGCGCCTTCTCCGTGACGGGGTCGATGATCAGGTTGCCGCCGAGCGTGCCCTGCAGCTTCTCGTTGGCGTGCTCGACCGCGGCATCCAGGAACTGCTGCCCGGTGCCCGGCAGCTCCACCACGCCCAGCACGGGCGCGAAGTACTCGGTGCTCTCCAGGGCCGTGGCGTCCTGCCCGTCGCCGATCTCGACCAGCAGGCGATCGGCCAGCACGAGGGCGTCGGGGTAGTCGTCGCTCGCCTGCTGCATGCGCACGGGGGATCCGGGGTACCAGATCGGGCGCTCGGGGGCGCCGGCGTAGGCGCGGCGCAGCGCGGCGCGGAACTGCTCGGCCTGCGGCCAGTCGGACGACATGATCACGACCTGCCCGGCGATGCAGTTGTGCCCGCAGTTCTGCAGCCGCATGGTGGCGATGTGCTCGGCCTGATAGGCGAGGTCGGCGTCGGTCCACTCGCCGGGGACGACGATGATCGGCGAGACACCGCCGAGTTCGGCGGTGATCGGCTTCTTCAGCTGCGGCCGGTTCTCACGCCGGCGGCGCTTGCCCGTGGCTCCCGAGCCCCAGACGATCGCGTCGAAGGTCGCGGCCGAGCCGGTGATGTGCACGTGCACCAGGTCGCGGTGACCGGTGAGGTAGGCGCCCACGGCGGGGCCGCCGCGCACGATGCGCAGGAAGCCGGGCTCGATCAGAGGTGCGAGAGCCCGCTCGTACACGGGGATCAGGGCGTCCTGCGTGGGGTTGACCTTGAGCAGTGCGACCCGGTTGTGCGCGAGCAGCTCGTACATCACGTCGAGCACGGGGATCGAGGTGATGTTGCCTGCGCCGAGCACCAGCCCCACGCCGCCCGACGTCGAGGGCGTCAGCTGCGCGAGACCCGCGGACTCACGTGCGGTGTTCGGCGTGATGCCCGGCTGCAGCCACACCTCGCCGGTGAAGCCCGACAGCAGGAAGCGGTCGATGCCCGTGAGCGGGAACGCGTCGACCTTCGTGCGTCCGCCGGGTGCGCGACCGATGCGCACGCCGTCCAGCGCGCTGCGCCCCTCGGAGAGCTTGGTGAGGGTGTCGGCGTAGGCGTCGATCGCGCCCAGTACCGAGTACGGTCCGCTCAGCCACTCCTCGCCGCGCAGCGGATGCCCGGGGCGCAGCCCCTTGGAGTCGGCGGCGGTGTCCGCCCAGTCCTCGATCGTGGCGGCCACGCTCGTGCGCAGCGCACGCAGCAGCGTCACGCGCTGCGCGACGGTGACGCTCGACCAGGTGCGCGAGCCCTGCTGCAGCAGGGCGATGTCGGCGTCGAGGGCCGCGCGGGTGGCGTCGTCGAGTTCCGGGGAAGCGGATGCTGCGCCCCGGCGGGCGGCATCCTTCGTCGCCGTGGTCACGGCCGCATCCTGAGTCATCGTCGTCTCCTTCGGGATGGAACCCAGCCTATGAGTTCGTGGGACCGGGTTCCACCCTCGGATGCGGATGCGGATGCGGATGCGGATGCGGATGCGGGAACGTCAGATCAGGGAGAGCTCGCGCAGCTTGGCCTCGACGTCGGCGTTCGACGGCTCCACGTGGTGGCTGGCATCGGGGTAGACCACCACGGGGATGTTCGTGCGGCCGGAGATCTCCTTGGCCACATCGGCGGCGGCCGGGTCGGCGACGAGGTCGATGTAGGTGTACTCGATGCCGAGCTCGTCGAGCTGCTTCTTGGTGCGACGGCAGTCGCCGCACCAGGCGGCGCCGAACATGGTGATGGTCTCGGATGCGGGAGCGGTCATACATCCAGGGTAAGGCCGGGGAACCGGGCGGGCGCCGGGAGCGCCCGCCCGGCGCTCAGAGCACCTTGGACAGGAAGTCCTGCGTGCGGGGCTCCTTGGGGCTGTCGAAGATGTCCGCCGGCGGACCGGACTCGACGACCTTGCCGTCGGCCATGAACACGACGCGGTCGGCGACCTCGCGGGCGAAGCCCATCTCGTGGGTGACCAGCACCATCGTCATGCCGGATGCGGCGAGGTCGCGGATCACCTGCAGCACTTCGCCGACCATCTCGGGGTCCAGGGCGCTGGTGGCCTCGTCGAACAGCATGATGCCGGGGCTCATCGCCAACGCGCGGGCGATGGCCACGCGCTGCTTCTGGCCGCCGGAGAGGGACGCCGGCCTGGCATCCGCCTTCTCGGCCAGTCCCACGCGCGTGAGCAGTTCGATGCCGCGCTTGCGCGCCTCCGCCTTGCTGAGCATCTTCAGCTCGACGGGCGCCAGCGCCACGTTCTCGAGGGCGGTCATGTGCGGGAACAGGTTGAAGTGCTGGAACACCATGCCGACGCGCTGACGCACGGCATCCAGACTCTTCCCCTTCGCGGTGGCGATGTTCTCGCCGAGGATCAGCACCTCGCCGCTGGTGACCTCCTCCAGCCGGTTCAGGCAGCGCAGCAGCGTGGACTTGCCGGACCCGGAGGGACCGATCACCGCGACGACCTCGCCGTTGGCGACGGTCAGGTCGATACCGGTGAGCACCTCGTTCTTGCCGAAGGACTTGTGCAGGTCGCGCACCTCGATCGGGTTGCCCGAAGCGGTGGTGACGGGACGTGTGAACGTCTGCTCGTTGTTCGTCATGGTCATCCCCTACTTGTTGAACTTCCGGTCGACCCAGTTCGAGAGAACGGTCAGCAGCCAGATCACGATGAAGTACATCGCACCGACGATGATCCAGATCTCGAACGAGCGGAACGTGGACGCGATCACGATGCGGCCCTGGTACGTCAGCTCGGCGAAGCCCAGCACCGAGAGCAGCGAGGTGTCCTTCAGCGTGATGATGAACTGGTTGATGAGGTTGGGCGTCATGATCTTGAACGCCTGCGGCATCACCACGCGGCGCATCGACGCGCCCCAGCCGAGACCCAGCGAGCGCGAGGCCTCCATCTGACCGGGGTCGACCGACTGCACGCCACCTCGGACGATCTCGGTGATGTACGCACCCGCGTTCAGCGACAGCGTGATCACGCCCGCGGTGAGGGCGTCCAGCGGCTGGCCGGTCACGGCCGGCACGCCGAAGTAGAAGAAGAACGCCTGCACCAGCACCGGGGTGCCGCGGAAGATGTTCACGTAGGCGCTGGCGAGGAAGCGCAGGAACGGGTTCGTCGACAGCTTCAGGATGCCGAACAGGATGCCCAGCACCATGGCGAACAGGATCGACAGCGCCGTGGCCAGCAGCGTGAGCAGCAGACCCTGCGACAGCGGGCCGATCGAGGTCTTCAGCAGCGCCAGGAACGAGTTGTCCGACGTCGCGCCCTCGTCGTCGATCGCGAGGTAGCGGTCCACGATCTGCTGATAGACGCCGGTGTCCTTGGCGTTCTGCAGGCCGTCGTTGAACATCTTCAGCAGTTCGGCGTTCTCGCCCTTGAGCACGGCGAAGCCGTAGTCGGCTCCCGGCTCGGGATCGGTCACGATCTTCAGCGGCACGTTGCCGGAGGCGATGCCGAACTGCAGCACCGGTGCGTCCTCGAACGTCGCCGCCGAGTTCCCCGTGGCGACGTCGTTGTACATGTCGGCGGAGTCCTGGAAGGCGTTGACCTTGAAGCCGATCTTCTTGCCGAGCTCCTTGGCGAAGTCGTAGCCGACGGTGCCCGTCTTGACCGCGACGGTCTGGTCCTTGAGGTCCTTGTAGGAGGTGATGTCGCTGTCCTTGGCGACGGCCATCTGCACGCCCGACTGGAAGTACGGGTTCGAGAAGTCGAAGACCTGCTTGCGCTCGTCGGTGATGCTCATGCCGGCGATCACGCCGTCGGCCTGGCCGGCGGTGACGGCGGCGAGGGCGGCGTCGAAGCCCAGCGGCTTGATGTCGACCTTGAATCCCTGGTTCGCGGCGATCGCGCGCATCAGGTCCATGTCGATGCCGACGTTCTTGCCGTCCAGCCGGTAGATGAACGGGGCGAACGTGGTGTCGGTGGCGATGGTGAACTCGCCGTGGGTCTGCGCGGTGTCGGTCGCGAAGGCCGGGTTCTTCGGCAGCTCGCCCGGCTTGCCCGGGTCGAGCTTGTCGTTGCCGAGTGCGGCCTTGCCCTCGCCGATCGCTGCCGCCTTCGGGGCGTTCTCGCCGAGGTAGTCATCGAGGATCTTCTGGTAGGTGCCGTCGGCGATCAGGTTCTTCAGGCCCTCGTTGAACGCCTTGCGGAGCGCCTCGTTGGCGCCCTTCTTGACGCCCATGCCGTAGCTGGACGCCTTCTCCTGCGGCGTCACCGTCTTCAGGTCGACGTTGCCGGTGGCGATGCCGTAGGCCAGGATCGGGTAGTCGTCGAACACGGCGGCGGAATTGCCGGTGGTGACGTCGTTGTAGGCGTCGGCGGCGTCCTGGAACCCGGTCACGGTGAAGCCGTACTGCTTGCCCAGGTTCTCGGCGAAGGTGTAGCCCTCGGTGCCGGTCTTCGCGGAGACGGTCTTGCCCTTGAGGTCCTCGTAGCCCTTGATGGTCTCGTCGCTCTTGGCCACCGCCATCTGGATGCCGGAGTCGAAGTACGGGTTCGAGAAGTCGAAGGTCTTCTGGCGCTCCTTGGTGATGGACATGCCCGCCATCACGGCATCCGCCTGGCCCGCCGTCACCGCGGCGAGTGCGCCGTCGAAGCCGAGCACGTCGACCTTGACGTCGAAGCCCTGGTCCTCGGCGACGGCCTTGATCAGGTCGATGTCGATGCCGCGCAGCTCGCCGTCGCGCTGGAACTCGAACGGCGCCCAGGTGGTGTCCGTCGCGATCGTGAAGGTCTTGCCCTTGACGCCGTCGTCGGCGGAGGCGGGCTTGGTCGCGGCGTTGGCGATGCCGACCGCACCGCCCACCGTGAACAGCAGGATGAGCAGCGTGGTGAGGCTCGCCAGTAGCGGCAGGCGATTCTCACGCCACCAGTTCGCAGGGTGTCTGAGCAGAGTCATGGAGTCCTCTTCGTCGTGCCGTCTTCGGCATCGTGCGTGTTTCCGGCCCGTGCCACCTTACCCGCCCGCGGAATCCCGGCCCGGTTCTCTGACGTGCCGCCGGCACGGTGGGGTCGCCGGCGCGGATTCGCCGCACAGCGAAAGATGGCACGATTGAACCGCGTCGCATCACTCCGGGGAGGTCTGCCGATGAGCGCCTCCGTCACGGTCCCAGCCGTCACCGTCATCGTCCCGACGTACAACGAACGCGACAACGTCGCCGAGCTCGTCGCCCGCACCGCCGCCGCGCTGGAGGGCTTCGACGCCGAGATCCTCTTCGTCGACGACAGCTCCGACGGCACCGTGGATGAGATCGGGCGGGTCGCGGCATCCGCTCCGATTCCGGTCCGCGGCATCCACCGCGAGCACAACACCGGGGGACTCGGCGGCGCCGTGGTGCTCGGGCTGTCCGAGGCCGCGCACGACGTCTGCATCGTCATGGACGGCGATCTGCAGCATCCGCCCGAGCTCCTGCCCGCCCTGCTGGCCCGGTTCGGAACCGGGGATGCCGATGTCGTCGCCGCCTCGCGCTACATCGGCGGTGGCGACACCGCGGGACTCGGCACATCGGTGCGACTGGGGGTCTCGAAGGCCGCGACCGCGGTGACCAAGGCGATGTTCCTGCGTCGGCTGTGGCGCAGCACCGACCCGATGACGGGCTTCTTCCTGGTCGACCGCTCGCGGCTCGACGTGGGCACGCTGCGCCCCGAGGGCTTCAAGATCCTGCTGGAGATCCTCGTGCGCGGGGGCTCGGCCGGGGCGCTGCGGATCGCCGAGGTGCCGATGGAGTTCGGCGCGCGACGGCACGGCACCTCGAAGGCGAGCCTGCGGCAGGGGGCCATGTTCCTGGCGCACCTGGCCCGGCTGCGGTTCGGCAAGATGGGCCTGTTCGCCATGATCGGCGGCATCGGTGCGGTCGCCAACGTCGGCATCATGTGGGCGCTCACGCACCTCGGCATGGACTACGTGCTCGCGGCGGTGATCGGCGCGGTCGTGACCATCGCCGGCAACTTCGTGCTGCAGGAGCTGTTCGTCTTCCGCGACGAGCGCGCGGATGCCTCCCGGCTGTGGGTGCGCTTCGCGGCATCCGCGTCGTTCAACGGCGTCGAAGCGGCGCTGCGCATCCCCGTGATGGCGCTGATGGTGGAGTCCTGGCACATCTCGGCGGTGGTCGCCACTGCGATCTCGCTCGTCGTGGCGTTCTTCGCGCGATTCCTGTTCCATGCGCTGGTCGTCTACGCACCGCGGAGGCGCCGGGCGGATGCCGCGGAGGAGCCGCCCGTCGACACCGCGGCCATCCGCGTGCTGAAGGCCATCGACGCGGAGGCCATGCGCCCGGGCGAGCTGTGACCCCCGGCGTGCTGCGTGCGCGCCCCGTCGCATTATCCTGGGCCGGTGACCGACTACGCGACTGGGGCCAGATTCCGACTGGGGCGGATGCTGCCGCGAGACCCGCACGAGCCGCACCGCGTCGCGAGCTCGCTCGAGCTCTTCTTCGACCTGGTCTTCGTGATCTCGGTGAGCACCGCCTCCAGTGAGCTCCATCACGCACTGTCCGAAGGGCACGCGGCGACCGGGATCACCTCCTACCTGATGATCTTCTTCGCGATCTGGTGGGCGTGGATGAACTTCACCTGGTTCGCGACGTCGTTCGATGTCGACGACTGGCTGTATCGCGTCGTCACGATCGTGCAGATGGCCGGGGTGCTCGTGATGGCCGCAGGCATCGCTCCGGTCTTCGACGCGCACGAGCCCGATTTCACGATCGTCGTGGTGGCGTACGTCGTGATGCGGGTCGCCATGATCGTGCAGTGGCTGCGGGCGTCCCGCACGAACCCCGCGCTGCGTCGTACCGCTCTGGGCTACGCCATCGGGATCGGCGCCGTGCAGGTGCTGTGGGTGGGGTTCCTCTTCATCTCGAACAGCATCCAGCTGCCGGTGTTCATCGTGCTGATGCTCGTCGAGATCTCCGTGCCGATCATCGCCGAGCGGCAGGGGTCGACGCCCTGGCATCCGCACCACATCACCGAGCGGTACAGCCTGTTCACGCTGATCGTGCTGGGTGAGAGCCTGTTGGCGTCGGCCACCGCGATCATCGGCGCGCGGGAGGAGGTCGAGTCCATCGGCCCGCTGATCTGGATCGCGGCGGTGACTCTGATCTCGGCAGCGGCGATGTGGTGGATCTACTTCTGGCCGCCCCACCACCGTGCGATCTCCACGTTCCGCAGCTCTCTCATCTACGGCTACGCGCACTACTTCGTGTTCGCCGCCGCCGCGGCCTTCTCCGCCGGGGTGGAGGTGCAGATCGATGAGCTCACCGGGCACACCGAGCTGGGCTTCGTCCCCGCCTCCTTCACGACCAGCGTGCCGATCGCGGTGTTCCTGCTCGGCATCTGGATCGTCGCGATCCGCGACAACGCCGACCGCGTGGTGAACACGGTGGTGCCGGTCGGCGCGGTGCTGGTGCTGCTCGACGCGGTGCTTCCCGTGCCGGTCACCCTCACCGCGGTGATCCTGGTCGCCATCGTGGTGGTGCTCGTGCTGCGTCCGCCGGTCCGCAAGGAGCAGAGCGCCCACTGACGCTGCGAGTGCTGCGGTGTTCCCGCGGCACCCCACGGGCATCGTGGGTGCGTTCGGCTGTTGACATGACGCCGACGGCCCATTACTGTCGTCTGCAGTTATTGATCGTCTGATCAATACGTCGAGGAGGACAGCATGGGATGGCGGATGCCGCACGAGGGCGACCCGCACGAGCGCACCTGGATGGCCTTCCCTCGCGCCGGCACCACGCTGGGCGCGGGGGATGAGCACCGGGAGAGCGGCTACCGGGCGTGGGCCGACACCGCGCTCGCCGTCGCCGAGTTCGAGCCCGTCACCCTGCTCGTCGATCCGACGGAGACCGACCGCGCTCGCCGCATGCTCGGAGCGGCAGTCGACATCGTCGAGGCGCCCGTCGATGAGTTCTGGCTGCGCGACTCCGGCCCCACTTTCGTCGTCGATGACGAGCGACCCGACGTGCTCGGCGCCGTCGACTGGATCTTCAACGGCTGGGGCGCACCGGCCTGGGCGGAATGGCAGAAGGCGGCTGAGCATGCGCGGATCGTCGCCGATCACGTCGGCGCCGAGATCGTCTCCAGCCTCCTGGTGAACGAGGGCGGCGGCATCCACGTCGACGGCGAGGGGACCGTGCTCGCCACCGAGACCGTGCAGCTCGACCCCCGTCGCAACCCGCTCGCCGACAGGGCGCGCGTCGAGGCCGAGCTCGCCCGCACGATCGGCGCGCAGAAGGTCGTCTGGCTGCCGCGCGGGCTCACCGCCGACTACGAGGAGTTCGGCACCAACGGGCACGTCGACATCGTCGCGACCATTCCCTCGCCCGGGCTGCTGCTGGTGCACTCCCAGCAGGATGCCGGGCATCCCGACCATGCCGTGACCCGGGAGCTGCGCGCGCACCTCGCGGGGCAGACCGATGCCGCCGGCCGCTCGTTCGACATCGTCGACCTGCCCGCGCCGGCAGCGCTGCGCGCGGACGACGAGTTCGTCGACTACAGCTACGTGAACCACCTCGTCGTCAACGGCGGCGTCATCGCGTGCGGCTTCGGCGAACCCGAGGCGGATGCCAGGGCGCGGAGCATCCTCGAGGATGCCTATCCCGGCCGACGCGTCGTCACCGTCGACGCCCGCCCGATCTTCGCGCGGGGCGGCGGCATCCACTGCATCACCCAGCAGCAGCCCCTGCTGCCCTCCGCCGGGGGTGCCGCATGATCGACGTCGTCGAGGCATCCATCGCTGAGCTCCGCACCGCGCTCGAGGCCGGTGCCACCACCGCTGTCGCGCTCGTCGACGCGTACCTCGCTCGCATCGACGCGTTCGACGCGCCGGGCACCGAGACCGCCCTGAACGCGGTCGTCGTGCGAAACCCCGCCGCGCGAGCCGAGGCGGCGGCGTCGGACGCCCGCCGCGCCGCCGGAGAGACGCGGGGACCTCTGGACGGCATCCCGTACACGGCCAAGGACAGCTACCTGGTGGCCGGTCTCACCGCGGCATCCGGATCCCCGGCGTTCGCCGACCTCGTCGCCCAGCGCGACGCGTTCACGATCGAGCGACTGCGCGCGGCCGGTGCGATCTGCCTCGGCCTCACGAACATGCCGCCGATGGCCAACGGCGGAATGCAGCGCGGCGTGTACGGCCGCGCGGAGAGCCCGTACAGCACCGACTGGCTGACCAGCGCGTTCGGCTCGGGCTCGTCCAACGGCTCGGGCACGGCGACCGCGGCCAGCTTCTGCGCCTTCGGCCTGGGCGAGGAGACCTGGTCCAGCGGTCGCGCCCCCGCGTCGAACAACGCGTTGTGCGCCTACACCCCCTCACGCGGTGTGATCTCTGTGCGCGGCAATTGGCCGCTCGTCCCCACGATGGACGTCGTGGTTCCGCACACCCGCACCATGGCGGACCTGCTCGAGGTGCTCGACATCGTGGTGGCCGACGACGCCGACGTGCGCGGCGACTTCTGGCGCGGGCAGCCGTGGGTGACCGTCCCTTCCGCGTCCGAGGTGCGGCCGCCGTCGTACGTCGCGCTGGCGCCGTCCGGGGCGGAGGAGGCGCACCGCACGCTCGCGGGGTGCCGGTTCGGCGTGCCGCGGATGTACATCAACGCCGACCCGGATGCCGGGACCGGCACCACGATCGGCGGACCCACGGGCAGCCGCATCGAGACCAGGGCATCCGTCATCGCCCTGTGGGAGCAGGCCCGCCGCGACCTCCAGGCCGCCGGCGCCGAGGTGGTCGAGGTCGACTTCCCGCTGGTGACGAACTACGAGGGCGACCGCGCGGGAGCCCCCACGCTGAAGACACGAGGCCTGATCAGCGAGCGGTTCCTGCGCTCGGAGATCGAGGACCTCTCCGCCTGGGCATGGGACGACTTCCTGCGGGCGAACGGAGACCCCGCACTCGACCGCCTCGAGCTCGTCGACGGGGCCCGGATCTTCCCGCAGCCCGAGGGCGCCCTGCCCGATCGGTACACCGGCTTCGACGACGACATCGCCGAGTACCCGCGGTTCGGGCGCGACAGGCCGCACACGGCGTTCACCGACATCCCGCATCTGGAGGAGGGCGTGCGCGGGCTCGAGGAGACCCGGCGGATCGACCTCGAGGAGTGGATGGACGGTCTCGGTCTCGACGCCGTGGTTTTCCCCGCGGTCGCCGACGTCGGGCCCGCCGACATGGACGTGAACCCGGCATCGGCCGACGCCGGCTGGCGCAACGGGGTCTGGGTCGCGAACGGCAATCTCGCGATCCGGCACCTGGGCGTGCCGACGGTCACCGTGCCGATGGGCACGATGGCCGACATCGGGATGCCGGTCGGGCTGACCTTCGCGGGCCGAGGATGGGACGACACCCTCCTGCTCCGCCTCGCCGCCGCCTTCGAGGCGACCGGTGCGCGGCGCACGCCGCCGCCGCGCACGCCCGCTCTTCCCGGGGAGGAGCTCTCATGACCTCGCCGTTCCCGCGCCCCGACCAGCGGCTGCAGATCGTCGTCGACGCCGCGGACCCGTTCGAGCGCGGCGCCGACCGGGGGCGGCAGCTGCGCGACACGCTGCCCGGCACGATCGACGCCTACGACCGGCTGTTCCGTCTCGGCGGCATCGACGAGCGCACGGTGCGCGACGATGCCGAGCGGCTGCTCGATGCGATCGGTGCTCACCGTCCGGCGCTGCGCACGCAGATCGAGGGCATCGCGTCCGGGGCGGATGCCGAGCTGTGGCGCGTGGCCGCGCTGAACGGGCGCACCGAGATCCTGTCCCGCAGCGTCGCCGTCCCGCCGGGGGAGTGCTCGACCATCGTGCGCTCCGTCCGCGATGCGGAAGGGCGTGCGCACGCCCTCGGTGTGCAGACCTGGGACTGGCACATGGAGATCGCGCCGTACTGGCACACCGTCGTCGCCCGCGGCGGTGCCCACGACTATGCGGGACTGACCGAATGCGGCATCCTCGGCAAGATCGGCGTGAACAGCGCCGGCGTCGCCCTGCACTTCAACATCCTCGGGCACCGGTCCGACCGGCCCGAGGGCGTCCCGATGCACGTGCTCGCGGCGCTCGTGCTCGAGGAGGCGACCAGCGTCGCGCACGCCGTCGATCTGGTCCGCACGGCGCCCGTGACGAGCTCCGGATCCTTCGCGCTGTTCGACGCGGACGGTGACGCCGCGCTGCTCGACATCAGCCCCGAGGGCGTGTTCGAGGCCCCCGCGGTCACGGCGGGCACCTGGCTGCGCACGAACCACTTCCTCACCGCCGAGCCCGCAGCCGAGGAGAAGACCTGGCTGTACCAGCCCGACTCCGGTGAGCGCTGGGACTTCCTCCGGGAGCGTCTGGCCCGGGGTCCGGCACGCGCGGACGCCGAGCAGCTGCGCGCCGCTCTCATCACCGGCGAAGGCGAACCGCCCGTGACCTGCGTGCCCGACCTCGGCCTGCCGATGGGGCAGCGCTGGGCGAGCCTGGCGACCGTCGTGCTCGACCCGGCCGCGCGCCGCGCCGACATCCTCGACGGCACCCCCGCCGAGAACACCACCCGACCGCACATCGAACTCACCGTCTGAGAACCCAGAGTCTGATCGAAGAGGATCCGCCATGACCGAGAACACCACCGTGTACGTGAACGCCGTCGTCTTCGACGGTCTGGCGGATGCCCCGCTGCAGTCGGCCTTCGCAGTGCGCGGCGACCGCATCCTGGCCGTCGGCGCGGAGGACGAGGTGCGGGCCGCGGCCGGCCCGGACGCCGCGGTCGTCGACCTGGACGGGGCGTTCGCGATGCCCGGGGTGATCGAGGCGCACGCGCACCTGGCGATGTTCGGCCACGCGCAGGGCAAGGTGCAGCTGCGCGACTGCACCTCGGTCGAACAGATCCAGCAGCGGCTGCGGGAGGCGCGCGAGGCGAATCCGGATGCGGAGATCATCGACGGCGTGAGCTGGCTGTTCGACGCGCTGCCCGACGGCGTCACGCAGCCGACGGCCGCGATGATCGACGCGGTGATCGACGACATCCCGGTGTTCCTCGACGCGAACGATCTGCACAGCACCTGGGTGAACACGGCCGCGCTGCGGGCGGCGGGCATCGATCGCGACACCGCCGACCCGATCGGCGGCGAGGTCGTGCGCGACGAGAACGGCGACGCCACCGGCTTCCTGCTCGAGACCGCGGCCATGGATCTGCTCGCCGACCATCTCGACGGCATCCGCACCGAGGAGGAGGTCGACGGGCACCTCGACCTCGCGTTCGACGCGTACCTGGCGGCCGGCGTCACCGGCGCCGCCGACATGGGCATGACCGAGCAGTCCATGGCGGCCCTGCGGCGCCGGCTCGACCGCGACGGGCGGCTGCCGTTCCCCGTGACCGCGCACTGGTGGCTGAGCTCCACCGGCGACCCGGCGGCCGACCTCGCCCAGGTGGAGCGCGCCGTGCAGCTGCGCGATGAGCTGGCGGCGACCGGAACGCCCTGGCTGAAGGTCGTCGGCGTGAAGTTCATCCTCGACGGGGTGATCGACGCCTGCACCGCCGCCATGGTGCGCCCCTACGCGGACGGATCGAACGCCGACCCGATCTGGAGCCGAGAGGCCGCGACGCCGGTCGCGATCGCCGCCGACCGCGCCGGCCTGCAGCTCGCGATGCACGCGATCGGCGATGCCGCGAGTGCGCTCGCCGTGGATCTCGTCGAGGCCTGCGAGAACGCGAACGGCGTCGGCACCGGACGACGGCCCCGCATCGAGCACCTGGAATCGGTCGCTCCCGAGACGGTCGCCCGGATGCGGGAGCACGGCGTCGCCGCGTCGATGCAGCCGGTGCACTGCGACCCCGCCATCCTGGACAACTGGATGGCGGTGCTGGGCGATCAGCGCGCCGAGGACGGCTTCCCGTGGAACTGGTTCCGCGATGTCGACGTCCCCGTCGCGCTGGGCACCGACGCCCCCACCGCACCCCACGAGGCTCTGCACAACCTGTTCATCGCGATGTCAGGGCGATCGTCCATCGACAGCGCACTGCCCCCGTACCACCCGGAGCGGGCGTTCACCGCCGCGCAGGCTCTCGCCGCCGCCACCTCCGGTGCGGCGTACGTCGGCGCGATCGACGACGCCTACGGGCGGATCGCGCCCGGATTCCACGCGAACGTCGCCGTGCTCGACATCGATCCGCTGTCCGCCCCCACCGAAGACCTGCTCACCGGCGCTGTGCTCCTCACCCTGGTGCACGGCGAGGCCGCCTACCGGCGACCGTGACCCGAACGCCCCTGAAACCCCAACGCCCCTGAAACCCGAACGCCCCTGCAGCGACGCAGGCGGCGACCGTCCCGGAAGGACCGCAATGTCCGAAGCATCCGCTGTTCCCGTCCGCCTCGCCGCAGAGGCGCACCCCGCCGGAACCGAGTTCGTCGACGCGGCGAACACCCCCGAGACCCGCGGCATCGAGATCATCGACGATTCCGAGCGCCACGGCCGGGCGCGGGACCTGTTCTTCGTCTGGTCGGCGCCCGGCGTCAGCGTGCTGAACATCACCGTCGGAGCGTCGATGACGCTCGTGCTGGGGCTGGAGATCTGGCAGGCGCTGCTGGTGGTCCTGGTCTCGAGCGTGCTCGCCGTCCTGCCCGGCATCGTCGCGATCTCGGGCCCTGCCGCCGGCACGTCCGGTTCCGTGGTTCAGCGTGCGATCTACGGCATCCACGGCAACAAGATCGTCATCGCGTTCTACGGCTGGTTCATCTCCGGGGTGTTCCTGGCGCTGAACTGGGTGGCCGCCTCGTTCATCGGCGGCGAACTGCTCAAGCGCTGGGGCTTCCCCGATCCGATCCTCGCCCCGATCCTGGTCGCCGTCGTGGTCTCGGCGATCACCGTGATCGTCGCCGTGTACGGCCACGCACTGATCCTGAAGGCCTACATGGGCATCTCGATCGGCCTGTTCGTGATCTTCGCGCTCGTGATCGGCTTCATCGCGCCGACGCTGGACTGGGGCTTCGCGCAGCCCGCGCCGCTCGAAGGGATGCCGCTGTGGGTGAGCATCACGATCGCGTTCGCCCTCATGGCGTCGTCGCCACTGTCGTTCAGCAACAGCGCCGACATGGCCCGCTACCTGCCGCGTGACACGAAGGCATCCGGCATCATCGGCGCCACCGCACTGGGACAGCTGTTCCCGGCGGTGCTGATCACCGCGTTCGGCGTCGTGCTGGGCGGCACGGTCGGGCCGGAGAGCCTCGCGAACGGCATCGAGTACTCACTGCTCGAGAGCCTGCCGGCCTGGCTGGCGCCGCTGTTCGTGCTCGGTGTGCTGGTGAACTGCATCTCGCTGAACGGCATGACGACCTACACGGCGAGCATGGCGCTGCAGTCGATCGGCGTGCCGATCCGCCGCATCCCTTCCGCGGTCCTGATCGGCGCGCTCGGCTGCGCGTTCACGATCGTGCTGGTGCTGGCATCCGATCTGATCAGCGCCGTCAACCTCATGCTGCAGTTCCTCCTGATCATCTCGGTGCCGACCATGGGCGTCTACGTGGCCGACATCGTGCTGCGCCGCAACCGCTATGACGGCCTCGAGCTGTTCGATGAGCGGCCGGGTGCCCCGTTCTGGTACCGCGGCGGCTTCGGGATGGCCGGGGTCGTGGCCGTGGTGGTCGGCGGCGTCGCCACCGCGCTGTTCCTGTCCACCACGGTGTGGGTCGGTCCGCTGGGCGCCGCGCTGGGCGGGCTGGATCTGTCGGTCCCCGTGGGGCTGATCGTCTCCGTGGGGCTGTACGCGCTGCTCGCCCGCCGGACGATCCGCGCGCAGATCGCCTGATCGCGCGGGATGCCCCTCGACCCGCGGCTGCGGCGGGTTGTCAACCCCCTTCAGAACGCGCGCCGACGCCGTCACCGTGGGTGCAGTGGCGACGACCCGACGCCACCTGAACGAAGGGAACCGTCATGACCATCGGTACCGGAATCGTCCTGTTCGTGATCGGAGCGATCCTCGCCTTCGCCTTGAACGTGCAGGTCCCGTGGGCGGATCTCCACATGATCGGTTACATCCTGATGGGCGCGGGTGTCGTCGCGTTCCTCGTCGGCATCGTGCTGATGGCACGCCGTCGGCGCACGGACGTCATCACGCGCACGGACGGAACAGTCGACGGCGGCAACGTCTCGCGTCGGTCGGTGCGTGAGCCCGGCGGCGACGAGGTGTTCTGACCGGAACAAAGACGGCCGGGGCGTACGACCCGGCCGTCTTTCCGTGCGCGAGACCGGAGTCCTCGGATGTCAGGCGGGAGCCGCCGCCGCGAGGACCGCTGCGGGCTCGGGCTCCTCGGCGGTGACGAGAGCCTCCAGCGCATCGGTGCGGCTGCGGAATCGCGAGGGCAGCGTGACGTGCCGGAACCAGCGCACCTCCACGTGACCGTCCTCCTCGATGATGCAGGCCACGAGGTGGTGCGGGTCGCTGGCGGGGAAGCGCGTGTCGATGATCATCCAGTCATCGGGGGAGACCTGGTGCAGCATGAAATCTTCCGACATCGCATCCTCCTGAGCGTCTGGTCCCCCGACTCTGCTCAGTGTGCGCCACGGATGCTGTGAACCAGCGGGGATTGACGGCGATCGGAGGCGTCTGGTAGCCGGATTCGACGCCGGTCAGGGGACGATGACGAGCTTTCCGCGCACGTGGTGCGTCTGGCTGGCGCGGAAGGCATCCGCGACGCCCTCGAGCGGGAAGGTCTTCGCGATCTCCACCTTCAGCACTCCCTCCGCCGCCATGGCCGCGAGCCGCGCCGTCTGCTCGCCGTCCGGGCGCACCCAGATGTTCCGTCCGCCCTGCTGCGCGACGGACGGGTCGGCGATCGACACGTGCACGCCGTCGTCGGCGAGCACGGCGAGGGTCACGTCCAGCATCCCGCCGGCGAAGTCGGCGACCGCGTCGACAGGACCGCCGTTCAGGGCGAGGACCCGCTCCGCGAGCCCCTCGCCGTAGGTGACGGGGTGCGCGCCGAGGCTGCGCAGGTAGTCGTGGTTGGCCTCGGATGCCGTGGCGATCACCCGTGCGCCGCGGGCGTGCGCGATCTGCACGGCGAAGCTGCCGACACCGCCGGAGCCGCCGTGGATGAGCACGGTGCGCGCGTGCAGCTCGCCCAGCGCGTCCACCGCACGCAGAGCGGTGCCGCCGGCGAGGGGGAGTGCTCCGGCCTGCTCCCAGCTGAGGGCCGCGGGCTTGTGCGCGACGGCCCGCACGGGCACGTCGACGCGCTCGGCGAACGTGCCGCCTCCCACCGTGTCGGTGCGCGCGTAGGCCATCACCTCGTCCCCGACCTGGAACTCGGGAGTGTCGAGCCCCACAGCCACGACCACGCCCGCGACATCCCAACCGGGGATCACGGGGAACTGCGTGGGCATGAGGGCGTCCAGCCCGCCGGCCATGAGCTTCCAGTCCACCGGGTTCACGCCCGCTGCCCGCACCTCGATGATGACGGATGCCGGAGACAGCTTCGGCTCGGGGACCTCACGCACTTCGAGGGTGTCGAGATCCTGGCTGAAACGGGGATAGACGACGGCGCGCATGCTGACCTCCTGAGGGTGTGTCCGCCCTCCACTCTCGCACGCGTGCCCACTCACCGGGCCGAAGTTCCGGGATGAGGAACGGTGCCCTGCTACAGCCCCTGCCCGGCATCCCACAGTCGCTCGGTGCGGCCGGCGAGCAGCGCATCCAGCGAGATCGCCTGCGCGTCCGTGAGCGAGGCGACGTAGTCGATGATGCCGCGGCCGCGCGCGAGCGCGTCGAGATCAGCATCCGTGCGCGACTCGACCAGTTCCGGCGCATCCTTCCGCAGCCGCCGGTAGTCGTCGGTGGACAGGTCGACCAGGTCGATCAGCCGTCGCGGGGCGCGGCGGGCGTCGCGCGGATCGTCGAGCCAGGCGGTGAAGCCGTCGACGAGGCGCTCCAGCACGCTGGCCTGACCGCGCTGGTAGACGGTGAGGTCGGGGCGCTCCAGGATGAACCGCTCGTGCAGGAACTTCAGCACCGCGACCTCGTGCCAGGCCTGCCGGTTCAGGGAGACGTGGCCGGAGCGGATGTGCGGATGCCGGTGCACCTCCACCGAGGACTGCAGCCGCGCGATCCAGCCGCTGGTGAACCTCGCCAGGGTGCGCTCGCTCGCCAGGGAGCCGTCGAACGGCTCGGCGACCAGCCCGTCGATGACCTCTGCCTTGACCTTCGCGACCGCCTCGCTGAAGGCGTCGGGGTCGGCGATCCAGGCGTCCTTCTCCTTCAGCCGTCGCCAGAGGAGTTCCAGCGAGGAGCCCGGCATGCGGGAGTCGGCGGCCAGCGCCGCGACGTCGGATGCCCGCAGCGTCGCGAGCTCGCGGTGCCAGGTGCGGAACTCGGCCGCCAGCGTCGCGGGGTTGAGCAGACCCGCACGGTAGAAGTCGTCGAGGTCGTGCAGCGAGTAGGCGATGTCGTCGGAGATGTCCATGATCGAGCACTCGACGGTCTGCTGCCCCGGTTCGATCAGCGGGTACGCAGAGAGGGCGCCGCGGGCATCCTGCTCGTCGATCGCGTAGAAGTTGAACTTGCTCGCGCCGCCCCGCCGTGCTCCGCCCCCGCCGCGCCGCCACGGATACTTCAGCACGGCGGCGCGCACGGCCGCCGTGAGGTTGAGGCCGACACCGGGGCGGTCGTGCTCGTCCAGGCGGGTGAGGATCCGGTAGGTCTGCGCGTTCCCCTCGAAGCCCTCCTGCAGCCCGAAGCGGGTGCGTGCCAGGCGGTCGAGCGCCTGCTCGCCGAGGTGCCCGAACGGCGGATGCCCGAGGTCGTGCGCCGCCGAAGCCGCCTGCACGACGACCGGGTGGGCGCCGCCGAGCTCATCGACGATGCGGCCGCGGTCGTCGGAGCGCGTGGAGAGGTGGGTCGCGATCGCTCGGGCGACGGCGGCGACCTTGATGGAGTGCGTCAGGCGGTTGTGCACGGCGAGCCCGGCGCCGGCCTGCGAGATCACCTGCGTCACGGCGGAGAGCCGCGAGTAGTACGGCGAGAAGCGGATGCGCTCCACGTCCACCCGGAAGTCGGGATGCCCCTCGGCCTGCTGGAACTCGTCGAGCGTCTCGGGCAGGCGTCGCGTCCGGCGCGGGTCATCCGTCATCCGCCCAGTGTGGCACGCGGCGGGGTTCGTCCGATCGTCCGGTGACGTACTCCCGGGGGAGTACGCGCGGGGAGGCCCGGAGGCGGATGCCGCGCGCGGGGTGCGAGAACTAGCATCGGAGGATGCCGGATCCGCAGCGCTTCGCCGACCAGGGCGCCGATCCCCTGGACGGCGCGGGCTGGGGTCCTCCCGCGCGTGTGGGACGGCGCCTGCGTCTGGTCGCGCCGGTGGTGCTGAGTCTGCTGATCCAGGTGCCGGCGGCGGTGTGGATCACCCTGCGCACCGCGCCGCACGTGCCGCACTGGCCGGTCGTGCTGCACATCTCGCTCGCCGTCGCGGGACCCCTGGCGCTCCTGGCGCTGCGCCGGCTTCCCGGCCCCACGATCGCAGTCGTGTCGGGGTTCGCGCTGCTCGACGTGCTCACCACCCCGGTCGGCGGCCCGCCGTACATCGCGCTGGCGTTCGCCGTGATCGGTGCGGTGGCCCGGGGCGCGATCGTGTGGGCGGCGATCTCGGTCGGGGTCGGCTGGGCATCCGCGATCCTGATCGGCACCCTGATCGACCGCACCTGGTTCCCGGGCGTGGTCGTCGCGGCGACGGTCGCGCTCGCCGCGTGCTTCGCGATCGGGACGGGGCTGCGCTCCCGTGGAGCGAGGCGCGCGGCCATGCACCTCGAGATCCAGCACCGCCGCCGCAGTGCCGAGGAGCGGGAGCGGGTGCGCATCGCCCGCGAGCTGCACGACGTGCTGGGTCACGCCCTCTCGCAGATGAACGTGCAGGCGGGCGTGGGGCTGCACCTGTTCGATCGCGATCCGGAGCAGGCGCGCGCCGCGCTGCAGAACGTGAAGGACACGTCCAAGCTCGCGCTCGAGGAGGTGCGCGGCGTGCTCGGCGTGCTGCGTGACGGCGAAGTGCCCCTCGTGCCGCAGGCCGAGCTCGCCGAGCTGCCCAGGCTGATCGCCGGCGTCGCCGCGCCGGGCCTGGAGGTCGCGCTCGACGACCGCCTGGAAGGGCAGGCCCCGGGTCGCGCCGCGCAGTTCGCCGCCTACCGGATCGTGCAGGAGGCGCTCACCAACGTCGTCCGGCACGCGGATGCCGCGCATGCACGGGTCGTGCTGGAGCGGCGAGAGGCGTCGCTGATCGTCACGGTCAGCGATGACGGCGCCGGGTTCGGCGGTGTCGATCCGGCGACCGCCGGCCACGGCGGTGTGCTCGGGATGCGTGAGCGCGCCGAGCTGCTGGGCGGAGGCATCCGCTTCTCCGACCGACCCGGCGGCGGTGCCGAGGTCGTGGCCGAACTGCCCTGGGGGAGGACGTCATGATCCGCGTCGCGCTGGCCGACGATCAGCTGCTCGTGCGCGCCGGATTCCGTGCGCTGCTGGACGCCGAGGACGACATCGAGGTCGTTGCCGAGGCGGCCGGCGGCCGCGAACTGCTCGAGCGCATCCGCTCGGCCCCTGCCGACGTGGTGCTGATGGACATCCGGATGCCCGACGGCGACGGCCTGTGGGCGACGGAGCAGATCGCCGAGGACCCGGCGCTGCAGGACGTGCACGTGGTGATCGTGACGACGTTCGAGCTGGACGAGTACGTCGCCCGCGCCGTGCGCGCCGGCGCCGCGGGGTTCCTGGTGAAGGACACCGAGCCCGCCGACCTGGTGCGGGCCGTGCGGGCGGTCGCCGAGGGCGACGCGCTGCTCTCTCCCGGGGTGACGAGGCGGCTGCTGGACCGGCTCGCCGTCGGCCTGAGGGAGGCGCCGGATGCTGGGCAGCTGGACGTGCTCACCGAGCGCGAGCGCGAGGTGCTGCGGCTGGTGGGCCTCGGGCTCAGCAACGACGAGATCGCGGCACAGCTCTTCCTCAGTCCGCTCACCGCGAAGACGCATGTCTCCCGCATCCTGTCCAAGCTGCAGGCGCGCGACCGGGTGCACCTGGTCGTTATCGCGTACGAGACCGGTCTGGTCGCGCCCGGCTGGCGGTAGCGCCTGCTGCTGCGGGTACTCCCGCGGGAGCATCCGGAGTCACTCCCCGGGGCGGATTCGCTGGGCGACCGATCGGACGACGCTGGAGTCATCGGTCGAGACACGGCCGATGGAAGGAAGGGCATCATGCTCGCAGCAACCGCGGCCGTCGCCGCCCACGCCGGATGGGGCGTCGCCCCGTTCTGGCCGTTCTTCTTCATCGGCCCGGTGATGTTCCTCATCATCGTGGCCCTGCTCATCACCCTCATCGTGCGCCGCCGGCGGTCCTGGGGCGGGCCCTGGCAGGCGGCTCCCGGTGGAGGTGCGCCCTGGGCGCACGGCGCGCAGAGCCGCAGCGCCGAGCAGATCCTCGCCGACCGGTTCGCCAGGGGCGACGTCGACGAGACCGAGTACCGTGCGCGACTGGAGGTGCTGCGCGCCAACCGTCCGGAGGCCTGAGGGCCGCCGGGTGGCGGCTGACACTTCCGTCCCGGTGTGAGATCCGCGCTTCCGCAGGCCGTCTCATGCCGGGGCGGATGTCTCGTTCCGGGGCGCACGGTCTGTCCTCGCGGCACGAGATCGGAACCCATTCCGGCGCGAAGTGTGCGAGGGTGGGGACATCCCCACATGTCGGATTTCAAACCGCACCTCTTGGCAACGGGTTTCCGTGGAGAAGACCAGAGGACGCATGATGGGCAAGTTCATCTACGAGAGCGCACACAAGGTGGAGATCGAGGATCGCGCACTGCTGCACATGCAGCTCGTGATCACCGCCAAGCTTCGTCGCAGCGAGCCGTTCCCCTTCTCCTGGCGCGAGGACGTCAGTGTCGGCGGCGGCCGGACCACGGTCTGGATGCATGCGAACAGCGCCCTCGTGTTCAAGTACTACGGCAGCCGTCAGCCGAGCGTGAACCGCGCATGGGTGGATGCCCTCGCGTTCACCGCGAATTCGCCGGGCGGGCTGTATCTCACGCCGGAACCTGCGTCGACGGGGTCGACCCTGCGGGAGACCGTGGACGCGCTCGCCTAGGCATCCTGCGCCTAGCCGACCTGCTCACCGGGTTCGATGCCGGCGCGGACGGCGATCACATCCCGCGCAGTCGTTCAAGGGAGATGAGCCCCTCGATCATGGGTCCCGCCGTCACGAGGTACATCAGGGCGAGGAAGACCGCGTAGGTCAGGCTGAATCCGATGCAGGCGGCGAGATTGCCGCGCTCGCCGAAGTGCGCGCGCAGTTTGCGCATGAACTGGGCGGGGTGGCGCACGTCCCAGCTGTTGAACCGCGGGTAGCGGCCCAGGTACATGCCCAGTCCGAGCATCACGAGGATGACCGCGACGGCGATGAGCGGCGCGGGCGCGAGGAAGGCCGTGGCGTAGTCGCCGTACACGGTGAGGGTGAAGATGTAGTGGGCGAGGAACACGTTGAGCACGGTGTTGAGAACGCCCGACATGGCGAGGGTGATCACCAGGATGATGTCGTACCAGAGCGGTACGTCCTCGTCCTCGCGACGGTGCGACTGGTTCAGTTCAGTGATGAGGTAGCTCGCGTTGGGCAGCAGGAGCAGCCAGATGATCCCGGTCAGGATCAGGGCGATGTAGCCGGCCGGACGCAGGATGCCGAGCAGGAGCACGCCTCCGATGCCGCCGACGAGCAGCACGATGATCGGCACCACGGACAGCCAGATGTTCCAGAGCATCGGCCGGTACAGCCGCGTACGGTACACCAGCGCGCGGAACACGATGAGCCCGATCGCGTAGATGTTGAGCAGCAGGGCGCCGATGAAGACGAACATGATGTCGATTGTGGCGGATGGGTGGTGCCGACGCTGAATGGGCCAGGGCAAAGCAAAACCCTCGCGATGTAGAAGCTACGCGAGGGTTTCTGGGCTGATTGTAATGATCAGCCTTGTGGCTCCGACCGGCATCGATCCGGTGACCTTTCGATTTTCAGTCGAACGCTCTACCAACTGAGCTACAGAGCCGAGCGGCACATCTTGTCTGCCGCTTCTTAGACGAAGAGCCTCCTCGAAAGAAGGCTCAACGCTAGGAGCGACCCTGACGGGACTTGAACCCGCGACCTCCGCCGTGACAGGGCGGCACGCTAACCAACTGCGCTACAGGGCCATAACTTTTCAATTGTATCGGAAGAGTGACCCCAACGGGATTCGAACCCGTGCTACCGCCGTGAAAGGGCGGCGTCCTAGGCCGCTAAACGATGGGGCCGCAGGTGAACCCTGGGGGTTTCCCTTGCCGACGCTCAAGCATAAGCGAAGCTTCGGTCAAAAACGAAATCGAGGGCGCGTCTTCTTCCATCCCGGGCGTTTCGGGAGGACGATGGGAGTGTCTCCTGTGCCCGCAGGAGTCCGGATCGCCGGTCCCGAAGCCATATCCGTCGCACCCTCTTCTGTTGCAGATGTGACGAATGTTGTTACTGTGGCACTTGTGAAACCGGCGGAAGGGGCCGCGTGAACGAGCAGGTCAAGGCGGATGCTGCCGCATCCGAGGAATGCGGGTGTGCTCCCACGCCCGCCGAGCGGCGCGCCTTCTGGCCCTCCGCGCAGGTGACCCGTCGTGGCGCCATCACTGTCGGCGCACTCAGCGCCATCGCTCTCACCGCTTTCGGCGTCACCGCCGGGACGAACGCCGCGCACGCGGAGCCCGGATATCCCAGCTGGGATGACGTGCAGCGCGCCAAAGCGAACGAGGCCGCCAAGGGCGCCGAGGTCACCCGCATCGAGGGCCTGATCCAGACTCTCACCCAGCAGGCCGCCGCTGCAGAGCAGGCCGCTCGGGTCGCCGGTGACGAGTACTACGCGGCCCAGCAGGCTTACTTCGAAGCGGCCGACCGTGCCGACTCGCTGCAGTCGCAGGCCGACGAGCAGGCGAAGATCGCCGACGAGAGCTCGCGCAAGGCCGCTCAGGTGGCGACGCAGCTCTATCGCACCGGTGGCGACCAGGCCGCCCTCGAGCTGTTCCTCTCCAAGTCCTCCAACGGCGCCGACGACCTGCTCTCGCGGCTGGGCAGCATGGACAAGCTGCTGGAGTACAACCGCACCGTCGCCGACACGGCCGCTGCCGCGCGCGACTCCGCCCAGCACCTGAGTGACCAGGCCAAGAGCGCACGCGACGAGCGCGACCGACTGCAGAAGGTCGCCCAGGACAAGATGGTCAAGGCGCAGGCGGCATCCGACGCCGCCCAGGCCGCCCTGGACGAGAAGCAGAACAACCTGCAGACCCTGCAGGCCCAGCTCGCCGCGCTCAAGGACACCACCACTGCGACGGTCGCCGGCTATCAGAAGGGCGAGGCCGTTCGCAAGGCCCGCGAGGCCGCTGAGGCCGAGGCTCGGCGCAAGGCCGCCGAGGAGGCCGCGAAGAACCACAACAACGGTGGAGGCGGAGGCGGAGGCGGTGGTGGGGGAACCGGCGGCTCGGGCTCCGGCGCCTGGCGTCGCCCGTCCGGCGGCCGCATCACCTCCTACTACGGCCGCCGCAACGTCCAGTGCACCAGCGGCTACTGCTCCTCCCGCGAGCACGGCGGTATCGACATCGCCAACGGCTGCGGTGCCCCGATCTACGCCGCGCACTCCGGCACGGTCGACTTCGCCGGCTACAACGGCGGCTACGGCAACTACACCCGCATCAACCACGGCGGCGGCGTCGGCACCGGCTACGGGCACCAGTCGCAGTTCGCCGTCCGTCGCGGCCAGTACGTCAACGCCGGCCAGGTCATCGGCTACGCGGGCAACACGGGCAACTCGTTCGGATGCCACCTGCACTTCGAGGTGTACGTCAACGGATCGCGGGTCGATCCGTACCCGTTCATGACCGCACGCGGCGCTCTCTGAGCATCCGCTCGACCCGCTGATACGACGAGACCCCCGGTGCGAACCGGGGGTCTCGTCGCTTCGACAGGCTCAGCGTCCCATCGGATGAAGGTCAGTGGCCCTCGGCACCGAAGCGCGCGATCGCCTCGTCGAGGATGCGCTGCGCCTCAGCGGCGTTGCCCCACTCGTCGACCTTGACCCACTTGTTGGGCTCGAGGTCCTTGTAGTGCTCGAAGAAGTGCGCGATCTCCTTCTTGGTGTACTCCGCCAGGTCGTCGACGTCCTGGATGTGCGACCAGCGCGGGTCCTTCGACAGCACGGCCACGAGCTTGTCGTCGCCACCGGCCTCGTCGCTCATCTTCAGCACGGCGACGGGGCGCACGTTCACGACGACGCCGGGGTAGATGGCGTGGTCGAGCAGCACGAGCACGTCCAGCGGGTCGCCGTCCTCGCCGAGGGTGTTGTCGAAGTAGCCGTAGTCGGCCGGGTACCCGAACGTCGTGTACAGCACGCGGTCGAGGTGCACGCGACCCGTCTCGTGGTCGACCTCGTACTTCACGCGGCTGCCGCGCGGGATCTCGATGACGGCGTCGTGTGCGCCCATGTGCTTCTCCTTGGTTCGGATGCCGGGATCGAGCGGATGCCGGCGGCGGAAGTTCGCGGGGAGCCCAGCGGCCGCCCCGCACAAGGATACTCGCGAGCCGTGCGGAACTTTCCGGGGTCGGACCTTCGACAGACCAGCTCTTCGCGCGGACTTGTGCGCCTGTCGCGGGCCGGAACCCACGATCGCATCCGCGGCAAGCGCGCTTTTCCGCGTCTGGTGCGCGGCGGGGAATGCGCTCCGGATGCCGGGCACCGTAGCGTGGAGGAATGCCATCGCTCGATCCCGCCATCGCCGAAGTCCGCCGCGCCGTGCGCGCGACCCTCACCGCCCTGGAGGCGGGTCCGGTGGTCGTCGCGCTCTCCGGCGGCGCCGACTCGCTCGCGCTCACGGCGGCCACCGTCTTCGAGGCGCGGGCGCTCGGCCTCCCGGTCACGGCCGCGATCGTCGATCACGGTCTGCAGCCCGGATCGGATGCTGTCGCCCAGCGTGCGGCCGACCAGGCGCGGGAACTCGGATCGGATGCCCGGGTCCTGACCGTGCACGTGGATCAGCAGCATCCGGACGGCCTCGAGGCTGCCGCACGCGCCGCCCGCTACGACGCGCTGCGGCAGTGCTCTGCGGCCCTCGGCGCATCTGTCGTGCTGCTCGGACACACCCTCGACGACCAGGCCGAGACCGTGCTGCTGGGACTCGCCCGCGGTTCCGGGGCGGCCAGCCTGCAGGGCATGGCACCGCTGCGGGAGGACGCCGAGGGGACGCGGTGGGCGCGGCCCCTCCTCGGCGTGCGCCGTGCGACGACACGCGCGTTCTGCACGGCATCCGCCCTCGCACCGTGGGACGACCCGCAGAACACCGAGCCGCGCTTCGCCCGCGTCCGCGCGCGCGAACGTGTGTTGCCCGTGCTGGAGGCTGAGCTCGGCCCCGGGATCGCCGAGGCGCTGGCCCGCACGGCCGAGCAGCTGCGTGAGGACGCCGAAGCCTTCGACGAGATGATCCACGAGACCATCGAGGACATCGTCGAGCACGCCGAGGCGGGTATCTCGGTGAGCGTCGCGGCTCTCGCCGCGAACCCCGCGGCGCTGCGCAACCGCATCATCCGGCTCGTCGTCGACAGCGAGTTCGGCGTCGGGCTGACTCGGGTTCAGACGCTCGAGGTCGCCCGGCTCGTGACCGACTGGTCGGGCCAAGGGCCGATCGACCTGCCCGGATGCACGGCGAAGCGGGCCGGAGGACGAATCGTCTTCGCGGCGCGCTGAGGCACTCGGCATCCGAGCACGACCCTCCGACGAGCTCAGGGACCCGGTGAAGATGGGCCGCTGAGCTCGTCGAAGTGCGGGCTACTTCTTGCCGAACAGGCCGCCGAGGATGTCGCCGATCACGTTGCCGCCGCCCTGTGCGCCGCTGGAGGAGCCGCCGCCGAGCAGACCGCCGAGGCCGCCGAGGATGTCGCCCAGTCCGCCACCGCCGGATGCCTGACCCTGCTGGCCGCCCCCGAGCAGCCCGCCCAGGATGTTCCCGAGCCCGCCGCCGCCGTTGCTCCCGGACGCGCCGGAACCGCCCTTGGCATTCGCGATCAGGCCCATGATGATCGGAGCGAGGATCGGCAGGAGCTTGCCGAAGTCGATGCCGCCCGCGGTCTTCTCCGACTTCGTCAGGCTCTCGGTGACCTCATGCTGCTTGTCGCCGAAGACGTGACCGAGGATCTTACCGCCGTCGGCCTGATCCACGTCGTCGACCTTCGAGGCGCCCGAGAAGCCGCCGTGGCGGTTCAGCGCGTCCTCGATGGCGGAGGAGCCCGCCGGCGTCGCGGCGTTCTTGGCCAGTCCGCCGACGATGGCGGCGCTGCCCTCCTGAACGGCCTGACGGGCGACATCCGGGCTTACCCCGAACTTCTCCGCGATGTCATCGATCGGCACCTGCTTGAGGATCTCGTCGAGGTCCATGTCTTCCTTCCCCGCGGGCGCATGCCCGCTCCACCGCTCACAGTAGTGCGGATGCCTGGTCCACAGGACACACGACCTAAAATCGATCCATGCGCGCTGCGGACATCTCTGAAGACCTCGCCCAGATCCTCGTCACCGAGGAGCAGATCCACGCGAAGCTCGACGAGCTCGCCACCCGTGTGGCCGTCGACTACGAGGGCAAGGACATCCTGCTCGTGGGCGTGCTCAAGGGCGCCGTGATGGTGATGGCCGACTTCGTCCGCGCGCTGCCCTTCCACGCCCCGATGGACTGGATGGCCGTGTCGAGCTACGGCGCGAGCACCAAGTCCAGCGGCGTCGTGCAGATCCGCAAGGACCTGGACACCGACCTGCACGGCAAGCACGTGCTGATCGTCGAGGACATCATCGACTCCGGCCTGACCCTGAGCTGGCTGCTGGAGAACTTCGCGTCCCGTGGGGCGGAGTCCATCGAGGTGCTCGCACTGCTGCGCAAGCCGGAGGCGGCCAAGGTGGAGATCGACTGCAAGTACGTCGGCTTCGACATCCCCACCGAGTTCGTCGTGGGCTACGGACTCGACTACGCGGAGCGCTACCGCAACCTGCGCGACGTGGCCGTGCTGGCACCGCACGTCTACAGCTGACGCGCCGGCGGAAGCCGCATCCCGGCGCCTGCAGACGTCGCATGGCCGATTCACGGTACGCCGATGGTGAACGCACAGCAGTGCGCTAAGCGCCGGGCGGTACGCTGAACGGATCATGGATGTCAAGAAGGTCTCCCGCAACCCGCTGATCTACATCGTGCTGATCGGCGCGCTGCTCTTCGCCGGTTTCCTGCTGATCTCGAACCTGTCGGCTCCCACGCAGATCACGGTCACGCAGGGCCTCGATCTGCTCGGCGGCAAGACGGTCACGAAGGCGGTCAACACCGACGGCGACCAGCGGGTGGACCTCACGCTGTCCAAGCCCTTCCAGGGCTCCGAGAACGTGCAGTTCTACTACGTGGAGGCCCGCGCCGACCAGGTCGTCGAGGCCATCGACGGTGCCGACATCAAGGCCGCCGACGTGGTCGACGTCGTCCCGCGCGCCACCTGGTTCGACGGCTTCCTCTCGCTTCTGCTTCCCCTCGTGCTGCTGGGCCTGCTGTTCTGGTGGCTGCTGTCGTCCATGCAGGGCGGCGGCAGCAAGGTCATGCAGTTCGGCAAGTCCAAGGCCAAGCTCGTCAGCAAGGAGACCCCGACGGTCACCTTCGCCGACGTCGCCGGCGCCGACGAGGCCATCGAGGAGCTCCACGAGATCAAGGAGTTCCTGCAGGACCCCGCCAAGTTCCAGGCGATCGGCGCCCGCATCCCGAAGGGCGTGCTGCTGTACGGCCCTCCCGGAACCGGAAAGACCCTGCTCGCCCGCGCCGTCGCCGGTGAGGCGGGCGCACCGTTCTACTCGATCTCCGGTTCCGACTTCGTCGAGATGTTCGTCGGTGTGGGTGCATCCCGCGTGCGCGACCTGTTCAACCAGGCCAAGGAGAACGCCCCGGCGATCATCTTCATCGATGAGATCGACGCCGTCGGCCGTCACCGCGGCGCCGGCCTCGGCGGCGGCAACGACGAGCGCGAGCAGACGCTGAACCAGATGCTCGTCGAGATGGACGGCTTCGACCCGAACGCGAACGTGATCGTCATCGCGGCCACCAACCGCCCCGACATCCTCGACCCGGCGCTTCTGCGCCCGGGTCGCTTCGACCGCCAGATCGGCGTGGACGCCCCCGACCTGAAGGGGCGCCAGAAGATCCTCGAGGTGCACGCCAAGGGCAAGCCGCTGTCGAAGTCGGTGGAGCTCGAGGTCGTCGCGCGCAAGACGCCCGGTTTCACCGGCGCCGATCTCGCGAACGTCCTCAACGAGGCCGCGCTGCTGACCGCGCGCTCGAACGCGCAGCTGATCGACAATCGCGCCCTCGACGAGGCCATCGACCGCGTGATCGCCGGCCCGCAGCGCCGCACCCGCGTGATGAAGGACCGCGAGAAGCTCATCACCGCATACCACGAGGGCGGGCACGCCCTGGCGGCCGCCGCCATGAACCACACGGATCCGGTCACCAAGATCACGATCCTGCCCCGCGGCAAGGCCCTCGGTTACACGATGGTGCTCCCGCTCGACGACAAGTACTCCGTCACCCGCAACGAGCTGCAGGACCAGCTCACCTACGCGATGGGCGGCCGCGTCGCCGAGGAGATCGTGTTCCACGATCCGACCACCGGCGCCAGCAACGACATCGAGAAGGCCACCGGCATCGCCCGCAAGATGGTCACCGAGTACGGCATGACCACCGAGGTCGGCCCGGTCAAGCTCGGCTCCGAGGGCGGAGAGATGTTCGTGGCGCGCGACATGAACCGCGGCCACGACTACTCCGACAAGATCGCCGAGACCGTCGACGAGCAGGTCCGCGCGCTCATCGAGCAGGCGCACAACGAGGCCTACCAGGTGCTCAGCGACAACCGCGACATCCTGGACCGCCTCGCCCTGGCGCTGCTCGAGGAGGAGACCCTCGACCACCACCGGATCGCCGAGATCTTCACCGACGTGCGCAAGCTCCCCGAGCGCCCGCAGTGGCTCTCCAGCACCGAGCGCCCGGTGTCGACGCTTCCTCCGATCGCCGTGCCCGTGCGCGAGCAGATCGCGGCCGACGCTCCGGCGCCGACGACCACGACGCGCACGGCGGGTCCGAAGCCCGCCGGCGGACAGGCGCGACCGGCGACGGCCTGACGTGGCTGTCGACAGGGAGCGGATCGAACGGCTCACCCGCGAGCTGCTCGAGGCGATCGGCGAGGACCCGGATCGCCCGGGGCTGAAGCAGACCCCGAGCAGGATGGCCGAGCTGTATGCGGAGCTGTTCGCGGGCGTGGACGAGGATCCCGCCGCGCACCTCGCGCGCACCATCAGCGTGACGCGCGGGCCGGCTCCGGACACGCTGCCCTCCGGTGCGGTGCTGCTGCGCGACATCCGCTTCCGCTCGGTCTGCGAGCACCATCTGCTGCCGTTCGCGGGCGTCGCGCACCTCGCGTATCTGCCGGGCGAGCAGGTCGTCGGCCTGGGCGCGCTGGTCAAGGTCGTCGAGACCCTCGCCTCCCGCCCGCAGGTGCAGGAGCGGCTGGGGGAGCAGATCGCGGATGCCATCGCCGAGCACCTCGACACCCGTGGCGTGCTCGTGGTGCTCGACGCCACCCACGGCTGCGTCACGATGCGCGGGGGACGCCAGCCGTTCGCCTCGACCGTCACGGTCGCCGCCCGCGGCGAGTTCACCGATCCCGTGGCCCGCACGGAGCTGATCACCCTCATCGGCGCCTCCGGTGCGGCGTCCCACGAGGCGCGCGCATGACCGGCATCTGGGGCATCCTCAACACCACGCCCGATTCGTTCAGTGACGGCGGGCGCTACGTCGACCCGACTGCGGCGATCGAGCGCGCACGGCTCATGCACGCCCAGGGGGCGGTGATCATCGACGTCGGTGGGGAATCGACCCGTCCCGGTGCGGTGCGCGTCGACCCCGAGGTCGAGCGCGCGCGGGTGCTGCCGGTCATCGAGGCGCTGACGGATGCCGGCATCCCGACCTCCATCGACACGCTCAACGCCGACACGGCCGTCGCGGCCGTGCGAGCGGGCACCCGCATCGTCAACGACGTCTCCGGTGGTCTCGCCGACGAGCGGATGCTGGCCGCCGTGGCCGACCTGGGCGCCGACATCGCCATCGGCCACTGGCGCGGTCCGAGCGACGACATGTACGCGCACGCCCAGTACGTCCGCGTCGCGCGCGAGGTCGCGGGCGAGCTGCGCGAGCGCACCGAAGCTGCGATGGCCGCGGGTATCGCCCCGGCGCGCATCATCGTCGACCCGGGCATCGGGTTCGCGAAGACCGCGGAGCAGAACTGGGAGGTGCTGCGCGGCCTCGACGAGATCACCGCGCTCGGCCACCGGGTGCTGGTCGGAACCTCGCGCAAGCGGCTGCTGGCCGACGCGCTGCACCGGGTGTCGGGCCCCGATCCGCTCAGCGAACGACGGCGTGACCTGGCGACCGCCGTCACCAGCGCACTCGCCGCGCGGGCCGGCGCCTGGGCGGTGCGGGTGCACGACGTCGCCGCCACGAGGGACGCGCTGGCCATCGCCGGCGCCTGGGATGGAGCGTGAGATGGACTTCCTCGACGAGATCCTGCTGACCGGGCTGACGGTCTTCGGCCACCACGGCGTGTTCGACTTCGAACGTCGCGACGGCCAGGAGTTCACGATCGACCTGAAGCTCGGCCTGCCGCTGAAGAATGCCGCGGCATCCGACGACGTCGCCGACACCGTGCACTACGGCGAGCTGGCCGACAAGGTCGCCGCGATCGTCGCCGGCGAGCCGGTGAACCTGATAGAGACCCTCGCGCAGCGGATCGCGGATGCGGTGCTCGAGGACGAGCGCGTCAAGACCGTCACCGTCACCGTGCACAAGCCGCACGCGCCCATCGCGCAGACGTTCGCCGACGTGGCCGTCTCGATCCACCGGATGCAGAAAGCGTGACCCGCATGGACGTCCGCCTGACCCACCTTCCCGAGCCGCCCGACCCCCGCCCGGGTCGCGAGCCGCAGGTCGCCGTCATCGCCCTCGGGTCGAACGAGGGCGACCGGGGGGAGACGCTGCGCGCCGCAGCCGAGCGGCTGCGTCGCCTTCCGCTGGTCGACGATGTCGTGATGTCCGATCCGATCGAGAGCGTCGCCGTCAAGCTCGACGGACCCGACCCGGACGCCCCGCGCTATCTCAACGCGGTGGCCCTCGTGACCACGCGACTGGCGCCGCAGGTGCTGCTGGGCATGATGCACGCGGTCGAGGAGGAGCAGGGGCGGGTGCGCCGGGAGCGCTGGGGCGACCGCACCCTCGACCTCGACCTGATCGCCTACGGCGACTTCCGCAGCTCCGAGGAGCACCTGCAGGTGCCGCACCCGCGCGCGGCGGAGAGGCTGTTCGTGCTCGAGCCCTGGCTGAGCCTCGATCCGGATGCCGTGCTGCCCGGCGCCGGACGCGTGGACGAGCTGGTGCGCCGGCTGAAGGACGAGCCGTGAGACGCACCTCCCCCGGCGTGCTGATCGTCCTCGGACTGCTCTCGGCCGCCGCCGGCTACGGCTTCGATCACCTGCTGACCATCACCGGGAACGCGACCTTCACGCCGACGATCTTCCTGCCTGTCCTGCTCGTGCTGCTCGGCGCGACCTGCCTGCTGCTGGCCTGGCCGGTGCGGCGCAGCGTGCGCAGCGGCATCCGCATCGACCCCTTCCGTGCGGTGCGGGCGTCCATGCTCGCGCAGGCGTCGAGTCTGCTGGGAGCGATCCTCGCCGGCTTCGGCGCCGGCCTCCTCGCCTTCCTCTCCACACGGCCGGTGCCCGCGCCGGTAGGGTCGACTGTGGCGATGGTCGCCCTGGTCGTCGGCGCGCTGCTGCTGATCGGGGCGGCGCTCCTCGCCGAACAGTTCTGCACTCTGCCGAAGGATTCCGATGACCGAGAGCCCGACGACCCCGCCCCGTGATCCCCACGATGCTTCGACAGGCTCAGCAGCCCAGGAGACGCGGGCGCCTGAGCCGCCGCTGATCCCCTCGGCGCCGGTGCCGCCCGCCGCTCCGGTGCCGCCCGTCTCGGCCCCCGAGCCCGTCGGCGAGGCGCCGGTCGCGCCGCCGGTGCTGGACCAGGGCACCTATCAGCAGCTGCGCACGCCGCGCAGCCCCGCCGCGCTCGCCCTCGACGGAACGTGGCACCAGATCTCGCCGCGCTACGTGATCTCGGAGTACGTGCAGAACGCGATCTTCATCGTGCTGATCGTGGTCGCGGCGCTCGTCATCCACCTGGCGTTCGAACAGGTCTGGGTGTGGATCCCCGCCGGCCTCATGCTGGCCGTCACGGTGATCACGCTGATCATCCTGCCGCGCCAGGCGCGGGCGATGGGGTACATGCTGCGCGAGGACGACGTGGTGTTCCGCCGCGGCATCCTGTGGCAGCGGATGGTCGCGGTGCCCTATGGGCGCATGCAGCTCGTCGACATCACGCAGGGTCCGCTGGACCGGGCGTTCGGCATCTCGCAGCTGAAGATGGTCACGGCCGCCGCGACCACGGGCGTGCAGATCCCCGGCCTCACGCAGGACGGCGCCGAGGCGCTGCGCGACACGCTGATCCAGGTGGCCGAGACCCGCAGGACCGGCCTGTGAGCACGCCTGCACCCTGGGGACCGGACCCCGCCGGCCCGCCCGCGGGAACGCCGTCGACGACCGTGCTGCCCGAGGGCGGATCCTCGTCCCTCGCCGACGGCGAGTGGCACCGCATGCATCCGCTCACCCCGCTCTTCAAGGGCGGGCTGGTGCTGATCATCGTGGCCGGCGTCGTGATCTCGAACATGCGCGAGCGCCTGATCAGCTGGTTCGTGAGCCTCTTCGCCCCCGATGAGGCGAAGTACATGGACTACGGCGGCGACCCCGTCGACTGGGTGCTGGACAACAACCTCATCCTCGTCGTGCTGCTGGGCGTCCTCGCGCTGGCGGTCGTGCTGGTCCTGGTCTTCTGGATGGTGTGGCGGTTCCACCAGTTCCGCATCACGGGCGACCACGTCGAGGTGCGCAAGGGCATCGTGTTCCGCTCGCACCGTCGTGCCCCGCTCGACCGGGTGCAGGGCGTGAACCTCACCCGTCCGTTCCCCGCGCGCGTGATCGGGCTCGCCAAGCTCGAGGTCGTCGGCGCCGGAAACGACGCGAACGTCGAGCTCGAGTACCTCGCCACCGCCCGCGCGGAGTCGATCCGCGCAGACATCCTGCGGCTGGCATCCGGCGCCCGCGCCGCTCGCGAGCACGGCCGGGCCGGCGCCGCCGCGCCCGCCGGCGTGACCGCGCAGCTGGTCGGCTCGATGAACGCCGGCGTGAACGGACTCATCCAGGGCGTCGACCTCGCCGACGTCGCGCCGGAGAGCGTGGTCAAGATCCCCACCGGCCGGCTGGTCGGGGCGCATCTTGTGCATTCGGCGCTGTGGCTGGTGTTCTTCGGCATCGTGCTGCTCGGCGCCTTCGTGCCCGGCGTGATCATCGCGGCCGTCGACGGCAAGCCGCCCGCCGAGATCGGACTCGTGTCGATAGGGGTCCTGCTCGGCATGGGCATCCCGATGATCGTCGCCTTCGTCGGCATCACCTGGTCGCAGATCTCCAAGTCGCTGCGCTATTCGATCGCGCCCACCCCTGACGGCGTGCGCATCACCTACGGTCTGCTGACGACGGTCACCGAGACGCTCCCCCCCGGTCGCATCTTCGCGGTCGAGGTCACGCAGTCGCTGCTGTGGCGACCCTTCGGCTGGTGGGCGATCAAGATCAACCGGATGAGCGGCAAGAGCGCAGCCCAGCAGCAGAACGGCAACGCGCAGCAGTTCAACATCGTGCTCCCGGTCGGCAAGCGCGCCGACGTCGAGCGCGTGCTGGCGCTGATCCTTCCGGACGCCCCGCAGTCCGACATCCCGCTGGTGTGGGAGCACGGCATCCTGGGCCCGGTCGAGGGTGACCCGTACAAGACGATCCCGGCGCGCGCCTGGTGGCACCGGCCGCTGTCGTGGAAGCGGCACGGCTACGCGGTCACGGAGTTCGGCGTGCTGCTTCGCCGCGGTGTGTTCTGGCGCAAGCTGGCGGTCTTCCCGCTGGCACGTCTGCAGGGCGTGTCGGTGTCGCAGGGGCCGCTCGACCGGCTGCAGGGCGTCTCGGGCGGGCAGGTGCACTCCGTCACCGGCCCCATCTCGGGCACGCTGTCCGGCCTCGAGCGCGACGACGCGATCGCGCTGCTCGACGGCGTGAGCCGGGCGGCCGCGGCCGCCGCCGCTCGCGATCACTCGCACCGCTGGGGGTCGCACCTGGATCCGTCGACGGGATCGGGAACCGCGGATGCCGGTGGCGCCGCGCACGCGGGACCCACGGTCGCGGGACCCACGGTCGCAGGACCCTACGACGCTCCGGCCGGCGGCTATGCGCCGATGCCGCCGAGCGCGCCGCCTGCGCCCTGATCGAGCGGAGGCGTCAGAGCGCCGCGCCGCGCCTGGCGCTCCGTCTCGCTTTTTCGCTGCTCTCTCAACGATCGGCCGGGAGCAGCACCCGGTGGTGGTCCGTGACCAGCGGCGTCTCCCCGCGGGGCTTGCGTCCAGTCTCGTCGGACGGCTGCACGTCGATCGACTGCACGAGCGGCTCGCGCAACCCCATCATCCGGACGTCGCACACCAGTGCCCCGGCGCGACACGGCACGGTCCAGCGCAGCGCGGAGGCATCGCTCGCCGACACCACCCGCCGCTCCAACGGCAGGGCATCCGGGGTCGGCGGGCCCACCTCAGCGAGCACTGCTTCGTGGCGTCGAGTACGGACCTCGGCGGGCACGTCGCGGAGCACGTTGCGCGCGAGCGGACCCATCAACTCCCACGCATCCGCCCGTCCCGCGCGGAGCAGGTCGTCGATGCGGCGGGCCGCGGCGACGGTCTGGGGCCACGGTCGGACGATGGCGGCCGGGGCGTCGACTCTGCCCAGCACGTCGTGCAGCACGGCGCCGGCGATGCGACCCGCGCCGAACTGGTCGGAGTTTCCGAACACCACCACGCCGATGCCGCTCGCCGGGTGCCAGCGCATGTGCGAGGAGAACCCGGGGAGCCCGCCGGCATGCTGCACGACCCGACCGAAGCGGCGGTCGTGTTCCACGACGAGCCCATAGCCGTACCCCGCACCGTCGAGCTCGCGCTCGCCGAACTGCCCTACTGCGGGGGTGATCAGGGTGTGCGCGACCTGCATCTCCCGCCGCGAGGAGGCGGCGAGCACCGCGTCAGCAGCGTTCGCCTCGAACGCTGAGCCGAGGAACCCCATCCACGCGGCGATGTCCGAGACCGTGCTGAACAGGCTGCCGATGCAGCCCAGCGCCCCGGTCTCGACATACGGCTCCGGCACGAAGGAGTCACCGTCATCGAACGTGCGGAAGCCGTGTGCGAGGTAGGTGCCGGCGGGGTAGAGGTCGGCGGATGCCCGTGTGCCGGCAAGGCCCAGCGGGTGCAGCATCCGCTCCCTGATGACGTCCTCGACAGGGCGTCCGGTGACCGCCTCGATCGCGCGACCGGCCAGCGACTGGCCGAGATTGGAGTACTGGTACGTGGACGCGGGAGTCGCCGACAGCGTCAGTCCGTCGCGGACCAGCGCGCAGATGAACTCCCGGGACGCGCCGAGAAACTCGTCGCCCCACGGATTGTCCTCGGCCAGGCCCGACCGATTGCTCAGCAGCATGTCGAGCGTGAGATGCGCCGGGCGGCCGTCGTACCGCGTCGCAGCCGCCTCGGGCACGTAGCGCTCGATCGGGACGTGCAGGTCGAGCAGCCCTTCATCTCGCAGCGACAGCACGGTCGCTGCGAGGAAGCTCTTCGACATCGACGCGATCCGGAACACGGTGCCGGGAGCGGTCGCGGTGCCGTCGCGGTGCGGCTCGCCATGGGTGTGGACCGACACGACCGCGCCATGGTGAGTCACGGCCGTGACGGATGCCGGGGCACGACGCAGCGTCGGGGCATCCAGCCGCCCGGCCAACGCCTCGCGTGCCTGCGCGGCCAGCTCCTCCGTCGCGAGCGGACGTGGTGTCATCCTGCGATCCGGGCCGCTGCGGCAGCGCGTACCTCCGCGGCGAATGCCGCGGCCATCGACCGGCTGGCGCGGGTGTTGAGCTGGTCGACGTCCCGCGCCTCGGCGAGGAGTTCCGCGACTGGACGGTCACCCTCCGCCCTGGTGGTCGGCTCCTCCCACCGGGTGAGATCCTCGGCGCCGACCTCGGGATGGAACTGCAGGCCGCGTACGTGCGCGCCGAGACGGAAGGCCTGGTTCTCGACGGCCTCGCTCGACGCGAGCAGCACGGCGTCCGGCGGCAGCGCCGTGATCATGTCCTGATGGTTCTCGATCATGTGAACGGCGTCGCCGAGCGCCGACAGCAGGGCATCCGACGACCCGTGCGCGGACGGCGTGATCAGGGTGGCTCCGCGCTCCTTCGGGCCGAAGGAGGCGCGCACCTCGCCGCCGGCGACGTGCGCGAGCAGCTGAGCGCCCAGACAGATGCCGAGCGTCGGCAGATCGGCGTCGATCGCCTCGCGGGCCAGGACTCGCTCCTGCGCCAGCCAGGGGGCGCGATCGTCGTCGTCGGGCATCAGTCCGCCGCCGAGCATGACCAGCCCGTCGTAGCCGCTGAGGTCGTCGGGCAGGCCGTCCGACCCGAGCGCGGTGTCCACGACGATGCCGTCCTCCTCGAGCCAGCGTCCGAGTCGACGTGGTCCTGAGGACTCGGCGTTGACGACCACGAGCACGCGCGGGGCCCGCGCAGCCGTGCGCTGCGCGATGTCGACCGACGGGGTGCTCGCCACCGGCTCGCCGGCGGTTCCTGCCAAGAAGGCGAGGTGGTCGGCATCGGATGCCTCGAGCACACGGAGCACATTGCCGTGTGCGACGGCCTCGAGATCCTGCTGCGACCATCCGCGGGTGCGCAGCTCCTCGAGCAGGCTCTGATAGCGCGAGACATCTTCCAAGCCGGATGGCATCGACCCGGTGCCGTCGTAATCCGCGCCGAGACCGACCGCGTGCACGCCGGCGACGTCACGGACATGCTCGACGTGGTCGGCGACATCCGCGATCCCGACCGCAGGGGGCTCGCCCTGCTCGCCCGCCAGCACCCAGTCGCGCCGGGCCTGCGAGACGAAGGACGGCACAAACGCCACCATCACCACGCCGCCCTGCGCGCCGATCATCTCGAGCACGTCATCGGGCACGTTGCGGGGGTGGTCGCACAGTGCCAGAGCGCATGAATGCGTCACCACCACTGGCCGCGTGCTCACGGAGAGGGCGTCGCGCATCGTCGTCGGCGCCACATGAGCCAGGTCCACCAGCATGCCGATCCGGTTCATCTCGCGCACGACGTCGCGGCCGAAGCCGGTCAGGCCGCCGTGCTGCGGCTCGTCGGTCGCCGAATCCGCCCAGGCGATCGTTCGTGACCAGGTGAGCGTCATGTACCGGGCGCCGAGTCGCGCGTACTGACGGAGCACGGCGAGCGATCCGTCGATCTGCGCACCGCCCTCGACTCCGATCAGCGAGGCGATCCGGCCCTCCGCCATCGCGGTCCGCACATCGACGGCCGTGCGCGCCGCCGCCAGGCGGTCGGGGTAGGCGGCGATCAGACGCTGCACGAAGTCGATCTGCTCCAGTGTCGCCGTGACCTGTTCGGCTCCGACCAGCTCGGGATCCACCCACACCGACCAGAACTGCCCGCCGACGCCGCCGGCGACGAGGCGCGGCAGATCGGTGTGCAGCGTCGGCACCGAACCGTCCAGACCAGTCGTCGTCGAGCCGAAGCGCTCACGGCGCTCCCAGGCGAGATCGTTGTGGCCGTCGATGACGGGGATCATCCGTCACTCCTGTCCGTGTCGAAGCTGCGGGAGGTGTTCTGGCGCACCCATTCCAGGTCGATGTCGTGCCCGATCCCGGGTGCGGCGGGCACCGTCACACGACCCTCGTGCGCCACCACGGGGGGCGTCACGACGTCGCGTGTGAAGTACTTGTCCGACCCTGACACATCCGAGGGCAGCGTGAAGTTGGGAAGCGACGAGATCGCGACGTTGGCGGCCCGCCCCACCCCGTATTCGTGCATGCCACCGCACCAGACCGGCACCCCCGCCTCCGCGGCCAGATCATGCGCGGCGCGCGCGACCGAGAGCCCGCCCATCCGCGACACCTTGATGTTCAGGATGCGGCCGGCATCCAGCGCGAGCATGGTGCGCAGGTCACCGAGATCGACAACCGATTCGTCGAGGCAGATCGGGGTCTCGATGCTCTGCTGCAATCGGGCGTGCGCGACGAAGTCACGCGGCGCGAAAGGCTGCTCGATCATGGTCAGCTCCGCCTCGTCGAGGACGCGGAAGACCTCGGCGGCTGCGTCGTCATCGGGGTACGCGCCGTTCGCGTCGACATGCAGGTCGAGGTGCGGATGCGCCGCGCGCACGGCGCGCACGGGCTCCACGTCCCAGCCGGGAGCGATCTTGAGCTTGACCCTGCCGTACCCGGCATCCCGCTGACGCTCCACCTGTGCGAGCAGGTCGTCGATGGTCGGCTCGATGCCGAGCGACACCCCGGCGACGACCTCGGTGCGGCTGCCGCCGAGCGCGGTCGCGAGCGAGAGACCCTGAGCGCGGGCATGCAGATCCCAGCCGGCGGACGAGAACCCGGCCTTCGCGAACTCGTGGCCGCGGACGCGGCGCCAGCTCGCCTCCAGCTGCTCAGGAGTGTCCCACTCGACGCCGAGAACGGCCGGCACCAGATGCCGCAACGCGATCGTCCACGCCGTCTCGGTGGTCTCCGAGCCGTAGAACGGGTCGGCGGGGGAAGCGATCTCGCCCCAGCCCGTGCGGCCCTCGGCGTCCGTCGCCTCGATCAGGATGTGGTCGAGGGCCGTCTTGCGATGTGAGCTGGTCTGGAATCCATGCACGAGCGGGAGAGCGACCTCGAAGAGACGCAGTCGATCGATCCTCATCCCCGTGGCTCCGCTCCCGCGGCCGGGCCGGTGTGATACAGGCCCAGATCCCTGCCGAACCGGTCGCGCACGGTCAGCCGGCGGCGCGCCCCCTTGGCGCTGGCAGTGGTGAGAGTCGAGAGCAGGTGACATACCGCGGCGACCGAGGTGGGGGAGTCGGCGTACGAGGCCGAACCGGTGTGCACGCGGATGAGGGCCGAGGCGACGGCGGCCAGCGGCGCATCCGCGCTGTCGGTGATCACCACCAGTTGGCCACCCGATTCGCGGAACAGCTCGCCGAAGCGCACCGTGTCCTCCCGGTAGCGACGCATCGAGAACACCACGAGAACGTCGCTGGCGCGCACGTCGGTCAGCACGGTGAGCGGGGTCAGTGCGCGGCCGTCGACCAGGAACACGTTCGAGAGGGTCGCCGAGAGGTCGGCGCCGAGCAGTTCCGCGTACGCCGCGGCCTTGCCCTGTCCACCGATGTAGCGGCGACGGGCGCCGAGGATCAGGGCGGCGGCGCGAGGCACGTCGCCAGTGCGGGAGAGCTCGTCGAAGGTCTGCGCCAGGGACCGGGTCTCCGCCTCGATGACGCGCGCCTGCAGCGCTTCGGCCGACACGTTCGTGCGGATGCGCTCGCCGTAGCGCTCGCCGGGTGAGACCAGCGTCCGGTCGTGGGCGTCCGCCTCGTTCGTGGCCGCCGAAAGGGATTTGTTCGCTTTCACTCTTCCTCCTCGTCGAGGCGGCGCACCGCGAGGTGCGCGGCAGTTCTGTCGTCGACTCTCGTGCACGCGACGAGCACGCGGTCCTCTGCCACGAGTCCGCGGAGCCCCGAACGCACCGCACGGCAGACGTCCGGATCGTCGCCGGGCTGGGCGGGGACCGGCAGCCAGATCGCGTCGTCGTCGGCCGGGATCGGCCGGCCCCAGTCCTCGGGACGGAACTGCGGAGGCCGCAACGACCGTGCGGCGGCGTAGGGGTCGTCCCGGCGGTCCAGCGCCCACTCCACCACGATGCGGTCCGTGCCGGGGCGGCCGTAGTAGTCGACCTCGTAGTCGACGCCCTCGGCGCCGAGCGCGCTGAAATTGAAATGCGCGTTGCGCGCCAGCGAGGGGTCGAAGGTCCAGCGCATGCGGCGCTGTCCCCAGCCCAGGGCGACATCGCGCTGGGTGGCCTTGAGCAGCCGCCCGACCCCGGACCCCTGGTGGGCGGGATCGACCACCGCGGCCTGCGAGTAGTGGAACTCGTGGCCTGCGCGGTCGCGGCCGGCGAACCCGTATGCGAAGCCGACCAGCTCGCCGTCCTCGGCACGAGCGCCTACGGCTGATCCGCCGTTGCGCACGAGAGCGCTGAGCAGGTTGGTGTTCAGATGCAGATCAGGGGTCTCGTAGTCGAACACGCGCGCGTACAGATCGGCGGCCGCGTGCAGCTCCGCATGGTTGCGCAGTGTCGCGCACTGGTACCTTCGCTCCGACGCGTGGTGCATGATACGTATCCTATATTCCGCTGATTTCCATCCGAAGGTTGAAGATATCGGAGGATGAGGGGCGAAGCAATGATCAGATATGGTTCATAACATCGCACGAAGGGGGCGAGCATGACGGATGCCGCGGCGACGGGCGCGGAGAGCCTGCTGAACAGGCTGCGTCGATTGACGGAGATCGAGTCCCCCTCGCGGGATGTCGGCGGCGCCAGGGAGATGGCTGTTCTGCTCGCGCAGTGGTGGACGGATGCCGGCGCGCGGGTGCGCCTGGTGGAGAGCGACGCAGGCCCGCACCTCGTCGCCGAAGTCGACGGCGCAGGCGATCCGCTGCTGCTGGTCGGTCACACCGACACGGTCTGGCCCCAGGGCACCCTCGAGGGAGAGGTCCCCTGGGCAGTGGACGGCGATGTCGTGCGCGGCCCCGGCGTCTACGACATGAAGAGCGGCCTGGTCGCGATGATCGCGGCTGTCGAGCGGCTGCGCGGCCGGCCTCGGCGAGCCGTGCGCGCCGTCCTGGTGTGCGACGAGGAGATCGGCTCGCCGCTGTCGCAGGACCTGATGCGGGAGTGCGCGGCCGGCGTCGCCGGCGCGATCGGATTCGAATCGCCGCATCCGGACGGCGCGATGAAGGTGGGACGGCGGGGCAGCACCCGGCTGCGTCTGCACGTGCGCGGACGGGCGGCCCACGCGGCTCTCGACCCGGACGCCGGGGTCTCGGCGATCGATGAACTGGTCGACCAGCTCATGGTGATCCGGAGCATCATCGCGGATCCCGCCCTGGACTCGGAGGTGCTCTGCAACGTCGGAACGATCGACGGCGGCGGGCGCGCGAACGTGGTGCCCGCCGAGGCCGCAGCCGAGATCGGGCTGCGCTTCCTGGACGGCGCGACCGAGGAGCGGGTGCTCGGTGCGCTGCGCGCCCTCCGGCCTATGCGCGCCGGAGCGGTCGTCGAGACGACCGTGCTCAGTCATCGGCCCGCCTGGAGCCCCTCTGCCGCCGACCAGCGGCTGCTCGCGAGGGTGGCGGATGCGGGGGCGCGAATCGGTCAGGTCGTCGCCGGGCGACCGGCCGACGGCGCGGGTGATGCGAACCTGCTCGGCAGCCTCGGCATTCCGACGATCGACGGCTTCGGGCCGCGCGGCGGCGGAGCACATGCGGTCGGCGAGCACGCCCTGCTGTCCTCCCTGACCGCGCGCATCGAACTGCTCGAGGCCGTGCTCGCCGACGTCTGAACCGCTACCAGGCCCCATCGCCCGCGGGCTCCGGCAGGACGTGTCCGCGCGGTGTGACCAGGTAGACCGTGCGACGGCTGCGCGCCCACGCGATGTCGAACGCGACGCGCGGATACGTGCGCAGGCCCTCGGGGCCGCCTGCGCTGGCCGGATCAGCGACCAGCACATCCCCATCGGGCGTGAACCCGCGCAGCACGACCAGGTGCCCGGTGGGCGCCTCGTAGTCGGCGCCGGGCAGTTCAGCGCGATCCGCGAACCGGATCGACGAGATCACCGGAATCCCGGCGTCGGTCAGTCTCCGAGCATCTCGCAGCGACGGCAGCCGGGTGATGACCGCGTCGAACCCGAGAGTGCCGGCGAGCGCCGCGTTGAACGCCCAGTTGCCGGTGCCGGAGTAGACGGTGTCGTACACCCCGCGGGCCACCCAGGGCACGTGCGGATCTGCGCCGCCCGGGGCATCCGCCGGCGACTCGGGGAGATCTGCACCCCAGGCTGCGAGCACCATGGTGAGCGAGGTCGGCGAGCACCACACCGGCCCTCCGCCGCCGAGGTCGTCGCGCGCCGGGTAGGCGCGCTGCGAGAGCGGCCGGAGGGCCGCGGCGGCGCCGACCGCGCCGAGCGCGGATCCGTCATCGTCGAACGGACGGGGGTCCGCTGCCGCGGTGAAGCTCACGGCGGCGAGATGCAGGCGCGCATCGCCGCCGGATCGGCCATCGAAAGTGATGCGCAGCTGCGCAGCGTCGAAAGTGATGCGCAGCTGCGCAGCGTCGAACGGATGCCGCGGTGCGGCCATCAGCACGTCCGTGTCCACGAACGGCTCGGCCTCCGCCCTGTCGCGCGAGGCGGGCTCGGGGCTGCGACGCGCACCGGGCTCGCCCCAGTCGGCGAGGGGCAGCCACGGCGACCAGCTCCCGTCGACACCACGGGCGCGGATCTCGACGTGCGCCGTGACCCCGGCGTCCACGTTCCACGACGCGACCGCCTGATCAGCGGCGAAGCCGGGCTCCAGTACGGCGGACGTCCAGGCGTGGTCCTCCCACCCTGCCTCCGGATCGGCGCGCAGCAGTCGGGTGCGCCACCTCGGCGTCACGGTCTTCGGCACGGTGGCTCCTCGTTTGTTAGGACCGATGATCTGTTACGGATCATCAGTCGCATCCAGGGGTGCTGTCAAGACTGGCGCCAGTCATCCCGGTCATGCGAAGGCGGGTCTTCCCAGGGCTGTTCCCAGAGCATGACACGTGTCGTAGGCTGTACGCGCGTCGGTGTCGCCGCCGAGACACCGTTCGCCAGATGTCAGGGAAGACACCGTGTGAGACCCTTCGATGGCAACGATCTGGTACGAATCTGTTGACCAGAGTGCCTGACATGCGGTTCTATAACTGAATCCCACGGGACCGTCTCCGCGCGGCTCCCGCACCGAGAGAAGGATGCTGATGCGAACTCGTCACCGTAAACATCTGGTCCGCGCCCTGTGCGTGGCCGCGGCCGCCGCGATGGTCGTCGCTCCTGCCGCGGCCGCGAATGCCGCCGCCCCCACTGGCATCCACGCAGCCGGGTCGTCGGCGCAGCCCTCTGACAAGTCCGACGCGAAGACGCTTCGGGTGGCGACCTCGGGCTTCGTGGACTCGTTCAACCCGTTCACCTCGATCTACCTGCTGCCGACCAACATCCTGCGCTACACGTACGAGTTCCTCGTGCAGAACTCTCAGGAGGACGGCTCGCCCACCAAGGGCCTGGCGGAGAAGTGGGAGCCGTCCGACGGCGGAAAGGTCTGGACCTTCACACTGCAGGATGGGCTGAAATGGTCCGACGGCAAGCCGATCACCTCGGCCGACGTCGCCTACACCTACCAGGCGATGTTGGACGACCCGGCGATGGGCGTGGCCAACGGCGGTCTGCTCAGCAACGTCGATTCGATCGAGACACCGGACGAGAAGACCGTCGTGCTGAACATGAAGAAGCCGCAGGCGCCGAACCCCGGTGTCGAGATCCCGGTGGTCCCCAAGCACGTGTGGGAGAAGATCGACAAGCCCGCCGAGTACGCGAACGACAAGGATGTCGTGGGATCAGGGCCGTTCCTGCTGGAGAGCTACAAGGCGAACCAGTCCATCGTCCTGAAGGCGAACAAGGACTTCTGGAGGGGCGCCCCGAAGATCGACCGCATCCAGTACATCTATTACACGAACTCCGACGCCCAGGTGCAGGCACTGCGCTCCGGCGACGTCGACATGGTCACGGGTCTCACCGCCACGCAGTTCGAGGCGCTGGACGGCGTGAAGGGCATCGCCACGCACTCCGGTCAGGGCCGGCGCTATTCGGCGATCAGCTTCAACGTCGGGCTGAAGACCCGCGACGGGCAGGCGTACGGCAACGGCAGTCCCGCACTGCAGGACGAGGCCGTGCGGCAGGCGATCCGCCTCGGCACCGACACCGACACGCTGCTCGATAAGGTGCTCGGCGGCTACGGCGAGCCGGCCACCAGCTTCATCCCGGCCTCCTATCCGAAGTGGACGCTGCCGGCCGACGACAAGGTCATCATGAAGTTCGATCCGGAGGCGGCGAAGCAGAAGCTGGAGGAGGCAGGCTGGAAGGCCGGTGCCGACGGCATCCGCGAGAAGGACGGCAAGAAGCTCGAGCTGCGCCTGTACGTGGACTCCACCAGCGCCACCGAGCAGGCCGAGGCCGAGTTCTTCGTGCCGTGGATGAAGGACATCGGCGTCGCGATCAAGGTGGAGTCGACCGACACCGACACGATCACGGCCGAGACCACCAAGGGCAACTACGACATGTACTTCAGCGGCTGGAGCCAGGGCGCGGACCCCGACTACCAGCTCGGCATCAACACGTGCGCGAACATGCCGACGGCGACCGACGGTTCCGGCGGCACCTCGCAGGATGGCTGGTGCGACCCGGAGTTCGACAAGCTGTACCAGGAGCAGCACACCGAGCTCGACCAGAGCAAGCGCGAGGCGATCGTGCGCAAGATGCTCGAGATGAACTACACGGCGACCCCGCAGATCGCGACCTGGTACGCCAACAGCCTCGAGGCCTACCGCTCCGACCGGTTCACCGACTTCTCGCTCATGCCGAAGAAGGACGGCATCATCGCCAACCAGTCCGGCTACTGGGGCTATCTGACGGTGCGGCCGGCCAGTGACGACACCGCGGCGACGGATGGCGGGCCGAACGTGGGGCTGATCGTCACGGGAGTCGTGATCGCCGTCCTCGTGATCGGCGGCATCGT
>NZ_BRZC01000004.1:1267149-1397837 GCF_030268005.1 Microbacterium arabinogalactanolyticum | reverse complement strand
CCCGGGGGCCCCCCGCCACGACGTCTGTTCCTGACGGACAAGGACAAGGAGACGCAGATGTCGAATGCGGTGCCGGCCACGGAGGCCGTCATCCTGGAGGAGCAGGGTGAGGCCCGGCCTCGCGGAGTCCCAGCGCTGAAGTACGCGTCGAGCAAGATCGGCGGAGCGCTGATCAGCCTCGTGATGGTGATACTGCTCGGCTTCTTCGCGTTCAAGATCCTCCCCGGCGACCCCGCCCGCGCAGCGGCCCGGGACCGCCAGATGACACCGGAGCAGCTCGAGCAACTGCGCCACCAGATGGGACTCGACAAGCCGCTCTGGCAGCAGTTCACCGACTACCTCGGCAACGTGTTCACGCTGAACTTCGGTCAGAGCTACGTGTACAAGCAGTCGGTGTCCTCTCTCATCGGCGAGTACTTCTGGAACACGATCCTGCTCACCGGCACCGCCGCGATCATCGCCATCGCGCTCGGTCTCTGGCTCGGGCAGAAGGCCGGATGGCTGCACGGATCGACCTTCGACAAGCTGACCACCGGCACGTCGCTCGTACTGTGGTCGGTGCCGACGTTCTGGCTGGGGCTTCTGCTGCTGATGATCTTCGGTGGCACGCTGCATTGGTTCCCCACCGGCGGGATGACCTCGCCGAATCCCCCCGCCGACGCACCGGGGCTGGTCCTCGACGTCATCTCGCACATGGTGCTGCCGGTGATCACCATGGTCGCTGTCGTGTACGCCCAGTACGTTCTGGTGATGCGGGCATCCGTCATGGAGGAGAGGACGGCCGACTACCTGGTCACGGCGCGGGCGAAGGGCCTGCGCGACGATCTCGTGCGCAGTCGGCACGCCGTGCCGAACGCCCTGCTGCCCGCGGTCACGCTGGTGTTCATGCACCTCGGCGGGCTCATCGCGGGCGCGGTGACCGTCGAGACGGTGTTCTCCTGGCCCGGCCTCGGCAAGCTCACCTTCCAGGCGATCCAGGGCCCAGATCTGCCGCTGCTGCAGGGCACCTTCGTCGTCTTCTCGGCGATCATCATCGTGATGAACCTCGCCGCCGACTTCGTCTACCGCTGGCTCGACCCGAGAGTGAGGCGCGCATGAGTGCTCAGATCGCCACCATCGCGCGCTCGCCGCGCAGACTGGCATGGATGCGGCGTCGCAAGGCGCTCGGCTCCTTCTGCAGGCAGTTCTCGCACAACCGCACGGGCATGGCCGGGCTGATTCTCCTGATGCTCGTGATCCTCATCGCGGTGTTCGCGCCGGTCATCGCCCCGGCATGGATGCTGGATGCCACGAAGCTGATCGATGCGCCTCGCTTCGCCCCTCCGTCCTGGGAGCATCCGCTGGGCACCGACCACCTGGGCCGTGAGATCTGGGTGCGCATGGTGTGGGGCGCGCAGGTGTCGCTGGTCGTCGGCTTCGCCGCCACCGCCGTGTCGATGCTCATCGGCACGATCGTGGGGATCGCCGCCGGTCACTTCACCGGCTGGACCGGTGGTCTGCTGATGCGCATCATCGACTTCTTCCTCGTGCTGCCCTCGCTGATCCTCGCGATCGTGCTGTCGTCGGTGCTGCAGCGCGGCGTGTGGACGATCGTCATCGCGATCGGTCTCACATCATGGGCGGGCACGGCCCGGGTGGTGCGCTCGCAGACCCTCTCGGTGGAGGCGCGCGATTACATCGAGCGCTCCCGGGTGCTCGGCGCCGGCCACTGGCACATCATCGTCAAGCACCTGCTGCCGGGGGTGCTGCCGCTCGTGCTCGCGAACACCACCCTCACTGTCGGGTCGGCCATCATCGCCGAGTCGACGCTGTCGTTTCTCGGACTCGGTGACACCACCATGCAGTCCTGGGGTGCGGTGCTGAAGAACTCGATGGACTACTCCGCAGCGACCGCCGGCTACTGGTGGTACGTGCTCGTGCCCGGCATCGCGATCGTGCTCGTGGTGCTCGCCTTCACTCTGGTGGGCCGCGCCGTGGAGAACATCGTCAACCCCACATTGAGGAGCCGTTGAGAGATGCCGGACCTGACTTTCGACGACGTCTCGATCACGTACCGCGCCTCGAGCAGCGGTGACGGCCGCGGTGAGGTGCATGCCGTCAAGAACATCTCGCTCACCCTGCCCGCCGGCGGCACGCTCGGCGTGGCAGGTGAATCCGGCTCGGGTAAGTCGACGCTCGCGATGAGCGTGCTGCGTCTGCTGCCGGCCAACGCGAAGCTGACCGGCCGTGTGCTCGTCGGCGACACCGACATCACCCAGCTGAACTTCGGCGCGCTGCGTGCGCTGCGCTGGGCCGATGCGTCGATCATCTTCCAGGGCGCGATGCACTCGCTCAACCCGGTTCGCACGGTGGGTCAGCAGATCATCGAGGCCCTGGAGCTCCACGTGACGGACTCCTGGCGAACCGACAAGGAGCGGCGGGCCCGCGTGGCCGAGCTGCTCCGTGTCGTCGATCTCGCGCCGCAGAAGATCGACGCCTACCCGCACGAGATGTCGGGCGGCCAGAAGCAGCGCGTGATGATCGCCATGGCGCTGGCCTGCGAGCCGGACATCATCATCGCGGACGAGCCGACCACGGCACTCGACGTGATCGTGCAGAAGCAGATCCTGGAGATGATCAGCGAGCTGGTCACCGATCGTGGCATCTCCATGCTGATGATCAGTCATGACCTGTCGGTGCTCGCCACCGCCTGTGATCGGATCGCCGTGATGCGCGACGGCGAGCTTCTCGAGGTCGGTGAATCGCTGCAGGTGTGCCTCGAACCGGAGCATCCGTACACCCGGCAGCTGGCAGACGCCTTCCCGACGATCGGCGACCCGGCATCCCGGCTGAATCCGGTGACCCGGCGCGAACGTCCCGCGCACGAGCGCGGACAGGGGATGACCGACGAGGTGCTGCTCGAGGCGAAGGGGCTGAACGTCACCTATCGCGGCCGCGGGTCCGCTCTGCGGGCCGTGAAGAACGTGGACCTCGAAGTGCATCGTGGCGAGATCCTCGCGCTGGTGGGTCAGTCCGGCTCGGGAAAGAGCACGCTGGCGCGCACGCTCGTGGGCCTGCAGCATCCGGATGACGGAGCGACGGTGCGCTTTCGCGGCCGGGACCTGCCGAGGAAGGGGCGCGCGCTGCGGGCCTTCCGCAGCGAGGTGCAGATGGTGCTGCAGGACCCGACCGCAGCGCTGAACCCGAAGCTGAGCATCTACGAGTCCGTCGCCGAGGGACTGCGCGTGCAGCGCTATCCAGGCGACGAGGCCGAGCGGGTCGTGCAGAGCCTGATCGACGCCGAACTGACTCCGCCGGAGCGGTTCATGGCCGCGATCCCGCAGGAGCTGTCCGGCGGCCAGCGGCAGCGGGCGGTGATCGCGGGAGCACTGGCGCTCGGCCCGCAGATGCTGGTCGCCGACGAGCCCGTCGCCTCGCTGGACGCGTCGGTGCGCGGCGAGATCCTCGCCCTGCTGCTCTCGCTGCGCGATCGCCTCGGACTCAGCGCCCTGGTGATCACGCACGACCTGGGGTTGGCGTGGAACATCGCCGACACCGTCGCGGTGATGCTGGAGGGCGAGATCGTGGAGTACGGCACGACCGAGCAGGTGCTGCTGGACCCGCAGCACGAGTACACCAGGAAGCTGCTCGCCGCGGCACCGACGATCGAGCGGAGCGGAGCATGAGCGGGACCGCCGTCGCCGCGGACCGGCACGCCTACCTGACTGAGGCGCCGCTGCAGCCGGGGGACCGGGTGCACTTCATCACCCCTTCCGGACTCGGCACCGCAGAGAGCCTGGAGCGCGCAGTCGGCTACTACCGCGACTGGGGCCTCGAGGTCACCATCGGCGAGCACGTGCTCGAGCCGCATCCGCGGGCGAAGTATCTCGCCGGTCCGGATGCCGGGCGCCGCGACGACCTGGTGGATGCCTGGCTCGACCCCGACACCGCCGCCGTCGTATGCGTGCGCGGCGGCTACGGAGCCATGCGCCTGCTGGACGGGATCGACTGGGAGCTCCTGCGGGGTGCGGCCCTGCGGCGCGACGGACGGCCGAAGCTGCTCACCGGGTCATCCGACATCACAGCACTGCACGAGGCGTTCCGCGTGCACCTCGACGTGCCGACGCTGTTCTGCCCCATGCCGGGCAACGACGTGTTCCGGGACTCGGAGGCGATCCGCGACGACGTGCACCGCTGGCTCTTCGAACCGTGGGGCGGACGCGGGATCGTCGGGCCGGCTGCGGAGGTGCTCGTGCCTGGCCGGGCAGCGGGACGGTTCACGGGCGGCAATCTGGCGCTGCTCGCCGGTGGGCTCGGAGCCTCGGAGTCCGCTGTGGCGCCCGAGGGCATCCTGTTCCTCGAGGACATCGACGAGGAGCTCTACCGCCTGGACGGGTTCCTGCTCGCCCTGCTGCGCGCGGGGCGCATCGCCGCGGCATCCGGGATCGTGCTCGGCTCGTGGCACAACTGCGCCGTGGCGGACGGGGTGGCGCAGCTCGACGGGGTGAAGGCCCTGATGACCGAGTACCTCGCCGGCCTCGGCAAGCCCGTGCTCTGGGAGCAGGGCTTCGGGCATGACCCGAACGCGCTGAGCGTGCCGCTGAACGTGGACGGCGTGCTGGAGGCCGGGGATGGCGGCGTCCGCCTGGCTGTGTTGGAGGGAGCCTGATGGCCGTGGAGCTGCCGGCGCTCGATGAGCGCGTCTCCTGGTCGATCCGCATCGTGGATGCCGACACCGCTGAGCTGCTCGCCGAGCACGCGCCCCACACCCAGTGCGAGACCGCGAGCGTCGGCAAGATCTTCCTGCTGATCGAGGTGGCCCGCCGCCTCGCGGAGGGATCGCTGTCGGCGGATCAGGTCGTCCCGATCCCCGCGGAACACGTGGTCGAGGACTCCGGACTCCTGTACCGGATGCTGAAGCAGTCCCTGTGCGTGCATGACGCGGCCCTGCTGGTCGGAGCGTTCAGCGACAACCTGGCGACCAACGCCCTGATCGCGCTGTGCGGGCTGGAGGAGGTGCGCGCAGTCGCGCCGTCGCTCGGCTATGCGGACACGTCGCTGCACGACTACATCCGTTCGGAGCGCACGCCCGACCTCCCGTGGACGCCGTCGTACGGCACGGGAGCCGAGCTCGCAGACGTGATGCGCAGGCTGGGCGCGGGCGATGTGATCTCGCCGGCCGTCAGCGGGCAGGTGATGACCTGGCTCGCGGCCGACGCGGACACGTCGATGGTGGCCGACTCACTGCTGCTGGATCCGCTGGCGCATGCCGACGCGGAGTACCAGGACATGGTGCTGCGCCACAAGACCGGGAGCACCTCCTTCGCCCGTGTCGACGTCGGGCACCTGACCGGCCCTGCGGGAGCCCTCGCCTATGCGGTGGCTGCGAACTGGAAGGGGTCCGCGGAGGACCTGCGCGCGCCGGTGACCGACGCCATGCGCGTGATCGGTGAGCAGCTGCGCCGGCACGTCACCGGTCGGGACCGGGCAGACGCGACGATGACCTGAACGGGCAGGCGCCGGTGCGGCGCTCCTCGATAGCATCGACGGATGACTCGAAACGGACGGCTCGGCATCGGCATCATCGGCGCCGGGAGGGTCGGACCGGTGGTCGGTGCGGCCCTCGCCGGGGCTGGCCACGCGATCACCGGCATCACCTCCGGCTCCGACGACGACCGTGCGGCGGCCGTGCTGCCGGGAGTCCCCGTGCTGGACGCTCTCGAGGTGGTGCGTCGCAGCGAGCTGGTCGTGATCGCGGTGCCGCATGATGAGCTCCCCGGGCTGGTGGCAGGCATCGCCGAGCTGGGCGGGTGGCAGATGGGGCAGCTCGTGCTGCACACCGACCCGTCTCACGGCATCGAGGTGCTGCGTCCTGCCGCCGAGCGTGGCGCCATCCCGCTTGCGGTGCACCCCGCGATCGCGTTCACGGGTACGACGATGGACCTGCGCCAGCTGCAGGCGGCGTTCGCCGCCGTGACCGCTCCCGCCCCGGTGCTGCCGATCGCGCAGGCTCTCGCCGTCGAGATGGGCTGCGAGCCGGTCGTCATCGCCGAGCAGGATCGCGCCGCCTACGGGGAGGCCATCGCCACGGCATCCGAGTTCTCCCGCTCCATCGTCGGGCAGGCGACCTCGCTGCTGCGCGGCGTCGGCGTCGAGAATCCCGGGGGATATCTGTCGGCGCTGGTGTCGTCCACGGTCGAGCAGGCGCTGCGAGAGGCATCCGGACCGCTGGACCCGCCGCTGCTCTGACCTCGGCGCCGACCTCAGCGCCCGCCGGAGAAGCCTCCGCCCCCGCCGCCGCCGGAGAAGCCCCCGCCGGTCGATCCGCCGGACGAGCTCGACGCGGTGTAGGTCGCGGCGGAGTTCATCGACGTCGAGTAGTGCGCCAGGTGCGAGTGCAGCGAGACGCCCGCGGCCACGTCCACCCAGCCGGGGCCGCTCTGCGATGCCGAGTAGCTGGTCTCCAGCACCTTCGTCCAGCTCTTCTCCTCGCCGAGCAGCATGGCGTAGGGGAGGAGCTTCTCGTACAGGTGCACCACGTCGACCGTGCCGTCGGACCGGCGTTCGGCGCCCTGGTAGGACTGCAGCATCTTGAGCCGGTCGGCCTCGGCGACGCGGATGAACTCCTTCACGCCCATCAGGTGCTCATGGCGCAGCGCGCCCTCGTAGGTCATCACCGTGTGCCTGCTGAAGGCGACGATGGAGCTGATCGCCACGACGACGCCCGCGGCGATGAGTGCGACGATGGACAGGCCGAGCAGCTCGCGGTCCTTCATCGCCGACCAGGTCAGGAACAGGGCGGTCGCTGCCAGCAGGGCGATGGATGCCCAGCCGAACGCCATCGCGGCACGGCTGCGCTCCTCGGTGAGCCAGCCGTTCTGCTTCGCCGCAGCACGGCCCTTCTGCACCAGCTTCTCCATGCGCTTCGCGAACTTCGTGCTGGACTTCGGGATCCTCCGCACGGTCTCCTCGCCCGGGAACAGGGAGTCGACCGCCGCCCGGTCGAGCGGCTGCGACAGGGGCGAACGATCGATCAGTCTCAGCGACGGACGTCGCTTGGCGTCCTGTTCCTCCTCCAGACGCAGCACCCCCTGCACGGCGAGATGCACCATCTGCGCCGGGATCGGGTTCGGCGCCCCGGGGATCAGTGGTGCGGCGGCCAGCGGCGGCAGTTCCGCGGGCACATCGAACTGCGCGACGATGATGCCCGTCGCGGTCTGGCGCCTCCGCTTCAGCGCAGCGAACGAGAACCACGCCCCGCTCGCCGTCGCCATCGCACCGAGCCCGACGACGGCGGGCCCGAAGTCCGCGACCGGATCGGGCATCCGCGCCTCGGGCTGGGTGACCGTGCCCCAATCGAAGCCGATCGCGATCGTCATCCCGTCGCCGGCGGCGCGCTCGCCGGATTCCACCGAGAAGCTCGCGCCCGCGGCGGACGATGCGGGCCCGTCGAGGGTGCAGGTGCCCTTCTGGCCTGTCGTGCCGCTGTAACAGGCGGTGTCGCCGGTGAGCGCCTCGGCCAGCGGCGGCGCGAAGGTGACGGTGGCCCGGAATCGGCCGATGGCCTGCGTGCTGTTCAGCGGCAGCAGGTTCCAGTAGAACTCGTCGTTGCGGGACTTCGAGCCGTGGATCATGAAGTCGCGCATCGTCGATTCGATGACATACGTGTTCGAGCCGTGCACGTAGTCGTCGTCCCCGGTGAGCACGAGGAGCATGCCGTCCTCGCTCTCGGTCTCGAACGGCACGTCACGGCCGTCGGCGTCCTTGACCGACAGGATGCGCAGGCTGAGCCCGGCGCCCTCGTACCGCTCCGGATAGCCGCGGATGATGCCCTTGTTCTGATCCGTCTGGGGGAACTCGGCCACCACGGTCTCGGTCACGTGCGCCACCGCATGACCGTCGGCGTCGAGGGACACCCGGTAGTCGGAGACCCAGGACGAGTAGGAGAAGTCGTCGACGTCGGCCGAGGCGGCGGATGCCGGGAGCAGCGCGGCGGCGATGGTGCCGACGGCCAGCGCGAGCACCACGAGGATGCGCCTGTGAGCGTGCGGCCGTGGGCGGAGCAGGTGGGGTCGCATGCTCACGAGGCTATCCCGGCCCCCGCGGGAGTCTCAGGGAGGGCATCGGCTCGCCGGTAGACTTGTGGGGACTTTCTGCAAGGAGCCCCCACCCATGACTGACGCGTCTGCGCCGATCCCCTCGCCCGAGTTCGAAGAGGACGTCTTCGAGCAGAAGGCCGTGCGTCTCGCCAAGCGCGACAAGCTGATCGCGAACCGGGCGGACGCCGGTGGCGGCGCGTTCCCGGTCGGGGTGCCGGTCACGCACGGGATTCCCGCCCTGCGGGCGCAGTACGGCGACCTCGAGCCCGGCGCCGAGACCGGCGAGATCGTCGGCGTTGCGGGCCGCGTGGTGTTCAGCCGCAACACCGGCAAGCTCTGCTTCGCCACTCTGCAGGCCGGTGACGGCTCGCGCATCCAGGCGATGGTCTCGCTCGCGAACGTGGGCGAGGAGTCGCTGGCGGGCTGGAAGGAGCTCGTCGACCTGGGCGACCACGTGTTCGTGCACGGCGAGGTGATCTCCAGCCGCCGCGGTGAGCTGTCGATCATGGCCGACGACTGGGCGATCGCCTCGAAGGCCATCCTGCCGCTGCCGAACGTGTACGCGGAGCTGAACGAGGAGACGCGCGTGCGCAGCCGCTTCCTCGACCTGATCGTGCGCGACCAGGCGCGCACCACCGTGCGCGCCCGCGCCGCGGTGAACGCCAGCCTGCGCGCGACGTTCACCAGCCACGACTACCTCGAGGTGGAGACCCCCATGCTGCAGGTGCAGCATGGTGGGGCATCCGCTCGTCCCTTCATCACCCACTCGAACGCGTTCGACACCGAGCTGTACCTGCGCATCGCGCCGGAGCTGTACCTGAAGCGCGCGGTCGTCGGCGGCATCGAGCGGGTCTACGAGATCAACCGCAACTTCCGCAACGAGGGCGCCGACTCGACGCACTCTCCCGAGTTCGCGATGCTCGAGGCCTACCAGGCGTACGGCGACTACAACCAGATGGCCGAGCTCACGCAGGAGCTCGTGCAGAACGCGGCCATCGCGGTCGCCGGATCCACCACGGTCACCTGGGCGGACGGCACCGAGTACGACCTGGGTGGCGAGTGGGACCGCATCTCCATGTACGTCTCGCTGTCCGAGGTGTCCGGCCGCACGGTCACTCCGCAGGACTCCGTGGAGGACCTCATCGCCTTCGCGAACGAGAACGGCGTGGAGATCCCGCCGCACGCCACGCACGGCAAGCTCGTCGAGGAGCTCTGGGAGCACTTCGTGAAGGGCGACCTGGTGCGCCCCACCTTCGTGATGGACTTCCCCGTCGACACCTCGCCGCTGGTGCGCGAGCACCGTTCGATCGCGGGCGTCGTGGAGAAATGGGACCTGTACGTGCGCGGCTTCGAGCTGGCCACGGGGTACTCCGAGCTGGTCGACCCGGTGATCCAGCGCGAGCGGTTCGTCGAGCAGGCGAAGCTGGCGGCCGGCGGCGACCTCGAGGCCATGCGCGTGGACGAGGAGTTCCTGCGCGCGCTCGAGCACGGCATGCCGCCGTCCGGTGGCATGGGCATGGGCATCGACCGCCTGCTGATGGCCGTCACGGGTCTGGGCATCCGCGAGACCATCCTCTTCCCGCTGGTCAAGTAACCGCCGGAGGCCGTGATGTTCGGGATCGTCGATCTTGCCATCGCGGTGCTGCTGCTCGCCGCCGTGGTGGCGGGGTTCGGTGCCGGGCTGTTCTCAATACTCGGCGCGCTGTGCGGGCTGGTCGCGGGCGCGCTCGCCGTGCCGTTCGTGCTCCCGCTGATCGCGCGAGCGCTGCCGGAGAGCGAGTGGCAGGGATTCATCATCGTCGCCGCGGCCGTGCTGCTGCTGGCTGTCGGGATGGGCATCGGCTCGGCGATCGGGGCGCTGCTGCGCCGCGGGGCCGACAAGCTGCGGCTGAAGTTCCTCGAGCGGATGCTGGGCGGCGTCGCCGCTCTGGTCGCCGGGGCGCTCGCGATCACGATGGCCGGTTCGGCGATCGCCTCGGCCGGCATCCCCGGGCTGTCGCCCGTCGTCGCCTCGTCGACCGTGCTGCGGACGATCGAGCAGTACACGCCGGCGCCGCTCGCCGAGGGCGCCGCCCGCCTGCGGGCGCTGGTGTTCGGCAGCGTGCCCCTGCCGACGGTCCAGGGGCCCGACAGCCCTGCGGCTCCGCCGCCGGACCTGAACGGCATCGACCTGTCGACGCCGGGTCTGAAGGCCGCGCAGGCCTCGGTCGCGAAGATCTCGGGTGTCGCCAGCCAGTGCAGCATCATCTCGACGGGCTCCGGTTTCGTGATCGCGCCCGATCGCATCATGACGAACGCGCATGTGGTCGCGGGCGTGACCTCGCCGGTCGTGGAACTGCCGGGGGAGCCGGCACGCGACGGTCGGGTGGTGTACTTCGATCCGGTCGACGACATCGCGGTGGTCGCGGCGGATGTCACGGCGAAACCGCTCGGGCTGTCCGACGCCCTGGCGCCGGGTGCCGGAGGTGCGGTGATGGGGTACCCGTTCGGAGGCCCTTTCCGGGTCGTCCCCGCAGGCGTGCTCTCCTCGTCGACCGCGTCGATCCAGAGCATCGACGGCAGCAGCAGCGACGAGCGCAGCATCTACGCGCTGCAGGCGCAGGTCGAGCCCGGCAACTCAGGCGGTCCGCTGCTCACCGAGGACGGCCAGGTCGCGGGCATGGTGTTCGCCAAGGACGAGGTCAAGCAGAACATCGGCTACGCGATGACGAACGCCGAGCTGCTGCCGGTCATCGCGCAGGCCGAGAACGCGACGAAGGGCGTGGCGACGGGCTCCTGCCGTCGCTGACGCGAACCGCACTCGTCGCGCCGACCGCGTTCCCGGCGCGCACCGCATCCCGCGCGCTCGGCCGGCGCCCGATGCCGGCTGCATCGCCCTCAGCGCCTCAGCACCCATTCGGGCAGCACGGCTGCGGACAGCATCGTCGAGATGAGAGAGGCCATGCTGTGCTCGGGGTCGATCCGGAGCGCCTCATCGACGTAGACGCCGGCGTGCGACGAGCGGCCGAGCGCCCAGGCGAGCCAGGCGGCGGCGGTCAAGGCGCCCGGCTTGGCCTGCCGGGGCGCCCGTGCGGCCGCGAAGCGCACCAGTTCCAGCGCGCAGCCGAGGCGGTCCGGGTCCGGCGGTGCACCGCGGCCCAGGAACACCTCGCCGATCGTGCGGGGGATGTCTCCGCCCTGTCGGGAGAACTCCATCTGGGCCTCCAGCGCGCGGCATCCGAACTCCCGATCCGTCGCCCACTGCACCAGGATGGCGTCCCGCAGTGCAGGCCGGTCCAGGCACCAGAGCAGCGCTGCGCAGCAGTACGGGTCGTCGTCGGCCGGTTGCTCGATGAGCTCCTCCACGAACCCGGGCAGATCATCGAGCACCTCCATGGCGGTGACCAGCGCGATCGGGTTCGCGTCTCGCGCCGGTGATGTCGACGGTCGCCGATCCAGGAGCTCCTCCAGCTCGGCCAGGGCGCGACCGACCCGCTCGCGGTCGGCGAGCTCGCTCCCCGGCAGTTCCGCGCCCGCGAGTTGGTCGCGGCGGACATCGCCGACGCCGGGTATCCCGTGACCGACGGGGATGCTCTCCAGTGGCCGGATCGTGGGGTCGTCCTCCCGATAGTCGCCCCACCCGTCCGGGGTGACGCACAGCGCGTCGACCAGGTGCAGGCCGGCCTCCAGGATCACGTCACCCAGGGCCTCGGCGAGGACGAGGTGCGGCAGGAGCACGCCGTCGGGGACCGGTAGCGGGTGGTCGTCGGTGTACACCGCGAGCGCGGCGGCGTCGACGCCACTGACCTGCAGGAGCGCGTGCACGGCGGCATCCGCGAACGCCTCAGGTTCGGCATCCGGTGCGGGCAGGTCGACCCGCAGCGCGCCGTGTGTGCGCGCACCGCGGAACGGCAGCAGCACGATGCTCCGCCGCGGGGTGAAGCCGGCCAGCGCCGGGACGATGCCGAGCAGCTCGGCGGGTTCGGTGGCATGGATGATCGTGGTCATGCCGTGAGTGTGCCCGTCATGCGCCCACGTGCGTCGACGCGGGATCCGCGGGATCCTCGGCATCCGTGCAGAAGTGATCCGCGATCACGGACTGTGCAGGGAGAACGGGCCGCCCGGGGGAGATCGACAGGAACTCCGCGTACGATGGAGGGGTGGACGACATCTGGATGGCAGTGGGGTGGTCCATTCTGCCGACCCTCGCGGTGAGCGCGGTGTTCGTGATCGTGCTCCGCGGCATCCTGCGATTCGATCGCACCGAGCGCAAGGTGCACGCCCGGATCGAGGCCGAGGAGCGCGCCGCGCGCGGACTCCCGCCCAAGGCATCCTGACCGCCTCGCACCGCTGAACGCGGCGTCCGCGGCTTCTGTCCCCGTCTGCGGCTACTCTGATCCAGAGTGATCAATGTCGTGACGGAGGGGGGCTCGGTGTTCGACATCAACAACTGGCCCTGGTGGGCCGTGCTCGGCTACCTCGTCATCGACATCACCGTGCGCGTCGTGTCGATCATCGTCGTGCCCCGCAACAGGCGTCCGACCTCGGCGATGGCCTGGCTGCTGGCGATCTTCCTCATCCCGGTCGTCGGGGTGCTGCTGTTCCTGCTGATCGGCAACCCCAAGCTGCCGCGCGCGCGGCGCCGCAAGCAGGAGCAGGTCAACGAATACATCGCCGAGGCCGCCAGCCACCTGAACTTCGGCTCCTTGCGTCCGAACGCGCCGGAGTGGTTCCCGCCGCTGGTCGCGATGAACCAGCATCTGGGCGCCCTGCCGCTGTCCGGAGGCAATGAGGCGCACCTGATCAGCGACTACCAGCAGTCCCTCGACGACATGGCCGACGCCATGCGGGAGGCAGAGCACTACGTGCATGTGGAGTTCTACATCCTGCAGAGCGACGCGTCGACGGACAACTTCTTCCGTGCCATGGAGGAGGTCGCGGCACGCGGCATCCCGGTGCGCGTGCTGCTGGACTACTGGGCCAACCGCTGGAAGCCGAAGTACCGCGAGACGCTGAAGCGCCTCGACGCGATGGGCGCCGACTGGCATCTGATGCTCCCGATCCAGCCGCTGCGCGGGCGCTTCCAGCGCCCCGACCTGCGCAATCACCGCAAGCTGCTCGTCGTGGACGGCTCGGTCGGCTTCCTGGGCTCGCAGAACATCACCGACTCCTCGTACAACCTGCCCAAGAACATCAAGCGCGGGCTGCACTGGGTCGACCTGATGGTGCGGGTGAAGGGGCCGGTCGTGGCCAGCCTGAACGCGGTGTTCCTGTCCGACTACTACGCCGAGACCGATCGGGTGCCGGATGCCGGCGAGCTGACCCGCGTGGAGCACGGCGCCGGTGAGCTCGGCTGCCAGGTCGTGCCGTCCGGGCCCGGATTCGAGGTCGAGAACAACCTGCGACTGTTCCTGGCGCTGCTGTACGCGGCGAAGGAGCGGATCATGATCGTGAGCCCCTACTTCGTCCCCGACGAGGCGCTGCTGCTCGCCGTGACGGCGGCCGTCGACCGTGGCGTGCAGGTGGAGCTGTTCGTCTCGGAGGAAGGCGATCAGGCCGTCGTCTACCACGCGCAGCGCAGTTACTACGAGGCGCTGCTGCGGGCCGGCATCCGGATCTGGATGTACCCCAAGCCGTACATCCTGCACACCAAGAGCCTCACGATCGACGACCAGGTCGCCGTCATCGGCTCGAGCAACATGGACATGCGCTCCTTCGGTCTGAACATGGAGGTGTCCATGCTCGTGCGCGGCGAGGAGTTCGTCGACGAGGTGCGTGTCGTCGAGGACGAGTACCGTTCGCTCAGCCGCGAGCTGACGCTGGAGGAATGGGACAAGCAGCCGCTGCGGTCCACGGTGCTCGACAATCTCGCCCGTCTCACCTCTGCACTGCAGTAGTGCGGTTGTGAGACGGATGCCCGTCTGGCGACACTGGGAGGTATGAGCCTCCCCCGACTCCGCCTGGTCCCGTCCGCTCTCGCGCTCGCCGCGGTGGCACTTCTCGCCGCCGGCTGCTCGACGACTCCGGCGTCGCCCCCGCCTACCAGCACGGGTGGGACGGACGCAACCGCCCCCTCGCAGTCGAAGGATCCCAGCGGCGAAGACGTCGAGGCGGCGTGGCTCGCCGGGGGAGGGTCGATCGGCATCGTCACCTGGGGCTCATCCTCGAAGGACTGCCAGCCGTCGCAGGCCGAGGTGAAGGCCGACGGACAGACCCTGCAGGTCACCCTGAAGGACCGTGCTGACGGCAAGACGCCCTGCACCGCTGACTTCGGACCTCGGGCGATCGCGTTTCCCGTTCCCGCCGGCGTCGACGTCACGAAGGAGGTCGACGTGAACGTCACCTACGGCGAACTCAGGGCGGATGCCGATCTCGATGCGCTCCCGTCCCCGCCGAGCGACACGGGCATGGGACAGCCCTCCGCGGGCTGGTTCGACGACCAGGGCATCCTGCTGATGACGTACGGATCCTCGTCCTGCCCGCCGATGCCGGAGCAGGTGCTGCAGACGAAGGATCAGATCTCGGTCTCCTTCGCGACGATCGACCGCGTGTGCACCATGGACATGGCGCCGCGTGTCACCGTGATCCAGTTGCCCCAGGAACGAGAGGGGGATGGGCCCTTCACCCTGACGCTGAGCGGCGACCACCTCGACGCCGAGGTTCCCGTCATCGGCTGAGCCGCCGGCTCAGAAGTTCGAGACGTCGTGCCCCTTCGGCAGCACGATGCTGAGGCCGCCCTGCTCGATCCGGCACGACATCCGCACGGCGGTGCCCAGCTCGTCTCCGTCCAGCTCGATGGAGGTGGGGGAGACCATGGCGGTGTCGGCCGTCCGTCCGCGCAGGTAGCGGATCGAGGAGTTCCGCCCGCGGCGCTCCAGCACCCGGCGCCCGGCACGCGAGCGGCGCAGCACCGAGTTGTCCCACCAGACCTTGCGCCAGATGCCCAGCCATCCGAGCGGTCCCGTCGGCTGGATGACCGCGATGTCCATCGTGCCGTCGTCGAGCGAGGCATCCGGCATCAGGGCGATACCTGCGGGGAGCGCCCCGCAGTTGGCGAACAGCATGCTGTGCACCTTCGTGGAATGCAGGCGGCCGTCGTCGAGCTGGTACACGACGCGGAACGGCTTCGCGCCCGGGAGGGAGCGCGCCGCGCCGTCGAGGTAGGCGATCCAGCCGACGGTCTTCTTCAGATCCGGGCGGGTGTTGGCGATCATGTCGGCGTCCAGGCCCATGCCCGCGAGCACGACGAATCCGTGCTCGGTCTCGGTGCCGTTCTCGCGGGTGAGGGATGCCCAGCCGATGTCCACGGGATGCGTGAAGCCGGTGAACACGGCTTCCATGACCTTCTCGGGATCGAGCAGCGGCAGACCGAGGTTGCGCGCGAAGAGGTTGCCCGTGCCGCCCGGGACGATCGCGAACGGCACGCCGGTGCCGGCCATGGCCTCGGACACGGAGCGCACGGTGCCGTCGCCTCCGGCGGCGAGCACCGCGGCCGCCCCCTCATCGAGAGCCGTGCGGGTGATGATCCGGCCGGGGTCGTCGATGCTGGTCTCGTAGAACCGCGGCGGTGCCCAGCCGTGCTTCTTCGACAGGGCCGTCAGCGTCGAGCGCAGCCGCCTGGCGTCGACCTTGACGGGGTTGAGGACGAGCGCCGCGTGCGTGCGCGCGTTCCCGGATGCCGACATGTCGCAACTCTACGGCTCAACACGATCACGGGCGCGCAGGGACCGCATCCGCCGCCGCACGGACCGCTCAGGGGCGTCGGAGCCGCTCGGTAGACTTGCACAATGATCGATCTCACCCTCCTCCGCGACGAGCCCGAGCTCGTCCGTCGTTCACAGCTCGCGCGCGGGAACGCGCCCGAGACCGTCGACGCCGCGATCGAGGCGGACCGATCGCGTCGTGACGCGCTGAACGCGTTCGAGTCGCTGCGCGCCGAGCAGAACGCCTTCGGCAAGACGGTCGCCAAGGCGCCCAAGGAGGAGAAGGCCGCACTGGTCGCGCAGGCCAAGGACCTCGCCGACCGGGTCAAGGCCGCGCAGCAGGCGTCGAACGAGGCGGCGGATGCCGCGGCATCCGCTCTCGCGAAGATCGAGAACGTCATCATCGACGGCGTTCCGGCCGGCGGCGAGGAGGACTTCGTCGAGCTGCGTCGCGTCGGCGACGTCCCCGACTTCGACTTCGAGCCCCGCGACCACCTGGAGATCGGCGAGCTGCTGGGCGCCATCGACATGGAGCGCGGCGTGAAGGTCTCCGGATCCCGCTTCTACTTCCTGAAGGGCATCGGCGCGCGCCTGGAGATCGCGCTGATGAACCTCGCGCTCGACAAGGCGCTGCAGAACGGCTTCACGCCCATGATCGTCCCGACGCTGGTGCGGCCGGAGATCATGCAGGGCACCGGATTCCTCGGTGAGCACGCCGACGAGGTGTACCACCTCGACAAGGACGACCTGTACCTGGTCGGCACCAGCGAGGTGCCGCTCGCGGGCTTCCACAAGGACGAGATCCTCGACATGTCCGCAGGCGCGCACCGCTACGCCGGCTGGTCCACCTGCTACCGCAGCGAGGCCGGGTCGTACGGCAAGGACACCCGCGGCATCATCCGCGTGCACCAGTTCAACAAGCTGGAGATGTTCGTCTACACGACGCCGGAGGACGCCGAGGCCGAGCACGATCGGCTGGTCGCCCTGCAGGAGGAGATGCTCACCGCACTCGGCCTGGCCTACCGCGTGATCGACGTCGCCGCCGGCGACCTGGGCTCCAGCGCCGCGCGCAAGTTCGACATCGAGGCCTGGGTGCCCACGCAGGGCGCGTTCCGCGAGCTGACCTCCACCTCGAACTGCACGACATACCAGGCGCGCCGCCTCGACGTGCGATACCGGCCGGAGGCGGACGACGCGAGCCAGGCGAAGACGCGCAACGTCGCCACCCTCAACGGCACGCTGGCCACCACGCGCTGGATCGTCGCGATCCTGGAGACGCACCAGCAGGCCGACGGATCGGTGACGGTGCCCGAGGTGCTGCGCCCGTACCTGGGCGGCATCGAGGTGCTGCGCCCACTCGGCTGGGTCGACCCCGCGGCGCAGGCAGCGGAGTGAGCTCGCGCGGCCTGGTCGGGCTGGACATCGACGGCACGATCCTGCTGCAGGACGAGACGCTCAGCCCCGGGGTGACCGAGGCCGTCGCGGAGGTGCGGGACGCCGGCTACGACGTCATGCTCGCCACCGGGCGCAGCTGGTCGGGCACCCGGCGGTACGTCGAGGTGCTCGGCCTGAGCGCGGAGTTCACGGTGTGCTCGAACGGTGCCGTGATCATGCGCCGGGTCGGCGACGAATGGGTGCGCTGGCATGTGGAGGTCTTCGATCCCGCGCCCGTGCTCGCGCTGCTGCGCGACCGGCTGCCGGAGGCGCGGTACATGGTGGAGCTGGAGTCCGGCCAGCGGCTGTACACGGCGGTGCTGGACGACTGGACCCTGGACGGCGGACGCGAGGTCGACTTCGACGAGCTCGTCTCGCAGCCCGTGTCCCGTGTCGTCGTGGTCTCGCCCGAGCATGACGAGGACGACTTCCATCAGCTGGTCACCGAGGTCGGCCTCAACGAGGTCTCCTACGCGATCGGCTGGACGGCGTGGCTCGACATCGCACCGCAGGGCGTCGACAAGAGCACGGCACTGGAGCGCGTGCGCGCCGAGCTCGGCATCCCCCGCGACCGGGTGCTGGTCGCCGGCGACGGGCGCAACGACCTGGGCATGTTCGCCTGGGCGCTCGCCGGAGAGGGCCGCGCGGTGGCGATGGGACAGGCGCCGGATGAGGTGAAGGACGCCGCCGGCGAGGAGACCACCGTGGTCGACGACGGTGGTCTCGCGATCGCGCTTCGCACGCTGCTCTGATCCGCCGGGCTCGGCGCACGACATCAGTGGATCCACGGATGTGCGGCGGGGAAGGGCGGGCCTAGAGTCTGCGTAGTCCGCAGCTGTTCCCGACGGACGCCACCACCCGGCTCCGCGCCGGGTCGTTTCTCTGGGGTCCGACATGGTCGCTGAGGATGTCGAGCAGGCGAGACCGCGTTTCACCGCCGCGCTGAAGCACCGCGACCTGCGACTGCTCGCGATGGCGTTCATCGTGGACGGCGGCGCCTCCTGGTCGTACAACGTCGTCCTGATCGCCTACGTCTTCACGCGCACCCAGTCGGCGGGCTGGGTCACGGCGCTGGTGACCGTGCGCTGGGTGGTCGGCGTGCTGTGCGGCGGGTATGCGGGTGTGCTGGCCGACCGCTACGACCGGCGGACCGTGCTCGCGGTCAGCGCCTGGATCGCGTCGATCGTGACGGTGGGCATCGCCGTGATCGTGTGGACGGATGCACCCCTGTGGATGCTGCTGGCGGGCGCCGCCGTGCTCACGGCGGTCTGCACGCCGACGCGGCCCGCTTCGGGAGCGCTGATCCCCGAGGTCGTACCGGAGTCGGACCTGGTGGCCGCGAACGCGCTGTTCGCGCTGCTGGAGAGCGTGATCGTCGTGATCGGCCCCGGCGTCGGCGGTCTGCTGCTGCTCTTCGGTGAGCCCGTGTACGGCGTGCTGGTCAACGCGGCGAGCTTCGTCGTCGCGGCACTGATCTACAACGCGCTCCGAGTCCGCTCCCGCGGCAGCGCCGAGGCGGGCGGAGGGGCGTTCAGCCAGTGGGTGTCGGGGGTGCGCACGCTGGGGAAGCATCAGAAGGCGCTGGTGCTGACGATCTTCCTGATCCTGGACTCCGCGGCGGCCAACTCCGCGAACGTGCTGCTGCCGGCGCTGTCGGAGCATCTGCACGGCGATTCCGCCGGATACACGCTGCTGCTGGCCGCGAACGCCCTGGGTGGCGTCGTCGTCGCGGGGCTGGCGCAGAAGCTCGCGGGCTCGAAGCGGATCGCCGCGCTGATCACGTCCGCGATCTTCGTCCAGTGCGTCCCGCTGTGGCTGAGCGTGTTCGCGGGGTCGGTGCTCGCGGCATCCGCTCTCCAGCTGATCTCCGGCATCGGAATGGTCATCGTCGACGTGCTCGCCTTCACGACGCTGCAGCGCGACCTGCCGCGCGACGTACTGGGGCGGGTGCTGGGCACCCTGGACGTGCTGATCCTGGCGAGCGCGGTGCTGGCGTCCGTGCTGGGAAGCGTGCTGTACTCGGCCTTCGGGCTGGCCATGGCGTTCGGGGCGATCGGGCTGGGGTTCCCGCTGCTGGGCCTGTTCGGCCTCCCGGTGCTGCGGCGGCTGGATGCCGATGTCGCGGCGCGGGCGGCGCGTCTCGAGCCTCTCACCCGCACGCTCGACCAACTCGACCTGTTCGCCGGAGCGCCGCGCAGCCTCATCGAGCATCTCGCCGAGAGCGCGGAGGAGCAGACGGTGCCCGCGGGCACCGTGATCATCAGGCAGGGCGACGCATCCGACGCGTTCTGGGCTCTCGAGGACGGCGTGCTCGGGGTCAGTGCCGTGCGCGGCGACGGCACGACGACCGAGATCCCCGATGTCGAGGCACCCGGATACGTCGGCGAGATCGGCCTCCTGGATCGCACCGTCCGCTCGGCGACGGTGACCACCCGAACGGAGTGCCGGCTGCTCCGCATCCCGGGCGAGGACTTCGCTGCCGCCCTGGACGCATCCGCCCCGTCGCCGTCGATGCTGGGGCCCGCGGGCATCCGCACATCCCGCACCTCGCTGACGCCGCCTGCGGATCCGGTCGCGGACCCCGCCCAGTAGTTCCCCAGGTGGACACGCGAGAATTGAAGACATCGACCATCGGCTCTTCCCCCGGAACCGATAGACTCGACGCCTGATCGTCCGGTGCGAGCCGGGATCGGGAGGGTTGTCCGAGCGGCCGATGGACCTGGTCTTGAAAACCAGTGGGCAGCAATGTCCCGTGGGTTCGAATCCCACACCCTCCGCATCTGTTCGAAAGGCACCGAGTGAGCGAGTCCCCCCGTCGCCGCACCCCCGTCGCCCGTCATGGTCAGCTGCGCACGCCCGGCGCCACCGGGCAGCTGATCAAGCTGCTCGGCATCGCCCTGGCCGTCATCCTGGTCAGCGGCCTTGGCGTGGGAACGTTCGTCGTGGGTGGCCTGCTGAACACCGTCAGCGCCAACGCCGTGGAGCTGGAGAACCAGAAGGAGCTCCCGCCGGACATCTCGGCGTACCAGGGCGGATTCGACATCCTGCTCACCGGTGTGGACACCTGCGAGCCCAAGTACGCTCACCTGTTCGGCAAGCGCTGCACGGGCAAGGATGCCCAGGGCACGCTGAACGACGTGAACCTGCTCGTGCACGTCTCCGCCGCGCCGCGGCGCGTGACCGTGGTGAGCTTCCCGCGCGACCTGATGATCCCGATCCCGTCCTGCACGGATGCCAACGGCAAGACGTATTCGTCGATGAGCAAGCAGCAGCTCAACGTGGCCTATGAGCACGGCGGTGACAAGGGCGGCCTGAACTGCGTCGCCAAGACCATCTCGAGCCTGGTCGGCAACGAGGACATCGAGTTCGCCGCGAAGGTCACCTTCGGCGGCGTGATCGAGATCACGGATGCCATCGGCGGCGTCGACGTCTGCCTGGCCAATCCGATCAAGGACCGCTTCACCGGTCTGGACATGTCCGCCGGCGACCACACGATCCAGGGCCTGCAGGCTCTGCAGTTCCTTCGCACGCGCCACGGCGTCGGCGACGGCAGTGACCTGGGGCGCATCGGCAACCAGCAGCAGTACATGTCGAGCCTCGTGCGCAAGCTGGTCAGCGGTCAGGTCCTCGGCAATGTCGGCACCATGCTGAAGCTCGCCGACGTGGGCCTGAACAACCTCGAGGCGTCCACGTCTCTCGCGAACCCGATGACCATCGCGCAGATCGCGCTGGCGGTCAAGGATGTGCCGTTCGAGGACATCGTCTTCGTGCAGTACCCGACGGTGTACGACCCGGCCGACACGGACCGAGTCATCCCGGACAAGCGCAACGCCAAGATCCTGTGGGATGCGATCACGGCCAACAAGCAGCTGCAGATCACCCATGAGAACACGAAGAACGACGGTGTGGTCGTGAAGGAGCCGGATGCCGGCACCACCGCGCCGCCGGCCACGCCCACGCCGACCGGGACCCCCGCGGATGTCGTGGAGCTGCCCTCGTCGATCACGGGCACCTCGGCGGCCCAGGTGACCTGCTCGAATGGCAACGTGCGCGGTCGCTGACCGCCACGCCCGATGCAGGAGGCGAGTTCGCCGCACTCCGTCCGACCCGTTATGATTGCATGACGTGCTCGATTCGGTTCGAGCACATGGAGACGTCGCATAGTCAGGCCTAGTGCACCACCCTGCTAAGGTGGAGTCCTCGCAAGGGGACCGAGGGTTCAAATCCCTCCGTCTCCGCCGAGAATCCGGATCCTGGGACAAAGTCCCGGGTCCGGATTTTTCGCTGTGACGGGTGGCACTTTCGACAACAGGGCCCCACGCGGTCGGAGGCTCCGCGCGGCGCCCTTCGCGCCCGACGAGACCGACCTCTGAGACGGGGCGGCGCGTGGAGTGGCCGCGAGGGACTCAAATCCCTCCGTCTCCGCCAAAGAAATCGAGCCCCGGGACGAAGTCTCGGGGCTCGATTCGTTTCCGGCGCTCAGGCGCTCCGGGCGACGAGCTCGATCGCCGAGGCGATGCCCCGGGCGGCCTCGGCCGGGTCGATCCGAGCCAGGGCGAAGGCGGCGACGACGCTGCTCGTGATCGCGGTGACCCGCCGTTCCCGCTCGGCGGCGTCGAGGTCGGGCGTGTGTGCATCCACCCCGCGGGCGAAGGCGTCGTGCAGTTCCGCGCGATAGTCGGAGATCACCTGGGCCACCTTCTGATCGTGCGCGATCGGGGCGCCGGCGGCGTTCACGAGGAGGCATCCGTGCGATGCCGGCATCGAGGTGAGTGTGCCGAATGCGTCGCGCAGGCCCTGCAGATACGCGATGATCGCGTCGGGATCGACGACCTCGCCTGACAGCGGTCGCAGCCGCGGGCGGACGATCTCGTCGAGGTAGCTCTGCACGGCGGCGTCGAACAGGCCGCGCTTCGAGCCGAAGGCGTTGTAGATGCTGGAGCGGCTGAGGCCCGTGGCGGCCTCGAGGTCGGGGATCGAGGCGCTCTCATAGCCGACCGTCCAGAACAGCGTGCGGGCAGCGCGGACCACCGCTTCGCGGTCGAAGCTCGGTGTGCGTGCCATGAGCGCTCCTTTTTGTGTAACGGTCAGTCCAGTATATATTGGACAGGTCATTACAGAAACGCTTCACGGAGGAGTCCTCATGGCGGTCGCAGGTCTGATACTCGCCGGTCTCGCGGCGCTCGTGCACGTCTACATCTTCGTCATGGAGTCGCTGATCTGGACCACGCCGCGAGTGCGCGCGACGTTCGGCGTCACGGAGGAGGAGGCTCTGGCGACGAAGTCAATGGCCTTCAACCAGGGGTTCTACAACCTGTTCCTCGCGATCTCGGTCTTCGCGGGAATCATCCTCTTCGCTGTCGGAGCGCACGCTGTCGGCGCGACGCTCGTGTTCGTCGGGGCGGGCTCCATGGCCGCGGCCGCGATCGTGCTCCTGCTCTCCTCGCCGGACAAGCGGGGCGCGGCGCTCAAGCAGGGCGTCATCCCCGCGGTCGCGGTCATCATCCTCGCGCTCGGCGTCACGCTCTGACCCGGCCGACAGCACCATCACCAAGGAGTTCCATGTCCACTGCCCTGAGCACTCAGATCCAGCTCGCCAAGCGCCCGGTCGGGTGGCCGACGCCCGACGACTTCCAGACCGCGCAGGTGGTCTACGAGGCCCCCTCCGCCGGCGAGGTGCGAGTGCGCAACGAGTTCGTCTCCGTCGACCCCTACATGCGGGGACGCATGAACGACGTCCGCAGCTATGTCGCGCCTTTCGCTCTGGGTGAGACGATCACCGGAGGTGCCATCGGCCGTGTCATCGTCTCCGCGGCCCCGGAACTCCCGGTCGGGACGCTGGTCCTGCATCAGCACGGCTGGTCAGACGTGATCCAGGCCGACGCCTCGACGTTCCGCGCCGTGCCCGACGTGCCAGGCCTCCCTTCCTCTCTGCGACTGCACATCCTCGGGATGACCGGTCTGACCGCCTATGTCGGGCTCACCGCGATTGCGGGGCTGAAGCCGGGCGACACCGTGTTCGTCTCCGGTGCGGCGGGCGCGGTGGGGACCGCGGTCGGACAGATCGCCAAACTGCTCGGGGCCGGGCGGGTCATCGGCTCCGCGGGCACGCCCGAGAAGGTCGCGCTCCTGACCGAGAAGTACGGCTACGACGCGGCCTTCGACTACCGCGACGGCGACGTGCGAGCCCAGCTCGCCGCGGCGGCCCCTGAGGGCATCAATGTGTTCTTCGACAACGTCGGAGGCGACCACCTGGAGGCGGCCCTCGATGCGTTCAACGACGGCGGTCGCGCCGCGCTCTGCGGAGCGATCGCCGGCTACAACACGACCGACCGCACCCCGGGCCCCGACAACATGGCCAACATCATCACGCGGGCGCTGACCCTCAAGGGCTTCACGCTCGCGGCATATCTCGGCCTTGCTCCCGAGTTCCAGGAGAAGATGACGGCCTGGTTCGCCCAGGGGACGATCGCCTACGACGAGACGATCGTCGACGGCATCGAGAACACCGTGCACGCGTTCCTCGAGATGATGCGCGGCGCGAACACGGGCAAGATGCTCGTCCGCATCACTGCCGACGAGGGCGACGCGCGCGCCTGAGCGTGCCGGATGCCGCAGGGCTTCGGCGTTCCGACGCGGTGCGAGCGGAGGCGCCGAAGGTCCTGGCATCCGAGAACGAGAAAATGCCCCGGGACGGTCTCGCGCCTCACGGCATCGGCGCGGACCGGTCTCCGGGACCGCCCGCCCGCGCCGGCAGGCTCAGCACCAGCAGCGAGGCGGCGATCGCGGCCATCCCGGCCCAGCCGACCGCAGAGAGCCGCTCGCCGACGACGAGCACGGCGAGCAGTGTCGCGACGGCCGGTTCCAGCAGGGTCACCGTGGTCGCCGTGCTCGCCGGGACGCGTGCCAGCCCGAAGCCGAACAGCAGGTAGCCGAGGAACATCGGCACGAGTGCCATGTAGGCCGCGACCGCGAAGGCCTGCGGCGATGCGACCAGCGGCGCGCCGGTGACGAACAGCACCGGCATCAGCAGCAGCCCGCCGAGTCCGAAGACGGCGCCCATCGCCGCCGCGCGCTCGATTCCGGCATCCATCAGCCGCCTCGCGGCCCAGGAGTACAGCGCGTACGTCGCACCGGCCACCAGGCCGAGCGCGACGCCGAGGGCGACGTTCGAACCGCTCCCGACCTCGTGCGAGAGGATCAGCGCGGCCCCGCCGCCGACCGCGAGGACGACCGCGGCTGCCCACCGTGCATCGGGACGATGCCGGTCGATGACGGCCTCCAGCGCTCCGGAGAACAGGGGAGCGGATGCCAGCGACACGACCGACCCGATCGCGACGCCGGCCAGATGCATCGACGCGTAGAACGCGAGGGGATAGACGGCGACGGCGAGACCGGCGGCGAGGATGACGCCCCTGTGCTGCGCGAGCCGCGCCCGCCCGCTTGTCACGGAACGCCAGGCGACGGCGAACTGCAGCAGTCCGCCGATGCCGAGCGCGGCGGAACCGATCGCGAGCGGACTCGCGGACGGGGCGAACGTGGCGGCGGTGCCCGTGGTGCCCCACAGCACCGAGGTGACGGCGACGGCGAGGATGCCGCTGGAGCGCCGGCTCATCGCGAATCGCGCGTGATCGTCATGCGGCTCCTCTGCGGGCGGAAGGGGCTGATGAGGTGAGCGTACGGCATCCGCTCCGACGCGAGCGTCCGCGTGTCATCCCATGGCGAGCACGGACAGCACGTTTCCCGCGGGGTCGGTGAACCAGGCGATGTCGGGCCCGCGCCCCGGGCCGCCGCGGGCGATGCCCTTGGCGTCCGTGCCGAAGTCGGGATCGGTGTAGATCTTGGTCACGACCCCGCGGGAGTTGAGCTCGTCGACCGCGGCCTCGACGTCCTCGACCGGGAAGTTCAGGATCGTGAAGCTCGCCGGGGTGTGGTTCGGCTTGCCGTAAACGAGGATCGAGCCGCCCTGCGGCAGGTGGATGTCGAGGAAGCCCATCGGGTTGGTCGTGACCTCGAGTCCGAGGGTCTCGCCGTAGAAGGTTCGCGCGGCGTCGACATCGTCGACGCTGAAGCCGCTGAAGGCTTGGGTCGTCTGGAATGCGCTCATCGCTTCAGCATGCGCTCCGGAGGCGTGCGTGTCCAGGTCAGCGCGGGTCGTACCGGACCGGGACCTGGCTCGCGGCGACGATGGCCCGCAGCTGCTCCAGCGAGGCCGGCGGATCCTGCGTGGCGCGCGCCTGGATCAGCACGTTCCCGAGCGCGGTCGCCTCGACCGGGCCGGCGAGCACCGGAAGCCCGGAGCGGTCGGCAGTCGCCTGGCAGAGCAGGCGGTTGAGGGAGCCGCCGCCGACCAGGTGGATGCTGTCGATCTCGTGCCCGGAGAGAGCGGATGCCGTTCGCACGGCATCCGCGAACGCCGCGGCGATCGACTCCACGATGCTGCGCACGAAGGCCGGTCGTGAGGCCGGCGCAGCCGGGCCGAGCAGCGCGGCGATACGGGCCGGCATGTCGCCGGGCGCGCTGAGCGACGGCTCGTTCGCGTCGAACAGGGGCGTCTCGCCGTCGGCATCCGCCGCCTGCGCGAGCAGCGACGGCAGGTCGATCGGCGCGCCATCCTCCGCCTCCCACGCGCGCACGGTCTCGCTGAGCAGCCAGAGGCCCGTCACGTTGTGCAGGAAGCGGATGCGGCCGTCCACGCCGAGCTCGTTGGTGAAGTTCGCGGCGCGCGCGGCGTCCGTCACCACCGGCTCTGCCAGTTCCAGCCCGACCAGCCCCCAGGTTCCGCAGGAGATGTACGCCGACTGCGGAGAGGACAGCGGAGCGGCGACGACGGCGGATGCCGTGTCGTGCGAGCCGACCGCGACGACCTGCAGCTCCGCACCGATCCGGCGGGCGAGCTCTGGCCGCAGCGTGCCGATCACGGTTCCCGGGTCGACGAGGTCGGGAAGGACGCCGACCGGGATGCCGAGCCGTTCGGCGAGCTCGAGATCCCACTCCGAGGTTCGCACGTCCAGCAGGCCGGTCGTCGACGCGTTCGTGCGCTCCGCGACCTGCCGCCCTGTGAGCAGGAACGCGATCAGGTCGGGGATCAGCAGTGCGGCATCCGCCTGCGGGAGCTGCTCGTCGACCCGATACTGGTACAGGGTGTTGAACGGCAGGAACTGCAGGCCGTTGCGGCGGTACAGGTCCTCGAACGGGACGACCGCATGCACCTCGTCCACGCCGCGGCCTGTGCGCGCATCGCGGTAGTGGAACGGCTCCGCCAGCAGCTCGCCATCCCGCAGCAGCCCGTAGTCGACCGCCCATGAGTCGATGCCGATGCTCCGGATGCCGGGCTCGCGGCGCACCGCCTCGCCGAGCCCCTCGACGACGTTCTCGAAGAGGGCGCCGAAGTCCCAGTGCAGTCCATCGGCTCTCTCGACCGGGCCGTTGGGGAAGCGCGAGACCGGCTCGAGCTCGATCCGATCGTCGCGCACGCGTCCGATCATCACGCGGCCGCTCGTGGCCCCGAGATCGACGGCGGCGAAGGCGCTCATCGACCGGGGGCGCCCCGACCCGGGAATGCTCATCGCAGGAAGGCCGCGGCGACGCCGGAGTCGACGGGGATGTGCAGACCCGTGGTGCGGGAGAGCTCGGGGCCGGTCAGCACGTACACGGCGTCGGCGACGTTCTCGGGAACGACTTCGCGCTTGAGGATGGTGCGGTTCGCGTAGAACTGGCCCAGATCCTCCTCGGCCACGCCGTAGGTCGCGGCGCGGTTCGCGCCCCAGCCCGAGGCGAAGATGCCCGAGCCGCGCACGACGCCGTCGGGGTTGATGCCGTTCACGCGCACGCCGTGCTCGCCGAGCTCCACCGCCAGCAGACGCACCTGGTGCGCCTGGTCGGCCTTGGTCGCGGAGTAGGCGATGTTGTTCGGCCCGGCGAAGACGGAGTTCTTCGAGGAGATGTAGATGATGTCGCCGCCGAGCTTCTGCTCGATCAGCACCTTCGCTGCGGCCTTCGAGACCAGGAAGGAGCCCTTCGCCATGACGTCGTGCTGCAGGTCCCAGTCCTTCTCGGTGGTCTCCAGCAGCGGCTTCGACAGCGAGAGACCGGCGTTGTTGACCACCAGGTCCACGCCGCCGAACGCCAGCACGGCCGCGTCGAGCGCGGCCTGCACGGCATCCGCATCCGCGACGTTCGTGGCGACGCCGATCGCGACGTCCGTGCCACCGAGCTCGGCGGCGGCGGCCTGCGCCTTCTCCAGGTCGAGGTCGGCGACGACCACGCACGCGCCCTCGGCGGCGAGACGGGTCGCGATCGCCTTGCCGATGCCGGATGCCGCGCCCGTGACGAACGCGATGCGCCCCTGGTGGCTCTTCGGCTTCGGCATCCGCTGCAGCTTCGCCTCTTCCAGCGCCCAGTACTCGATGCGGAACTTCTCGGCATCCGAGATGGGGGAGTAGGTGGAGAGCGCCTCCGCGCCGCGCATGACGTTGATGGCGTTCACGTAGAACTCCCCGGCGACGCGTGCGGTCTGCTTGTTCGCCCCGTAGGAGAACATGCCCACGCCCGGGATCAGCACGATCAGCGGGTCGGCGCCGCGGATCGCGGGCCAGGCGCCCGCGGCACCAGCACTGTCCGCGGTGGCGTGCGTGTCGTAGTACGCCTGGTAGTCGGCACGGTACTCGGCGTGCAGCTCGCGCAGGCGGGCGATCTGCTCGTCGACCGACGCGGTCGCCGGCAGGTCGAGGATCAGCGGCTTGATCTTGGTGCGCAGGAAGTGGTCGGGGCAGCTGGTGCCGAGCGCCGCCAGCGCGGGCGCCTTCTCGGATGCCAGGAAGTCAGTGACGACGGGGGCATCCGTGAAATGCCCGACCATGGGCTTGTCGGTGGACGCGATGCCGCGGACGGTGGCGGCGAGGGCCGCGGCGCGGGCCCGGCGCTCTGCATCCGGCAGTGCCTCGAAGCCCGGGCGGATGCCGCCGAAGGGCTGCTCCTTGCCGTTGGACGCGATGTACGCGGCGGCGGTGTCGATGATCCACAGGGAGTTCTTCTCGGACTCCTCCGAGGTGTCGCCCCAGGCGGTGATGCCGTGGCCGCCCAGGATGCAGCCGACCGCCTGCGGGTTCTTCGCCTTGATGTCCGCGATGTCGAGTCCGAGCTGGAAGCCGGGGCGGCGCCACGGCACCCACACGACCTTGTCGCCGAAGATCTTCGCCGTCAGTTCCGGGCCGTCGGCGGCGGTCGCGATGGCGATGCCGCTGTCGGGGTGCAGGTGGTCGACGTGCGCGGCATCCACGAGTCCGTGCATCGCGGTGTCGATCGACGGGGCAGCTCCCCCCTTGCCGTGCAGGCAGTAGTCGAAGGCGGCGACCATCTCGTCCTCGCGGTCGATGCCGGGGTAGACGTCGACGAGCGCACGCATGCGGTCGAGTCGCAGCACTGCGAGGCCGGACTCCTTGAGGGTTCCCAGGTCGCCGCCGGAGCCCTTCACCCACAGCAGCTCGACGGGCTGCCCGGTGACCGGGTCGGTCTCGGTGCCCTTGGCGGACGTGTTGCCGCCGGCGTAGTTGGTGTTCTTCGGATCGGCGCCGAGCCGGTTCGACCGGGCGATGAGAGCGGCGGCAGTGGGGTTCGTCATGAGGAGGAGTCCTTCGTGGATTCGGAGATGGTGTCAGACGAGATCGGCGTCGACGCGCTCGCCGTAGCGCTCGCGTTCGATCTGCTCGAGAGACTTGCCTTCGGTTCGGGGAGCCCAGATGGTGCCGATCAGCAGCGCCGCGACCAGCAGGCCGATGATCAGCATGCCGAGCTGGGGGAGGCCCCAGCTGGTGAGCAGCACGGGGAAGACCAGGCTCAGCAGGCCGACCATGACGCGGGCGAGCATGAAGAGCATCCCCTGTGCGCTCGCGCGGTACTTCGTGGCGAACAGCTCAGCGGTCCACAGGCCGTAGAAGGCCTGCGCGCCGATGCCCGCCGAGATGCCCCACGCGATGGCGAAGAACAGCAGCGACGCGAGTCCGGGAGGGGCGAAGACGAGCACGACCCAGGCGATGACGCCCAGCAGTGCGCCGCCGAAGTACAGCCACCGGCGGCTGACGCGGTCGCCGAAGCGCATGAAGCCGAAGTAGGTCGCCGCGGCGGTGAGCGTCCACACCAGCACCTGCAGCAGGTTCTGCTGGGTCGCGTCGTGCAGACCAGCGGCGTCGTAGACGCGCGGCTGGAAGATGCCGGCCTGGCCGGCCACCGTGTTCCAGAGTCCGTACACGCCGAGCAGGAACAGCAGCGCGCCCAGGTTGCGGCGATCCGAGAGCAGCCCGCGGATGCCGGAGAACAGGGACACCTTCTCGCCCTGCTCCTGCGCGGTCTCGCGCTGCGCCTTCCAGCGCGCGGACTCGGGCAGGTCGCGGCGCACCCACCAGGTGACGGCCGCGATCACGAACAGGTGGAAGAAGATGATCCGGGAGCCCACGATCCCGAGCGGGCCGAGCACGACCGCCAGCAGGAAGCCGATGGCAGGGCCGATCGACCAGGCCAGCTGCGCGGTGCCGACGTGCGCCGCGCGCTGCTCGCTCGGCGCCTCCTCGGCGATGTAGGTCCACGACGCCGGCACGCCCGCGCCGACCGCGATGCCCATGAGCACGACGCCGACCAGCAGCACGGCGAAGTTCGGCGAGAAGGTCACCATCAGTGCGCCGATCATGAAGACGATCAGGTCGTAGGTGTAGATGAACTTGCGTCCGAGTCGGTCGCAGAGCGGGCCTCCGACGGCCGCGCCGATGGCCGCGCCGAAGGCGTTCGCGCTGAGCGCCGCGACCAGGCCGACGGCCCCGTCGTCGAAGCCGAACTCGCCCTGCCAGAGCGTCAGGCTGGTGGCCAGTGCGATGATCGCGCCGGCCTCGATGTAGTTGGACATGGCCACGGCGATCGTGGCCTTCCATGCGGTGAGGGTTCGCTTCTGCATGCTCATGCTCAGGCCCCCCAACCTGCCTGCACGCCGCCGACCCGGTCGGCCGCGATCCGCTCCAGGTAGCCGGATGCCGCGAACGCCGCCATCGGGTCTGCAGGCAGTCCGCGCGACTCGCGCCACTCGGCCAGCGCCGGGCGCACGTCCGTGTAGAAGGCGTCCATGAACACGGCATTGGCGCCGAGCACGTCGCCGGTCTTCTGCGCTGCGGCGAGAGCCTCGCGGTCGACCAGCAGCGCGCGGGCGGTCATCTCCTGCACGTTCAGCACCGAGCGGATCTGCCCGGGGATCTTGTCCTCGATGTTGTGGCACTGGTCGAGCATGAACGCCACGTCGGGGTTGTTCAGGCCGCCGCCGCGGACGACCTCGAACAGGATGCGGAACAGCTGGAACGGGTCGGCGGCACCGACGATCAGGTCGTCGTCGGCATAGAAGCGCGAGTTGAAGTCGAACGACCCGAGCTTTCCCAGCCTCAGCAGCTGCATGACGATGAACTCGATGTTCGTGCCGGGGGCGTGGTGACCGGTGTCCAGGCACACCATCGCCTTCTCGCCCAGGGTGGAGACCTGGGCGTAGCTCGTCCCCCAGTCGGGGACGTCGGTGTGGTAGAACGCCGGCTCGAAGAACTTGTACTCCAGCACCAGCCGCTGGTCGTCGCCGAGGCGCGCGTAGATCTCGCGGAGCGACTCGTTCAGCCGATCCTGGCGACCGCGCATGTCGGCCTGGCCCGGATAGTTCGAGCCCTCGGCCAGCCAGATCTTGAGATCGCGACTGCCGGTGGCATCCATCACGTCGATGCACGCCAGGTGGTGGTCGATGGCCTTGCGGCGCACCGCGGCGTCCTCATGCGTGAGGGCGCCGAACTTGTAGTCCTCGTCCTGGAACGTGTTTGAGTTGACCGTGCCGAGCTTCACGCCGAGGTGTTCGGCGTGCTTGCGCAGGTCGCCGAAGTCGCACGTGTCCCAGGGGATGTGCAGAGCCACGCTGGGCGCCAGCGCGGTGTGCTTGTGCACCTGCGCGGCATCCGTGATCTTCTCGAACGGGTCGCGGGGCGTGCCGGGGGTGCGGAACACGCGGAACCGGGTGCCGGAGTTGCCGAACGCCCAGGAGGGGAGCTCGATCGACTGCTGCTCCAGCTCGGACAGGATCTCGGGGGTGAGGATGCTCATGATTCGGTGCTTTCTGCTGCGGCGAGCTGTGTCTCGAGGTGGAAGACTTCGGTGAGCGGCGTGGCCGCCTGGTCGGGACGCCCTTCGAGGCCGACGAAGAACCGCGCCATCTCGGCCTCCCACCGGGCGGCGACCTCCGACGCCGCGAGGTAGGCCTGCGCGGCGGCATCGTCGTCGGTCTCGTAGTACCCGAACAGCACACCTCCCGGCGCGAGGAAGAGCGAGTAGTCGCGGCGGCCGGCGGCGGCGATCTCCGCCAGCATCTCCGGCCATACCGGGGAGTGCCGTGCGAGGTACTCGTCGAGCAGTTCGGGCCGCACCTGCAGCTGGAACCCGACTCGGGTCATGGTGACGTCCTCTCACATCGATGTGATGGTCCGATGTCTCTTGAATCGTTTCATGTAAACATATCCGGGGTCGGATCGCCCTGTCAAGCGATCCGACCCCGGAGTGCGTCCTGCGTTCTCAGCGCACCGTGACGGTCACCGCCTTCGACTTCGTGGCACCGGCCGCGTTGATGAACTCGGCGACGTACTCGTACGTCCCGCGGGCGCGTCCGGTGACCGCCGTGCTCGCGTGCTGGGCGTTCGGCGAGGCCGCGACCAGGGTCTGCTCGTCGATCACCTTGCCGTTCTCGTACAGCCGGTACGAGGTGGCGTTGGTGCCCCACCAGAGATCGGCCGACACGGTGTAGTCGCCGTTCCTGTCCCAGTTGTCGTGACTGAGCACGGGCACGCCGGGCGCGGCATCCTTCACCTTCACGGTGACCGACGTCGTCGCTGTGCTGCCCTTCGCGTTGATGAGCTCGCCGGTGTAGACGTAGGTGCCGTTCTGCTTGCCGCTCACCGCGACCGTGGTCAGCTGCGCCTTCGGGGAGTTCGCGTCCAGCAGCGTGGTCGAGATCAGCACGCCGTTCTCGTAGAGCTTGAACACCGCGCCGTTCACACCGCTCCACAGATTCATCGACACGGTGTAGTCGCCGTCGTGCAGCCCGGTCTCCCAGCCGGAGTCCGTGGAGAGCACGCCCCGACCCGGAGCCGACGTGGCGCCCTCGTCCTCGAACACCAGCAGCGAGACGGATGCCCTGGTGACCAGCCCGTCATGATTGACGGCGTTCACCGTCAGCGTGTGCGGGCCGACCAGGCCGTCGAGCGGGAGCACCTGCCCCGGTGCGACGGGCTCGCCGTCGAACGCGACGTCGAGGTTGCGCACGCCGGACTCCGGATCGGAGGCCGTGACCCCCACCGTGAACGACGCGGAGCTTGCCAGCAGCGCACCGTCCTCCGGAAGACCCGCCAGGACGGGGGCCGTGGTGTCGGTCGCACCGGTGTGGTCGCCGGTCACCGCGATCCGCGGCGCCGCGGGCTGCTCCATCCCCTCGCCGAGGAAGAAGCTGGTCTGCGGCGGCTGGTTGTAGCCGGTGTTCTGCCAGGCGACCGACAGGCGGTACACCGGGTCGTGCATCAGCGTGCGCAGGCGCAGATCCGTGGCATCCGTCGTCGAGTAGATCCGCAGCTCGCTGGAGTCATCCGACCGCCACGCGATCTCCTCGCGCCAGTCGCCGAACAGGTCGGCCTGCAGGCTCGGGTTGCCCTTCGTGTCGTTGTTCGTGCGGGCTCCCTCCGCCTTCAGGATCACATCGGACTGCTCGGTCTCCCAGTTCCACTTCGACACGGTCGGCACGCCGTTGCGGGTGTCGGTGTCGAAGTCGTGGTCGACGATCTCCCGCAGCGGGTCGCCGTCGAACCAGGCGAGGAAGTTCGCCGCCGGGATCTTCTCGGAGATCAGCTCGCCCGTGGCCGACTTCAACTGACCGACCGGGGAGTTCCATGCGGCGTCGCCGCCCACGGCCCAGCCCTCAGCGCCCTCGTACCGCGGGTCGATGTCTGCGGCGGCCGCGCGCCCGGTGTCCTTCGTGGCCGGGATCGACCACAGCACCTCGCCCGTGCGGGCGTCGCGCATGGTCGCGCCTCGGTTGCCGGAGGCATGCATCTCCTCGTGCGCGGCGAACACCTCCAGGCCCGGACGGGACGGGATCAGGTCGGACACGTGCAGCGCGTCGCCGTGGCCGAGGCCCGTCGAGTACAGCAGAGTGCCGTCGTCGTTCACCGTCGCCGAGCCGTAGACGATCTCGTCCTTCTGGTCGCCGTCGACGTCGGCCACCGACAGGTTGTGGTTGCCCATCCCGTAGAACCCCTCGTTGCCGGGGTCGTTCGAGTCGAGCACCCACCGCTGCACGAGCTTGGAGCCGTCGAAGTCGTAGGCCGCCATCACCGCGCGGGTGTAGTAGCCGCGACTGAAGATCGCGCTCGGGTGCTCGCCGTCGAGGTACGCGGTCGCCGCCAGGAAGCGGTCGACCCTGTTTCCGTAGGTGTCACCCCAGGCGCCGACGTCGCCGCGCGCCGGCACGTAGTCGATCGTGTCGACCGCCCTGCCCGTCGCACCGTCGAACACCGTCAGGTACTCCGGGCCGGTGAGCACGTAGCCCGAGCTGTTCCGGTAGTCGGCGCTGGCGTTGCCGATCACCTGGCCCGTGCCGTCGATCGTGCCGTCGGCGGTCTTCATGATCACCTCGGCGCGGCCGTTGCCGTCGTAGTCGAACACCTGGAACTGCGTGTAGTGCGCGCCGGCCCGGATGTTCGCGCCGAGATCGACCCGCCACAGCCGGGTGCCGTCCAGCCGGTAGGCATCCAGGAAGACATTGCCGGTGTAACCGGACTGCGAGTTGTCCTTGGAGCGGGACGGGTCCCACTTCACGAACAGCTCGTACTGCCCGTCGCCGTCCACGTCGCCCACGCTCGCGTCGTTCGCGCGGTACGTGATCGGCTGGCCGTCCTTGGAGTACGTGTCGGCCGGCCGGTCCAGCGGCACGGAGAGGTAGTCGCCCTTCTGCACGCCGAACGTCTTGGTGACGGTGACCTCGCGGCCGTCCAGCACGCTCGTGACGAAGTACTGCGAGTCCGCCGAGCCCTTCTTGTCGAGGTAGTTCGTCGAGCTCGTGATCGGCTCATCCGTGATGCGCTTGCCGTCCCGGTAGACGTGGAAGGCGATCGCGTCGGGGTCGGTCCCCAGCATCCGCCAGCTCACCAGCGTTCCGTCGGCGGTGCTCACCGCGACCGGCGCGCGATCCAGGTACTCGGCCTGGCGCTGCAGCACGGTGGCTGCGTCCGTCGTCAGCTGATCGGATGCCTTTCCTGCACCGCCCGCGTTCACCGGGACCACCGTGTAGTGGTACGGGATGGTGGTGAGGACGCTGTTGTCGGTGAAGTGATTGGTCGAGGCGAACCCAGCGAGCTCACCGCGCTCGCCGGCGATCTCGGACCGGAACACCATGGCGTACAGCGCGGTGCTCGGCTGCTCCCAGGAGAGTTCGATCTCGCGCTTCTCGAGCCGATCCACGGCGAGCCCCGTCGGGGCGGACGGGGCGGCGACGTCGGGGTCGACGAACGAGACGGGGACGGATGCCGAGGGCACCGACTCCAGTCCGGTCTGGTCGACCGCGGTGACGTAGTACGTGTAGTCCAGGCCGATGCGCGCCGTGGTGTCGGTGAATGACGCCGTCGTGGTCTCGCCGACCTTCGTCGCCTTCTTCTCGAACTCCGAGGTGCGGTAGACGTTCCACGTGACGTCGGAGTCGGTCGTCCACTCCAGCTGCACCGCCGGTGCGGCCGGGTCGGCGTTGATGTCGGCGACCTTCAGGCCGGCTGGTCCGAGCAGGATCGGCGTGATCTCCAGACCGTTCAGGCGGGTGCCCGCTGCGGCGCCGTAGACGCGGATGTTCAGCTGCCCGTCGGTGACCAGCGCGGGACCGCGGACGGACTCGTTGACGGAGCCCTTCCCGGCATTGCCGGAACCGAAGGCCTTGCCCTCGATGTCGAAGCTCGTCTTCGTGGATCCGATCCAGTCGCCCGAGTACGTCTTGACGGAGTAGGTGCCGTTCGGCACGTCGAGCTTGAACTCGCTGGAGTCGCCGGGGAGGACGAAGTCGCGCAGCAGGTCGTTCGAGCCCTCGGCGGCGCCGCGGTCACGGCCGGCCGTCGAAGGAAGCGCGGTCGCGAACCCGTATCCGGCCTCCTTGCTGTACGCGTCATCCGGGTTCACCTCGGTGTAACCGGCCATCAGCGGGTTGCCGGCGAGCTGGAAGTCGAACTTCCACTTCGCCTTCTTGGTGGTGAAGGTGACCGTGTTCGATGCCTCGGAGGTGCCGCGGCCGTTGACGGCGAACACCCGGTAGCGGTAGCCGGTGCCCTCGGCGAGCCCCTGCACGATCGCACTGGTCTGCGTCGTCGTGGTCACCAGCGACCAGACCTGGTCGGGGTCGGCGACCGCCTGACGCTCGATCCGGTAGATGTCGGCGGTCGGGGCCTGCTGCCACTGCAGCACCGCTCCCGCGTTGGACACCGAGCCGGCGACGAGTCGCTCGGGTGCAGGCGGCACGGCGGCCGGAGGTGCGATGTCCTCGACCTTCGCAGCGAGCGGGTCGTCGATCTCGGCGTAGTCCTGGGCGATCAGGCGGGCCATCTGGATGGCGCCGTACTCCTGGAAGTGGGTGTCGTCCTGCGTGCCGGACGGACGGTTCGGGAAGATGCCCGGGTCGACCCACAGGAACACCGACTTGGCGGCCTCCGCGCCGATCTCGTTCAGGTAGGCGCGGCTGGAAGCCGACAGATCGACGAGCTCCACGCCCTCCTCGGCCGCCAGCTCCTTCATCTTGTCGACGTACTCGGGGAAGCTGATGTTGGCGAGGCCCGTGGTGGCGTCGAAGCTGCGGCGGGAGACCGGGGTCACCAGCACCGGCGTGGCGCCGCGCTGGCGCGCGCCGTGCACGTAGGTGCGCAGGTACTCCTTGTAGTCGGCCGGCGATGCGTAGCGGTCGTCGACGCCCTGCGTGGCGTCGTTGTGCCCGAACTGGACGAACAGGTAGTCGCCGGGTCGGATGCCGCGCAGGATGTCGTCGAGCCGTCCCTGCGTGATGAAGTTCTTCGAGCTGCGGCCTCCGATCGCGTGGTTGCTGAAGGCGACGCCGTCGCTGAAGAACCGATCGATCATCTGCCCCCACCCGGCTTGGGGTGCGTACGCCGCGGCGTCGTAGGTCTGCACCGTCGAGTCGCCCGCGATGTACACGGTGGGCAGCGCACCGGCGAGGCGCGCCTGCTGCCGGGTGATCGTGACCGCGTCCAGAGCGGCGGCCGAACCGTCGATCTTGAGCGAGAGCACACCGTCGACCAGTGCGATCGGGAACGCCATCTCGAGATACTCGCCGGCGGGCTTGGCGGTGGTCTGCACCTTCGCCATCCCCTCGGCGGTGACGGAGATCTCGCTGGCGGCGGTCGCATCGCCGGCGATGAGGTTCACGGTGTAGTCGCCGGCTCCGAGCTTGACCTCGAAGGTGCCGCCCTGTGCCGCGACGTGGTCGCCGCGCAGCGGGTCGTCCCCGCCGCGGTCCACATCCGGGGCATCCGAGGTCGGCGCGGTGCTGAAGCCGTAGCCCCACTCGTCGGAGTACGCGGTCGTCGACGTGACCCCGAGGGCGCCGTCGGCCACCACCCCGGGGCCGAAGTCGAACACGACCTGGTCGCCTGCAGGGAGGGGCGCGGGCGCGGTGTAGACGGGCGAGACGACCGGAGCGGATGCCTCGGACGATCCGGCCGCATTGCGCGCGGTGACGCGGTAGGACCACGACGCGGTGGTGTCCGCCTCGTCGAGGTAGGACACCGACGTGGTGGTGGCGATGGCCGTGAAGACGCCATCGGCGCCGGCGCGCTCGAGGACGTACTCCTCGGCGTTCGCCGCGGCGCTCCAGCTGAGGCTGACGGAGGTCTTGGAGACCTTCGTCACGGTCAGATCGGCGGGGGTGGCGGGCGCTGCCAGAGCGGGGATGACGCCGCTGCGCACCGGCTCGGTCCGTGCGGAGGTGACGCCGTAGGAGTTCACCGCCTGGACGGCGTAGGCGAAGGAGTCACCCTCCGTGACATCCGAGTCGGTGAGGGTGGTCTTGTCCGTCTCTGCGATCTGCCGGAAGTCGCCGACGGCGTCGCCGGTGACGGGTGCGCGGAGCACGCGATATGCGGATGCCCCGTCAGCGGCGGCCCAGCTGAGGTCGACGGCGTTCCAGGCGACGCGGGCGAGGGTGAGGCCGGCGGGCACTGCAGGCACGACCGGAGTGACGACGAGGCCGTTCACGTAGGCGCCGAGTCCGCTACCCGTGAAGCCGAGGGTCAGCTGCCCGTCCTCGACGGCGGTGCGGAACGTCTGGGTGGTGGTGGCGGCCTTGTCCGTGGTCATGCGGGTCTGCGCGACCCCTTCCAGGGAGACCGTGGCGTTCGTGCCGGAGGTCCCGGCGAGAGCGTCGCCGATCGAGACGGTGACGTCGTACTCGCCCTTCGGCACGCCGTCGAGCAGGAAGCCCCAGTCGGTGCCCGCGACGAAGTCCTCGGCGACCGGGTCGGCGGGGGTGCGGTTGCCGGTGCGGTCGCGGTCGAAGAGGCTGACGCCATCCGCCGTGGTCACGCCCCAGCCGGCGTCGGCCGTGTACAGCGAGCTCGTGAGCACCTGCTGGTAGCCGTCGGCGACGGGACTGGATGCCGTGCCGAAGTCGAACCGCCAGCTGCCGTCCTGCGCGGGCGCGAGCGTGGCCGCGGCGGGGGCGGCCGTGAGCGCGGCGCCGATGACGGCGGCGACCGTGGCCGCGGCGAGCGTGCAGTGTGTTCGTCGTGCGAAGAGCGGTCGTGCAGAACGTGTGGAATGGTCCACGGTTCCTCCTTGGGCGTCTCTGACAAAGGGGTTCCGGCGTGCACCGCAGCATCGTGGAGCACGTCGAAGGAACCGGGGCGCGTACGGACTCGGCCACGGATGGAGCGGCTGGAAAACGTATTCCCAGCTGCTTCCGATGATCCTTGCACGAGCTCCACAGGTTGAGCAAGCGTTTTCTGACACGTTTCAAAGAATCGCGCGAAACCGTTGTGCAACGTTGGAGCCATCCGTTACCGTCGGTACGGCTCGCGACGTCGAACAGGCCGGCCGAGCTCTCGGACTCCCGCCGCCGATGCGTTACGGACCGCGTCGGCGGCGGGTTCGCGCACCGGACGCGGGTGCGGGCGGCGGCTCAGCTCACGACGGCGGATGAGCTCCGGGTGCGCAGTCGCACCGAGCGGACGGCGCCCCGTGCGGCATCCGCTCTGCTCTGCCGTACGTTCTCCGGCAGCCACACCGTGCTCTCCTGCGAGAGCGGCAGCACATGCAGACTCAGGGTGCTGCCGGCATCCGCACCGACGTCGCGCAGGGACACCGACCAGCGCGTGCCGTCCCAGAAGCGATCGTCGACCGTCGCGCCGTCGACGCGCAGCTGGGCCACATCGCCCGCCCAGTCGATGTCGAGCAGCGCATCGCCGTCCCACACCGGCAGGTCGAGTCGGAACACGGCGGCGACTGAGTCGAAGACCTCCGCCGCAGGCGCGCTGTGCCGCTGACCACCGAAGCCGTGGTCGGCTGGGACGTCTCCGGCCTCTCTGACCGTGCGGATCCCCACCGGCGCGGCATCCGAGGGCCGGTCGACCGGAGTCTCCACCCAGCTGCGCGTGGCGGCGTCGAAGCGGCGCAGGCGGGTGGCGTCGAGCGCCTCGACGTGCGAGCCGTCCCACAGCAGCTGCCCGTCGCAGAGCCACAGCTCGTCGCCGAGCACCCAGGCATCTGCGGTGTCGGCGAGGACGAGCAGCGTGACCCCGCCGATCTCGTGAAGCCCTGGTGTCACGACGCGCGGCTCCTCATGGGCGACGGCGACCTCGACCGGGATGCCCGGGTCGGCGGCCAGCACCAGGACGCCGTCCGGCAGAACCGTCAGAGCGGATGCCGTGGCCCACCGCAGCCGCGCATCCCCGACGCGCAGTCCCACCGGCCAGCGTGCGATCGTGCCAGCCGGGATGTCGATCGGGGTGCGGGGGAGCAGCAGTGCCTCGTCGTCGAGCTCGACCCGCAGCTGCACGCCGCGCACAGGCTGCACCGGGATGTGCGGCTGATGATGCGTGATCACGCAGAACCCCTCAGAGCCGTCCGAGCGCAGTGCCCAGCGCAGCGTCGTGGCGTCGTCGAGACCGTCGGCCCGCAGCTCGGGGAGGGTCGAGGTCATGCCGCCGAGACGGTCTCCGAATGCCGAGAGGAACGCATGCTGGGCGCGCAGCAGCGCGGCGGATCCGTGCAGATCGCCGGACTGCCCGATCGGGGCGCGGAAGTCGTAGCTCCACTCGGTCATGTCGTTCGGGTAGCCCGTCGCCTGCGTCTCCTGCAGACCGGGGCCCGGGTTCCGCCCGCCGACGTACATGTAGTACCCCTGCCAGGCCGACCCGTTGCCGATCTTCCCGTGCGCGAGAGCGGCCACGTCGCGGCCGCTGAGCACCGGGCGCCGGTGATAGGCGGTGGCCATGCCACCGCCGAGTTCGCACGTCGCGGGCGGGAAGCCGCGCAGCAGAGCGGCGGTGTCGGGGGATGCCCCGGATGCTGCCGCATCGAAGCCCTGTGCGGCCCGCACGTCGGCGCCGACGCCGGGGTCGTCCCAGACGTGCGAGGGGAAGTAGTGCGCGCGGAACGACGGATCCCAGTCGTCCTGCGGGTCGGCCCAGAAGCCGTCGCCGTAGCCGCCGAACAGCGGCATGACCTCGCCGGCGGGCAGGTCGGCCCCGCCCCAGGCTGTCGCGGTCCACAGCGGTGCCGACATTCCGGCCTCACGTGCCAGGCGCTTGAGCGTGACCAGGTGGCCGGGGCGGTCGTAGAGCTCGTTCTCGAGCTGGATCGCCAGCACGGGCCCGCCGGGGCGGGCGCGCCCGTCCAGATGCGCGGCGAGCTGTGCGAACCACTCCGCCACGAGTTCCAGGTAGCGCGGGTCGTCGCTGCGGTGCTCGACCCCGGCATCCTGCACCCAGTCGGGGAAGCCGCCGTTGCGCGCCTCGCCGTGCGCCCAGGGACCGATCCGCAGCACCACGCCGAGCCCGGCCGCGGCGCACTCGTCGATGAACGCGGCGACGTCGAGAGCGCCGTCGAAGTGCGCGGTTCCTCGACGAGGGGAGTGGTGCAGCCAGAGCACGTAGGCGGATGCCAGCGTCACCCCGTTCGCACGCATCTGCCGCAGCCGCTCACCCCACCGTTCCCGGGGAAGGCGGCTGAAGTGGATCTCTCCCGAGACCGGAACGAACGGCACACCGTCGCGCAGCACGGCGCGGTCGGTCACGGTGATCCCGAGTGCCGCCTCCGCAGGCTCGGGCAGGGCACTGGGGGAGGCGTCGACGGGCCAGCCGCGGTGTCGCACGACGTGGATCATCGGCCCGCGACCACGGCGTTGTCGAGCTGGTCGGCATCGACGCCCTCGCGCACCGCTCGGTTCGTCAGCAGCACCCAGCACAGGCCCGCGCCCGGGTGCACCCAGAACTCCGTGCCCGCCCAGCCGCCGTGCCCGTACGTGTCCTGGTCGATGAGGCCTGGCGCACGGGAGCGCAGGTTGAACGTGAAGCCCCAGTCCTGTCCCCGCTCCACGGGGTACGGCTCGAGTCGCGGGATGTCGCCGGTGAGCGGGCGCAGCATCATGTCCAGCGTCGCGGGAGCGAGGATGCCGTCGGTTCCGCCGGCGTGGATGCGCAGCAGCTCGGCACCGATGCGCAGCAGGTCCTCGGCGCGCCCGAGCAGGCCCGCTCCGGGAGCGCGGGTGGCGCGGAAGCGATCCAGATCGAGTCCGCCGGCGGCGGCATCCGGGATGTCCATCGAGCCCTCGTGGTCGAGCGTGAGGCCGTCGGCGCCGACGGTCGCCGCCCACTGCCGGGTGTCGTCGTCCCAGGTCGTGCCGGTGGCCTGCTCGGTGAGTGCGGCGATGCCCTCGAAGGCGAGCGTCGAGTACCGGGATGCGGTGCCGGCGGCGAAGTCGCGGCCCCGGGTGAGCAGCTCCGTGCGCAGCGGCACCTCGGTGTCGAGCGGTGGCTCGGTGATGCCGGACGTGTGGCTGACCAGATGGCGCAGACGCACCACGTCGTCGCGGTTCGCCCCGAAGTCCGGCAGGGCGGATGCCAGAGGCGTTTCGAGCGTGAGCCGCCCGCGCTCGACCGCCCGTGCGGCGGTGATGCCGGTGAGCACCTTGGTGATCGAGAACAGCGGGTAGACGGCACCCGTCGGGGCCCCGAACCCGTCGAGCGCGACGATCCCGTCAGTGGTGGCGACACCGAGCACGGCCGTGGGCAGCCTCTCGGCCTCGACGTGCCGGCGCGCCCAGTCGAAGGCTGCGGAGTACGCGGACATCACTCCACCTCGTGGCCGAGGTCGGGGCGGGCGAGGAAGCGCGCGGTGGCGTCGGTCATCGCCTCCAGCTCGACGACGACGATCTCGTTCCGGCCCGCGCGCGTGACAGGACCGGGCACGTAGAGCGTGCGCTGCGGTCCTCGGCGCCAGTACCTGCCGAGGAAGAAGCCGTTGACCCAGGCGTAGCCCTTCCCCCAGCCGGCGGTGTCGAGGAAGAGATCCGTGGCCTCGTCGAGATCGAACCCGGCGCGCAGGCCCACGGGGCCCGCGACGCGTCCGCTTGCGACGGGCGTCGCGTCAGCAGCATCCGACACGGCCGCGCCCAGCGCCGGAACGTCGAAGGTGCGCACGCGCCAGGGTCCGTCGAGCGGTGTCCCGTCGATCAGCGGCGAGCCGATCAGGCCCTTCGCCTCGCCGATCTTCTGGTCGTAGTTGACCCGGCCGGTCTCCTCCACCAGCATCCGCAGGGTCCGTCCCCCGGGCACCGCGAGCGACAGGTCGCCGATGCCGCGCTGCAGGCGGCCGACCGGTGCGCCGTCGCGCTCGACCCAGGCGTAGTCCCGCACCTCGGCCTCGAGCACGCCGGAGCCTGCGGCATCCGTCGTGTACTCGACCAGCACGACGTCGGAGCCGAGCTCATCCATGGTCGGAGGCGTCGGGAATCCGCCGCGATCGACGGCCACCAGCTCGAGGGTATCTCCGACGGACTCGAAGGCGGCCGACGGCGTAGGGGCCTCGACCGGTTCGACGGCGGGCAGATCCGGCACCGGGGCGTGCTTGGCGATCACCTCGCGGAAGGCGTGGAACTTCTCGGTCAGATCGCCGGACTCGCTGATGGGAGAGTCGTAGTCGTAGCTCGTCACCATCGGCAGGTAGCGGCCGGAGTCGTTCGCGCCGTTCGTCAGGGCGAAGTTCGTGCCGCCGTGCACCATGTAGATGTTGACGGATGCCCCTGCCGCCAGCAGCCGGTCCAGATCGGCGGCGCTGTCGGCGAACGCGGTGGTGTGGTGCTTCTCGCCCCAGTGGTCGAACCAGCCGCACCAGAACTCCATGCACATCAGCGGACCGGTGGGCTGGAACTCCCGCAGGGTGGCGAGGCGCTCGTCGATCCGGCTGCCGAACGAACCGGTCATGTGCAGCTCGGGGTGCGCGCCGCCCTGCAGCATGTGCGGGATGGGCTGGTCCACCTGGGTGAGGGGCACCGTGATGCCGTTGTCGCGGGTCGTGCGGATCAGCGCCTCGAGATAGTCCTTGTCGGCGCCGTACGCGCCGTACTCGTTCTCTATCTGCACGAGGATCACGCTGCCGCCGCGGTCGATCTGACGCGGTGCGACGATCGCGTTGACCTTCTCGAGGTAGGCGGTCACCTCGGCGAGGTACGCCGGGTCGCTGCTGCGCAGTCGCATGCTCTTGTCGGCGGTCAGCCACGTCGGCAGGCCGCCGTTGTGCCACTCGGCGCACACATACGGACCGGGCCGCACGATCGCGTGCATCCCCTCCTCGGCGATGATGTCGAGGAAGCGCCCGAGGTCGACGTCGCCGTCCTCGCGCCAGTGGCCCTTCACAGGTTCGTGCGCGTTCCACGCGACGTAGGTCTCGATCGCGTTCAGCCCCATCAGCCGCGCCTTGCGGATGCGGTCGCGCCACAGGTCGGGGTGAACACGCGGGTAGTGCATGGCGCCGGAGATGATCCGGTGCGGGGCGCCGTCGAGCAGGAAGTCGGTCTCGCCGATCGTGAAGCGGGAGGTCATGCGCTCAGCGTATCGGAAAGCGCTTTCTGAGCGACAGCCCCGGACGGGAGTCTGCCCTTCGGTTTCGGGTGCGTGCCCCAGAACAGGAGGATCGCTCAGAACAGGACGATCCGGCGCAGGATCCTCCTGTCCCCGGCGTTCGTCCTGTTCTCGATGACGTCGGGCCGCGGGGAGTGGCGCTCAGCGACCCGGCAGTGAATTCCGGAATCGGATGCCGAGGCCGAGATGCGGCACCTCGCTCAGCCGCCCCGCGGCGATCGCCACCGGTGAGGGATCGGCGAGGGCGCCGAGATCTCCGAACCCGGCCTCCTCCACGTCCTCGGCCCAGGGTTCCGCGACGGTGCCGGGAAGAGCCAGTGCGAGCTGACCCGACAGCTCCGGCAGCAGGTGCGGATGCACGGCGGCACCGTGCTCGCCGGCGAGGTCGGCGATGCGCAGGAACGGCGTGATGCCGCCCACGCGCACGATGTTCGGCTGCACGATCTGCGCGGCGCCCGCCCTCAGGAAGTCGCCGAATCGATGCGTGTTGTGCAGGTTCTCGCCCAGGGCGATCGGCACCCGGCTGGATGCCGCCAACCGGCGGGCGAGCTCGGTGTGGCCGGCGAGGTCGTCGGCGCGCAGGGGCTCCTCGATCCACGCGAGGTCGAACGCAGACAGCGCCTCGATGGAGCGGGTTGCGCGGTCCAGATCCCAGCGCTGGTTCGCGTCGATCATCAGCTCGCGATCCGGGCCCAGCGCCTCGCGCACAGCCGCCACGCGCTCGAGGTCCTCGTCCAGTGACGGCTTGCCCACCTTGATCTTGACGGCGCCGAATCCGGCATCCGTCCACCGCCGCACCTGCGCGATCAGTTCCTCCAGCGAGTAGTGCAGGTTCACGCCCGAGCCGTAGGCGCGCACGGAGTCGCGCCGCCGGCCGAGCACGCCGGACACGGGCAAGGACTCCGCGCGCGCCTCGGCATCCCACAGTGCGAGGTCGAGCCCCGCGAGGGCGATCGTGGTCACGCCTCCGCCGCCGGCCTCGTGCAGGTGCTCCCAGAGCCCCTGCCAGGTCTCACCGGGCACCGCCGAGCGCCCGATGGCAGCCGCGGCGATGTCGTGCGCGATCAGCGCGTGCACGGCCTCGGCGCCGATCTGCGGCGTCCACGAGAATCCCCAGCCCTCGGCCCCGTCGGACCGGACGACGTGCGTCGCGATGACGCCCACCGAGGTCACGCCCGCCGCCCAGGGCCGCGTGAGCGGCACCCGCAGCAGCCGGGCGTCCAGCCGCGAGATCGTGCTCACAGCAGTGCGCGTCCGGCCTCGAGGATCGCCGCCAGGCGCGCCTCCTGCTCGGCGGTCGGGTCCACCAGCGGGGCGCGGACGGATCCGACCGCGAGACCCTGCAGGCGAAGCCCGGCCTTGATCAGCGAGACGCCGAATCCCGGAGTCTCGTCGCGCAGCGCGACCAGCGGCCGGTAGAAGCCGTCGAGCAGTTCGAGGCGCCGACCCTCGTCGCCCTCGACATAGGCGCGGTAGTAGGCGTTCGCCACTTCGGGGATCATCGCGAACGCCGCGGAGGAGTACAGCGGGATGCCGAGACCGCGGTACGCGGCCTGCGTGAGCTCGGCGGTGAGCAGGCCGTTGAAGAACGCGAAGTCCTCGCGGCCCTCCTCGGTGACCGCCCGCACGATGAGCTGGGCGGCGCCCACATCCCCGGTGCCGTCCTTGAAGCCGACCACGCGCGGGTTGCGCGCGAGCCGGCGCATGCTCTCCACCGAGTACTGCGCAGCACCGCGGTGGTAGACGATCACCGGGAGCTCGGATGCCGCGGCGATCTGCTCCACGTACGAGACGAGCCCGTCCTGCGTGCCGCCCACCAGGTACGGCGGCAGCACGAGCAGGCCGTCGGCCCCGGCATCGGCTGCGGCGGTCGCCACCTCGATGGCATGACCGAGCGTGCCGCCCGTGCCGGCGATCACCGGCACGCGACCGCTGACCGTCGCGGTCGCGGTGCGCACGACGGAGGCCGCCTCGCCCGCCGAGAGCGCGTGGTACTCGCCGGTCCCGCAGGCGGGGAAGACGCCGCCCGCGCCCGCGGCGACGCCGCGCTCCACGTGCTGTGCGAACAGGTCGTGGTCGATCGCGCCGTTCTCGCTGAACGGGGTGACGGGGAAGAAGAGGATGCCGTCGAAGTTCATGCCGATGCTCCCAGGGTCTCTGCGTGGTCTGTCGATGCGAGTTCTGTGCGCCACGAGCGCTCGGGCCGCCAGCCCAGCAGGCGGCGGGCCTTGGCAGCGGAGAACGCGGGTGCGGTGCCGGTGAGCGCGGCGGCGAGCTCGCCCGAACCCGGCACGAACCGGGGGAGCAGCTCCGCCAGCGGCTCACGGGCCAGCGCGTCGTCGGCGCCGACGAAGAAGGTCTCGCCGTTCGGGATCTCGGGCATCGCCTGCAGCAGCGCGTCGGCGAAGGCCGCGACGTCGCGCGCATCGACGTAGTTGAACAGGGCCGGGGCGGAGAGCGCGGGATCGTCCAGACGTTCCCGCACCGTGTGGCCCTGCTGGGTCGGGGCGCCGTCCCATTCCTCCGGGGCGATCACGTAGCAGGGGCGGAATGCGGCGAAGCGGATGTCGTCGCGCTGCCGCTGCAGCATGGCGAGGGTCTGCTCGGCGAGGTGCTTGGAGAGGGCGTACGCATTCGACGGTGCCGGCGTCGTCCGCTCGTCCAGCGGAAAGCGGTCGGGCAGCCAGCCCGGCGCCCCGTAGCCGAGCACGGTGGGGCTGGATGCTGCGACCACGCGGCCGATGCCGGCCTGCACGGCGCCGCCGAGCACGCTCATCGCCAGGGCGGCGTTGGTGCGCAGGATCACGTCCTCCGGCGCGCTGAACGGCACGGCGATCGCCGCGAGATGGATCACGGCGTCGGCCTTCGCCTCGCGCAGAGCGGATGCCGTGGCATCCGCGTCCGTCAGGTCGACGGCACGCTGCTCGGCGTCGGCGAGCTGCGGTGCCTCCGACACCGCACGGTCCAGGGAGAGCACGTCGTGGCCGCGCTCCGCGAGTCCTGCGACCAGGCTGCGTCCGAGCCGCCCGGCGCCGCCGGTGACGACGATGCGGCTCATCGCACGGCGGGCTTCTCGAGCAGGCGGATGCCGAGTTCCTCGACCCGCACCGGCAGGCCGGTCTCCAGCGAGCGGTTGCCGGCGATGCCGACGGCGATCGAGCGGATCCCGTCAGTCCAGTCGGCCGGGCGGGACAGCGGGTCATCGCCCGGGCCCACGAACACGTCGCTCAGCAGCAGCGCGTCGCCGCCGCCGTGCCCGCCGGTGCCGCTCGGGATCGGGACCTCGCGCGCCTCCTGCCAGTGCTTCTGCACGATCAGGCGCTCGCCCTCGGGGCGCAGGCTCGTGATGCCGTCGGAACCGGACAGGCTCGGGTCGATCGCGGGGTGCAGCCCGTCGCCGGCGAGCACGGCGCCCCGCTCCACGACCTCGAGCTCGGCGCGGCCGAGCGTGCCGTTCACCGCCACGCGATAGCCCTCCCAGGGGGAGTGCGCGTTGAGCGAGTACGAGAGCGTCGCGCCCGATGCGTAGTCGACGACCAGGGCGAGGTTGTCCTCGATCGTGATCCCCTCGCCGAACACGTCGCGGTCGCGCAGGTAGCCGTCGTGCTGCTCGGCGTCCAGGTACAGGGCGGACAGCTGCGAATCCTTGCGCAGGTCCAGCTCGAAGAGGTCTCCGCCGTCGTGGCTGCCGCGGGCGGGGCGCTCGCCGAGGCCGCGCGCCGCGGCGTTCTCCGCGCCGTAGAAGCGCAGGCCGCCCGAGGCGAAGATCCGCGTGGGCTGCGAGCGGAGCCACCAGTTGACCAGGTCGAAGTGGTGACTGGCCTTGTGCACCAGCAGACCGCCGGAGTGCTCCTTCTCCCGGTGCCAGCGGCGGAAGTAGTCGGCGCCGTGGTTGGTGTCGAGCATCCAGTGGAAGTCGATCGAGGTGATCTCGCCGATCTCGCCGTCCTGCAGCACCTGCCGCAGCGCGCTGTTGCGCGGGGAGTACCGGTAGTTGAAGGTGAGCACGACGTTGCGACCGGTGCGCTCCACGGCCTCTTCGATGCGGGCCGCGCTGGGGGCGTCGATGGTGAGGGGCTTCTCGACGACGACGTCCGCGCCGGCCTCCAGCGAGCGCACGATCAGTTCGGCGTGCAGGTCGTCGCGGGAGCAGATGATCACCCGGTCGACGCGCTCCTCGCGGATCAGGGTCTCCAGCTCGTCGGGTGCGCCGATGCGCGGGGCGGGTTCCCCGGCGTCCACCACGGTGCGGGCGTGGAACGCGGCGCGAACCGGGTTCGGTTCGCAGATCGCGACCAGCTCGGCGCGCTCGCGGTGGGCGCCGACGATCGCGCCGACGTACATCTGCGCGCGGGCGCCTGCGCCGGCGAGGGCGTAGCGAAGACGGGGCATCATCACTCCAGACTGTGCGGACGAGTCGCCGGGCGAGCGACCTCAGGAAACGTTTTCTCAGCGTAGCACGGAGCACTTCCGCAAGCCGATCGGATGCGGTGATCCACCGCATCCACGCCCCTCAGAGCCGCGCGGGACCAGTGCTCTCGCGGATCACGACCGCCGGTGCGAACGTCTCGTCCGCACGCGGCTCCTCACCGGACAGCAGCGCGTGCATCGCCGCCCAGGCGCTGCGTCCGAGCTCGGCGGCCGGCACCGCAGCGGTGGTCAGCGGCGGCGACGTGTAGGCCGCGAACGGGATGCCGTCGAAGCCGGCGATCGACAGGTCGTCCGGCACGCGGATTCCCTGCGCGGTGACGGCGGACAGCAGTCCCATCGCCACCAGGTCGTTGAAGGCGAGCACGGCGGTGGCACCGCTCGCGAGCACGGCATCCGCTGCCGCGGCTCCGCTGTCGAAGTCGACCCCCGCGGGGATCTCGACGACCTCCAGCTCGGCGTCCGCGCGGGTGGCGGCGGTGATCGCGCGCAGGCGCGCCTCGCCGGAGGCGCTGGCGACCGCGCCGGAGAGGAACGCGATCCGCGTGTGCCCGAGATCGCGCAGGTGGTCGATGAGCTCGGTGATCGCGATGCCGTAGTCGGCGGACACGGTGGGCGCCTCGGTCAGCGGGGGACGGTTGATCACGACCGCCGGGGCGATGCCGGGCAGCAGGGCGGACAGCTCCTGCTGCGGCATGCGCGGCGCGCAGAGGATCACGCCGTCGGTGCGCCGGCGGGTGGTCGACGCGATCTCCCGCTCTTCATGCACCTGCTCCTCGGTGTCAGAGATCAGCACGTGGTAGCCGTCCTTCGCCGCCGCATGGCTGAGGCCGCGCAGGATCGCCTGGAACGTCGGGTTGGCGAGATCGGGGATCACGACCGACACCGTCTGGGTGCGACCGAGAACCAGGCTGCGGGCGAGCGGATTCGCCGTGTAGCCGAGGCGCGCCGCCACCTCGCGCACGCGCCCGGCGAGGACGGGGTCCACGGTCGGGTTGCCGTTCATCACGCGGGAGACGGTCGACAGCGAGACGCCCGCCTCGCGGGCGACCTCGGTGATCTTCACCCGTGGCATCCGTCCTCCTGTCGTCGGGTCGAGCCTAGCTTTCGGTGCCGTCGTCCCCGGATCTTGTCGTCGCATCCTGCTCGGTCCTACGATGGAACCTATGCCCCAGAAAGCGCTTTCCGACCCGGCTGCGCTCATCGACGGACAGCATCCGACCCGTTCCGTCATCCGCCTGATCGCACGGCGTCCCTGGCGCCTGGCCGTCGCCGTGCTGGCGTTCGCCGTCAAGGAGATCCCGGTGTGGTTCCTGCCGGTCATCACCGCGGCGATCATCGACATCGTCGCCTCGCACGGCGACGTCACGGGCGTGCTCTGGTGGTTCGCGCTGGCCGCCCTGCTGCTCGTGCAGAACTATCCGAACCACCTGATCTACACGCGCAGCTTCATGACCGTGGTGCGCGACCTCGGCGCCGACCTGCGCAATGCCCTCACCGCGCGGCTGCAGAGCCTCTCCATCGGCTACCACACGCGCGTGAGCGCCTCGATCGTGCAGACCAAGCTGGTCCGCGACGTCGAGAACGTCGAACTCATGCTGCAGCAGGTCACGCACCCGCTGCTGTCCTCGACGATGGTCATGCTCGGCGCGCTCACCATGACCGCGATCGCCGTGCCGCAGTTCCTGCCGGTGTACGCGCTGGCGGTGCCGATCGCGATCGGCATCCGCTACGGCATGCGCAAGCGCTCGCAGCTGCGCAACGAGGAGTTCCGCCGCGAGATCGAGATCCTGTCCGCGCGCGTCGGTGAGATGGCATCGCTGATCCCCGTGACCCGCGCGCACGGCCTCGAGCAGACGGCCATCACCCGGGTCGCCGACGGCGCCGACGGCGTGCGCCGCGCGGGTCTGGATCTGGATCTGCTCAACGGCAGGGTCGCCTCGATCTCGTGGGTCGCGATGCAGCTGCTCGGAGTCGCCTGCCTCATGCTCGCCGCGGTGTTCGCGATCACCGGCATCCTGCCGATCTCGCCCGGCGAGGTCGTGATGCTCTCGACGTACTTCACGCTTCTCACGGGCGGTCTCACCCAGCTGCTCATGCTCATCCCCGTCGGCGCTCGCGGCCTGGAGTCCGTGCGCTCGATCTCCGAAGTGCTGCAGGAGCCCGACGTCGAGCAGAACTCCGGCCGGCGGGTCGTCGGCCGCGTCGACGGCGAGATCGTGCTGGATGCCGCCACGCACCGCTATCCGGATGCCGACGACGACGCGCTGCACGCGATCGACCTGCGCATCGCACCCGGCGACACGGTCGCCTTCGTCGGCTCATCGGGTTCGGGCAAGTCGACCCTGCTCAACCTCGTGCTCGGCTTCGTGCGGCCCAGCAGCGGGCGCATCCTCATCGACGGTCAGGACATGCAGGAGCTCGACGTGCGCACCGTGCGCCACTCGATCTCGGTCGTGCCGCAGGAGTCGGTGCTGTTCGAGGGCTCGATCTTCGACAACGTCACCTATGGGCTTCCGGATGCGACGCCCGAGCGGGTCGAGAGTGCGCTGCGGGATGCCAACGCGTGGGAGTTCGTGCGAGAGCAGCCGCACGGGTGGGACACCGTGGTCGGCGAGCGCGGCGCCCGGCTCTCCGGGGGACAGCGCCAGCGCCTCGCGATCGCCCGCGCGCTGGTGCGCGACCCGCGCATCCTGCTGCTCGACGAGGCGACGAGCGCCCTCGATCCCGAGTCCGAGGCGCTCGTGAAGGAGGCGCTCGAACGGCTGATGCGCGGGCGGACCACCCTGATCGTCGCCCACCGGCTCTCCACCGTCCGGCAGGCGGACCGCATCGTGGTCCTGGAGCACGGGCGCATCGTCGAGCAGGGGTCGCATGACGAGCTGATGGCGCTCGACGGCCGCTACGTGCAGCTGCACCGCGCCCAGAACGGCAGGCCGCCGGTGATCACGGGCGCGATCCCGCTGCCGACGACATCGGAAGCCGCACGCGACCCCGAGCCACAGGGCATGATCGTCCCCAGGGAGGCCCGCTCATGACACTCGCGCTCACGCGCACCGACGCCGCGCTCAGCATGACCGACGGCGAGACCGAACTGATGCGCTACGTCTTCGTGCCGGACACTCCCCAGCTCGAGGCACCCAAGCCCTACATCGACCCGATCCGCACCAGGGCCGGACGAGTGGTGAGCCTGTTCCGTCCCTGGGACCACGTCTGGCACAAGGGCATCGCCTGGTCGCTGCCGGTGGTCGGCGACGAGAACTTCTGGGGTGGGCCCACGTACCTGCGCGATCAGGGTTACGTGCAGCAGTCGAACGACGGCACGCAGCGGCACGTCGGCGTGGTCGCGTCGGCTGTGGAACACGAGGTGGCGACCTTCTCGCATGATCTGGAATGGGTCTCCGAGGGCGGCCAGCGCATGTTCACCGAGCGCCGGACTCTCTCCGCCCGTGTGCTCGACGACACGGCCTGGGCGCTCACCTTCGAGACGTCGATGACGAACAGCACGGACGGAACCATCGCGATCGGTTCGCCCACTACCCGGGGGCGCGAGAACGCCGGCTACGGCGGCCTGTTCTGGCGCGGACCGCGTTCCTTCACGGACGGCCTCCTCGTCACCGCGGAGGGGACGGGAACGGGCAGCGCGCTGCGCGGGCAGCGCCACGAGTGGATGGGGTACGAGGGCCGGCACGACGAGGTCGATGCCTCGTCCCTCGTGGTCATGGTCGATGCAGCATCCAACCCGCATCACCCGCCGCAGTGGTTCGCCCGCTCCGAGGAGTTCGCCGCGCTCAACCCCGCGCCCTTCTTCAGCGAAGAGGTGCAGGTGCGGGCAGGGGAGACGGTGTCGTTCCGGTACGCCGTCGGCGTCGCGGATGCCGGTGCCGCCGACGCCGCTCGCATCGCCGATGGGCTGCGGCCGCTGCTGTAGCCGGTCGTTCGTGCGTCCTCCAGCCGGTACTTGAAACGTTATGATCAACCCAATCCGAGGAGGACCGATGTCATCCCACATCCCGCTCGCCGGCGCACTGCGCTGCGTGCTCGTCGGCACCGGCGCCGTCGCCAACCTGCACGCGAGGGCCGTCGCCGCGCACCCGCGCGCCGAGCTCGTCGCGGTCGCCGACATCAGCGCCGATCGGGCCGCCGGCTTCGCCGAGCGGTACGGGATCCCGGCGTCCTACGGTGACTATGACGACATGCTCGCCGCCGAGCATCCGGACGTCGTCCTGATCTGCACCCCGCCCGCACCACACCGTGCGCAGGCGCTCGCCGCGTTCGCCGCAGGTGCGCACGTGATCGTCGAGAAGCCGCCGGCGCCGTCGCTGGACGAGCTCGACGACATGCGTGCGGCGGCCACCGCGGCCGGCAGGCAGCTCGCCGTCGTCTTCCAGCAGCGCACCGGCACCGCCGCCGCGCACGTCCGCGATCTGCTGCGCGGCGGTGCGCTCGGGCGGCCGCTGGTCGCCGTGTGCCAGACGCTGTGGTTCCGCGACGCCGACTACTTCGCCGTGCCGTGGCGCGGCAGGTGGGAGACCGAGGGCGGCGGGACGACGCTCGGCCACGGTATCCATCAGCTCGACCTGCTCGCGCACCTGCTGGGCGACTGGTCCTCGGTGCAGGGGAGGCTGTTCCGGCTCGATCGCGAGACGCAGACCGAGGACGTGTCCACCGCCACGATCGTGTTCGAGGCGGGCGTCGTCGCGCAGGTGATCACCAGCGCGATCTCGCCGCGCGAGACCAGCTCGATCCGTATCGACACCCAGAAGGCGACGGTCACCGTCGACCACCTCTACGGGCATGGGCACGAGAATTGGCGCATCACCCCGGCTCCCGGATTCGAGTCCGAGGCGGAAGGATGGGCGTTCCCCGACGCGGAGGAGCGCAGCGACCACGCGCCGCTGCTGCGCGACGTGTTCGACGCCCTGCTCGACGGCACGCCGCTGCCGCCCACGGCGGACGCGCCCGCGCGTTCCCTCGAACTGGTGGCCGCCATCTACGCCTCGGCGGCGGCCGACGGCGCGGTGATCACGCCCGAGATCCTGGCGACGCATCCGACGCACCGCGCGGGCTTCGCCAGCCCCGTCATCGACCTGCGGGCATGAGCCCCGGACCCGTCGGAGCCGAGCGCCTGCCCGAGCTGTTCCGCGACCCCGTCTATGACGGCGCCACAGATCCGCGCGTGGTGATCGACGACGACGGGCGCTGGTGGATGCTGTACACGCAGCGCCGAGCCAACCTCGAGGACGCCGGTCCCGGGGTCGCGTGGGTGCACGGCAGCCGCATCGGCGTCTCCGTCTCCGACGACGGCGTCGCGTGGCAGTACGAGGGGACGCTGGAGCCCTCGGCGTCGGGGCTGTTCCTGACGGGCGGCCCACCGCAGGCATCCGTGGACCGCACCCACTGGGCTCCGGAGGTCGTCCACGACGGCGAGCGATGGCACATGTACCTGACCGAGATCGACGGCATCCCGGACCGATGGCCGGGGCACGCCCGCACGATCGTCGAGTACGTCTCCGACGACCTGCGGGCATGGACGCGGATCGGACCGCTGGCGCTCGGCAGCGATCGGGTCATCGACGCCGCGGTGGCGCGGACCCCGGACGGTCTCTGGCGGCTGTGGTGCAAGGACGAGGCCAGGGACTCGGTGACCGTCGTCGCCTCCTCGCCCGATCTGCGCGCATGGCGCATCGACGGTGTCGCCGTCGGCGGACGTCCCCACGAAGGTCCCGACGTGTTCGAGCTCGGCGGCTTCTGGTGGATGATCGTGGACGAGTGGCGGGGGATGGGCGTGCACCGCTCGGGCGACGGCATCCACTGGATGCGGCAGGGCGGAGCGGATGCCGTGATCCTGGACGCGCTGCCGGCGGGTGGTCACGGTCATCACGGCGCGCACGTGCGCGCCGGCGAGGACGTCTGGTTCTACTTCTTCGGCCGGGCGGCGGATGCCGAGCCGCACGCTCCCGGGGAGGACGGGCGTGCGTCGGCGGTGCACCGTGTGCGACTGGACGTCGTCGACGGCGTTCTCGTGGCACGATGAAGATCACATAAGGGAAACGTTGTAGAACAGATTCTTGCCTGGGTCTTGCGAAACGTTTCAATTTTGGTTAGTTTGCAGGGAAGCGCTTTCCGAGGGTCCCTGGAGGCGCACCCGCACCCACATGGACATGGACGTTCAACGGCTCGACCCGACGAAGACGTCCACAGAGAGGACAACGATGTTCAAGAAGCGACTGGCGGCCGGAACCGCCCTCGCCACAGCGGCTGTGCTGCTGCTCGCCGGCTGCTCCGGGCAGGCGGCCGATCCCAAGGCGAAGGCCACCTTCGACCCGAAGGAGAAGGTCACGCTCAACCTCGCCTTCTGGGGCAACGACGTCCGCGCCGACCTGTACAACCAGGTGATCGCGGAGTTCAACAAGAAGTACCCGAACATCAAGGTCAACTCGACCTTCCTCGGCTTCCCCGAGTTCTGGGAGAAGCGTCAGACCGAGGCCGCCGGCGGTGGCCTGCCCGACGTCATGCAGTTCGACTACTCGTACCTGCGTCAGTACTCCGAGAACGGCCTGCTGCTCGACCTCGACCCGTACATCGGCGGCATCATCGACAAGAAGCCGCTCGCCGACAACATCCTCAAGATCGGCGTCGTCGACGACAAGACCTACGCGATCCCGACGTCGACCAACGCCTGGGGCCTGTTCACCAACCCCAAGCTGCTCGAGACCGCCGGGGTCTCCGACTTCGAGGGCGGCAGCTGGAGCGACTACGCCGACTGGATGAAGTCGGTCACCGACGCCTCGGGCGGCGCCTTCTACGGCGGCAGCGACTACACCGGACGCATCCAGAACTTCGAGATCCAGCTGCGCTCCGAGGGCAAGAACCTCTTCAACGAGGACGGCACCGCAGGCTTCGACGAGAAGCGCCTCGCCAAGTTCTGGAACGAGGGCGCCGCCGTGCGCAAGGGCGTCGGCATCCCGCAGCAGAAGGTCGAGGAGCTCACGCCCCTCGGCGCGTTCGACTCCGCCAAGACGGCCAGCGAGCTGACCTGGGACAACTTCGGTGCCGGATACCTGAAGAACCTGGGCGCGGACTACACCGAGCTGAACCTGGTCGCCCCGCCGGTCACCAAGAAGGGCACGAAGGACCTGTACCTGAAGCCCTCCATGCTGCACGCCATCTCCGCCAAGACCAAGCACCCCGAGGCGGCTGCGACGCTGGTGAACTTCCTGATCAACTCGCCGGAATCCGGCAAGATCTTCGGCACCAACCGCGGTCTGCCCGCGTCGTCCACGGCGCTCGCCGCGGCCGACCTCGACCCGCTGAGCCAGCAGATCAAGGACTACGAGACCTCCATCAAGGACCGCCTCGGCGACGCCCCGCCCGTGCCGATCGTCGGCTACGGCAGCCTCGAGGAGAAGTTCCGCGTGCTGGGCACCGAGCTCAACTTCGGCACCATCACGGTGGATGACGCCGTGAAGCAGTTCTTCGCCGAGATGGACGTCGTCCTCAACCAGTGAGATCCCTCGCCGGGCCGGATGCTGCATCCGGCCCGGCGGTAGGACTCCCGCCGCCGTCAGTCACGAACCCCGAAGGAGGACCCCGTGAGCACCACCGCGACCAGGGTCATCGTCACCGAAGACCGCTCCAGCGCCCATCTGCTGCGCAAGAGCCGCCGCGAGGTGGACCCCGTCCGCCCCGGCCAGCGCGCCCGTGTCCGCCGTGAGACCGCGGCGGGATACGCCTTCCTCACTCCGTGGCTGATCGGATTCCTGGGGCTCACCCTCGTGCCGATGGTGTACTCGCTGTACCTGTCGTTCACGCGGTACAACATCTTCGCCCCGCCGAAATGGATCGGCCTGGACAACTACATCCGGCTGTTCACGAAGGACCCGGTGTTCCTGCAGTCGTCCGAGATCACGCTCATCTACGTGTTCGTGGGCACCCCGATCACCCTGGCCGCGGCGCTCGGGACGGCGATGCTGCTGAACTACCGCGACAAGGGCTCCGGGTTCTTCCGCTCGGCGTTCTACGCGCCGTCCCTGATCGGCGCCTCGGTCTCGATCGCGATCGTGTGGCGGGCGATGTTCGCCACCGACGGTCCCGTCGACTCCGGCCTGCAGGTGTTCGGCATCGACCTGGGCGGATGGATCGGCAACCCGTCGATGGTGCTGCCGATGATGATCCTGCTGCACGTGTGGACCTTCGGCTCGACGATGGTCATCTTCCTCGCCGGCCTCAAGCAGATCCCGAAGGAGCTGTACGAGGCGGCCGAGATGGACGGCGCCGGCGCCTGGCGTCGATTCCGCGCGGTGACCATCCCGATGCTCTCGCCGGTGATGTTCTTCAACCTGCTGCTCGGCCTGATCGGCGCGTTCCAGGTGTTCGCATCCGCGTACATCATCTCCAACGGGTCGGGCGGCCCTGCGGGCATGACGAACTTCATCACCGTCTACCTCTACAAGCGAGGATTCTCCGACGGGCAGATGGGCTACGCCGCGGCCATGGCCTGGGTGCTGCTGATCGTGGTCGCACTGCTGGCATTCATCCTCTTCCGCACGCAGAAGTCCTGGGTGCACTACGCAGGAGACGACAAATGACCTCCACCACCATCGGCGGCGACGCCCGCCCGGCGGTCGCGCCGCGGCGCCGGATCAAGCGCAAGACCGTCCAGACCGTCGTCTGGTTCATCGGCCTCAGCATCCTGACCGTCATCGTCCTCTACCCGCTGCTGTGGCTGTTCCTCGCCACCTTCAAGCCGAACGCCGAGTTCGGCACGAACCCCGGTCTGTTCCCCAACCAGCCCACCGTCGACAACTACGGCAAGGTCATGGAGGGCATCGCGGGCGTGCCGATGTGGCGGTTCTTCCTGAACTCGTTCATCCTCGCCGTCTCGGCCGTGGTCGGCACCGTGCTCTCGTCGGCGCTGGCCGCCTACGCGTTCGCCCGGGTGCAGTTCAAGGGGCTGGGGATCTTCTTCGCCGCGATGATCGGCACGCTGCTGCTGCCGTTCCACGTCGTGATCATCCCGCAGTACATCATCTTCAACAAGCTCGGCTGGGTGGACACGTTCATCCCGCTGATCCTGCCGAAGTTCCTCGCCACCAGCGCGTTCTTCGTGTTCCTGATCGTGCAGTTCATCCGCCAGATGCCGCGCGACATGGACGAGGCCGCCCGCATCGACGGCGCCGGTCACCTGCGCATCTTCTGGTCGATCATCCTGCCGCTGATCAAGCCGGCGCTGATCACCTGCGCGATCTTCGCGTTCATCTGGGAGTGGAACGACTTCCTCAGCCCGCTGCTCTACCTGACCAGCCCCGAGAACTACCCGCTCCCGATCGGTCTGCGACTGTACAACGACGCCTCCTCCGGCGGCGCGGACTACGGCGCCACCGTCACCGCGTCGTTCGTCGCCCTCATCCCGATCCTGCTGTTCTTCATCGTCTTCCAGCGCTTCCTGGTCGACGGCGTCGCCACGCAGGGGCTGAAGGGCTGACGATGACCGCGGCAGGGCGACGCGAGGCGAGGGCCGTGGCGCGTGAGGCGCGCTCCGGCTCGGGCCCGGTCGGAGCCGGATTCGACCCCGGCCCGCACCCGGGCGCGACAGCGAAGTTCGGCCTGTTCGGCGAGGCCCTCACGGTCGGCCTGCTGATCACGTTGGTCGCGCTTCCGGTGGTCACGCTGCCGATCGCGCTCGCCGCGGGCATCCGCCAGCTGCGCCGCTTCGCGGCGGCCGAGGACTCCCGCGCGGCGCTGTTCTGGGCCGACGTGCGCGCCGGCATCCTGCCGTCGCTCGTCGTCGGTGTGCCCGCCGTGCTGATCGCGGCCGTGCTCACCGTGGACGTGGTCCTCGCGCGCACCGGCGTCCTGCCCGGCGGCGAGGTGGTCGGCGTGGTGGGCTGGGCCGGCCTCGTGGTCCTCGCGACGGGGGTGCTGGTCGTCGCCGGCATCTGGTCGCCCTCGATGCGGTGGACGGATGCTGTGCGTGCCCTGCCCGACACGGTGCGGGCGGATGCCGCCGGTGCCCTCTACCTGGCGGCGACGGCCGTGTTCGTCGGCGTGGTCACGTGGGCCCTGGTGCCGCTGTTCATCCCCGCCGTCGGCTGTGCCGCCCTGGCGGTCGTCGCCGTGCCCTCGCGGCGCCGTCGCCGCTGACCCCGTCCGCAGAATCCCGCGGAATCCCCGCAGTCCCATCCGAAAGGTCCTCCTCATGATGAGATCACTCGCACGACGTGGTCGAGCGCTCGGCGCCGCCGTGGCGGTCGTCGTCGGCGGCCTGGCCCTCGCCGGCTGCGGCGCCGCCGCGCCCGATGCGACGTTCGACCCCGACGCGAAGGTCTCCCTCGACTTCGCGTTCTGGGGCAACGACGACCGCGCCGACCGTTACAACCAGCTGATCGAGGCGTTCAACGAGGAGCATCCGAACATCCAGGTGAAGACGACCTTCAGCGACTACCCCAGCTACTGGGAGAAGCGCGCCACTGAGGCTGCCAGCGGCAGCCTTCCGGATGTGTTCCAGTTCTCGGACAGCTACCTGCGCCAGTACGCCGAGAACGGGCATGTGCTCGACCTGTCGACGGTGAAGAAGTACATCGACTTCTCCGCTTTCGACGACTCCCTGCTGGGCACCGGCCGTCTGGACGGGACGCAGTACTCGCTGCCGACCGGCTACAGCGTGTGGGCGAACTTCGTCAACGACGACCTCCTCGCGCAGTACGGAGTCGCGTCGCCGGACGGCGGCTCCAGCCCCGCTGAGCTCGACGACTGGATGGCGACGGTGACGAAGGCATCCGGCGGCAAGGTCTACGGCGGCACGGACTACACGCAGCGCATCCAGGGCTTCGAGCTGGAACTCCGTGCCCACCGTGAGAACCTGTACACGCAGGACGGGAAGCTGGGCTTCACGAAGAAGCAGCTCAAGGAGTACTGGGCGGGCGGTGCGAAGCTGCGCGACGGCGTGGCTGTGCCGCAGCAGCGGCTGGAGGAGGTCAGTCCCAAGTCCGGCCTGGGCGTGCAGCTGACCGCGAGCGAGATGAGCTGGAGCAACTTCCTGGGCGGGTACCTGGCCGATTCCGGGGCGAAGTCCATTTCGATCGTCGCGCCGCCGGCCGCGGTCGAGGGCGCGAAGGACCTGTACCAGCAGGGCGGCCTGCAGATCGCGATCGCACCGAACTCCAAGCACAAGGAGGCGGCCGCGATGTTCCTGGACTTCATCGTCAACAGCGAGCAGGCCGGGCGGATCTTCGGCACGACCCTGGGCTTCCCCGCCTCTTCGAGCAAGCTCGCCGGAACGAAGCTGGAGGGCGTGGACAAGCAGGTCGCGGACTACATCGAATCCGTCTCGGACCGGATCGGCGAGGCGCCCCCGGTGCCCGTGGTCGGCTACGGCTCGCTCGAGCAGAAGTTCTGGGATCTGGGCAAGGAGATCGGACTCGGCACCGTCACGGTCGACGACGCGGTGGACCAGTTCTTCGCCGAGGCGGACGTCGTCCTGCAGTGAACCCGGCGGCTCCCGCGCCCTGTCGGCGCGGGAGCGGGGCCGCAGGATGAGAAGGTGGATTCCAGCACGCCTCCTCCGGAGGCCGGTCTGAGGAGGGGAGCACCCATGGCAGTGGGCGTGAAGGATGTCGCGGCCGCGGCTGGAGTGTCTGTGGGCACCGTCTCCAACGTGCTGAACCAGCCGGACCGCGTCTCCGCGCGCACCGCCGAGCGGGTGCAGCAGGCGATCCGGGAACTCGGATTCGTGCGCAACGACGCCGCCCGCCAGCTCCGTGCCGGTCGCAGCCGCAGTATCGGACTGGTCGTTCCCGACATCGGGAACCCGTTCTTCGCCGAGGTGGCGCGCGGCGCGGAGGACCGGGCGGCCGAGGCAGGCATGACCGTGCTTCTGGGCAACAGCGACGAGAGCGACGTCCGGCAGGAGGCGCACCTGGAGCTGTTCCAGGAGCAGCGCGTGAACGGGGTGCTGCTGACCCCGGCATCCGACGACCTGTCGTCGCTGCGTCGCTTCACGGATGCCGGGATGCCGGTCGTGCTCGTGGACCATGAGGTCGACGAGGGCGAGATCCCCTCCGTGTCGGTCGACGACGTCGAGGGCGGGCGCCTCGCGGTCAGGCACCTGCTCGATGCGGGGCGGCGCCGGATCGCCTACGTGAGCGGACCGCGCTCCGTGCGCCAGGTCGCCGAGCGACTGGAGGGTGCGCAGGCCGCCATCGCGGAGGTCCCCGGTGCGACGCTCGAGGTCATCGAGCAGGCCTCGCTGACCGTGCTGCAGGGGAGGGCCGCAGGAGAGGCGCTCGCCGCGCGTGCGGAGCAGGATCGGCCGGATGCCGTGTTCGCCGCCAACGACCTCCTCGCCGTCGGGCTGCTGCAGGCGTTCAGCTTCGCCGCCGGCGTTCGCGTGCCCGAGGACATCGCGATGGTCGGCTACGACGACATCGACTTCGCCTCGGCGACGGTCGTCCCGCTCAGCTCGGTGCGCCAGCCCGCCCGCCTGCTGGGCAGGACCGGCGTCGAGCTGCTGTTGCAGGAGCTCGACGGCGCCGAGCACGACCGCCGCGTGCGGTTCCAGCCCGAGCTGGTGGTGCGGGACTCCAGCCGGGGCTGATCTGCGCCCGGGGCCGCCAGCTCGCGCGCGCGGACGATCGTCGCTCAACTGGTCGGCAACCACACGCGCATGGTCGACGGGCCGCGCTGCGCCCAGGAGTGGTAGGGGACGAGCGCGACGTCGGCGGACTCGCCCGTGTCTCGACGCCGCACTTCTGCGCTGACGCGTCCGTCGACCTCGACAGGATCCGCTGTGAGAACCGCCTCGGCGACGTCGGCGCCGAAGTCCACCGACTCCAGAGCCAGCACCTCCGGGCCGCGCTCGACGACGACGCAGCCGCGCACCGCGTCCACGTGGGGGTCCGGCGCGGTCACCCGCGGGGCCACCGGCAGGTCGAGCTCGACGACGTCTCCCGCGCGGAAGGCGCGTCGCAGCGCGAAGGAGCCGGGAGCGGCGTCCGCGGAATCCTCGCTTCCGAACCGCACGACAGCGCCCGTGGCCCAGGCCGGCACGCGCAGTGTGAGCGTCCACTCGCCGTCCTCCACGACGGTCACGCGGATGCGGCCGTCGGCGGGATAGGCGGTGCTCACCCGGAAAGCAGCGACCGTCCCGTCGGGCAGCGTCGTGCGAACGGATGCAGAGGCGTACTGATGCAGTTGGACGCCGTCATCGTCGGCCGTCGCGAGGTAGGCGGCCAGGCTCGCGAAGGTGCGTGCGACGTTCGGCGGGCAGCAGGAGACCTCGAACCAGGGCGCACGAAGCGAGGACTGTGCGCGGGGGGACGTGGCATCCGGGTCCGCCGGCTGCGCGGGCACCCGCTGGTGGAGAGTGTTCGCATAGTAGAAGGCGCGCCCGTCCGGCGCGGGCGATGTGGCCACCACATTGAACAGCGTTCGTTCGATGAGGTCGGCGTACTGCGGCCCGCCATCGGCGAGCAGGAGGCGCCACGAGAACATGATCGATCCGATCCCGGCGCAGGTCTCCGAATAGGCGCGGTCCGGCGGCAGCTCCCAGTCCTCGCCGAAGGCCTCATCCGAGTGATGGGCGCCCTGTCCGCCGGTGACGTAGGTGCGCCGCTCGACCGTGCGCCGCCACTGGCTCCGCAGGGTGTCCAGCAGGTCGGCGTCCGCGGCGTCCACGGCCACGTCGACGGCCGCGGAGGAGAGGTAGTTGGCGCGCACGGCGTGGCCGCGCAGCACGTCGGCGTCCCGGACGGGCACGTCGTCCTGGTAGTAGGATCGGCCGAACCCGATGTCGGCGAGCGTACGCCTTCCGTGCCGCTGCACGAACAGCGCCGCCTGGTCGAGGTACCGACGGTCGCCGGTCAGGCGGGCGAGCTCTGCCAGCCCCACCTCGACCTCGGCGTGGCCGCAGATCGCGTCCCGGCCGTCGGATCCGAACTCGCGGCAGACCAGGTCGGCGGCGCGGACGGCGACCTGGAGCAGGCCGTCGTCGGCATCCGGCCGCGTGCGCCCGCGGGCGACTGCTGCCTGGAACAGGTGTCCGAGACAGTACAGCTCGTGGCCCCATTCCAGGTCGGACCATCGCGCGCCCTGGTCGGGCCTGCCGAACCTCGTGTTCAGGTAGCCGTCGTCCTCCTGTGCGGCGGCGACCCGTGCGACGATCGCGCGGAAGCGCTGCTCCAGATCCTCGTCGCCGGTGCGGCCGATCTCCCAGGCCAGCGCCTCGAGGTACTTGTACACCTCGGAGTCGGCGAACTCGCGACCGCGACGTCCCTGCGGCAGGGTGCCGGCGGCCGCCAGATCGAAGTTGGGCAGCCAGCCCTCGGACTCCAGCTTCGCCTCGATGTGGGCGAGCGTGTTCGTGCCGTTCACGCGCTGGCGCTCGGCCCAGAAGCCGTCGTCTATGCGGACCTCGTCGATGCCGAGCGGTCGCAGGCGACCGCGGGCGGGGACGACGGGAGCGATGGTGTGAGAAGTCATGTCAGCCCTTGAAAGCGCCCGACATGAAGCCGCGCACGTAGTGTCGTTGCAGGATCAGGAACAGCAGGATGCACGGCAGTGCGAGCACCACCACGCCGGCCTCGGTGGCGCCGTAGTCGACCACACCCTGCACCTGGCCGCGCAGGTTGGCCACAGCCAGCGGAAGGGTCATCCGGTTGCTGTCGTTGATGAGGATCAGCGGCGCCATGAAGTCGTTCCAGGCGGTGAGGAAGGCGAACAGGCCGACCGTCACCAGTCCGGGCTTGACGGCGTGCAGAAGCACGCGCCACAGTGCGCTCCAGCTGGAGCATCCGTCCACCATGGCCGCCTCGTCGAGCTCCCGCGGGATCGACTCGAACGAGATGCGCATCATGAACATCGAGAAGGGCAGCTGGAACATCGTGATCACCAGCGCCACCCCGACCAGGGAGTTCTGCAGGCCGACCGCGTTCAGGATCACGTACAGGGGGATCAGCAGGGTGGCGTACGGCACCATCAGGATGGCCAGGGTCAGCAGGAACAGCGCGTTCTTGCCGGGGAACGAGAACCGTGCGAAGGCGTAGCCGCCCAGCAGCGAGATGACCAGGGTCAGCGCCACCGTCAGCACCGAGACGACGGTCGAGTTCCACAGGTACACCCAGATGCCCGCCTGGTACTCGGTCAGGGCTGCGTAGTTGCCGAAGCCCCAGCCCTCGGTCTGGCTGGTGCCGGCCAGCGGGCTCACGCTCGAGACGGCGGTCCAGATCAACGGGTAGAGGAAGATCAGCGCGAGCGCGCCGGTGAACACCCAGTACGGGATGCCGAACGCGAGCGGCATCCGCCTGGACTGCCCGTGAACGGCACCGGGGGCGACGATCGCGCGGGTCGTGTCGTGGACGGTCGTGGTCATGGTCTCAGCTCTCGTCCGAGCGCCCGAAGGCGCGCATCTGGAAGACGTTCACGACGACGAGGGCGAGCAGCACGATCACCGAGAGGGCGCCGGCGATGCCGAGGCTGTTCTGACCCTGGAAGGCGACGTTGTAGATGAGCTGCACAATGGTCATCGTGGAGTTGTCGGGGCCGCCCTTGGTGAGGATGTAGAACTGCTCGAAGGCGAGCAGGGATCCCGTCACGCACATGATCGTGGTGAGCGCGAAGGTGGGTCGCAGCAGTGGCACGGTGATGTCGCGGAAGGTCTGCCAGCGGCTCGCGCCGTCGATGCGGGCGGCTTCGTACACATCGTCCGGGATGCCCTGCAGGCCCACCAGCATGAGCAGCATGTAGAAGCCGGCATAGCGCCAGACGATCAGGAAGATGGTCGACCAGAGAGCGCCGGTGGGCGTGCCGAGGAACGTGATGCCCCACGACTTCATCAGATCCGCGAAGGGTCCCGCGATCGGCGAATAGAGCACGTAGAACAGCAGGGATGCGGATGCCAGGCCCAGGGCGCTCGGCACGAGGAACGCCGTGCGCAGGAATCCCTTCCAGCGGGTGGACTCCTGCACCAGCAGCGCAAGCCCCAGCCCGAGGGCGATCAGGATGACGGTGGTGATGACCGTGTACAGCAGCGTGAAGCGGATCGAGTCCCAGAACAGCCGGTGGCTCACGGCGTCGACGTAGTTCTCCGGGAGGTTGACGCCCTGGTTGCCGCCCAGCAGAGGCCAGTCGGACGCCGACATCTGGAACACCAGCACCAGAGGGACGACGAACAGGCAGGCGACGAAGATCGCCGTGGGGGAGGCGTACAGCCAGCCCTGGACGGGGCCGCCATAGCCGCGGCGGCGTCTGCGACGCCGCGACGTGCCCGGTGCCGTCGCCGGCGGGGCGGAAGCGGTGAGTGCCATCTCGATCCAATCGGTTTCGGCGGAAGCGTTGCGGGGGCTCGGGCGGACGGCCGTCCGGCCGTCCGCCCGACGGGTCACTGGCCGAGGACGGCCGTGATCTCCTTGGTGTCCGCGTCGACGGTGTCGGTGCCCTTGAGCACGGCGTTGCGCACCAGGGTCAGCCACGGGCTGCCGGGGGCGTTGAACGCCTGCTGGAAGTTCATCGCCACCGGGGTGTCGCCCTTGGCCGCCACCTCGTTGATGGTCACCAGGCGCGGGTCCTTCGCCGCGTACTCGTTGTTCGCGAGGTCGCCGCGCGAGACGGCGTTGTCGTCCTTGGCGAGCACGCCCACCTGGGCGTCCTCCGACATCATCCAGCTGAGGAAGTTCCACGCCTGCGCGGCCTTCTTCGAGTCCTTCGAGATGCCGATGCCGTCACCGCCGACGAACGTCGACGCGCCGCCGTCGACACCCGGGATGCCGGCCACGCCGGCGTCGAAGTCGAGCGAGGAGAGCAGGGTTGCGGGGAACGGCATGACGCCGACCTTGCCCTCGCTGAACGCCGCGGTCCAGGTCGGACCGGCCTCGTCGGTGGAGCTGGGCAGCACCGCTCCGGCGTCCTCCAGACCCTTCCAGGTGTCGTAGACGGCCTTGGCGGAGTCGCTGTCCAGCAGCGCCTCGGTGCCGTCCTCGTTCATCACCTGGTCACCGGACGCCCAGATGGAGGGGAACCAGGTGAACACCAGGCATCCGCCGCAGTTCAGGCCGGTGGCGGTGCCGTAGGTGTCGGGCTTGTTCAGCTTCTGCACCTTCTCGGCCGCGTCGGCGAACTCCGCGAGCGTGCTGGGCGCCTTCTCGGGGTCGAGGCCGGCCTCCTTGAAGAGCTCCTTGTTCCACATCAGCATCGACAGGTCGAGCACGAACGGCAGCACGTGCTCCTTGCCGTCCAGGGTGCCCGCGTCCAGGTGTCCCTTGTTGATCTGGTCCTTGTAGTCCAGCCCGTCGATCTGCTCGGTGATGTCGGTGAACAGCCCCTGCTTGACCCAGTTGGGCACGTAGACGATGTCGGCGGCGAACAGGTCGGGCAGCCCGCCCGAGCCCGCGGCGGCGCCGACCTTGGCGACGTAGTCGTCGTTGGGCACGACGGTCAGCTCCACCTGGTTCTTGTGCGAGGCGTTGTACGCCTTCACCAGGAGCTTGGCCTGCCGCTCCAGCGGAGCGCGGGTCCACAGCGTCAGCTTGGCGCCGTCGTCGGTGCCGTTCGCGGTGATCGGCCCGGCGGGCTTGTCGTCGGATGCCGGTGCGCAGGCCGCGAGACCGCCCGCGATCGTCCCGGCCACGGCGAGCGCGGCGATGCCGCGAAGCAGGCGGCGCCTTCCGGTGGTGTGCATGTGATTGTCTCCTCTGGCTCTTCGTCGAGCGGATGCTGGGCTTGCACCGCCGAGGGTCATTATCGAAACCTACGAAAACCCTTTCGCTCATGTATAGCGCGGACAGATGCGGCCGGTCAAGGATGAATCCGATAACCTTTCGCTACCGGCAGTGAGGGGACGCGATGGCCAACGGCGCAACCAGGGCAGTGACGCTGAGCGACGTCGCCAGCGCCGCAGGAGTGTCCATCTCGACGGCGTCGAAAGCGCTGAACGACCGTGAGGACGTCTCCGCGGCCACGAAGGCGCGTGTGCTCGCGGTCGCCGAGCGGATGTCGTTCACTCCGAACGTGATGGCCCGCGGGCTGCTCGCCGGGCGCACCGGTACGGTGGGCCTGCTCACCAGCGATCTCGAGGGCCGGTTCATGATCCCCATCCTGATGGGGGCGGAGGATGCGTTCGGGGCCGGGCGCATCAATGTCTTCCTGTGTGACGCGCGCGGAGATGCGATCCGCGAGCAGCACCACCTGCGCGAGCTGCTCAGCCGACGCGTCGACGGGATCATCGTCGTCGGCCGCCAGACGGATCCGAGGCCGTCGCTCGGTCAGAGCATCCCCGTCCCCGTCGTCTACGCGTACGCTCCCTCGGATGACCCGCGCGATGTCTCGCTCACGCCGGACAACGTCGCCGGTGGACGGTTGGCCGTCGAGCACCTGCTCGCATGCGGACGCACCCGCATAGCGCACATCTCGGGCGATCCCGCCTATGCTGCCGCGCAGGACCGCCTCGAGGGCGCCCGGGCTGCACTGGCGGACGCAGGCCTGGAGCTGATCGGTGCCCCTCTGCTCTCCGAGTGGACTGAGCAGTGGGGGCGCGATGCCGGTGCGATGCTGCTGCAGCAGCATCCGGACATCGACGCGATCTTCTGCGGATCGGATCAGATCGCCCGCGGAGTGCTCGATTCGGCGCGCGATCTCGGGCGATCCGTACCCGACGATCTCGCCGTGATCGGCTACGACAACTGGAGCATCCTGGTGGAGAACTCCCGGCCGGAGCTCACCTCGATCGATGCCAATCTGCAGCTTCTCGGCCGTCGCGCGGCCGAGAAGGTGTTCGAGGCGATCGACGGGGCGGAGACGCAAGGCGGCACACTCCAGCTCCCCGTCCGGCTGGTGATCCGCGGTTCGACCATCGCGCATCGATGATCCAGCCCTGACAGGGCAGCGGAGACAGGGAACGGGATGCTGCTCCCGTTCGCCAGCCTCAAGCTTCCGTCAACTCCCTGACCCCGCGGATGCCCCTCGGGTAGCCTCGAGGGCATGCCAGCCGCGACGACGCAGTCCACGACGACGCACTCCACCAAGCGCGAGGCCTTCGGCTCTCGCAACGTGTTCATCCTCTCGGCCATCGGATCGGCGGTCGGCCTCGGCAACATCTGGCGGTTCCCGTACGTCGCCTACGAGGGGGGCGGCGGCGCCTTCCTCATCCCGTATCTGTGCGCGCTGCTGACCGCAGGCATCCCGCTGCTGTTCTTCGACTACGCGATCGGGCACCGATTCCGGGGGTCCTCTCCGCTGGCGTTCCGCCGCATGCACTGCGCGGCCGAGCCGCTGGGGTGGTGGCAGGTGCTGATCTGCGTCGTGATCGCGACGTACTACGCCGTGATCATCGCCTGGGCGGCGATGTACACCTGGTTCTCCGCGCAGATCACCTGGGGAGCCGGCAACGAGAACGACTTCTTCTTCAAGGATTTCCTGCAGATGGGTGACGTCTCCAAGGGCGGCGTCTCCACGCAGTTCGTGCCGCAGGTCGGGCTCCCGCTGATCGCCGTGTGGCTCGTGGTCATCGTGATCATGGGCCTCGGCGTCAAGCGAGGCATCGGCCGTGCGAACACCGTGCTCATGCCGCTGCTGACCATCATGTTCGCGGCGCTCGTGGTGCAGTCCCTCTTCCTGCCCGGCGCGGTCGACGGACTGAACGCGTTCTTCACCCCGAACTGGAAGGCCCTCGCGGACCCGGCGGTGTGGGCCTCGGCCTACGGGCACATCTTCTTCTCGCTGTCGGTCGCGTTCGGCATCATGGTCACGTACTCCTCGTACCTGAAGCGCAAGACCGACCTGACGGGTTCCGGCCTGGTGGTCGCCTTCGCGAACTCCGGCTTCGAGATCCTCGCCGGCATCGGCGTGTTCGCCGCGCTGGGCTTCATGGCGCAGGCGCAGGGCACGGATGTCGCGCACACCGCCACGGCGGGCATCGGCCTGGCGTTCGTCGCCTTCCCCACGATCGTCTCGAACGCGGCGGGCGGGTCGATCATCGGAGTGCTGTTCTTCGGGGCCCTGGTCTTCGCCGGCGTCACCTCGCTGATCTCGGTGCTGGAGGTGGTGGTCGCCGCTCTCCAGGACAAGCTCGGCTGGGGCCGCGTCCGCACCACGCTCGTCGTCTCCATACCGATCGCACTGATCTCGATCGCCATGTTCTCGACCACGACCGCGCTCGCCGTGCTCGACACCACCGACGCGTTCGTCAACGCCTTCGGCATCATGGCCGTCGCGCTGGTCGCGGTGATCGTCGTCGCCTGGCTGCTGCACCGGCTGCCGGCGTTGAGAGATCACCTCAACCGTCGTTCGAGCTTCACGGTCGGCTGGTTCTGGATGCTGCTGGTCGGAGCGCTCGCGCCGATCGTGCTCGGCTACCTGTTCGTGAGCGAGGTCATCGCCAAGGTCTCCGAGCCGTACGGCGGCTACCCGGGCTGGTTCCTCTCGATCTTCGGCTGGGGCATGGTGATCGCCCTCGTGGTGCTCGCGATCCTGCTGTCGCTGCTGCCGTGGAGTCACCGCTCGCACGCCAAGGACGATCCGGACTACGACGAGTTCCTCGTGGAGGAGAGCTACGCGCCGGATGCGGAGACCGGCGCGGTCAGACTGCCGGATGCCCTCGCGGAAGGAGCCCGGTCATGACCCCGATCGCCGTCATCATGATGATCATCGCGATGGTCACGGTCTGGGGCGGCCTGATCGCCGGGATCGTCAACCTCGCCCGTCACCCCGAGGTCGCCGACGCCGAGCCGCAGCCGCCCGCCGAGCTGTAGGGCACGGTAGAGTCACGCCCGCGGAGCGCCCGTCGACTCGCGCCAGCGGATCGCGAGAAGGTCCGCCGGCCGCTGCGGCGCATCATCGCCCCGCAGCGCGGCGATGAGCCGGGCCATCGCGTGGGCGCCGAGGCGCTCTCGGTCCTGTGCGACCGTGGTGAGCGGCGGCACGAGGAAGGCGCTCTGCGGATGGTCATCCCAGCCGGTGATGCTGACATCGCCCGGCACCGACCATCCACGGGACATCGCCGCCTGGATCGCGCCGGTGGCGATCAGGTCGTTCGCGGCGATCACCGCGAGAGGCAGGATGCCGTCGGGCAGCGCGGCGATCGCATCCACGCCGGTCTGGCCGCTCCAGTCGCCGTCGACGACACCGATCGATGTGAGCCCGAGCCGCTGCACGGTGTCCGAGTACGCCTGGCGGCGCGCACGCGCGGAGGGGAAGTCCTGCGGACCGGCGATGTGCAGGAATCGGGTGTGTCCCATGGCTGCCACGCGCTCCATCATCTCGACGATGGGGGAGGCGTCCGTGAACAGGCCGGCGGCATGCATGTCGTCATCGAACTCGCCGGCCGAGAGCACGACGGGGTCATCTGCGTCGAGGGGCGGGGTGTGCAGCGGCGTGAAGGCGAGCACGCCTTCGTACTGACCTGAGCCGACGATCTCCGCGAGGCGCTCGCCCCGCTCGCCCGGGTTGTGGGGGAGGCTCACGACCTCCACCGCATAGCCGGCCTCCTGCGCTGCGGCCACCGCGCCAGGGATCAGGCTGAGGGGATTCAGGCTCGCGATGGGCACGACAACCGCCAGCCGTCCGGTGCGCCGCGTGCGCATCGACCGCGCGGCCAGGTTCGGACGGTAATTGAGCTCGGCCGCGGCGCGCAGCACCTTCTCGCGGGTGGCCTCCGAGATGCCTGCACGTCCGGTGAGGACGAACGAGACGGTCGACTGCGAGACGCCCGCCGCCCGGGCGACGTCGTTGCTGGTCGCGCGCTTCTCCATCGTTCCCCGTTCCTGATCGTGGGCATCCGCGGATTCGTGCTTGACGCGGCATCCGCTCTCGACAATACTACCTAATACGTCTTTGTAATACGTATTAACGACGAGAGGCAACGCGGATGCTCAGGATCGGAATCGTCGGCACGGGCGGGATCGCGCAGGCACACGTCGAGGGCTATCGAGCGTTCCCGCACGAATGCGAGATCGTGGCTCTCGCGGATGCCCTGCCCGGGCGGGCCGCCGAGAAGACCGTCGCGTTCGGGGCTCCGGATGCCGCTGCCTACGACGACCCCGCCGAGATGCTCGTCCGTGAACGGCTCGACCTGGTCAGCATCTGCACGCCTCCTTCGACCCACGCGAGCCTCGCGATCGCCGCCCTCGATGAGGGGGTGCACGTGCTCGTCGAGAAGCCGATGGCGCCTTCGCTGGAGGAGTGCGACGCGATGCTCGCCGCCCAGGAACGGTCGGGACGCCTGCTTTCGGTGGTGGCCCAGAACCGGTTCCGCGATGACCTTGCCGCGCTCAAGGAGGTCGTGGATTCGGGCCTGCTCGGATCGATCTCCCACGTGCGCGTGGATTCCGCATGGTGGCGAGGACTGCCGTACTACGACCTGTGGTGGCGCGGCACGTGGGAGAAGGAGGGCGGCGGATGCACGCTGAACCACGCCATCCACCACATCGACCTGCTGCTCTGGATGCTCGGCCGTCCTGACGAGATCACCGCGATGCTCGCGAACGCCCAGCACGACAACGCCGAGGTCGAGGACCTCTCGATCGCGGTGCTGCGCTACCAGACCGGTCTGGCTCAGCTGACGAGTTCCGTGGTGCACCACGGGCAGGAGCAGGAGATCGTGATCCAGGGGGCGAACGCCCGCATCTCGCAGCCCTGGAAGGTGGTCGCCGAGCGATCGCGCCCGGACGGCTTCCCCGAGGAAGGCGGCGACGCGGCTCTGGTCGCGCGCATCGAGGCCCTCGTCGCGGACCGCGCACCGCTCGCCCATCAGGGCCACGAGGGCCAGATCGGCGACGTGCTGGCCGCCATTCGCGAGGGGCGTGCGCCGATCGCCGACGGACGCGACGGCCGCAGCGCCGTCGAGGTCGTCACGGCGATCTACAAGGCCGGGTTCGAGCGGGAGCATGTCGCGCTGCCGCTGTCGGCGGCCGACCCGTACTATCGGGCAGGGCAGCTCGTCGCGCACGCCCCGCACTTCCACGAGAAGACCGCCTCGCTGATCGAGGCGGCGTCATGACCTCGTCGTTCCCGGGCGGCACGTCGCTGTCGCAGCTGGACGTCTACGACGACGCCGCATCCGACGGCGTCTGCGGGGGCAGCCCGCATATGCACCTGGTGTCGACGGAGGCCTACATCGTCATCTCGGGCGAAGGCTCCCTGCAGACGATCGACGGCGCGGGCTTCCGGGAGACGACGCTCGTCCCCGGATCGGTCGTGTGGTTCACACCGGGAACGATCCACCGCGCGGTGAATCGCGGGGGCCTGCGCGTGATCGTGCTGATGAGCAACGCCGGGCTCCCCGAGGCGGGTGACGCCGTCATGACGTTCCCCGCCGAGATCGTGTCGGATGCCGCCGCGTACGCCGCCGCGGCATCCCTGGGCGATGCCTCCGATGCCTCCGAAGCGCGGGCCGAGCGCGCGGCTCAGCGCCGCGATCTCGCGGTCGCCGGTTTCGAGACGCTGCGGGACGCGGTGCTCGACGGCGACCGCGGCCCGCTGGACGCTTTCCACCGAGCTGCCCTCGCGCTCGTCCGGGATCGCTCGGCGGCCTGGGGCGACCTCGTCCAGCAGGGGCCGCTCGCGCAGGCTCGGAACTCCCTCGCCCTGGCATCCGCCGTCGCCGAGGGCAGCGCGGCGCACCTCGCCGACGCCCGCGTGCACGACGCGCTCGCCGCGTCCGGCGAGCGGAGCTTCGGCATGTGCGGTCGCCTGCGCACCTACGACGTCACCGACAGGGGGAACAGCTGATGTCCTTCACGTTCGATCCCCTGCCCCAGCCGGTCGTGGGGCCGGGCGAGTTCGTGTTCGCCGCCGTAGGACTGGACCATCCGCACATCGACGGGATGACGCAGGGCCTGCTCGACGCCGGCGGCACGCTCGCGCTCGTGCACGACCCGGACCCGGCGAAGGTCGCCGCGTTCACGGCGCGATTCCCGCAGGTGCGCGTCGCCGACTCCGAGGGGCAGGTGCTCGAGGATCCCCGCATCCGACTCGTCGCCAGTGCCGCGGTCGCGGCCGACCGTGCGCCGCTGGGCGTGCGGGTGCTCGAGGCGGGCAAGGACTTCTTCGCCGACAAACCGGCCATCACCACTCTCGACCAGCTCGAGGCGGCCCGCGAGGCGACGGTGCGCACCGGCGGCATCTTCGCCGTGTACTACGGCGAGCGGCTGACCTCGGAATCCGCGCTGCTGGCCGGGCAGCTGATCGACCGCGGCGCGATCGGCAGGGTGCTGCAGGTGGCCGCCTTCGGCCCGCACCGGCTGGGCACGGGCCGGCCCGAGTGGTTCTTCGACCCGGAGAGCTACGGCGGCATCCTCTGCGACATCGGCAGCCACAACTTCGAGCAGATGCTGCACTTCACCGGCGCGACCGACGGCGAGATCGTCAGCGCGACGGTCGCGAACTACGCCCACGCCGAGACCCCCGGCCTGCAGGACTTCGGCGACGCGCACGTCGTGCTCGACAACGGGACCACCGGTTACGTCCGCGTCGACTGGTTCACCCCGGCAGGCATCGACGTGTTCGGCGACGGACGCACGATCATCCTCGGCACCGAGGGCTACATCGAACTGCGCAAGTACATCGACATCGCGACCGGCAACGGCGGGAACCAGGTGCTGCTCGTCGATCAGGACGGGCAGCACCGGTTCGACGCGACCGGCATGACCGGGTACCCGTACTTCGGGCGGCTGATCCGCGACTGCCTCGACCGCACCGAGATCGCGATGACGCAGGCGCACGCCTTCAAAGCAGCCGAACTGAGCATCCGCGCCCAGGTCTCGGCCCGCGTGCTGGCGCAGCCGCCGGCCGGACTGTAGCCGGCGTCGGCGCTCAGCGCCGCGCCATCCACCCCGCCACACGCTCGATGGTCTTGCCGAACCCGGGTTCCTCGGGGCGGTTCAGATGCCCGTGGGCGGTGCCGGGTTCGAAGGACACGTCGATGTCGACACCGGCATCCGCCAGCGTGCGTGCGAACAGCTCGCCCGACATCCGCAGCTCGTCGACGTGGCCGTTGACCATGATCGTGGGCGGGAACCCGGCCACGTCGGCCGGTGTCGCCCGGCCGGGGACCGCGGCGAGAGGTGCATCGGTGACGTCGCCACCGAGGTAGGTCTCGTACATGGCCAGCACGGCGGGCGGCGTGAACACGTCGGCGTCCGGGTTCGCGTCCAGCGCCGCCCGCAACTCGGCGTCGGGCGCGGGCTGCACGGCCAGCAGGGTCGGGTAGGCGAGGAACACGCCGGTCGGCAGCGGGAGAGCGGATGCCGGTGCGTGCCCCAGCAGCCGCAGGATCGCGCCGGCGATCAGGTTTCCGCCGGCGCTGGTGCCCCCGACGAACAGCCGCTCGGCGCCGAGCTCCGGTGCGTGCTCGACCAGCCACGCCCATGCGGTGAGGATGTCGTCCGACCCGGCCGGGAACGTGCACGAGCCGTCATCGCCGACGAGGGCGTAATCCACCGAGACGACGGTGGCGCCCCGATCCGCGAACGCCCGGGCCACGGCATCCGCCTCCGGCATGTCCAGATCGCCATGCACGAAGCCGCCGCCGTGCGCCCACAGCAGTGCCGATCCGTGCAGCGGACCGTCGGAGGCGGGGTAGAGGCGGGCGAGACCATCGAGCAGGCTGCGGGGAGACGTCATGCACCCAGAATGGCACCGGTTTCACCGGAATACTGGCCGCAAGTCGCACCGGGTGGTTGAATCCAGGAATGATGCTGGAGCGGATCACGGGGCTGGAGTCGTCACGCGTGGCGGATGCCCTCCGCGACGACATCATGCTGGGCCGGCGCGAGCCCGGTTCGCGGCTGATCGAGCGCGACATCGCCGCCGAGCTGCAGGTCTCCCGGCTCCCGGTGCGCGAGGCGATCAAGGCTCTGGTCGCGGACGGCATCGTCGTGGCGCGCCCGCGCAGCTGGGCGGTCGTGCGGGAGTTCTCGGTGCAGGACCTGCAGGACTTCGCCGAGGTGCGCTCGGCGATGGAGACACTCGCCTTCGTGCTGGCCACGCAGCGCGCCGACGAGAGCGCCCTCGCCCTGCTGGAGTCGCTCATCGACGACGAGGAGGCGTCCGCCCGGTCGGGCGACGCGGTCGCGTCGCGCCAGGCATCCGCGATGTTCCACATCACCGCCGTGGAACTGGCGCAGAACGCCATGCTCACCGAGCTCGCCGCATCTCTCGTCACCCGGCTGCGCTGGCTGTTCGGCCAGCACGACGAGCTGGAGGAGATGGCGGTCCAGCACCGTGACATCCTCCGTGCCATGCGCGAGCGCGACGTCGAGGCCATCAAGGTCATGATCCCCGCCCATCTGGATGAGGGGAGACTCGCCGCCGAGCAGCGGCTGCGCGCCCGTCACGACGGGAACGGCTGACGCCGGCGTGAACGCTGCCGTGCTTCTCCCGCGCAGCCGATACCGTGGGGGCATGATCCCGGCGCTGCGCACCTTCGCGAGGATCCTCGCGCGCCACTGGCCGGCACTGATCGCCTGGTACGTGGGCGGCGAGGTGCTGCACCGCCTGCTCGTGCAGCTGGCCGGCTCCGTCGGCGGCTACAGCACGCTCGGCGGCCTGCTCCTTCTTCCGCTCGCGGTCGGCGCGCGCCTGGCCGCGTACGTGGCCATGTACCTGACGGTGCGCCCCTCGCTCGCGCATGTGGTGCAGAGCGGGGAGCCGGATGCCGGCATCCGCGCCTTCCTGAGGTCGACGCTCGTCGCGATCCTGCCGTTCTCGATCTTCTATGCGGCGTGGGGGATGCTCGACGCCGACCAGACGGAGTTCTTCCGCATTGCGAGCGCCATCGCGTTCCGCGAGACGGGCTTCGGTCTCGGCGAGGCGATCGTCGATCGAGGCGGGCTCATCTCCGTGGGCGTGCTGCCGGCGACGGTGCTCGTGGTGGCTCTGCTGGTCCGCGCCCTGCATGCCCGGTTCCGCGAGCGCCTGCCGGAGTGGACTCTGACGGTGGCCGCCTATGCGGAGCTACTGTGGACGTTCATGCTGTTCACCCTGGTCGGCCAGTGGCTCGCCGGCGTGCGCGCGTGGTTCGCCGGCCGGGCGGGAGCCCTGTGGCTGCAGGACTTCGGTGACGGCGTCGCGGCGGCCATCCCGTCGCTGGCGACCGTGTGGGAGGCCGTGCTCTGGCTGGTGGGGATCGTCGTCGCCGCCGCGATCGTGCCCGCCGCCTGGCTGGCCGTGGCCGGTGTGATCTACGGCGCCGACTTCGATGCGCTGCCGCCGGTGCTGGCGCGGCGCACCGAGGCGCTGCGCGGTGCGGTGGGCTCGCTGGCGCGCACCCTGCTGCAGCGGTTCGAGGATCTCTGGGCGGCGGTGGCCGCGATCTGGCGGGGCGGGCCGTTGCTGTTCGGCGCGTTCGCGCTGGCGTACGCGCTGTGGGCTCTCGCCGAGCGCACCGGCACGCGGGGGGTGCTGCAGGTCATCGGCGGGCACGAGTCCGGCTTCTGGAGCGCCTGGCTGCCGCTGGTGACGGTGGGGGTCGCCGCGATCGCCGAGCCGTTGCGCGTGGCGATCGTCGCGACCGCGTTCGACGCCGTGGTCGGTCGCCCCGGGGCCGGGATCGGCGTGCGCGATTCAGCCGCCGACGGGGAATCGGACGGTGTCGTCGCCGACGGCGATGTCGAGCCAGAACGGGCCCTCGGCGTCGTTCGGCAGGAGGAAGACGGAGAGGATGCGGTAGGAATCGGTCCCCTTCCGGCATGAGTTCTCCTCGTCGCCGTAGCGCACGTCGACCGCAGAGCCCGCGGTCAGCCAGACGCGGTCGCCATCCCTCTCACGGAGCGTGAACATGCCGCAGCGCTCGGCATCCTCTGCGCTGTCGGCGGACAGGCGGATGCTGAGGGTGTGCGCGCCGGCGGGTGCGGGGAACTCGTCGGGGATCGAGCGGACCAGCTCCAGCCGATTGCCGCCGACGTCGACCGGGCCGTCGGCGACGCGGGGCGCCGGGGGAGCCGCCTCCTGAGCGGGCAGCACGTCGAGCCAGACGCTCACCCCGATCAGGGCGGCCACCGCCGCGATCAGGGCGACCAGCGCGACGCGCTGCCTGCGCCACCACGTCATGGCGTTCCCACCTCCGGTGCGGTCAGCTCCACGGTCCCGGTGCGCTCCGCCGCATCCAGGTCGATCGGGATCATGATCACGTCGTCGAGCGACGGCGTGAAGTAGCCGGCCGAGAGACGCAGCTGAGCCGTGCCGGACCGAAGGCTCGCGGGCAGTTCGAAGGCGATCAGGCCGGTGGTGTCGACGCCCACGCGCAGCGGTGAGCGCAGCAGGGAGTCCGGCAGGCGCTCACTGGCATGGAACACGCGGCCGTCGACCAGCAGAGACGCGAGACCGATCTCGGCGTCCAGTTCGCTCTGACGGGCGGATGCCGCGATCTCGATCACGAGCCAGTTGCCCTCGGCATCCCATTCATCGCGCTCGTCGCTCAGCCGTTCGGCGACCGACGAGTGTACGACGCGCGCGGTCAGCGTCCGCGTCGTCACCTCCTGGTGCGCGGACCCGCGCACGGGAAACGCGTCCGTCAGCGAGTCCTCGGGTGGGGTGATCCCGCTCACGAGCCCCGCCACGAGAACGAGACCGGTGCCGATCAGCCATGGCGTCGCCCGGTTCACGACGCCAGCCCCACGGTGATGCGCGCGACCAGAGCGGTGCGGCGCCAGGTGATCGACGAGGACGACAGGATGATCTGTCCCGCCACCTCGCGGGCCTCCTGCACGTTCAGCCGCACGTCCCCGTCGGCGAAGGAACCGCGCGGGACGGGCCACCCGATGACGACCTCGGCGGGCACGCCCGGCTGCAGCACCGGCGTGCCCCTGCTGCCGTCGTCGCGCCACGCGCGACCGGGATCGGTCGCGGTGACATCGGACAGACCCAGCAGCGGACTGCTCGAGTCGATCAGCCGGGACGTGACGCCGTCGGCGGCGCCGATCAGGCTGACCGGGTGGTCGGTCAGGTTCTCCAGCCGGACGGAGAGGATGAGGATCTGCTCATCGGGCTTCGCCTTCCAGAAGTGCTCCTCGACCTCGTCCACCAGCTCGGCGTCGTGCACCGTGATGGCGTAGAGGGAGGTGCGCACCTCCTGGTCCGCCGCGGCCGCACCGGGAGTGCGGGATGCCGCTCGCAGCCCGCCCAGCGAGAGGAAGGCGATCACGAAAGCGAGCACGAGGACGGCCGCGATCCAGACCGGCGCCGTCGACGGCGCGAGAGCGCCCCGCAGCGAGCGTCGCGCCGCTGCGGACGCCGTGCCCGCGACCCCCCGCATTCTCGTCACGGGGGTCAGCCTATCCAGCGACGCGGTGCCGGCGCTCCTGCGGCGCGGTGGCGCCGTCGCGCGCGTGATCGGATCGGGTCTCCCCGACGTCGGCGGCGCCCGGTACGCTCGATTCGGGAGGTGCTCGTGGGACGTACGGCGGATGCCATCGGCGAGGGCGTCGCGATCGCCACCGCGGCCGCGAAGCTGGCCGTGAAGAACCAGATCCTGGTCGGCACGATCGCTCGCGGCGGCGTCTTCGAGATCGACCACTACATGGATGTGGCGCGCACGGCGCTGCTCGCCATGGCCAAGGAGTCCGACGAAGAGGCCGAGCGGCTCGTCGCACTGCGCAAGCGCGCCAAGGGCCGCCACTCCGATCCCCACGGCACGCACGACTACCGCGACCGCGATGTGCGCAACCTCCGCCGCCGCGCGCGCCAGTCCACCGGCGTCGCCGACCGGCTGCGCAAGATGACCGAGGAGCCCGACGCGCTGCGCGCTCTCGTCGAGGATGCGCGGGTCGCGGCCTGGGGTGACGTGCGCGGCAACCTCGACCGCCGGCTGCGGGTCGAGGCCATGCGCCCCGACCAGGATCCGGACTACGAGCGGATGCGGGATGCGCGCATGCAGGCGCTCAAGCTCGTCGATCTGCAGGCGCTCTCGTCCGAGCAGCGCGCGCGCCGGAAGCGGGAGAAGGCCGCCGAGAAGGCGGCCGAGAAGGACGCCGCGAAAGAAGCCGCACGAAGCGAGCGCAGTGCCCGCCGCGAGGCGCGACACGCGGGGGATGCATGACGGACCGGGTCGATTTCGCTTCGCTCTGATGGTTGTGTAAGCTGTTCCTTGGCCCGCTCGCCGGGCCTTGCGCCTCTAGCTCAATGGATAGAGCATCTGACTACGGATCAGAAGGTTGGGGGTTCGAGTCCCTCGAGGCGCACACTGTGTTGAGACAGTGCTGAAACCCCCTCTCAGGAGGGGGTTTCTTCTGTCTCCGGGAGGATGCTGCTCAGTGCCGGGTCGCGCTCGGCGAACCGCACGGCGGTCGCGACGATCAGGTCGCGCATGGCCGCGACGGCGACGCCGGGGATGACGTCCGAGCGGTGCGCCAGGCTCACGGTGCGCGTCAGCGGCACGGACAGCCGCGCTGAGCTCAGTCCCGGCTGATCCGTGAGCACCATCGCCGGCACCACGGCCACGCCCAGCCCGCGTTCGACGAACCGCAGCACGGCATCCATCTCCGGCCCCTCGAGCACGGACGTCGGCGTGAGCCCGGCGGCGCGGAACGCGGCATCCGTGGTGGCGCGGAGGTCGTAGCTGCGATCGAGTGCGATCAGCGGGATCCGGGAGAGGGTAATGAGGTCCACCGTGGCGCCTGCGGGGACGAGCGGATCCGCGGACGAGGTGACCACGACCAGTTCCTCGGACAGCAGCGGCAGCCGGCTCAGCGTCACGCCGGGCACGGGTCGCAGATCGGATGCCGTGATCAGCGCGATGTCGAGCTCGCCGATCGCGAGTTGCTCCACGAGTGCGCGCGATCCCGCCTCGGCGAGGTGCAGGTCCACCCCCGGATGCGCCCCGTGGAACGTGCTGATGGCCTCGGCCACCAGGCTCACGCAGAGCGTCGGCGGCGCACCCAGACGCACCCGTCCCCGACGGAGGCCGGCGAGCTCGTCCATCTCGGCGCGGATCGCGCCGACCTCGGCCAGGATCCGCTGCGCGCGCGGCAGCAGCACCTCGCCCGCCGGGGTCAGCGTGATGTGTCCTCGCGCACGATGGAGCAGCCGCCCGCCGAGTTCGTGCTCCAGAGTGGAGATCTGCCGGCTGAGCGACGGCTGGGCCACGTGCAGCACCTCGGATGCCCGGGTGAAGTGCCCCAGACGCGCGACCTCGACGAATCCGCGCAGCTGTTCCAGGTTCATGCGCTCAGGCTATCGAATTCAGCTGAACAATGCATTGGAGTTATCGAAGAGGCGAGCCTAGCGTGAATCACATGAGTGCTCTCGAACGACAGATCTCCACCACGGTCCTGGTCATCGGCACCGGCGGATCCGGGCTGCGCGCGGCGATCGAGGTCGCCGAACACGGCATCGACGTGCTGGCGGTCGGCAAGCGTCCGCGCCAGGACGCCCACACCTCCCTCGCCGCGGGCGGCATCAACGCGGCCCTCGGGACGATGGACGCCGAGGACAGCTGGCAGCAGCACGCCGCCGACACCATCAAGGAGAGCTACCTGCTCGCCGACCCGAAGACGGTCGAGATCGTCACACAGGGCGCCGAGCGCGGCATCCGCGACCTCGAGCGCTGGGGCATGGGCTTCGCCCGGGAGGACGACGGGCGCATCTCGCAGCGGTTCTTCGGAGCGCACACGTTCCGCCGCACCGCCTTCGCCGGCGATTACACCGGGCTCGAGATCCAGCGCACCCTGGTGCGCCGCGCCGAGGAGCTGGATGTGCCGATCCTGGACGGCGTGTACATCACCCGCATCCTGGTGCGCGACAACGTGGTGTTCGGCGCCTACGGCTTCGACCAGGCCGACGGCACGCGGTACCTCATCCACGCGGACGCCGTGATCCTCGCCGCCGGAGGGCACACCCGCATCTGGCGGCGCACCTCCTCGCGCCGCGACGAGAACACCGGCGACTCCTTCCGGCTCGCCGTCGACGCGGGCGCCCGCATCCGGGACCCCGAACTCGTGCAGTTCCACCCCTCCGGGATCATCGAGCCGGAGAACGCCGCCGGCACGCTGGTCTCCGAGGCGGCTCGTGGCGAAGGAGGCATCCTGCGCAACGGACTGGGCGAGCGCTTCATGTCGAAGTACGACCCGGAGCGGATGGAGCTCTCCACCCGCGACCGCGTCGCACTGGCTGCATACACGGAGATCAAGCAGGGTCGTGGCACGACGAACGGCGGCGTCTGGCTCGACGTCTCGCACCTGCCGCGCGAGACGATCATGACCCGGCTGCCACGCGTCTACCAGACGCTGCTCGAGCTGCAGATGCTCGACATCACCGTCGATCCGATCGAGATCGCACCGACCGCGCACTATTCGATGGGCGGCGTCTGGGTGCGGCCCGAGGATCACGGCACCGACGTCGACGGCCTGTACGCCGTGGGCGAGGCGGCCAGCGGTCTGCACGGTGCGAACCGCCTCGGCGGCAACTCGCTGATCGAGCTGCTCGTCTACGGGCGGATCGTCGCTCAGGCCGCGATGGCGCACGCGCTGGGCCTGGATGCGCAGCGACGCTCGACGGATGCCGTCGCCCGCGCGCGCGCCGAGATCGACGACCTGCTCGCCTCCGACGGCGCTGAGAACGTGCGGGCGCTGCAGCGCGCCATCCGCAACACCATGACCGAGCACGCCGGCGTGGTGCGTGACGAACAGGGCCTGCGCGCAGGACTGGCCGAGCTCGACGCGATCGAGGCGCGGATGGCGGACGTCGGCATCCACCCGGACATCGCCGGCTTCCAGGACCTCGCGCACGCCTTCGACCTGAAGGCATCCGCGATCGCCGCGCGCGCCACCCTGGAGGCGGCGCTGGAGCGTCGCGAGACCCGCGGATGCCACAACCGCAGCGACTTCCCCGAGACCGATCCGACCCTGCAGGTGAACCTGGTGTGGTCGCCGGCCACGGGCGTCTCCCGCGAGCCGATCGCGCCCATCCCGGCCGAGATCTCCGAGCTCATGCGCGAGGTCGACAGCACCGGCAAGCTCGTCGAGTAGCCCTCAGCGCAGCTCGCGCGTCTCCATCACCGTGATGCGCTCGCCCTCGGAGGTGAAGGACAGCAGCGAGACGGGGACGCCGTCGTCGATCGCGACGACGGCGAACCCGTCGACCAGCTCCACGATCTCGAAGTCGTAGCCCGTCGCGTACCGGTGGAACGCGGCGGCGGATGCCGCCACCTTCTCCGCTCCGCGGACGATCCGGATGCCGTCGGCACCCTGATCCAGGTGGAACTCGACGTCGGGGTGCAGCACGGCGAGCAGCCCTGCGAAGTCGCCGTCGCGCGCCGCCGCCAGGAAGGCGTCGACGACGGCCCGTCGCTGCGCGCGGGTGGCTGCCTGATCGGCATCCCTCGGTGCGGCACCGCGCACCCGGTCGCGCGCGCGGCTCGCCAGCTTGCGCGCGGCGGGCGGCGTCCGCTCCACGATGGGCGCGACCTCGTCGAAGGACAGTCCGAACACGTCATGCAGCACATAAGCGAGACGCTCGTCGGGGGTCAGCTGATCGAGCACCAGCATCAGCGCGTAGCCGACGCGGTCGGCGCTCTCGGCGCGCACCGTCGGGTCGGCGTCGGCCGGCGCCCGCTCGACGTCGGGGAGAAGATCGAGGGGGTTCTCCTGCCGCCGGCCGCGCGCACGCAGCTGATCCAGGCAGATGCGGCTCACCGTCTTCGTCAGCCACGCCCGCGGGTCGTCCGCCTCGGCTGCGGTGCCGGAGGCCCGGATCCAGGCCTCCTGCACCGCATCCTCCGCGTCGGCGTGCGAGCCGAGCATCCGGTAGGCGACCGCAGTCAGATATCTGCGGTGCGTCTCGAAGATCTCATCGGGCTCGGTCATCGGCATGTGTGCTCCGTTCCGCAGGGCAAGCTATCGTCAGCGCGCGCCGGCCGGCTGGCGGATCGCCGCGTTGATGCGATTCCACACGTTGATGGCGCCGATCTCGAACAGCAGTCCCGAGATCTCCCGTCGGTCGAAGCAGTCGAGCATCTCGGCCCACAGCTCATCGGAGACCGGGTCGTGGTGGTCGGCGAGACGGGTCAGCGCCTCGGTGAAGGCGAGGGCGGCGCGCTCGCGGGCGGTGAAGTACGGGGCATCCCGCCAGGCGGCGATGGCGGCGACGTGCTCCGGTGCGCCGCCGCCGTCGAGCAGCTGCTTCGTGTGGTCCACCACGCACCAGCTGCAGCCGTTGAGCTGACTGGCGCGCAGGGAGACCAGCTGCAGCAGCGCGTCCGGCAGGCCCGAGGACTGCGCGATGCGGTTCACTCCGGTGAGGGCGTCGATCCCGCCCTCGAGCAGGAACGCGGGGTGCGGCATGCGGGCCTTGTGCTCGATGACGGTGCTGGTGGTGTTCGTGTTCTGGTTCATACAGAGGGGACGACCGGCGCGGAGGAAGTGTGACCGATCCGCCGGAATCTTTTTCGCGGGGCGGCCTTCACGCCGTTCCGCCAGGCGGGAGAGCGGCCTCGACAGGGCCGCGCAGGCCTAGGCTGGAGGGGTGACTGCGTACGTCTCGGCCTTCGACCTGTTCTCCATCGGAGTGGGGCCCTCGAGCTCCCATACCGTCGGCCCGATGCGCGCCGGAGTCGACTTCGCCGCGCGCCTGGAGGCCGAGGGGACGCTCGACCGCGTGACGCGCGTCACCTGCGAGCTGTTCGGCTCGCTGGGCGCCACCGGGCTCGGTCATGGCACTCCGGATGCCGTGGTCGCGGGGCTGCAGGGCCTGCACCCCGAGACGTGCGACCCGGATGACGTGCGCGCCGCGTGGCAGGGGTGGCCGGAGGGGCAGCGACTGAACCTCGCCGGGCGGTACCCGATCGACTTCGCGAAGGACGACGTCGTCTTCATTCCGCGCACCCGCCTGCCGGGGCATCCGAACGCGATGACGCTGCGCGCGCTGGATGCCGAGGGCGGGACGGTCGCCGAGCAGATCTACTACTCCATCGGCGGCGGGTTCATCCGCCGCGACGGCGAGGAAGCGCGCGTCACCGCGGCCGTCCAGCCGTTCCCCTACGACGACGCGGCCTCGCTGCTCGCCCTGTGCGACGAGAACGGGCTGTCGATCGCCGAGCTCGCGCGCCTGAACGAGACCGCCGTCCGCAGCGAGGAGGAGGTGGCGGCCGGACTCGACGCGATCTGGGACGCCATGCGCGCCTGCGTCGAGGCCGGCCTGCACACCGGCGGCACACTGCCGGGCATCCTCAAGGTGAAGCGCCGCGCCAATGACATCCGCGAGCAGCTGGAGGCCGTCGAATCCGACGGCCACGCGCAGGTGCCGGGGGAGTGGCTCGGTGCGTTCGCTCTCGCCGTCAACGAGGAGAACGCCGCCGGCGGACGGGTCGTGACCGCGCCGACCAACGGGGCGGCGGGAATCCTCCCCGCCGTCGCGATGTACTGGTGGCGCTTCCTCGCCGACTCCGGACTCGGCGTCGGCAACGCGGTGACGCCCTACGGCGAGCTCGTCGGCAGCGCCCTGCTCGGTTTCGGCGCGGAGGCGTCGCTGATCGCCGTCGGCGCCATCGACGACCCCGACGTCATCGCCGAGGCGAACCGCCGCCGGGGCATCCGCCGATTCCTGCTGACCGCCACCGCACTCGGCTCGCTGTTCAAGGCGAACGCGTCGATCTCGGGTGCCGAGGGCGGATGCCAGGCCGAGGTCGGATCGGCGTGCGCGATGGCCGCCGGTGGCCTGACCGCCGTGATGGGCGGTACGAACCGGCAGATCGAGAACGCCGCCGAGATCGCGATGGAGCACCACCTGGGCCTCACGTGCGACCCGATCGGCGGACTCGTGCAGATCCCGTGCATCGAGCGCAACGCGATCGCGGCGTCCACCGCCGTCACGGCCGCCCGCCTCGCGCTGCGCGGCGACGGCGAGCACTATGTGTCACTGGATGCCGTGGTCGAGACCATGCGCCAGACCGGCCTGGACATGTCGACGAAGTACAAGGAGACCAGCGAGGGCGGCCTCGCGGTGAACGTCATCGAGTGCTGAGCATCCGTTCCGGGTCGCTGATCCCGTCGGAGGGCACTGTCCAGCGCCCCGCGCGAGGTGAATAATTCATCGCATGAGCGATGATGCGGTGGTGATCGACGGGCTGCGGGTGCGGCGCGGGCGTCACGACGTGTTCGACGGGTTGTCGCTTCGCATTCCGCGTGGGCAGGTGATCGGTCTGCTCGGGCCGTCCGGATGCGGCAAGACCACGCTCATGCGCTCGATCGTCGGCGTGCAGCGCACCCACGGCGGCAGCGTCACCGTGCTCGGTGAGGCCGCGGGCGCCCGCGGCCTGCGGCGGCGCGTCTCCTACGGCACCCAGGGCTCCGCCGTGTACACCGACCTGACCGTCCGCGAGAACCTGCGCTACTTCGCATCCGTCCTCGGTGCGCCGCGAGACGACGTCGACCGGGTGCTGACCCAGGTGGGGCTCGCCCCACACGCGAACCAGGCGGTCGATGCGCTCAGCGGTGGTCAGCTGAACCGGGTGTCCCTCGGTGCAGCGCTGCTGGGTACCCCGGAGCTCGTCGTCCTCGACGAGCCGACGGTGGGCCTGGACCCCGTGCTGCGATCTGAGCTGTGGACGCTGTTCCGCGAGATCGCCGACGCCGGCACCACCATGCTCGTCTCCAGCCACGTGATGGACGAGGCGCTGCGCTGCGACCGGCTGCTGCTCATGCGCGACGGCCGGATCATCGCCGACACCACGCCGCAGCAGCTGCTCGCTGACACCGGGCAGACGGACGCCGAGGCGGCGTTCCTCACGCTGATCCGCCGTGACACCGGCCACGAGACGCGTCGCTCGCTGCGTGAGCGCGAGAGGGAACGCGAGAAGGATCACGGCCAGGAGGTGGAGCGATGAAGCGCACCTTCGCCACGGCCGGCCGTGTGCTGCAGCAGCTGCGCCACGATCCGCGTTCGATCGCGCTCATGCTCGTGGCGCCCAGCCTGCTGGTCGGCCTGTTCGCCTGGCTGTTCGCGGATCAGGATGGGGTGTTCGACAGGTTCGGTGGCGCGATCCTGGCGCTGTTCCCGTTCATCGTGATGTTCCTGATCACGTCGATCACCACGCTGCGCGAGCGGCGCTCCGGTACGCTCGAGCGGCTGATGACCACGCCGCTCGGCAAGGCCGACTTCATCCTCGGCTACGCGCTCGCGTTCGGGCTCATGGCGATCCTGCAGGCGGTCATCACGGTCGCGTTCGCCGTGTACGCGTGCGGGCTGACCGTCGACGGGCCGCTGTGGCAGCTGGGCGCGGTGGCGGTGCTGGATGCCGTGCTCGGCACCGCCCTCGGACTGCTGGCCAGCGCGTTCGCGCAGACCGAGTTCCAGGCCGTGCAGTTCATGCCGGTGCTGGTGTTCCCGCAGATCATCCTCGGCGGCCTGTTCATGCCTCGCGATCAGATGCCCGACGTGCTCTACGCCATCTCCGACTGGCTGCCGCTCAGCCATGCGATCGACGCCATCCAGGCCGTCACGAAAGGCGACGAGGGCTGGGATGTCGGCGCGCCGCTGCTGATCGTCGCGGCCTTCGCGGTCGGATGCCTGGTGCTGGCGCCGCTCACGCTGCGCCGCCGCACGCCGTGAGGCCGTCCGATGGCCAGCATCCGTCGCCCGATCCGCGGACGAAGTCCCGATTCCCGGACGGATGCGGCCGATCGGCCCGCTGATCGGGACAACGTCCGCTGACCGGGGCGGTGGCAGGGCTCAGCCGCGCGCGGCGCGGTTCTTCGTGTGCCGGGTGGGGGCGGCCGCCCAGGGGTCCTCGGGCCACGGATGCTTGGGGTACCGTCCGCGCATCTCGGCGCGCACCTGCGCGTACGGTCCCGACCAGAAGGAGGCCAGATCGTCGGTGACGGCCAGCTGCCGCCCGGCTGGGGAGAGCAGATGGAACAGCACCGGCACGCGGCCGTCGACCAGTCGTGGTGTCTCGGCCCAGCCGAAGCACTCCTGCAGCTTCACCGCGACCACCGGCCGCGCCGTCGGGTCGTCGAGCGGTGGGTAGGCGACGCGGATGCGGGAGCCGCTCGGCACCTCGAGGCGCTCCGGCGCCAGCTCGTCGAACCGCACCGCCTCCGGCCACGGCAGCAGGCGTCGCAGCGCGGAGGCCAGGTCCAGCCGATCCGCCGGCGTCCCTCCCGCCAGGGCGTCGAGCTCGGGCGCCAGCCAGGCGTCGATGGCCGCGAGCAGGCCGGCATCCGATACATCGGGCCAGGGCGCGCCCAGCTCCCGATGCAGCAGTGCCAGGCGGCGCCGCAGCTCGTCCGCGGCATCCCGCCAGGCGAACAGCCCCAGCCCTTCGCGGCGCAGGGCGCGCCGCACAGCGTCCCTGCCCTCGTCAGCCGATGCCCGCACCGGCACCGATGCCCGCACGATCGCGCCGACCCGGCGTTCGCGTCGGGCCTGCACGCGGGAACCCGCGAACTCGGCCTCGACCCGGTCTGTCATCAGATGGCTCGCGGCGTGCTCCATCTGCGCCTCCGAGAGCACGGCGGCGGCGCGCACGACCGCACCGGAGCCGGCCGCCGCGCGTCCGGAAGCGCGGGCGACGTCGGCGACGGCGAGCCACTCGGCATCCGCGAGCGGACCGCGCACTCCCGCGCGCGTGCCCGAGGCCAGCAGGAACGTCGCCCCGTCGGATGATCGATCCATGCGGCGGGCGATCCGCTCCGGGAACGCCAGCGCGATGACCAGGCCCACGCCGTCGAGGTCGACCCGGATGCCCGGCGTCGCCGGCACCAGTCGTTCGAGACGGTCTGCATCGCGGCTCCAGCGCCGGGCGTCGGGGGTGCGTCCGCCGCGCAGGGAGACGAGGGCGTGCGCCGCATCGGCATCCGCGATGCGCAGGTCCCCGCCCAGCAGTGCGACGACCTCGGCGGCGAGTCGCGCGCCGACCAGCGGCCCGCCGTCGCGCAGCGCGCGGGCGAGGCGCGGATCGGTGGGGATGCGCGCAAGCGACCGTCCCTCCTCGGTGGCGCGTCCGTCGGCGTCGATCGCGCCGAGTCCGTGCAGCACGCGGACGGCGTCGGCGAGGCTGTCGGCGGGCAGCGGATCGATCAGCCGCAGTCCGGTGCCCCCGGGCGCACCCCAGCAGGCCAGCAGAAGTGCGGCGTCGGCGAGATCGGTGGTGGTGATCTCGGGCGCGGGGCGGGCGGGCGCGGCAGCGTAGCTGCGCTCGTCCACGCAGCGGATCACGGTTCCCGGACCTTGACGGGTGGCTCGTCCCGCGCGCTGCACGCAGGACGAGCGCGATGCCGCCGAGGTGACCAGCCCGCTCATGCCGCGCGCCGCATCACGCACCGGATGCCGGGCCAGGCAGCTGTCGACGACCAGGCGCACGCCCGGCACGGTGAGCGACGACTCCGCGAGGGATGTCGTCACGATGATCCGGGGTGGATCCTCGGGGCCGCGGCCGCGGATCACGGCATCCTGGTCTGCCGCGCGGATCTGCCCGTGCAGTTCCCGCACGTCGAAGCCGCCGCCCGCATCGCGGAGGCGGCCGGCGATCTCGGACACCTCACGGGCACCCGGTGCGAACACGAGCACGTCGGCGGTGGGGTCCTCGTGGGTCAGGTCGCGGGCAGCGGATGCCGTGGTCCGCGCGACATGATCCAGGAACGCCCACGTCACCCCACGCTCGTCCAGGCGCGGTGCGGGGCTCGGCGCCCAGCGCTCGGTCAAGGGGAACGCGGGCACGTCGTGGTCCACGACCGGGGCGGGGGCGGCATCCGTACCGAGAACGGCGGCGATGCGCGCGGCGTCGAGCGTGGCCGACATGGCGATCAGCACGAGGTCCTCGCGCAGCTCACGCGCCTCACCGAGCAGGCCGATCAGCAGGTCGGTCTCCAGCGCCCGCTCGTGCACTTCGTCGATGATCACGGCGTCCACCCCGTCGAGCCCCGGATCATCCAGCATCCGCCGCAGCAGCACTCCGGCCGTGACGAACTCCACGCGTGTGTCGCGGCCGACCGCGCGCTCGCCGCGGACCGTGAAGCCGACGCGGTCACCGAGGACGGACCCGTCCAGCTGCGCGAGCCGGCGCGCGGCGGCACGGGCGGCGACCCGACGCGGCTGCGTGACGATCACACGACCCGTGGTGCGCGAGGCCAGCAGCGGCGGCACCAGCGTCGTCTTGCCGGTGCCGGGAGGGGCGCTCACGACGACCGCGGCGCTGGTGTCGAGCGCTGCGGACAGCGCCGGCAGGGCATCCGTGAACGACAGCCCCGCGCCGATCGCGGCGAGATCGAAGGCGGGCATGCACCCAGTCTGCCGTGCGGGGCGGCTTCCTGCCGCGCTGCGCCTCCGCGCTACATGTTGATGATCACAGCGGCGACGACGAGCGTGACCACAGCGATGATCAGGGCAGTGCCGCAGCCGATGGCCATGATCGCGGGGTAGCCCAGGCGTGAGACGCGGGCTCCGGACGCGCGCGAGGCCGCGAGGAACTGCGAGCCGCCGCCGGCGCTGAACGCCTGCGCGGCGGACGCCTGGTTCGCGAGCCGTCCCGCGGTGCTCGCCGTCTCGAGGATGGGGGAGCCGGTGATGTTGCCCGTGATGCCGGTGACGTTGAGCCTGACGGCCCGGTCGACCGCCGCCGGGTCCGCGAGGATCGGGTAGCTCTGGCCGCGCACGACCAGGGTGATGCGCTGGGCGGCCGACTTCACGACCACCTCGCTCGCAGGCACGCTGAAATGCTGCACCCAGCCGGCGGGGGTGGCGACCCACAGCGTCACCAGGCCCTGCCCGACGACCGCCTGCGCAGGATTCCAGCCTCCGGTCGCGCGATCGACGAGAGCTCCCGAGAAGACGGCGTAGGGGAGCTGGTTCGGCATCGTCATGCTTCGAGTGTACGGAGCGGTCTTCGCAGCAATCCGCGAACTCCGGCGCTCGGCGCGCGCCGGCCGGCCCACCGTTGTCCTCGCCCCTGCCCAGCTACGTCGCCCCTGCTCATCTACGTGAATGAACAGGGGCGAGGTAGCTCAGCAGGGGCGGCGAGGGAGGTTCGCGCGACGTGAGACTCACACGCACGACGAAGGAGCCGGGCGCCGGATGCCTGCGCGCACGAAAAAGGGCCGCCCCGAAGGGCGGCCCCATCTCAGAAGCGGATCACTCCGCGGCGGGCTCGGCCGCGGGGGCGGCCTTGGGCGCTGCGGCGGCCTTCGGGGCCGAAGCGGTCTTGATCGCGGATGCTGCGGGGGCGGCATCCGCTGCCTGGGCGACGCCCGCGCCGATGCCGCGGCCGACGGCCTGACCCTGGATGATGGCGGCGAGGTCGAGGCCAGTGGCGGCGCCGACACTGTCGAACACGGCGCGCATGGCCTTGGCGTTGTCGCCGCCGACCACGCTGGACGCGCCGTCCTCGCCGGACCCGCCGATGATGGAGACGTTGCCGATCGCGGCGTACCCCTTGGCGAACTCCGCCATGATCGACGGCAGCACCTCGAGCACGCGCTGCGACAGGAACGCCTCCTGGTTCGACGCGATGGCCTTGGCCTCGGCCTCGACGGCGGCCGCGCGGGCCTCACCCTCGGCGCGGATGGCGTCGGCCTCGGCGTTGGCGCGCAGGCGGCGGGCCTCTGCCTCGGCTTCGGCCTGGGCGCGCAGCGCGTTGGCCTCACCGGTCGCCTTGGCCTGGGCGGCGGCGGCTTCACCGGCGGCGCGTGCCTTGTCGGCCTGCGCCTGCTGCTCGGCGATGCGGGTGCGGGCCTCGGCCTGCTTGACCTGCTCGATCGCGGCGGCCTCGGCCGACTTCTCGCGGGTGAACAGGTCGGCCTGCGCGCGGGTCTCGGCCTCGTACCGCTGGGCATCCGCGACGCGCTTGACGTCGGCATCCAGCTGGGCCTGCTTGTTCTCGGCCTGCTGCTGGAGGACGGCCTGCTCGGCCTGGGCGCGAGCGAGCTGCTCGGCCTGCTCGGCCTCGGCGCGGGCGCGTCCGATGCCGGCGTTGGCGTTGGCGGTGTTGGTGTCGAGCGCGGTCTGCTCGATCAGGTTCGCTTCCTGGTTGGCGATGTTCTTCTGGTTGATCGCGCGGTCGGCGTTGGTCTGCGAGATCTCCGCCGCCTGGCGCTTCGCCTGGATCTCGGGAGCACCCAGCGACTGGATGTAGCCGACCTTGTCGGTGATGCCCTTGATCTGGAAGGAGTCGAGGATCAGACCCTGGTCTGCCAGCTCGCTGGAGACGTCCGCGGCGATCTGGTCGGAGAACTTCTTGCGCTCGCGCATCAGCTCCACGACGGACAGGGTGGCGACGATGCCGCGCAGGGCGCCCTCGAGCTGCTCGGTGGTGAACTGCTCGATGGCCTTGTCCTGCGAGGCGAAGCGCTCAGCGGCGCGGCGCACGTAGAGGGGGTCGGAGCCGATCTTCACGATCGCGACGCCGTCGACATTGAGGGTCACGCTGTCCAGCGACTGGGCCTCGGCGTTCAGCAGCACCTGACGGGAGCGCAGCGAGATGATCTCGTGGCGCTGCGTGATCGGGTTGACCAGGGACTTGCCGTTGACGATGACCGTGACGGGGGACTCCGCCAGCTCGGAGCTGGTGCTGCCGTCGGCGTTGAGAACGGCGCGCTGCACCTTCTGCTTGCGCCCCGAGATCACCAGCGCCTCGTCCGCGCGTGCGACCTTGATCCAGCTGCGTGCGAACAGCAGCATGATGAGTCCGATGACGATCACGGCCACGACGGCAACGCCGACGATGACCAGGATGCCGATGATTCCGGCGATCTCCATAGAAGTGCCCTTTCCCCTCAGAAAGCGTGTTTCAGCTCCACCCTGCCAGAAGTCCGGGTGCGGTGCCGATGGGGAGAACTACCGGCCGCGCAGCTTCTCGGTCAGGGCGAGCAGAGTGCGGAGCTCGTCGTCGTCGAGCTTCGCCATCCGCTCGGCGATGGATCGCCCGTGCGAGGCGGCGAGGGCGCGGAAGGCGCGTGCGCCGGCATCCGTCGCCGTCACGACCGCGCCGCGGCCGTCTTCCGGATCGGATGCCTTGGTGACCAGTTCGCGTGAGACCATCCGGTCGATCAGCCGCGAGACGCTGGGCTGGCTGATCAGCGAGTTCGCGGTGATGTCGCGCAGGCGTGCGGTCATCTCGCAGGAGCGCACCACGGTGAGCAGGACGTCGTATTCGGCCTGGGTGATCGGTGCGCCGTCGAAGTCCTCGGTCATCTCGCCGAAGAGCTCGTGCTGTGCCCGGAACAGGCTCTCCCAGGCCTGCAGGGCGAGCTGGCGGTCAGTCATGTCATCAGCGTAGTGTGGCGCGCCGACGTCGTGCTCGCCGCACAAGTAAGGGCCGGTCGGAGAGGCTTCCGGCCGGCCCTTGTCCCTTGCACCAAGAGTGTCCTGCAATCACATGCGGTTCATGCCACAGCAAACATTCACCGTGCGATGAGTGTATAACGGCGAGGTAACGAATGCAACGGTTTGGTCACGGAAGTCTACGCGGAGATCGCTGTCCGGTCTCACGAGAGGCGTCGGATTCTCACGAAGAGTGTCGGAAGGCCACCAGTGGCACAGCCATCGGCGCCGGCCGGGATGGATCAACAGCTCAGGCTGTCGGAGTGATGGAAAGTCTTCGGGTCGCGGTGCGCGCGAGAGTGTCGCAGAGATTGGCGATCCCGGGGTCCGCCTGGTCAGGTGTGCGCATGGCGAGATGAAGGCTTCGAGTCACCGGCATCGTCAGGTCGAGCAGCTCCACTCCGTCAGGGATCTCGGTGACAGTCAGAGCGGGCACAAGCGCGACGCCGACTCCTGCGGCGACGAGTTCGAGCTGCACCGCGAAGTCCATTGACTCTGCGACGATGTCAGGTCGGAACCCTGCGAGGCCGCAGGCACGTTCCATCATCGTGTAGCAGGTCACATCGGTCGTCGGAGCGATCCACGGCATCGACGAAAAGTCGTCCAGCCGCACGGTCTTGTCGGCTGAGGGTCGGGCAGTCGGTGCTGCCAGCCATACCGGCTCACTGCCGATTGAGCGTGACCAGAGGCTGTCGGGGAGATCGCGGGGGACGTTGGAGTATGAGTGAATGATCGCGAGGTCGGCGTCGCCGGTCATGAGCGTGTTGATCGCGCGATCCGGCTCCGCGACGGTTAGGTGCACGTCCAGCGCGGGTCCGGCATCGCTCAGGATCTCACGAAAGGCATCCGCAACGATGGTGCGAGACGCGGAGGGGAACGCGGCTAGCGTGTAACGCCCCACCGTGCCGGCGCGCAGGGACTGCAGCTCGAGTTCGGCGAGAGACAGTCGATCGAGGACGTCCCGCCCGTGATCTGCGAGCGTGACACCTGCCGCGGTCAGAACGAGCCGTCGTCCTTGCCGCTGTGTGAGACGAATCGCCAGCTCTTTCTCGAGTGCGGCCAGCTGCATCGAGACGCCAGGAGCGCTGAGGTGCATCTCTTCGGCCACGGCCGCGAGGGTTCCGAGGCGCTGAAGGGCAACCAAGAGACGGAGCTTGCGGACGTCAATCATGACTTCCCTAGGAGTAAACAGAACTTACGAATAAGTTAATAACCCATCAATTGTGCTGAGATGTTCATCTTGTCACTCTTGTGTCATGAGAGTCAACAGAGCTTTGAGTGCCGGACTGTCGGTAGTCCTGCTGTGGGCGTCAGCTTTCCCTGCCATCAGAGTCGCCGCGCCCGCGATGGGTGTCATCGGGTTGTCTTTTGCGCGCTTGCTCGTGGCGGCGTTGGCTTTGCTGGTCGTCGCAGTGATCGTGAAAGCGCGGTTGCCGAGAGCGCGGGATCTGGGTTGGATCGCTGCCTGCGGGTTCTTTGGCATGGCGGCGTATCAGTTGCTTCTCAATTGGGGCGAGATCTATGTACCTGCGGGGACGGCTAGCATCATCGTCGCCGCCGCGCCGTTGGTATCGGTCGTCGTCGCGCGAGTTCTCTTCTCGGAGCGCATCTCACGCACCACAGTTGTCGGCAGCATCATCGCGCTTGCGGGTGTGGCGTTCGTCTGCCTCGCTCGCGCGGGTGTCTCTCTGTCGGCGGCCGTCTGGATCGTGGTAGCCGCGATGGTAGTGCAAGGCATCTACCATCCGCTTCAGAGTCCACTGCTGAAGAGATACAGCAGCATCGAGGTCGCCTGCTACGCGATGATCGCGGGAACGGTGATGACGCTGCCTCTCGTCCCGTTCGACCTGGACGGGCTGCTCGGCGCGGGGCTCGCCCCGTGGCTCTCAGCGATCTACCTCGGCCTGCTTCCCTCTGCGGCAGGTTTCGTGCTCTGGGCGTACGCTGTCGCGCGGATGTCTGTCGCCGTTTCCACTTCCTTGCTCTATCTCGTGCCGCCGGTCGCTGTTCTCATCGCGTGGGTCTGGCTCGGCGAATTGCCCATCCCGCTCGAGCTCCTGGGCGGCGTCGTCGTCATCCTCGGAGTCGTCATCATCTCTCAAGGCCCGCGCCTGATCGCTCACAGGGCAACTCGCCAAGGCGCTGACACCCAGCGAATCCCGGCCCAGTGACGGGAAGCAGCATGCGAATCCTCATCGTTGGGGCAGGAGCGGTCGGAGGCTACCTCGGCGCCCGGCTCATCCAGGCGGCTGCCGATGTCACCTTCCTCGTCCGACAAGGCCGAGCAGCGTCACTCGAGAAAAACGGGTTAGTGGTCATCGACGCGAATGGAGTCCGCACCGCCATTGCGGCCACCACGGTCGCGGCGAATCAGCTCCACTCAGGCTGGGATCTCGTTCTCCTCGCGACGAAGGCAACCACCCTCGAGCCCGCCCTCGATGACGTGGCTCCTGCGATCACCGCCCGCACGGCTATCCTTCCGATAGTCAACGGCATCGACCACATCAACACCCTGACTCGACGCTTCGGCAGCGAGATGGTACTCGGCGGTGTGGCCGTCATCGGGACCGAGCTCCGCGAGAACGGGGACATCCAGCAACTCGCACCCGGGGTCGCGCTCAGCATCGGAGAGCTCAACGGACGACTCTCAGCACGCGTGACCGAAATCGCCGACCTCGGCACCCGCGCGGGCATCGACGCCACAGCATCCGATCACATCGTGCAGGACATGTGGGAGAAGTGGCTCTTCATGGCAGCCGGCGGCGCGGCCACCGTCCTGCTGGGAGGCGTCGTCGGTGTCGTGGTCGCCGCTTCTGGTGGTACCTCCGTGACGCAACAAGTCATCAACGAAATCGCAAGCGTGCAGCGCGCTGAAGGGTTCCCTCCGCGCCCAGCCGCACTCGAGAGGGTCACGACAATACTCACTCAACCTCACTCACGCTTCGCCACATCGATGTACCGCGACTTCTCTGCAGGCCGCCCCACAGAAGTCGAACCGATCCTGGGAGCGCTAGTGCAGCGCGCGCAACACCGAGGCGTTCGCGTACCGCTGCTCGAAGCCGCGGCCGTCAGGCTGCGTGTGTACGAGAACGGATGGGCTTAGCCCTACCGCCCGACTGACCCTGCCGAAATCGATCGCTTCTGGCGTCTGTGCCGAGGTCGTTGGCTGACCACGCGACACCGGTCGCACGTCTGGCCGATCTTCCCCTCCGAAACCCTCCGTGCTAGACAACGCTCATGGGCCTGCTTGCCTGGTATCGATCGACCGGGGCGGATCTGCCGTTCCAGAGTCCGCTGCCCGCGCATCCCGGCGTCGCGATGGAGGGCTACTTCTGGCGCATCACCGAGCGGGTGACGGGGCGGGTCATCATCGCGCTGAACGGCGTGAACCGCGGTCCGCACGGGCCCTGGGCGACGCTCGGCCTCGCGGCTCACCCGGGCGGATTCCTGCGCGTGGACGCGCACCCCACGGCATCCGCTGACCCCGCCGGCATCGGAGCGCACGCCGGTGATGCCTTCCACGGCGACGATCGGCGGCTGCGCGTGGACCTCGGCTCGGATGCGCAACTGGACGTGACGATCGAAGACCCGCTGCCCTGGCCGCATCGCGCGTTCGGCGGGTCGAGCATGTTCCAGACCGTGCCCGCGCTGAACCAGTACTGGCATCCGTGGCTGCTCGGCGGGCGCGTGAACGGCATCGCGACCATCGGAGATGAGACGTGGGAGTTGCACGACGCCCAGGTCTACGCCGAGAAGAACTGGGGCCGGGAAGGGTTTCCCGATTCCTGGTGGTGGGGTCAGGCTCAGGGGTTCGATGAGCGCGATGCCTGCGTGGCGTTCGCGGGCGGGCAGGTGCACTCGGGACCGATCCGCACGGAGGTGACCGGTCTGGTCGTGCGCCTGCCGGGAGGGCACGTCATCCGGCTCGGTAATCCGGGTGTCAGTCCGGTGCGTGCGGTCGTCGACGAAGAACGATGGATGCTGCACGGACGGGGCTTCGGGTGGACGATCGAGGTCGCCGGCACGGCGCCGCGCGCGGCATCCCACGTTCTGCCGGTGCCGCTGCCCTCGCAGGAGCGCAACGCGGCGGGCGCGCTCGAACACCTCGCCGGCGCGCTCGAGGTGACTGTGCGCCGCAGGGGACGTGTCGTCTGGGCGGGACGCTCTGTGCTGGCGGGTCTCGAGCACGGCGGCCTCGACCGCGCGAAGGCTGAGGTGGTGCGCCGCGGGCTGGATCCTTCGGTCACCCACGCACCGCCTGTCGCCGGCTGACCGACGAGGGCTGCGGTACCGGCACAACTCCGGAGAAACGCCCTCGCTGAACCTGTTCAGGGCTCCGCGAGGGCGTTTCACCTCCGGATCTCCGGAGTTGTGGCGGCCGACCGATCAGCTGAAGACCGGCACCCCGCCACGGACGAGCTTCCAGTTCACGACGTGGAAGTCCTTCGGGTCGATGATGCCGGCATTCGAGGCGTACTGCACGATGGCCTCGCGGATCGCGACCTGCGCGTTGTAGACCACCGGCGCGGTGGTGACGTGCGGGAAGCCACCGCCACCGGACTGACGGTAGTTGTTGATCGCGACGACGAACTTCGCATCCGCCGCGATCGGTGCGCCGTCCCAGGACAGGTTCACGATCCGCGACCCCTGCGGCTGGGAGATGTCGACGTCGTAGGTCACACTGGAGAACTGGTCGTAGTTGTAGTCCGGCGTGTTCAGCGCGTTCGTCCAGCTCGCGGGCTCGACGGGCGCATCCGGCGCGACCTGCTGGAAGTACTTCGCGGAGTACTCCAGATAGTCCTTGATCTGCGCGCCGGTCAGCACCGAGGCCATCAGGGTGTTGTCGTAGATGTACAGACCCGCGACATCCCGGATCGTCACCTCGCCCGCGGGGAAGGTCGCCTCGCGGTTGAACGGCGCCGCGATCGAGATGACCGGGAGTGCGGCCTCGGGTGTGCCCTGGATCGCCGCGGTGACGGTCTCGACCTGCACCTTGTTGACGTAGTCGAGGATCGCGGTGTCCTTCCAGCACGACTCCGCGGCGGACAGCTCCTCGGTCGACGTGGCGACGGGCTTGTTGACGTAGGCGACCACGGCGTCGTGCTGCGCCTTGATCAGGGCGACCATCGCCGGATCGTCCTCGACGGTGTTCGTGTTCAGGTTGGTCGCCTTCCGCGAGACCACCTGCCACCGGCCCTTCACCTGCTGCAGCTCCAGATCGAACACGCTCAGGCGCTGGCCCCAGCACATCGGCTCGCTGAGCACGACCTGCCTTCCGTCCGGTCCGGTCACGAACCGCTGCGGGATGTCCTTGTGCGCGTGCCCGAACAGGATCGCGTCGATCCCCGGCACCTGCGCGGCCAGGAGAGCGGCGGCGTTCTCGTTGGGCAGTGCGTCCCCGTACGACGAGGTGCCGCTGTCACCGGAGTGCACGCTGACGACGACGACGTCCACGCCCTGTGCGCGGATGATCGGCACCCAGCGGGCCGCGGTCGCGACGATGTCGAGCACCTCGACCTTGCCGCTGACGTTCGCCTTGTCCCAGATCACGACGCCGGGATTGGTGAGCCCAAGCACGCCGACGCGCACGGGCTTCGCGCCCTTCGGGTGGAGAGTCTTGATCGTGTACGGCGTGAAAGCGGGGACGTTCGTGCCGGCGCGCACCGCGTTGGCGCCGAGCACAGGGGCATCCATCTGCGTGATCCACGTGTCCAGGAACTCGAGACCGTAATTGAACTCGTGGTTGCCGAGGGCGACGGCGTCGTAGCCGAGCGCGTTCATCTGCGCTGCCATCGGATGCACGGCGCCGGTCTTCGTGATGGGCTCGACCGTCGCGTAGTAGAAGCCCAGCGGGGTGCCCTGGATGGTGTCGCCCGCGTCGAACAGCAGCGTGCGGTCGCGACCGCGGTCGGCGCGGATCTGCTTCACCACGCTCGAGACGCGGGCGAGTCCGACCGCGTTCCCCTTGCTGTCTGCGTACGCGGCGTCTTTGTAGTAGTCCCAGTTGACCGCGTGCGAGTGGAGGTCGGACGTGCCCATGATCGTGATCGTGAGGGACTTGCCGACACCGCCCTGCGCAGCGGATGCCTGTTCCGGACGGGCCACCCATCCGGCCGCCGCGAGCGCGCTGGCCGCGGTGACGCCGGTGAGGAATCCACGACGGCTCAGCCCGGAGCGGCGCTGCTCCTCGACGTCCGAGGGGACGGCACAGGAGCACCAGCGGGGTTCGGGGGAGGCGGAGTGGGGGTGGCGATGCATTTCATCTGTCATGAACCTCGATGCAACCACCGCCGGGGGGCGAGGACAAGAGACTTCTGGTGAACGAACGCAGACGAATTGTCTTAGTATCTGCGTATGAGTGCAGATAAGCGGAAATGCGGATACACGCCGGACAGCTCCTTCGTCGAGCTCGCCGTCGAGGTGTTCGGGATGCTGGCCGACGCCACGCGCGTGCGGATCATCCTCGCGCTGCAGGACGCCGAGGAGCTCTCGGTCAACCACATCGCCGACATCGTGGACAAGTCGCCGGCGGCCGTGTCGCAGCACCTCGCCAAACTGCGCCTGGCGCGCATCGTCGCCACCCGACAGGACGGACAGCGGGTGTTCTACCGGCTCGAGAACGAGCACGCGTCCGAGCTCGTGGCATCCGCGATCTTCCAGGCCGAGCACACGCTCGGCGGCACCCCGCGTCACCACCACCAGGATCGAGCGGGCGAATGACCGCGCAGCACGTGCACCACGAGCATGACCACGCCCACGAATCTCACGACCACGGTCATGATCATGATCATGATCATGCCCACGGTCACTCGCACGGCGACCACCACGAGCATCCGACCGGCTTCAAGGGCTTCCTCTACGGCCTATTCGTGCCGCACACCCACGACGCGGCCGACTCGATCGACGATGCCATGGAGGCGAACGCCGCGGGCATCCGCGCGCTGAAGGTCAGTCTGATCCTGCTGCTGATCACCACGGTGCTGCAGGGCGCCGTCGTCGCCTTCAGCGGGTCGGTCGCGCTGCTCGCCGACACGATCCACAACTTCTCCGATGCGCTCACAGCGGTGCCGCTCTGGATCGCCTTCGTGCTGGGCCGTCGCGCGGCGTCCCGCCGCTACACCTTCGGGTTCGGTCGTGCCGAGGACCTCGCCGGCCTGTTCATCGTGTTCGTGGTGGCGCTGTCTGCGATCGTCGCGGCCTGGCAGTCGATCGAGCGCATCATCCACCCGCAGCCGCTGGCGAACCTGGGCTGGGTGATCGCCGCCGGGGTCATCGGATTCCTCGGCAACGAAGCCGTCGCGGTCTACCGCGTCCGCGTCGGCCGTCGCATCGGATCGGCGGCGCTCGTCGCCGACGGCGTGCATGCCCGCACCGACGGCTTCACCTCGCTGGCCGTCGTGATCGGCGGGATCGGCGTGCTGCTCGGCTTCCCCTTGGCCGACCCGATCGTCGGCCTGATCATCTCCGTGGCGATCTTCGTGCTGCTGGTCGGCACCGTCCGCAGCGTCGGCCGGCGTCTGCTCGACGGCGTCGAGCCCGAGCTCGTCGACCGCGCGCAGCATGCGCTGGAGCACGTCGACGGCCTGATCGACGTCGAGCGCCTCCGTCTGCGCTGGGTGGGCCACCGACTGCAGGGGGACGCCGTGGTGCGGGTCGAGTCCGGGCATCCGGATGCCGCGGATGTCGCGGATGCCGCGGAGCGCAGCGTGCGCGAGCACCTGCCCAACGTCGACGACTTCCTTGTGCGTGTGCGCGTCGCGCCCTGACCGTCGCCGCGGCCCTACGCTGATCCCATGAGTGAAGCAGTCGAATACCTCATCACCGCGCTCGACGGCGCCGACGCCGACGCCCCCGAGCGTCGTCTCGCCGTGCGTGCCGAGCACCTCGCCGGGGCGCAGCAGCTCGCCGAGCGCGGTGAGCTGCTCAGCGGAGGCGCGATTCTCGACGACGACGGGCGGATGATCGGCTCGTCCATGCACGTCGCCTTCGCCGACGAGGCGGCATTCCGCGCCTGGTACGACGCCGAGCCGTACATCCTCGGCGGGGTGTGGCAGGACATCAGCATCCGTCCGATGAAGATCTTCCGTCCGGCGCTCTGACCGCGGCGTTCAGTCCTGCTGCGCAGGCGCGCTCATGCCCAGGAGCAGCTCGGGCAGCGTGTGCTTGATGTAGGACGACTCCGCGAATGACTGCTCGTTGCGACCCGACATGATCCACGACTCGAACGAGCGCTCGTAGGTGAGGATCACGACGCGCACGCCGAGCGCCGGCGACCACGTGAACCGGTGATGGATGCGCGAGAGCAGCAGCTCGAACGCCTCGAGCATGGTCGGGAGGAACGCGCGCTCCGATGCGAGCACCTCCTCGCTGTGCGCCCCGGTCGATGCCGCGAGCAGCCGCACCCGGAGGCGGATGTTCAGCGAGCTCCAGTCCAGCGGTCGGGCGTCGGCGAGTGCGACCGAGAGGGCGAGCGGCAGTTCCGCATCCGTGTACCGGGCGGGGTCGAAGCTCTCCGCCGCGGTGCGCACCCGTTGCGCGATCTCCTCGAGCAGTTCGTCGTCCACGGCCCGCAGCAGGTCGCGGTCGGTGGGGAACAGCGTGCGGAACGCGCCTTCGCTGAGCCCGGCGTCCTCGCGCAGCTCGGCGGTCAGTTCGGAGAGGGCTCCGTTCCACGTCGGCAGCTTGATGCGGGCGAGCGTGATCACGCGCGCGCGGCCTGCCCGTCGGGTCGCCTCGACTCGGGGGCTGACTTCCGCGGTCATCCTGGCATCCGTTCTACGTGCTCGGTATCGGCATCCGCTCGGGGGAGCCGCGGTGCAGGTGCACGGCGGCGACTGTCAGCGTACCGCCGTGCTGCGCGAGCGATGTCTTTCAGCTCTTCAGTACCGTGTCGCGGATCGCATCGGCTGCGCCGGCCTGACCGGGGCACAGGTGCTTCACGACCGCGTCGACCTGCTTCATGGTGCCCGTCCTCGCGGCCTCCGCGCTGACGTTCTTCCGCAGCTCGCTGACGAGGTCGAGGATGAAGTCGGGCTTGCCGCCGTCCTTCAGGTCTTCGCAGACGCCGTCGTAGATGGCCGTCAAGTGGGCGCGGGTGTCAGGATCGTCCCACTGGGCCTTCAGGGCGCTCTCCATGTCGTCACGAGGAGCCTGGCCAGTGTCCTCCTGGGCGACCTGCGCGGCGATGGTCCAGAACTCGACGTGGGTGGCGAGGTAGTCGTCCGCGGTGGGTTGCGGGTCCGAGCATCCCGTCAGGGCGGCCACCGCCGCGATCGTGAGTGCAATGGATGCCGCCGCCCGCCTCGCCGTCATGGGGAACACACTAAGCCGCAGTCGTCGCGTCACACCAGATCGATGCCGCCGGTGCGTGCATCGCCAGGGCCATCCGGACATGGATGCCGTGTGGCCGCAGCTCTGGATGCCGCGCGCCTCTCCGGCTAGGGTCGGCGTCATGACGGAGAAGCAGAACCTGCAGGGGCGCCGGTGGCTGCTCGGCATCACGCTGATGGCCGCCGAACAGGCGTCCAGGGTCCTCGAGGTGTGCGCATCGGTCGAGGGCGATGACGCCGCACTCAACCGTGCGCTGTGCGAGGAGTTCGACATCAACCCGATCGACGCCGAGGTGGTGCTCTCGCTCCAGGTGCGGCGGTTCACCCCGGCCTCGATCGCGCGGATGCGCTCGGAGCTCGCCGAGATGGAGAGGCGGATCGAGCTGGTCGGGGAGCCCTGACCTCTGTTCTAAAAAATATAAGACTTGCATTTAGAAGTCGATCGGGTGTCTGATGGAGAGGAGAGGCACAGGAGGTCGGCCATGACGATGACGGCGATGCAGGACGATGATGCGCTGGAGCTGCGGACGGATGCACCGCAGCGGGTCCGGATCGAGGCCGCGCCGAGGCCCGTGGACCTGGATGCCGCAGAGGAGGCCGGCCGCCTGTTCCTGAAGGCGCTCGGCATCGACCCGGATGCGGCGGATGCCCTGGATCTGGCACGCACACCCCGCCGCTTCGCCGAGGCCTACGCCGAACTGCTGCAGCCGGAGCCCTTCGACTTCACCACCTTCGCGAACTCCGAGGGGTACGACGAACTCGTGCTGATCCGCGACATCCCGGTGCGCTCGATCTGCGAGCACCACCTGCTGCCGTTCACCGGCGTCGCGCACGTCGCCTACCTTCCCGCCGATCGCGTGGTCGGGCTCTCGAAGATCCCGCGGATGGTCGATCACTACGCGCGTCGCCCGCAGACGCAGGAGCGGCTGACCGTGCAGATCGCCGACGCCCTGGCCGCACGGCTTCAGCCGCGTGGCATCGGCGTGGTCGTCGAGGCGACGCACACGTGCATGACCCTGCGCGGCGCCCGCGCCACGGGGTCGAAGACGTCGACCTCGGCCCTGCGGGGCCTGCTGCGGGACGACCCGCGCTCCCGCTCCGAGTTCCTCGCCCTCGCCGCGGACCGCGCGCACTGAGCGCCCGCATCCGCAACAGATCAGCATCATCGGGAAGGAAAGAAAGATGACCATCGCGATCGTCGGCGGAGGCCTCGCGGCCGCCACCGCAGCAACGGAACTGCGTGAGAAGGGCTACGACGGCGACGTCGTGATCTACTCCGCCGAGGATCACCTGCCCTATGAGCGCCCGCCGCTGTCGAAGGAGGTGCTGCTGGGCAGCAAGCGGGTCGAAGAGGCCCAGGTGCACGACAGCGACTGGTACGCCGACAACGACGTGCAGCTCAAGCGCGGCGTGAAGGTCGTCTCGATCGACCCGGCCGCGCACACGCTGCGCGCCGAACCAGTCGCGGGCGGCGAGAGCACAGAGCAGTCCTATGAGAAGCTGCTGCTCGCCACCGGCGCCTCGCCCCGGCACTTCCCCGCGGCCGACAAGGTCTCGGATCCGGTCTACCTGCGCACCGTCGAGGACAACGCCCGCCTGCTCGAGGCCCTCAAGCCCGGTGCGAGGGTGCTCATCGTCGGCGCCGGCTGGATCGGCCTGGAGGTGGCGTCCGCCGCACGCCAGAAGGGTGCCGAGGTGACGATCTACGAGGTCGCCGACCTGCCGCTGGTCGCCGTCCTCGGCCCGGAGGTCGCGCAGCTGTTCGCCGACCTGCACCGCGCTCACGGCGTGGATCTGCGCCTGAGCACTCCCGTGGATGAGGCCGCCATGGCGGCGGCCGACCTCGTCGTGGTCGGCATCGGAGCCGTCCCCAACACCGAGCTCGCCGAGCAGGCGGGCCTCGACGTCGATCACGGCGTGCTGGTCGACGAGACGCTGCGCACCTCCGACCCGGACATCTACGCCATCGGTGACATCGCCTCGCAGCAGCATCCGGTGCTCGGGCGACGCATCCGCGTGGAGCACTGGGACACCGCGATCGAGCAGGGCAAGGTCGCCGCGCACAACCTGGCCGGAGCCTCCGAGCAGTACGCTCACCTGCCCTACTTCTTCACGGATCAGTACGATCTGGGCATGGAGTACTTCGGCAGCGTCGGCCCCGAGGGGTACGACCGTGTCGACATCGAGGGCGACACCGACGTCGCGAACGGCGGCGCGTTCCGCGCCTACTGGGTCAAGGACGGCACGGTCCGCGCGGCCATGCACGCCAACGACTGGAACTCCTCCGACGCGGTCCGGGACAGCATCGGCACGGCGCGATGACGGCAGCCAGCGCAGCATCCGCCGTCGGAGCGGAAGCCGGCACGGCCGGCGACCGGATGCTGCGCCGCATCGGCATCCGCGACTTCGACTTCTCCCGTCAGGTGGCCGTGATGGCCGTCATCAACCGGACTCCCGACTCGTTCTACGACAAGGGTGCGACCTTCGCGCTGGACCAGGCCGTGGCCAGCGCGCTGCGCGCCGGCGACCAGGGTGCGGACTGGGTCGACATCGGCGGCGTGCCGTTCGGACGCGGGCCGATGGTGACGACCGCCGAGGAGATCGACCGGGTGGTTCCGGTGGTCGCCGCGATCACGGCCGCCCGGCCGGAGCTGGTGATCTCGGTGGACACCAACAACGCCGAGGTGGCCGCTGCGGCGATCGATGCCGGCGCCGCGGTGATCAACGACACCAGCGGCCTGGCCGACCCGCGCATGGCCGACGTTATCGCACGCAGCCAGGCGCATGTCGTGATCACGCACAGCGTCGGCCCGCCGCGCGCCGAGAAGCCCGCCGCGCACTACGACGACGTGGTCGGCGAGGTGCGCTCGTTCCTGGTCGAGCGGATGGCGCGGGCCGAGGCCGCGGGCGTCCCGCACGAGAGACTGATCATCGATCCGGGGCACGATCTCGACAAGAACACGCTGCACACCCTGGAGATCACGCGCCGGCTGGATGAGATCGCCTCGATCGACGCGCCGCTGCTGGTCGCGGTCTCGAACAAGGACTTCATCGGCGAGTCGACCGACCGCCCGCAGGGCGAGCGGCTGCCAGGGTCACTGGCGGCCATGAGCGCGTGCATCCTGAAGGGCGCTCGGATCGTGCGCATGCACGACATCCCGCAGACCGTCGACGCCGTGCGCATGACCGAGGCCATCCTGGGCTGGCGTCAGCCCGTACGGCTCGAGCACAACACCCACCCCACGCACAATGTCTGACTCGCCCTCCATCGATCGCATCTGGCCGGACCCGGAGTCCGGACTCGACGACACGGCTGTGCTCGCGCTCACTGCGTTCCCGTCTGACCGCACCTGGCTGCGGGTCAACTTCATCTCCAGCATCGACGGCGCGGCGACCCGGCACGGACTCTCCGGCGGACTGGGCGACGACGCGGATCACCGCCTGTTCGCCCTGCTGCGCCGGGCGGCCGACGTCGTGCTGGTCGGGGCGGGCACGCTGCGCGACGAGGGGTACGGCGGTCTGCGGGTCGACGATGCGTCGATCGCGTGGCGCACGGATGCCGGGATGCCACCGCATCCGGTGCTCGCCACCATCAGCCGCAGCCTGTCCCTGGACCCGGCATCCTCGCTGTTCGCAGACGCTCCGGTGCGTCCGATCGTCTACACCGTGGCATCCGCTCCCGACGATCGGCGTGACGCCCTGTCCGTCGTCGCCGATGTCGTGACCGTGGGGGAGACGGATGCCGATCTCGTCCGCGTGCGCGAGGACCTCGCGGCACGCGGGCTGCACCGCATCCACTCCGAGGGCGGCCCGCACCTGTTCGGCGAGCTGCTCGCGGCCGGAGCCGTGGACGCGCTGCACCTCACGCTCGCGCCGACGGTCGACTCCGGTGATGCCGGACGGATCGCGCGCGGCCCGGTCGCGCCGCGCAGCGCCCGCCTGGCGTCGGTGCTCCGCTCCGGGGAAGAGCTGCTGCTGCACTATCTGCTGTAGCGCATACGGCGCCGCGCCCCGGCGCGAAAATGCGCCATGTCCGTGTCAGAATGCGCCGCATCCTCTCCTTTGGTCTCGGGCCGCCCGGGGACGGAGCGATACTGCTCAGCATGGGGAACAACAGGGGGCGCGCATCGAACCGGCAGCGGGGTTCGGCCGGGCGACGGAACAGACACCGCGACGGGCGGGGCGTTGCCTACTCGACGCCATGGATCCTGCGGGAGCTGGGAGGCGCACCCATGTGGCTGCTCCTGCTCATCCTCGCGCTCATCGCGGGAGTCGGGGTGCTGTACGCCGTCGTGCGCTGATCAGCCGGCGGCATGTCCGTGCCGGCGGGTAGGTTCGGTGCATGACCTTCCGTGGGGCGATCGAGACGCCGGTGGGCGTCGTGGCCGTCGAGAGCGACGGCGCGGCGATCACCCGGGTGACCTGGCCGCGTGGTGGGGCCGGAGCGGATGCCGGTGAGCCCGACGCGCTCGTGCACCGGGCGCTCGCGCAGCTGACGGCGTACTTCGCGGGAGAGCTTCAGGCATTCGACCTGCCCGTCGATCTCGGGCGACAGACCGACGCCACCCGTGCGGTGCTGATGGCGCTGCACGAGACGGTCGGACACGGCGAGACGGTCACCTACGGCGAGCTCGCCGCCCGCAGCGGCACCGACGTGCCGGCGCGCGGCATCGGCGCGATCATGGGCGCCAACCCCATCCCGCTCATCGTGCCCTGCCATCGGGTCGTCGCCAGCGACGGCCTGGGCGGGTACTCGGGCGGACGGGACGGCGAGGGACTGCTCACCAAGCGGTGGCTCCTCGAGCACGAGGGCGCGCTGCCGACAGCGCTGTTCTGAGGCTGCGGATGACGGCGTACTGGGAGAACGGGGCGTACGGGAGGGGCAGCTCCCGCAGGCGGCAGCATCCGATCGTCGCCGTGGAGCCGAACGACGACGCGCCGCCGCCGTCCGCGCAGTGGCCGACGAGCATCCCCGCGGTGGCGCAGCTGCTGCGCGAGGGGATCCGGCTCGCACCCGGCGTCACGTTCCTCGTCGGCGAGAACGGCAGCGGCAAGTCGACCATCGTCGAGGGCGTCGCGGTGGCCTACGGGCTGTCGCCGGAGGGCGGATCGCGCGGAGCCAGGCACAGCACCCGGCCGACCGAGTCGCCGCTGTCGGACTGGCTGCGCATCCAGCGCGGCGTCGGCGCCAGCCGATGGGGCTTCTTCCTGCGCGCCGAGACGATGCACTCGTTCTACACGTACCTGGAGGAGAACCCGTCGCCGTACGACTCGCAGTTCCACGAGATGAGTCACGGCGAGTCGTTCCTCGAGATCCTCGGCACCCGGTTCGACGAGCCCGGCTTCTACTGCCTCGATGAGCCCGAGGCGGCCCTGTCGTTCGGGTCGACGCTCACCCTGATCTCGGTGCTGCAGCGCATCGCCGACGACGGCGGGCAGGTGCTGTGCGCGACGCACTCGCCGGTGCTCGCGGCGTTGCCAGGCGCGCAGATCCTGGAGGTCGGCGAATGGGGCCTGCGGCCGGTCGCCTGGGACGACCTCGAGCTCGTCCGGCACTGGCGCTCGTTCCTCAGCGGACCCGAGCGCTACCTGCGGCACCTGCTGGACTGAGGTGCCTCAGGCGACCTGCGCCAGGGCCCGCGTCAACTTGTGCGGATTGCAGACCTGTCGGATGCCGCGGATGCGGCCCTGCTCATCGAACTCGAGCGAGAGCACATCGGTGCGCCCGGAGTGCGTGAGTGCGAACGCCGGCTCGCCGTTGACGTCGATCGGCTCGAGGGTGAACGGATGGACCGGATCGAACACCGCCGCCTTCGCCTGCACGCCGAGGTAGAAGCGCGCGATCTTCTCGGCGCCGAAGATCGGGTTGCGGGTCGCGGAGACGACGCCCCCGCCATCGGTCCAGAGGATCGTCTCGTCGGTGAGCAGGCCGAGCAGAGCGTCGAGATCCCCGCCCTGCACGGCATCGACCAGGGCGGACAGCGCCTGGGGGTCGGTGGCACGCGGCGGTGACGCATCCTCGTCGAGCCGCAGCCGGCGCTCACCGCGCGAGATCAGCTGCCGCACAGCCGCCGGCGACTTCTCGAGGATCTCGGCGATCTCGGTGGCCGGCATCCCGTAGGCGCGGTGCAGCACCACGGCCGCGCGCGCATCGGGGGTGAGCTGCTCGGCCAGATGGAGCAGGGCGAGCGAGAGCATCTCTCGATCGGCGACCGCATCCTCCGGCAGGCGAGAGGTCTCCACGGGCTCCGGCAACCAGTGGCCGGTGTAGTCCTCGCGCACGGCAGCCAGTGATCTGACCCGGTCGATGGAGCGGCGCACGCAGGTGGTCGTGAGCCATGCCGGCCAGGAGCGCACACCGCCGGCATCCGCCTGCTCCGTCCGCAGGGCGTCGATCGCGACCTCCGAGACGACGTCCTCGGCATGGCCGAAGTCACCCAGCATCCGGTAGGCGATGCCGATCAGCCTGCCGCGCTCCGCCTCCCAGGCGCGCGCGGCAGGTGTCGCGACGGTGGTCATGGAATCAGGCTACGATTCCGTCAGACGATCGGATGCCTGTCGTCGACCGGCGGCTGCATCTCGGTGGCGATCGCGATGCGGTTCCACACGTTGATCGTCGCGATCGCCATCACGATGGCTCCCAGTTCGCCCTCGTCGAAGTGCTCGGCGGCGGCGTTCCAGATCTCATCGGTCACGGTGTCCGGACCGAGCTTGGTGATCGCATCCGTCAGCGCGAGCGCGGCGAGCTCCTTCGGCTCGAACAGGTTCTTCGCGTGCTGCCAGGCGCCGACGGCGTGCAGGGTGCGCTGCGGGATGCCGCGCTTGGCGCCGTCGGTCGCGTGCATGTCGACGCAGAACCCGCAGCCGTTCAGGATCGATGCCCGCAGCTTGATCAGCTCGTACAGCCGCCTCTCCACCGACTTGCTGGCGTACGCCTCCATCCCGAGCACCGCGGCGTAGCCGAGCTTGTTCGTGCGTGCCATGTCGATCCTGGTCATGATGTTCCTTCCGTGGCGTCCGATTGCCTTCACCTGTATGTCGGATGCCGAGCGGGAAGTGTGACATCCGTCATCCGTCTCCGGTTCATCGCCCGTCCTGCGACAATGGAGGACCGAGCGATCGACCCGAGGAGTCCTCTTGCGGTACATCTCCACCCGCGGCGGCATGACGCCGCAGCCGTTCAGTGAGACGCTGCTCGAGGGTCTCGCGCCCGACGGCGGCCTGGCCGTTCCCGAGCAGCTGCCGCAGGTCGACGCCGAGACGCTGGAGCGCTGGCGCGCCCTCACCTACCCGCAACTGGCCGCGGAGGTGCTCGGCCTGTTCGCCACCGACATCCCGCGCGAGGACCTCGCGCGCATGACGGCCGACGCCTACGTCGACTTCCCCGACGCGGTCGTGCCGCTGCGCTCGATCGGCGACGGCATCACGCTGGTCGGGCTCTCCGAGGGGCCGACGCTGGCGTTCAAGGACATGGCCATGCAGTTCCTCGGCCAGGCGCTGGACTACGTGCTGGAGCGCAAGGACCAGGTGCTGAACATCGTCGGCGCCACCTCGGGCGACACCGGTTCCGCCGCCGAGCACGCGCTGCGCGGCAAGGACAGGGTCTCCGTGTTCATGCTCTCTCCGCAGGGCAGGATGAGCTCGTTCCAGCGTGCGCAGATGTACTCCCTCGACGACGCGAACGTGCACAACATCGCCGTCGAGGGCGTGTTCGACGACTGCCAGAACCTGGTCAAGAAGCTCGCGGGCGACCTCGAGTTCAAGCGCGCGCAGCACCTCGGCGCGGTCAACTCGATCAACCTGGGCCGCATCGCCGCGCAGGTCGTCTACTACTTCTGGGCCTGGCTGCGGGTCACGGATGCCGTGGAGCCGGAGTTCCGATCAGGGTTCGAGGTCTCCTTCACGGTGCCGTCGGGCAACTTCGGCAACATCCTCTCGGGGTTCTTCGCCAAGGGCATGGGTGTGCCGATCCGCAGGCTCGTGCTCGCCGCCAACGAGAACAACGTGCTCGACGAGTTCTTCCGCACCGGCGTGTACCGGCCGCGGTCGGCCGCCGACACCCACGCCACCTCGAGCCCTTCGATGGACATCTCCAAGGCGTCCAACCTGGAGCGCTTCATCTTCGAGCTGGTCGGACAGGACCCTTCGCGCGTCGCCGACTTCTTCCGCTCGATCGACGAGCAGGGGTTCGTCGACCTCTCGGCCGAGCAGCCGCGATTCGAAGCCGAGTTCGGCGTCGTCAGCGGCACCTCCACGCACGCCGACCGGCTCGCCACGATCCGTTCGGTGCACGAGGCATCCGGCGAGATCATCGACCCGCACACGGCCGACGGCGTCAAGGTGGCCCGCGAGTTCCTCGAGACGGACGTGCCGATGCTGGTGCTCGAGACGGCCAAGCCCCAGAAGTTCGCCGAGACCATCACCGAGGCGATCGGCGTCGAGCTGGAGTTCTCTGCCGAGCTGCAGCGGATGCTGGCCGCCCCGCAGCACGTCACCGAGATGGCTGACGACGAGCAGGCACTGCGCGCCTTCGTTGCGGCGAACGCCCTGCACTGAGCCGGCGGGTCGGGAACGCTTGCACGACCCGGGAACGGATGCACGATCGATTGCGGCTTTTCATCGTGCAGGTGTTCCCGGGCCGTGCATCTGTAACCGGAAGCGCGCGATGACCCACGCTGCGCCGTACCTGCCCGAGTCCGGGACGGCGAGCACGGCCGCGCTGAGCAGCATCATCACCGGATACTGCGCGATGAGCTGGTCCGACCCCCAGTAGAGCGCCAGCGTGGCGATGGAGCCGAGGGCGACCAGCCGGGTGAGCACACCGGCGATCAGGGCCAGTCCGAGCAGCACCTCGAGTGCCGGGATGGCGAGGCCGAAGGCGTCCGGGAGCGCCTGCATCGTGGCGCGCACGGGGGTGAACCACCAGGGTGTGCGGGGATTCGAAGCGGTGCCGTCCGCCACCAGCAGAATGTCGGCCGCGCCGAAACCCGCCCGGTACTTCTCCAGCCCCTCGAGAACCCACAGCACGCCGACGGCCACCCTGACCGCGCCGCCGAGCAGCGGCGCGGTCACGGCCGGCACAGCGTTCATGAGAGCTTCGCGGCGCCGAACACCGCCTTGGCCTTGTCGCAGTGGATCACGACGTACGAGTACATGGACGTGTCGATCCCCGCGAGCATGAAGGTCTGCGACTGCTTGTCGAAGGCGACCGCGTCGATCTCCTTGCCCGCTCCGACGGCTGCCTCGTCGGTGCCGCTCGTGAGGTAGACGTGCAGGTCCGGGCCCTCATCCGATGAGAAGCCGGAGAGCGTGAGCTCGCCGTCCTCGACGCTCGCCATGCCGGAGACGGTCTTGCCGTTCAGCCCCTCGAAGGAGCCCGTCATGGGATCGGCCATGGGCGTCGAGCCGGAGTCGCCGCCCTGACTCATCGGGGTCTTGCTCGGCATGTCGGAACCCGGCGTCGAGCTGCAGCCGGCGAGCGTCAGGCCGAGGGCGATCACGGCGACGGGGATCGCGGCGGTGAAGGTGTTCTTGCGCATGATGTCTCCTGGTTCTGCCGACGAGGTGTCGCGTCGGCCCGACTTCGACGGTAGGGAGACCGCGGATGCCGGGGGCGGGAGCTTTCAGAATCGTAAGAACCTGCCGCCGCCCCGCTCCCGCACGGTTAGTGTCGAGCGCATGGACAGCAGCCGAGTCGTGGTCGTCGAGGACGATCCGGTGGTCCGTGGCGCGGTCGGCGACTACCTGCGCGCTCGCGGCTACCGCCTCGACGCATTCGCCGACGGGGTCGCGGCGCGCGAGGCGATCGGTGCCGAGATGCCAGACCTCGTGATCGTCGACCGGATGCTGCCCGGCATCAGCGGCGACGAGCTGTGCCGTGCGATCCGCGAGGGCAGCGATGTGCCGATCATCATGCTGACCGCCCTCGGAGAGGTGGAGCAGCGGATCGAGGGGTTCGAGGCCGGCGCCGACGACTACCTCGCGAAGCCCTTCGCACTGCGGGAGCTCGAGCTGCGCGTGGATGCACTGCTGCGCAGGTCGATGCGGGCTCCGGCACCGCCGGCGTTCACCGCGGGCGACTTCGAGATCGATGCCGCGAGGCGGAAGGCCCGCGTGCGGGGCACCGAGGTCGCTCTGACCGGGCGCGAGTACGAGCTGCTGGTCCACCTCGTCCGCAACCCGGATCGCGCGATCTCACGGGATGAGATCCTGCGCGAGGTCTGGGGCTGGAGCTTCGGCGAGCCCTCCACGGTCACCGTGCACGTGCGGCGGCTGCGGGAGAAGATCGAGGAGGATCCGCGCGAACCCCGGTACCTGCACACGGTGTGGGGCGCGGGCTACCGGTTCTCGGCGAAGGAGACGGACCTCTGATGCCCGAGATGATCCCGCTCGGCGTCGTCGACGTGCTGCTGATCGCCGGCACGGGCCTGGCGTGCACGGTCGTGGTCGCCGCCATCGCCCTGATCCTGCTGCGGTGGGCGCGGGGCGGTTCGATGCTCGTGCAGATGCTCGTGCTCGCCTCCGTCGCCGCGGTGTCGATGGCGGCCGCGGTGCTGCTCATCTCGGTCGAGATGTACATCTCGCCGCATGACCTCAGCGTGCTGGTGTGGGTGATCGGCACGTCGTTGCTGTTCAGCCTGCTCGCGGCCTGGCTCGTCGCGCGGCTGACGCGCGCCCGCCTGGTCCGGATCAGCGAGGCCGTGCGCCGGGTGGGCGAGGGCGACGTGGTCACGGCCGAGCCGCACGGGCTCCGCGAGTTCGACGATCTCTCCGCGGAGCTCGCCGACGTCTCGGAGCGGCTGCACGCCGCGCGGCAGGAGCTGGAGCAGCTGGACTCCGCCCGCCGCCGGTTCTTCGCGTGGATCTCGCACGATCTGCGCACACCTCTCACCGCCGTGCGCGCGCTGTCCGAGGCCATCGAAGACGGCGCTTCTGCTCACCCGGAGCGCTACGCGGGCGAGGTGCGTGCGCAGATCGACACGATGAGCCGGATGGTCGACGACCTGTTCGAGCTCTCGAAGCTCACCTCGGGCGCGGTCCGGCTGCGCACGCAGCAGGTGGAGCTGCTCGATGTCGTCTCGGACGCGGTCGCGGATGTACGGCTGGCGGCCGAGCAGCGCGGCGTCACGATCGCGGAGCGGGGCGTGGGCGGCCACGTGCTGTGGGCCGACCCGCATCAGCTGGGCAGGGTGGTGGTGAATCTGCTCACCAATGCGGTCCGGCACGCACCCCGCGACAGCGAGATCCTCGTCACGGCGACGGAGCTGGACGAGCAGCGCCTCGTGCTCGGCATCCTGGACCACGGTTCGGGCGTCGCGACATCGGATCTGGATCGCATGTTCGAGGTCGGCTGGCGTGAGGACGCCGCCCGCCCCACGACCGCCGACGACCCCGTCGCATCCGGGGCGGGGCTGGGACTCGCGATCGCCCGCGGTCTGGCCCGCGCGCACGGCGGAGACGTGTACGCCGAGCACACCGGTGAGGGATTCCGGATGAACGTCCTCATGCCCGTCGGCGACGACAGCACGCAGCGCTGAGCACGGACGCACCGCTCGACGCCGCGCCGAGCAAATCGGATGCTCTTTCGCGCCGAACCCGTTACGGTCAAACAGTGCAAGCCGCACATCCAGAAGAGATTCTCGTGCAGAACGCACATATCGTCCTGCGTGGGGCGTGGCTACTGTTGCCACAACCCTCATCCCTCCTCTGGAAGGCACCCTCATGGCACGCATGGCGCACGCCGACGACTTCGCACTCTCGCGGGTCACCCCCGAGGCGCGCAAACCCTGGTTCGGGATCGCACTGCAGCGATTCGGGCAGGTCTCCGCGCTCTCGCAGTTCCTGCTCGGCGCGACCCTCGGCTTCAGCATGACATTCGGTGAGGCCGTCCTCGCCTTCCTGTTCGGCTCGATCATCCTCGAGGTGATCATGTGCGTGGTCGGATTCATCGGCCAGCGCGAGGGACTGAACACGGCCCTGCTCGCACGGTGGACCGGGTTCGGCGAGATCGGAGCGTCGCTGGTCGGGCTCGCGATCGGCATCAGCCTGATCGGCTGGTTCGGCATCCAGTCCGCGATCTCGGCGCAGTCGCTCGACGCGCTCATGCCCGGCGCCCTTCCCGTCTGGGCGTGGAGCCTGATCTTCGGCCTCGCCGTGACGGCCATCGTCGCGTTCGGCTTCATCGGCATGCAGTGGCTCGCCAACGTCACCGTGCCGCTGTTCCTGATCCTCGTCGGCTGGTCGGTCATCGGCGAGCTCAGCAGCCACGACATCGGCGAACTGCTGACCAGCCCCGCCCCCGGACCGACGATGAGCGTCTGGGCGGGTACCGGCATCGTCGCCGGCGGCCTGATCGTCGGCGCGATCATCACCGGCGACATGACCCGGTTCAACCGCTCTCGCGCCGACGTGGTGAAGCAGACCGTCGTGGGCGTCTCGCTCGGCGAGTTCGTCATCGGCCTCGCGGGCGTGCTGCTGGCGCACGCCGCCGGCACCGGCGACATCGTCGCGATCGTGACCTCGTCGGTCGGCTTCATCGGCCTGTTCATCGTCATCACCGGCACGCTGAAGATCAACGACTGGAACCTGTACTCCTCCACGCTCGGCCTGGTGAACTTCATCTCGACGGCGTTCGGCCGCAACCTGCACCGCGTCACGACCACGGTGGTGCTCGGCGTCGTCGGCTCCGTGCTCGCCGCCGTCGGCATCCTCGGCCAGTTCACCTCGTTCCTGATCGTGCTGAGCGTGGCCTTCCCGCCGATCGCCGGCATCATGGTCGCCGAGTACTTCATCGTGCGCCGCTGGCGCGGCGAGCTCGACGCCACCCGCGACGCGGGGACGCTCCCCGCGACCGCGCCGCGACTCGTGCCGGCGACCCTCATCGTGTGGCTGGTGTCCTCCCTGGTCGGCTACTTCGTCACCTGGGGCATCCCGTCACTGCTGAGCCTCTTCCTCTCGATGGTGCTCTACGTCATCGCCGGCAAGCTCGGCCTGGTGCGCGGCGTCGGCGTCGCCACCACGCGGCAGACCCCCGCATCCGATTCGCAGCCTGTCGGCGCCTGAGCGCCCGGCCTCCACACAGAAAGCGAGAACCATGCACATCGGCATCGACGTCGGCGGCACCAACACCGACGCAGTCCTGATGGACGCCACCCGCACGCTGGCGGGAGTCAAGCACTCCACCACCTCCGACGTGACGAGCGGCATCGTGCAGGCCATCGAGGATCTGCGCGCCAACCACCCCTTCGAGGGCGACGACATCGATGCGGTGATGATCGGCACCACGCACTTCATCAACGCGCTCGTGCAGGCCAGCCGCCTCGCCCCGACGGCGGCGCTCCGGCTGGGACTGCCCGCCACCCGGGCCCTCCCGCCCCTGGTCGACTGGCCGGAGGTGCTGGTGGAGGCCACCCGTGCCCGCAGCTATCTGGCGCACGGCGGCTACGAGTTCGACGGGCGGCCGATCTCGCCGATCGACCCCGAGGAGCTGCGCGCCCACGCCGAGGACATGAAGGCGAACGGGATCCGCTCCGTCGCCATCTCGTCGGTGTTCAGCCCGGTGAACCACGACCTCGAGTCGCAGGCCGCCGAGATCATCGGCGAGGTGCTGGGCGACGATGTCGCCATCTCGCTGTCCCACGAGATCGGCCGCATCGGCCTGCTCGAGCGCGAGAACGCGACGATCATCAACGCCGCCCTGCGCGAGCTCGCCTCGGAGATCGTCGACGGACTCACCTCCGCCGTCCGCGCACAGGGCATCGAGGCGCCGATCTTCCTCAGCCAGAACGACGGCACGCTGATGGACGAGGAGTACGTGCGCCGCTACCCCGTGGCCACCTTCGCGTCCGGTCCGACGAACTCGATGCGCGGGGCGGCCACCACCAGCGGTCTCGACGACTGCGCCGTGATCGACGTGGGCGGCACCACAGCCGACATCGGGCTGCTCATCAACGGATTCCCGCGCGAGACGGCGAACGAGGTGAAGGTCGCCGGCATCCGCACCAACTTCCGCATGCCCGATGTGCTGTCACTCGGCATCGGCGGCGGCAGCATCGTCGACGAGGAGACCGCCGAGGTCGGCCCCGCATCCGTCGGCTACCGGCTCACCACCGAGGCCCTCGTGTTCGGCGGCACCACCCTGACCGCCACCGACATCGCCGTGGCCGCCGGCCGCGCCGATGTCGGGGACGCCTCGAAGGTCGCCCATCTCGACCCGGCGTTCGTCGCCCGTGTGCTCGAGCGCATCGCCGAGCGGGTCTCCGAGGCCGTCGACCGGATGCGCACCTCGCCCGAGCCGATCGCCGTCGTCGCCGTCGGCGGCGGATCGATTCTCCTGCCCGACGAACTGCCCATGTTCGGCACCGTGCACCGCCCGGAGAACTACGCCGTGGCCAATGCCATCGGCGCCTCGATCGCCCAGGTCGGCGGCGAGATCGACAAGGTGTACGCGATCGAGCCGGGTCGGCGTGACGAGACGATCGCCGCGGTGCGCGCCGAAGCCGTCGACAAGGCCATCGCCGCTGGTGCCAAGCCGTCCACGGTGTCGGTCATCGACTTCGACGAGGTGCCCATCCCGTACCTCCCCGGCAACGCCACGCGCATCCGCGCGAAGGCCGTCGGCGACCTCGACATGGGAGCGTGACATGACCTGGACGATCACCGCCGAGCACATCGACGGACTCGCCCGCGGCGCGGCGGTGCTCGGAACCGGCGGCGGAGGGGACCCCTACATCGGAGCGCTCCTGGCCCGCCAGGCTCTCGCAGGCGGCGACGTCTCCGTCGTAGGACTGGACGAGGTGCCCGATGACGCGGTCGTGCTCTTCGTCGCCATGATGGGCGCACCGACCGTGATGGTCGAGAAGCTGCCCAGCCTGGACGAGGTCGTGGAGCCGGTCCGCGCTCTCGGCGTGCATCTCGGACGCCCCATCACCCACATCGCCTGCGCCGAGGTCGGGGGCGTGAACTCCACCATCCCGATCGCCGCCGCGGCAGCTCTCGGCCTGCCCCTGATCGACGCCGACGGCATGGGCCGCGCGTTCCCCGAGCTGCAGATGGTGCTCCCCACGCTGTACGGCGTGACCGCCTCGCCGCTGGCGTTCAGCGACGAGAAGGGCAACACCGGCGTGCTGCAGACCGTCGACAACGCCTGGACGGAGCGCATCGCCCGCGTCGCCTGCGTGGAGATGGGATGCTCGGTGATGATCTCGGGCTTCTCGATGTCTGGCACGCAGGCGCGCGATTCGCTCGTCTCCGGATCCCTGTCGCGCTGCATCGAGATCGGGCAGGCCATCGTCGGAGCCCGCGAGGAGAAGACCGATCCTGTGGCCGCCGCCGTCGCGCTGCTGAACGGACGAGAGCTGTTCGACGGCAAGGTCGTCGATGTGCAGCGCGCCACCACCACCGGGTTCGCACGCGGACGCGCTCGGATCGACGGTGAGGGCGACTCGTCGATCACGCTGCAGTTCCAGAACGAGCACCTCGTCGCCGAGAAGGACGGGCAGGTGCTGGCCACGACGCCCGACCTGATCCTGGTGCTGGAGGGCGAGTCCGGTGAGCCGATCACCACCGAGGCGCTGCGCTACGGCCAGCGCGTGCGCGTGATCGCCGCCCCGGCCGACGAGCGCTGGCACTCCGCCGAGGCGCTCGCGATGGTGGGCCCGGGCTACTTCGGCTACGACATGCCCGCCCATCGCTTCGACGGCACGATCTCCGTCGGGCACGGCGCCGAGGCGGCGGGAGAAGCGGCGTGAGCTGGGAGCTGACCGCCGCCGATCTGCCCGACCTCGCGCGCGGCGCCACCCTGCTCGGCACCGGGGGAGGAGGGGACCCGTACATCGGCAAGATGCTCGTCGAGCGCGTGCTCGGCGACGGCTCGATCACCATCCTCGACCCGGATGAGCTCGCCGACGACCTCTTCGTCATCCCCACCGCGCAGATGGGCGCGCCGACCGTGATGGTCGAGAAGATCCCCGCCGGAACCGAGCCGACGCTGGCACTGCGCACGCTGGAGAAGCACCTCGGGCGCACGGCCGACGCGACCATGCCGATCGAGTGCGGCGGAATCAACTCGATGATCCCGCTGGTCGTCGCAGCCGAGACGGGTCTGCCCGTGGTGGATGCCGACGGCATGGGCCGCGCGTTCCCCGAGCTGTCGATGGAGACCTTCGCCGTGTACGGCGTGCACGGCTCTCCCCTCGCCCTCGCGGGCGAGCGCGGCGAGCAGGTGGTGATCGACACGGGTGACGACGACCGCCAGATGGAATGGCTCGCCCGCGGCATCACGATCAGGCTCGGAGGCGTGGGCCACATCGCCGAGTACGCGATGACCGGCGCCGATGTGCGCCGCACCGCCGTGCCGCGGACGATCTCCATGGCCCTCGCGCTCGGCCGCGCCATCCGCCTCGCCCGCGAGGAGCATCGCTCGCCGTTCGAGGCGATCGGCGCGACCCTCGCCTCGACCCTGTACCCGCACCTGCGCGAGCTGCACGTCGGGAAGGTCGTCGACGTGGAGCGCCGCACGACCGAGGGCTTCGCGAAGGGCAGAGCGGTCATCGCACCGCTCGGCGACGATGGCGAGACGCTCGAGATCTCGTTCCAGAACGAGAACCTCATCGCCCGTCGCGGTGGGCACCTCGTGGCGATCGTGCCCGACCTCATCTGCGTCGTGGACCACGAGACCGCGGAGCCGATCACCACGGAAGGCCTGCGCTACGGCCAGCGGGTGCGGGTGCTGGGCATCTCGACTCCGGCGATGATGCGCACCCCCGAGGCGCTCGCCGCCTTCGGACCATCCGCGTTCGGTCTGCAGGAGGACTTCGTCGCCGTCGAGGAGCTGGCCGGGCCCTAACCTGGATGCATGGTGAGCCTGCTCGGGCAAGACGATCTGACCGCGCTCGCGCGCGGTTACGCGCTGCTCGGCTCGGGCGGCGGTGGGCCGACGACCATGCTGGAGCTCATGCTCGGCGGATCGGCGGCATGGCCGATAGACGTGGTCGATCCTTCCGCGCTCGATCCCGCGACGCCGTGCCTGGGCGTCGCGTTCGTCGGCTCCACCATGCTCCTGAGCGAGCGGATGCCGGGGGCCGACCCCTTCGGGCCGCTGATCGCCGCCGTCGAGCGGTGGCTCGGACACGAGGTGCCCGCCGTGTGCTCGCTGGAGGGCGGCGGCATGAACGGCCTCGCCCCGCTGACGCTCGCCGGCACGCACATCGTGGTCGATGCGGACTGCACCGGCCGCGCCGTTCCCGGTCTCGACCAGATGTCGCTGTTCGTGGACCGGGTTCCGGGCATCGTGGTCGCCTGCGACACCGGTGCGGGCGGGGTGGCGCTCGTCGAGGCGGCGCGCGCGATCGACGTCGAGCGGGTGGTGCGCGCCGCGATCATCCAGGCGGGCGGCGCCGGCTGCGCGGTCTTCGCGGGATTCACGGTCGGCGACCTCCGCGAGCACGCGATCTCAGGTCACCTGGCGCACGCGCTCGACCTCGGCCGTGCCTTCGTCGCAGCATCCGGACGCCCCCTCGCCGAGCTGGCGGACGCGCTCGGCGCGCAGCTGGTCGCCGAGGGGCGCATCCTGTCGGTCTCGGCCCTCGCCGACGACCCGCACGTCAGCGCCGTGGAGATCGCCGGCGCCGGCGGCACGGTGCACCGGGTGATCACGCGCTCCGAGACGCTCGCGGTGGTGAGCGACGGGCAGGTCGTCGCCGCGGCGCCGACGGTGATCGTCGTGGTCGATGCCATCTCGCGAGAGGTGCTGGAGGTCACTGAACTGTCCCTCGCCCGAAATGTGGCCGTGTTCGCCATCCCGGCGCCGGCGTGGTGGATCGCCTCTCCTGGCCGCGTCGAGCATGTGCGCCCCTCGGCGTACGGCCTCGCCGAGCTGGACGTGGCATGAGCGCCGGGCTGCGCCTCGCCGCGCTGCTCGCGCATCCCGAGAACGGCGGACTCTCCCGCGTCGCGGGGCCCGCCGACGCAGAGTGGGACGGTGTCGCGGTCGAGGACCGTGAGGACGAGCTGGCCGACTCGGGGGCGGGACGGCTCGCCGTCCTGATATCCGGCATGCCGCCCACGACCTGGCAGCAGGACGCCCTGCTGCGTCGCGTCCGCGACCGCGGGTACACGGGCCTGGCGCTCCCCGGCGCGGCCTGGATCGACGGAGGCGCCCGTCGCCTCGCGGACCGCATCGGCCTCAGCCTGCTCGACGTCGCCCACCCGGTGCAGCTCGCGAAGGCGTGCTGGATGCTGATCGAGGCGCGTGACGCCCTGACCCTCAGCCAGGTGCGGAAAGTGGCGCAGTCGTTCGAGTACTCCGCCGACGACCTCGCCGACCTGCTGCGGCACATCGCGGCGAACCTCAGCAGGGGCGTCGCCCTGATCGACAGGGCGGGGGTCGTGCTCGAGGCCGGCGGCCACCTCGGCGACGAGCTACACGCGGCGATCGGGTTCGACTCGTGGACCGACCTCGCGCACGCGGGAGCCGCCGCCGCGGCATCCGTGCGGGTCGACAGCCCGGGCCGCACGGGGCTGCGGCTCGTCCTCTTCGGCGACGGCCTCGGCGAGGCGCAGCTGCAGTCGCTGACGGTTGCGGCCGAGATCGCGATGCCCGCCATCGCCGCCCGCATCCTGATCGACGAGGTCGCGGCCATCAACGACGTGGCTGTCTCGTCCGCCCTGCTGCGCGACTTCGCCGATCTGCACGGTGCGCCGGACGATGACATCGATCGCCGGATGCTCGAACGCGGCTGGCGCACGCAGGGCCACCATCTGGGCTTCCACCTGGCGGCGAGGGGCCGCCTGGACGCGTTCTCGCTGCTGCGCTCCCTGCGGGCCGGCCTCGGCGCCATCGACGCGGAGGCGCACGCCACCACCGCGGGGCGCGGGGTCAGCGGATGGCTGACCTTCGCCGAGCCGCCGGGGCCGGAGCGCGTCGAGCGCGCCGTCGCCGCGCTGCGCGAGCTGCACACCGGGGCGGTGAAGGCCTTCCCCGTGGCCACCGGGGTGGGCTCGCTGCAACCGGGACCCTCCGGTCTGGCGACGACGCTCGACGAGGCGGGGGATGCCGCCCGCATCGCCGCCGCGCGATCGGCCACAGGCTGGTTCGTGCGCGTCGACAGCCTGGGGCTCGAGCAACTGCTCCTGGCGTGGACGGGCAACGACACCTTCGTGCCGGCCGCCGAGTCGCTGCTCGCGCCCCTGCGTGAGGGAGGCGGCGAGCTGCTCAGCACGCTGGCCGCCTACCTCGATCACGAGTCCGGCATCGCCGCGACCGCGGCGGCGCTGGGCCTGCACCGCAACACGGTCGCCGTCCGCATCCGGCGGGTGCAGGAGCTGCTCGGCATCGACATGAACGACCCCGAGGCGCGCCTCGCCCTGCACCTCGCGTGCCGGGCTGTGCTGATGCGCTGAGGCGCCGGGTCGGGCATCCGTCGCGTCACGCTCCGGCTGGGCGCGGCAGGCCATGCAACGCGGCTACGCTGGCCCGATGAGCACCGTCCGCCCCGGCATCGCCGAGCGTCTGTCCCGGATGATCCAGCTGCCCACGGTCTCGGCCGAGCTCGAGCAGCGCGGGCTCGAGCCCTTCCAGGCCTTCGAGCGGCTGATCGCCGAGCAGTACCCCCTCGTGCACGAGCACCTGGCACTCGAGAAGCACACCGACCTCGGAATGCTGTTCCACTGGAAGGGCCGAGATGCGGCATCCGATCCGGTGGTGCTGATGGCCCATTACGACGTCGTGCCGGTGGACGAGTCCGACCCGTGGACGCATCCGCCGTTCGAGGGGCGCATCGCGGACGGCCGCGTGTACGGGCGCGGTGCGCTGGACGACAAGGGCCCGCTGATCGTCGTGATCGAGGCGGTCGAGAACCTGCTGGCCGACGGCTTCACGCCGGCACGGGACGTGTACCTGTCGTTCGGCGGCAACGAGGAGAGCTTCGGCACCGCCGCGCTCGCCATCTCGGACGCGTTCCGCGAGCGCGGGATCACGCCGTGGCTCGTCGTCGACGAGGGCGGTGCGGTGGTCGACTCACCGCTCCCGTTCGTGCCGGGCGGCGCGGCCATGATCGGCGTGGGGGAGAAGGGCATCGTCACGCTGCGGCTCTCCACCCGCGGCGACGGCGGTCACGCCTCCACCCCGCCGACGCTCACGGCCGTGCGGCGCATCGCCCGCGCCGTCGACCGCCTGGACCCGTCGATGTTCCCCGCGCGCACGCCCAAGGCGATCAGCCGCATGCTCGCGCAGTTCGCCGCTCGCACGCCGGGTGCGGCCGGCTTCGGGCTGAGGGTGCTGAGCCGGATGCCGATGATCACGGAGCAGCTGTTCGCCCGCCTCGGCGGCGAACCCGCGGCGCTGGTGCGCACCACGGTCGCCGCGACCATGCAATCCGGCGGCACCGCGGCGAACGTCATCCCTTCGCAGGCATCCGCCACGATCAACCTGCGCCTCGCTCTCGGCGAGACCGTGGACGGCACCGTGCTGCGGGTGCGTGATCGCATCCGCGATCCGAAGGTGGCGATCGAAGTGCTCGACGGCAGCGACCCGTCCCCGGAGTCCGCGACCGACGGCGCCCCGTGGGAGCTGCTCGCCGACGCGCTGGCGGTGTCGCATCCCGGCATCCCCGCGACGCCGTACGTGATGATGGCGGCGACCGACTCCCGGCACTTCCACCGCTTCGCGCCCGCCGTCTACCGATTCGCGCCGCTGGAGATGTCATCCGTGCAGCGCGCCGCCATCCACGGGGTGGACGAGTACGTCGAGATCGACGCGCTGCAGCGCGGTGAGCGGTTCCATCGCGCGCTGCTCGAACGGCTAGGGTGATCTCACCCGCCCTGCGACCGGTCCCTGCTGCCTCTTTCCCGGGTCCCTGAGCCTGTCGAAGGGTCGTCCCTGAACCCGAACAGGAGGCGCGATGACGCGCACCGCATCCGCCCGCGCGACCCTGGGCGCACTCGCCGCCGTGGTCGGCTTCCTCGCCTTCGTCGAGTTCACCAGCGGCGTGCTGCAGGGGTACTACACGCCCATGCTCACGGACATCGCCCGGCACCTCGGCATCCACGACGCGGACGTGAACTGGCTCGAGGGCGCCCAGCTGATGCTCTCGGCGCTCGTCGTCCCGGCGTTCGCGAAGCTCGGCGACATGATCGGGCACAAGCGGATGCTGCTGGTCTCGACCGCACTCACCGCGGCGGCAGCGCTGGTGCTGCCGTTCACCGACTCCTTCGTCGTGTTCCTGATCGGCTGGGCGCTGATGGGGTTCTACGTGGTGTGGCTGCCGCTGGAGATCGCGCTGATCTGGTCGCGGTCGCGCTCGATGGAGGGCCGCTCGGTGATCACGGCGCGGGCGGCGGGCATGCTCGTCGCCGCCCTGGAGACCGGGGCGATCCTCGGCGCGCTCGCCGGCGGGGCGCTGATCGACGTCCTGCCGCTGTGGGTGGTGCTGCTCATCCCCGCCCTGCTGATCATCGTCTGCTTCTTCGTCATCCTGTTCGGGGTGAAGGAGTCGCCCGAGCTCACCGGCGGGCGCCTGGACACCGTCGGCATCGTGCTCATCTCGCTGGCGCTCATCGCCTTCACGGGAGGCCTCAGTCTGCTGCGGCTGCCGGGAGGCGTGACGAGCTTCTGGTCGTGGGGTGTGGTGGTGATCGGCATCCTGCTGGTGATCCCGTTCGCGCGCTGGGAGCTGCGTCACGACGATCCGGTGATCGATGTGCGCATGTTCCGCTCGCCCGCGCTCGGTCCGGTGTTCCTCACCGCCGGGCTGTTCGGGGTGAGCGTGCTCGGCGCACAGGCACCCCTGTCGACCTTCGCCCGCACCGACCCGGCAGTGAACGGCTACGGGCTCGGCACGACAGGATTCGCGACCTCGCTGATCATCGGCATCTACCTGATCGCGATGATCACCGGCGCGCTGCTGTTCCCGCTGATCGCGCGGCTGACCGCGCCGCGGCTCACGCTGATGGGCGCCTCGGTGCTCGTCGGGCTCGGCTTCCTGCTGTTCCTGCCGTTCCACGGCACATACCTGCAGGTGGTCACGAACATGGTGATCGTGGGTCTCGGATCGGGTGCGCTGGTGGCCGCGCTGCCCGCCGCCGCCGCATCCGCTGCCCCCTCCACCCAGACGGGCGTCGCGACCGGCCTGACGAACTCCGTGAAGACCGTGGGCGGGGCGATCGCGTCGTGCGTGTTCGGCATCGCGCTGCTGAACGGCGTGGTCGCCGGCGGCGCGGAGGGCACGGCGGGATCCTTCTCGGGCTACATGACGGTGTGGATCGTGTGCGGTGCGACCGCGCTCGCCGCCGCCGTGCTGCTGGCGTTCGTGCCGAAGCAGGCGTTCACCGATCGCATCGCGGAGGACGTTCCGGTCGTCTGACCGCGACAGGGTTGCTCCCCGTCGCCCGTCGCATCCCGCCCGCCGCCGCCGAGGGCACCGGTTGCCGTCGAGTGCACCACCTGGCCACGCGGACAGGTGGTGCACTCGACAGGTTGTGGTGCTCTCGGCGAGGAGGACCGGCGGATGCCGGTCAGTCGCCCTTCACGTTGACGATCTGGCGCAGCGTGTGCCGGATCGTCACCAGGTCGGATGCGTCCGCCATCACGGTGTCGATCGGCTTGTACGCCTGCGGGATCTCGTCGATGAAGGCGTCCGTGTCACGGAACTCAATTCCCGCCATCGCCGTCCGCAGCTGGTCGTGCGTGAAGGTGCGCCGCGCCGCTGACCGGGAGTACTCCCGGCCCGCGCCGTGCGGTGAGGAGTTCAGCGACAGCGGGTTGCCGAGTCCCTCCACCACGTACGAGGCGGTGCCCATCGAACCGGGGATGAGCCCGGGCCGACCTGCGTCCGCCTGGATCGCGCCCTTCCGCGACACCCACACCTGCTTGCCGAAGTGCTTCTCCGACTCGGTGAAGTTGTGGTGGCAGTTGATCCGCTCCTGCTCGTCCACCGCAGTGCCGGCGAACTCCGAGACCTGCCGGATCACCCGGTCCATCATCTCCTCCCGGTTCAGCAGGGCGAAGTGCTGGGCCCACCGCAGCTCCCGGATGTACCGCGTGAACTCGGGGGAGTCCTCGACCAGGTACGCCAGGTCGGGGTCGGGAAGGTCGATCCACCACTGCCTGTTCAGCCGCTGCGCGACCGCGATGTGGTGCGTGGCGATCTTGTTGCCCACGCCCCGGGAGCCGGAGTGCAGGAACAGCCAGACCCGGTCGAGCTCGTCGAGCGACACCTCGATGAAGTGGTTGCCCGAGCCGAGCGTGCCCAGCTGCAGCATCCAGTTTCCGGCGTACGACGCGGGGTCGAAGTCGTTCTTCACGGCGAGGCCCTCAAGCTCCGCGATCCTCGGCTCGGCGGTGGCGACGACCTTGCGGTTGTACCGGCCCGCCGAGAGGGGGATGGCGCGCTCGATCGCCTCCCGCAGCGGGGCGAGGTCGCGCTGGGCGAACTCGGATGCCGTGAACTGCGTGCGGACGGCGATCATCCCGCAGCCGATGTCGACACCGACGGCGGCGGGGATGATCGCGCCGAGCGTCGGGATGACCGAGCCGACCGTCGCCCCCTTGCCGAGGTGCGCATCCGGCATGAGCGCCAGGTGCGGGTGGATGAACGGCATGCGCGCCGTGGTGTGCGCCTGATCGAGCGTCTTCTCGTCGATCAGCGACGCCCACGACAGCAGCCGTGCGGAGAGCCTCTCCATGATTCCTTTCCTTCTGTGATGTGTGCCGGTCACAGGTCACGGAGGATTCATGAAAAATGCCCCGGACCTGACGGTGCGGGGCATGCGAGCAGCGGATGCTGTCACACGGCGCGCGCCGGAGGGTGCGACTCGTCGCGGTCGTTGCGCTTCTGCTCGAAGGCAAGGACCGTGGGAAGGGCGCGCAGTGCGGTCATTCCGTCGTCTCCTCGGCTGGCTGCTGCACCGGTCGGCGCAGCCTTGCAACCATAGGGGAGCAGCGGAGGTCCCGTCAAGGACGAATCCTCGACGGGACTGGGGTACGGCTCGGCAGGATGATCAGCCCGCGTCGCGCGGCGGGTTGTGCATGATCTCGAGGCGGATGCCGTTGTCGTCCTCGATGAAGGCCGCGTAGTAGCGGTCGGTGAACCGCGGGTACTCCTTGGGAGCCCGCACCTCGGTCCAGCCCGCGGCCAGGGCGATCGCGTGGATGCGTTCTACCTCTTCACGGGACTCGACGGCGAACGCGAGGTGCTGCCAGCCGACCCGGCCGTGCACGTGCTGGCCGGGCTCGCGCGACTTGTAGAGCAGGATCTCGGGCTCGTCGGTGCGTCGCCAGTACGCGTGCTCCTCCGCATCGTACGCGCGGGTGTATCCGAGGGCCTCGAAGACCGGATTGAACTGAGCGGATGCCGCGGGAACGTCATCGACGCTGATGCCGAGGTGATCGAAGGTCGCCATCCCCACAGTGTGCCGGATGCCTCCGACATCCGCGCGATCCAGCGGCGCGGCAGACTGATCCAATGACCGCTGTGACCCTCATCCGGGCCTCCGCCCTGTCCGACGCCGCTCAGTACGCCTACGCAGCCACCGCTCCGAAGGAGGCGCGCCTGATCTTCCTCGCCGGAGCATGCCCGTTGAACGACGACGGGTCGACCGCGGCTGTCGGTGACTACTCGGGTCAGGCCGCGAAGTGCATCGAGACGCTGAAGGGCGCGCTCGCCGCCGCGGGCGCAGACCTGAACGACGTGATCAGCACCCGGGTGCTCGTCGCATCGAACCGACAGCGCGATCTGGTCACGGCATGGGATGTCGTGCGCGACGCGTTCGCCGCGCACGACGTCCCGAGCACGCTCCTGGGTGTGACGGTGCTCGGCTACGACGACCAGCTCGTCGAGATCGAGGCCGTCGCCGCCGTCGTGGACTGAGTGCTACTGTGCCTGGTCGATCGACACCATCCAGGCGATGCCGAAGCGGTCGACGAGCATGCCGAATTCCCCGCCCCAGGGCGCGGGCGCCAGGGGGATGGTGGCGGTTCCGCCGTCGAGCAGGCCGTCCCAGATACCGCGGAGCCGGGCAGCGTCCTGCCCGCTCACCGACACGGAGACGCCCTGCGGCTGCTGGTACTCCATGCTCGAGGGGGTGTCGGACGCCATCAGCACCATGCCATCGTCGGTGGTGAGCGCGCCGTGCATGACGAGATCGCTCTCGCTCGGCTCGTAGCCCATCTCGGGCATCGATCCGAACGTGGAGATCTGGAGGTCGCCGCCGAGCACGCCGTGATAGTGCTCGAGCGCCTCGCGCGCGTTGTCGCGGAATGAGAGGTAGGGGTTCAGAGTGGCCATGATTCGCCTTCCGGAGGGAATGCCGGACACGTCCGCCCGACGCAGATCAGTCTGCGACCGGCCACCGACATCGGCAAGGGGTTCTCACCCTGCTGCGGCGTCCCGCGGCGGGTTGTGCACGAACTCCAGACGGATGCCGCTCGCGTCCTCCACGAACGAGGCGTAGTAGCGCTCGTTGAACCGCGGGTAGAGCTTCGGATCGCGCACCGCGGTCCACCCTGCGTCCATCGCGATCGCGTGCAGGCGGTCGACCTCCTCGCGGGACGCGACGGAGAACGCGAGGTGCTGCCATCCGGCCTCGCCGTGGCGGTGCGGCGCGGCATCCGCTTCGTCCCGGATGGGGAAGATGATGATCTCGGTCTCGTCGCCGTTGTCCCAGGAGATGCCGTTCGGCGCCTCGATGCCGAGCGTGTAGCCGAGCGCCGTCAGCACCGGGTGGAACTGCCGTCTGCCCTGTTCGATGTCGAGCACGGAGATGCCGAGGTGATCCAGAAGAGCCATGCGTCCATCCTGGCCGACACGTCCGTCAGTGGGGTGCGTGGTACTCGGCCTCGCCGCGCTTCCAGTAGCCCTTCACGACCGCCTGCGCCGGGTCCACACCCCAGCGGGTCAGCAGTGCGCGACCCGGCTTCACGACCGACTGCTCGGCAGCGATGAAGCAGAACGGGTCGTCGCCCACGGCATCCGCAGACCCGAGCCCGTCCAGGCATGCGATCAGCGCGGAGCCGGCGGGGGCGTCGCCGCGGTGCAGCCACTCCACCTCGACGGGCGCATCGATGGCCACCTGATCGGCCTCCGACACGACCTCGATCACGATGCGCGCCGGAGTCCCGTCGGGGATGGCTGCGGCGAAGCGGCGGATCGCGGGGATGGCCGTCTCGTCTCCGGCGAGCAGCCAGGAGCCCGGGACGCCGGTGATCACGGCGGATCCACGCGGACCGCCGACGCCCACGAACGAGCCGAGGGGAGCGGATGCCGCCCACGGCGCGCCCACGCCCTCGTCGCCGTGCACGGCGAACTCCACGTCGAGCCAGTCATCGCCCCAGGCCAGCGGCGTGTACTCGCGGCTGGGCGATGCGCGCAGCTGCTCGGCCGGCACGGGGCCCTCGGGGAAGAACAGCCGCATGTGGTCGTCGGCGCCGGGGGAGTCGAAGCCCTCGAGCTCCGGGCCGCTCAGGCGCACGCGCACGTAGTGCGGCGCGAGCCACTCCCGGGCGGTCAGGGCGAGGGCGCGGAAGCGCAGATCGAGGCTGCGGCGTTCGATCGTGAAGGCGGATTTCACTTCGGTCATAAAGTAAGGCTAACCTAATTTGGAGTCGGGTAAGGGTTACCTAAATTCCGGCATCCGCGCATCCTTCGCGCACCTCTCAGAAGCAGAACAGGAGACTCTCCATGTCCGTGCCCAGAATCACCTCGGTCGTCGCCCTCGGCGCCGCCGCACTCCTCGCTCTCGCCGGCTGCAGCAGCGCGCCGACGGGACAGGAAGCCAAGGAGAAGCCTGCCGCGGCGGCCAAGGCCCAGTATCCGGTGACTGTGACGGACATGGCGGGGAACGAGGTCACGATCGAGAGCGCGGACAGTGTCGTCGTCACGGACAACCGTCTCTTCCGGCTCGTGGCGGACTGGGGCATCGACCTGTCCGCAGCGCCTCGCGCTCTGATGAGCCCGGAGAACCCGCTCAAGGCGGACGAGTCGATCCTCGATCTCGGCACCCACGCGGAGCCCGACTTCGAGAAGGTCGTCGAGGCCGACCCCGACCTGATCGTGAACGGCTACCGCTACGGCGGGCACGCCGAGGACATGAAGAAGGCCGCACCCGACGCCGCCTTCATCGACATGACCAACGACGAGCTCAGCACCGACGAGTACCTCGTCGACAGCGTCGAGCTGCTGGGCGAGGTGTTCGGCAAGCAGGACGAAGCGAAGGCGGTGATCGACGACCTCCACGCGGCCGTCGCGGCGGCGAAGGACGCATACGACCCGGACACGACTGTCATGGGCCTGGTGACCAGCGGCAACGAGATCCGCTACTCGAGCCCGAAGGACGGACGGGGGTCGAGCATCTTCTTCGACCTGGTGGGCCTGACTCCCGCACTGCAGAGTGAGGGGTCGACGAACGACAAGGGCGATGACATCTCGATCGAGGCCATCGCCCAGTCCGACGCCGACTTCTTCCTCGTGCTCGACCGCGAGGCCGCTTTCGCGGACAGCGAGTCGTCGCCGGCCCTCGAGCTCATCAACAGCTCCAGCGCCCTCGCGACGGTCCCTGCGGTGCAGAACAAGGCCATCTACGTGATGCCCGACGACTTCTACCTCACCGAGGACATCGTGGCGTACACGACGGTGCTCGACGGCCTGACGAAGGCGTTCTCCGCGTAACGCGGCCACAGCCCTGCATGGCCGCGTTCCACCGGATCGCGGCCATGCACGTGCCCTATGACAAAGGACTCCCTCATGGCTTCGTCCGGCGCGACGACACCGCGCGTGACGCACGTGGACGCGCTCGCCTCCCGAAGAGCGTCCCGCGATGACCGACGTCGGTCGTGGGTGATCAGGAGCCTGCCGCTCACGATCGCGATCGTGCTGACGGCGGGCCTGCTGACCCTCTCCGTGTTCACCGGCGTCGCCGACATCACCGACACCGCAGGACGCGGCCACGAGTTCGCCTGGATCACCCGCATCCCGCGCACGGTCTCGCTGCTGCTCGCGGGAGCGAGCATGGCGCTGGCGGGCCTGATCATGCAGCTCCTGACCCAGAACCGGTTCGTCGAGCCCACCACGGTCGGCACGACCGAATGGGCGGGTCTCGGGCTGCTGCTCACCTACATCGCGCTGCCGATGCCCTCGGTCATGGTGCGCATGATCGTCGCGATCGTGTTCGCCTTCGCGGGGACCCTGATCTTCTTCCTCTTCCTGCGCCGTGTCACACTGCGCTCGTCCCTCATCGTGCCCATCGTCGGCATCATGTTCGGTGCGGTTGTGAGCGCGGTCTCCACCTTCATCGCCCTGGAGTTCGATCTGCTGCAGACGCTCGGCGCCTGGTTCGCGGGCCGGTTCACCGGCATCGAGGCCGGCCGCTACGAACCGTTGTGGATCGTGGCGGTCGTCGCGGTCATCGTGGTGCTGGCCGCCGATCGCTTCACGGTCGCGGGGCTCGGCAAGGATGTCGCCACCAACGCCGGACTGAACTACGAACGCGTCGTGCTGCTGGGGGTCGGGCTCGTCTCGATCGTCACGGGCGTGGTCACGGTCGTGATCGGTTCGCTTCCGTTCCTGGGGCTGATCGTGCCGAACATCGTCTCGATGATCCGCGGGGACAATCTCCGCACCAACATCCCCTGGGTGTTCCTGATCGGGATCTGGATCGTCACGATCTGCGACCTGATCGGCCGCGTGGTGATCATGCCCTTCGAGGTGCCGGTCTCCCTGGTCCTCGGCGCGGTGGGGTCCGTCGTGTTCATCCTGCTGCTACTGCGCACGAGGAGGACCGTTGCGCTCTGACATCTCGTTCACGCCCGCCGCCACGTCAGCGGCGCCTCTCGGAGCATCCGCTCCCTCGGCCGACCGTCGTGTCGGCCCGTTCTCCGGGCGTGCGCATCGCCGCCGCTTTCTGCTGATCCTCGCGGGCCTCATCGTCGCCTCGCTCGCGCTGGTCGTGCTGGTGCTGACCTGGGGCAACAGTCAGATCCCGTTCACGGAGCGGTGGTGGCGGGTCTCGCGGATGCGATCCGAATCCCTCATCGTGATCGCGCTCGTGACGCTGTGCCAGTCCTTCGCGACAGTGTCCTTCCAGACCGTCACCGGCAATCGCATCCTCTCCCCGTCGATCATGGGGTTCGAGTCGCTGTACATCCTCATCCAGACGGCGGTCGTGTTCTTCTTCGGCATCAGCGGCCTGGCCGAGATCGACGGGTTCGCGCAGTTCGTTATCCAGGCCGCGGGGATGGTGGTCTTCGCCGTGCTGCTCTACTCCTGGCTGTTCTCGGGGCGGCTCGGCAACCTTCACGTCATGCTCCTGGTGGGGATCATCATCGGCACCGGCCTCGGGGCGCTGTCGGCATTCATGCAGCGGATGCTGGATCCGAACGAGTTCGATGTGCTGCGCGCCCGTATGTTCGGCAACGTCGGCAACGCGAACACCGAGTACCTGTGGTTCGTGATCCCGGTGTGCGTGGGAACTGCGGGCGGGATCTGGCTGCTCTCGAGACGCCTCGACGCCGTGGCACTCGGCCGCGACATCAGCACCAACCTGGGGGTGGGTCACAAGAGGCAGGTCATGATCACGCTCACCCTGGTGACCGTGCTGATGGCGATGAGCACGTCGCTGGTGGGGCCCATGACCTTCCTCGGCTTCCTCGTCGCCACCCTGGCCTACGCGGTCACCGACACCTACAGTCATCGCCGCATCCTGCCGGTGGCGTGGCTGCTCGGCTTCGTCATCCTCGGCGGCGCCTATTTCCTGCTGAGGCACGTGCTGCCGATGGTCGACACGGTCACCATCATCGTCGAGCTCATCGGCGGGCTCGTCTTCCTCATCGTCGTTCTGAGAAGGGGACGCCTGTGATCCGTCTGTCCAACGTCATCAAGCGCTACAGCGGCGACGTCGAGATCGGCCCGATCTCGATCGATCTGCCCGCCGGCGGCATCATCGCCCTGGTGGGACCCAACGGCGCGGGCAAGTCGACGGTGCTCACCATGATGGGCCGGCTCATGGCACCGGACTCGGGAACCGTGGAGGTCGGCGGCCTGGACGTGCACCGGACGCCGTCGAAGCAGGTCGCCAGGACCGTGTCGATCCTGCGACAGGAGAACCACTTCGTCACCAGGCTCACAGTGCGGCAGCTGGTCGGGTTCGGGCGCTACCCGTACAGCGGCGGCCGGCTCACCCAGCACGACGAGGACAAGATCTCCGAGGCGATCGACTTCCTGAACCTCACCGACCTGGAGCAGCGCTTCCTCGACCAGCTCTCCGGAGGGCAGCGACAGCGCGCCTACGTCGCGATGGTGCTCGCGCAGGACACCGAGTATCTCCTGC
>NZ_BRZC01000004.1:1242643-1267076 GCF_030268005.1 Microbacterium arabinogalactanolyticum | reverse complement strand
CCTGCGGGAGGAGCCGCTGAACAACCTCGACGCACAGCACTCCGTGCAGATGATGCGCCAGCTGCGCCGGGCCGCAGATCGGCTCGGACGCACGATCGTGGTCGTGCTGCACGACATCAACTTCGCGGCCGCGTACAGCGACTACATCGTCGCCATGGAGAGCGGGCGGATCGCCGTGCACGGCACTCCGGAGGAGATCATCCGCGACGAGGTGCTGACCGCGGTGTTCCACACCCCCGTGACCGTCGTCGACGGGCCCGGCGGGAAGTTCGCCGTGTACCACCGATGACGAGTCTCCCGCCGGCTCAGCGGCTGCGGTGATCCTCGGGAGCGAGGCGAGCACCGCGGCGCGGCTCGCGGACACCCGAGGCGAAGATCAGCCGGATGATGCGCTGCCGGTGCCCCGCCCACGGGGCCAGAAGCTCCAGCATCCCGTCGTCATCGGTCCGGCTGCCGGTCAGCGCGAAGCCGACCTCGTGTGCGAGATGGAAGTCCCCGACGCTCACGGCGTCGGGGTCACCGAGCGCGCGGATGCGGGTCTCGGCCGAGGTCCACGGCCCGATGCCGGGAAGGCTGGTCAGCACGCGCTCACGTCCGTCGCCGTCGGATGCCCCGAGCACGGCGCGCTCGATGCTCGGACCGCGCATCGCCGCGCGGGCTATCGTGCGCGCCTGGGGCGGCTCGAGCCCTGCGCGATGGAACTCCCACGACGGGATCGCCCGCCACACCTCGGAGTGCGGTGCCGCGAACATGGGCCGCGGCGTCGGCCCGGGGGCGCGCTCGCCGTTGCGGCTGACCAGATGCCGCCAGGCGCCGAACGCCTGCATGCCGGTGACCTTCTGCTCGATGATGGCGCAGGTGAGCGCATCGAAGACCCGGCCGGTGCGGGTCAGGCGGATGCCGGGATTGCGCCGCGCGACCTCCGCGAGCCTCGGATGCCCGGAGACGTCGAATCCGCTCTGATCGTCGTCAGCACCGCACAGCGCGGGCACGCGGTCGAGCGCCTCGGCCGCGCCCGGGCCCCAGGCCGTGGCGTGCACACCGCCGGATGTCGCACGGAGGCAGAGCGTGGCGACACCGGCACCCGTGCGGAACGCCATCCACATGCGCCCGCCCTCGACGACCATGGTCGGGTCGTTGCGGCCGCGCTGCAGCATCCCCACCGTCGCCATCAGATCCAGCGGATGCCGAGGCCGATGGACGGACTCGCGCGGGACCGCGTGCGCGGTCGGCGCGGCATCCGTCAGGGTCATACCGAAACCCTACGCGCGACGCCTGACATCGCCTGCCTGCGACAGCTGCGGTTCTCGCACCTGCGCCGTGGCTGCGATCGGTCAGAAGCGGTCGGGCGAGGGGGTGCCGTGGCCGTAGCGGATGCTGACGTCGGCGTGACGGTCGAAGCGGTAGCCGACGCCGCGGACGGTGCGGACGATGTCCTCGTGACGGCCGAGCTTGGCGCGCAGGCGGCGGACGTGCACGTCGATCGTGCGCTCGCCGGGAGCGTCCTCGTCGGTCGACGCCTGCCACAGGGCGGAGACGAGCTCGGAGCGCTCGATCGTGCGGCCCTCGCGCAGCACCAGGTACTGCAGCAGCTCGAACTCCTTGTAGGTGAAGGCGGCGGACTCGCCGTCGAGCAGCACGCGCTTGCGGGAGATGTCGACGACGACGCCGGCCTCCTCGTCCTTCTCCTCCTCGACGGCGGCGTTGGCACGGGCGATCGCTCCGGGCTCGTGCAGGGCGAGGCGCACGACGTCGAGGTCGCGACCGCCGGCGGACTGCGGAGCGAGGGCGACCGTGGCGTGGGTCTCGGCGTTCGGAGCGAGCTCGGCCAGTGTGCGGCGCAGCGCGTCGACGAGCACAGGCAGGCTCACACCGGAAGCGGCCGCCTTGATCTCGTCGATGCCGACGTAGAGGGCGAAGCCGCGAGGGGAGCGGATCGAGGGGAGGTCTGCGGCGGCGTCGGCGGCGGAGATGACGCGGACGGGGGCGGTGACGGGACGCTCGAGGAGGGCGGTGTTCGACATGATGATGGTCCTTGGAGGATGCGGGAGCTGTCGGGCTCCGGGTGCGTTGCACGAAATGACCGGTATGAGCCGGTGGGAATGAGCGCGTCGGGTGGGCGCTCAGAGACCTGCCTCTCAGATGGAGAGACGAAAACAGGTCAATCTGTCTTGTTGCGCCTTAGCAACACATTCGGCAACACATGCCAACGCGACCGGGCATCATCATCCCGGCAGTCCTGTTCGCCTCCTGGGCGGACAAAGGGCTTGCGTTGGTGGTCATGGGGCCGATTATTTCTCATCGTGTCCCCTTGTGTCAAAACGAGTCATTCCGCTCGTCGTCACACGGCGTAACGTTGTGGCGTGACTCAGCCCGCGCATGCCTCCGGATTCGACCTGAAGAACGAGCAGGATGCCGCTCGCTACACGCTCACCAGGGACGGCGCCCTCGTGAGCGTGCTCGACTACCGGGATGACGGGCGCACCATCGCCCTCACCCGTGCGTTCACGATCCCGACATTCCGCGGGAACGGCTACGCGGCCGAGATCGTGGCAGGCGCCGTGGCCGACATCGAGGCCCGTGGCGACCGGAAGGTCGACCCCGTCTGCTGGTACGTCGCCGACTGGTTCGAGGCCAACCCGGAGAAGGCGCATCTGCTGCGCGGACGCTGATCGCCGGCATCCGATCGGCCCCCGATTTCTGGACTCGGACTCGTAACACCCCGTCACGGGACGGCCCCGGCGGGTCTCCGCCGGGGTTAGTCTCGCTGAGCACGCAATCGTGACGCTTGGGGACGCATTCACAAGATGCTTGAGAAGGAAGAGCACATGACGCTGACGAAGAGATCGCTCACCGCCACAGCGGTGCTGGTGGCGGGGATCCTCGCACTGGGCGGCTGCGCCGCCACGGCCGAGCCGAACACCGGAAACGCGAAGGTCGACCTGGCCACCATGAAGGACGAGTTCTACAAGGCGACCGACCCGAGCAAGAGCCCGGCGGCGGCGAATGCCCGCACCGACGCGTTCGTCACCACCATCAGCAAGCCCGGCGGCGTGTTCCTCCCCGGCTTCTACGACAACGGCTGGGACGGCAACGCCGTGCAGCCCATCTTCGCCTCGCTCGTCGTCATCGATGATGCGGGCAAGCCCGTCGCCGACCTGGCGGACAAGTGGGAGGTCTCCGACGACGACCTCACCTACACGTTCCACCTGCGCAAGGGCCTGACCTTCAGCGACGGCTCGCCGCTCACCGCCGATGACGTCGCGTTCACCCTCACCCTGCTGAACGACCCGCAGTACGCCGGTGGCACCGACTTCAGCGACATCGTGATCAAGGGCACCGACGAGTACAAGAACGGCTCCGCCACGTCGCTGTCGGGCATCGAGGTGGAGGACCCGCAGACCATCCGGATCACCACCGAGAAGCCCAACCCGCTGGCCCTGCAGACCCTCGGCGGTCAGGTGATCTCCAAGGCGTACTACGGCAAGGACTACCAGAAGGGGCAGCTCGACTACCTCAAGGCGCTGTACGGCAAGCCCCTCGGCGCGGGCCCGTACGCGCTCGACGAGTACGTCGAGGGCCAGGAGATCCGCTACAAGGCCAACGAGCACTACTACGGCGGCAAGCCCGAGGTTCCGCGCGTGATCTTCAAGGTCGTCTCCAGCGACAGCGCGCTGCAGAACTTCCAGAACGGCGACATCGACCACGGCGGCTTCGGCAGTGACCCCGCCGTGCTGAAGCAGCTGCAGGGCCTCGGATTCGCGAACATCCGTGCCCGTGTCGTGCCCGACATCGGCGCGATCTGGGTGAACAACAAGAAGCCCGCACTGGCCTCCACCGAGGTGCGCCAGGCGCTGTACTACGGCCTGGACCGTCAGCAGATCGTGGACGCCAAGTACAAGGGCCTCGGCCAGGTGGCCGATGTGTTCGCCGCTCCCACGCAGTGGTCGTTCACCACCGAGGGCGTCACCAAGTACGCGTACGACCCGAAGAAGGCCGAGAAGCTGCTCGACGACGCGGGCTGGAAGAAGGGCTCGGACGGCGTCCGTCAGAAGGACGGCCAGAAGCTCAAGCTGAGCTACATCACCACCAAGGACGACGACCCGATCATCCCGATCGCGGAGAGCACGTACACCAAGATCGGCATCGACTTCGTGCCCGAGGTGCTCGACTCGAACACCGCGTTCGACCGGCTGTACAACGGCGACTACGACCTGGCCGGCTTCCGCACCAACGGCCTGTCCGACCCCAACGACGCCGTCAGCGAGTTCGGCACCGACGACCCCGACATCAACGTCTCCGGATACCAGAACGCCGAGGTCACCAAGCTCATCAAGAAGGGCATCTCCACCTTCGACGAGAAGGAGCGGCAGAAGATCTACACCGAGCTCTACCAGAAGCTCAGCCAGGATCCGCCGATCGTCCTGATCGACTACCGCAAGTCGCTCTCCGCCTGGAACGCGCGCATCGAGGGCGGCGACAAGTACGTCACCGGCAGCGGCGACGCGGCGCTCGCGCTGGCGAAGCTGAAGATCAAGAACTGAGGCGCAGGCCTCTAGGATGCTTCCGGGACGGGCCGTGGACCCGCCCCGGAAGCATCCGCCGTCGTATGCCTGCCGGAACAATGATCTGAGCGCCCGCCTGTTATGACTCGTTACATCCTCAAGAGACTCGCCGTCATGGTGCTGCTGCTCGTCGGCGTCTCCGTGCTCGTCTTCTTCCTCTTCGCCCTCATGCCGGGCGACTACTACAGTTCCAACCGCACGCTCACTCCGGAGCGCAAGGCCGAGCTGCGCGCGCTCGCCGGGCTCGACCAGCCCGTGATCGTGCAGTACTTCATCTGGCTGGGCAACATGCTGCGCGGACAGTTCGGCTACTCGCTGGTGTACAACCGCGACGTCACCGATGTGCTGGCCCCCTTGATCTGGAACTCGTTCATCGTGGCATTCGCGGCGTTCGTGCTCACCTGGCTGATCGCGATCGTCTCGGGTGTGCTCGCCTCCGTGCGGCAGTACTCGTGGTTCGACAAGCTCGTCACAGTCGGCCTGTTCGCGTCGCTGTCGGTCCCCTCGTTCTTCATCGGGCTGCTGATGATCAAGATCTTCGCTCTCGATCTGCAGTGGCTCCCCACCGGAGGGATGCTCGACACCGCGAGCAGCTCGACGGGTGCCGCCCGCGTGCTGGAGATCATGCGGCACATGGTGCTGCCGGTCGCGATCCTCACCTTCCTGGGCGCGGGATCGCTGACCCGCTACTTCCGCACCGGGATGCTGGAGGTGCTGCGCGCTGACTTCATCCGCACCGCCAGGGCGAAGGGCCTCAAGGAGCGCTCGGTGGTGTTCTCGCACGCGCTGCGCAATGCCCTGCTGCCGGCGATCACGCTGCTGGCCTTCGAACTGCCGGGCCTGTTCGCCGGAGCCATCATCACCGAGCAGATCTTCAACTGGCCGGGTGTCGGCCGCATCCAGCTCGAGTCCGTGCAGACCCGCGACTACGCGGTGCTGATGACCATCACCATGCTGCTCGCGGCGCTCACCGTGCTCGGGAGCTTCCTGGCCGACATCCTGTACGCCGTCGCCGACCCCAGGGTGCGGCTCGTCCGAGCGGGGAGCAGAGCATGAGCGGCGGCGGAGAGCTCATCGTCAGCCAGGCCGTCGACCCGGAGATCGGGCCGGCCGAGCCGCATCCCGATGCCGGGGCACGATCGGGCCGCAGCGGCAGGCGCCGCTCCCTGTGGGGCGAGTCGTTCGCACGTCTGATCCGCATGCCGGCGGCGAGCATCAGCCTCGCGGCCCTGGTCTTCATGCTGCTGTTCAGCTTCGTCGGGCCGCTTCTCACCGGGTACACCGGCGATGAGCTGAACCTGCCGATCGCGAACCACATCCCGACCATGGATCATCCGCTGGGCACCGACGAGTACGGGCGCGACGTGCTGACCCGGCTCATGCTCGCGGGGCGCATCTCGCTGACCATCGGCATCGCGTCCATGCTGCTCTCACTGCTGCTGGGGGCCGTGCTCGGCATCATCGCCGGCTACTACGGCGGCATCGTCGACAGCATCATCATGCGCGTCGCCGACCTGCTGATGTCCATCCCCGGCCTGCCGCTGCTGATCGTGATGGCCGCGGTGCTGTCCGAGCTGAAGGTCGACCCGTCCTCGCGCATCTACATCGTCATGCTGCTGCTCAGCGTCATCGGCTGGCCGTCGCTGGCCCGCCTGATCCGCGGGCAGGTGCTGTCGCTGCGCGAGGCGCCGTACATGAAGGCGGCGGAGGTGCTGGGGCTCAGCGCGGCGTCGCGTCAGTTCCGCCACCTGCTGCCGAACGTCATGCCGCTGCTGATCGTGGTGGCGACTTTGAGCACGGCATCCGGCATCCTGTCGGAGTCGGCGCTGAGCTTCCTCGGCCTCGGCGTGGTGCCGCCGAACGCCTCGTGGGGGAACATGATCAGCGCCGCCAACAATCTCATCGACTTCCAGCAGCACTGGTGGCTGTGGGTGCCGCCCGGTGTGGCCCTGCTGATCACGATCGCCGCGATCAACGTGTTCGGCGACCGGTTGAGGGACGTGTTCGACCCGAGGATGAGGAAGTGAGCGCCGTGGCCGCGGAAGAGGCTCTGGCCCGCGAAGACGCACTGGTGCGCGTGGAGGAGCTGACCGTGCGCTTCCCCGCGGAGGGCGGGCATCGCACGGTCGTCGACGACGTGTCGTTCGAGGTGCACGCCGGGGAGGTGCTCGGCATCGTCGGCGAGTCCGGTTCGGGCAAGAGCATCACCTCGCTGTCGCTGCTGAACCTCGTCGACGACCCGGGCGAGATCGTCTCGGGGCGGGTGCTGCTGGACGGCGCCGACGTGCTGAAGATGCGCGGCACCGCGCTGCAGCGGGTGCGCGGTGCGGAGATCGGGATGATCTTCCAGGAGCCGATGCGCTCGCTCAACCCCGTGTTCACGATCGGCAAGCAGCTGATCGAGACGATCCGCGCGCATGAGGACGTGAAGCCGGCCGATGCCTACGACCGCTCGGTGGACTGGTTGCGGCGCGTCGGCCTGCCGAACCCCGAGCGCGTGATGCGCTCCTATCCCCACGAGATGTCGGGTGGGATGCTGCAGCGCGCCATGATCGCGGTGGCGCTGTGCTGCCGCCCGCGTCTGCTGATCGCCGACGAGCCCACCACGGCGCTCGACGTCACGATCCAGGCGCAGATCATCGATCTGCTGCTGGACCTGCGCGACGAGACCGGGATGGCCATGCTGTTCATCACCCACGACCTCGGGGTGATCGCCGAGGTCGCCGACTCCGTGCTGGTGATGTACGGCGGGCACGTGGTCGAGCGCGGCGATGTGTTCTCGCTGTTCGACCATCCGCAGCATCCCTACACCGACGCCCTTCTGAAGGCGCGGCCGATGCCGGGCCAGCGACTCGACAGGCTGCCCACCATCTCCGATGCGGTGCGCCGGATCGCGGCGGCGGGGGTGACGGCATGACCGGGGCGGCCGCAGTCGGGGAGTCCGTGGCGCAGGAGACCGTCGTGCTCGATGCCACGGACGTCGTGAAGCACTTCACCTCGCGCGGCGAGGGCCACGGCGCCGCGAAGCAGACGGTGAAGGCCGTCGACGGCGTGACCCTGCGGATCCGCGAGGGCGAGATGTTCGGCCTGGTCGGGGAGTCCGGCAGCGGCAAGACCACCTTCGGTCAGTCTGTGCTGCGGATGCACGAGCCGACCAGCGGCTCCGTGCGATTCCGCGGCGAGGAGATCCTCGGCCTGCGCACCCGCGAACTGCGGCGCCTGCGCCCGAAGATGCAGTACATCTTCCAGGATCCGTTCGGGGCGCTGAATCCGCGTCTCTCGGTGGCGGCGGCGATCGGCGAGCCGATGCGCGCGCACGGCCTGGCGTCACGCAACGACGAGCGCGATCGGGTCGCGGAGGTGCTGGAGCAGTGCGGCATGGACGCGGATGCCATGGACCGCTACCCGCACGAGTTCTCCGGCGGGCAGCGTCAGCGCATCGTGATCGCCCGCGCCATGGCGCTGCGACCCGAGTTCGTGGTCGCGGATGAGCCGGTCTCCGCGCTGGACGTGTCGGTGCAGGGGCAGATCGTGAATCTGCTGACCGACCTGCGCGACCAGCAGCGCACCTCGTTCCTGTTCATCTCGCACGACCTCAGCGTCGTGGAGCACATGTGCACGAGCGTGGCGATCATGTATCGCGGTCGCATCGTCGAGCAGGGCACGAGAGATCAGATCTTCACGGACGCCCGTCATCCGTACACGCAGGAGCTGCTGGCAGCCGTGCCGATCGCCGACCCGCACCAGCGCGGTCGGCGGCGGGGGCGCGTCGTGACGCGGGAGTGGGACGACCCGGATGCCGTGCGCCCCGAGCTCGTCGATGTCGGCGACGGGCACCTGGTCGCACTCTGAGGGATGTGTGAGGATGGCGACGTGAAACTCGCCGAAGCACTCGCCGCCCGCGCCGATCTGCAGCGCCGCATCGAACAGCTGCGTTCGCGCATCTCGGACAACGCCCGCTACCAGGAGGGCGAGGAGCCCGCGGAGGACGCGTCCGCACTGCTCGTCGAAGCCGATGCCGCGCTGGACCGGCTGCGCGAACTGATCCGCCGGATCAACGCGACCAACGTCCGGATCACGGTGGGCGACGGCACGATGACGGATGCTCTGGCCGCGCGCGACGTGCTGCGGATGCGGCACTCGCTGCTCACGGATGCCGCGGCAGCGGCCTCCGGCTCCGGCCAGAGCTTCATGCGGCAGATGCGCTCCGAGCTGCGTCAGTTCCCGGCTCTCCCGGTCGGCGAGCTGCGGAGCAGGGCGGATGACGTGGCGAAGGAGCTGCGAGAACTGGACAGCAGCATCCAGCAGGCGAACTGGGGGAACGACCTGGACGAATAGCACGGAAGTCGGTAGTCGCGACGAAGCGGGCACACCCCCTTGGTCGGCGGGGCAAGCCGACCTGTCCCGGGTGGAGGGCAGCCCATCACCTGCATGATGCAGCCCCGCATTCCGCACCGGTGACAGCGCAGAGCGCAAGGCGCATCACCCCGTGCCGGTCGTCGCGGTGAGGGCGGGTCAGGGGATCTTCCGTGGCCGTCCCGGCACGCCTCAGCGGCGATGTCGGTGGCCGTCCGTACGTTGGAGGCATGCGAATCCTGCACACCTCCGACTGGCACATCGGTCGCACGTTCCACGGGCACTCCACGCTCGCGGCGCTGGCCGACGTGCTCGACGCGCTGGTCGTGCAGGTGCGCGAGAACGACGTCGACGTGGTGGTCGTCGCCGGCGACGTGTTCGACTCGGCCACACCCGCGGCATCCGCCTACACGCTGCTCGACGATGCACTGATGGCGCTGCACGAGACGGGCGCGACCGTGATCATGACCAGCGGCAACCACGACTCCGCCGCGCGTCTCGGTTTCCACTCCCGCCTGCTGCGCGACGGCATCCACGTGCTCACCGACCCGCAGGCCATCGCGACGCCCGTCACCGTGCACGACCAGCACGGCCCGGTGCACTTCTTCGGCATCCCGTACCTGGAGCCCGCGATCGTGCGCGGTCTGTGGCCGGATGCGGCGCTGCGCACGCAGGCGCAGGTGATGCACCACGCGATGGGGCTGGTCCGTGACGGCATGGTGGAGCACACCGGCCGCGCGGTCGCCGTCGCGCACTGCTTCGCGGCCGGCGTCGACCCCACCGCCGGACTCGAGCGCGAGGTGCGCCAGGGCGGTCTCGACGTCGTGCCGCTGGCGTCGTTCGAGGGCCCCGACTACGTGGCGCTCGGTCACATCCACGGGCGACAGCAACTCAGCGAGCGCGTGCGCTACTCGGGAGCCCCGCTGCACTACAGCTTCGGCGAGCAGCACAAGGAGCGCGGATCCTGGCTGGTCGAGCTGGATGCCGACGGCCTGGCGAACACGCAGTGGCTGGCGCTGCCCGTGCCGCGCGCACTCGTCACGCTCACGGGCGCACTCGACGAGATCCTCTCCGACGAGAACGTCACGGCGCACGCCGATGACTGGGTGTGCGCGATCTACACCGACGCGCTTCCGCAGCACGAGCCGATGCGCCGGCTGCGCGAGCGGCTCCCGTTCTGTGCGCTGGTGCAGCACCAGCCCGAGGGGGCGGACGCCGCCGACGACCGCTCCTACTCGCAGCGCCTGCGCACCGCGGTGACGGATGAGGAGCGGATCGAGGCGTTCCTCGAGCACGTGCGGGCAGGTCATGGCGCGTCCGAGCGCGAGGCGGAGCTGATCCGTGAGGTGCTCGACGATCGGGTGCGCGCCGAGGCGCTCGTCTGATGCAGCTGCACCGTCTGGAGGTCGAGGGCTTCGGGCCGTTCCGTGCACGTCAGGTGGTCGAGTTCGACGCCTTCGCGGACGACGGGATCTTCCTGATCGCGGGGCGCACGGGCGCCGGAAAGTCGTCGATCCTCGATGCCGTGTGCTTCGGCCTGTACGGCGGCGTCCCGCGGTACGACGGCGGGGAGAAGAGGCTGCGCAGCGACCACTCCGAGCCCGACGACCCCACCGAGGTGGTGGTGGAGTTCAGCACGGTGGCGGGGCGCTTCCGCGTGACCCGGTCACCCGCGTATGAGCGACCGGCCAAGCGCGGCGGCGGCATGACCACGCAGCAGCCCTCCGCGCTGCTCGAGCAGCTGGTCGGCGGGGAGTGGATCGGCAGAGCGGCGCGCGTGGTGGACGTCGCGCACGAGCTGGACGAGATCCTGCAGCTGAGTCAGGAGCAGTTCCTGCAGGTGATCCTGCTCGCGCAGAACCGGTTCGCCGACTTCCTGCTCGCCGACAGCAAGGAGCGTCAGGCGCTGCTGCGGCGGCTGTTCGGCACCGAGCGCTTCTCCGACTACCAGGCGCGGTTCGACGAGCTGCGCCGCGCGGCCGAGCAGGGGCTGGCGGGTCGCCGGGCGACGGTCGACGCGCGTCTGGACGAGGCCGAGCGGCTCGTGAGCGAAGCCGAGCTGTGGGGCGATGACGCCGATGCCGCCCCCGACGGGACGGATGCCCGGATCGAACTGCTGCGCCGGGCGATCGCCCGCGCGGACTACCAGGTGGAGCGCTTCGGCACCGAGCGCGTCGCCGCAGAGAAGGCACTGACGGCGGCGGATGCCGCGCTCGCCGACCTCAAGGAGCAGAGGCAGGGGCAGGTCGACCGCGATCGAGCCCGGTCGGCGCTCGCCGCCCTCGAGTCGCAGGCGGAGGAGATCGCGGATGCCGCCCAGCGACGCGACCGCGGCCGCGCCGCGGAGGCGCTGCGGGCGCTGATCACCGCCGCGGCGCGCGGTCGGGAAGCGGTCGAGCTGGCGGCGCGAGCCGAGACGGATGCTGTCGACGCAGCCACCGCTGCCGGCGTGCCCATCGACCCGCGGGCGGACGACCCCGCACTCGCCGAGCGTCCGCAGGGCGAGGAGGGTCGTGCGTCCGCCCACTACCGCTCCTGGGCCTCCGATCGCACGCGCGAGAGCGGTGGCTGGCAGCATGCCGCCGAGCTCGAGGCATCGGCTCCCGCGCGCGCGAGGGAACTCGCCGCGGCGCGTGAGACCGAGAGCGCGCTCTCCGCCGGACTGACCTCGATCGACGCCGAGCGCGAGAACCTCCCCGACCGCATCGCGAAGGTGACCGCCGAGCGCGACGCGGCGCGCACGCAGGGCGCCCTCGTCGAATCCGCCGCGCAGACGGTTGCGACGGCCGAGGCCCGCGCCATGGGCGTCCTGGAACTCGAGCGGCTCACAGCCGCTGTCGCCGAGGCCGCCCGGGCGGAATCGGAGGCGAGCGACGCGCACACCCGAGCCCAGGAGGAGCTCTCCGCGCTGCGCAGGCGGCGGCTCGACGGCTACGCCGGCGAGCTCGCCGAGGCGCTGGTCCCGGGCGAACCGTGCGCCGTCTGCGGTTCCGTCGAGCATCCTGCCCCCGCACAGCACGCCGATCCGGTGACCGCCGAGGACGTCGCCGCAGCCGAGAGCCTCCGCGACGCCGCGGCAGGGGCGGAGCGCGAGGCATCCCGCGCGCTCTCGGAGGTCACTGCGGCGCGAGCCGCAGCCGCCGAAAGGGCGGGTGGACGCACCGCCGAGCAGGCGGCCGCAGAACTCGAGCACGCCCGCGCGGCGCACCAGGCGGCGGTCGCGGCGGCGGAGCTCGCAGAGACGCTGACGGCACAGCTCCACGCCCTGCAGCAGGACGCCGCCGACGTCGAAGAGCGCCGAGCCGCGGCATCCGAGCACCTCAACGCCGCGCGGACCTCGATCTCCCTGGTCGAGCAGCGCATCGAAGACGCCGACCGCACCGTCGCGGAGGCGCGAGGCGAGTACCCGACCGTCGCCGAGCGCATCGGTGAGGCACGACGGCAGATCGCCGCCGCGACCGCCGCGGCCGATGCGATCGATGCGCACGTCGACGCCGCGGAGCGTGCGGATCTCGCACGGCACGAGCGCGATCAGGCACTCGAGGCGTCGATGTTCACGGATGCGACCGAGGCGGAGCAGGCGCTGCTCAGCGCGGCGGAGATCGCGGCCATCGACGACCGAGTCACCGAGCATGCCGTCGCGGTGAAGAAGGAGCGCGCTCTGCTGCTCGACCTCGAGATGCGGATGCTGCCCGACGAACTCATCGACCTCGAACCCGCGCAGGACGCGGCGGCAGCCGCGCGCACGTCCTGGACGAACGCGGTCGACGCCGACAGCCGTGCCCGCGGCGTGCAGGCCGGCCTCACCGCGACGGTCGACGCGGCGGCATCCGAGCATGCGGCCAGTGCGGCGGACGCACGCGACTTCGAGATTCTCCGCAGCCTCGCCGACACGCTCGCCGGCCGCTCCGGCAACACCCGCAGGATGAACCTCGAGACGTTCGTTCTCGCGGCCGAGCTCGAGGAGATCGTCGCCGCGGCCAACCTGCGGCTGCGGGACATGTCCGACGGACGCTACGAGCTGCGGCACTCCGACGCCGTCGCCGCCCGAGGCGCGGCATCCGGTCTGGGCATCGTCGTCTTCGACGCCTTCACCGGGCAGACAAGGCCGGCCAAGTCGCTCTCCGGCGGCGAGACGTTCCTGTCCTCGCTCGCCCTCGCGCTGGGACTCGCCGAAGTCGTCACGGCTCGCGCCGGCGGCATCCGCCTGGACACGCTGTTCATCGACGAGGGCTTCGGGTCACTCGACTCCGACACCCTCGAGACCGCGATGCGCACCCTCGACGAACTGCGTCAGGGCGGGCGCACGGTCGGCGTGATCAGTCACGTCGAGGCCATGCAGGAGCAGATCCCCGCGCAGCTGACAGTCCGGGCGCTGCCCGACGGCCCGAGCGTGATCGACGCGCCTCGGGCCTGACGCTCCGGCCTCAGACCTCGTACTCGCGCTGCACGTGAGCCCACAGCTGCGCGCTGCACGCCGCCACGACCTCGTCCCACACCTGCGTCGCGCCGTCCTGCGCGCGGTCCGAGACCACCCGCAGCACGCGGATCGGCACGCCGAACTGCTGCGCCACCCACACGAGGGCGAAGGTCTCCATGTCGACGAGCACGCCGCCGAGCGAGCGGATGCGCGCTGTGGCATCCGCGTCGTCGACGAAGATGTCGCCGGTCGCGATGGTCACACCCACGCGACCCGTCTCCACCCTCGTCGGCAGGGAGACGTGCTGGCCGATGACGCCGTCCAGATCCTGCACATCGTGCTGGATGGCGGCCGCGACGTCGTAGATGCCGGACTCGACGTCATCGCTCACCGCACCCGCCGTGCCGACGACGACGATCTCCTCGTACTGCTCCGCGAGGTGCGCATCCAGCGCCCTGGTCAGTCCGACGGCGGCCATCAGCTTGCCCGGCCCGGTCACGAGCCGGTCGAACCCGGGGAGCTCGGCAGGGAAGGCCTGCAGTTCGGACGCGAGGGCGGCGACGAGAAGTTTCACGCATCCATTCTCGCAGTGGGGGAGACTGGAACCCGACGAAGGAGGCCCCGTGACCCTGCAGCAGCAGATCGCCGAAGACCTGGGCGTGAAGCCCGAGATCGACCCCGCCGCCGAGGCGGAGACGAGGATCGCATTCCTCGTGGACTACCTCCATGCCGCCAGAGCGAAGGGCTTCGTGCTCGGCATCTCCGGTGGCCAGGACTCCACCCTCGCCGGACGGCTCGCGCAGCTCGCCGTCGAACGGGTGCGGGCCGGCGGCGGCGACGCGACGTTCGTCGCCGTGCGGCTCCCGTACCGCGTGCAGGCGGATGCCGCCGATGCCGAGGCCGCGATCGACTTCATCGCCGCCGACCGCTCTCTGACGATCAACATCGAGCATGGCGTGGACGGGCTGGAGCGCGACCTCGAGGAGGGCGTCGGCGAGAGCATCAGCGACTTCAACCGCGGCAACATCAAGGCGCGCCTGCGCATGGTCACGCAGTACGCGCTGGGCGGTCATGACGGGCTGCTGGTGATCGGCACGGATCACGCGGCCGAGGCGGTGACCGGCTTCTACACGAAGTTCGGCGACGGGGCGGCCGACATCCTGCCGCTCTCGGGCCTGAGCAAGCGACAGGGTCGGTCGATCCTGCAGCACCTCGGGGCGCCCGAGCGGCTGTACCTCAAGGTGCCCACCGCCGACCTGCTCGACGGCGTCCCCGGGCGTCCCGACGAGGACGAGCTGGGCCTCACCTATGAGCAGATCGACGACTACCTCGAGGGGCGAGAGGTGCCCGCCGAGGTGTCATCGCTCATCGAGGCGAAGTACCTCGCCACCCGGCACAAGCGGCACCTGCCGGTGACCCCCGGCGATGACTGGTGGCGCTGACGTCGACCGCGTGACCACCTGATCCGGCGGACCCGAGAGGCCGGCGCGGCCGGCCGTCGGGCGATGTCCGACCCTGCCGATAACCTCGAAGAGGGGCAACGGAGAGGGACATCGTGCGGGTCATCACGGCGGAGAATCGCGTCGTCTGGAGTGCGAGCGACCTGAAGCTCGCGGCGGAATGCGAGTTCGCCTGGGCGCGCGCGGTCGACGCCAAGCTCGGCCGCGTTCCCGCGGTGGAGGAGCCCGAGGACGCCACTCTCGAGCGCGCCGCGAGGCTCGGCGACCGTCACGAGGAGCAGGTGCTCGGCAGGTACATCGCCCGACTCGGCGAGTCGGTCGACGGCGGTCCCGGAGTGGTCACCCTGCCGAAGGTGTCGTCGACGGATGCCGAGGCGATGGACGCCGTGATCTCGGACACTGTGCGCGCGCTGCGCTCCGAGGCATCCGTGGTCTACCAGGCCGCGTTCTCGACGCCCGAGTTCGTCGGATTCGCCGACTTCATCGCACGCGACGAGGTCGACGGGCGCTGGCGCGTGCAGGACTCCAAGCTCGCTCGCACGGCGCGTGCCACCGCGCTCATGCAGCTGGCGGCATATGTCGACCAGCTCGATCGTCTCGGCATCCCGCGCTCCGACGAGGTCGATCTGATCCTCGGCGACGGGACCACCAGCACCCACCGCGTCCAGGACGTGCTGCCGCTGTTCCACGTGCGCCGCGCGCGGCTGAGGGCGATCATCGCCGACCGCGCGATCGAGACGGGATCGACCGGCGCTCCGCTCGCCTGGGGCGACGACCGCGGGGACCTGCAGCTCACGGCCTGCGGGCGCTGCGCGACCTGCGAGGAGCAGGTGATCGCACACCGCGACCTGCTCATGGTCGCCCGCATGCGTCCCGTGCAGCGCCAGCGCCTCCGCGCGGCGGGCATCCTCACCATCGACGACCTCGCCACCGCATCGGCTGCGCCCGACGGGATGAACACCGACACGTTCACCGCCCTGCGGGCGCAGGCACGACTGCAGGCCGGGCTCGCCCTCGAACCCGGCGAGGCTCCGCCGTTCGAGCTGGTCTCTCCGAATGCGATCGGGATGATGCCGCGCCCGAGTCGCGGGGACCTGTTCTTCGACTTCGAGGGCGATCCGCTCTATACCGAGCCGGTCGCCTCGCCGGCCGACAAGCCGCACTGGGGCATCGACTACCTGTTCGGCTGGACCGACAACGACGAGCAGTATTCCGCGCTGTGGGCGCACACCTTCGCAGACGAGAAGCAGGCGTTGCTCGACTTCCTGGAGTTCGTGAAGCTGCGTCGCCAGACCCACCCCGACATGCACATCTACCACTACGCGCCCTATGAGACCTCGCATCTCGCGGCCATGGCGGCGCGGCACGGCGTGGGCGAGGCGGATGTCGACCGGCTGCTGCGCGAGGGCGTGTTCGTCGACCTGTACCCGATCGTGCTCCGCTCGGTGCGCATCGGCTCGCGCTCCTACTCGATCAAGAAGCTCGAGCCGCTGTACATGGGCGCCGAGGTGCGCACCAGCGACGTGCAGAAGGGCGACGACTCGATCGTCCAGTACGTGCAGGCACGGGCCCTGGCGGCGGCGGGCCAGGATGCCGAGGCGCAGGCCATCCTCGACGACCTCGCCGACTACAACCGGTACGACTGCGTGTCGACCAGGAGGCTCCGGGACTGGCTGATCGGCCTCGCACGCCAGGAGGGCGTGCTGCCCGCGCCGCCCGACGACCCGGAGACCCGCGCCTACGAGCCCGCGCCGCTGTCTCTGGCTCTGCAGGCCGAGGCGATGCATGCCGAGCGGCAGGGGCGCAGCGGGGCGGAGTTCCGCGTCGCCGCCGCGGCGATCGACTACCACCCCCGTGAGGCCAAGAGCTTCTGGCAGGGTCACTTCCAGCGGCTGCGCGAGCCCGTCTCGATCTGGGAGTCCACCCGCGACGTGCTGCGCATCGACGCAGCGTCCAGCGACATCGACGAGGACTGGGGCGTCGCCGAGGGGCAGCGTGTGCAGACGCGCCTGCTGACACTGCGCGGTGAGGTCGCACCCGGCAGCACGATCGGCGTGGGAGGGCGTCCGTTCGCGCTGTACCCCGTGCCGGCGCCGTTCTCGGCGCAGGCGCCGTCGCGCGTGATCCACGTGCCGCACGAGGTCGAGGTCGTCGAAGTGCTCGACGACGGCTATGTCGTGCGCGAGCGCACCGTCGGCGGACAGACCTGGGACGAGCTGCCGCTCGCGCTCGTGCCTGCCGCTCCGCCGAACGCGGCGACCCAGCAGGGCGCGATCGAGGACTGGGCGGCGAGCGTGCATCACGCCGCACCCGGCTTCCCCGCCGATGCGGCCACGGACATCCTCCGCAGGATCGCGCCGCGCACCGTGTCGGGTGCGGGACTGCCGGATGCCGGCGACGACCGCATCGACGCGATCGTGCGCGGTGTCCTCGACCTGGACGACAGCTATCTCGCCGTGCAGGGCCCACCGGGCACCGGCAAGACCTACACCGGCTCGCAGGTCATCGCGCGGCTGGTGAACGAGCACGGCTACCGCGTCGGTGTCGTCGCGCAGTCGCACTCGATCGTGGAGAACCTGCTGGAGCGGGTGGTGGCGGACGGGGTTCCGGCGTCGAAGGTCGCGAAGAAGCCCAAGGACGAGGAGGCCCCGGCGGCCTACACCGTCATCCGCAAGGACGGCATGGCCGCGTTCCTCGCCGAGCACGCCCAGGGCGGGGCCGTGGTCGGCGGTACCGCCTGGGACTTCAGCAACACGCGGCGCGTCGACCGGAAGGGGCTCGACCTGCTGGTGATCGACGAGGCCGGACAGTTCTCGCTGGCCTCCACGATCGCGGTCGCCGCGGGCGCGAAGCGCCTGCTGCTGCTCGGCGACCCGCAGCAGCTGCCCCAGGTGAGCCAGGGCACGCACCCCGAGCCGGTGAACACGTCGGCGCTGGGCTGGGTGATGGACGGCGACTCGGTCATCGACCCGGCGTACGGGTATTTCCTCGCCGAGTCCTGGCGCATGCACCCGGAGGTGGCGTCCCCCGTCTCGACGCTGTCGTACGCGGGACGCCTGGCTTCGGCTCCCGGGGCCGAGGGGCGCATCGTCGAGGGAGTCGAGCCGGGGCTGCACATCGTCCCCGTACGGCACCGCGGCAACGCGACGCAGTCGCCCGAGGAGGCGGCCGAGGTGGTCCGCATCGTGCGCGAGCTCGTCGGTCGCGGATACGTGGACGGGATGGAGGATGCTGCGCAGCGGCCCCTCGACCAGTCGGACATCATCGTGGTGGCGCCCTACAACGCGCAGAAGCAGCTCATCCACGACGAGCTCGCCGCCGCAGGCTTCGGGGGAGTGGCCGTCGGCACGGTGGACAACTTCCAGGGCAAGGAGGCGGTCGTCTCGATCACGTCGCTGGCGGCGTCCAGCGGCAGGGACGCGCCGCGCGGGCCCGAGTTCCTGCTGCTGCAGAACCGGCTGAACGTCGCGATCTCCCGTGCCAAGAGCGTCGCCTACCTGGTGCACTCGCCGGCTCTGCTCGACGACCTGCCCTGGACGCCGGAGGGCGTCGCGCGCCTGAGCGCCTTCGCGCATCTGGTCGGCGCCGACCGCGACTGAGCGCTCGGACGCAAGATGTTAGATTGCTAGCATGCACAGCCTCGACGACATCATGCGGGCCTCGGCGGCATGGGTCTGGTTCCCGCGCGGCGGCGCCCAGGAGAGGGCCGAACTGCAGCTGGTCCGGTACCCGGCGCGGTTCGGCGGTGGGGTGAAGGCGTCGATGGTGCGGTCGGAACTGGATGCCGCGGGAGTGCTCGAGCACGCCGTCGAGCGCACCCGCGCCTGGGGAGAGCCGAGGCTGACGTTCTGGACGAACGCCTCCGACAGCCCGGACCTCGAGACCGAGCTGCAGCGCAGGGGTGCCGAGCACGTCGACACGGTCGCGGTGTTCGCCAGGCCGATCGACGGTCTCGCGGTCGAGGTGCCGGCGGACGTCACCGCGGAGGTCGTGCGGACGCTCGAGCAGGTGCGCGAGGTGGATGCGGTGAACGTGCCGGTGTGGGATCAGCGTCCGCTCGACGAGGCGGGTCTGCAGGAGGAGCTCGCCGAGGTCACCGCGGGGCTGGAGTCCGGAACGGGCGCGCGGGTGCTGGCCCGCCTGGATGGAGCCGCGGTCAGCACAGGCGGCTGCACCGTCGTCGACGGCTTCCTGCGGCTGTGGGGCGCTGCGACGCTCCAGGAGGCGCGCGGACGAGGTGCCTACCGGGCGGTGCTCGCGGAGCGACTGCGGGTCGGCGCCGAACTCGGCGCGACCACGGCGATCGTGAAGGGCCGCGTCTCGACGTCGGCGCCGATCCTGGCCCGGGCCGGCTTCACGCACTACGGCGACGAACGCGCCTACGTGCTGAACGTCTGACCCGCGTACCAGCGAGTGCGCGCGAGCGGCTCAGACGGTGCCGTACAGGCGGTCGCCCGCGTCGCCGAGGCCGGGCACGATGTAGCCCTTCTCGTTGAGCCGCTCATCCAGGGCGCCCAGCACGAGGGTCACGTCGCGGTCGCCGACGAGCTTCTCGATCGCCTCCACACCCTCCGGGGTGCCGAGCAGGCAGATCGCGGTGACATCCTTCGCCCCGCGGTCGAACAGGAACTGGATCGCCGCACCCAGCGAGCCGCCGGTGGCGAGCATCGGGTCGATGGCGAAGCACTGCCGGTCGCTGAGGTCGGCGGGCAGCCGCTCGGCGTAGGTGGTGGGCTCGAAGGTGGTCTCATCGCGCACCATGCCGAGGAATCCGACCTCGGCCGTGGGGATCAGCTTGACGAGGCCCTCGAGCATTCCGAGGCCTGCGCGCAGGATCGGCACGACGATCGGGCGCGGCTCGGCGATCTTGACGCCCATGGTGGTCGTCACCGGGGTCTTCACCTCGACCGGCGCGACCTTCACATCGCGGGTGGCCTCGTACGCCAGCAGGGTCACCAGCTCCTCGGTGAGCTGACGGAACACCGGCGAGGGGGTGTTCTCATCCCGCAGCACCGTGAGCTTGTGGGTGATGAGCGGGTGATCGGCCACATGAACGCGCATGGTTACAGATTACTGGGATGCCGCCTTCGCCGCGGAACGGGCTTCGGGACCCGCACTAGGCTCGACCCCATGACCGCTGCCTACGACGAGCCGATGGCACGCGCGCTCGCGTTGGCCGCCGAGGCCGCCGCCGACGGCGACGTGCCGGTGGGGGCGGTCGTGCTCGACCCCGCAGGGGCGATCATCGGCGAGGGCCGCAACATCCGCGAGATCACGCACGACCCCACGGGGCACGCCGAGGTCGTCGCGCTCCGGGCCGCCGCCGAGGCGCACGGCGGGTGGAACCTCGAGGGTCACAGCCTCGTCGTCACCCTCGAGCCCTGCGTGATGTGCGCGGGTGCGATCCTGCAGGCCCGCATCGGCCGGGTGGTCTTCGGAGCCTGGGACGACAAGGCCGGGGCCGCGGGCTCCATGTACGACCTGCTGCGCGACCGGCGCCTGCCCTATCGCGCCGAGGTGATCGGCGGCATCCGCGCCGAGGAGGCGACCGCCCAGCTGCGCGACTTCTTCGAGTCGCGGCGCTGATCCCGGGCGGTTCCCGCGGGAATGCGCGCCTGCTGCGGACGGACGCGGGGATCCGCTCCGCGCGAAGCGCACTTCTCCGCGCGAAGCGTGCGCGGAGTCAGTGCGCGGGCGCGCCGATCGCAGCATCCGCGAGCCGCGCGACCATCGTGAGATACCCCTGCGCGTGCTCGTCGTAGTACCCGATGTGGCGGCCGTGCTCGTCGGTCGTGGTCTGCGACGCGTGGCCCTCGACGGCGATTCCGACGGTGAAGCCGCCGCCGATGGCGGGTGCCTCGCCTCCGTCGCACTCGTAGACGATCGCGCCCGGGATGTCGCGAGGATCCACGGGATGCTGCCCGAGACGACCCAGCGGGGCGATGCTGTCGTTCGCTCCCTCGGTGGCGTAGAGCACCAGGTCCCCGCGGGCGACGGCCTCTGCGAGTGCGACGCCGGCGGCGTGCGTCACGCCGGCTGAGGCGATGGAGAACGCGGTGTGCACGTCCTCGCCGATGTTCATGGCGAACAGCTCGCCCAGCAGCGTCGACGAGTACGAGTAGGTCGCCAGCGCGATGCGGGCGCGGGGATTCCTCCGCTCCAGGCGGTCGATGTCCACCGCCAGTCGCGCCGCACCCACCGTGGCGTGCTTGGTCGCCAGCGCCGAGACGTGCGTGCCCGAATCCCAGGCGAACCAGGCGATGACCGCCACGTTCCTCGGCTCGCCGCGCGCCACGCAGGAGCGGATGACATCGATGCACAGCCGTTGCGCGGCATCCGCCCACTCCGGGAAATGGGCCAGATCGGTGTCGATTCCGTGCAGCAGGAAGATCACCAGGTCGGCCGCCTCGACGTCGCCGAACGAGACGACCGCATGCGGGCCGGGGTCGACCATCGCGAGGGATTCCAGTCGCGCCTGCGAGTCCTTCTCCAGCACGGCCAGCAGCTTGCGCAGCTTCTGCTCCGTCACCGGGGGCAGGTCGGTGCGCGCCAGCTCGGCGCGGAGGTCGTCGATCACGACGCGCGTCAGTCGGAGGACTTCAGCACGAACGTGTCCGTCGGCGGCTCCGGGTCGAGGGCGGGACGGTAGACGTCCGGCTCCAGGTAGATCACCCGCGCCGCAGGAACCGCGGAACGGATCCGCCGCTCGATCTCATCGATGTCGGATGCCGCGTCGCGGACCGACTTGTCTGCGGTCAGTGCGATCTTGGCCGCGACCATCAGCTCGTCGGGCCCGAGGTAGAGCGTCTTGATGTGGATGAGCTTCTCCACCTCGGGGCCGCGGGAGATGGCATCCACGATCTGGTCGTAGTCCGCGCGATTCGCGCCCTCGCCGACCAGAAGGCTCTTGGTCTCCACACCCAGGATCAGCGCGATCGCGACCAGCAGCAGACCGATCATCAGCGTGCCGAGCGCGTCGAAGAGGGGGTTGCCGGTGATCAGCGTCAGCCCCACGCCCAGCAGGGCGAAGGTGAGGCCGGTGAGCGCCCCGGTGTCCTCGAGCAGCACGACGGGCAGCTCCGGCGCCTTGGAGCGGCGCACGAAGGAGATCCAGGACTGGCCCTTCTCCCGCACCTGGTTGCTCTCCTTGATCGCGGTGCGCAGCGAGTACGACTCCAGCGCGATCGAGATCACGAGCACGGCGAGCGGCAGCCACCACCAGGCCTTGTCGAGCTCGTGCGGGTGGACGATCTTCTGCACGCCCTCGTACACGGCGAACAGACCGCCGAGCGAGAAGAGCACGATCGACACGACGAACGCCGACACGTAGCGCTCCCGGCCGTACCCGAAGGGGTGGTCGCGATCCGCGTCCTTCTTCGCCTTGCGCCCGCCGAGCATGAGCAGCAGCTGGTTGCCGGAGTCGGCGACGGAGTGGATCGCCTCGGCGAGCATCGAGGCCGAGCCGGAGAGCGCCCACGCGATGAACTTGGCGAGGGCGATGCCCATGTTCGCCAGGAATGCCGCGACGATCGCCTTGCTGCCACCGGATGCGCTCATGCCACGAGTCTAAGACGTGAGCGCAGTACGGTTCCGGGCACACGCCCGGCGGCAGGACGACGGCTCGTAGGATGGCGGCATGGTCGATTCGCTTCCCTCCCTCGCGTTCCTCGGTGCCGGCTCGATGGGAGGCGCGATCCTGCAGGGCGTCGTCGCCTCGGGAGTCCCGGTCGACGGCGGCATCGTGGCCACGAACCGCACCCGCGAGAAGGCGGATGCCCTGGCTGGACTCTCCGGCGTGCGCAGCATCTCGCTGGCCGAGAACCCCGCGGGCAACAGGGACGCCGCGGCTGCCGCGCGCATCGTGCTGATCGGCGTGAAGCCGGTGATGGTGTCCGACCTGCTGCGCGAGATCGCCCCGGTGCTGCGCGAGGACGCGATCGTCGTGAGCCTGGCGGCCGGCGTGACGCTCGACACCTTCGCGGATGCCCTGGGCGCCGGCGTGCACAGCATCCGCTCCATGCCGAACACGCCGGCGACGGTGGGTCGCGCGGTGACCGGCATCGCCGCCGGAGCCTCCGCCACCGCCGAGGACATGGCCCTCGTGCGGGCGCTGTTCGAGACGGTCGGCGCGGTGATCGAGGTGCCCGAGTCGCAGATCGACCCGCTCTCCACGGTCTCGGGGTCCGGGCCCGCCTACGTGTTCCTCCTGATCGAGGAGCTGACGAAGGCGGCATCCGGGATGGGCTTCTCCGAGGCGGATGCCCGCCTCATGGCCGAGCAGACCTTCATCGGCGCGGCCGCCCTGCTGGAGGCGTCCGGCGAGGACCCCGCCGAGCTGCGCCGTCGCGTGACCAGCCCCAAGGGGACGACCGAGCGCGCCGTCGCCGTGATGCAGGACGCGCACCTTGGCGAGATGTTCGCGCGGGCGACCGCCGCCGCGCTCGCCCGAGCCAAGGAGCTCGCCGCCGGCGTCTGACTCCGGGAGCGGATGCTGCGCTCAGACGCTCTCGATGTGCGCCACCAGCGCCGCGCAGAACTCGTCCGGACGCTCCAGGTGCGGGGAGTGGCCGACGCCCTCCCAGTTCAGCTCGGTGACCCGTCCGCCGTCCGCCGCGTATGCGTCGAGCACGTCGCGGGTCTGCGAGACCATCTCCTGCGCCGGCGCGATGTCGGCGCCGGGCCACCCGGGGACGATCCCCAGTGCGCCCAGGTGGTTGAGGTCGAAGAACGAGGCGTCCGAGACGATGGCATCCGCCGTGCCATGCACCCACAGCACCGGCGGCTTCTCGTCGAGGTCGACGATGCCGGCCGCGTTGAAGTACTGCGGTGCCATCGTGTTCAGCACGCCGTGCGCACCCGCGGCGAAGCCGGGCCAGTTCTCGCTCGCGACCGAGTCGCCCGGGTAGTTGCCCGTCGCCGTGGACGTGCTGAGCATGGATGCCACCCAGACGTCCTCATGGGGTGACGAGTATCCCGCGGACACGTAGCTGGAGCGGAACACGCTGCGCGGCGACGTCTGCGCGTCGTCGGTGGTGTCCTCGTCCTGCAGGCGCTGCACGAAGTCGGGGTTGGCGCCGCCGCCACCGCATCCGGCGTCGTCGTCCGTCAGCCGTGAGCCGTCGCGGCGGGTGCCGCCGAAGCCGTAGGGCGAGACGGGCGCCTGCAGCGTGAGGCTCTCCACGCGGTGGTCGAGCGCGTACTGCATGACCACGCCGCCGCCCATCGACCAGCCCACCAGGTGCGCCGAGACGATGCCCAGCTCGGCCAGCAGCTCCGCGACGTCGTCGCTGTAGTCGCGCAGGCCGCGGGTGGCGTCCACCGGCTGCGAGCCGCTGCCGCCGAAGCCGCGCAGGTCGACCGCGATCACGCGCAGGTCGGTGGGGAGTCTCAGCATGATCTCCTGCCAGAACAGCGCCGACGACACGTTGCCGTGCACGAGCACGACGGTGCGGCGCGGGGGAGCGGACGGGTCGTCGCCGACGCGCTCGAGGATCTGCGCGGCCAGTCGCGGAGTGCTCACGACGCGGGCTGCGATGCCGTCGAAGAGGGTGCTGTCGGAGGCGCTCATCGCCGCTCCTTCGTGCCGTGACGCGGCCTCTGCGCCGCGTGCTGGCATGACTCTAACCCGGGAA
>NZ_BRZC01000004.1:1002884-1242443 GCF_030268005.1 Microbacterium arabinogalactanolyticum | reverse complement strand
GCGGGTGCACTGCCCCCGCCAGTTCTGCGACATGGCTGCGCGGCTCCCGGCGACCAGCCCGCCCGGCTCAGCGGTCGAGGCTCGCGAACCGCTCGATGTCGCTGTTCGTGCCCGAGACGATGATGAGATCGTGGTTGGTCACCACGGTGTTCGCCTCGGCGTAGCGGAACGGCTTGCCCGGGCTCTTCACGCCCACCACCGTCACCTTGTACTTCGTGCGCACGCCCGATTCGTTCAGGCCCACGCCGCGGATGAACTTCGGCGGATACATCTTGGCGAGCACGAAGTCGTCGTCGAAGCGGATGAAGTCCAGCATCCGCCCGCTGACGAGGTGCGCGACGCGCTCGCCGGCCTCGCGCTCCGGGTAGATCACATGGTTGGCGCCGACGCGGGCGAGGATCTTGCCGTGCGACTGGGAGACGGCCTTCGCCCAGATCTGCGGCACCTTCAGGTCGACGAGGTTGGCGGTGATGAGCACGGATGCCTCGATCAGCGAGCCGACGGCGACGACGGCCACCTGGAAGTCCTGCGCGCCGATCTGTCGCAGTGCGTCGATGTTGCGGGCATCCGCCTGCACCGTGTGGGTGACGCGCTCGGACCACTTCTGCACGAGGCCGAGGTCCTCGTCGATCGCCATCACCTCGCGGTCGAGGCGGTCGAGCTCGCCCGCGCAGGCGGCGCCGAAGCGCCCGAGTCCGATCACGAGCACCGGCGCGTCGCCGCGAACCATCTCAACCAACGATCGGCCTTTCCACCGGCAGCGAGTAGAGCTGCGAACGGGACGTCGCGGCGACCGCCGCGGCGAGAGTCACTGTACCAACGCGCCCCATGAAGATGGTCGCCGCGAGGATGTAGGAGCCGGCGTCCGGAAGGGCCTCCGTGACCCCGGAGGAGAGGCCGACCGTGCCGAACGCGGAGATCACGTCGAAGAGCACGTCGATCACCGGCAGCTTGGTGATCTGCGTGATCGCGACCGTCGAGACCGCCACGATGGTCGCCCCCCAGGCCACGACCGACAATCCGACCCGCTGCACATCGGAGGGGATGCGCCGCCCGAAGGCCTCCACCGACTGCCGGCCCTTGGCCTCCGACCACACGGCGATCGCGAGCACGGCGAGCGTGGTCACCTTGATGCCGCCGGCCGTCGACGCGGAGCCGCCGCCCACGAACATCAGCATGCACGCCACGAGCATCGACGAGCCGTTCAGATCGGACATGTCGATCGCGTTGAAGCCGCCCGAGCGGGTCATGGCGGAGAGGAAGAACGCGTGCACGGTGGTGTCGACGGCATCCATCGATCCGAAGGTGCGCGGGTTGTCGTACTCCAGAAGCAGGAAGACCGCCGCCCCCGCGAAGAACAGCAGCACGGTGGTGACGAGCGTGAGCTTGGAATGCAGCGACCAGCGCTTGAAGTGCCAGGTGTGCTTGGCGAGTGTGTAGATGACCGGGAAGCCGATGCTGCCCAGGAACACGCCCGCCATCAGCAGCACGAGCACCAGGTAGTCGTCGTTGAACGCGAGCACGCCGCCGGCGTTCGGCGCGAAGCCCGTGTTGGTGAACGACATGGCCGCGAAGTAGGGGGCCTCCCACAGGGCGGAGACGGGATCGACGCCGGCCATCACGATCGCCGGGTAGAGGAGCACCGCCAGCCCGCCCTCGATGATCAGGGCGGAGAGCGCGACGGTGGTCAGCAGCTGGCCGACCTCGCCGAGCCGCACGGTCTGGCTCTCGTTGACGGGACCCCCGTGCGCACGCAGCGGGTTCGTGTCGCCGGCCGCCATGAGCTTGGCGCTCAGGCCCAGTCGCTTGGAGATCACCATCCCCATCAGCGACGCCAGCGTCAGCACGCCGAGGCCGCCGATGTTCACGCCGATGAAGATCACGACCTGGCCGAACGGCGACCAGTAGGTGCTCATATCGACGGTGGTCAGGCCCGTCACGCAGATCGTCGAGACGGCGGTGAACAGCGCATCACTGAGCGGGGTGACGTGCCCGTCGGCGGAGGAGATCGGCAGGGACAGGAGTCCGGTGAACAGCAGGATCAGCGCCGCGAAGATCACGATCGCGAAGCGCGAGGGCGAGGAGGTGATCAGGTGCTTCACCAGCCGCGCGGCATCACCTACGGAGCGTCGCGGAGACGATGCCGTCATCATCCCCGACATCGGGCCCCCTCCTGCCGTGCGCGCGACGTCCTTCGCCGGGCTTCCGACATGGTACTCCGTGGGCTCGCATGGTACTCCGTGCCCGCGCCGACTACCCTGATGGCATGACGGACATCTTCGACGTGATCGCGGACGGCACGAGGCGTGACATCCTCCAGCTCCTGCTGAGCCGCTCCACGGACAGCGATGCCGGCACGAGCGTCACCGAGATCGTCAGCGAGCTCGGTGTCAGCCAGCCCACCGTCAGCAAGCACCTCAAGGTGCTGCGCGAGTCCGAGCTGGTCACGGTCCGGGAGGACGGTCAGCGCCGCTTCTACAGCCTGTCGGTCGCCCCGCTCGAAGCCGTCGACGACTGGCTGGTGCCGTTCCTCGTGGACGCCTATGGCGACCAGGCGCCCGACATCGACTTCCCGGTCGCGCCGCTGCCCGACGGCGCCGCGCACGCGGCCGAGGTGGTGGGTCGCGCCGCGGCGTCGGCGAAGCACGTGGTGGCGTCCGCGTTCAAGCGTCTCGGCAGCTGATCGGCTAGCTCGCCCGCCGCCGGCCGAACAGCCACGCGCCCCAGAGCGCCGCGACGGTGATGATGAGCGCGCACCATCCGGTCGCCCACAGGGGCTGCGTACCGAGGTCGGTGCCCATCAGCAGGCCGCGGATCGTCTCGATGACGGGCGTGACCGGCTGATACGTGGCGATCCACTGCAGCCAGGACGGCATCGTGTCGATCGGGACGAACGCGCTGGAGAGGTACGGCAGGAACATCAGGATGAAGCCGTAGCCGCTCGCCGCCTCCGGGCTGCCGGCGGCGAGGCCGATCGCCGCGTAGAGGTAGGTGATCGCGAGGATGTACAGCGCGATCACGGCCCCGGCCCCCGCCCACTGCGCGAGGTTGGCGGTGGGATGGAAACCGAGCAGCAGCGCGACGCCGATCACGACGGCAGTGGCGACGAGGTTGCGCGCGAGGCTGGCGATCACATGGCCGGTCAGCACGGCTCCGGCTCGCAGCGGCATGGTGCGGAACCGATCGATGATGCCGGTCGTCATGTCGCGCGAGACGTAGGTCGCCGTGGTCCCGGCTCCGAAGCCGGCGCAGAGCAGGATGATGCCGGGGACGACGTAGTCGACGTAGTTGCCCTCGGTCTGCATCGCGCCGCCGAACACGAAGGTGAAGAGCAGCATGAGGGTGACCGGCAGCATGATCGACATGCTCAGGGTCTCGCCGTCGCGCAGGGACTGGGTCAGGCTGCGGCGCACGAAGACCCGTTCGGCGGCGAACCCGCGGATGCGCGGGCGCGGAGCGGAGAGGACGGGGGAAGGGGTGATGGCGGTCATGCGATCTCCTGGGCGATGCGGGCGTCGTCGCGCGGCGCTCCGGTGAGGCTGAGGAAGACGTCGTCCAGAGTCGGGCGGCGCAGTGTGACGGAGGCCGCGGCCCCCGAGTCGTCGATCTGATCGAGGACTCTCCGGAGGCCGTCGATGCTGCCGTCGGTCGGGAGCTCCCCGAGCTGCGCACCGTCGCGGTCGTGGACCACGACGGTGTCGGTGCCGACGAGCGCCTTCAGCTGCGCCGGGGTGCCGGTCTCGATGATCCTGCCGCCGTCGAGGATGGCGATGCGGTCGGCGAGCAGATCGGCCTCCTCGAGGTACTGCGTGGTGAGGAACACGGTGGTGCCGGCATCCGCGAGGGTGCGGATCACGTCCCACAGGTCGAGGCGACTGCGCGGGTCGACGCCTGTGGTGGGCTCGTCCAGGAAGAGCACGTCGGGGACGACGACGAAGCTCAGAGCGAGGTCGAGGCGGCGGCGCATGCCGCCGGAGAAGGTCTTGACCCGTTTCGAGGCGGCGTCCGTCAGCGTGAAGCGGGCGAGGAGCTCGTCGGCCCTGATGCGGGCGGAACGCGGCGACAGGCCGGAGAGACGTCCGAGCATGACGAGGTTCTCCTGCGCCGAGAGCATGTCGTCGACCGCCGCGCTCTGGCCCGTGAGCGCGATGCGCCGGCGCACCTCGACGGCAGCGGTTGCCACATCGTGGCCGGCCACGCGGACGGTGCCGGCTGTCGCGGCGAGCAGCGTGGTGAGCACAGAGATCGCGGTGGTCTTGCCGGCCCCGTTGGGGCCGAGGAGGGCGAACACCTCGCCCGGTGCGACCTCGAGGTCGAGGCCGTCGAGCACGGTGTGGGTTCCGTATGAGACCCGCAGGCCTCGGACGTCGATCGCGGTAGTCATCTCGACTTCCTTTCTGTGTATGGCTGAAACTGTGTATGACCGTAACATACCGTTTACGACGTACACAACCATAGAATTGCGGGTATGGCCGACCTCGAATCCGAAGAGCTGCCGCGCGGTATCGCCCTCGCCTGGGGGGTCGCCGCGAACCCGCAGAGGGGACCCAAGCGCGAGATGAGCGTGGAGCGCATCGTGGATGCCGCGGTCGAGCTCGCCGACGCGGACGGCATCGGCGCGGTGTCGATGGCGGCGGTGGCGGCGAAGCTCGGGTTCACGCCGATGTCGCTGTACCGCTACGTCAGCGCGAAGGACGATCTGCTGCTGCTCATGGAGGAGCAGGCGATCGGCCTCCCGCCGGAGGAGGTCCGTGAACAGGACGGCTGGCGGTCGCGGCTGCGCGCGTACTTCGAGGCCCAGGTGCTCATCTATCTGCGGCATCCGTGGGTGCTGTCGCTGCCGATCACGGGATCGCCGATCACCCCCAACAGCTCCGCGTGGTTGGATTCCGCGCTGGACGCCCTCGACGAGACACCGCTGACCCCGTCGGAGCGGCTGGCCGTCGCGCTCGCCTGCACGGGGCAGGCGCGCTGGTACGGCACCGTGCTCGCCGGCTACACCGAGCAGGCTCGCACGAGCGGGCTGTCGGCCGACGAGATCACGGCCCGCGAGGCCGCGCTCTTCGACCGCGTGATCACCGCGGCGGAGTTCCCCGCACTCCGGGCGGCCATCGAGTCTGGGGTGTTCCTTGAGGACGGTGATCCGTTCCGATTCTCGTTCGAGCGCTACCTCGAGGGTGTGGAGGCGTACATCGCGGGCCTCGACCGCGGTGATCAGCATGTGGATGCCGCTCCGTGGCTGCGTGATGACAGCGCGGAGCTGAGTGCGGACAAGCGCGTCCGTGCGGCGGCCAAGAGCGTCCGCGAGGCGGAGAAGGCGCTGCGCATCGCACGCAAGGAGGAGCGTCAGATCCGGCGCGACGCGGCTGCCAGGATCGCGGCGCGCACGGAGCGATGACGGCCCAGCACGGTCGTCCCACTGATCACACGCGCCACAACTGTTTACAGCCGTCGCACGTACCCCATATGCTGTGCTTCAGCAGAAAGGGGTACGGGGGATGCCCGATGTCCAAGACGTTCGATTCCTGACGGTGGCCGAGGTCGCGGGGCTCATGCGCGTGTCCAAGATGACCGTGTACCGGCTCGTCCACTCGGGCGAACTGCCTGCGATCCGCTTCGGCCGCAGCTACCGGGTGCCGGAGTCCGCTGTCGCCGAGGCCCTGCAGCGGCCCATCGCCGACGAGGGACCCATCGCCGACGTAGGATGATCCGAGCGCGATTCGGGCTGACGCCGACCGTTTGCTAGAATCATCCGAGGCATTTTCCGTGCCCGTACCCGGGTGCCCGCCTTCGTGGCATCCAGCCCCTGACTTAGTGAGGTTTCCGTGGGTTCAGTCATCAAGAAGCGCCGCAAGCGCATGGCGAAGAAGAAGCACCGCAAGCTGCTTCGTAAGACTCGCCACCAGCGCCGCAACAAGAAGTAAGCGGCACGACACCGAGCGCCTGTCTCCGGACGGGCGCTTCGTGTTTTCCGGGCGATAATGGATGCCATGAAGTCGATCGACATCGCACAGCTCGCCGCCCGTGAGGGAGTGCCCCTCATCGATGTGCGGGAGCGCGACGAGTACGCGGCCGGCCACGTGCCCGGCGCCGTCAACCTGCCCCTGTCCGAGCTCGGCGAGCGGCTGGAGGAGCTGCCCGGCGAGGCGTTCGACGTGATCTGCCAGGCCGGCGGCCGCTCGGCCCGCGCCGTGCAGGCCCTCGAGGCCCGCGGCTACGACGCCACCAACGTCGAGGGCGGCACGGGGGCGTGGATCGCCGAAGGGCGACCGGTCGAGCAGTGACCACCCTCACGCTGATCGGCAAGCCGGATTGCCATCTCTGCGAGGTCGCGAGCGAAGTCGTCGACGCGGTCGTCGCGGAGCTCCCGGATGCCGCGGCAGAGCAGATCGAGATCGTGGAGCGGTCCATCAACGACGACCCGGCGCTGTACGAGCGCTGGTGGGAGAAGATCCCGGTGGTGCTGATCGACGGCCAGCTGCACGCCCACTGGCGCGTTTCGCCCGAGCGCCTCAAGGACGCACTCGAGGAGGCGATCGGATGATCCGTCACGTGGTGAGCTGGAAGCTGGCCGAGCCGGATGCCGCGCTGCGCGGCGAGCAGGCGGCTGAGGTCGCCCGGCGGCTGAACGCGCTGATGGGCGTCGTCCCCGAGCTGCGTGCGGTGAGCGCGGGCGCGAACGTCGCGCATCCGGATGCGAACTGGGACGTCACGCTGGTCGCCGACGTCGACTCGCTCGACGCCCTGGAGGCGTATCAGGCGCATCCCGCCCACAAGGAGGCGGGCGCCTACATCAAGTCGGTCGTCGCATCCCGGGTCGCCGTCGACTTCGAGTTCTGATCAGCAGAACTCATCAGAGTTGACGACATCTGTTCATACTGCCTTGCAGAAATGCGCACGGTCGCAACCCAACCGTGATCCCCGTGGCGTTCGTGCGTTCTGCGATGCGGTAGTGGTCGTGTCAAGATGAATGCCATACCCGTCCTCGGGCGCAAGCCCCGTCACACAGGAGTGACCATGAACCGTCGTCCCCTCATCGCCGGCATCGCGATCGCGGCTGCCGCCGTCCTCGCCCTGAGCGGCTGCGCCAGCAACCCGGGCTCGGGTGGCGGGGGTGGCGGCGACAAGGCGCCCTCGGGGCCGGACTACGGTCTGGTCACGTCCGGCACCCTGTCGGTGTGCTCGGACATCCCCTACCCGCCGTTCGAGTTCGAGGGCGGCGACAACGGCACGGGTTACACCGGCTTCGACATCGACCTCCTCGGCGCGGTCGCCAAGAAGCTCGACCTCAAGCTCAACGTTCAGGACGTCGGCTTCGACGCGCTGCAGTCCGGCACGACGCTCGCCGCAGGCACCTGCGATGTCGGCGCCTCGGCGATGACGATCACCGACGCCCGCAAGAAGAACCTCGACTTCTCCGACCCGTACTACGACTCGCTGCAGTCGCTGCTGGTCAAGACCGACTCCGGCATCAAGAGCATCGACGACCTGAAGGGCAAGACCGTCGGCGTGCAGCAGGGCACCACCGGCGAGAACTACGCCAAGGAGCACGCGAAGGGCGCCGAGCTGCTGCAGATGGGTTCGGACGGCGACCTGTGGCCGGCGATGCAGGCCGGGCAGCTCGACGCGATCCTGCAGGACCAGCCGGTGAACCTCGAGCACGAGAAGGCCGACAAGAGCTACAAGATCGTCGAGACCTACAACACCGACGAGCAGTACGGCTTCGCCTTCGAGAAGGGCAAGAAGACGGCACTCCTCGAGGCTGTCAACAAGGCTCTGAAGGAGCTGAGGGACAGCGGGGAGTACAAGAAGATCTACGACGAGTACTTCACGGCGAAGTGACCCTCGGACCGACCGAATCGGAAGGAATCCGACTATGGCGCTGAGACGCTCACAGAAGCAGAAGCTGTACCGCTACGCCGTCTACGTCGTGCTGATCGCTCTCGTGGTCTGGGTCGCCCTCACCGCGAACTGGGCGCGGCTGGTGCCGCTGTTCCTCAACCCCGAGGTCGCGCTGAAGATGCTCCCGAGCATCATCACGGTCGGCCTGGTGAACACGCTGTGGTTCACCGCTGTGGCGTTCGTCGCGGGCCTCATCCTCGGCGTCATCCTGGCGCTGATGAAGATGTCGGTGATCGGCCCGTTCCGGTGGATCGCGACGGTGTACGTGGAGCTGTTCCGCGGACTGCCGGCCATCCTCACGATCTTCACGATCGCGTTCATCCTGCCGATCGCGGCCGGCGTGCCGGGTAAGGATCTGGGCGGCCCCGTCGTCCTCGGTCTGATCGGTCTGATCCTGGTCGCCGCGGCGTACATGGCGGAGACCATCCGCGCCGGCCTGCAGGCGGTGCCGAAGGGCCAGACCGAGGCGGCGCGCTCGCTGGGCATGTCGCCCATGGCGACGACGTTCTGGATCGTGATCCCGCAGGGCTTCCGGATCATCATCCCGCCGCTGACCAACGAGTTCGTGCTGCTGCTGAAGGACACCTCGCTGCTGTTCGTCGCGGGCACGTTCATCTGGTCGAAGGAGCTGACGACGTTCGCACGCGACGCCAGCACGCAGAACGCGAACGGCACGCCCCTGATCATGGCGGCGCTGCTGTACCTGATCGTGACTATTCCGCTCACGCGCTTCACCGCGTGGCTCGAGCGGCGGATGGCGAGGGAGAGATGAGCACGGATCTGATCGATGTCCACGCCCCGGCGATCGACATCCAGGGACTGGTCAAGAGCTACGGCGAGAACGAGGTGCTCAAGGGCATCGACCTGAAGGTGCTCGCCGGCGAGGTCGTCTGCATCATCGGCCCCTCGGGGTCGGGCAAGTCGACGCTGCTGCGTTCGGTGAATCTGCTCGAGGTGCCCACCGGCGGACACATCCTCATCGAGGGGATCGACGTCACCGACGAGGACACCGACCTCGACCGGGTGCGTCAGCGGATCGGGATGGTGTTCCAGAGCTTCAACCTCTTCCCGCACATGACGGTGCTGGGCAATCTCACGATCGCTCAGCGACGCGTGAAGAAGCGCGGCAAGGCCGAGGCCGAGCGCATCGCGCGGGAGATGCTGGGGCGGGTCGGTCTCGCCGAGAAGGCGGACGCGTACCCCAGCCACCTCTCCGGCGGTCAGCAGCAGCGTGTGGCGATCGCCCGTGCACTCTGCATGAACCCCGACATGATGCTCTTCGACGAGCCCACCTCGGCGCTCGACCCGGAGCTTGTGGGCGAGGTGCTGCAGGTGATGCGCAGCCTCGCCGACGAGGGCATGACCATGCTGGTCGTCACGCACGAGATGGGCTTCGCCCGGGAGGTCGGCTCCCGCCTGATCTTCATGGACGGCGGGCACATCCTCGAGCAGGGCGACCCGCGCGAGGTGCTGGCCAATCCGCAGCATCCGCGCACGCAGGACTTCCTGTCGCGCGTGCTCTGACGCGTGATTCGGCTACGGCGTCGGCTCCGGTGACGGGGCCGGCGCCGCAGTCGTCTGCGAGGCGGTGTCGACCTCGTCGAGCTCGAAGTAGGGAACGTCGCCCCAGGGATCGAAGATCCCCGTCGACACCCACTTGCTCTGGTCGACCCCGGGGCCGGCGTAGTCATCGCTGCAGGCCGAGAAGGTGAGCGCGTAGAAGCCGGTGGTCAGGAATCTGATACGCCGGGTGACGGTGCCGTCCGCGTTCAGCGGCATCGTGGCGGTCTGCCCGACGTCGGACGAGACGCACGCGGTCCCGGAAGCGGGCCCCCTCAGCGTGAAGACCAGACCGTTCGTGCTGGCATCCTCGAGGTCCATGAGCACATCGCCCTCGAAGCCCGTCACGGTGACGGGCGTGATGGTGAACGGCACAGTCGCGGCCATCGAGGAGACGCCGTCGCGGACCGTCCACACCTCCGCTGCGTAGTCGCCCGCCGGCAGCGCCAGGGATCGAAGGTCGAACGCCCAGGTGCCTTCCGGCGAGGGCTCGACGGTGTACACAGCGTCGGCGACTCCGATCGCGACCGTGGATCCTTCCGGCGCGGCCCCGGAGAGCCTGGGCGCCATGTATGTCGAGGCGGGCGATGCGGCAGCGACCACGGGAGCAGCGGGCGGTGTGCCGGTGGCCGGTGAGGTGCCACCTCCGGGTGTGGTGCCTCCTCCAGCCGGCGGCGGAACGCTTCCAGGGGCGGCGGGCGTCGGAGCGGGACGAGGCGACGGGCCCGCATAGGGGCCGTTCGGCAACCAGAAGTCGATCGGCGCGGGTTCGTCCGGCGTGGAGACACCCGGCACCGTCGGCTGCAGAGCGACGGGCGAGGGGGCTGCCGAAGGAAGGGCGGGAGCCGGGACCGGCGCCATGCCCGCCGGCGCGGACGGGGTGGTCTCGATGGCCTGCGCACTGCCGGGGAACGAGAAGGGGAGGGTGATGAAACCCGTTCCCAACCCGATCATGAGCGCGCCGACGGCGGCGGCAGCCGAACCGAGCAGCGCAAGGCCGACTCCGGCTGCCACGCTGACACTGGCCGGTGCAGCCCAGACGGCGGTCGCACTCGGAAGGATGACGCCCAGTGCAGCGAGTCCGCTGATCGACGCGGCCGCGCCGCGGCCGTTGCCGTAGGCGTGTCGCAGGTCGGTCTCCGCGCGGCGGCACTGCTCGCACGCGGCGAGGTGCCGGTCGACCAGTGGGTCGCGGCTCTTGCCGGTCACGACACGTGCAGGCAGCGCCGCAGCCACATGCCGTTCGTCGTCGCGGAGGCTCTTCGGAAGATGCTGGGCCAGCCACTGCTCCCTGAGCCCGCCTCGTGCGCGGCGCTGCAGCGCGGAGACGGCGTTCGCGCCGATGCCGAACTCGGCGGCGATCGCAGGGCGGCCGACTTCCTCGACCTCCGAAAGCCAGAGCACGCGCTGCCAGCGGGCGGGCAGTGCGCGGAACGCATCCAGCAGCTGCGCGGCGTCGTGCTCGCGGTCGATCAGCTCGTACCCGGGCTCGTCGACGGTGGTGTCGGCTTCGGGATCGGAGATGAACGGACGTCCCTCCCTGTACCACCGCGCGGCGATGTTGCGCATGACCGTGAAGAGGTACGCCCGGAACGATGTCTGCGGGCCTTTCCCGTCGACGCGGACCTGCCGATAGATCGCGAGGAACGCCTCCGAGACCAGGTCCTCCTGATCGGTCGGTGCGATCCGCGTGGCGGCGCGCCTGGCTGCGCCGACGTGCCGCAGCCAGAGCTCCTCGTACGCGGTGGCGTCTCCCTCGCGCAGCCGATCGAGCAGCTGACCGTCGGACGGCTCGGCCTGGCCCAGGGGCGCGGTCGAGCGCGCGTCGTCGCGAGAAGAAGCATCCACGATGGCTCTTTCCATGCACGGACGGCAGCACCGTCGGTGAGAATGACGGGGCGTCGGGGGAGATCGCCTGCCGCAATGAGCAGGATATACGAGCCCCAAGCGGCCGTTCGAGGCGAAGTGACGCCCTCGCGGCCAGGTGACCTCCGACGGGGGTCAACGACCTGCCCCGCGATGAATCTCCGCGGGTGCGCGTCACTTATCCGCCGATCCCGACACTCATCCTCGGGAGATCGATGAATGCCGTGCAGGACGTCGATCCCGGAGCAGGGGAGAAGGGGATCTGGAATGCATGCGAGAGCGCATTCTCGGAAGCTGCGGCGCGCGGCCGTGGTCGAGCCGTACGTCATGCAGCGGACGCGCACCGCGGAGGTGCTGGAAAGGCAGGGCGGACTCGAGGTCGTGCACTCGAGCGACTCGATGGCGGCGCTGATGACCTGGATGCGCGGGCAGGATCGGTCGAACTGGCCCCATCTGCTCGTCGTGGATCTGCTTCCCCTGCGACCGGGCGACCGTGACGTCGCCGCCGTCACGGCGCTTCGCGAGGCGGGGATGCGGGTGCTGCTGCTCTCGGGTCTGTCGCCGCGCCGTTCGGCTCAGCGGGTGGCGGATGCCGGGGTGGACGGCATCGTGTCCAAGCTCGACACCGAGCAGACGTTCCTTGAGTGCGTCGCAGCGGCGCTGGTCGGCGAGCCGGCTGTGAGTGCCGTCGCGAAGGCGGCGGTCTCCCGCTCCGCGGACGCTCCTGAGCTCTCCCCTCAGGAGGCGAAGGTGCTGGCGCTGTACGTCGACGGCAGCCCGATCGCGGCGGTCGCAGAGCAGATCGGGGTCCGTCCCGATACGGCGCGCAAGTATCTGGCTCGGGTCAAGCAGAAGTACGCGTCCCTGGGACGGTCGGCGAGCACGAAGCTCGACCTGGCGAGACTCGCCTATGAGGACGGTTTCATCGGCTGAACGGCGGGAACCGACTGCGACGGGCCGACCCCCGTTCGAGGTCATCGCTTCGCCGGGTCGCCGGTGGCCCACTAGCTTCGCAACGTCTGGGGACGTCCCGTGCGTGCGACTCGCGAGTGCTGGGGAGTGACTCGACTGCGGCATGGGGATGATCGCAGTCGGCCGTTGAGTGGACGAATGCACCATGGAGGAGGCCGCCGATCCCGCGGGTCGGCGGCCTCTTTGGTTCCTGCGCTCAGTTCTCGACTTCGACGACCTCGGCGTCTGCGGCGTTGCGGCGCACCGAGTCGATGCCGTTGACGGCGCCGGACTTCGACGCGTAGCCCTGCCCGGTCGCGATGACCTCGCCGTTGCCGGCCTTCAGGCGGAACCGCCAGTCGCCGCCCTTGTCCTGGTAGAGCTCGAACTTGCCTGCCATGAGATTTCCTCTCCCTACGGGTAAGGGCGTCATCGCCCCGGCACAAAGCTAGCCCGACCCGGATGCGCCCGGGAAGAGGGAATCCGCCGTGCGATCCGATCCACGGCTCCCGCATAGGCGTCTCAAGGGCGACGCGAAGCCGCCCGGATCTAGCATGGGCGAGCACGGCATACGACTGTGCGGAACGGGGGAGGCGGATGCTCGCCTGGCTGCTCGGTCTGGACATCATCTCCGGCCCCGCCCCGTGGGTGCTGTGGGGGATCACTGCGGCGCTCATCGTCGTGCTGCTGGTGCGCCGCTACACGGGAGCACGGGCACTGCGGGCGCTGCTGGCCGTGGTCATCGGAGGCGTTCTCGGGCTCGCGCTCAGCTGGATGCTCGACGCGATCGACGCCTTCGGCACTCCGCTGCCCGACCCGGTCAAGTGGTGGGCCGCCGGATGCTTCGCGGCCATCGGCCTCGGCATCGTCAGCCTCTGGGACTCCAGGGCGCCGCGCAAGATCGTCGCGGTCGTGACCATCATCGCCTCTCTGCTCTCGGGCACGATCGGCATCAACGCCGCATTCGGGCTGGACCGGAACCTGGGCGACCTGCTCGAGATCTCCACGCTCCCGCCGGTGGGCGAGCTCCCGAAGCCCGTTCACACCGCTGCTGCTGCCGCGGACGCGCCGCTGTACGCCACCTGGCACTCTCCGGCGGGCATGCCCGCACACGGCGAGGTGCGGCAGCTCTCCGGTGCCTCGCGCATCCCGTCGACCGCCGGCTTCGTGCCGCGCGACGCCGCGATCTACCTTCCCCCGGCGGCGCTGGTCGCGGATCCTCCCGTTCTTCCGGTCATGGTGCAGATGATGGGCCTGCCGGGCAGTCCCACTCCGACGGCGATCCAGACCGCGGTCGACGCGTTCGCCGCGAAGCACGACGGTCTCGGCCCGATCGTGATCGTCGCCGATCAGCTCGGCTCGTCCCGGCAGAACCCGGGATGCGCAGACTCGAAGGCCTTCGGCGGTGTGAACACGTATTTCAACGTCGACATCCCGGAGTGGATCCGCACGCACCTCCGAGTCCCTGCGGCGCCTGCCGACTGGACGATCAGCGGGTACTCCAACGGCGGTGCATGCTCGTTCCTGTACGGCGCGCAGCACCCGGAGATCTGGGGCTCGCTCGCCAGCCAGTCCGGCGAGGAGTGGCCCGGTTGGGAGCGACCCGCCCCGGTGCTGAGCAGGGTCTTCGGCGGCAGCAGGGCCGCGTTCGACGCCAACAAGCCCGAGAACGTGCTGGCGGCGCATCCGGGCGCGTACCGGGGGCGGATGGCGGTGTTCACGGCCGGCGCGGTCGACCACGTCTACGGGCCGCCGGCGCGGCATGCCGCGGACCTGGCGCGGGCCGCCGGTTTCACGACGACGTTCTTCGCGATTCCCGGAGCAGGACATGTGGGTCCGGCCCTGTCGGTCGGCCTGGATGAGACGCTGCGGGTGCTGGCGCCGGTCTGGGGGCTCGCACCGTGAGCGGGCGGAGCAGCGCTGCGGGTGATGCGCGGAGCACCACGCACCTGAGAGGCAGGGCTTTCGAGGCGCTGCGCACGCACCCCGTGACGGCGGGATTCTCGGTGCTGATCGTGCTGGCCGGGCTGGCGTTCGGCACGCTTCGCGGTGCTCATCCGCTCCGTATCTCGGTCAGCCCGGCGGGACTGGGTGAAGGACGCTGGTGGACCCCTCTGACCGCCCTGCTCGTGCCGGACTCGGTGATCGAACTGGTGCTGACACTGGCGCTCGCGATCATCGGCCTGGGATATGCGGAGCGCCTTCTCGGGTCGCTGCGCAGCGCGGTCGCGTTCATCGTGACCGGCGTGCTCGGGATGCTCGCGGGCGTCGGCGTCCAGACGCTCTCGATGACGGAGGGCGCCGCCTGGGCTCGCATCTCGGGGCCGGTGCTCGACCCCGCGGTCGGCGTCGTCGGCGCGACCATGGTCGCGAGCGCGCTCGCTCCGGTGCTGTGGCGACGCCGCATCCGCCTGCTCGGCTTCTCGGCGCTGATCATGTTCACGCTGTACAGCGGTGACGTCGACAGCGTGTACCGGCTGTGCGCGGCGACCATCGGACTCGTGCTCGGCGCTGTGCTCGCGCGCGGGCGGACGCGCAGGCCGTGGCATGGAAGCTCCTACGGCGAGGTGCGCACCCTGGTCGCGGCGATCGTCGCGGTCACCGGGATCGGCCCGCTCGTCGTGCTGCTCACCGGGCGTGGGATCGGTCCGCTGTCCCCGCTCGTGCAGGGGCTGCGCGGGGCGGGAGTGGATGCCCTGCTGGCGCGCTGCGGTGACGATCTCACCAACCGCTGCACCGTGGGACTGGTCGGGGGCTTCGGCCCGCTGCTGATGAGTCTCGTCCCTCTGGTGCTGACGGTGGTGGCCGCCGTCGGACTGCGCGCCGGGCGCCGCGCCGGGCTGCTGCTCGCCGTGGCCGTGAACCTCGTGCTCGCGGCGCTGACCGCGGTGAGCATCGGCAGCGACGATCTGCGGCATCCGGCCGAGCTCACCGCGATCGACCGCGCGTTCCCCGGCTTCGCCGTCGTCGCGATCCTCGTCCCCCTGGCCGTCTGCGCGCTGCTGGTCATCACTCGCCGACGCTTCGCCGTGCGAGCGGAGCACGGGGCGGGCACCAGGCTCGCCGTGGTCGCGCTGCTGGCCGCGGGCGTGCTCGGCGTCGCCGATGTCGTGCTGCTCGTCTCGTCCGATGTCGACCTGGGCGTCGCCGCCCTCGACGCACTGCGCCGGTTCCTGCCGGCCGGCTTCACCCACGCGCGCATCGCGGAGCGGATCGGCGGGGTCGGCAACATCGCGAGGCAGGTGATCGGCCCGTTGTTCTGGGGCGTGTTCACGGCGGCGATGCTGCGCCTGCTGCGCGCACCGGTCGCCGGTGCGGGCAACGTCGACGACGAGAGCTACCGGGCGCTGCTGCGCGTGCACAGCGGCACCCTGGGGTTCCTCGGCACCTGGGACGGCAACCGACACTGGATCACCCCGGACGGACGCGGCGGGATCGCATACCGACTGGTGTCGGGCTTCGCCATCACCGTCGGCGACCCGGTCGGGGCGGATCCGGATGCCGTGGTCCGCGGCTTCGCGGACTTCTGCGACAGGCAGGGCTGGTCGCCCGTGCTGTACAGCGTGCACGACTCCACCCTGCTGACCGCGCAGGCGCTGGGCTGGCGGCACATGCCCGTCGCGGAGGAGACCGTCGTTCCCCTGGACCGCTTCTCACTCGACGGCAAGGCCTGGGCGAAGGTGCGCCAGCCGTACCGGCGTGCGGACCGTGACGGCCTGCATGCGGAATGGACCCGCTGGGTCGATCTGACACCGGGGATGTCGGCGCAGCTGGACGCCCTGAGCGAGCAGTGGATCGCCGAGAAGGCGCTGCCCGAGATGGGCTTCACCCTCGGCGGCATCGAGGAGCTGAAGGATCCCGAGACCGCGCTCATGATCGCGGTCGGCCCGCAAGGGGAACTGCAGGCCGTGACCAGCTGGCTGCCGGTGCACGACAGGGGCGAGCTCGTCGGCTGGACCCTGGACTTCATGCGCCGCGCGGACGGCTCCATGCCCGGCGTCATGGAGTTCCTGCTGGCCTCCGCCGCGCTGCGGATGAAGGCGGACGGGCTGGCATTCATGAGCCTATCCGGTGCGCCGCTCGCGCAGACGGCGGATCCGGATGCCGCAGCGGGGGAGTCTCAGGACATGCTCGGGCTGCTGACCTGGCTGGGCGGCGTGCTGGAGCCCGCGTACGGCTTCCGGTCCCTGCTCAGCTTCAAGGCCAAGTTCCACCCCGATCGCCACGCGCTGCACATGGCCTATCCGGACCCCGCTCAGCTGCCCGCGATCGGGATGGCGCTCGGCAGAGCGTATCTGCCGCACGTCACCACGGCGGAGTACCTGGCCCTCGCCCGCACGCTGCGCGCATAGGCGTCAGCACCCGATCGCCGAACCACCACGCGAACGCCGAGCCACCACGCGATTCACTGTGATCCGCGTGGTGGCTCGCCTGCTGGATGGTGGCCCGGCGGTGTCCGTCAGCCGCGTGGGCGCGCGGCGACCGGCTCGCCCAGCAGCGCGATGCCCACGGCGTCGCCGAACGCGGGACGGATGCCGGGAGAGTGCTGCACGGTCACCCGCTCGCCGGCCTCGGTGCGCACCACCGTGCGGCGCATGCTGCCCAGGAACGTCGACTCCTCGACGGTGCCGCGCACTGAGGCGTCCGCCCCTTCGGCGAACACCACGTTCTCCGGCCGCAGGTACACGTCGACCGGGCCGGTTGCCGGGGTCTGCAGCGGGAGCGTCTGCCCCCAGACCTCGACGCTCGCACCGTCGGCGACGCCGCCGACCACGCTGGAGAGCCCCACGAAGGCCGCGACGGATGCCGTTGCCGGCGCGCCGTAGAGCTCCTCGGGCGAGCCGATCTGCTCGATCCGGCCCGCACTCATCACCGCGATCCGGTCGGAGACCGCCAGTGCCTCCTCCTGGTCGTGCGTGACGAACACCGTGGTGATGCCGAGGCGCAGCTGGATGCGGCGGATCTCGTCGCGCAGCTGCACCCGCACCTTGGCGTCCAGTGCCGAGAGCGGCTCGTCGAGCAGCAGCACCTTCGGCTCGGTGACCAAGGCGCGGGCGAGCGCCACGCGCTGCTGCTGGCCGCCGGAGAGCTGGTGCGGGAACTTGCCGGCGTGCTCCTCGAGCCCCACCAGTGCCAGCGCGTCGAGGGCGCGCTTCGCGGCATCCGCCTTGCCGACCCCGCGACGACGCAGGCCGAAGGCCGTGTTCTCGACAACGCGCAGGTGCGGGAAGAGCGAGTAGGACTGGAAAACCATGCCGATGTCGCGCTTGTTAGTGGGAACCCGCGAGACGTCCTTGCCACCCAGCAGCACGGCACCCGAGTCCGAGTCCTCGAGGCCTGCAAGCACCCGCAGCAGCGTGGTCTTGCCGCAGCCGGATGGGCCCAGGAGCGAGACGAACTCGCCGGGGGCGATGTCGAGGTCCACGCCGTGCAGCACCGTGTTGCCGCTGTAGCTCTTGACGATGCCCTGCAGCTGCACGGCGGTGCCCTCGCCGGCGTCGGCGAGCAGCGCGTTGTCCTGGGTGCGGGGGAGCGGAGCGGTCATGAGCGGGCCTTTCGGTGGCCGCGCGCGGCGCGGCCGATGATGAGCAGCAGGACGAAGACGAGCAGCAGCGCCAGCAGCGTGAAGATCGCAGGCAGGTAGGGGTCCTGGTTGCGGACGACGACCATCGCAGTCTGGAAGACCTGACGGTTCAGCAGCGAGGCGATGGTGAACTCGCCCAGCACCACGGCCACCGAGATCAGGGACGCCGCCAGCAGACCCTGACGCAGGTTGGGGGCGAGCACCTTGATCACGACGGTCGGCCAGCCGGCGCCGAGCGTGCGGGCCGCCTCGGAGAGCGTGCGCAGGTCGGCCGCGTCGATGGACGCCTGGATCGCGCGGTAGGCGAAGGGCAGCACCGTGATGCCGTATGCGAATGCCAGCGTCCACGTGCCGGTGCCCAGCATCCGGGCGATCTGCAGGTAGATCGGCGACAGCCCGACGACCAGCACGATCGCGGGGATCGAGATGGGCAGCAGAGCGAGGAACTCGAACACCGGCCGCAGCTTCGGGAAGCGGAGGTGGACCAGGATCATGGTCGGGGCCAGCAGCACCAGCACGATGACGACCGTGACGACGGCCAGCACGAGAGAGTTGCCCAGGCCCGTCCAGATCGGCTGCAGGGTGCTCGCGAACGCGGGGTCGACGAGCTTGTGCCAGTTGACCAGCGACATCCCGCCCTTGGGGTCGCGCAGCGTGTAGAGGAACGTCGCGATCAGCGGGATGGCGAAGAAGGCGCCGACCAGGATGCCGATGATCCAGCGGGTGAGGCGGGAGGGGGCGAGCGCGTTCATGCCTGCCACCTCGCAGCCCGGCGCTGGATGAGGGAGTACAGGGCCATCACGACTCCGACGACGACGATCATGCCGAGCGCGAGGGCGCCGGCCAGGTTGTCGCGGCCGAGCACGGTCTCGCTGGTGAGGGCAGCACGGATCTGCAGCGGCACGATCTGCGAGCCCTGGCTGATCAGGGCCGCGGCGGTGGCGTACGACGAGAACGCGTTCGCGAACAGCAGCAGCAGGCTGGCCAGGAAGGAGGGGGCGAGCACCGGGAAGCCGATGTGCAGCCAGAAACTGCCCCGTGTGCCGCCCAGAGTGGCGTTGGCCTCGGCCCATTGCGGCTTCAGCGCGGCGAGGGCGGGCATGAACGTGATCACCATGAGCGGGACCTGGAAGTAGATGTAGGGCAGCAGCAGGCCGGGCACCTCGTAGATCCAGGTGCCGTCCGCGAAGATGTTCACCCCGAGGGAGTCTTTGAGGAAGACCGTCACCATGCCCTGCACGCCGATGGTCGCGATGAACGCGAAGGCGAGCATGACGCCGCCGAACTGGGCGAGCACGCCGGCCGCGGCATCCACCGACTGACGCACCGCGCCCTCGGGGTTCATACCCAGCAGGGCGTAGCAGACCAGCGCTCCCACCACGGCGCCGACCACCGCGGTGAGCAGTGACACCCAGGTGGAGCTCGCGAAGGTGCCGAGCACGGCTGGATCGCCGAGCGCGGAGAGATTGTTCCAGGTGAAGGCGCCCGTCTTGGTGAACAGCCCCGAGGCGAGCGCGAGCACGGTCGGCAGTGCGAGGAACAGCAGCACGTAGGCGGCGAACGGGGTCATGCCCAGCCATGCCCACGACGCGGAGCGTCGGGACCCCGCGGCGCGCGTGGTCCCGACGGGGACGGGGGCGGATGCCGTGGCATCCGCCCCCGGGGTGACGGCGGTCGTCACTGGATCGCCGCCGCCCACTTCTCGCCGAGCAGCGTGCCCGCGTCGGTGCTCTGCTTCTCGGTCGGGACGACGGTCTTCTCCGGCGCCTTCGGCAGTGCGGAAGCGAGCTTCTCGTCGATGGTGCCGGCCTTGGTCATGGCCTCCATGCGTGCGGGACGCGCGCCACCGGCGAGGTACAGGTTCTGCCCCTCGTCGCTGTACAGGAACTCCTGCCACAGGCGCGCGGCCGCCGGGTGCGTGGCGTCCTTGTTGATGGCCTGGTTGTAGTAGCCCGCGTAGCCGGTGCCGGGAAGCACCGTCACCTTCCAGCTCTTGACGTCCTTGGAGTAGGCGGTGTTCAGGTAGTCCCAGTCGAACACGACCGGGGTCTCGCCGCTCGCGACGGTCGCGGGCGTCGGGTCGACCTTGAGGAAGTTGCCCGCCTTCTGCAGCTCGGCGAAGTAGTCGATGCCGGGCTGGAAGTCGTCCAGCGTGCCGTCGGACTGCACCGTGGCCAGGCCGATCGCGGCGAACGCGGCACCGGCCTGGGTCGGGTCCCCGTTGATGGCGACGGACCCCTTGAACTTGGCGCCCTTCAGGTCGTCGAGGCTCTTGGGCTCGGGGAACTTCGAGGAGTCGTACCCGATCGACATGTACCCGCCGTAGTCTCCGACGAAGAGCCCCGTGGACTCCTTCAGCTCGGCGGGGATGTCATCCCAGGTCTGCACCTTGTAGGGCGCGAAGACGTCGGTGCTGGACAGCGCGACCGCGAGGCCCAGGTCGAAGACATCAGGTGCGGTGTCGAGGCCCTTGTTGGTCTTCGCCGCGTCGATCTCCTCCTTGCTGGAGACGTCGGGCGACTGCTCGTTGATCGTGATCTCGGGGTACTTCTTCTTGAAGGCGTCCAGGATCGCGCCGTAGTTCGCCCAGTCGTGCGGGAGCGCGATGACGTTCAGCTGACCCTCCTTCTTGGCCGCGGCCTCGAGGTCTGCGAAGGAGCCGAAGTCCTTCACCGACGTCGCGGTCGCGGACTTGGGGGCGTCGCCGCCGTCGGAGCCGCCCGGCGTGCTGCCGCCGGAGCAGGAGGTGAGCAGCAGCGCCGCGGTGGCGGCCAATGCGATGCCGGCGCCCAGGCGCGTGCGGCGGGTGATGATTGCCATGTTTTCCTCTCGGAGTTCCGGCGAAGCCGGTTCGGGACGGCTGGACGCTACGCGTCCCCGGTTACCCCGCAGGGGGACGCCGGTTAACGGGAGGTTATCGGGAGGTGGCACCCGGTGTCGACGGTGACGCGACTGCGTATTTGAAGCCCCGGTGCGAGCCGACGAATCCGAGACGCTCATAGAAGCGATGCGCGTCGACTCGGGCGGCATCCGAGGTCAGCTGCACGAGGGCCGCATCGAGCGCCGGCGCCGCGGAATCCGTCACCCAGCGCATCAGTGCCGAGCCGAGCCCTGCGGAGCGGAGATCGCTGCGCACGCGCACCGCCTCCACCAGCAGGCGCAGCGAGCCCCGCCGAGCCATACCGGGGATGAGGGTGAGCTGGAACGTGGCGACGATGGCCCCATCGACCTCGGCGACCAGCAGGTCGTTCTCGGGGCTGGCCAGGATCGCCCTCAAGCCGGAGATGTAGAGCCCGCGATCTTCGGGCTTGGCCTGATCGCCGCGCGCTGCGCTGACCGGATCGTCGGCGAGCAGGGCGATGATCGCGTCGGCATCCCCCTCGGTCGCGCGGCGCAGCACCGCGTCGCCGGTGCGGAAGGACAGCGGATGCGGCAGGGTGAGGGCGTCGAGCATGCGATCAGTCTGACATCAGGCTCTCCGGCCTCGGAGTCCGGCGCGATCGTCGAAGGCGCCGATGGTTATGCGGGTGAGCGAATCTGACCTGCGACAGGGGTCAGGGCCAGTCGCGGGAGAGGTGGCGTCGTCGCCGTGGGTTCGCCGTCGAATCCGCGGAATCATGCGGCAGAACGCGTGACCTACGACAGGGGCGGGTCTCTTGGGGCGAAGTCGCGGCCGTGCGTAGCTTTGTCAGCTGCTGGGGACTTTCATGCTGTCGCGTCACTTCGCGCGTGGTGACGACACTCATCTGGGGAGGGCGGCGAATGCGCCCTGCTCGACCACTGGGGAGATTTCGAAGATGGAACAGTTGAACACTGGAGTTGGGGCGAGGGGCGGCGTGCCGCGGCGCACCATCGTCAAGGGCGCCGCCTGGTCGGTGCCGGTCATCGCAGCGGCGATGGCGGTGCCGATGGCGTCCGCGTCCGGAGAGGGCATCACCGGAACATCGCCGATCCCGTCGGGCGTGTGCTCCCCGGTCGGGGACTTCACGGTCTCCGTGACGACCAACGGATCCGCCACGGCAGGAGCACTCGTATCGGTGACGCTGCCGAGCGGGCTCTCGTGGGCAGGCGGGGCGAGCAACCCGAAGACCTTCATCACGGATGCCAGCGGCACGGCGACGATCACCGGAGTGGTCGGTCCGGCCAAGCCCGGGACCTACGTGGTCGTCGCGTCGGCCGGGTCCGGAACGACGCTGGTGAGCACCACCATCCCGGTCTTCGTGCAGGGCACCTGGATCGTGACGGGGCCCGGCACCAGCGGCGCTCCGCTGCACGCGGTCTACACGAACCCCTCGGACACCGGCAACCTCGGGACCGCCACCTGCTTCGCGTACTGCATCGAGCACAACGTCAAGGGGCCGAACGGCAAGGTCGGATACGTGGGGGCCGTAGGTTCGTTCCTCGGAAGCAACAACTTCAGGAACGGCGTCACGACGACCAACTACCTCCTCGGCACCGGACCCACCGCTCTCACCGCCGCGCAGGTCCAGGCGAAGGTGGAGTGGATCATGCGTCACAGCTACCCGAGCGTGTCGCTGGCGCAGCTCGAAGCGGCCACCGGCCAGACGGGCCTCACCGAGGCATGGGCCATCGAGGCTGCGCAGTACGCCATCTGGTCCTACACCGACCTCACGTTCGTCGACGCCAACTGGGCGTTCGCCGATGGATCGCCGTCCAACCAGACAGCGAACTTCCTGAAGTACAAGGCGGTCTTCACCTACCTGGCGAACGGTGCCTGGAACGACACCGCCGCCGCGCCCAGCAGCTGCCTCAAGGTGCTGTCTTCCGCGAGCGCCGACTGCGCGACGCCCACCGGCGCGAGCCACCTGCAGTCGCTCGCGATGGTCTGCGACTGCGCCTGAGGATCGAGCACCGCGGGGTGAGGCCGAGCCGGTCTCACCCCACAGCGCCGTCACGCGCGTCGAACACCTGCGGCATCTGGCATCCTGATTCCTGATGGACATCGGAGCACTCCTCGGACTCGAACAGCTCACCTGGGGCATGCTGGTGCTCGTCATCATCGCGGCCTTCGGTGCGGGGTGGATCGACGCGGTGGTCGGCGGGGGCGGACTCCTGCAGCTGCCGGCGCTGCTGCTGATCCCGGGCATCCTGCCGGTGCAGGCGCTGGCGACCAACAAGCTCGCCAGCCTCGCCGGCACCACGATCAGCGCCGCCACCTACTACCGCCGGGCGAAACCCGACCTGCGCACGGCGGTGCCGATGGCCCTCATCGCGCTCGCCGGATCGTTCGGCGGAGCAGCCGTGGCGATCGTGCTCCCGGCTTCCGCCTTCAAGCCGATCATCGTCGTCGCCCTGCTGGCCGTGGCGATCTTCACGGCGTTCCGGCCCGAGATGGGCGCGGCCACGAAGCTGCGGTTCCAAGGGCATCGGCATCACGTCGCTGCCGGCGCCACGGGACTCCTGATCGGGTTCTACGACGGGCTGATCGGCCCGGGCACCGGCACGTTCCTGGTGATCACGCTCGTGGCGCTGATGGGCTACGACTTCCTGCAGTCCAGTGCCAAGGCGAAGATCGTGAACTTCGCCACCAACCTGGGTGCGCTGCTGCTGTTCATCCCGCACGGTGCCGTGCTGTGGCTGTTCGGCGCGATCCTCGCAGTGGCGAACGTGGGCGGAAGCTACCTCGGCTCGCGGATGGCGATCGCGCGAGGCTCCACCTTCATCCGGGTCGTGTTCCTGATCGTCGTCGTGCTGCTCATCGGCAAGCTGGGCGTCGACGTCTGGAACGAGAACATCGCCCCTGCCCTCGCATCCTGACACCCGTCCCACACCTCGCCGCCCCTGCTGGGCTACCTCGCCCCTGCTGATTCACGTGAATCAACAGGGGCGAGGTCGCTGAGCAGGGGCGGCGATGGAGGATGCTGAGGACTACGCCTCCTCGTCCTCCGGGACGAAGTCGACGCCGGCCTCGGCACGCTGCTCCGGGGAGATCGTGCCGGGGGCCTCGGTGAGCGGGTCGAAGCCGTTGCCGGACTTCGGGAACGCGATCACCTCGCGGATCGATTCGGTCTTGGTCAGGTGCTGCATGACGCGGTCCATGCCCAGCGCGATCCCGCCGTGCGGGGGAGCGCCGAACTTGAAGGCGTCCAGCAGGAAGCCGAACTTCTCGTCGGCCTGCTCCTCGCTGATGCCCATCACCTTGAAGACGCGCTTCTGGATGTCCTCGCGGTGGATGCGGATCGAGCCGCCGCCCAGCTCGGAGCCGTTGCAGACGATGTCGTACGCGTAGGCCAGGGCGGATGCCGGGTCGGTGTCGAACGTGTCCTCGAACTCCGGCTTCGGGCCCGTGAAGGCGTGGTGCACGGCGGTCCAGGCGCCGGAGCCGACGGCCACGTCGCCGGAGGCGATGGCGTCACCGGCCGGCTCGAACATGGGGGCGTCGACGACCCACGTGAACGCGAACTCGTTCGGGTCGAGCAGCTCCAGGCGGCGGCCGATCTCCACACGTGCCGCGCCGAGCAGGGCACGGCTCGCCTTGGTCTCGCCCGCGGCGAAGAAGGCGCAGTCACCGGGCTTCGCACCCACGAGCTCGGCGAGCCCGGCCTGCTCGGCCTCGGAGAGGTTCTTGGCGACGGGGCCGCCCAGGGTGCCGTCCTCGTTGAAGAGCACGTACGCCAGGCCGCGAGCGCCGCGCTGCTTGGCCCAGTCCTGCCATGCATCCAGCGTCTTGCGGGGCTGCGAGGCGCCGCCGGGCATGAGCACCGCGCCGACGTACTCGGACTGGAACACCCGGAACGGGGTGTCCTTGAAGTAGTCGGTGGCCTCGACGAGCTCCAGGCCGAACCGCAGGTCGGGCTTGTCGGAGCCGTACTTCGCCATGGCGTCGGCGTAGGTCATCCGGGGGAGCGGCGTCTGCACGTCGACGTCGATGGTCTTCCACATCGCGACGATGAGGGACTCCATCATCTCGATGACGTCCTCCTGGTCGACGAAGCTCATCTCGATGTCGAGCTGCGTGAACTCCGGCTGGCGGTCGGCGCGGAAGTCCTCGTCGCGGTAGCAGCGCGCGATCTGGTAGTACTTCTCGATGCCGCCCACCATGAGCAGCTGTTTGAACAGCTGCGGCGACTGCGGCAGCGCGTACCAGCTGCCCGGGTGCAGGCGGGCCGGCACCAGGAAGTCGCGGGCGCCCTCGGGGGTCGACCGCGTCAGCGTGGGGGTCTCGACCTCGACGAACTCACGCTTGTGGAGCTCGTCGCGGATCGCCTTGTAGACGTCCGAGCGCAGGCGCATGGCGGCGGCGGGTGCCGGGCGGCGCAGGTCGAGGTAGCGGTGCTTCAGACGCACCTCCTCGCCGATCGGGTCGGTCTCGGCCAGTCCGCTGGAGACCTGAAAGGGCAGCGGCGCCGACTCGTTCAGCACCACCACGTCGGTCGCGATGAGCTCGATCTCGCCGGTGGGGAGGTTCGGGTTCTCGTTGCCGGCAGGACGGCGGGAGACCTCGCCGGTCACCTGCAACACGAACTCGCTGCGGAGCGGGTGTGCGACCTCCTCGTCACGGATGACGACCTGCGCGATGCCCGAGGCATCCCGGAGATCGATGAACGCGACGCCTCCGTGATCGCGGCGACGATCGACCCAGCCCGTGAGGGTGACGGTCTGACCGATGTGCTCGGCTCGCAGCGAGCCTGCCGTGTGTGTGCGAAGCACGGAGGATTCCTTCTGATCGGGGAAAGAGGGACCGCACCAGTCTACGTGGGGCTCCTCATGCGGGCAGACGGGCGCGAGGCGTCCCGCGATACGGTGGGTGCGTGACGGCATCCCGACTCCACCTCGTCCGCCACGGCGAAGTGCACAACCCTGCGCGGGTGCTGTACGGCCGGCTGCCGGACTACCACCTCAGCGACGCCGGCCGCGCGATGGCGCGTGCCGCCGCCGAGCACGTGCAGCAGCTCGGACGCCCGGTCGCCGAGCTGCGCTGCTCGCCGCTGGAGCGCACGCAGGAGTCGGCGGCGCCCTTCACCGAGCTGTTCGACCTGACGCCGACGCTCGACGATCGGATCATCGAGCCGACCAACGTGTTCGAGGGCAGGCGGATGTCGCGCGCGCTGCGCGACCCGCGCAACTGGTGGCACCTGCGCCGGCCCTCCGTGCCGAGCTGGGGGGAGCCGTACCGTTCGGTCGCGGATCGGATGCTGGCGGCGATGGACGAGCGGTGGGATGCCGCGGATGACGGGGACGTCGTCTTCGTCTCCCATCAGGCGCCGATCTGGATCACGCACCTCGCGGTCGCCGGTCTCCCGCTGCGCCACGACCCCCGCACACGCCGCTGCGCGCTGTCGAGCGTCACGAGCTTCGAGCGCGTCGGCGACGTGTGGCGGGAGATCGACTACGCCGAGCCGGCGGCATCCGGGATCGACCTCGGCGCGGTGTGAGCGCTCAGCCGGCCAGCTCCTGCACGACGGATGCCGCGGCGAGCTGACCCGCGGCGGCCGCCGCGAGCACGGACGCCATGGCGCCGGGGAGGCTCGCCCGGTGCGCGATGTCACCGGCCGCCCAGACGCCGGGACGGGACGTCCTGCCGAAGTCATCGATCTCGATCGCTCCGCTGGGCAGCACCGTGAGACCCAGCTGCGCGGCGAACGGCGCGCGCTGACGCGCAGGCCCCGTGGCCACGAAGAGCCCCGCCACGTCGACCGTGTCGCCCGCGGTCACGCGCACGCCGTCACCGTGCTCGGCGACCGCTGAGGCGCGCCCCGGGTGGATGATCGTCCCAGCCTCCCGGAGCGACCGGCGCTGCTCGTCCTCCAGTGCGTCGCCGTCGAACACCACGATGTCCGCGACGATCGGACGCAGCAGGCGGACCAGATGCTCGAAGCGCGCGCTCTCTCCGACCAGCCCGATCCTGCGGCCCGCGAACTCATGGCCGTCGCAGAACGGGCAGCTGAAGGCGCGCAGTCCCCACAGGGGAGCCAGGCCCTCGATGTCCGGCAGCTCGTCGACCATGCCTGTGGCGAGCAGCAGCCGGGAGGCGCTCTCGGCCCGTCCATCCGAGAAGGTCACGAGGAACCCGCCGTCGACCGCGTCCACCCGATCGACGGTGGCCTCGAGCGCCTCGACGGTGGCATACCCGTCGAGCTGCTCCCGTGCCACCCGGCGGAAGTCGGCCGGCGGCGTGCCGTCATTGGCGATGACGTTGTGCATGTGGCGCACGGTGCCGTTGCGGTAGTCGCCCGAATCGACGAGCAGTGCGGTGCGGTGCATGCGTCCGAGGGTCAGGGCGGCCTGCAGGCCGGCGGGGCCCGCACCGATGATGATGACGTCGCGCATGGTGATCCTCCTGGGGGTCGGGTTGCTTTCCCCGCCAGTCTGTGACTTCATGTCAACATGAAGTCAAGTCCCGATCGTCCGTGGTCCGTCGGCGAGGTCGCCGAGCGGTTCGACCTGCCCACGAATGTGCTGCGGCACTGGGAATCGGTCGGTCTGCTCTCGCCGGGCCGGGACGGCGCAGGTCGGCGCCGTTATGGGCCCGATGACGTGGTGCGCGTGGCCGTCGTGCTGCGCAGCAAGGCGGCGGGAATGAGCCTGGACCAGATCGCGCATCTGCTCGAACGCGACATGTCCGGACGGCACGAGGTGCTGCAGGCCCATCTGGACGATCTCGACCGCCGCATGGCCGAGATGCGGCACTCGAAGGCGATGACGGAGCACGCGCTGCGATGCTCGGCGCACGACATCTCGACGTGTCCGCGCTTCCGTGCGGAGCTCGCCGATGTGCTGGTCGGCTTCGATCCCGCGATCGGCGCGAATGCGCCCGCGGGCGTATAGCACCGTTCCAGAGCACCCATAGGAAACGCGCGTACGATTCCCAGCGTGTCCTCGCCTGCTCGATCCCGCCGCGATGTTCTGCGCATCGGCGCTGGGGCCCTCGCCGGCGCGCTCGCCGTGGGCCTGAGCGCCTGCGCTCCCGACCCCGCGACCGACGCGTTCCTGAACGGCAAGGAGAAGGCGTACACGGCCGACGACCTCCGCGTCGTCGAGATCCCCGCCGACAAGCGCGGTGAGCCCGTCGTCTTCGGCGGCACCACCGAGTCGGGCGAGAAGTTCTCCAGCTCCGACAGCCTCGGTGAGGTGATCGTCGTGAACTTCTGGTACGCCACCTGCGGCCCGTGCCGCGTGGAGGCCAAGGACCTCGAGGCTGTGTGGCAGAAGCACAGGGGTGACGGCGTCGTGTTCATGGGCGTGAACATCTACGACCAGGCCGCCACCGCCAAGGCGTTCGCCGAGAAGTACGGCGTCACCTATCCGAGCCTGCTGGACGCCGACAGCGGTCAGGCCAAGCTCGCGTTCGCCAAGGTCGCGCCCATCCAGGCGCCTCCGACCACGCTCGTGCTCGACCGCAAGGGCCGCGTGGCCGCCCGCATCATCGGCCCCATCGACGGCACGTCGATCCTGTCGACCCTGATCGCCGACGCCCTCAAGGAGAAGGCGTGAATCCGGATGCCGTGATCGGCGCCGGCGCCCTCTGGCTGGCGATCCCCCTGGCGCTGCTCGCCGGCCTCGTGTCCTTCCTCTCCCCGTGCATCCTGCCGCTCGTGCCCGGTTACCTCGGGTTCATCGGGGGAGCGGCCGGGGCGTCGACGGCTCAGGGCGGCGCGTCGACGGGCTCGGCGTCCCGGGCATCCGGCCGACGCCGGCTCCTGCTGGGCGTGCTGCTGTTCATCCTCGGCTTCACGATCGTGTTCGTCGCGATCACGGCTCTCAGCGGGACCTTCGGCGCGTTCGTGCTGCAGTGGTCGGACCTGATCACGCGGATCTTCGGCGCCCTGATCATCGTCATGGGGTTCGTGTTCCTGGGCTTCTTCGGCTTCGCGCAGCGCGAGATGCGACTGCACGTGCAGTCCACCACGGGGCTCGTGGGGGCGCCGCTGCTGGGTATCGCGCTGGGCCTGAGCTGGGCTCCGTGCACGGGGCCGACACTCGGTGCGATCGTGGCGCTGTCGTTCAACGCCGGTGACCCGTGGCGCGCCGCCCTGCTCGGCGTCGCGTACTCGCTGGGCCTGGGCATCCCGTTCCTGCTGGTCGCCCTGGGCTTCGGCTGGGCGACCTCGGCGACCGCCTTCATGCGCCGCCACATCCGCACCGTCAACATCATCGGCGGCGGGCTCCTGATCGTGCTGGGCCTGCTCATGGTCACCGGCCTGTGGACCCAGATCATGTCGAACATCGGGGCGGTGATGAGCAGTGTCATCCTCCCCCTCTGAGGGCACTCCGAATCGGAAGACGAAGGGCGGCCAGGACGGCTCGTCCTCGGTGTCCGATCCGCTGCGCCCGGCCGACCACATCGACTCGGCGGATGCCGCAGACGACGGCATCACTCAGCCGAAGCTCGGGTTCGTCGGGTGGCTGCGGTGGGGCTGGCGTCAGCTGACCTCGATGCGCGTCGCGCTGATCCTGCTGCTGTTCCTCGCCATCGGCGCCGTCCCCGGCTCGGTGTTCCCGCAGCGGTCCGCCGACCCGAACGGCGTGCTGAAGTACAAGACCGACAACCCGGATCTGTTCCCGATCCTGGACAAGCTCAGCATGTTCGACGTCTACTCGTCGCCGTGGTTCTCGGCCGTCTACATCCTGCTGTTCATCTCGCTGATCGGCTGCATCATCCCGCGGATCAAGCACCACGCGAAGGCGCTGCGCGCGCTTCCGCCGCGCACTCCGGCTCGGCTCGCGCGGCTGGAGGACCACCGGTCCGTCACGCGCGCCGCGACGGGCACGGCGACCCAGGATGCCGATGCCGCGGCGTCCATCGACGTGGCAGAGAAGCAGCTCAAGGCACTCGGCTACCGCGTCGCGCGGTACGACCGCGGGCGGGTCTGGTCGGTGTCGGCCGAGCGCGGCTACTGGCGCGAGACAGGCAACCTCATCTTCCACATCGCCCTGGTCGGCGTCCTCATCACCGTCGGCGTGGGCGGCGGGTTCGCCTACACCGGTCAGCGCGTCGTCGTCGAGGGCAGGTCCTACGTGAACGCCCTGATCGACTACAACTCGATCAACCGCGGGCGCTTCGTTCCCGACGACGCCTTCGTGCCCTACGCCCTCACGCTGGACTCCTTCGACGTCACGTACGAGGCAGTCGGAGCCCCCGGTGCCGGTCAGGCCGGCAACTTCAAGGCCAACCTCTCGGTGACCGAGCCCGACGGGTCCAAGCGCAAGGCGGCGGTCGAGGTCAACCACCCGCTGAGCGTCGGCGGCGACAACATCTACCTGCTCGGCAACGGCTACGCGCCCAGCATCACGGTGCGCAACGCGCAGGGCATCGAGGTCTTCAGCGGACCTGTCGAGTTCCTGCCGCAGGACAACAACATGACCTCGCTGGGCGTGCTGAAGATCCCGGACGGGATGCCGAAGCAGCTCGGGCTGGTCGGGTTCTTCTACCCGACCGCAGTCAAGCTCCCCAGCGGTGCGTTCACCTCCCTGCGGGGCGATCTGAACATCCCGTTGCTCACGCTCGACGTCTACCAGGGTGACCTGGGCATCGACGGCGGCAACCCGGTCTCGGTCTATCAGCTCGACACCAACGACATGACCAAGCTCAACGGCCGCGGCACGGACGTGAAGTCCATCCAGCTGCAGCCGGGTGAGACCGCGGACCTGCCCGACGGCCTCGGCACGGTCACCTTCGAGAACGAGGCGCCCGCGGGTGCCAAGGACTTCAGCAAGTCCGTCAAGCGCTACGTCTCGCTGCAGATCCACCACGACGACTCGGTCGTCTGGGTGCTCGTCTTCGCCCTGCTCGCGCTGGCCGGGCTCGGCCTCGCGCTGTTCGTCCCGCGCCGTCGCATGTGGGTCAAGGCGACAGCATCCGACGATTCCACCCACCTGGAGTACGCTGGCCTCGCGCGCGGCGAGGATCCGACCCTGGCCGCGGCCGTGGACGATCTCGTCCGCGGGCACGAGCGGCTGCTCGATGCGGCCGCCTCGCGGCACCCCGTGAAGGGAGCATGACATGCCCGATCTCGATTCCATCTCGCGTCTGACGCTGTGGACGGCCATCGCCATCTACGCCCTGGCGTTCATCGCCTATGCGTTCGACCTGGCACGGCGCTCCTCCACGGTGAAGGCCGAGGAGCGGATGCTGGTCATGTCCGACGGCACGGTGTCGCAGGCGCCGGTCGACGGCGACGCGGACGCCCCGGTCGGGAAGCGCTTCGTGATGGCGCGCATCGGCACCTCGCTGATGGTGCTGGGCTGGCTGTTCCACCTCGCGGCCACCCTCACCCGCGGCTTCGCCAACGGCCATGTGCCGTGGGCGAACCTGTACGAGTTCGCGATGACGGGCACGCTGCTGGTCGTGCTCGTGTACCTGGTGATGCTCACCCGCATCGACCTGCGCTACCTGGGCACGTTCATCTCGGGCATCGTGCTGGTGCTGCTGGGCGCGGCATCCGCGTACTTCTATGTCGAGGTGAAGCCGCTGGCCGACCCGCTGAAGTCGGTGTGGCTGGTCATCCACGTCTTCGTGGCGTCGCTCTCGGTCGGAATCTTCGCTCTGGCCTTCGCGCTCTCGGTCATGCAGCTGCTGCAGTCCCGGCGTGAGCGCCGCGTCGCGGAGGGCATCGCGAATGCGGGCCCCGGCTTCCTGCGCACCCTGCCCGACACGGTGCGCCTGGAGAACCTGGCGTACCGTTTCGCCGTCGTGGGCTTCATCTTCTGGACCTTCACGCTGATCGCAGGATCGATCTGGGCGTACTTCGCCTGGAGCAGGTTCTGGGGCTTCGACGTGAAGGAGACCTGGACGTTCATCATCTGGGTGCTCTACGCCGGATACATCCACGCCCGTGCGACGCGCGGCTGGCGCGGCACCCCGTCGGCCTGGCTGTCGATCACCGGCTTCGCCGCCGTGATCTTCAACTTCACGATCGTGAACGTGTACTTCAAGGGCCTGCACGCGTACTCCGGCCTCAGTTGAGCCTGGTCCGGATCGCCGCGCGGCACTAGCCTGACGGCATGATCCGCTTCCTGATCCGCGCGGCGATCTCGCTGGGAACCTCCGCCGTCGCGCTGCTGGTGTGCTTCTGGGTGCTGCCCGACTTCGGCCTCTCCCTGGGTGGCTTCCTCACCGCGGTCATCGTGTTCGCGATAGCGCAGGCGGTGCTCAGCCCGTTCATCTTCAACGTCGCGCGCAAGCACGCCAGCGCGATCCTGGGCGGGATCGGCCTGGTGTCCACTTTCGTCGCACTGCTGATCGCCTCGCTGTTTCCCGGCGGCCTCCATATCTCCGGGGTCGCCACGTGGATACTCTCGACACTGATCGTCTGGATCATCACGGCTCTGGGTACCTGGCTGCTTCCGCTGATCTTCCTCAAGAAGACCGTCACGAAGCGGGGCTGATCGGACACGGTCAGCCGAAGGGCCAGATCAGCGGCACGTAGAACACACCGACCACGAAGAACAGCGCCATGAACGGCAGACCAAATCGGGTGTAGTCGGTGAAGCGATACTGTCCCGGCTCCATCACCATCAGGTTCGCGGGCGTCGCGACCGGGGTGAGCAGGGCCGCTGCCCCGGCGACCGTCAGCCCCATCAGGAACGGGAGAGGTGAGGAATCCATCGCCGTGGCGAGAGCCACCGCGACCGGGACGACGATCAGTACCGTCGCCGTGTTGCTGATCAGCTGACCGAGGATCAGAGTGATCAGGACGATCGCCGCCAGCGCCGCAGTGGGGCCGGCCGTCCCGACGAGATCTCGCAGCGCCCCGGCGATCAGGTCAGCCGCTCCCGTGGTGCGGAACGCCGTCGACATCGGGATCATCCCCGCCACGAGCACGACCGTCGTCCACGAGATCGCCCGGAACGCACGTGACATGCTCACCACCCGCAGCAGGATCAGCGCGCCGGCCGCGAGCAGCCCCGTCACGGCCGCCGGGATCACGCCGGTGACGAGCAGTAGCACCATCAGCCCCGTGACGACCAGCGTGCGCTTTGCTCCATGGCCCAGCGGCACGCTGCGGCGCAGCGAGTCGGGGTGGTCGACGATCAGCACCTCTCGCTCGTCCGCAGTGTGTTTGCTCAGGTCGTCCCAGGTGCCGTTCAGCAGCAATGTGTCACCGGCTCGCAGCGTGGTGCCGGATCCCTCGAGTACATCCTCGCCTCGACGCGCGGCGAGGAGAACCAGGTCACCGCTGGGCGTGCACATGCCGGGGAAGACGTGCATCCCGATCAGTGTGGAGCGCGGGGGGACGACCACCTCCGTCACGCCTCTTGCGGCGTTCAGACGTACATCCTCCGGTGCGAGCGCATACTCCGCCCGGAGCAGATCGGCCAGACGCTGCAGGTCCACAGGGGCCGACGGTGTCGTCCGCCGGGGCAGCATCCGGGGACCCAGCAGCACGATCAGCGCGATAGTTCCGACGACCAGGGGGATCCCGACCAGCGCGAACTCGAGGAAGCCGAAGGGGCGCGCGCCCGCATCCTCCGCTGCCTCGGACACGATGATGTTCACCGGTGTGCCCGTGAGCGCAAGCATCGATCCCGCGTGTGCGGAGTACGCCAGCGGAAGCAGCAATTGGGAGGAGGGGATGCCCGCCCGCGCTGCGACGACGACGACCAGGGGCAGGAACGCGGCCACCGACCCGTTCACGCTGATCAGCGCGGTCACCCCCGCCGTCAGCAGCGAGAGCACGATCACCACCGGAACCCGGCGAGTACCCGCCCGCGCGATCACCTGCTGGCCCGCCCACGCCACGACGCCGGACGATTCCAGGGCCTCACTCACGATGAACAGAGCCGCGATGAAGAGCACGGTGGGGTCGCCGAAGCCCGAGAGGGCATCGCCCAAATCCAGCACACCTGTCAGGTACAGGGCGACCGAGACGCCCACGGCCACCACAGCGAGCGGGATCCGGTTCGTCACGAACGCCACGACCGCGACGGCCAGGATGACGAACACGATGGCGATGGGGTCCATGATGGCCGAGCGTAGCGGGGACGCGTCCGCGGGACCATGGGTTCCGATATCACGGGGACGATTCTGCGGACAGCATTGATTCCGTGGAGGAGCAAGGCCATCATTGAGCCAATTCCACGTCTGCGCATGATGGGGAGACGGCGCACCGATGAAGGGGGCGAGTTCGCCGTGAGTTCCGCATCCGAGGTCGCGCCGCCGGCGCCGCAGAGGGGCTTCCTGAACTGGATCGAGAAGGTCGGCAACAAGGTGCCGGACCCGACGATCATGTTCGTCTACCTGATCGGGATCATCGCGGTGCTCTCCGCGATCCTGTCCTGGATCGGTGTCTCCGTCACTGATGACGTGGTCGTTCCGGTGCCGAAGGACCAGTTCGACGCCGTGAACCAGCACCTCGGTGGTAACTGGACGGTGTACGACACCACCACGGGGCTACCTGCGGAGGTCCCGGACTACATCATTCAGACCAAGGAGTTCGTGATCCGCAACCTGCTCTCGATCGAGGGCATCCGGTTCTTCTTCACGGCCTTCGTCGACAACTTCGCCGGCTTCGGCGTCGTCGCCGTGGTGCTCATCGCCATGGCGGGTGTCGGGGTCGCCGAGCACGCCGGGCTCATGGGGGCGCTGATCCGTCGGGTTGTCAAGGTCGCCCCGCGCCGATGGCTCGCGTTCATCCTCATCTTCGTCGGCGTGCTGTCATCCGTGGCGACCGATGCTGGCTATCTGATCCTGGTGCCGCTCGCCGCCGCCGCCTTCCTGACGGTGGGACGTCACCCGCTGGCGGGGCTGGCCGGTGCGTTCGCGGGTGTCGGAGCGGCGTTCGGCGCCAACCTGCTGATCACTCCGAGTGACAGCATGCTCACCGAGATCACCAATGAGGTGCTCACCTCGGCGGGGATGAAGCCGATCGAGGTGACGCAGAATTTCTACTTCGGCATCGTCTCGTCAATCTTGCTGGCAGTGGTGGCCCTGCTGGTTACGATGTTCATCACCGAGAAGCGGCTCGGGCCCTACGACCGCTCCGAGATGACGATCGCCGACGATGCGGACGGCGTCGACCACGATGCCGAAGCCCGCGGGTTGAAGTTCACCGGCTGGGCCCTTCTGGGCTTCGTGGCGCTGATCGTGCTCCTGACGGCACCTCCAGGAGCGCCGCTGCGCGACCCTGAGACCGGCGCGATCATCGGCACGACGCCGTTCATGGCGAGCCTGGTGTTCCTCATCTCGCTGGCGTTCCTGGTCTGCGGCATCGCCTACGGTGCGGGCGCCCGCACTCTGCGCGGTGGCACCGAGACCGTGCGGGCCGTCGGCAAGACCTTCGGGAGCCTGGGCGGGCTGCTGGTGATGTTCCTGATGATCGCCCAGTTCATCGCACTGTTCAATTGGACCAACCTGCCCACTGTTGCCGCGGTCTCTGCAGCCGAACTGCTGGAGCAGGCCAACGTCCCGGCGATCGTGCTGCTGCTGGCGTTCATCGTGGTGATACTGATATTGGACTTCATCCTGCCGGGGCTGGTGCCCAAGTGGGTGATCTTCGCCCCGGTGTTCATCCCGATCTTCGCCGCACTGGACGTCGCGCCGCAGACGCTGCTCGCCGCCTACCGCGTGGGGGATTCCCCGGTGAACGTGCTCACCCCGTTGATGGTGTATCTGCCCTTCATGGTGACCGTCGCACAGCGGTACAAGAAGGATGCCGGCATCGGCACCATCATCGCGCTGATGATCCCGTACGCGATGTGGATGCTGCTGTCGTGGGTCGCGCTGTATGTGGTGTGGTTCCTGATCGGCATTCCGTGGGGGCCCGCCTCGCCGGTGCAGATCGGCTGACCCGGCTCAGCACAGAACGTCGTATCCGGAGATCGAGAAGGAGAACGCTCATGACCCGCAGCCCGAACAAGCTGATTCCCGCTGACTTCGCGACCGTGCCAGGCCTGGATGCGCTGGACGCCGCGCACGTTCATGTCGGGGAAGCCTGGGATGCGCAGGCGATCGGCATCGGCGTGCCGGTCACCGGCGAGGTGCCCGCCGAACTCGGTTTCGATCGGGAGGCGCTGAAGAATGCCGGGTTCGAGGGTGCCGCCGGGACCACGCTCGTTCTGCCCCGCGCGGACGGTCCAGACTTGATCGCGGTCGGCCTGGGGGAGGCGTCGGAGGTCTCGGTCGCCACCCTGCGTGAGGCCGGCGCTGCGGTGGTGCGTGCCGCGGCATCACGCTCACGCATCGCCCTGCGCGTGGATGCCGGTGTCGTGAACCGCGTGGATGCGATCAGCGCTCTCGTTGAGGGTGCGCTACTCGCGCGGTACAGGTATGTTCCGCTGCTCTCCGACCCGAAGCACGTGCCGCTCGAGGCGCTGACCGTGGATCTCGGGACAGAGACATCCGATCCTGCCGACGACGACGCCGCCGTGCGTGCGGCGCTGGTCACCGCACGTGCCGCAGTCGTGGCCCGCGACCTGGCCAACACTCCGCCTGGCCACCTGACTGCGACCGACATGGGCGAGATTGCCATGTCTCTCGGTCGGCGCTTCGGCTTCGACGTGGAGACCCACGACCGGGATGCGCTGATCGCGATGGGCTGCGGAGGCCTCCTCGGCGTGAATCAAGGCTCCGCTGAGGAGCCGCGCATGATCGTGCTGCGGTACCGGCCGTCTGACGACCCGACCGGTCGACTCGGCCTGATCGGCAAAGGCATCATGTACGACTCGGGTGGCATCAGCCTCAAGCCCAGCGATCCCATGCATCTGCTGATGAAGATGGACATGGGCGGAGCCGCCGCCGTACTCGGCGCGTTCACTGCGCTGCGCGACGCAGGTGCGACCGCCGAGGTGCTCGGCTGGCTGATGTGCACCGACAACATGCCCTCCGGCTCGGCGTACAAGCTCGGCGACGTGCTCACTGCCCGTGGTGGCACCACGATCGAGGTGAAGAATACGGATGCCGAGGGGCGCCTGGCGATGAGCGATGCGTTCGCGCTGGCGAACGAGGAGGATGTCGACGCGATCATCGACATCGCCACGCTCACGGGTGCGGCCCTGATCTCCCTCGGAGCCAAGGTGGCAGCCCTGCTCGGCAATGATGAACGGATGATCGGGCTGCTGAAGGAGTCATCGGCGACGACGGATGAGGCGATCTGGCAGCTGCCTCTGGAGCGCAGGTATCGCACGCAGCTGGACAGCGACATCGCCGACATCTCGAATCTCGGCGGACCCTACGGCGGGACGATCACGGCGGCGCTGTTCCTGGACCACTTCACCGGCGGCACGCCTTGGGCCCATCTCGATATCGCCGGGACCATGCAGACGGATTCTGACGACTCCTGGCGCACCAAGGGTGCCACCGGTTTCGGGGCGCGACTGCTGCTCGATGTGGCTCGGAGGTTCACCCGTCCGTGACCGGAATTCTATTGCCGAGAGCGATCACCTCGCGGTGCTCGGTGGCGTCCCGATAGGTCACCAGCTCGACCTCGGCGACCGTCTCCACCGGCGGCGTCGGGTAGTCGTGACGCGTGTCGGATGCGAGCCGCGCCCAGTCCTCGGCATCCAGCGCCTTCGCGTAGACCGTCGACAGATGGAACGTCCAGTCGTCCAGTGGCAGCTCGCCGATGCGGCGCAGATCGGTGCGGTCGAGCGCATCGGTCAGCGACGCATAGGCGTGCACGAGTGACGGGGTGCGCGCGAGCCTCGCGATGACGATCTGCCAGGGCGCGGGGAAGGAGTCGACGGCTTCGGTGACGATCTCGATCGGATGCTGCTGCGCGGCCCAATCGCCGATGACGGACCGCACCTCGTCGACGCGTTCCGGCTCGTAGAATCCCCGCAGCGTGACGTGCGCGGCACCCGGGTAGCGCACGGTCCCGCCCAGGCGCCTGTGCGCGGCATCGCGGCTCCGATCCCACTCGTGCATGACGGCGCCGGTCGGCCGCAGCACGACGTACTGCTGTCCCTCCAGGTCTCGCAGCTGCCCGGGGTCGGTCATGAAGTCGCGCGCCATGCGACGACGCTACCCGGCAGTGGTTCCGGCGCGCCGTCTCATGTCCTCGAGAACAGGACATACGCCGAGGACAGGAGGATCTCGCGTGACATCGTCCTGTCCTCGGCAATCCTCCTGCTCCGGAAGCGGGGGAGCGGAGGAGCGGATGCTAGGCCGTGGCGAGCACCTGCTTCGCGGAGGTCGTGCGACGCGTCGCCACGGCGAGGGTCGCGGCGCCCAGTGACAGCACCGCCCACACCACGAGACCGGCGAACGCGGCGCCGTTGGGGACGATCAGGCCGCCGAGTGCGGGGGCCGTCGGCATCGCGGCACCGAGACCCGCCAGCCAGGCCGGGATCGTGGAGATGAGGCCGGTGGCCACCGCCAGGACGCCGACCAGAGCGCTGATCCAGCGGCCGATGCCGCCGAGCACGGCGACGAGCGCCTGGTTGACCGCGGCGAACGCGATGCCGGCGAACACGGCGAAACCGGCGAAGCCCCACCAGGTCGCCGCGTCGTAGCCGGCGACGATCTGCACGATCAGCGCCACCAGCACGCCCTGGCCCGCGCCGAGCGCCGCAGCGGGCCAGAACCCGCGCAGCACCATGCCGAACGACGAGCGCCGCGAGGTCAGCGCATTGCCCGGAACGGCGCGCAGCGCGATGAATGAGGCCAGTGCGCCGAACCACAGCACGACCGCCGACAGCAGCGGGATCGCGGTCGGGCCGAACATGTCGCCGGACGCCGAGGCCTTCACCGGGTCGGCGATCACGGAGGCCAGCTTGGTGGACTGCTGCTCGTCGAAGGACGGCAGCGAGGTCGACGCGGTCTTCAGGCCGTCGGCGAGGTCGCTCGATCCGCCGGCCAGGGCACTCACGCCGTCGGCGAGCTTGCCCGCTCCCTCGGCCAGGGCTGTCGCCCCGTCGCCGAGCTGGGTCGCGCCGGACGCCAGGGCACGGGCGCCGGATGCCGACTGCGAGACGCCATCGGCGAGCTGGCCGAGCCCGCCGCCCAGCTGGGAGGCTGCGGTGCCGGCCGTGCGCATCTGCTTGGCGATCTCGGTGGGAGCGGCCTTGTCGAGAGCCTGGAGGCCCGCCGCGGTCCCGGCGGCGGCAGCCTTGGCCTGAGTGGCTCCCTCGGTCAGCTCGGGCATGCCCGCCTGCAGCTCGGTCAGACCTGCGCACACCTTGTCGAGGAGCGGATCCGCGCCCGGCACCCGCAGCCCGCACGCGGTGACCAGGTCGTCGACACCCGACTTCACACCGGCAACGCCGTCCGCCACGCCGGTGGTCGCCTGTGCGGCGCCGTTCGCGCCGTAGAACAGCTCATCGGGCACGATGCCGTTGCGCTCCAGCTGGGCGGCTCCCGCGGTCAGGCCCTGTCCGAGCTGGGACGCGCCGGCTCCGGCCTCGCGCGCCTTGGACGAGATCGTGCCCAGTCCGCCCGCGAGCTTGTCCGCGCCACCGGCGAGACCGTTCGCACCGTCGGCGAGCTTGGTCGCCCCGTCGGGCAGTGCAGCCGCGCCGTCCGCTGCGGATCGTGCGCCGTCGGCGAGCTTGGCCGCGCCGTCGGCGGCCGTCCCGATCTGGTCGCCGATCGTCGTGAAGCCGACCAGCACGTTGCCCACCGTGGCCTCGCTGAGCATCGTGCCCATGGTCGAGGTCGCCACGGATGCGATCTGGTTGGTGATCAGGTCGTCGGCCACGCGGCCGTCGGGAGGCGTGGTGACGGTGATCTTCGCCTGCTGCGGGTCATCCTTCCCCTTCTTCAGGGCGGTGCCCGCCGAGGTCGCATCCGCAGAGAAGGACTTCGGGATCGTCACGACCGCCTGATAGGTGCCGTCGCCGAGCCCCTTCGCTGCGTCCTCCTCGTTGGAGATCACCCAGGTGAGGTTCGAGTCCACGTCGTCCGAGCCCTTCACCAGACCCGAGGCCAGCTGACGCCCGAGCGGGGTGTACTGGCCGTCGATGGTGACCGGCTTGTCGAGGTTGACGACCGCTGCCGTCATGGACTCGAGCCGTTCGGTCGGGTTCTGCAGCGCGGTGACGAGGATGCCGCCGATCAGGGCCGGCAGCAGCAGCACGCCGATCAGGGTCAGCCAGGTGATCGGGCGGCGCGAGCGCGCGCGTTCGATGGGGAGGGTCATGCGGTCACCTCGGTCGTGTCGGAGGAGGAATCGGTCTGCCGAGACCCCGTGCTGCCGTCGACACCCCTACCTGCGGTTGCCTGCAGCTGGGGGTCTGGACGGGAAGTGGGGGTCTCGGCGGGAACAGAGGAGGAGGGGGCGCGCAGGTCGGCGACGGATGCCGCGGTGCGGCCGGCATCCGTCAGCAGCGCCTGCGCGGCGGCCGGGTCCACGGCGGTCGCGAGCACGGCGACGTCGGGGCCCGCATCCCGCAGGCGGGCGGCGAGCTGGTCGCGCTCCGGGGCGGTGAGCCGGTCGACGCCGTCGAGTACGACCAGGCGCGTCCGCCCGCGCAGCGCCTCGGAGACCTGTGCCGCGGCATCCGCCTCGCCGAGCATGACGACGCCGACGCGCGAGCGCACCCAGGCGGCACGGCCCGGCAGCAGGTGGTCGTCGACGCGCAGCCTGCCGGCATCCGGCTTGAGGCGTCCGGCGACCATGAGCGACAGTGCGCGCAGCGTGCGATGCGGGGCGCCCGTGACGATCAGCGCGCCACCGGGCTCGAGCCGCAGGCGGGCGCCGGAGATGTCCGCGGAGGAGAGCGTCAGGTCGTCGGCGGCGACGATGCTGTCGTCGCCCGGCCATGCGGCGAGCGACCGCTCGCGCTCGACGGCCTCGCCTTCGATGTCGACGTGCGGCAGGATGCGCTCCAGCCAGCGCGGGATGCGCCAGGCGCGCTCGCCGAGGATCGCCATCACGGCGGGGATCAGCGTCATGCGCACCAGGAAGGCATCGATCGCGATGCCGGCGGCGAGCCCCAGGGCGATCGGCTTGAGCGAGGAGTCCCCCTCGGGCACGAACGCGACGAACACGGCGAACATGATCAGCGCAGCCGCGGTGACCACTCGCGCGCTGCTCGAGAAGCCGCTGCGCACGGCATTGCGCGCCGCCTCGCGGCGATCCGTGGACGGGTCGTGCACGTAGTCCTCGCGCATCCGCGAGACGAGGAACACCTGGTAGTCCATCGCCAGTCCGAACAGCACACCCATCAGCACGATCGGCATGAAGCTGATGATCGGCCCGGTGCGGGCCACGTGCAGGGCGTCCGCGAACCAGCCCCACTCGAACACCGCCGCGACCACGCCGAATGCGGCGACGATCGAGAGCAGGTAGCCGACCGCGGCCGTGACCGGCACCCAGATCGAGCGGAACACGATCGTCAGCAGGATCAGTGACAGCCCGATCACGAACACCCCGAACGGCAGCAGGGCCGCGCCGAGCTGATCGGAGATGTCGATCGCGACGGCCGTGAAGCCGGTGACCTTCAGGTCGATGCCGAACTCCTTCTGCCACTCGTCGTGGTGGGAGCGCAGCTCGCGCACCAGGTCGGCGGTCTTCGGGTCGTCGGGCGCGGTGGTCGGGATGATCTGCACGATGCCGGTGTCGGCGGTCTCGTTCGGGGTGGCGAGGGCCACCTCCTTCACACCGGGGATCTTCGCGACGGCATCGCCGAGGTCCTTCATCAGGTTCAGCGGGTCGGTCGACGTGACGATCGTGCCGGTGAGGATCAGCGGGCCGTTGAAGCCGGCGCCGAACTCGTCTGCGGTGAGGTCGTAACTGACGCGGGCCTCGGAGCCCTTCGGCAGCACGCCGGCGTTCGGCAGCGCGAGGTTCAGGCTCAGCGCGGGGACCGCCACGACCCCCAGGCCCAGCACCACCGCGACCGTGACGAGGATCGGGCGGCGCGTGACGCCCGTGACCCAGCGCTGCGAGCCCGGACGACGAGTCCTCGGCGCAGCATCCTTCTTCGCCTTGTTCGCCGGGCGCTCGGCGCGGACCCGCCCCGCCACGCGGCCCTTCAGGAAGCCGAGGAAGGCCGGAGTCAGGGTGACCGCGATCGCGACGGCGACGGCGACGGCGACGGCCGCGGCGATGCCCATCGTGGTCAGGAACGGGATGCCGGCGAAGCCGAGGCCGATCAGGGCGATCAGCACCGTGACACCCGCGAAGACGACGGCGGACCCTGCGGTGCCGACCGAGCGCGCGGCGGACTCCTCGGGATCGACGCCCGCGCGCACCTGGTCCTGGTGCCGCGCGACGATGAACAGCGCGTAGTCGATGCCGACCGCGAGCCCGAGCATGAGTGCGAGCAGGGGAGTGGTGGAGGAGACGGTGGCGAACGCGGTCGCTGCGAAGATGCCGGCCATCGAGATGCCCACGCCGAGGATCGCGGTCAGCAGCGGGAGCCCTGCGACCACGAACGAGCGGAACGTGACGATCAGCACGAGCAGTGCGATCACCAGTCCGACCGCCTCGGTGAGGGTGATGGTGGGGATGGCCATGGCGAACAGGTCGCCGCCGAGTGCGACCTGCGACCCCTTCGGCAGCTCGGGTCCGAGCGCGTTCACGGTGTCCTGCAGGGCGGTCCTGACGCCCGCCGGGATGTTGCTGGACTGCCCCTCCAACTGGATGCGCACGATCGCGGCGGAGTGCTCGGCGTTGATCATGCCGGTGACCGTCTCGTCGTACGGGGATGAGACGGCGAGCACCCGGTCGTCGACGTCCTTCAGCTTCGAGATCGTGTGCTCGATGTCGTCCTTGTACGGCGCATCGCGGATGTCGTCGCCGGGCGCGGCCACGACGATGAACTGCGCGTTCGTGCCGCTGACCTGCGGGAAGGTGCGCTCGAGCTGCTGCAGGCCCGCCTGCGATTCCGTGCCGGGGATCGAGAAGGTGTTGTCGGTTCCCGAACCGAGCACGAGGGCACCGCCGCCGGCGATGCCGAGCACGAGGAGCCAGCTGACGAGCACGCGCCAGGGGTGCCGGTACGACCAGCGACCCAGCGACGACAGGAGAGTGGACACGCGACCTCCGCACGAGTTCGATACACGGGTGTATTCAATACGTAGATGTATCGTAAGTCAGGAGCGAGGCCGGATGCTGTGCGCGGGATGTGAACATCCGGCGGCCGTCTCGTGAAAGAGTTGGTCCCCAGGAGGAGTGATGTCGACACCCGTCACACGGAGCCGCGAGAACACGCGAGCCCGTCTGCTGGAGGCCGCCGCCCAGGTGTTCGCCGAGATCGGGCTCGAGGGCGCCACGGTCGAGGCGGTCTGCGAGCGCGCCGGCTTCACGCGCGGTGCGTTCTACTCCAACTTCGAGTCCAAGGACGAGCTGTTCCTGACCCTTGCGGCATCCGTCGGCGAGGTGCGGCTGGGTGCGGTGCGTGAGCGGGTCAGTGTGCTGGTCGGTGCGGACGCCCTCGGTGACTGCGATCCCGTCGATCTCGTGCAGCAGATCATGGACTCCGGCGCGGATGATCGGGTGGGCGTGATGCTGATGAGCGAGATCCGCATCCGTGCGCTGCGGGATCCGGACTTCGGGACCGCCTATCTGGCGCAGGAGCGCGAGATGGTGCGCAGCATCGCTGCGATCATCCAGGAGATCGTCGACACCGGCAAGTTCGGCCTGCGCATCGATGCCGAGGAGGCTGCGCGCCTGCTCATGGTCGTGTGGGAGGGGATGACCGTGCGCGGCGCGATGGGCGGAGACGACTCCGACCGACTGCGCCGTGTCGGCAGCGAGGCTCTCGGCCGGATGGTGGAGCTCATGCGGGCGTGAACGCTCAGGCGTTCAGGAGGGCGTGGCATCGCTCCAGTCGGGCCAGCCACCATGCGCGCCGGTCGGACGTCGCCTCCAGGCGTGCCAGCGCGGCAGCATCCGGGGTGACCCGCGCGGCCGAGATGGAGCCTGCGACCGGGCGCGCATCGGCCACATCATCGGCGAAGAGCGAGGCTGTGCCGAGCCCGCAGTCGTAGTCCAGCTCGGGGAGGGATGCCGCGAGAGCAGCGCCCTGTGCGAGACCGACGGCGGTGTCGAGTGCGCTGGAGACCACCGCGGGAAGCCCCGCTTCGGCGACGATCGACAGCGCGCGGCTGATGCCCCCGAGTGGCTGCGCCTTGATGACGATCAGGTCGGCCGCCTTCGCCTGGGCGACGGCGAGCGGGTCGGCGGCCTTGCGCACGCTCTCGTCGGCGGCGATCGGGATGCCCATGTGTTTGACCCGGTAGCGCAGCTCGGCGAGCTCGTCGACGGTGGCGCAGGGCTGCTCGGCGTATTCCAGGTCGCAGTCGCCGAGTGCGTGGATCGCATGCTCCGCCTCGTCGACGTTCCAGCCCCCGTTGGCGTCGATGCGGATGCGACCCTCGGGGCCCATCAGCTCGCGCACCGCGCGCACCCGCGCGACGTCGTCGGCCAGCTCCTGGCCGCGCTCGGCGACCTTGACCTTGGCGGTGCGGCATCCGTCGAACCGGGCGAGCACGTCGGCGACGCGCGCGGCGTCCACTGCAGGGACCGTGGCGTTCACCGGGATGCGGTCGCGCAGGGGAGCGGGCTGCGCCTCCCACGCGAAGTCGATGGCCGCCCGCAGCCAGGTCGCCGCCTCGGCATCCTCGTACTCGACGAACGGCGAGAATTCCGCCCAGCCCTGCGGTCCCTCGAACAGCAGCGCCTCGCGCACGTCGACACCGCGGAACCGGGTGTTCATCGGCACGGCGATCACACGGGCGGTGGCGAGGATGTCGGCGAGCGGCGGCGTCATGCGTCCATCATGCCCGGTGCCTCAGCTCAGGCGCTTCTGCAGCTCCGCCATCCGCCCCGTCGGCTCGAATCCCAGGATCTTGTTGACGGCCAGCATGTGCTCATTCGACTCGGCGTTGAACGTGTGGATGCACGGGATGCGGGCGCCATGGCGCTGCATCCGCCGCAGGTTCTCCAGCTTGATGCGCAGCCCGAGCCGGTGACCGCGGTCCTCGCGACGCACCAGCGTGCCCCACTGGTAGGCGTTGCCGTCGTCGGCCGAGTGGACCAGCTGCGTGTAGGCCGCGATGCGGCCGTCGGGTGCCAGTGCGACGGTGCCGAACGAGGTGCGGTGCTGCTGCGCCATCATCCGCTCGTGGGCGCGGAAGTCCTCGACCTCCGACGACGGCGCCTCCAGGTCGAGATCGCCCATCGGGGCCTCGACGTCGAGCAGCGCGTCCAGGGCGGCCCACTCTGCGACCAGGTCCTCCGGCACCGGGCCGGTCCAGCTGCGGATCATGTAGCCGTCGGCCGGTGCCCCGTCCAGGAGCTGGTCGATCACCGCATCCGCGACCGGCAGTGCGAGCCGGTTCTGGAAGTCGCCGAGGGCGATCTCGTACCCGTGCCGACGGGCGAACTCGCGCCCGGGCCGGCCGGTGCCGTCGGCGGGAGCGGACGCCGGCCACGCCGTCTCGCCGCGGAGCACCCGGCGATCGGCGGCCACGGCCTCGGCCTCGATATGCGCGAGCAGTGCCGAGCCGATGCCGCGGCGACGGAACTGCGGCGGCACGGTGACGTTGATCATCCCGGAGTGAAGGTTGTCCTTGAGTCCCAGCGCGAGCGAGCCCGAGCCGACGACGGCGCCGTCGAGCACGGCCAGATAGGCGCGGCGGTCGGTCGTGGCGGAGTCCTGCTGCAACTCGGTGCGGCTCTCCTCGAGCGACCAGAGCAGAGCGTTCTCGCCCATCTCCTCGCGTCGTGCACTCGCGTACGCCTCCCACCAGGAGTCGACGTCGGCGGTGTGGAACGGATCGACCCGGCGGATCTCGAGAGCGGCTGCCATGCTCCCAGCCTACGAGGCCGTCACGTCCCGGATATAACGATGGGTGATTGACAATAGTGTGCGACACACAATATAGTTCCAGACATGAACGACAGTGAGTTCGACGGACATCTGCAGGAGCTGCGACGCGGCACGGTCGTGCTGGCCAGCCTGCAGCTGCTGCGGACCCCCGGTTACGGATACGGGCTGCTCGAGCAGCTGGCATCCGCCGGGTTCCCCACCGACGCCAACACCCTGTATCCGCTGCTGCGCAGGCTCGAGAAGCAGGGGTACCTCGACAGCGAGTGGAACACCGACGAGGCCAGGCCCCGCAAGTTCTACCGCACCTCGGCATCCGGCATCCGCCTCGCCGACACCCTGACCCAGGAGGTCGCCGCCATCGCGAGCGCGACCGCCGCGCTCCGTGAAGAGGAGAACTGACATGACCGCCACGCTGACCGACCGCTACATCACCGCGACCGTCCGCAGGCTGCCTCAGCAGCTGCAGGCCGAGGTGCGGGACGAGCTGCAGACCTCGATCGCCGATGCCGTCGACGCCCGCGCCGAACAGGGCGAGCCCCTGGAGCAGGCCGAGCGCGCCGTGCTGACCGACCTGGGCGATCCGGCCGCGCTCGCCGCGGGCTATGCGGACCGGCCGCTGCACCTGATCGGACCGAAGTACTACCTGTTCTGGTGGCGCGTGCTCACGCTGCTGCTCGCGACCGTGCCGGCCTGCGCCTTCGTCGGGGTGGCGATCGGCAAGGCCGTGGCCGGTGAGGGCATCGGACCGATGATCGGGGAGGGCATCGCGACGGCGCTCTCAGCGATCGTGCACGTGTCGTTCTGGACGACGCTCGTGTTCGTCATCCTCGAGCGCACCGGCTCCGAATCGACCTCGAAATGGGACGTGGATCAGCTGCCGCAGGAACCGGGGCGGGGTGCGGGTCGAGGTGATCTGATCGGCTCGCTCGTGATGCTCGCGATCTTCGCGGCGGCGCTCCTGTGGGATCACTTCCGCGGCGTCACCGTCGTCGACGGCGAGGCGATCAGCGTGATCGACCATGCGCTGTGGCCGTGGTGGATGGGTGCGGTGCTGGTGCTGATGCTCGCGGAGGCGGCGATCGCGATCGCGGTCTACGCGCGCGGCAGCTGGTCGACCGGGCTCGCGGTGTTCAACACCGCCGTCGCCCTGTGCACGGCGAGTCTGTTCCTCACGCTGCTGGGGCGCGGGATGCTGTTCGCCCCCGAGTTCGTGCACGCGGTGTTCACCCGCAACGGCGTGGACTCGGGCGCCCTGGCCGTGCTGGCCGTGCTCGCCGGTGTCGCCGTCGCGGGCATCGCCGTGTGGGACATCATCGACGGGTGGATGAAGGCCCGGCGCACGGCGATCACCGCCTGACGCGCGGCATTCCCAGAGGTCGCGTCCCGGAAGCTCTCCGGGACGCGACCCGCGTCTGTCAGACCGACATCAGCCCTGGGCGATGGAGGCGATCGTGACCGGCTTCTTCGGCGCTCCGTCGGGGCCGCCGTCCTCGGTGCCTGCGGAGGCGATGTCGGCCACGATCTTGGTGCTCGCCTCGTCGAGATGGCCGAACACCGTGTACTTGGCCGGCAGCGGCGTGTCGGCGTAGACGATGAAGAACTGCGAGCCGTTCGTGTTCGGGCCGGCGTTCGCCATGGCCAGGGTGCCGGCCGGGTACGTCTCGGTGCCCTTCAGCTCGTCGGGGAAGGCGTATCCGGGGCCGCCGGCGCCGGTGCCCGTCGGGTCTCCGCACTGCAGCACGAAGATGCCCTGGGTGGTGAGTCGGTGGCACTTCGTGCCGTCGTAGAAGCCCTGCGCGGCCAGAGACAGGAAGCTGTTCACCGTGCAGGGTGCGGACTTCCCGTCCAGGGTGATCGCCAGGTCGCCGGCGCTGGTCTTGACTGTCACGGGCGCTTCGCCGGTGGCCGTCGGATCGGCCGGGGGAGGCGTGACGTCCTTGGCCGCCGAGCCGTCCGGCGCATAGGTGCAGGCGCCGGATGCCTGCGTCTGGGACGCACTCGGCTGTCCGGAGGACTGCGGTGCGGCGCCAGGAGCCGAGGCGCACCCGGCGAGGGCGAACGCCGCCGCGGCGCTCAGCGCCAGCAGTGCGAGGCGGACACGGGACGGGTTCTTCACGGGAGTGCGCACCCGAAGATCGTACGCGACGAGGTTCGGCATCCTTCGTGCCGGAATAGGCTGGATGCCGTGACCGACGACTTCGTCTCCGACATCTTCGACCCGGCGGAATGGGTGCTCGCACCGGGCGCCGCGGACTACACCGACATCACCGCGCACGTCTCGCGCGACGGCGGGGTCGCCCGCATCGCCTTCGACCGGCCTGAGGTGCGCAACGCCTTCCGCCCGCACACGGTGGACGAGCTGTACCGCGCGCTCGACATCGCCCGGCAGGACCCGCGCATCGGCGCCGTGCTGCTCACCGGGAACGGGCCGAGCCCGAAGGACGGAGGGTGGGCGTTCTGCTCGGGCGGAGACCAGCGCATTCGCGGCCGCGACGGCTACAAGTACAGCGAGTCCGACACCGCCGTGCAGGATCCGGCGCGCGCCGGTCGGCTGCACATCCTCGAGGTGCAGAGGCTGATCCGCTTCATGCCCAAGGTCGTCATCGCCGTCGTCCCCGGCTGGGCTGCCGGCGGCGGCCACTCGCTGCACGTCGTGTGCGACCTGACCATCGCCTCCGCCGAGCACGGCCGGTTCAAGCAGACGGATGCCGACGTCGGCAGCTTCGATGCCGGCTACGGCTCCGCGTACATGGCGCGCCAGACCGGCCAGAAGATCGCCCGCGAGGTGTTCTTCCTCGCCGAGGAGTACTCCGCGCAGCGCGCCTACGAGATGGGGGCCGTCAACCGGGTCGTGCCGCACGCCGACCTCGAGCGCGAGGCGCTCGCGATGGCGCGGACGATCCTGACCAAGTCGCCCACGGCGATCCGGATGCTGAAGTTCGCCTTCAACGCCGTGGATGACGGCATGGTCGGTCAGCAGGTGTTCGCCGGCGAGGCCACCCGCCTGGCCTACGGCACCGATGAGGCCGTCGAGGGCCGTGACGCGTTCCTGCAGAAGCGCGACCCGGACTGGTCGCCCTTCCCGTACCACTTCTGACGATGTCGGCCACGTCCGGGGAGGCGAAGTCGCGATGAGGCTGCATCCGATCGACGGCGGCGACGCGCGCGCGGTGCTCGAAGCGCTGCCGGCGGCACTCGACGGCGTCCGGCCGCTCGCGCTCGGCTTCACCCCGGCATCCGCTGACGAGGTTCCGGACGGGACCGCCGCCGTGATCGCCACCTCGGGTTCCAGCGGCATCCCCAAGCGCGTGATCCTCAGCGCAGCCGCGCTGCAGGCGAGCGGCACGGCGACAGCCGAGCGGATCGGCTCCGGACGATGGACGCTCGCACTCCCGGCCGGATACGTCGCGGGTCTGCAGGTGCTGGCGCGCTCCCTTCTCGCGGGCACCGATCCGATCCTCCTCGACGGCAAGCTGACCCCGGATGCCCTGATCGAGACGGCCGACCGGGGGAGCCGGTACATCTCCATCGTCCCCGCTCAGCTGGCGACGCTGGTCGACGCGGCCGACGATCCGCGAGTGCTCGCCGCCCTGCGCGCCCACGAGGCGATCCTGGTCGGCGGGCAGGCGCTGTCCGACGTCATCCGGATGCGCGCCGCCGAGCTGCGGATCCCGTACGTGCACACGTACGGATCGAGCGAGACCAGCGGCGGCTGCGTCTACGACGGCATCCCACTGGGTGGCGTCTCCGTGCGGCTGATCGACGACGAGCTGCGGCTCAGCGGGCCCATGCTCGCCGACGGCTACCTGGGCGATCCCGCCCTCACGGCGCGCGTGTTCGAAGCCGACGAGCACGGCACCCGCTGGTACCGCACGGGTGACCGCGGCGTCATCCTCGACGGCGAGGTCGAGGTGCACGGTCGCCTCGACAACGTGATCGTCTCCGGCGGCATCAACATCTCCCTCGACCGGGTGGAGCAGGTCGTGCGCAGCGTGCCGGGGCTGGAGCAGGCGGTCGTGCTCGGGATGCCTGATGAGCGCTGGGGGGAGTCGTCGATCATCTTCGCCGACGGGGGCGCCGGCGACGGAGGACGGATGCTGGATGAGGCGCGTGCGCGCGTCGCCGAGAAGATCGGCCGGCATGCCCGCCCGGTTTCGCTGCAGAGCGGGGAGATCCCGCTCCTGGCATCCGGCAAGCCCGATCGCGAGCTGCTGCGGCGGATGATCCACGATGTCCCGCCCCGGGACTGAGCGTTCGCGCGCTGCCTCGGTGAAACGCGGTGCGACGCGTTCCCGTGCGGCGCCTAGGCTGACCGGCATGGCCGTCTACACCCACGGGCACCACGACTCGGTGCTGCGCTCGCACAACACCCGCACCGTCGCGAACTCCGCGGCCTACCTCGAGCCGCTCCTGAGCGCAGACGCGCACCTGCTCGACGTCGGGGCGGGCCCCGGCACCATCACCGTCGACTTCGCGAGCCGCGTGGGTCGTGTCACCGCCACCGAGATCAACGCCGACGCGCTCAGCCTGTCCCAGACGCTCGCGGCCGAACGCGGCGCGACGAACATCGACTTCTCGGTCGAGGACGTGCATGCGCTGAGCTTCGCCGACGGCAGCTTCGACATCGTCCATGCGCACCAGGTGCTGCAGCACGTCGGCGATCCGGTGCAGGCGCTGCGCGAGATGCGACGGGTCACCAGGCCCGGTGGCACGGTCGCGGTGCGTGACGCCGACTACGCCGGCTTCATCTGGTTTCCGCTGCTGCCCGAGCTCGACGAGTGGCTGCGGCTGTACCGCGAGGCCGCGCGGGCCAACGGCGGCGAGCCCGATGCCGGACGTCGCCTGCTCGCCTGGGCGCGCGCCGCCGGGTTCACCGACATCACGGCCACGGCATCCACCTGGTGCTACGCCACCCCCACGGAGCGCGAGTGGTGGGGAGGGATGTGGGCGGACCGCATCCTGGAGTCCGCCCTCGCCCGCCAGCTCACCGCATCCGGGATGGCGACGGATGCCGATCTGCGGCGCATCAGCGACGCCTGGCGTGCGTGGGCCGCAGACGGGGACGGCTGGTACCTGGTTCCGCACGGCGAGATCCTCTGCCGGGTCTGAGACGCCAGGCGGACACGACTCCGGAGAAACCTGCTGCTGGACGTATCGGTAGGCCGAAATCCCGCCCCCGCCCCTCGGATCTCCGGAGTTGTGGCGCACTGCCCGCGGATACATCTCCAGGCGGATGCCCGCCGCGCACGTGTCCCGTAGCGTGAGAGTGTGATCCGCCCCGTCTCCCGCACCTGGCTCATCGTCGACGTCGTCGGCAGCGCGCTGGGGCTGCTGATCACCCTGCCGCTCTCGTTCCTGTTCAGCGCCGGCCCGCTCAGCCCGTGGGTGCAGCCCGAGTGGCTGTCGGCGAGCGTGCTGGTGATCGTCGCCGTCGCGATGTGGGGTGCGGCGGCCATCTCGCGGCTCTCACCGCCGCTCGCGCTCGCCATCGCCTGGGCCGCGGCCGTCATCCAGATGGCCGCGGGTCTCCCACCGGTCGCGTTCGACATCGCGGTCTTCCCCGTGCTCTTCGCCACCGGTGCCTGGGGCACTCGTCGCCTGCTGTGGTGGGGTGGGGCGTCGGCCGTCGGCGGCGGAGTGGTCGCCGGGCTCTACATCGCGCTGCTGCAGCTGTCGTCGGTCATCACGTCCGATGGGCTGCTGAACGCCGCCGCACGTGTGTCGATGATCGCCGTGCTCGCGGCGACGAGCATCGGCTTCGCGCTCGTGATCGCGTGGGGCTCCGGCCTGCTGTGGCGCTCGGTCGCCAGCGGCCGGCAGACGCGCCTGGCGCAGCTGCAGGCCGAGGCATCCGCCGCCGAGGAGGCGGAGCGGGTGCGCATCGCGCGAGACATGCACGACATCGTCGCGCACTCCCTGGCTGTCGTGATCGCCCAGGCCGACGGTGCCCGGTACGCGGCGGTCGCGAAACCCGAGCTGGCGCAGGAGGCGATGGTCACGATCGCGCAGACCGCTCGCGCCGCGCTGTCGGACGTGCGGATGCTGCTCACCCAGCTGCGGCACCGGCAGGGCGACGGCCCGCAGCCGACCCTCGCCGATCTGGAGACCCTGTTCGCGCAGGTGCGTCAGGCGGGCATCGAGCCCCGCGTCACGGTGGATCCGATGCCGCCGGGGGAGCCGCCGGGAAGCATCCAGCTCGCGGTCTACCGCATCCTGCAGGAGGCGCTCACGAACGCCCTTCGGCACGGCGAGGGCGATGTGGACGTGCGGCTGTCGTGGTGGGCCGACCGTGTGGACGTGGAGGTGCGCAACCGTGTCGCGACCGCGCCCTCCGGGCCGACCGGTGGACACGGGCTGGTCGGGATGCGCGAGCGCGCGCAGCTGGTCGGCGGAACGCTGAACGCGCAGCGCGAGGGCGGGTTCTTCGTCGTCCGAGCGACGCTCCCGATCGGTGCGTAGGCGTCGGCGGCACCGCGACCGCGCGGTAATCCTGGACGTCGCGGTCACCGCGACCCGCCAAGATGGATGCCGGGGTTCGTTCCCCGGCCAGGAGGGGTCATCATGATCAAGGTCGTGCTCGTCGACGACCAGGCGCTGTTCCGCGCGGGGGTGCGGATGCTCGTCGGCTCGCAGCCCGACATGGACGTCGTGGGGGAGGCCGGCGACGGCCGCGAGGCGCTCGACGTCGTCGCGCGCACCCGGCCCGACGTCGTGCTGATGGACATCCGGATGCCTGTGATGGACGGCCTCACGGCCACGGCCGAGCTGCTGAAGCAGCCGAACGCTCCTCGCATCGTCATGCTCACCACGTTCGACCTCGACGAGGCCGCCGCCCGCGCCATCCAGCAGGGCGCCAGCGGGTTCCTGCTCAAGGACGCCGACCCCGAGTTCCTGCTGGCCGCCATCCGCACGGTGGAGTCCGGATCGAGCGTGATCGCGGCATCCGCCACCCGCGAGCTGTTCGCGCACTTCACCTCCGAGACGAAGCCGGTGCCGCCGAGCTACGCCGACCTCACCGATCGCGAGCGGGAGATCTTCGCTCTCGCGGCGCGGGGGCTGTCGAACTCCGAGATCGCGACGCGCGAGTTCCTCAGCGAGGCGACCGTGAAGACGCACATCAGCCGCATCCTCACCAAGCTCGCTCTGCGCGATCGCGTGCAACTGGTCGTCTTCGCCTTCGAGCACGGCCTGGCCTGAGCGCGGCGTCTCTCAGGGCGCGACGAGCAGTGCGCGAAGGGCTTCTGCGGCGCGTGAGGGCGAGGGGCGCCACGCGATGCCGAGCCGTGAGCGCACATCGGGCGCGTCCACGGGGATGGCCCGGACCTCGTCCCAGCGTCTCCGAGTGGCGTCGCTGACGACCCCCACGCCCAGGCCGCGTGCGGCGAGCCGCTCGATGAACCACGGGGTCGACACCTCCCACCGCGGCTCCAAGCCGGGGCGCAGCTGTGCGAGGGCGGCGCGGTCTCCGGTGCCGCGCGGCAGGGAGATGACGTCGACCATGTCCAGCTCAGCGGGGCGGATGCTGCGCCGCGACGCCCACGGGTGGTCCGGCGCGACCACGGCGACGAGCGGGTCGTCGAAGAGGGTGGCGGTCTCGAGCCCAGCCGGCGGATGCTGCGCCCAGGCGACCACGGCGATGTCCAGCTCACCGTGGCGCAGCGCGGAGACGAGGTCTTCCGACGTGTCCTCGTGCAGTCGGACCTCCAGCCCGGGATGCGCCCTGTGCAGCTCCCCGAGCGCGTCGAACAGCCGCGGCCAGGTCAGCCCCGACACGGTTCCGACGCGCAGCGATCCCAGGAGCAGTCCGCGCAGGTCCGCGGCGGTCGTGCGGATCTCGCCGAGGGCGCGGAGCGACGCGCGGATCGCCGGCAGCATCCGCTCGCCGTCGGCGGTGAGAACCACGCGGCGGCCGCTGCGATCGAACAGCGCGACACCGAGCTCCCGCTCGAGCTTCTGCACCTGCGTGCTCACACCCGACTGGCTGACATTGACCGCCTCGGCGGCCGCGGTGAACGAGCCGATCTCGGCGACGGCGACGGCGTAGCGCAATTGATGGATCTCCATATTCAGAACAGATGATAGCGATCTGAATCAGCTGTTGGACAGATGATCTGTCTCGCGTGAGGCTGGATGCATGACCACGACAGATCAGCCCGTACCCGTTCTCGTCCGCCTCGACATCGACACCGTCGCCCCGCACTTCTCGAAGGCCCTCGCGCATCTCGACAACGCGATGGTGCGAGAACTGGACGCCGTCGGCTTCGACACCCGACTCCGCGAACTGGTGCGTCTGCGTGCCTCGCAGCTGAACGGATGCAGCTACTGCGTCGACCTGCACACCGGCGACGCGCAGAAGGCCGGCGACACCCTCGCCAGGATCGCCGCGGTGGCGGTGTGGCGCGAGTCGTCGCTCTTCACCGCACGCGAGCGCGCGGCGTTCACGCTGACCGAGAGCATCACCCGGGCATCCGAGACCCATGTGCCCGACGCCGACTGGGCCGCTGCGGCGCTGGTCTTCTCGCCGGAGGAGCTGGGCGCACTCGTCTCGCTGATCGTGACGATCAACGCCTGGAACCTCGTCGGCGTCTCGACGCACGCCTGGGTCTGAGACTCGCCGGCCGCGGGGATCATCCTCCAGATGTACGAGGGATGCTCCCCGCGGGCGATGCGGCGCCGTGGAGGCCGCGAATAGCGTCGATGACATGGAGATCACGACTTCGGACCTCGGCCTCGCCGCACGCGTCCAGCACCTCACCAAGTCCTACGGCGCAGGGGCCGCCGGAGTGCGCGCCCTCGACGACATCAGCGTGGGCATCCGCCGCGGCCAGTTCACGGCCATCATGGGTCCGTCCGGATCCGGCAAGTCCACGCTCATGCACATCATGGCGGGTCTGGACGCACCGACCGAGGGGCGTGCGTGGATCGGTGACACCGAGATCACGGGCCTGAACGACCTCGAGCTGACCATCCTGCGCCGTCGCCGCGTGGGCTTCATCTTCCAGGCGTTCAACCTCGTCCCCACCCTCGATGCACTCGGCAACATCCTGCTGCCGTTCGAGCTCGACGGCCGCCGGCCCTCCGTCATCGAGAAGACCCGCATCGACGGCCTGGTGGAGCGCCTGGGCCTGGCCTCCCGCCTGAACCACCGCCCGCACGAGCTGTCCGGCGGTCAGCAGCAGCGCGTCGCGATCGCCCGTGCGCTCGCCACCGCGCCCGACCTCGTCTTCGCCGACGAGCCGACCGGAAACCTCGACTCCCGCAGCGGGCGCGAGGTGCTGCAGCTGCTGGCGTCCGCGAGCCGCGAGCACGGTCAGTCCATCGCCATGGTCACGCATGACGCGATCGCCGCGAGCCACGCCGACCGTGTGCTGTTCCTCGGCGACGGCCGCATCACCGCCGATCACCCGCAGCAGAGCGCCGAGCAGATCGCGGCGTACATGCTCGCGGCCGAGGTGGCGGCATGACCGCCGTCGCCTCGGACACCGCCATCGGCACGGTCGTGCCGGAGACGGCGGCGACCCGCCCGCGGCTGGCGTGGCTGCGCGAGCGCGGCATGGGTGCGAGCGTGCTCGTCGCGGCGCTCGCCGCCGCTTTCGGCGTGTTCCTCGTCGAGGTCACCGCCTACATCGGCGCCGTGCTGCAGGCCGACCCGTTCATCGGCGACAGCGAGACCCTCGCGATCGTCGTGATCATCCTGTCGGTGCTGCTGACCGGGGTCGCGATGTACGTCGCCGCCGTTGTCACCGCGAACACCTTCTCCACGATCATCGCCGGGCGCACGCGCCGCATCGCGCTGATGCGGCTGATCGGGGCATCCGCCCGGTCGCAGCGCGCCGAGGTGACCGGTCAGGGTCTCGTCGTGGGACTGATCGGCGCCGCGATCGGGCTGGTCGTCGGTCTGGCCCTGTCCGGCGTCGGGATGCTGATCGGTCAGAGCCTGATGCCGAGCGTTCCGGAGAGCGTCACGCTCGTGCAGCCCGGTATCGCGCTGCCGGTGATCGGCGTCGCGCTCACGACCTGGCTCGCCGCGTACATCGGCTCGCGCCGGGTGCTGACGGTCACCCCTCTGCAGGCACTGGGCGGTTCCGTCGAGCGCACGCATGACGAGGTCGCCGGCCGTCGCGGCAAGCACGTCGGCGCGCTCGTGCTGCTGCTGATCGGCGCGGCCCTGCTGGCTGCCGGCGTCGTGATCGGCCTGATCACCCCGCTGGGCGTGGTGGTCGCGTTCTTCGGCGGCGTCTTCTCGTTCACCGGCATCGTGACCGGCGCGGCCCTGTTCATGCCGCCCGTGCTGCGGCTGGTCGGACGCCTGTTCGGCAGGGGCGCCACCGCGCGCCTGGCCGCGGAGAACGCCCTGCGCTATCCGGAGCGGTCCAGCCGGATGGCGATCGGCGTGGTGATGGGCGTCGCCCTCGTGACCATGTTCGCCGTCGCACTGGAGTCGTCGAAGGCGCTCATGATGCGGCAGACGGACGACGTGCCCTCCGACTTCTTCGCGCCGATGGACGCCTTCGCGAACATCATGATGGTGCTCGTGGCGGTGTCGGCCGTGATCGCCGCCGTGGGCCTGGTGAACCTGCTCACGATCGGCGTCGTGCAGCGCCGCCGCGAGCTGGGCCTGCTGCGCGCGATCGGGCTGACTGGTGCACAGGTGCGGCGGATGGTGCTGCTGGAGGCCGTGCACATCACGGTCGCGGCGACTCTGACCGGGCTCGTCCTCGGCGTCGTGTACGGCTGGATCGCCGCGCAGTCGCTGCTGGGCGCGGTGCCCGTGCTGCCGAGCTTCGAGCCCGCCGGGTTCGTGTACCCGGCTGTGCCGTGGATGCCCGTCGCCGCGATCGTCGTCGCCACCGCCCTGCTCACCGTGATCGCCGCGGTGACGCCCACTCGCCTGGCGACCCGGGTCGCTCCCGTCGAAGCACTCGCCGCCGACTGAGTGGGGCGGGATCCGGCCGTGCCGAGCCACCACGCAATCGCCGAGCCACCTCGCGGATCACTGTGATCTGCGTGGTGGCTCGGCATCATCGAGCAGTCGGCCGGCGCCCACCGGCACAGCGTGGATCAGAAGTGCATCCGCGCCCGCAGCGTGGATCAGAAACGCATCTCCGGAGGCGACCGGGGATGCGTTTCTGATCCGGGCCGAAGCGTCGGCGGGTGCTGGGTCGGCGGGCGGGAACGGGCGACGGGTGGCGGCATCCTGGGCAATAGGCTGGAGAGATGCCGTCGCCGTTCGATCAGTCGCATTACCAGGTCCGCGTCGAGTGGGGTGCGGAGGGGCTGGCCCGGCTGGCCCCGGCCGACATCGTCGTGGTCGTCGACGTGCTGCGGTTCTCGTCGACGCTGGCGAACCTCGTCGCCGAGGGGCGTTCCGTCGAGCTGGCGGATGCCCGGATCTGGTCGTCCAACGGCGCCGACGTGGCGACCGCGGCGGCTGAGACAGGGGCGATCGTGCTGGTCGGCGGCATCCGAAACGCCGCGGCGACCGCCCGTGCCGTCATGACTCTGCAGGAGCGCCGCGCTGCACGCACGTCGGTGACCGTGATCGCCGCGGGGGAGAGGACCCCCACCGGCGACCTGCGCTTCGCCGTCGAGGACCAGCTCGGTGCGGGGGCCGTGATCGCCGCGCTGACCGACCTCGGCATCGATCACTCCTCGCCCGATGCGGCTGTTGCCGCCGAGTCGTTCCGCGCCCTGCGCCGGGCTCTGCGGCACCTGCTCAGCGCCAGTGGGTCGGGACGCGAGCTGGTGGACGGAGTGGCCTCGACCGCGCGGATGGTCGAGGCGGGCATCCGCCCCGCGACCACGGAGGAGGCGGCTGAGCCGGATGCCGTGGACGCCGTCCCCGTGCTGCGCGACGGCTCCTTCGAGCGCTTCGTCTGAGGGCGTTCCCGTGTTTGCCGGCGTGCGCCGCGCGCCGCGCCGGGCCGCCGGCGGATGCGCATAGGGTTCTTGCATGAGGTACCTTCCCGCCTTCGTGCTCGACGCCGTGCTGGTGCTGATCTTCGCCGTCATCGGGCGCGCGTCGCACGGTGAGGACCCGATCGGGTTCCTCATCACCGCGTGGCCGTTCCTCGTCGCCCTGGTCGTCGGGCACTTGCTCGCGATGCTCGTGCCGGCACGCCCGCGCCGCCCCTGGTCGCTGGGCTGGGGAGTGGTCGCCTGGATCGTGACGGTCGCCGGCGGGATGCTGCTGCGCATCGCCACAGGCGACACCGCCCAGGCGCCGTTCATCATCGTGGCGACCGTGGTCCTGGGTGTCTTCCTGCTCGGCTGGCGCCTGATCGCGCTGCTCGTGCGCCGCTACCGCGGCCCGCGCGAGCAGGCCTGACCCCCGCACACACGCCGCTCCGCCGCCGTGCGCCTCGCGCGGGCTGTGCGCGTGCAGCGGATGGAATCCCGGATGCTCTCCGCGCGAAGTGGACTTTTCCGCGCGAGGCGCACGGATGCTGAGGGCGTGCGTTTCCTGCGGGTTTGTGCAGTTCCCGCGGATGGATTCCGGGGTTCTCTCCGCGCGAAGCGCACATTTCCGCGTGAGGCGCGCGTCGAACGGAGCAGAGTTCGGGCGCGGACGCTGCCGGATCGATCGGTCAGCGGGGGAGCTGGGCGGCGCGGCGGTCGGCGGCCGTGATCTCGCGGCGGGTCCACGCGAACAGGTAGCGGTTGTCGAAGCTGCGTGAGCATCGCGCGCAGGACGTCTCGCGAGCGGGGCGGCGATGCCGGTAGGTGACGTGTCCGACGGGGCAGGTGCCCACCCAGGGGGCGAGCTCGGTGGCCGTCTCGCCGTGGTGGGTGGTGCCGCCCACATAGCCGAGGTCCCGCGCGACGCGCTTCCACTCCGGCCCGTGCGCGGCGGTGTGCCCGGCGACGGCGTGCGCGACCTCGTGCAGCAGCGTCTGATGGATCTCGTCATCCTCGAACCGGGCGGCCAGGTAGCGGGACACGGTGATGCGCTTGCGCCGGTAGTCGCACAGCCCCGCGCGTCGCTTGGCGTGGTCGAAGTCGAAGCTCCACGTGTCGTCGAGGTGCATGTCGATCAGCGCCTGTGCCCAGACTCGCACGCGGTTCAGATCGGCCATGAGATCAGAGTAAAGCCGTCGGCCGACATCGGGCTCCGCTTCGACGGGCTCAGCGAGCCGGGGCGGACCGGGCTCAGGATCCTGTCCTCAGACCAGTGCGTCGGCGCCCTCGGCGCTGCGGCGCTCTGCGGCCTCGATGGCGCGCAGCGCCTGCTCCAGCTCGGCGTCATCGGCGCCGGCCTCGCGACGCAGGAACAGGGAGCGCTTGAAGCTGTCGCGGGCCTGTTCGAAGTCGCGTGCCTCGTAGGCGTTCTTCCCGTGGTGCTGATGAGCGAAGGCCGCGATGCCGATCCAGCCCTGGCCCTCCGCCTCACTCGCGCTGTGGGCGAGCTCCAGCGCGGCTGCGGCATGTGCACCGCGATGCTGCAGCACGGTGGCGTGCAGCACGCGCGCCCGAAGCAGGTCCTTGCGGGTGCCGGCCATCCGCGCCTGGCGCACGGTCTCCTCGGCGGTCTCGAGGGCCTCGTCGAGGCGATCGAGCACCTTGAGCAGCCACACGCGCTCGAGCAGCACCGGCAGGCTGCGCTGGTTCTCGATCTCGGCGAGCCGCATCAGGCACTCGCGCTCGCTGACGATCTCACGAAGGGTGTCGGGGTCGTAACCCTGGATCAAATTCACGACTGCTGGCTCCTCTCCGCGCAGCATCCAGTCTGCATCGCCGACCTGGGAACGGGGCGAGGCACGCCCTGCGAGGAGCGGACCGGAACAGGATGTCAGCGCAGGAAGAGGCTCGAGTCCGGACGCGGAGAGGCCACGGCATCCGCATCCGTCGCGATCGACGCGCCGCGGGCGAACGCCGCGACCTCCTCGCCCTGCGCGATCTTGGCGGGGTGGGGGCCGGCCGCCAGCATCCGCGGCAGCCAGTCGGTGGGCAGGGGCAGAGCGGATGCCGCGAGCACGAGGTTCCCGAACCGGCGGCCCTTGAGCACCTGCGTGTCGGCGAGCAGCGCCACCTCGGGGAACACCGTCGCGGCGGTGGCGACCTGCCGCCGGGCGAAGGCGAGGCCGGGTCCGTCGGCGACGTTCACGAGCAGCACACCGCCGGGCGCCAGAAGCTCGGCGATCTCGCGGTAGAACTCCACGCTGGTGAGATGCGCGGGGGTCTGCGCGCCCGAGAACACATCCGACACCACCAGATCGCACTGTCCGTGCAGTGCGGGAGGGAGCCGCTTCAGCCCCTCGCGGGCGTCGCCGATGCGGATGCGGACGGCCGCGCCGCGCGGCAGCGGCAGATGCTCGCGCACCAGCGCGACCAGGGGCGCCTCCCACTCGATCACCTGCTGCCGCGAACCCGGTCGGGTCGCGTCGATGTAGCGAGGGATGGTGAGCGCGCCCGCACCCAGGTGCACCACGCTCAGCGGAGCGGATGCCGAAGGTCCGAGCTGATCGATCACGGCGCCCATCCGCACGATGTACTCGAAGTGCAGATGCGTGGGGTCCTCGAGATCGACGTGAGACTGCGGCGTGCCGTCGACGATCAGCTCGAAGCCGCTGGTGAACTCGCTCGGCGCGATCTCGGCGGTGCCGCCGTGGTCCAGCCGCGCACGCGGGTTCTCGGCATCCTTCCCGCGTGCTCGTCCCATGGGAACGAGCCTACCGAGCGCGTCAGTGGCTGCCGGTGCAGGTCTCCTGGTTGAGGTCGATGCCGGTGATCTCGGAGGGGAGCACGGTGGTGTCCGGGGGAGTCGACGACGGAGTCGGGGAGGGGGCTGTCGGGGGCGGAGGCGTGGCAGGTGTCTCGACCGTCGCGCTGCCGCCGTTGCTCGCGGCGCCGGTGATCTGCATGGACCCGCCGTTCCTGATCGCCTCCCACATCGGCTTCGCTGCGCCGGTGTTCTCCACCACGCGCCGAGTCGGCGCATCCGGGTCGTCGAGCGTGGGCAGCTGCAGGAAGAGGAAGTCGTCGTAGCGCACGCCCTTCATGGTCAGTGCGAGCTGCGCCAGGCGGACAGGGTCGGCCAGCTCGTCGCTCGCCTGCACGTTGTCCACGATCGTGCTGGCCAGACGCAGCATCTTGGGGATGTCGGTGAGCGTCTCGCTGCTGAGGATCGTGCGCGCCAGCCGCGACATGTACTGCTGCTGGTTGGAGATGCGAGACAGGTCGCTGTTGTTGCCGATCCCGTGCCGCACCCGGATGAACTGCAGGGCCTCCAACCCCTTGATCGTCCTCGGTCCCGGCGGCCAGTCGATCCCGGTGTACTTCTTGTCGTGCAGGCCCTTCGGTCCGATGCACACCTCGACGCCGCCGATGGCATCCGTGATCTTCATCACGCCGTCGAAGCTGAGCTTCGCGGCGAAGCCGATGTCCATCCCGCTCAGCTCAGACACCGTCTTCGCGACGCAGGACAGCCCGGCGTGGGAGTAGACGGTGTTGATGGGTGCCTTGCGCATTCCGGATGCCGTGCTGCCGTCCTCGCGCCTGCAGTCCGGCACCTTCAGCATCAGGTCGCGGGGGAGCGACACCACGGTCACGTGCCGCGGCGCCGCCGAGACATGCACGAGGAGGTTGATGTCGTTCAGGATGCCGTCCTCACGACGGCAGCGCTCGCCGAGCACCTGCTTCGACACCTCGCCGCACTCGTCCGTGCCGATCAGCAGCATCGAGAACGGACCCTCGAACTCGCCGAGTGACGGCGGCGGCACTGTCGGCGCCGCCTCCAGCTTCACGGCATCCGCGCCCGCACGCTGCGTGAGATCGACCACGACGTACCCGGCGACGGCCACGGCGGAGACGGTCACGACGGCCAGTCCTATACCCAGCAGACGCAGCAGAGTGGCCCACGCCGTCGGCGTGCGATTCGGAGCGTGCTGCGCCATCGGGGTCCGCTTCATGGCATCCGACCCTACCTGTGGCTCCCGACCGCCGACCGAGAGCGCGCTTCGATCCCCACGCCCCACTCCGAACGTCGCTTCGCGCCGTCCGGAGCCTCGGGGGCGCGTGGGCCCGGCTCAGCGACCCATACCGCAGCTTTCAGGATTGGTCAAGGATTCAGCTTGCCATGTCGCCGATTCGTGCCTATAGTAGGTAGTTGCGCTCGCTTCTCCATGCCCTCATATGGTGGTCGGCAATTGTTGAGTTCTCGAGCGTGCACTCCACCGACGTCTAGGAATCGACCAGCCCCTGCCCGGGCTCACGGAGGTTACTCCCTTGGCTGCTGCTCGCAACGCATCCACATCCACCACCAAGAAGAACGGCCGCGGAGTCTCCCGCCTCTCGTTCGCCAAGATCTCCGACACGCTGACGGTTCCCGATCTGCTCGCACTGCAGACGGAGTCGTTCGGCTGGCTCGTCGGGAACGACGACTGGAAGGCCCGGGTCGCAGAGGCCAAGAAGGCCGGCCGCAGCGACGTCCCCGAGGTGTCCGGCCTGGGCGAGATCTTCGAGGAGATCTCGCCGATCGAGGACCTCGGCGAGACCATGCAGCTCTCGTTCACGAACCCCTACCTCGAGCCCGAGAAGTACTCGATCGAGGAGTGCAAGGAGCGCGGCAAGACCTACGCCGCGCCGCTGTACGTCGAGGCCGAGTTCATGAACCACCTCACGGGTGAGATCAAGACCCAGACGGTCTTCATGGGCGACTTCCCCCTGCAGACCGACAAGGGCACGTTCATCATCAACGGCTCCGAGCGCGTCGTCGTCTCGCAGCTCGTCCGCTCGCCGGGTGTCTACTTCGACAAGACCCCCGACAAGACCTCGGACAAGGACATCGTCACCGCGCGCGTCATCCCCAGCCGCGGCGCCTGGCTCGAGTTCGAGATCGACAAGCGCGACCAGGTTGGCGTGCGCGTCGACCGCAAGCGCAAGCAGTCGGTCACGGTCTTCCTGAAGGCCCTCGGCATGACCAGCGAGGAGATCCTCGCCGAGTTCGCCGGGTTCCCCTCCATCGAGGAGACGCTCGCGAAGGACACCATCCTCACCAAGGAGGACGCGCTCCGCGACATCTACCGCAAGCTCCGTCCGGGCGAGCAGGTCGCCGCCGAGGCCGCCCGCGCGCTGCTGGACAACTTCTACTTCAACCCGAAGCGCTACGACCTGGCCAAGGTGGGTCGTTACAAGATCAACCAGAAGCTGGGCCTGGCAGGTTCCCTCACCGACTCGGTGCTGACCGTCGAGGACATCGTCGCGACGATCAAGTACCTGGTGCGCCTGCACCGCGGCGACGAGTCGTTCGAGGGCATCCGCTCGGGCAAGAAGGCCGAGATCCGCATCGCGGTCGACGACATCGACAACTTCGGCAACCGTCGCATCCGCGCGGTGGGCGAGCTGATCCAGAACCAGGTCCGCACCGGTCTGTCCCGCATGGAGCGCGTCGTCCGCGAGCGCATGACCACCCAGGACATCGAGGCGATCACCCCGCAGACCCTGATCAACGTGCGTCCCGTCGTGGCCGCGATCAAGGAGTTCTTCGGCACCTCGCAGCTGTCGCAGTTCATGGACCAGAACAACCCGCTCGCGGGTCTGACCAACAAGCGCCGCCTCTCGGCCCTCGGCCCCGGTGGTCTGAGCCGCGACCGCGCCGGCGTCGAGGTCCGTGACGTCCACCCCTCGCACTACGGCCGCATGTGCCCGATCGAGACCCCTGAAGGCCCGAACATCGGCCTGATCGGTGCGCTCGCCACGTTCGCGCGCATCAACTCCTTCGGTTTCATCGAGACCCCGTACCGCAAGGTCGAGGACGGCCGGGTCACCGACCAGATCGACTACCTCACCGCCGCCGAAGAGGCCGACTTCAACATCGCCCAGGCGAACGCGCCCCTCACGAAAGACGGCCGCTTCACCGAGAGCCACGTGCTGGCCCGCCCCCGCGGCGGATCGGGTGAGGTCGACCTGTTCCTGCCCGAGGAGATCGGCTACATCGACGTCTCGCCGCGCCAGATGGTGTCGGTCGCGACCTCGCTGGTGCCGTTCCTCGAGCACGACGACGCGCAGCGCGCCCTCATGGGTGCCAACATGCAGCGTCAGGCCGTGCCGCTGCTCCGTTCCGACTCGCCGCTCGTCGGCACCGGTATGGAGGGCTACACCGCCATCGACGCCGGTGACGTCGTCACCGCGCTGAAGGCCGGTGTGGTCAGCGAGGTCTCCGCGGACCGCGTCGTCGTCATGCTCGACGAGGGCGGCACGCAGGAGTACCACCTGCGCAAGTTCGACCGCTCGAACCAGGGCACGTCCTACAACCAGCGCGTGATCGTCAACGCCGGTGAGCGCGTCGAGGTCGGCGAGGTCATCGCCGACGGTCCCGCCACCGACAACGGCGAGCTCGCGCTCGGCAAGAACCTGCTCGTCGCGTTCATGCCGTGGGAGGGCCACAACTTCGAGGACGCCATCATCCTGAGCCAGGATCTGGTGAAGGAGGACACCCTCTCGTCGATCCACATCGAGGAGTACGAGGTCGATGCCCGCGACACCAAGCTGGGCAAGGAGGAGATCACCCGTGACCTCCCCAACGTCAGCCCCGAGCTGCTGAAGGACCTCGACGAGCGCGGCATCATCCGCATCGGCGCCGAGGTCCGCCCCGGCGACATCCTGGTCGGCAAGGTCACGCCGAAGGGCGAGACCGAGCTGTCGGCCGAGGAGCGCCTGCTCCGCGCGATCTTCAACGAGAAGAGCCGCGAGGTCCGTGACACCTCCCTGAAGGTGCCGCACGGTGAGCAGGGCACGATCATCGCCGTCAAGGAGTTCAACGCCGAGGAGGGCGACGACGAGCTGGGCTCGGGCGTCAACCGCCGCGTCGTGGTCTACATCGCTCAGAAGCGCAAGATCACCGAGGGCGACAAGCTCGCCGGCCGCCACGGCAACAAGGGTGTCATCGCGAAGATCCTGCCGGTCGAGGACATGCCGTTCCTCTCCGACGGAACGCCGGTCGACGTGGTGCTGAACCCGCTCGGCATCCCGGGTCGAATGAACTTCGGCCAGGTGCTCGAGACCCACCTCGGATGGATCGCCAAGACGGGCTGGAAGGTCGAGGGCAACCCCGAGTGGGCCGTCAAGCTCGCCGACGACGCCCGCGACGTCGCCCCGAACACCAAGGTCGCGACCCCGGTGTTCGACGGTGCCAGCGAGGAGGAGATCGCAGGTCTCCTGGACTCGACTCTCGAGACCCGTGACGGCGTCCGCCTGATCGACCGCTCCGGCAAGACCCAGCTGTTCGACGGCCGCTCCGGCGACCCGTTCCCGGCGCCCGTCTCGGTCGGTTACATGTACATCCTGAAGCTGCACCACCTCGTGGACGACAAGATCCACGCGCGCTCGACGGGCCCGTACTCGATGATCACCCAGCAGCCGCTCGGTGGTAAGGCGCAGTTCGGTGGCCAGCGCTTCGGTGAGATGGAGGTGTGGGCCCTCGAGGCCTACGGTGCCGCGTACGCGCTGCAGGAGCTCCTCACGATCAAGTCCGACGACATCCTCGGCCGCGTCAAGGTGTACGAGGCGATCGTCAAGGGCGAGAACATCCAGGAGCCCGGCATCCCCGAGTCCTTCAAGGTGCTCATGAAGGAGATGCAGTCGCTCTGCCTGAACGTCGAGGTGCTCTCGGCCGACGGCACCGCGGTCAACCTCCGCGACACCGATGACGAGGCCTTCCGCGCGGCGGAGGAGCTCGGCATCAACATCTCCAGCCGTTTCGAAGCCGCATCGATCGACGAGATCTGATCTCGGACCTTCGACAAGCGACAGATTTTTTCTACACAGGAGAACAAGTGCTCGACGCAACAACTTTCGATGAGCTTCGAATCGGCCTCGCGACCGCTGACGACATCCGCGGATGGTCCTACGGCGAGGTCAAGAAGCCCGAGACGATCAACTACCGCACGCTGAAGCCCGAGAAGGACGGCCTCTTCGGCGAGCAGATCTTCGGACCCTCCCGCGACTGGGAGTGCGCCTGCGGCAAGTACAAGCGCGTCCGCTTCAAGGGCATCGTGTGCGAGCGCTGCGGCGTGGAGGTCACCAAGTCCTCCGTCCGCCGTGAGCGCATGGGCCACATCGAGCTCGCCGCGCCCGTGACGCACATCTGGTACTTCAAGGGCGTGCCCTCGCGCCTGGGCTACCTGCTCGACATGGCGCCGAAGGACCTCGAGAAGGTCATCTACTTCGCCGCCTACATGGTGATCTCGGTCGACGAGGATGCTCGTCACCGCGACCTCGCCACGCAGGAGAACAACATCCGCCTTGAGCTGAAGACGCTGGGCGACCGCCGCGATGCCAAGATCGCGGAGCGCATGGCCAAGCTGGAGGAGGAGCTCGCCGCCCTGGAGGCGGAGGGTGCCAAGGCTGACGCCAAGAAGAAGGTCAAGGACGCCGCCGAGAAGGAGATGGCCCTCACCCGCAAGGGTGCCGACGAGGCCATCGCCAAGCTCGAGCGCGTGTGGGAGGACTTCCGCACGCTCGAGGTGGGCGCCCTGCGCCCCGAGGACGACGTGTTCCACGAGCTGCAGGACCGCTTCGGTCAGTACTTCGAGGCCCACATGGGTGCCGAGTCGATCAAGCGCCGCCTGGAGACCTTCGACCTGCAGGGCGAGGCCGAGAACCTGCGTCTGCAGATCTCCGAGGGCAAGGGCCAGCGCAAGATCCGTGCGATCAAGCGCCTGAAGGTCGTCAGCTCCTTCCTGGAGACCGGCATGAGCCCGGCCGCCATGGTGCTGGACGTCGTCCCGGTGATCCCGCCGGAGCTGCGTCCGATGGTGCAGCTGGACGGTGGCCGCTTCGCGACCTCCGACCTGAACGACCTGTACCGTCGCGTGATCAACCGCAACAACCGTCTTCGTCGTCTGATCGACCTCGGCGCCCCCGAGATCATCGTCAACAACGAGAAGCGGATGCTGCAGGAGGCCGTCGACGCGCTGTTCGACAACGGCCGCCGTGGTCGTCCCGTCACCGGTACCGGGAACCGTGCCCTGAAGTCCCTCAGCGACATGCTGAAGGGCAAGCAGGGTCGCTTCCGCCAGAACCTGCTCGGCAAGCGCGTGGACTACTCGGGCCGTTCGGTCATCATCGTCGGTCCGCAGCTCAAGCTGCACCAGTGCGGTCTGCCCAAGCAGATGGCGCTGGAGCTGTTCAAGCCGTTCGTGATCAAGCGCCTGATCGACCTCGGTCACTCGCAGAACATCAAGGCCGCCAAGCGTGCCGTCGAGCGCACCCGTCCCGAGGTGTGGGACGTGCTCGAGGAGATCATCCGCGAGCGTCCGGTGCTGCTGAACCGCGCCCCCACCCTGCACCGCCTGGGCATCCAGGCCTTCGAGCCGCAGCTCGTCGAGGGCAAGGCCATCCAGCTGCACCCGCTGGTGTGCGCGGCGTTCAACGCCGACTTCGACGGTGACCAGATGGCAGTTCACCTGCCGCTGTCGGTCGAGGCCCAGGCCGAGGCCCGCGTGCTGATGCTCGCCTCGAACAACATCCTCAAGCCGTCGGACGGCCGTCCGGTCACCCTGCCCTCGCAGGACATGATCATCGGTCTGCACCACCTGACCACGGTCAAGGAGGGCGCTGCCGGTGAGGGTCGTGCGTTCGGCTCGGTGGGCGAGGCGATCCTCGCCAACGACGAGGGCACCCTCGACCTGCAGGCGAAGGTCCGCATCCGCATCCCGGGTCTGACCTTCCTCGAGGGCGAAGCCCCCGAGGGCTACGAGCGCCACGGCCTCGTGGACGCCTCGCTCGGCCAGGCGATCTTCAACGACGCTCTGCCGAAGGGCTACCCGTTCGTGCGCGGCGTCGCCGACAAGGGCAAGCTGTCGCAGATCGTCAACAAGCTCGCCGAGGAGTACCCCAAGGTCGAGACCGCCGCGTCGCTGGACCGCATCAAGGATGCCGGTTTCCACTGGGCGACCCGTTCCGGTGTGACCGTCGCGCTCAGTGACGTCGTCACCCCGCCGAACAAGGGTGAGATCGTCGCGGGCTACGAGAAGCAGGCCGAGAAGGTCCAGGGTCAGTACGACCGTGGTCTGATCACGGATGCTGAGCGTCGTCGCGAGCTGATCCAGATCTGGACGTCGGCGACCGACGAGGTCCAGGCCGCCATGATGGAGAACTTCCCGGAGGACAACACCATCAACCGCATGGTGACCTCGGGCGCCCGTGGTAACTGGCTGCAGATCCGTAACATCGCCGGTATGCGCGGTCTGGTGAACAACCCGAAGGGTGAGCTCATCCCGCGTCCGATCATCTCCTCGTACCGCGAGGGTCTGTCGGTGGCGGAGTACTTCATCGCGACGCACGGTACCCGTAAGGGTCTGGCTGACACCGCTCTGCGCACCGCCGACTCGGGTTACCTGACCCGTCGTCTGGTGGACGTCTCGCAGGACGTCATCATCCGTGAGGACGACTGCGGCACGTCGAAGGGCCTGGAGCTTCCGATCGCCGTGCGCAACGCCGCCGGTGAGCTGGTCCGCGAGGCCAACGTGGAGAACTCCGTGTTCGCCCGCACCCTGGCATCCGAGGTCGTCAACGCGGCCGGCGAGGTTCTCGCCACCGCCGGTGAGGACGTCGGCGACGTGCTCATCGACAAGCTCGTCGCGGCCGGTGTCGAGACCATCAAGGTCCGCTCCGTGCTGACCTGCGACTCGGCCGTCGGTGTCTGCGCGCAGTGCTACGGCCGCTCGCTGGCCACCGGCAAGACGGTGGACATCGGTGAGGCCGTGGGCATCATCGCGGCCCAGTCGATCGGTGAGCCCGGTACCCAGCTGACGATGCGTACCTTCCACCTGGCATCCGCGGGTGACATCACCCAGGGTCTGCCGCGTGTGCAGGAGCTCTTCGAGGCTCGTACGCCGAAGGGCGCGTCCCCGATCGCCGAGGCCGACGGCCGCATCACGATCGAGGAGAACGAGAAGGCCAAGAAGGTCATCCTCACGCCCGACAACGGTGACGAGGAAGTGGTCTACCCGGTGCTGAAGCGTGCGACGCTTCTCGTCGAGGACGGCCAGCACGTCACGGTCGGTCAGCCCCTGCAGGTCGGCACGCTCGACCCCAAGGAGGTCATGCGTGTCATGGGTGCCCGCGAGGTGCAGAGGTACCTCGTCGGCGGTGTGCAGGGCGTGTACCGCTCGCAGGGCGTGCCGATCCACGACAAGCACATCGAGGTCATCGTGCGCCAGATGCTGCGCAAGGTCACCGTGGTCGACCACGGCGACACCACGCTGCTCCCCGGTGAGATGGTCGACCTGAAGCGCTACCAGCAGATCAACCGCGAGGCCGTGTCCGAGGGCAAGCGCCCCGCGTCCGGTCGCCCGGAGCTGATGGGTATCACCAAGGCGTCCCTCGCGACCGAGTCGTGGCTGTCGGCTGCGTCCTTCCAGGAGACGACCCGCGTGCTCACGCAGGCCGCCATGGAGGGCAAGCGCGACCCGCTGGTCGGTCTCAAGGAGAACGTCATCATCGGTAAGCTCATCCCGGCCGGAACCGGTCTGTCGAAGTACCGTGACATCACGGTCGAGGCGACCGAGGAGGCCAAGAGCGAGCGCTACCCGAACCGGATCTTCGCATCCGACGGTGCGTACGCCGACGGCGACTTCGGCTACGTCGACTTCGACGCGTTCTCGACCGACGACATCACGCCCGGCACCTACAACTGAGTTCTGACGTGATTGAAGGCCCCGGACCCTCTCAGGAGGGCCGGGGCCTTTCGCGTTCCCGGGCGGGCGCTCAGCCCCAGATCGACTTGACTATCGCGGAGGTGTAGCCCTTCGGCGCGAGGTTCGAGTAGCGCGTGTCGATCATCACGTCATCGCGCCAGAACAGGGTGCGGCCGTCCGTAACGGGGTACTTCTCGTTCTGCCAGGTCTTCTCGCAGCGGGTGCCGCCCGAGGGCGTGAAGCAGGAGTACCCCTCGGTGTCCGCGAGGGCGTTGAGCATGTCGAGTGCCTTGCCGCGGGGCATCCGCTCGATCCGGGTCGTGAGACCGGTGGTGTCGGCCTGCGGTGAGCCCCAGATGCACACCAGCGTGCCGTTCTTGAGAGTGCCGCTCTCGCCGAAGGCGGGGTCGTTCACTGGCACGTCCTCGAGCTGCGCGAGCACCTGCTCGGAGAGGATCGCCTTGCAGTCCTTCGGCAGCGCGATGGCTTTCACGGTCGAGGTGGGAGAGGGCGTCGGCTTCGTCGAGGGCTCTTTCGTCGGCTCCGGGGACGAGGAGGCGGATGCCGTTGGCTTCGCGCTGCCGGACGGCGTCGCGTCGTCAGCGGAGGGCGTGCAGGCCGCGAGGATCACGACGCCTGCGAGGATGAGCGCGGCCGCCGCGCCGTCGCGGAGCTTCATGCCCACAGAGTAGGACTGGAGGAAGCCCGGGAGAGCGCGCCGCGCCGTCCGGTGCGCGCGACCGGATGCCGTTCATCCGGCGGATGCAGGGCTGCCTCGCGCGGTAGTCTCGCCACGTGAGCACTGAACACCGTGGGGTCGTCGTCATCGGCGACGCGCTGATCGACGAGATCCGGGACGCTTCGGGCGTCCGCGAGCTGGTCGGCGGTGCCGCCTTGAACGTCGCCGTCGGGCTGCGCCGGCTCGGCGTGCCGGCGACGCTGATCGCGATGGTGGGGGCGGATGCCGCGGGCGACCACATCCGCGAGTACCTCTCGGACCACGACGTGACGCTCATCGAGAGCCCGTCCGCGCACGGCTCGTCGCGCGCGATCGTGCAGCGTGCGGCGAACGGCGAGCCCGAGTACGTGTTCAACGAGGCCGCGCAGCGACGCAGCATCCGCTATTCCGATCCCGCGCGCGATGCGATCGCCGCGGCGGCGCTGGTGGCCGTGAGCTGCTTCCCGTTCGACGTCGAGGCCGAGGTGCGATCGCTGGCGGATGCCGTCGGCGGGGCGCGCCTGGTGATCGACCCGAACCCGCGTGCGGGCATGCTGCACGACCGCGCGGAGTTCGTGCGCGGTTTCGAGACGCTCGCCGCGCGATCCGAGCTCGTGAAGGTGGGAGCCGACGACGCCGCGCTGCTGTACGACGGAGACCTGGACGCTCTGCGTCGGCGGCTGCGCGACCTGGGCGTGCGCGCGGTGCTGGCCACGGCGGGAGCCTACGGCGCGGTTCTGGAGACGGAGGCCGGTGAGCTCACCGCCCCGATCGCCGCGCTGCCCGGTCGTGTCGTCGACACCGTCGGCGCGGGTGATGCCACGCTGGCGGGGGTCGCCGAGGGGCTCGTCGACGGACATCCGTCGTCGGCCGCGGAGTGGCAGGCGCTGCTCGATCGGGCGATGTTGATCGCCGCCGCTACCGTGCGCTCCGAGGGAGGCCTGCTGCGCACGCCCGAGTCGCTGGCCGAGTCGGAGCGCGGCGTCTTCGGCAGCTGACGCCAGGGCGCGGCCGCCACGAGCAGCGGCGCGCGCGGGATCGAGGTTCGATTTCTTACCGGGCGACTCCGGCAGGTATGCTTGATCTTCGCGCCCCCGGTTGACTGGACAAGCCGGACGGGGGTGCACTGGCAAGTTGCCCGAGCGGCCAAAGGGAGCTGACTGTAAATCAGCCGCGTAAGCTTCGGGGGTTCGAATCCCTCACTTGCCACCATGTGACTCAAGGCCCTCGCGTAGCGGGGGCCTTCAGTCTTTCTCGTCCGGATCACTCACCATCCGAAGGCGTTCAACACGGCAGAACCTAGGGCATAGGCTGCCGCTATCAGGCCGGCAGCTGCGACGGTTGCGACGATCTTCGTCATCACGCCGAATCTCGGTTCGTACGGCGGAGGAGCATCCTCGGGCCCGAGCAGCGGCTCCCACAGGGCTGACCCGGTCTCTGGCTTCTCGAAATAGGCGACGTGCTCGCGCCACACCGCGCGTCCCGCGCGGATCGGCACATAGCGCACAGCCGCCGCGGTGTCCAGGTGCCCGAAGCACACCGGGTCAGCGAGCGACTTGACCATGATGACAGGACAGTCTGGCGACTGCGTGAGGTCGGACGGCCACCGCGCGAGCTTCCGGAGCAGCAGTGCCGACAGGAGCGAGAACGTGGCGAAACCGAGCAGCAGTGGTAGGTGCGCGAGAAAGGATCCCGTCAGGTCCCACGGCGCCTGACGCATAGGTTCGAGTCCCGCGGTCGGCTTAACCGCGCCGGAGACGACGGAGAGGAACGAATCCAGCAGTGTCCAGATGAAGCCGCCGAGTGTTTGCAGCAGAGAGGCGACGAGAAGACTGAACAGCAGCGGCGAGATGAGCACGTAGCACCACAGCACGTAGGGCAGAGACCGGCTGCGCCGCATTGTGCGTGCGACCGCCAGCGGTATCAGCGCGCCGCCCACCCAGATGCACGCGTCGATCCCGCCGTCCAGAGCCAGCCGGCGACCGATCTCCGCACCCTGGGAATGTCCGACGAGCACCACGTGATCGGAAGAATCGCGCACATCGTTGAGTTGCGCGCGCAGCCGCGAGAGAACGTCGTCGTCGAGTTCGTCGGAGCGGTACAGCCACGCGTCTCCCATCGTCGAGAGGACGATGTCGGTCAGTCTCGGCCAGGCATCGGGCCTCCTGATGATCACGAGGTTCGCTATGACCAGGACGATCATCAGGGCCGGCAGGAACAGCAGAGCGAAGGCCGCCGCCGCGATGCCCAGGACCTCCCACGGATACTTCCACCGCCGCGGCGCGGTCTGAGCCGCAGCCTGGAGATCCAGCATCCATCCCGCGATCACCATCAGCGTCATGAACGGTGTCACTCGCAGCATCCAGCGCAGCACGCGGCCGAGCGGTGGGGGCGTGACATGTCCGTCCCACCAGCCGTCGATGAATCGCACGAGGACACTGCCGTCGGTGGACCGCAGCACTGAGGAGTCCTCGGATGCGGGCGATCCGGCTTCTTCGAGGTCAATGCCCAATGTGCTGGCGGCGTCGCTGAAGGCACTCGCCACGTCGCCTGCCGTCTCACCCTCTCCTTGGCGTCCGATGCCATGGATCGCGAAGTAGGCAACCCGCACCTGCGCCGTTTCGGGGGTCGCCCCGGGAGGTGGAGACGCGTCCGCTGGCTCCGTGGATTCCTGCTCTCTCATGCCGCCCACGGTAGAGCGGGCCTACGACATCAAAGAATCACCACGCGCGATCATTCGGATGCTCCTGTGGTGATCGTCGCTGACTCGAACCATGCTGCTCCCTATGGGGCTGCGGCAGACGCTCCCAGGTCACCCTCAGGAGTTTTGGTATACCATTTCGATCTTGACCTGAGGAGGCGCACATGACCACGAATCGCACCATCCGCACGGGCGTGATCGCGCTCATCACCGCGCTCGCCGTCGGCGTCCTGACGGCGTGCTCTCCGGCATCCGGCAGGTCCGGCAACAGCGGGTCCGACGCGACCAAGGCGCTGTGGAGCGCGGTCGACTCCGGGGATGCCGACGCCGCCCGGCAGGCCATCGACGACGGCGCCGATCTCGAGTCGCGCGGCCCGAACGACGCGACCCCGGTGATCGCAGCGACCAAGAAGAACGATGCACGAGTCGCCCGGGTCCTCATCGACGCGGGCGCCGACGTGAACGCCAAGGACGGCATCCAGGACTCCGCATTCCTCTACGCCGGCGCTGAGGGCCTCGACGAGATCCTGAAGATGACCATCGACGCGGGCGCCGACGTGAAGAGCACCAACCGCTACGGCGGCACAGCGCTCATCCCGGCGAGCGAGCACGGGCATGTCAGCACGATCCGCATCCTGATCGCCGCAGGCGTGCCGCTCGACCATGTGAACGACCTGGGCTGGACCGCGATGCACGAGGCGATCGTCCTGAACGACGGCGGCCCGGATCAGGTCAAGGCCGTGCGCCTGCTGCTCGAGGCGGGAGCGGACCCGAGCATCACCGAGAACGGCGGATTCACCGCGCGCGAGCTCGCCGAGCAGAAGGGCTACGACGAGATCGTGGCCGTGATCGACGCGGCGGCGTGAGCGAGTCGGGTCCCCGCTGATCGCCCCACAGGCTCGCGCGGCCGGCTGTTGCGTCCCCGGCCGCGCGACACCCCTTCGTGGCGGATCCTTCTTAGACTGAATCGATGCGACCACTCACCGAGGACCAGATCCGCGCGTCTATCCGCAACGCGGATGCCGATGAGATCGCCCAGATCGGGATGCCGCACGACTTCATCCTGACCGACTGGGACTATCTCGACTTCCTCGCCTGGCGCGACCCGGAGTCCAGCCGCCGTGCAGTCGTGATCGTGGAGCACGAGGGCCAACCGATGGGGATCGTGCTGCGCGCCACCGACCCCGCACGGGTGCGGTCGGGCATGTGCAACATCTGCCATACGCTCCAGCCGGGCAACCAGGTGGCACTGCTCACTGCGCGCCGTGGGGGAGCGAAGGGCCGCCGCGGCGACAGCGCGGGCACCTATATTTGCGCGGACCTCTCGTGCCATGACAACGTGCGGCTGGCGCATCCGCTGGCTCCGAACGAGGTGCGTGCGCCCGGACAGGTCGACACGCGCCTGGACGGCACGCGTCACCGCATGGAGGCGTTCGTCGTGCGGGTCCTGTCTGAGGACTGACATGAACCTCAGTCCCAGCTAGGCTGAGACTCAAGATCTGCGTGTTGGAGCGTCGAAGGAGAGCCATGACCGATCCCATCCTGTTCACGGTCGACCAGGGGCTTGCCCGGCTGACGCTGAACCGCCCCGCCAGCCTGAACGCGTTCGACGCCGACCTCGCCCACGCCTGGCGCGACGTCACCGCCGAGGCCGTCGCACGCGACGATGTGCGTGCGATCCTGCTGGATGCCAACGGCCGTGCCTTCTGCGCCGGCGGGGACGTGCTCGCGATGGCGAGCGAAATGGGCAGCGGTGAGGACATCACCGCGCTCGCGCACGTCATCAACGAGGGCATCCTTTCGCTGACCACCTCGTCGATCCCGGTGGTCGCGGCAGCGCACGGCACGACCGCCGGCGGCGGCCTCGGAATCCTGATGTGCAGTGACTACGCCGTCATCGGCGCGGGGTCCAAGATCGGCAGCCTGTACGCCAACATCGGACTCACGCCCGACCTGTCGGTCACCGCGCAGCTGGCGCGGGCGATCGGCGAGCGCCGCGCACTGCAGCTGGTGCTGCAGGACCGGATGCTGTCCGCCGACGAGGCCGTGGAATGGGGTCTGGTCGCTGAGGCCGTCGCCGGCACCGAAGGTGCGGATGCCGAGGCGGAAGCGGATGCCGTGCGCGAGCGCGCCGAGCAGGTCGCACGCTTCTGGTTGAAGGGTGCCTCCGGCGCGTACGGGCAGGCCAAGCGCCTGATCCGCTCGCAGCCCACGCGCACGTTCGCCGAGCAGGTCGCGGAGGAGGCGCGTTCCATCGGCGAGGCGTTCGACACGCCTGATGCCAAGGCGCGTGTCGCCGCGTTCGCCGCGGCATCCAGCAAGTCCGCGCGCTGACTCGCACCGGCCGGGTTATCCACAGCCGGCGGGCCGTCATGGCGCCGCATGGCAGGATGGGATGACCATCGCCGGGAGGATCAGCATGTCCGACAGCACGCCACGTTCCGAAGTCCAGCAGATGTCGTCGAAGCTCATGCGCTCGGCCATCTGGATCGCGATCGGATCGCTGATCGCAGCGGCCCTGGTCTGCGTCGTCTGGGTGCTGATCGGCGACCAGGACGGGATCATCGGCCGGGCGTTCCTGACGATCCTGCTGCTCGCGGTGTTCGCCGGCATCGCGATCATGGAGTCGCATCTCGCGGAGCATCGGCCGGAGTGGCTGGCCCTCTCGAGCATGATCACCTGGATCGTCGCGCTGCTGGTGGGTGCGGTGAAGATCTGGATGCCGGAGCACGACCCGTTCGGCGGATGGTCGCTGCTGCGCTTCTGGCAGCTGCTCCTCGTGGTCGGGATCATGCAGCTCGCGCTGGTGCACGTGCGCCTGTTCCTGCCGGCGTCGAAGCGCTACGTCACCACCTTCACGCGCGTGATCGCGATCGTCACCATCGCGCTGCTCGCGCTGCTGGTGGCGCTGCTGGTCTTTTACCTGACTTTCCCCGACCTCTTCCGCTACGACGACCTGTACTGGCGTATCGTGATCGCACTCGCGATCCTGGTGGCTGTGGGAACGACGCTCATTCCGCTGCTGAACGCCCTGTTCGCTCCGAAGAAGAAGCCCTCGTTCGCGCCGCACGTGGCTCCGGTGGGTCCGCCGCAAGGCGCGGCGGTCGCTCCGCAGACGGCCCAGGGCGTCACCGCGTGGCCGACCTACGCCGACGGGCGCACCCCGCTGCCCGTCCTGCCCGACGGCTCGCCGGACTGGAACGCCTACTACACGGGACACCCGACCTACGCGGTACCGGCGCAGTCCTTCCCGACGCTCCCGCCCGCGGCGCCGGCGGCACAGGTACCGGATGCTGCGGCGCCGACCGCTCCGGGTGCCGCTCCTCAGTCCTTCCCGATCCAGGACGCGACGCCTCCGGCCGCTCCGGTTCAGCCGTTCCAGGCGCCCGTCGCGCCGGCATCCGCTGAGCCGTCCCCGCCGGACGCCGCGCCGCAGTCGCCACCGGCGTACGACGCGTTCCCGCCGCCGCCTCCCGCGGCTCCGGGGGCGGGTCTGTGAGCGCGGTCGAGCTCGGCGCACTCGCGGCCGACATCGCCCGCGAGGCCGGCGAGCTCGCGAAGCGCCGTCGCGGCGAGGGGGTCTCGCTGGCAGCCACCAAGTCGACGCTGGCAGACATCGTGACCGAGGCGGATCGCGAGGTGGAGCAGCTGATCCGCGAACGTCTGCGCACCGAGCGCCCTGGCGACGGGTTCCTGGGGGAGGAGACGGGTGCAGAGCGAGGCTCCACCGGCCTGACCTGGGTGGTGGATCCGATCGACGGCACCGTCAACTACGCCTACGGCATCGGCGCCTATTCGGTGAGCATCGCCGTCGTCGAGGGCGAGCCCGATCCCGAGCAGTGGGACGGGGTCGCGGCCGCGGTGTCCGCTCCTGCGCTCGGCGAGCTCTTCACGGCTGCCCGCGGCGAGGGCGCCTGGCTCGACGGCATCCGTCTTCGCGTGACCGACGAGACGCCGGCCGGTGCCCTCCTCGGCACCGGGTTCGGCTACGACCCGGCCACGCACGACGGCGACCTGGCGATGGTGCGCCGGGTGATGACCATGGCGCGCGACCTGCGCAGGATGGGATCCGCCGCGATCGACCTGTCCTATGTGGCGGCGGGCCGGCTGGACGGATTCTTCGAACGGGGTCTCAACCCGTGGGACTTCGCGGCGGGGGCGATTCTCGTCCGTGAGGCCGGCGGCGCGGTGAGCCGACTCGAGCTCGACGCCGCACGGCCGATGCTGGTCGCCGGAGGCGCGGCCGTGCACGATCGGCTGCGGTCGATCGTGTCCGGTGCTGGGGCGGGCGGCTGACGCGAGTTTGTTCAGACCCATGGCTTTCCCAGCCATGTGCCTGTACAGTGTTTATCTGTTCGTTACTTTCGTCGCCCGAAGGCGGAAGTGACCAAGCGCCCCCGAGCTTTGAACATGACCCGAGAGATCTGACTTGTCACCTGTACGTCCTGAGGTTGAAGCCGCGCCCACGCGTCGTTCCAACCGGCTCCGCGTTGCAGCACACGAGACTCCGATGACCCCCGATGCGGTGCAGGCGATGTCGCCCGCCGCGCAGGTCGTCACCCCCACGGATGCCGCCACCCCGGCCGATGCCGTGACCGGTGCTCCGCTGAGCCGCCGTGCGCGCCGCCTGTCGCAGTCCACCGAGACCCCGGTCATCCCGTCGCCTGCCGGCCCGCTCGCCGAAGAGGACGTCCGGTCCCTGTTCGAGCCGGCGCCGAAGCTCGCGCAGGATGCCGACGCTGCGTCGCCGGTCGAAGCCGACCCGGCCGCCACGACGGAGTTCGTCATCGCCCCTGAGGCCGCCGTCACCGACGAGCCCGTGCTCGCCGAGGCGACCGCGCCGGTCGACGCCGAGACGTTCGTCGCCGCGCCCGTGCAGCCCGTCGTCACGAAGCCGGCGCCCGCCTCCGACGAGGACGTCTTCGCCCGGGCATCCGACGCCTTCGGTTTCTCGCCCGTGGAGGACTCGCATCAGGCATCCGAGGCCCCGAAGGCGAGTCGCCCGGCCAAGGCGCCTGCTCACATCGCTCCCCGTCGCATCATCCGCCGTCGCATCGCCGCCGCGGGCGCGTCCCTCGGCGTCATGGGTGTCGCAGGAATGATCGCCGTGTCCATGACCCTGCCCGCCAGCGCGGTCGCTGCGGTGCAGAACAACGGCTCCGGCGCGACCGCATCCCTGGTCGCCTCAGCCGCGCCCGCCAAGAAGGTCGCCGACGACGAGATCCAGGCCTACGTCGCCTCCGCCGCGGTGGAGGACGAGGATCTGGCTCGTGAGGGCGAGTACTCCACGGTCTCGCTGCTCGACGTCGCTGCCGAAGAGGGCATCAAGCGCGTCTCCAACAGCCTCTACACCAACGACCCGAACGCCGCGATCCAGTGGCCGTTCATGGTCGGCGTGGCCATGAGCTCGCCCTACGGCATGCGCAACGGCCGCATGCACGCGGGCATCGACCTCGTGCCCGGCGCAGGTGCCACGATCCAGGCGATCGCCGACGGAACGGTCCGCATCGCGACCGAGTCCGGCGGTGCTTACGGCGTGACCGTGTACGTGGATCACGTGATCGACGGCCAGGTCGTCACGAGCCACTACGCGCACATGCAGCACGGCTCGCTGGCGGTCAAGACCGGCCAGAAGGTCAAGGTGGGCGACACCATCGGAAAGGTCGGCAACACCGGCCGCTCCTACGGTGCGCACCTGCATTTCGAGATCATCATCAACGGCTCGACCGTCGACCCGCTTGCGTGGATGCGCAAGAACGCGGGCCGGTACTCGTACTGACGGCTCGCGTCTGCCGCGCAGGCACGCCCGGCCGACGCGAACTGCCGTCACGATTTCGTGGCTGGCCGTCGCGGATGATAAGCTCATCTGGTTGTCCTGAAGAGGACAGCACGCCCCGATAGCTCAGTGGCAGAGCACTTCCATGGTAAGGAAGGGGTCGTCAGTTCAATCCTGACTCGGGGCTCGCAGCATTCGATTTTCGAAGCGGATGCGCTGCGGCAGGGTAGCTCAGTTGGTGAGAGCGCACGACTCATAATCGTGAGGTCGCGGGTTCAAGCCCCGCTCCTGCTACAGATGAAAACCCCCGGTGAAGCCGGGGGTTTTGTCGTATCACGAGCGTTCTTCTGGGCTTCCGTATCACTGATACCAATTTGGATGTATCATTGATACGTGACGACGAGAACAGTGATACTCGCGAAGGCCGCCGAGCTGCTCGCCCAATCGGTTTCAGGCGAGATCTCCACACGCGCGGTGTGCGAGGCGGCCGGGGTCACCCAGCCCGTGCTCTACCGGCTCTTCGGCGACAAGGACGGCCTGCTCGCCGCCGTCGCCGACCGGGTGTGGGGTGAGTATCTCGAGATGAAGCGGGCGGCCGAGCCCTCGTCCGACCCGCTCGACGATCTGCGGACCGGCTGGGACAACCACACGGCGTTCGCGCTGCGGCATCCGCATGCCTATCGCCTCGTCTTCGCGTCGTCGCTGGCCACCCGCCCTGCGGCGTTCGCCGAGGCGATGGGGCTTCTCCAGGGCATCCTGAACCGACTCGCCGAGGCCGGACGGCTGCGTGTCGCGCCCGCCGAAGCCGCCCGCATCGTGATGGCGGCGAACAGCGGCGTCGCACTCGGCCTCATCCTGCGCCCCGAGAGCTACCCGGAGGCCACGGCGTCCGTCGCCACGCGGGATGCCGTGTTCGGCGCCCTCATCACCGATGCCGCACCCGGCCACCCTCTCGCAGCAGCGGCCACCACGCTCGCCGCCCACCTCGGCTCAGCCGAGACGTTCACACCTGCAGAGCGCAGCCTGCTCGCCGAATGGCTGCAGCGACTCGCCTGAGCACAGACACACAAGGAGAAGCATCATGAGCACCACCACCCAGACCTCCCGTGTCGCCCTCGTGACGGGCGGCTCCGGCGGCATCGGCAAGGCCGTCGCCTCGCGCCTGGCGGCCGACGGGTTCGCCGTCGCCGTGCACTACGCGGGCAACAAGGCCAAGGCCGAGTCCGTCGTCGCCGAGATCGCCGCAAACGGCGGACAGGCCATCGCCGTCGGCGGCGACGTCGCCGACGAGCAGGACATGCAGACCGCCTTCGCGGCCGTCGCGCAGGCCTTCGGAGGCGTCGACGTCGTCGTGAACACCGCAGGCGTCATGATCCTGGGCCCTGTGGCGGACTACTCGCTCGACGACTTCGACCGCATCGTGCGCACCAACCTGCGCGGCACGTTCGTCGTCTCGCAGCTGGCAGCCAGGACAGTGCGCGCCGGCGGCGCGATCATCAACTTCTCCACCAGTGTCACCCGCACGCAGTTCCCGGCCTATGGCCCCTATGTCGCCACCAAGGCGGCGGTGGAGAGCCTCTCGCTGATCCTGGCGCGTGAGCTGCGCGGCCGTGACATCACGGTGAACGCCGTCGCACCCGGCCCGACTGCCACGCCGCTGTTCCTCGAGGGCAAGAGCGATGAGGCCGTGCAGGGTCTCGCGAAGGCCGTGCCCCTCGAGCGCCTCGGCCAGCCGGATGACATCGCCGAGACGGTCGCCTTCCTCGCCGGTCCTGCGCGATGGGTGAACGGCCAGGTCATCTTCACGAACGGCGGTCTGGCGTGAAGACCGTCATCAGCGTCACCGTCAGCCGACCGAGGAGCATCTCATGACCACCCTTCCCTCCGCCATCCAGGCCTTCATCGACGCGACGAACAACGGCGACACCGACGCGTTCGTCGCCGCGTTCACCACGGACGCCTACCTCAATGACTGGGGTCGCGAGTTCCACGGTCGAGACGGCGTGCGCTCCTGGGACCGCACGGACAACATCGGCAAGCAGTCGCACTTCGAGCTCGTCTCGGCCGAGCCGGGCGAGGCGACCGGCGCGTTCGTCGTCACGCTGACCGTCTCGGGGAACGGATACAACGGGACCGGTCCGATGGTGTTCGAGTTGCGCGACGGGCTCATCTCGAGCCTGATCATCAGCGGATGACTGCCCTCATCTTCGGTTGCGGTGACCTCGGCACCGAGGTCGGGCTCCGGTTGCACGCGGCGGGGGAGCAGGTGATCGGCTGGCGCCGCAACCCGCCTGCCGGCCCGCAGCCGGGCATCGAGTTCGCCGCCGTCGACATCGTGGCGGGCTGCGAATGGCCAGGGGCCGACCTTCTGGTGATCGCCGCCGCGCCCGGCCGAGACGACGGCTATGAGGACACCTACCTGACCGGGCTGCAGCACGTGCTGCAGTCGATGGATGCTGCCGGCGCCGCGCCCCGGCGTGCGCTGCTCGTCTCATCCACCGCCGTCTACGGCTCCACCTCCGGCGACGTCGACGAGACCACGCCGATCGCGGCGCCCGAGGGACGCGCCGCCGTGCTGCTCGAGGCCGAGCGCCGCTTCCTGGACTTCTTCACGGGGAGCGAGACGGATGCCGTGATGCTGCGCCTCGGCGGCATCTACGGTCCCGGCCGCACGCGGCTGATCGATCAGGTGCGCGAGGGGCGAGCCGTGATCCCGCGGACCCCGGCCGTGACCAATCGCATCCACCGCGACGATGCGGCGGCCGCCGTGCTGCACCTGCTCACCCGCCCGCAGAGGCCCGAGCAGCTGTACCTCGGCGTCGACGACGCCCCCGCCGAGCTCGGCGATGTGCTGAGGTTCATCGCCGACCGCCTCGGCATGCCCGAGCCGCCCGCCGGCGAGGTGGAGCGCACGCGCGGGGGAGCTCGGCGCTGCTCGAACGCCCTGCTGCGGGCATCCGGATTCCGGTTCGCGTTCCCCGATCACCGTGCCGGCTACGCGCACCTGCTGAAGGATCCCCGCCCGCGTCACCCGTGAGCGGACGGCCGTGAACGGCGTCGCTCACCGGGGCCGATAAACTCGTGAGGATGACTGGTACGCGCGCCGAGGCGGCATATTCCCGCTCTCTGGCAGCGTTCAGAACGCCGACCCTGGGGCTGCTGCACGGGCGTCAGGCGCCCTTCGTGATCGCCGCGCTGTCGATGCTCTTCTCCGCCGACCGGCCTTCCGTCCCGATCGCGGATGCCCATGCCGAGGTCGCCGAGGCTCTGGACGAGTTGCGGGCCGCCGGCTACGACGATGACGACCGCCGCATCCCGGCCGGCACCGGCCGCGAGGTGTGTCGCACCTGGGCCAAGCAGGGCTGGCTGGTGCAGCAGATCGACGACGACGTGGAGGTCTACCGGCTCTCCGCGCACGCCGTCGAGGCACTGGAGATCACCGGGCGCACCGGCGGCGGACGCACCCGCGTCTCCAACTCACGGGTGCGCACGCTGCTCGAGGCCGTCGAGCGGCTCTCGGACGACGCCGAGGCCGATCCGGTCAAGCGCATCGCCCGGCTCACCGCCGAGCGGGACGCCCTGGACGCCGAGATCCTCAACATCCAGGCGAACGGCGCGGTGCCCCTCGACGACGAGGAGCTGTACGAAGAGGCCGAGAACGTGCTGCACCTCGCCCGCGAGCTGCCGGCCGACTTCACGCGCGTCGCGGAGTCGCTCAAGCAGATGCAGCGCGATGTCGTCTCCCACCTGCGCCGAGACGACCGGCCGACCGGCGACGTGCTGCGCGAGTACCTGCAGCGCGCCAAGGACGTCATGCAGTCCACGCCGGAGGGCCGTGCCTTCGCCGGCGCCCTGCGGCTGATCGGCGACGCCGACCGCATCGACGCCCTCACCGAGCAGTTGCACGGCCTGCTCGCGCAGCCCTTTGCCCGCTTCCTCGACCCGGCGCAGCGCATCGAGTTCGACGCGATCGGACGCCGGGTGGAACTCGGCGTCGAAGAGGTGCTGGCGGCGCAGCGGCGGGCATCCCACGTCATCACCGGCCAGGTGAAGACCCACGACCCGCTGCGCGACCGGCAGATCGACGAACTGCTGCGCGACGTGATCGCCGGACTGCACGAATGGTCCAAGGACGCGCCGTCATCGGCATCCGTCGACCCCGTCCGCAGCCTCCCGCTGATCGACCTCGGCCGGCTGCGGCAGACCGTCGGCGACGTCCGTCCTCCGGGCGCACCCGCACCGCTCACGGATGCCGACGACGTGGAGTACCTCGAGGCCGATTCCCGCTCGTGGGGCGGCCCGCACTACGCCGAGCTGGAGGCGTTCGTCGCCGGGCTCGGCGCAGAGTTCGACCTCGGAGAGGCGTTCGCCCACGCCCCCGACGACACCCGCCGGCCCGTCGACCTGGTCGGCCTGCTGGAGATCGCGCACCGCAACGGAATGACCGAGCACGACGAGATCTCCACCGCCGACACCCTGCGTCCGGACGGCACCACGCGACGATTCGCGTTCGGGGCGGTGACGGCCCGCTCTGCGGCCACCGTGCCCGACGCGACCAAGGAGGATCAGGATGCCTGAGACGACGACCGACCCGGGTCGCATCGATGCCGGTGCGGATGCAGCCGCACCCGCCGCCTTCACCCGCGAGACCGGAGCCGAGGAGGAGATCGTCGGTTCCGAGGCCTCGGAACCGACGATTACCTCCCGCGCTGACAGCGCCGACCCCGGCAGCGCCGAAGACGAAGGCGCCGACCTCCCCGACGACCCGTTCATCGCGCCCGTCGCCATGGAGGACGACCTCGACGAGCTGTTCCCCGGCGACCGCGGCACGCTCGACGCCGAGATCCGCCGCGTGCTCGTGCACGTGCTGCAGCGCCGCTTCCTCAGCGCCGAGGGCAACCGCGCGGAGTGGAAGCTGCTGCTGGAGCACCAGCAGATCATCGAGTCGCGCATGCACGACCTGTACCTGCGGCTGGTCGTCGACCTCGGCCGAGGCCTGGCGTACAAGCAGCAGGTGCGCTCCGACGAGTTCGAGGTGCCGATCCTGCTGAAGGACGCCCCGTACAACCGCACCGAGACGCTGGTGCTCGTGCACCTTCGCACGGTGTTCCAGCGGGAGTCGGCGGCGGGGGAGTCCGCCCCACGCATCGACATCGAGGACGTCGAGCAGACCGTGCTCAGCTACCTGACGGATGCCGATGGAAGCCCCGCGCGTCAGCAGAAGGCCATCCGCGCGGCTCTGGACAGGCTCGACCGCGAAGGCGTGATCGACGAGGAGACCACCGGACGCTACCGCATCAGCGCGCTGGTCGAGGTGGTGCTCAGTGCCGAGAAGCTCGCCGAGCTGCGCGCCTGGCTGCGCCGCCAGCAGCAGGAGCAGAAGAGGGAGAACGCCGGATGACCATGCTCGACACGCTCTTCGGCCTGATCCCCGCCGAGTCCCGAGGCCAGCAGTGGGTCGCCGAGGACCTGCAGCTCGTGAACTGGGGCGGCTACGACGGCGGCCCGCACCGGGTGCGGTTCTCGCCGAACGCCACCCTGCTGTGCGGAGGCTCCGGCTCCGGCAAGTCCACGCTGATGGACGCCTACATCGCCCTGATGATGCCGCACACCACGCCCTTCAACGGTGCGTCCAACGGCGGCGTCACCGGCCGTCCGCGCGGTGACGAGCAGCGCAACATCCTGTCCTACGGCCGCGGCAAGATCGACGAGTCCCGCACCGAGGAGGGTACCAAGCTGCGCGTGCTGCGCGGCGACGGCGAGGACACCTGGACCGCCATCGCGATGACCTGGCGCGACCACGACGACTCGCGCTTCACGGCGATCCGCGCCTGGTACATCCCCGCAGGGGCCCGCATCCTCGAGGACACGGTGCGCGTGCGCGCCACGATCGACGGCGACTTCGACCTGGCCAGGCTCGAATCCGCGGCATCCCAGCGCCTCAGCGACGCGAGCCTGCGTGAGCTCGGTCTGGAGACGCTCGGCACCGACCGCGAGTTCTCCGCCCGACTGCACGCCGTGCTCGGCATCGGCGCGGCGGGATCCGGCGCGAAGGCGATGAGCCTGCTCGCCCGCATCCAGGCCGGCCAGCAGATCACCACCGTCGACGACCTGTACAAGCGTCTCGTGCTCGAGGAGCCCGAGACGATGGCGACGGCGGATGCCGTGGTCGCGCACTTCGACGAGCTGGAGAGCACCCGCACCAGCATGATCACCGCGCGGCAGCAGGTGAACGCGCTGGAGCCGATCGCCGGCATCCGGGAGCGGATCGCGGATGCCGCTGAGCAGACCCGCCTGATCGATGAGATCGGCGACTTCGCCGACCCCGACTCCCGCGCCGCGCTGTGGCGCGCGCAGCGCCGGCTCGATCTGCTGCGCGAGGTGGAGAGCGAGCTCGGAGATCGGAAGCGCGCGCTGGACGCCGGCATCCGCGAGAAGAAGGCGCTCGTCGACGCGGCAGAGGTGGAGCGAGACGGACTGCTCGACGTGCTGCGGCAGTCCGGCGGCGATCGCCTCGAGACCGCGCAGCGCGAGCTGCGGGCGGTCGAACGTCGGCTGGCGGAGGTGCAGCGCGAGCGGGCCAGGGTGGATGCCGTGCTCGACGAGCTCGGTCTGTCGGCCACGACGGCCGAGGAGTTCGCGGCGGTGCTCGCATCCGCGCACGAGGCCGAGGGCGAGAACTCCTCCCGCCGCGCCGCCCGCGCGGCGTTCGCCGACGCCGAGACCGCGCGGCGCTCGCTGATGCGTCGTCGTGGCGAGCTCGACGCCGAGCGGCAGAAGGCGGATGCCGTGCACGGCAGCATTCCCTCGCCCCTGCACGAGGCCCGGATGCTGCTGGCCCGCGCGGCCGGGCTCGATGCTGAAGACCTGCCGTTCGTCGGCGAGCTGATCGAGGTGCGCACGGAGTTCGAGCCCTGGCGCGAGGCGTTCAACCTGGCGCTCGGCGGATTCGCGACGACGCTGCTCATCGACGCGGAGCACGTGTCCGCGTTCCGGGCAGCGATCGACCAGGTGCGCACGCCGATCCGGCTGCGCTACGAGGGCGTGAACACCGGTCTCGCGACGTCGGCCGGCGCCGACGGGCGCACTCTTCCCGGACGGCTCGACTTCCGCCCGACGCCGTTCACGGGCTGGCTGCAGCAGCGCCTCGACGAGCGCTTCGGCTTCGTCTGCGTGGACTCCTCCGCGCAGCTCTCCGCCCACAGCATGGCTCTCACCATCACCGGTCAGATGTCCCAGGGCAACCGCGGGGCGCACGGCGGTCACGACCGCGACAACGTGCTCGGGTTCTCGAACGAACGCCGTCTGCACGACCTCGAGCGGCAGCTGGAGCAGCTCGATGCGCAGATCGTCGCGGCGACGGATGCCGCGGATGCGGCCGAGCAGGCGATGGATGCCATCGAGAACCGGCTCACCGCGTTCGCGAAGATCCAGGACGTGACCTGGGAGCAGATCGACGTCGACGCCCTGGCCCAGGAGGTGGAGCGCTGGGCATCCGTCGAGGCTGAGGTCACCGGGGCGAACCCCGAGATCGCGCAGCTGAAGGAGCAGGCCGAGACGCTCAAGCTCAAGGCATCCGTGCTGCGCGACGAGATCGGTTCGCTGAGCGCGCAGCGCGACCAGGTCGCCGAGCGCTGGGGCGATGTGACCGACGACGTGGACGACTGCCAGCGCGTGATCGATGCCGCGGAGGGCATGGAGCTGGATGCCGGCCAGACCGCGTTCCTCGACGACCGGTTCATCCTCGCCGATGAGTCCGAGGATGCCGCCAGCGACCGCCTCGCGCGACTCGACGTCGCGCTGAAGACGGCCGCGGCGCGGCTCGCGGGCGATCGGCGCGCAGCATCCGAGGCGTACGAGGAGCAGCGAGAGCGGATGCGGCAGCTGATGGCATCCTTCCTGGAGCGCTGGCCGAACCTCAACCTGCTGCCCGACCCCGACGAGTCGGTCGCCGAATTCGAGGGCATCCTGGAGGCGCTGAAGACCAGCGGGCTGCACGAGCTGGAGAGCGAATGGCGCGACAGCCTGCTCGGTCTGTCCGGCAACGATCTGACCAGCCTGGACTCGACGCTGAGCCGGTCGGTGCGCGAGATCAGGGAGCGCATCGAGCCGATCAACAGCATCATGCGCGAGCTGCCGTTCTACGACGACGATCATCGGCTGCAGATCTCGCCGCGGGAGAACCAGTCCGAAGCGCGCAAGCGCTTCCGCCGCGACCTGCGCGAGGTGCGCGGGCTGATCGAGGCGGCCTCCACCGACGAGGAGCGCGAGAACGCGTACCGCCGCATGAGCAGGCTGATCGGTCGCATGCGCCGCACTGCGCCCGACTTCGCCGAGCTGATCGACGTGCGCAACCACGTGCGGGTGTCGGCGGAGCGCGTCGTCGCGGCGACGGGCGAGCACGTCGCCCTGTACGACCACATCGGCGAGAAGTCCGGTGGCGAGTCGCAGGAGCTGGTCGCGTTCATCGTCGGCGCCGCGCTGCGCTACCAGCTGGGGGATGCCGGGGCTGAGCGCCCGCGCTATGCGCCGGTGTTCATGGACGAGGCCCTCATCAAGGCCGACGCGCATTTCACCAAGCGCGCGATCGGCGCCTGGCGGGGCCTGGGCTTCCAGCTGGTGATCGGCGCCCCGAACGACAAGTACAGCGCGATCGAGCCGCACGTCGACGTGGAGTACACGATCCTCAAGGACACCCGAGGCAGGTCCTGGGCCAAGCCGAAGGTGGCCGTCGAGGGCTGACGCGAAGCGGCGACAGGGGAGGCCCGGGGGAGCGAAGCGCCCCCGGGCCTCTGCCGTTGGTCGCGCCGATCGCACCGTTCGTCGCATGAACGCGCACAGTCGGCCGGCGACTCTCCCGCCCGACGACGTTGCTCCCTACCGTGACAGGACGCGATGACGCGCATGAGCACAGAACGCCGGGTGCTCGTCTGACTCGAAGGAGAGTAGATGTTCAACTTCGCCCCCCGGTCCCGAAGAACGGCCCTCCTGGTCGCCGGGACGATCCTCGTCACGGGCCTCGCGTCCACCAGCCTGCTGGCCGGTGCCGCGCAGGGCGCATCGTCCCCATCCGATCATTCCTCCAGCTCCTCGAAGCGGGTGCTGCACACCATCGACGCGCCGGCCGCCATCGGTCCCTACTCGCAGGGGATCGCCGCAGGCAGGACGGTCTACGTGTCGGGGCAGCTGCCCATCGACCCGACCGTCGGCAAGATCGACAACTCCCAGTCGATCGCGGAGCAGACCGCGCTGTCGGTGAAGAACATCAGGGCGGTGCTCAAAGAGGCGAGGCTGACGCTCGACGACGTCGTGAGCACGACCGTGTACCTCGCAGACATGAACGACTTCGCCGCCTTCAACACGGTCTACGCCGAGTACTTCGGCACCGAATCCGCGCCGGCTCGCGCGACCGTCCAGGTCGCCGCGCTGCCTCAGGGCGCAAAGGTCGAGATCAGTGCGATCGCCGTCCACTAGGAGATGAACACCATGGAAACGCATGACACGCAGATCAGCGGTTTCTCGCGCCGCGGTGCCCTCAGGCTGTTCGGCGCCGGCGTCGGCGCAGCGGGCCTCGGCGCGCTCGGACTCGCGCAGCCTGCTGCCGCCGCGCCGCTTCCCGCGGTCGTCCCGGCTGCCGGCGACGCGGGATTCTGGAGGAAGGTCGAGCAGATGTTCGTGCTCGACAAGAGGATCCTCTACATGAACGTCGGCACGGTCGGCTCGCCGCCGCGTCAGGTGCTGGACGTCGTGGATGCCGTGCACCGCCAGGTCGCCCGCGATGCCGAGGCCTCGTACAGCGACTTCGCGGACGTGCGCCAGGTGATCGCCACCGCGCACGGCGTCGACAAGGATGAGATCGTCATCACGCACAACACCTCGGACGGCATGTCCAAGGCACTGCTCGGGCTGAACCTGCGCGAGGGCGACGAGATCCTGACGACCAACCACGAGCACGGCGGCGGCAACACCCCGATGGCCCTGCTGCAGGACCGCCAGGGCGTCGTCATCAAGCGGGTGGAGCTGCCGATCGGTGACAAGCAGACCGCCGAGGACTACGTGGAGCTCTTCCGCGCCGGCATCACCAGCCGCACCAAGCTGATCATGTTCTCCGCGCCCACCTACCTCACCGGCACGATGCTGCCGATCAGGGAGCTGGCGGTGCTGGCGCAGGAGCACGGGATCACGACCCTCGTCGACGGCGCGCACATCCCCGGGATGATGAACTACGACTTCCGCGAGCTCGGGGTCGACTTCCTCGCGGCATCCGCCGCGAAGTGGCAGTGCGCACCCGGCGGCACCGGCATCCTCTACATCCGCAACCGCATCACGGCCGCGAACCCGAATCCGCTCCCGGAGTTCTGGCCGATCGTATCGTCGGGGTACCCGACGAACGGGTCGGTCGACCTGCGGCACCGCGACCCCTCGCAGGACATCGGCAAGTACCTCCAGTCCGTCGGCAACGGCACCAAGGCCCTCAACGCCGGCGTGCAGAAGGCGGTCGAGGTGTGGAACGAGATCGGGCGCCAGCGCATCCACGATCACGTCGTGGGCCTCGGCGACTACGCGAAGGAGCAGATCGTCGAGCGGTGGGGGATCGACGCGCTGTACTCGGCGAAGTCCGACCAGCGTCTCACCTGCGCACTGACCGGGTTCAACCCGTTCCAGAACCCGGCCGATGTGAAGGACGCGAACAAGTCGTCCGAGTTCGTCGCGCGGCTCCTGGACGAGTACCGGGTCGAGATCCGCAACACCGCGGTGCCGATCATCGGTGATTCCGTCCTGCACCGTCCCGTGCGCGTCTCGACGCACCTGTTCCATCAGCAGGAGCACGTCGACCGCATGATCGACGCCGCCTGGAAGCTCTCCAAGCGGATGGCCTGACCTCGGCGACGCGGCCGGCTCATCCGCCCAGCGGATGAGCCGGCCGTGAACGTCGCCCGACCTCGCGCACTCGCAGCGCACCCGACCTGCCCGCGTCTCAAGGAGGAGACCATGACCACACCTTCCGCAGCCGGCGACGGCACCCACTCCGCCGCACAGGCGCTCGACACACCGCCCACAGCCGTCACCGAGGAGGACCGGCGGCGGGACTCCCGCTGGACCCTTCCCAAGATCCTGATCTGGGTGGCGATCGCCCTGCTCGGCGCCGTCGCCTGGACGATGCTCGCGTTCGTGCGCGGCGAGACCGTCAACGCCATCTGGTTCGTGTTCGCCGCGGTGTGCACGTACCTCATCGGCTACCGCTTCTACTCCAAGGTGATCGAGAGGCACCTGCTGCGACCCGATGACCGTCGCGCCACCCCCGCCGAGATCCGGGAGGACGGCAAGGACTACGTCCCGACCGACCGCCGCGTGCTCTACGGCCACCACTTCGCCGCCATCGCCGGGGCGGGCCCCCTGGTCGGCCCCGTGCTCGCCGCGCAGATGGGATTCCTGCCTGGCACGATCTGGATCATCGTCGGCGTCGTGCTCGCCGGCGCGGTGCAGGACTACACCGTGCTGTTCTTCTCCATGCGGCGCGGTGGCCGCTCCATCGGACAGATGGCGCGCGACGTACTGGGCAGGATCGGCGGAACGGCCGCCATCATCGCCTCGCTGCTCATCATGATCATCATCATCGCGATCCTCGCGCTGGTGGTCGTCAACGCCCTCGGTGAGAGCCCGTGGGGCGTGTTCAGCGTCGCGATGACCCTGCCCATCGCGCTCTTCATGGGCCTCTACCTGCGGTTCCTGCGCCCGGGGCGCATCACCGAGGTGTCGCTGATCGGCTTCGTGCTGCTGATCGCCGCGATCGTCGGCGGAGGCGCGGTGGCCGGCACCGAGTGGGGACAGGCGATGTTCCACCTCGACCGCTCCGTGATCGCGTGGGGCATCATCGTCTACGGCTTCATCGCCGCGATCCTCCCGGTGTGGCTGCTGCTCGCGCCCCGCGACTACCTGTCCACGTTCATGAAGATCGGCGTGATCGTGATGCTCGCGGGAGCGATCGTCCTGGTCCGGCCCGAGATCACGGTCCCCGCCTTCACGGACTTCGCGTTCACCGGCCTCGGGCCGGTGTTCTCCGGACCGCTGTTCCCGTTCCTCTTCGTCACGATCGCGTGCGGTGCGCTGTCCGGCTTCCATGCGCTGATCTCCTCCGGCACCACCCCGAAACTGGTGGAGAAGGAGCGCCAGACCCGCTTCATCGGCTACGGCGGGATGCTGATGGAGTCGTTCGTGGCGATCATGGCACTGGTGGCCGCGATCTCGATCGACCAGGGGATCTACTTCGCGATGAACGCGCCGGCCGCACTCACCGGCGGCACCGCCGAGAGCGCCGTGGCCTTCGTCAACTCGCTGGGCCTGACCGGTCCGAGCCTGACTCCGGACGTGCTCACGTCGACGGCCGCGGCCGTGGGCGAGGAGAGCATCATCTCCCGCACCGGCGGGGCGCCGACGCTCGCGCTCGGATTGGCGCACATCATGCACCAGATCGGCGGCGGCACGGCGATGATGGGCTTCTGGTACCACTTCGCCATCATGTTCGAGGCGCTGTTCATCCTCACCGCCGTCGACGCCGGCACCCGTGTCGCGCGCTTCATGCTGCAGGACTCGATCGGCGCCTGGGTGCCGAGGTTCCGCGACAACAGCTGGCGCCCGGGCGTCTGGATCTGCACCGCGATCATGGTCGCCGGGTGGGGGTACATCCTGATCCTGGGAGTCACCGATCCGCTGGGCGGGATCAACACGTTCTTCCCGCTGTTCGGCATCGCCAACCAGCTGCTGGCCGCGATCGCGCTCGCCGTGGTGTTCGCCATCGTCGCCAAGCGCGGGCGGGACTACGTGCGCTGGCTGTGGATCATCGGCGTGCCGCTGGTCTTCACCGCGGTGATCACCATCACGGCCTCGATGTACAAGATCTTCTCGCCGGTGCCGAGCATCGGGTACTGGGCCAACAACGCGAAGTACCGAGCCGCGCAGGCCGCCGGTGACGACGCGCTGGGCGCCCCTGAGGTGATCGAGGCCGTGATCCGCAACACCGCGGTGCAGGGCACGCTGTCGATCGTGTTCGTCGTGCTCACGATCGTCGTGATCATCGTCGCTGCGGTCGTCGCGATCTCGGCGATCCGCCGTGGCGCCGAAGACGACGGCGAGGACGCTCCTCAGCCGTCCCGCCGTTTCGCGCCGGCGGGTCTGATCACCACGCGCGCCGAGCGCGAGCTCGAAGCGCAGTGGCGCGACGTCGGCGCCGGGCATGGCCGCTGATGGCCGTGTCCCCGGTGGACGCCGTCCCCGCACCCGTCGCCTTCTGGCGGCGGGTGCGGGGCTGGGCTTCCAGCATCCGCTGGTATCTCACGACTCTGATGGGTGACCGTGCGTACGACGTCTATGTCGGGCACTGCCGGGCACAGCATCCGGATGCCGCGATCCCCACCGAACGCGAGTTCTGGCGGGACCGGATGGCGGCGCAGGATGCGAACCCCGGGGCGCGGTGCTGCTGACAGGACCCCGCTGGCGACCGTATGGTGAAGGCATGACCGACCAGGTACTGCTTTCGGGCGGGCTGGGAGCGGCAATCGGGGGGCTGCTGACACTCGTACTGCTGTGGGCGCGACGCTTCGCGCGAGGATCCCGAGATCTCGGCGGAGAGGCCGAGCGGGCCACGAGCCGCACGCTCCACCTCGCCGGCCTCGCCGCCGCCGAGCTCCGTGCTGATCAGGGCCCTGAGCTCGTGCGCGCAGCCCGGCATCTGCGGAATCTTCTCGGTGTGCACGCCGTCGCGTTCGTGGCGCCGGACGGCTCCGTCGCCACCGACGGCGCCGTCGCAGGACTGGAGACGGCATCGCGGGAGATCGCCGCACGCGTGCAGGAGACCGGCCGGAGGCAGGTGTTCCCCGGGACCGGAGCCCAGGATCGGACGACCCTCGAGGCGGTGGGCGCCCCGATGACCGTGGACGGCGAGAGCCGCGGCATCCTGATCGCCTACTCCGACCAGGTGCGCGGACGGCTCGTGCGCGCCACCGGCCAGGTCGCGGAGTGGTGCGCCGCTCAGATCGCGCTGACGGAGCTGGAGGCCTCGCGTGCCAGCCTCGCCGAGGCCGAGCTGCGGGCCTTGCGCGCGCAGATCAGCCCGCATTTCATCTACAACTCGCTGGCCGCGATCGCCTCGTTCATCACCACGGATCCCGAGCGGGCCAGAACGCTCGTGCTCGACTTCGCCGACTTCACCCGTTACTCGTTCCGCAAGAAGGGCGAGTTCGCCACCCTCGCGCAGGAACTGGGCAGCATCCGCAACTACCTCGAACTGGAGCGGGCGCGGTTCGGCGACCGGCTGGACGTGCAGCTGCGCATCGCCCCCGAGACCCTCTCGACCGTGATCCCCTTCCTGTCGGTGCAGCCGCTGGTCGAGAACGCGGTCCGACACGGGCTCGAGCCTCTCGCATCCGGGGGCCGGATCATCATCGCCGCCGCCGACGAGAGCACGCACACCGAGGTCTCGGTCGAGGACGACGGAGCCGGCATGGATCCGGCTGCGGTCCGGCGCGCGCTCGCCGAGGAGAGCGCGCAGGGCACGCACGTCGGGCTGCGCAACGTCGACACGCGTCTGCGCCGGCTGTACGGACCCGAGGGCGGGCTGATCATCGAGACGAACCTCGACGCGGGGACGCTGGTGCGGATGCGGATCCCGAAGTCGCAGCCGCTGCACGAGACGGAGGAGCGATGATCATCGACGTGCTGGTCGCGGACGACGAGCCGCCGGCGCTCGCCGAGCTCGTCGCGCTGCTGGAGGCGGATGCCAGGATCGGCGCCATCCACGCGGCGTCCACCGGCGCCGATGCGCTGCGGATGCTCTCGAGCGAGGCCGTCGAGGCCGTCTTCCTCGACATCCACATGCCCGGAGTCGACGGGTTCGATCTCGCGCGGGCGCTGGGACGATTCGCGCAGCGACCGGCCCTCGTGTTCGTCACCGCCGACGACGCCGGAGCTGTGACGGCCTTCGACCTGGACGCGCTCGACTACGTGCTCAAGCCCGTCCGTCCCGAGCGCCTGCGTCGCGCGATCGACCGGGTGTTCGCCGACGCACGGGCGAAGGAGGCCGCCGACGACGTCGACACCGGGACGGTCGCCGTTCCGGTCGGGCAGTCCGTACGGCTGGTGCGCCGCGCCGACGTGCGCTGGGTGAAGGCGGAGGGCGACTACTCGCGGCTGTGGACGGAGGCGGGCGACACGCACCTCGTGCGCATCCCGATCTCCGAACTGGAGGAGCGCTGGGAGGCCGCGGGCTTCGTGCGCATCCACCGCTCGTACCTCGTCCAGGCCGACGCGATCACGGGAGTGCGGCTGACCGGCCCGCTGCCGGTGGTGGAGCTGCCCGAGGTCGAGCTGCCCGTCAGCCGGCGCCTCATCCCCGCGGTGCGGAGCCGACTCGTGAAGGTGGACAGCCGATGAGTCACGGCGACGGCGGTCGTCCGGCGCGCGTTCGGGTCTCGTTCCAGTCTCCGGCCCGTTCTGCCGACGCAGCGCGGGCGTCCAGCGGCGCCGCACCTGCGGTGCGGCCGGTCCGCGAGGTCGAGTCGGTGTTCCTCACCGATCTGATGCGCGCACAGCTGCGCCTGGCCGGCGCCTGCCTGATCGGGTTCGTGCTGGTCTCGCTCACGCTGACCGTCGCGATCATGATCATCGCGAACACGATCGACCTGCCGGTCTTCGGGGTGCCGCTGTCGTGGCTGCTGCAGGCGTATGCGTACTATCCGATCATCCTGGGCTTCGCGGTGGTGTTCGCCCGCAACGCGGCGCGCAACGAGCGCCGATTCCGGATGCTCGCGGACGCGGACTCCGTGCAGGGCGGTGCCGACGGATGAGCGTCGTTCTCGATCTCTCGGCGTTCGTGCTCGTACTCGTTGCCACCGTCGTGCTGGCGGTGATGGGCGTGCGGATGAGCCGCACCACGAGCGACTTCTTCGTGGCGTCCCGCAGCGCCCGACCGGTGTGGAACGCCTCCGCGATCAGTGGCGAGTATCTCAGCGCGGGCACGTTCCTGGGGCTCGCCGGGCTCGTACTGCTGGTCGGCTCGGACGGGTTCTGGTTCCCGATCGGGTACGCGGCCGGATATCTGCTGCTGCTGCTGTTCGTGGCTGCGCCGCTGCGACGCAGCGGCGCGTACACGATCCCCGACTTCGTGGAGGCTCGGCTGGAGTCCCGCACCGTGCGCCGGGTCACGAGCCTGCTGGTGCTGGTGATCGGCTGGCTGTACATCGTCCCGCAGCTGCACGGGGCGTCACTGACGCTGGGCGTCGTGGCGGATCTGCCGCCCTGGGTCGGCGCGGTCGTCGTCGCCGTCGTCGTGTCGGGCATCGTGGCGGCCGGTGGCATGCGCGCGATCACGGTCGTGCAGGCCATGCACTACTGGGTCAAGCTCAGCGCGCTGGCCATTCCGGCTGTGCTCATGCTGATCGTGCTGTCGGGGCGGGAGCCGTCGTCCGACCCGGTGGTCGCCTTCCCCGCGGAGCTGGGGCCGGTGGCGGCGGATCCCTATTCGACGGCATCCCTGATGATCGCGCTGCTGCTGGGCACGATCGGCCTCCCGCACGTGCTGGTGCGGTTCTACACCAGCCCGGACGGGGCCTCTGCGCGGCGGACGACGGTGCTCGTCGTCGCGATGATCGGCCTGTTCTACGCGGTGTCGGGCACGCTCGGGCTGATCGCGCGCGTCGCCGCACCCGATCTGGCGCTCCCGGGGGTGGCCGACACGGTCGTTCTGGCGCTGCCCGCCCGGCTGCTGCCCGAGCCGCTCGGCACCATCGTCACGGCGATCGTCGTCGCCGGCGCCTTCGCGGCGTTCCTGGCGACGTCGTCAGGTCTGGTGGTCTCTCTTGCGGGCGTGATCAGCCAGGACCTCTTCGACGGGTCGGTGCGGTCGTTCCGTCTGTCGGCCGTGCTGTGCGTCGTCGCACCGCTGATCGTGGCGCTGCTGACCGGACCGGAAGCCCTGGTGTCGAGCGTCGGCACGGTGTTCCTGGTGGCGGCGACCAGCCTGACTCCGGTCATCCTGCTCGGCGTGTGGTGGCGCGGTCTGACCGCCCGAGGGGCGCTCGCGGGGATGCTGGTGGGCGCGCTCACGGTGGGCGCGTCGCTGATCGCGTCGATCGCCCTCGACCCGCAGGCGCGCGCCGCGGCTTCCTGGATCGTGCAGCCCGCGGCGTGGGCGATCCCGCTGGTCGTCGTGGTGATCGTGCTGGTCTCGCGGTGGGACCGGCGGCGGATCCCGGGCCGCGCGGAGTGGTATCTCACACGCCTGCACCTGCCGGAGCGCAGCGGCGACCCCGGCTGAGAGTCGCTCGTACTTCGGCGGGTCTCCGGCACGCCCTGTTACTGGACGGGCTCGGGCGTGATGCGCGGGCGGGCGGCGCGCTCGGCCTCGGCGTCGCGGATGCCCTTCTCGACGACCTCGGCGAAGATGCGCCCGCCGGCGTCGCCGGGGTGGATGCGGTCGCCGGCGAGCAGATCCTCGTGCGGGGCGATGGCGCCCGCCCAATCGGCGACGACCACGCCGAGGCGCCCTGCGGCGAACGACTGCAGGTCGCGGTTCACCCCGGGGATCCAGTCGCGCGGGGCGTAGGCGTTCACGAGCACGAGATCACGGTTGCGACCGACCGTGTCGGCGATCTTCTGCAGCACGTCCTCGTCGACCGAGCCGTTGGTCCCGAGCGCCACGACGACGTGCTCGCGCAGATTCCCGGAGTCCTCCAGCGCGTCGATGATCCGCGGCCCGGCCCAGACCGAGCGCGACACCTTGGCATCCACCTCGATCCCGGGGAACTGCTGCTGCAGGGCGGGAGCGGATGCCAGCATCACCGAGTCTCCGACGGCGGTGACGTCCGTGCCTGAGATCGCTGCGGGTGTCGTGGGTGCGGGAGTAGGCACGACCTTCTTCAGGGCCTCCTGACCTGCGCGGATGGCCATCTCGGAAGTCGTCATCGGCGGTGCGCTCGCGACGGCGGCAGTCGTGCCGCCCAGCGCGAGCACAGCCGCCAGGGCGCTCGTCGCCATGGCGAGCCTGCTGACCGGACCGCGTGCGAAGCGCACCCGCACGGCGCGCAGCGAGCGGCGGAATCCGAGCCGCCGCAGCGGCGTCTCCACGACACGGAACGACACGGCCGCAGCCGCCACAGACAGCACCAGGGCCGTGCAGCCCGCCCAGACCGGCACTCCGGCGACCTGTGCGGAGACACCCAGGCCGCTCGCGGCGGAGACGAGCACGAGCACCGGCCAGTGCCACAGGTAGATGCCGTAGGAGCGGTCGCCGATCCATCGCAGCGGCTGCACATCGATGGCGCGGCCGAACCAGGAACCGGGCATGACGCCCGCGAACACCGCGAGCACCGTTCCCGCGGATGCCAGCAGCAGCGTTCCCGGGAATCCTGCCCCCGTGTGTTCCGACGGCTTCAGCGCGGCCGCGACGATGGCGCCGACCCCGAGCACGCCGAGCAGCACACCACCGGCGCGGGCGCTGGGGCGCAGCATCCATTCCTGCTCGGGCATGCGCCGGATGCCGAAGGCCAGGGCGATGCCGAGCAGCAGCCCGAACGCGTGCGAGTCGGTGCCGAAGTACGCGCGCGTGACGGAGCCGGTCGAGACCAGCACCGACATCCACCATGCGGAAGCACCGGCCGCGGCCACCGCGAACGCGACGAGCGCCCAGCGCACGCGCAGCACGACGAGCAGCAGGGGGAGGAGCAGCGGCCAGAGCAGGTAGAACTGCTCCTCGACGGCGAGCGACCACACGTTGCGGAACAGCTCCGGCTCGGTCGCGGCGAAATAGTCCGATCCGCCCGCGAGGGCCACCCAGTTGTAACTGAAGGTCGAGGCTCCCAGCAGCTGCCGGCCGATGCCGACCAGCACATCGCCGCCGATCAGCCAGGCGACGGTCGCGCACACGGTGAGCATCAGGGCCAGCGCGGGCAGCAGCCTGCGTGCCCGACGACGCCAGAAGTCCAGCAGGCGGTGCCGCAGCGGATGCCGCGTCGGCCGCAGCATGAGCGAGGTGATCAGGAACCCGCTCACCACGAAGAAGACGTCCACACCGACCAGTCCGCTGGGCAGACCGAGCCCGGGGAAGAGGTGGTAGATCAGCACCAGCCCGACGGCGATCGCGCGGAGTCCGTCGAGCCCCGCGTACCGCGGCAGGTGGGGCGAAGACGGAGACATCACAGCAGAAGAAGGCGCATTTCGAAGAGAGGGGAAGCTCCAGTTTAGGCTGGACCGGTGCGCATTCGCCTGGACATCGCCTACGACGGCACCCATTTCCGCGGGTGGGCGAAGCAGCCCGGTCTGCGCACCGTGCAGGGTGTGCTCGAGACCGCGCTGGCACGCATCGTCGGGTCCGACGTGCAGTTCGTCGTCGCCGGAAGGACGGATGCCGGTGTGCACGCCTCCGACCAGGTGGCCCATGTCGATCTGGACGAGGCGCAGTGGTCGCGGGTCACGGCCCGGCACGGACAGGCTGCCTCCGATCCGGCTGGTTCGCTCGCGCGTCGCATCCGTGGGGTCCTGGGTCAGTACCCCGACGTGACCGTCACCCGCACGAGCCTCGCGCCCGAGGGTTTCGACGCCCGGTTCTCGGCGGTGTGGCGCCGGTATCGGTACCGGCTCGCCGACACGACCGTGGGCTACGACCCGATGCGTCGCAACGACACCACCACGATCCGCGCCGCGCTGGACGTGGATGCCATGGATGCCGCCGCCCGCACCCTGATCGGCCTGCACGACTTCGCGGCGTACTGCAAGCCGCGCGAGGAGGCGACGACCATCCGGACCCTGCTGGACTACCGCTGGGCGCGGGATGCCGAGGGCGTGCTGGTAGCCGACGTGAAGGCCGACGCGTTCTGCCACAGCATGGTGCGCGCCCTCGTCGGCGCCTGCGCGGCCGTGGGGGAGGGCAAGCTGTCCGTCGACGACGTCGTGCGGCTGCGCGACGAGCTCACCCGCACGAGCGCGTTCAAGGTGCTCCCGGCGCGCGGCCTGACGCTCGCCGAGGTCGGCTATCCGGCTGACGAGCTCCTGGCGGCGCGCGCCGAGCAGACCCGCGCGCGCCGCGACCGGGACGGTGATGACGCAGAGGAGGCGTGAGCCGCGACGGATGCCCGCATCCGGGTGACATCTCGGGCGATGACGACGAGGACGCATAACGGGCCGCACTCGCCATTTCAACCCCACGACGCGTTCAGCGTGCGGCGGTAACGTGAACGCATGAGGCTCATCTCGTACAACCTGCGCAAGCATCGGGCGGCATCCGAGCTGGTGGCGCTGGTCGGCCGACATGACCCCGACATCCTGTGCCTGCAGGAGTGCGACACCGCCGCCCTGCCCGAGGCGATCGACGGCCTCTCGCTGGTGCGGGCCACCAGCGGCAACAGGCTCGGCCTGGCGATGTACCTGCGCAGCAATCAGTTCCGGGTGGAGCGGGTGCGCACGATCGGCCTGAAGAAGTCCCTGCACGATCGCGTGCTCAAGCCCGCCGAGGAGCGAGTGCTCGGGGCGCTGCTGACGAACATCGACAGCGGACGCCAGTTGATCGTGGCATCCTTCCACGCAGCCCCGTTGACCGCGCTGAACTCGCTGCGCCGCAACCAGATCCGCGCCGGTCTCGACGCGCTGCAGGCGCTCGCTCCCGGCAAGCCGGTGCTGATGGTCGGTGACTACAACTACCCCGTGTTCAAGGAGAACCTCGGGCAGACGGTGCGCGAGCACGGCTACCGGCTGACGCTCAGCGACGACCGCACCTACACCCGGTACCGCGTTTTCCGCGGGCACTACGACTTCGCGACCTCGAACGGCTTCGACATCGCCGACATCACGACGCTCCCGCAGGGCACCAGCGATCACCGTCCGATCCTGATCACGGCCGAGGCCGCGTAGCGATCGAGCCGTCGAACCCGTCAGGTCTGTGAGCCTAGGTACTGTGCCAGGCCCGCTGGGCCATCCCGAGGGATGAACCCGACCTGCTCGACTTTCCTCAGATCGAGGACGCTGTTGCTTGGGCGCGGTGCAACGGACCCTGACACCGACGAGAAGTACTCGGCCGTGGTGACTCGGGTGATGCGCTCGGGGTCGTGACCTGTGAGGCGGTAGACGTCCCGGGCGATGTCGGCCCAGGTCTGCGCGGGGCCGCTGCTGGTGAGGTTGTATGTCCCGTACCGGGCTTCCGACTCGAGCAGATGGCGGATGCCGCGGGCGATGTCCTCCGTGAAGGTGAGCCGGCCGGTCTGGTCGTCGACGACCTTCGGGTCGATGCCTCTGTCGGCGAGGGATGCCATGGTGCGAACGAAGTTCGACCCGTCACCGATGACCCAGGATGTGCGCACGATGTAATGCCGGGGCACGGCGGCGACGATCGCGTCGCCGGCGGCCTTGGTCTGGCCGTAGACGCCGAGGGGACTGAACGCGTCCTCCTCTGCGTACGCCTCCGCCTTGGAACCGTCGAACACGTAGTCGCTGGAGACGTGGACGAGGGTGATGCCGTTGGCGGCCGCGATGCCGGCCAGTGCGGACACGGCGGTGACGTTGACGGCCCAGGCGTCAGCTCGTCCCCGCGTGGTCTCTGCTGCGTCGACGGCGGTGTGGGCGGCGGCGTTGATGATCGTGCCGTAGTCGCGCCATCTCCGGGCGTTCGTGAGGTCTGGCGAGGTGAGGTCGAGGTCGGTGCGGGTGGCGTATTCGACGTGGGGCGCGTCGCCGTAGACAGTGCGAAGGGCGCGGCCGAGCTGCCCGCCGGCACCGAGGACGAGAATCTTGCGCGGCAGGATCGGGGTCACAGCTTCGAGCCGGGGATGCGCGCGGTCCTTGTCGGAGAGCTCGGCCTCTGCGAGCGGGATGGGCCAGTCGATCGCGGCCGTCTCGTCAGCGAGATTCAGGAAGGCGTACTCGGCGTCAGGCGACCAGTGGTCGTTGACGAGGTACACGTAAGCGGTGCCCGCCTCGAGCGTCTGATAGGCGTTGCCCACTCCCCGAGGGACGAAGATCGCCTTCGACGGGTCGAGTTCCGTCGTGAACGTCGTACCGAAGGTGGGACCCTCACGCAGGTCGACCCAGGCGCCGAAGATGCGTCCGGTCGCGAGCGAGACGAATTTGTCCCAGGGCTCTGCGTGAATGCCACGCGTGGTTCCGACTGCGTCGTTGAAGGAGATGTTGTTCTGCACCGGTCCGAGATCCGGGAGTCCGGCGGCGATCATCTTCTCGCGCTGCCAGTTCTCCTTGAACCACCCGCGACTGTCGCCGTGCACGGGCAGGTCGAAGACGACGAGCCCAGGAATCGTCGTCTCCGTGCGGGCCAGCTTCTTGCCGAACTCGATGCTCATTGTCCCTTGCCCGCGTAGAACGCCTCCGTGCTGTCTTTGGACGGGGCCCACCAGGCTTCATTCGCCCGGTACCAGTCGATGGTCGCGGCAAGACCGGCTTCGAAGTCGCCGAACTGGGGCGTCCAGCCGAGCTCGGTGCGGAGCTTGGTGGAATCGATCGCGTACCGCAGATCGTGCCCGGCGCGGTCGGCCACGTGGTCATACGCCGCCTGATCCTGGCCCATCAATTCCAGGATGAGCTCGACGACGGACTTGTTGTCCTTCTCACCGTCGGCGCCGATGAGGTAGGTCTCGCCGATCCGGCCCTTCTCGAGGATGGTGAGCACGGCTGAGGAGTGGTCGTCGGCGTGGATCCAGTCACGCACGTTCCGCCCTGCGCCGTAGAGCTTCGGCCGGATGCCGCGGATCACGTTCGTGATCTGGCGGGGGATGAACTTCTCCACGTGCTGGTACGGCCCGTAGTTGTTGGAGCAGTTCGAGATCGTGGCCTGAACCCCGAAGGAGCGCACCCAGGCTCGGACGAGCAGGTCGGAGCCGGCCTTGGTCGACGAGTACGGCGACGACGGGTTGTACGGGGTGTCCTCGGTGAACCGCTCCGGATCATCGAGCTCCAGGTCGCCGTACACCTCGTCGGTGGAGATGTGATGCAGTCGAGTGCCGTGGCGGCGTGCGGCCTCCAGCAGCGTGTAGGTGCCGATGATGTTCGTGTCCAGGAACGGCCGAGGGTCGTGCAGCGAGTTGTCATTGTGCGACTCGGCGGCGTAGTGCACAACGGCATCCGTACCGGCGAAGAGCGAGTCCACGAGCTCGGCATCCGCGATGTCTCCGTGCACGAACTCCACACGGTCGGCGGGCAGCCCTTCCAAGGACGCACGGTTGCCCGCGTATGTGAGCTTGTCCAGCACCGTCACGTGGTGATCGGTATGCGCGACCACGTGGTGCACGAAGTTCGATCCGATGAATCCCGCGCCACCGGTGACCAGCAGACGCGACATCAGCGTCCCCTCTCCAGGATCTCGAGCAGGTACGTCCCGTACCCCGACTTGACGAGCTTCTCGGCGCGCTCGCGCAATTCGGCGTCCGAGAGGAATCCCTGCCGCCAGGCGACCTCCTCCGGCGCACCGATCTTCATGCCCGTGCGGCGCTCCATCGTGCGCACGTAGTCGGTGGCGTCCGTCATCTGATCGAACGTGCCGGTATCGAGCCAGGCGGTGCCGCGGGGCAGCACTTCGACCTGCAGTTCGCCGCGCCGAAGGTACTCGCGATTCACGTCGGTGATCTCATACTCCCCGCGACCTGACGGCTGGAGTGAACGTGCAATTGAAATCACGTCGTTGTCGTAGAAGTACAGTCCGGGAACCGCGTAGTTGCTCTTCGGCCGCGCCGGCTTCTCCTCCAGCGACACAGCGCGGCCCTCAGAGTCGAACTCGACGACTCCATATGCGGAAGGTTCCGACACCCAGTACGCGAACACTGCTCCGCCCTGCACGTCGGCGAACCGCTTCAACTGGGTGCCCAATCCCGGGCCGTAGAGCAGGTTGTCGCCGAGCACCAACGCGACTGAGTCGCCGCCGATGAAGTCCGCGCCGATCGTGAATGCCTGTGCCAGACCGTCGGGCGACTGCTGCTGGGCGAACGTGATCCGCACGCCGAACTGCGACCCGTCACCGAGCAGGCGCTCGAAATGCGCAGCGTCGTGAGGTGTGGTGATCACGAGGATGTCGTCGATGCCCGCCAGCATCAGCGTCGACAGCGGGTAGTACACCATCGGCTTGTCGTACACCGGTATCAGCTGTTTGGAGACGCCCAGCGTGATCGGATGCAGACGGGTCCCCGAGCCGCCCGCGAGAATGATCCCCTTCATGCGTCCATCGTGGCACAGCGGAGGCCACCCTCCAGCGACTCATCGGAGAGCAAGTCCTCAGGGCGCGCCCCAGGCATACTCAGTATCCTGAGGGTGCGTGCCGACTGGGTGGCGCGCGTCGAGGCGACCGAGGGGGCTGCCATCACCGATTCGAACGCACCACGCAGCCGACGGGAGCGACGCTACGACGGGTCCATCAGCGACCTCGACCCGGACTTCGAGGTCGACGAGTACGTCGAGGGCCCGCGCAAGCGGCGCGTCTGGCCGTGGATCGTCCTGGTCATCTTCCTACTGCTGATCGCGATCGTCGTGGTCGGCGGCGTGTTCGCGATCCAGGCGTTGAAGGTCAAGGACGACCTGCAGGCCGCGAAGGGCAAGATCTCGGCGGTCGTGCCGCTCATGAAGAAGGGCGACACCGCGGGCGTCGAGGCACTGAGCAAGCAGGTGCTCAAGCTCACCAGCGACGCCGACAAGATCGTGGCCGGTCCGCTGTGGGACATCGCGAGCATCGTGCCGGGCGTCGGCGCGAACGTCGTCGCCGTCAGCGAGACCACCAAGGCGACGCACATCCTGGTGCGCGACGCCCTGCCTCTGGCATCCTCGCTGCTCCCGCTTGCCGACCCCGCGAACTTCAAGGTCGAGGGCGGCGGCATCAACCTCGCACCGTTCCGCGAGGCCGAGCCGAAGCTGCCGCAGCTGAGTGCGATCTTCGACAACGCGAAGACGCACATCGACAGGATCGACATGAAAGCGATCCACCCGTACATCAAGTCGAACATCAGTCAGATCGTCGACATCGTCGACACGGCCGCACCCACTCTCTCGTTCGCGCAGGAGAACCTGCCCGTGCTGCTGTCGACCCTCGGTGCCGATGGCCCGCGCAACTACGCGCTGCTGTTCCAGAACAACGCCGAGATCCGCGCGACGGGCGGCAACCCCGGCGCGGGCGCCGTTCTCACTGTCGACAACGGCAAAGTCACGATGCGGCAGGACCAGGCGGCTCTGAACTTCGTGCTGCTGGGCCCGAAGGGGCGATTCCCGCAGCACCTCGCGGATCCTGCGGAGGAGAAGCTGTTCGAGGGCGACACCTGGTCGCACTCGCAGAACTACACCCGCACGCCCGACTTCGCCGACACCGCTCACCTGGTCGGCGGCCTGTGGAATCAGACGGTCGGGGGCAAGCTGGACGGAGTCATCTCCATCGACCCCATCACGCTCTCCTACATGCTCCAGGTGGCCGGCCCCGTGCAGGTGCCGGACGAGACCACGCCCGTGACCGCGGACAACGCGGTGAAGCTGCTGCTCAGTGATACCTACGAGCGCTTCGGCGCGAAGGGCGACCTGGCTGACCTCTACTTCGCGAAGGTCTCGGCCGCCGTGTTCAGCAAGGTGATGAGCGGCGGATGGGATCCGCTGAAGATGGTCGAGCAGCTGCAGAAGGCCACGCGCGAGCAGCGCGTCTACGCCTGGTTCGCCGACGAGAAGCAGCAGGCGATGGCGACGCAGCTGGGCATCGACGGCAAGATCACCACCGACAACAAGACGGTGACGCAGACCGGCATCTACCTGAACGACTCGTCGCACTCCAAACTGGAGTACTACCTGTCCAGCAAGATCATGGTGACCTGCTCCGCGGAGAAGCGAACGGTGACGACGACGATCGAGCTGCACAACGCCGTCCCGCGCGCGGACCTGAGCCACTACACGCTGGGCGCTCGCAACGGCCGCTGGGGTCAGCCCCGCACAACGATGATGCTCGACGTCGTGGGCATCGCCCTGCCGGGAGGCAAGCTCGTCGGCTCCTCGCCCGAGAAGGGCGCGCGCAAGGATCAGGAGCGCAGCGGACTCTACAAGGGGCGCGAGGCGAAGAGCATGCTCGTCAACGTGCCGATGGGCGGCTCGAAGAAGGTCTCGTTCACGTCGACCGTTCCGGATGACGCGACCAAGCCCCTGCAGGTGCGGTACTCGCCGACCGTGGGCGAGACGCCCGTCACCATCGACGGCTCCTGCGGGACGATGTTCCCCGCATCCTGAATTGGGGGAGCAGCGGCGGATGCTGTAAGCTAACCCTTTGGTGCCTGTGCTTCGGCTCGCCGAGACACTGGTACGACGAACGTGAGCCCTCCACTGGCGTGTTCCCGGTCTTGATCAGAGGCAGGAACCACCCCGGAGTGGGATTCACGAACCTCTCCGTTCGATTCAAGAAAGCAGCACTATCGTGACGCGCACTTACACCCCGAAGGCCGGGCAGGTCCAGCGTGACTGGATCGTCATCGACGCCACCGACGTCGTTCTCGGTCGCCTGGCTTCGCACGCCGCCGCAATCCTGCGTGGCAAGCACAAGCCGACCTTCGCTCCCCACGTCGACACCGGCGACTTCGTCGTCATCGTCAACGCCGACAAGGTCGCCCTGACCGGTCAGAAGCTCCTGCAGAAGAAGGCCTACCGCCACTCGGGTTACCCGGGCGGTCTGACGGCAACCTCCTACGCCGAGCTCCTTGAGAAGAACCCGGTTCGCGCCGTGGAGAAGGCCGTCCGCGGCATGCTCCCGAAGAACACCCTGGGCCGCCAGCAGCTCTCGAAGCTGAAGGTGTACGTCGGTGCCGAGCACCCGCACGCCGCTCAGCAGCCCACGCCGTACACCCTCGACCAGGTCGCGCAGTAAGCGCCCCTTAGATTTCAAAGGACATACTCGTGGCTGAAATCCAGGACACCACCGAATTCCCGCAGAACTTCTCGACCGAGACCCCCGAGACCGAGGTCGTGGAGTCCGCTCCCCGCCCCGTGCTCTCCGTGCCGGGTGCTGCCGTGGGCCGTCGCAAGCAGGCCATCGCCCGCGTGCGTCTGGTTCCCGGTTCGGGCACCATCACGATCAACGGTCGCACGATCGAGGACTACTTCCCGAACAAGCTGCACCAGCAGCTGATCAACGACCCGTTCACCGCCCTCAACCTCGTGGGTGCGTACGACGTCATCGCCCGTATCTCGGGTGGCGGCGACTCGGGCCAGGCCGGCGCCCTGCGCCTGGGCATCGCTCGCGCGCTGAACAACATCGACGCCGAGAACAACCGCCCGACCCTCAAGAAGGCAGGCTTCCTGTCTCGTGACGCCCGCGTCATCGAGCGCAAGAAGGCCGGTCTCAAGAAGGCCCGCAAGGCTCCTCAGTACTCGAAGCGCTGATCCGCGCAGTTCGTCATATGGCACTGTTCGGTACGGACGGCGTGCGGGGTCTCGCCAACGGCGAGACCCTCACCGCCGGACTTGCGCTCACCCTGGCCCAGGCGACTGCCGTCGTCCTGGGCCAGGGCCGTATTGCCGAGGCTCGCAAGGCCGCAGGCAAGCGTCTCACCGCGGTCGTCGCTCGCGACCCGCGGATCTCGGGCCACTTCCTCAGCGCGGCTGTCGAGGCGGGCCTCGCCTCCTCGGGCGTGGACGTGCTGGATGCAGGAACTCTGCCGACTCCGGCGGCCGCCTTCCTGATCTCGGACATCGACGCCGACTTCGGCGTGATGATCTCGGCATCCCACAATCCGGCTCCTGACAACGGCATCAAGATCTTCGCCCGTGGCGGCGTGAAGCTGCCCGATGAGGTCGAGCAGCGCATCGAAGCGGCGATGGCCGGTCCCATGCTGCAGCCGACCGCCGGTGACGTCGGTCGCGTGCGCCGGTTCGCGGATGCTGAGGACCGCTACGTCCTGCACCTGCTGGCGTCGCTGCCGCATCGGCTCGACGGCATCCACGTGGTGCTCGACTGCGCCAACGGCGCGGCATCCGGAGCGTCGCCCGAGGCGTTCCGCACCGCCGGCGCGAAGGTGACGGTCATCGGGGCCGACCCCGACGGCATCAACATCAACGACGGCGTGGGTTCGACTCACCTCGACAAGCTGGCCGCCGAGGTCGTGCGCGTCGGGGCCGACGTGGGCATCGCGCACGACGGCGACGCCGACCGCTGCCTGGCGGTCGACGCCGACGGCAACGTCGTGGACGGCGACCAGATCATGGCGATCCTCGCGGTGGCGATGAAGAGCCGTGGCAAGCTCGCCGACGACACCCTCGTCGCGACCGTGATGAGCAACCTCGGCCTGCACATCGCCATGCGCGAGCACGGCATCACCGTACGCCAGACCAGCGTCGGCGACCGCTACGTGCTCGAGGACATGAACGCCAACGGCTTCGCGCTCGGCGGCGAGCAGTCGGGTCACGTGATCATGAGCGCGTTCGCCACCACGGGTGACGGCGTGCTGACCGGTCTGCACCTGGTGGCCGAGATGGCGCGCCAGAAGAAGTCCCTGGCCGAGCTGGCATCGATCATGACGGTCTACCCGCAGGTGATGATCAACGTGAAGGGCGTCGACAAGGACGCCGTCTCGGATCACGCGGGTGTGCAGGACGCCGTGAAGGCCGTCGAGACCGAGCTGGGCGATTCCGGCCGGGTGCTGCTGCGCAAGTCGGGCACCGAGCCGCTTGTGCGTGTGATGGTCGAGGCAGCGGATGCCGAGACCGCCAACGCTCACGCCGAGAACCTCGCCGACGTGGTGCGGAAGCACCTGGCACTCTGACGCATTGTGCGGCGGCTCACAGGGCCGCCGCATAAGCTCATCCTGGGGATGACGAACCTGGGGGAGGGGGAGCTGATGGTCGCACCGCCTTTCGATGGCGCGGGCTTCCCGCCGCCGCCTCCCGCGGCGCCGCCCCGTCCGGCGGGCCTGCCTCCTGTGCATCCGATGGCGATTCCGCCGAGGCCGCCCCTGCCCGCGGTACGGCCTGACGACGTGCAGGCCGGCTCGCCCCTGCTGGATGCCGATCTTGTCGCCCTCGGGCTGACGGGGATGTCCGTGGTCGACGCGGATGCCCCACGCCCTCCGGCTCCGCTGTGGCACCGCATCTCCACGTGGGTGGCCGTGTACGGCGTCGTGCTGGCGCTGATCGCGTTCTGGCCCGTTCCTGTCGACTCGGGCTCCGGAGGGTTCCTGCGCTGGGTCACCGCGCACTTCCCGGTCCTCACGTACGCGCGCATCGAGTTCGGATCGAACATCCTGCTGTTCGTGCCGTTCGGCGTCGGACTGGCACTGCTGCTGCCGAAGCTGCGGTATCTCGTGCTGCCGGCGGCTCTGCTCGTGTCGCTGGCCATCGAGTCGGGGCAGGCGATCTTCCTCGCCCAGCGCACGCCGAGTCTCTATGACATCCTCGCGAACGTCTCCGGTGCGGCTCTCGGCCTCATCGTGCTGGTCGTGGTCGAAGCGGTGCGCCGGCGCCCCACCGACCATGCAGGGGACTGACCGAGGTCAGACCGCCGCGGGTGACACCTGCGGCGTCCGACGCCTGCTGGACCCGCTCAGCCAGCCCAGTAGCGCTTCGAGCGGGCCGCGTCGGTGCAGCAGCGTCAGCACGGCGCCGATGGTGAGCACGCCGGCCAGCTGCAGGAGCAGGATGCCGAGCCCCTGCGCGTACCAGACCGGCCAGGTCGCCTCGCCCGTCGACACCGCCTGAACTGCTCGTGCCTGCAGCGCCGCGGTGACGATGACGTGCGCGGTGTAGATCGTGAGGGGTGCCGCGCCGGCCGCGCGCACGGTGGCGAGCACGAAGCCGCCGCGCAGGGCCAGCACGTCGAACAGGAGCACGAGCAGTCCGATCAGCAGGCAGGCGCCGGCGACCGTGCGCAGCATGTCGGCCGGGTTCCCGCTGTGCGGAGTGGGTATCAGGAACATCCAGAAATCGGTGCCGATCGGGGCGCCGTAGCCCGAGCTCAGCATCCGCTCTCCGAGGTCGGGAAGCCCGAACCAGCCGGGGCGCATGCGTACGATGCGCCCCGCGACCGTGATCCCGATGTACAGGATCGCGCCCGTCACCAGCATCCGGACGCAGAGGCGGCGCAGCGCGCCGCGGTCGGTGATCGACAGCATCAGCCGGGCCAGCAGGATGCCGGTGAGCATGTACGCGACCCAGGTGATGGCGGGATAGTGCCCGGTGAGCACGAGATCGAGCAGGAACCTCGGCACGACGTCGGAGAGGCCGGGGGAGGCGGGAAGTGGCGCCAGCCCGGATCGGATGCCGGCGTTGACCGCGCCGCCGAACAGCCAGAGCGTTCCGGCGATGCCGGCGACGGCCCACGACGGCATCAGCAGCGCGGGGGCGGCGAGGATCATGGCCACGCCGTAGGCGGTGAGCACGACGCTGATCGGACCGTTCAGCTGTTCCAGGGCGAACCCGAGCAGGGAGATGAGGAGACCGCGGAGCAGGATGCTGACCAGCATCCGTCCCGTGGATCTGCCGCGCATGCTACGGAACAGCAGTACCAGGCTGAACCCGCCGAGCACGGCGAAGGTGGTAGCCGACGTGCTGCTGACGGTGGCGCCGATCAGCCTGGAAACTGCGTCGTCGACCGCACCGACTCCGGTGCCCGGGCGCACGAGGTGCGCGGCCATCATGCCGAGGATGGCCGCGAATCTGGCGAGGTCGATGCCGACGATGCGGCGCCGGGCGAGCAGAGCATCGGCGGTCGTCATGGCTCCCATCATCGCATCGAGCCGATGACGACCAGTACAGTGACTCCCATGGGGGAGACGGGGCGATGGATGCCGGTCCATATGCAGGGTGTGGCGGCTTCTGCGCCACTGTACCGCTCGCTAGGATTGCAGCCATGGGGACGCGCACGAGGCGCACGGCGTACGTGCTGCTGGCCGATCCGAGCTACCTGCGCGAGAGCATCGGTGCCTATTACGACCGGGTGGACCGGATCGTGGTGTCGTACGACCGCAGCCACACCTCCTGGACGGGCACGCCGCTCCCGCTGCAGCAGTGCCTGCGCTTGATATCCGACCTCGACAGGGATAGCAAGATGGTCCTCGCCCCGGGGGACTTCGCCAGGCCGGGGGAGACCGGGCTCGCCAACGACACTCACCAGCGTCAGGTGGCGCTGGACCAGGCGTCCGAGGGATCCGATTGGGTGCTGCAGCTCGACACCGATGAGGTGATGGTCTCGCCCGACGTCTTCTTCGACATGCTGAACAGAGCCGAGAGCGCCGGTGCACGTGGTCTGGACTTTCCTTCCCGGTGGTTGTACACGCGCACGGGTCCGGGGAGGTATCTCGAGGTCACGCGACGCTTCTGGGGTGTGGCCGCGTCCTACCCGGGGCCGCTCGCGGTGCGTGCAGGCACCACTCTGCGGCACGCGAGACAGGCCGATATCGATCTGTTCCGCGTGGACTTCGCTCCGCGGAACACCGATCCCTGGCGGCCCCCGGATGCCGAGGTGCACGCCGTGATCACCCCGGACAAGGGCGTGCTGCACTTCTCCTGGGTGCGCGAGCCTGACGTGATCAAGCGCAAGTTCGGCTGGTCCGGGCACAGCGAGCACATGCAGCCCCCGGAGGTGTATCGCCGCTGGGTGTGGCGCACCCGGCATCCGCTTCTCACGGCCGTGACCACGCCGCTGCGACGGCGGGACGACGGACGCTACCGTCTTTCGCGCATCCCGGAGCCACCAGGTGGCGAGCCGATCCGCGTGATAGCCGACGGCGAGACCGTCTGATGCCGAGTCCGCTGCGGGCGGCGAGGCGACTGGCCAGACGCACTCTCGACGTCGCGGAGAGCGGTATCGGCCGGACCGTGGACGCGTTCCGGCGAGGAGATCGTGTGCTGCTGGATGCCCCGCCCGCCGGTATGCGGTTGGGGAATCTGCTGTATCTGTGGCTGCAGGCGCACCTTCGGCGTTCAGGCGGGTCGGACGTCGTGGTGCGCGAGTCGCAGGGAATGGCGGACTGGTGGGCGACGTTCCCCGCGCTGCGCCCGCTGACCGCGCAGGCGCAAGAGGTGCGGTTCTCGGATCGGCGGGAGTGGGACGGCGACTGGCTTTACCAGCGGTTCGGCGTCGACTATTCGCGGGATCAGCTGCACGCGTTCATACGTGATGTGTTCGCAGATCGGGTCGGCTCCGTTCGCGAGGAGCGGCTCGTGGTGAATGTGCGTCGCGGGGACTTCTACGGCACCGAATTCGAGCCGAAGCACGGGTTCGACATCGAGTGTTACCTCGAGGAGGCGCTTCAGCGCATCCCACCGGCGACAGGGGCGCTGATCGTCTCGGACGATGCCGCTTGGTGCCGAGAGCATCTGGACCGGATGGTTCGTCACTCCGTCGGCGAGGTCGAATACGCCACCCCGGATGCTCTTCAGAACCTTCTCGTGCTCGCGCGCGCCCGGACGCTGATCGGCGCGAATTCGACCTTTTCCTACTGGGGCGCGTACATCGCCGATGCGCTGCACGACGACGTGTGCATCGTGATGCCCCGCTTCCATGCACGCATGGCGCAGCAGAGCGACGCGTTCCAGCTGGATCCGGGCTGGACGGCGCTGGACGGCTTCCATTGAACAGAACCGACGTGGCGGATCAGCCGCGCCGGAGAAGACGCAGAAGGCGGGTCTGGAACGTCTTGCGCAGGGCGTGCACGGCGACTCGCGGGCTCGTCCGCAGCGCGAAGCCGAAGTGGTGGAGGCGATCGACGCCGTGCGCGCTGCGCGCGGCGTCGATCGCTTGGTAGGAGTACAGCTCCCGGGCGCGCGCACGGCCTGCAGCGACCGCCCGCAGTACGTCGGCGTCGCCGCGGCGCGTGGCACGCTCGCCGTGCCGGCGCAGCAGATCGAACGCGGTGTCGGCGATGGAGCGATAGTCGGAAGAGGCATTGGCCTCGTGCAGTTCGTAGCGGACGAGCGAGTCGGGGATGACGGCGGGGCGAGCGCCGTCCATGACCAGGCGCAGGAAGAGGTCGCCGTCCTCGGCGTGGGTGAGCAGCGGGTTGTGGCCGCCGATCGCGAGGTAGTCGCTGCGGCGGATCATCACCGTGCTGGGCAGGATGGTGGTGCCTCGCAGCATGGCCGGGTAGTCGAGCTCTCCCATGCCGCTGGGCGTGATCGAGTCGCCGCGCACCCAGTCGAATCCCGTGCACCAGAACGCGGCATCCGGGAACTCCGTGACCTGTCTCAGCTGGCGTTCGAGCTTGGTCGGATACCAGATGTCGTCGTGGTCGAGGAATGCGATCAGCTCGGCTCTGGCCAGTGAGACGCCGACATTGCGCGCGACCGACACACCGCGATTCCGCTGGGCATGGAAGCGGATACGGGGGTCGAGATGCGCGATCTCGGGCTGCGGGACGCGTGAGCCGTCGTCGATGACGATGATCTCGTAGTCGTCGACGGTCTGCGCGAGCACGGACCGAACGGCCCGGGCCAGGAAGTCGCCGGAGTCGTAGGAGGTGATGATCACGGACACCGCGGGCGCGGTATTCGGCTCAGCATCTGCATCGTGCATCACGTGACCTCCTCCGCGACCGGTCGCCGGCGCGCGTCGAGAGCGGGAGCGCGGCCGTCTCGCGCGGAGGCGCGCTCAACCACAGAACCCATGCGGACGTCCCCTCGACCCAGTGAGTTCATGCTAGCGGGCGGCGGAGGGCGCGGGAAGACGGGAGAACTTCATCACTCGGATACCCGATTCCCGCGACCCGCGTAATGAATCACGCCCCGTCGGGTCTCTTCCATGGGTGCTGCGCGCTCGTAGCTCGGGGGAGCATCGAGCCCACTCCCGTCCCAGGGGAGACCCCGCGGCCAGTTGGGGGACTCCGCCGCGGGGAGCACCCGACGGGGCGCCGATCCCTCAATCGGCGCCCCGTCTCTCCTGGTCAGACGGTTCCGATCTCCCCGCGCCGCAGTTCGCGCAAGAGCTCCATGGAGGGGCGCTGCGATCCCGGAAGAGATGAGATGGGCCGGACCGCCGCGATGCCCGCCACGGTAGGGCGGAGCACGGAGCGCTCGCGACGCACGAAGCCGCGCTGGATGAGCCAGTTCAGACGTCGTTCGCAGCGGGCGCTGCGGAAGAGGCCGAAGATCGGCACCGCGGTGAGCAGGGTCTGCTCGGTGGTGGTCGTGGCAAGGCGCAGCTCGCGCTCCACGAGCACGTTCAGCACATCCCACATCGGGCTGGGCAGACTCATGCCCAGAGCCGCCCCGCGGCGCAGCTCGCGCTCAATGCTGGCGTCGAAGCTCGCGCGGTGGCCGGCGATGGACGCGCGAGTCTGGGCGTGCGAGAGCGCCTCACTGCGCTCGCCGAGGATGGTCATGCCTTAAGAGAGTGCGCTGACAGCGTTTCATCACGCGCTGCCCATCGCGAGTTGGGCTCGATTCGCGACAGGATCGGGCGACCTTTGCGACCGTGCGTCACGGAACGGCGGTGTCGGCGTCTCATGAGGTGAGTGTCCACGGCCGACAGTTGGGGGACTGCGAATCGCTCCCTCCCAGCGGGAGCGGGCGGAGCTGCTGTGGGGAGCGCTCTGCGCTGCGGGCACCATCTGCGGGGCATCAGGTCACACCCCCTGGGATCTGGTGCCCCGCTTTTCCGCTTCGCGGGAGCTGCCGGTCCTCAGTGCGCCCCGGAGGGCTTGACCACGGCGGCCGCCGTACGCGCGACGACGACGATATCGGTGGTGATCGACCAGTTCTCGACGTAGTAGAGGTCGAGTCGGATCGCATCGTCCCAGGAGAGGTCCGAGCGTCCGCTGACCTGCCAGAGGCCGGTGATGCCGGGTTTCATGAACAGTCGGCGGTGCGCGTCCTCGTCGTAGAGAGCCACCTCGGCCTCACGCTGCGGGCGTGGCCCGACGAGGCTCATGGTGCCGATCAGGGCGTTCGCGAATTGCGGCAGTTCGTCGAGCGAGTACCGGCGGATGAACCGTCCGACGGGCGTGATGCGCGGGTCGTCGTTGACCTTGAACAGCGGCTTGTCGGAGGTGCCCTGCTGATCGAGCAGCGACTTCAGTTGGTCGTCGGCGCCGACGACCATGGAACGGAACTTGAACATCTTGAACGGTTTGCCATGGAGGCCGATCCGCTCCTGCGCGTAGAAGATCGGGCCCTTGCTGGTGAACTTCACGGCAAGGGCGACGGCGATCATCACAGGAGAGAACAGGACGAGCAGCCCGAGAGAGCCGACGATGTCGAAGGTGCGCTTGGCGATGCGCTGGCGGCCCTCAAAGCGCGGGTACTCCACATGGATCAGCGGGAGGCCGGCGACCGGTCGGGTGTGGATGCGAGGACCGGCGATGTCGGTGAGTGCCGGAGCGACGATCAGGCCGATGCGCTTCTGATCGAGCGCCCAGCCGAACTTGCGGGTGCGCTTGGGAGTGATCGCATCGGATGTGGAGAGGATCACTGAGTCGACGTTGTGAGAGTCGATGATGTCGAGAACCTCATCGAAGTCGCCGAGCACGGGCACGTCCCTCAGAAGCGGCTCCTGGGTGCCGTGAGTGGTCACGGCGCCGATGATGCGTATGCCGGACTGCGGCTCTCTGACGATCTTGTCGGCGATGTGAGTCGCCTTCTCGCGGTCGCCGATCACGATCGCGCGCTGAAGGAAGTGACCGGCATTCCGCTGATGACGCAGCCAGTTTCGCCACAGCCATCGAGTGAGTATCAGCAGTAGCAAGCCTGACGGCAGCGCGATCAGCAGGTAGAACCGGCCGAACTGGATTTGAAAAAGAAGTGCCAGGATCGCGATCCCGCCGAAGACTCTCATGGTCGCGTCGACGATGCGTCGATACTCGGTCGAGCCGCCGTCGAGCACGGACGGCTCGCGCGTGCCGAACATTTGGAGCGCGACCAGCCATCCGAGTACGAACAGAAGTGAGGTGACGACGTAGCCGATCTCGACATCGAAGGTGCGATCGCCGATCGTCAGCGGTTCGTTGTTGAAGCCGAACCGCAGAAGGTGCGCTCCGAACACTGCAAGAATCACAACCGCGGTGTCGGTCATCGCAAGGCGGGTGCTGTACCGGCGCTGCTGTCGCTCCACGCGTGTCGTCGCGGATGCCGCGTGTGACATGACGCTCATACTGTGTGCTCACTCATCTTCAGCCGTCCCCAAGGCACAACGCGTTTCCCTCGCGCGTCGGTGGTTCGAAGCGGCGACCCCCTCGGTCGGCCTCGCGATGACGCCGCGCAACGGGTGCGCTCAGCATCGCGCTCATTCTCGCACGTGAGTCGGCGGCATGCATATCTCCTCAACAGCATGCTCTGCAGCCGCACACCTCAGAAACTCGATCAAGATGAGGTTGGCCCAACTGAGAGTCAGGGAAACAACCGCGGGGAGTCTTACTGCTTCGAGCAATCGGATGGTTCCCGTGCCGGCGGTGTTGGCAGTGTGCTCCGGCTCGCCGAACGAGACCCGAACGTGGGACTGCACGGCCAGGTTGTAAACGTCATCGGGCGCGCCGTCTTGACCAGTGATGCTCGCGATGAGAGCGCGTTCCACTGATAGCTCCTCTACAGGATGATCGTTGTCCGGATGGGGGATCAGTCAAGGTCGCTGAGGGTGCTGAGTTCCTCCGCGCAGTGCGATGGGCGAGCAATCGAGCGACTGGTTTTGCGTCTGAGCGTGACAAGATCGCGCCACGAGACGTTTGAATGAGGTGAACGTCGGTACGATCTGATCGATTGCTATGAACCAGGAAGCGGCGAGACAAGAACAGACCGACGGAGCTTCGCGTCCGCGATTCGGCGTGATGATCTCGACTCTGGGTATGCGCCCGGAACTTCGCGAGCTCCTTCAGAGCCTCGCTACACAGACCGAACCCCCTTACGCGGTTGGAATCGCAGACCAGGGGACTTCTACCCTTGTCGCCGATGTTGTTAGGGAGTTCGAGTCCCGGTTGCCTATCCACCTGACCAGGACGGAAAGTCGTGGGCTCTCCGCCGGGCGTAACGATGCGATCAATGCATCTCCGTCAGATATCACCCACTACTTGTTCCCGAATGACACCTCGACCTACCCAGAGCGACTTCTTGAGCGGCTCGGTGAATACTTGGGGGGTGCTGATGTCGGCGCGATGAGCTACGTGGATGGTCTCGGTGTCAGGAATGCAGCACCGGCTGTTCGCCCACCCGAGCTGACACTGGCCGAGGTGTTTTCGATCATCGAGGCTGGCATGACTGTCTCGGCGCGGCGGCTACTTGAAGTCGGAGGTTTCGACGAGATGATCGGCACAGGCTCATCGGGCAAGCGGCAGAGCGGCGAAGGCACGGATCTGCTTCTGCGAATGATGCAACGAGGCCCACTGAGTGTCCGGTGGCTTCCAGAACTCCGAGTCATGGGAGTGACCCAAGGGTACGGGCTGTCTCCAGGCGCAGAGGCAAGCAAAGCCCGAGGCTATGGATACGGGTACGGCTACTTACTGCAACACTGGCGCTTCCCAGTGGGGCGTCGCATACGCGCCATCATCGGACCGATCATCCTGTCGCTGCGGCGTCAACTGAGGTGGCGAGTCGGGGTCCAGTCGGCACTGGGTAGGCTGGATGGACTGATCGCTGCGATGCGAGAAACAACACGAAGGCCGGATGCTCAGGGGAGAGATCGCTGACTGATCGTCTTCGAATCACTGGGGGATGGGCGGAGGCTGAACGATGGCAGATTGGAAATTTCTTCGGTATCGCCTACTGAAGATGCTCAAGGGGGATGAGTTTGCGTCGCGAGACGCAGGGGTCACGATCGGCGTCGGCTGTCGGATATATTCGAATCTCGCGGCGAGCGAACCGTGGCTGGTGAGCGTGGGCGATCGAACAACTGTCAGCGTTGGAGTGACTGTACTCACACACGATGGAACGGGCTGGTTGTACTCGGACGATCGAGGCCGACGTTATCGATACGCGCCGGTGGCAATTGGCGACGACTGCTTCATTGGCGCGCGAGCCATACTCATGCCGGGCGTCCGCATCGGAAGCGGAAGCATCGTCGGCGCGGGTTCGGTCGTCACCAAGTCCGTTCCTCCTGGATCCGTAGTGGCAGGCAACCCAGCCCGAATCGTTGCTTCACGGGATGATCTGATGGGCCGAGTAGCGGAGTGGCCGACGGAGGCGGACAAGCGTGGTTCCACCTACCACGAGAAGGTCGATTCTGTCCGCGAAACACAATTCCGTCCTGAAATGAGGCGCGGTTGATCCGTCGGGTGACACTGGTGACGCCGAACTTTTCATCCAATTCCCTCGGGCGTACCCACGTTCTATGGCGTCTCGCGCGGCTCAGCGGGATGGAAGTCGTCGTAGCGTCAGCAGGAGGAGGAGAGATCTGGGCTCCCCTAGCTGAGGAGGAGCTGGTTGCGGACTGCGTTGGAGTTGGGGAAGCAGGCGGTGCTGCCTTGCTTGAGAAGACGATCGCTGGTTCCGACCTGGTGATCGCAGTCAAGCCGGTGCCTGCCTCCATGGGAATTGTGGAGCCCCTGGCGCGTCGACTTCACAAGCCACTCATCGTAGACATCGATGATCCGGATCTCCCTCCGCTGCCATTCATCCGTCTCGCAGCCCGCCAGATCCTCAAACCCCGCAAGTACTGGGCAGATACGAAGATTCGACTCGCTGTCGATCGATATCCGCATATCGTGAGCAATCCTGTCCTCCAGAACTGGCACGGCGGCATGATCATTCCACACGCGCGCTCTGAAGAGATTCAGGGTGAAGCGCATACCCGGACCGCTCCCGTCATCGCGTTCGTGGGGACTAACCATCCGCACAAGGGTCTGCCCGAAGTTCGTGAGGCGGTTCGAGCGACTCAGAACCTGGGTACGCGGCTCGTCGTCACCGATACTGCGCCTGACGATGCTCGGGTCTGGGAGGAATGGCGTGGCCGGACAACGTTCGAAGAGGGACGGAGCATTGTTAACCGTAGCGATGTCGTCTTGTTGCCGAGCCATCCCGATCCCTGGTCGGAAGGGCAGTTGCCCGCCAAGTTGATCGACGCAATGATGGCTGGTCGTGCGATTGCGGTGACGGACGTGGGCCCGATGCGTTGGGCACTCGGCGACGGTGGGCTGATCGTCCCTCCGCGGGATATCGAAGCACTGGTAAATGTGATCAAGCAGTTCGCATCGCCGGAGCAGCGTGTTCATTTCGGCGCACGTGCTCGCGCCCGCGCTGTTTCGGAGTTTGGGGAGGCGGTCAACGCGAAGAGGTTTGTTCAGATCTGCGAGGACGCAGTGCAGCGCTCCGCACGTGCACGGGAGGGAAGTCGATGAAGTGGCTGATTCCACTATCAGAGTTGGCGGGCGTCACAGAACTCACCGGAGGAGTAGGGCGCAGGTACGCAGCAGTTCTGGCGGAACTGTCGGCCCTCGGAGTCGAACCGATCGTTGCCCTCTACCCCGACACGAGGCTGGTCGAGAACCCGGAGCTTCCCCCCGGAATTCAGTTGGATGTCGACCGTAGGTGGTCCTGGCTACCTTCTTTTGTTCGACCAGTTCTTCGTGCCGTCATGTTTCGGCGTCGGGCCGCCAAGATCAACCCTGACCTCATCTTCGCGCCCGAGTGGCTGGGAGCCGCGGCGTTCGCGCCATCGCGAATTCCGCTCGTGACAAATCTGGTGACCGGGATCGAACTCATGACAGAGGTCGAAGACTCTGCGGGTGTCGCGGGTTCGTGGCGACGGAGTCTTCAAACGCGCATACAGGGTGCGCTCGAGCGGCGGCAAGTCCGGTGCTCGTCAAGAACCATTGGTTGTTCGGTGGCCATCACCAACTGGTACAAGGCAAGATTCAAGATGCCGGACGATGCGCAAGTCGTACGCAACTGTATCGATGTTGAGCGCGTCAGGGCGGGGGCTTCGACTGCTCCATTGCCGGATGGATGGCCAGCACAAGGCACGGTACTCATGCATGCTGGCAGGGTGGAAGCGAGGAAAGGGGCACATATATCAGCACTCGCCTTCAACCTCATAGCGCGGAAACATCCTGGCTTACAGCTCGTGTTCGCCGGTGCGAGAGGTCATACCCTCCCAGAATGGGGCACGGACGGGGTCCTGTCCCTGATCGATTCTGACCTTCGAGATCGAGTCGTCTTCCTTGGAAATGTTCGTGGCGACGCCCTGTATCGAGCCATGGCTCAGGCTGAAGTCTGTATGGTCCCTTCGCTCTGGGAAGCGTTCGGGAATATCGCCCTCGAAGTCAAGGCGAGCCGCACGCCGCTGGTTGTCACAAGTGGAAGCGGCTTTGACGACTTCTGCCAAGACGGCGTGGACGCCAGGGTCGTACCGCCAGCGGACGAGCGCGCATTGGCGCACGTAGTCTCAGAGATGCTCGAAGACCCGGAGCAAATGAGGGCCTTAACTCAAAGAGCGGCAATTCAGGTCGATGATTTCAGCGCCGTGTCCGTCGCGCAGGACCTCCAGCGCGCGGTGGAGGCTTCGCCCCATGTTGATGGGCAATATCTAGAATGACCAGCTCCCGAAAGGTCCGCGGATGGCGGATGGTAGGCTACCTGGCTTTGCCGTTCACAGGGCTACTTAGCCCCCTTATCGCTCTGCCCGCGGTAACTTTCAAATATGGTGCGGCCGCATGGGCCGCAATAGCAATTGGTCAGTCCATCGGGATGGCGGCAAGTGCGATTGGAGAATTGGGATGGGGGCTGAACGGACCTCAACGCGTGGCGCGGGCTGCCGCCGGCAACTCGTATCAGATACTTGTTCTGTCCATTCAATCAAAACTGGTCGTCTTCGCGCCGTTGGCCGTGATTGTTGCAGTCAGCGCATATACTCTCTCGCCGGAATACCGCAGTGAGTCCGCCGTCATCGCCATCGCATCTCTGGCCGCCGGTCTCAACGCTGTATGGTTCTATCTGGGAAAATCGCGGCCGTGGGTCGCGATCGTTACCGACGGTCTTCCCCGCATGATCGGCGTACTCGTCGCGGCTGGATTGCTCCTGGTGGGGGCTCCGTTGATGGTGTACGCACTTGTCGGCCTTCTCCTGCCTTGCGTGGTCGGTCCAGTGTTAGGCCTGCTGGTCGCGCGCACGGGATTGACACGTCCTCGGGTTCAGCATCGGCCGCGCCAGGTCATCAGCGCGATATTCGCGCAGTCGAGTGCCTTTACTGCAAGGCTCGTGAGTGCGCTCTACATCGCGCTCCCGGTGACATTGGTGAGCATCGTGAGCCCGGCGAGCGTTGCAGTATTTGCGGCAGGTGAGCGGCTGATGAGGCTCGGATTGGGCGCAATGGCATCGGTTCCAAACGGAATGCAGGGGTGGGTCGGTTCGGAGCCGGACCGAATGCGACGTTGGAGTCGAGTGCGAAGCGCGATATTTTTGAATGTCCTACTTGGAATGGTGGCTGCAGCGTGCTTCGGGTTTCTTGCGCCGGTCGCATCCAGTCTGATGTTTTCCGGTTCCGCGACCATCCCGAGCGAGCTTGCCTGGGTACTTGCGCTTGTCATCGTCATCGTAAGCACTTCTCGAGCGACCGGGAATCTTGCTCTGGTTGCCCTGTCTCGAGTGCGCATCATCATGTGGAGCGCGATTGCGGGCGCGATAGTGGGCGTTCCGTCGATCCTGGTCTTCTCCCACCTGCTCGGACCGATTGGGGGAGCAATTGGTGAGCTTTCCGCCGAACTTGTGGTGCTGACAGTTCAGATCGTCGGCGTTGTATCTACTCGTAGGAGGCAAATGTTGCTTCATGGACGGTTGGGCTCTGCATGACTCCTTTGGCGGTCTTGATCTTTGGAGTAGTGCTGTTGCTGGCTGTGCGGGCACTTTTCTCCCGTGCGGATCGCGTCCGTGAGACGTCACTGACGGTGGCGGTCGTAGCGATTGTGTTGATCCCCACTTTTGGTGTTCGCGCAGAACTCGTCATTACCATCAATGCGTTGCTTACGCTCGTGCTTCTGATCTCGCTTGCACGAGGAACCTCTGCGCCGGGAGTAAAGGTTTCACTCCCGGCATTCGCGGTCATCTTCGCAGTCTATCTCGCGATTTCTGAATCGCTGGGCTCGGGTATTGGACACATCATCAGTGAATGGGTCCGCCTCGCGTTCTTCCTGACGCTCGCAATGGCTGCATTCGCTGACCATTCGGCGGGTCGGAGCACGGTCTTCAAGTCCCTCGTATGGTTGCTTCCGATCGAGTTGATCATCACGGTGGCGGAACAGCGCTTCTCATGGGCCAACGCATGGCCGCGTGGAGACGTCGGATTCGATGATATCCATCGGCGTGTGAACGAGCTTGTGCCTCAATTGGCTGGCCGTTCGCTAGGGACTATGGGGCATCCCATCCTGCTGGGCACATTCGCAGTTATTGCCTTCATCGGGTGCATGATTCTCTATCGAAACACGAAGCAGAAGAGGTATCTTCTACTTCTGCTCTGCGTACCTCCGATCGTCGCATTATCGGGGACGAGAAGCGCAGCCGTCGCGTTGATTCTTGTGGCCGCGGCAATGTTTGCATTTATGCCGGGAAGGGCGCTGCTGCTTCGCATTGTCGTGGCTCTGGGAGTCGGGGTCGCCGTCACCACTGTCGATGTCCTCGAACTGCTAGGATTCGGCGGCGTCCAGCAGACGTCGTCCTATTTGCATAGGAGCGGTGTTATTGGTTCGGTTCCACGACTGCTGGACCGTGATCCGATGTCAGTAATGTTCGGCTCGGGCGTCGCGTCGGGTGGTGAACTCTTCAATTCGGGTACCATGCAAGGATATCCTGGCTACTACTTCTTCGACAATGAATATGTTCGTATCCTTGCGTTCGCGGGAGTGATTGGCATCGTCTTGCTTGCGATCGCCCTGGTCAATGGGTTTGTTCGAGTCGACGCTGGGGGGAAGCTCGTCCTGCTCGCAATGTGCGTGTTCATGGCGAGTTATGACGTGATGACCTGGGACTTCAGTTACGCGATGGTTCTGGTTGCTATGACAGCCAAATGGGGGGGATCAATTGCGGTCGTAACGATTGCTCCGGATCATCTCGTCGAGGAGCGAGGAGACGCCGCCCGCTGAGCGCTCCCAGCTTTGACGTTCGATGTTCGAATGTCCCGCGGCGCGGAGCCGTTGGCGCGCATCGGCATCAGCGTCGAGTGTCAGGAGCGCGTCGGACATGGACTTCGTGTCACCTGGATCGAAGAACAGCGCGGACTCCCCGAGCGCCTCTCGCAGGGGCGGGATGTCAGCAGCCGCGACCGGTGCTCCCGCAGATTGCGCCTCAAGAGGCGGCACGCCGAATCCCTCGTACAAGGAGGGGAAGATGAACCCGCGGGCGCCTGCATAGAGTTCCTGCAACCGCTGATCGTCTACGCGACCGAGGAGCTCCACGCCGGGGGTCGGACGAGGAGAACCATCCGATCGCGCCATCGACGCCGGGCGTGCACTTCCGACGAGTCGCAGTGCCGTCGTGCTTCCCGACTCCGCCCGATATCGCTCGAAGGCATCCACCAGCCGATCGATGTTCTTGTGCGGGAGGAACGAGGCGACGGCCAGGAAGTACGCGGGTCCGCTTTCCAGATGCGGGCGGCGGAACCCGGATCCAGCGGCATTCGGAACGACTCTGATCTTCTCCAAGTCGATGCCGTACACGTCCACGATCTCCCGGCGGGAGAACTCGCTCACCGTGATGACCTGGCGAGCGTGGTGAAGCGTCAACGACGAAAGCATCCGATACGCGATGCGGAATCGCTTCGTGTACGTCTGCGGGAACCGGACATATGTCACGTCGTGATGCGTGACGACCTGGTTCCGGTACAGCACGGGGCCGGTGTTCATCAACGACAGGAGCAGTGGCGAACCGTGCTCGCGGCGAAGCAGGCGTGGCAGGTCCCATTGCTCCCACCTGTGACCGCTCGCTGTTCCGACCTGCTCGACCTCGCGTCCGCCGAGAGCCGTGTGACGGAGAGCGCCCGGCGGTGCGAACAGTCGCACATCGTCTCGAGTCCTCGCGAGCTCCGCCGTGATCTCCTCAGCGAAGCGTTGGACACCTGTGAGGTCCTGAGTGAGGAACCGGCAGTTGACGGCGATCATGAGACGAACCGGTCGATGTGCTCGCGGAACGCAGGTTCGTCGAATCGTGCGGTCGCATCCCGCGCCTCGAATGCCGGCAGGGAGGCCGCTCGTCGCACGGCATCCGCAAGGTCCGCGGCATCCGTCGATGCGGCTGCGACCCCGCTCACACCGTCCACGAACGTCTCCACCTGCCCACCCACCGGACCGGTCACCACCGGTGTGCCCGCGGCCTGCGCCTCGACAGGGACGATGCCGAAATCCTCCACCGGAGGGAAGACGAACACGCTGGCGAGCTGCATGAGCGCGTAGAGCAGCGCATCCGAGGGAGAGACGACGATCCGCACGGGCACCTTCGCGGTCGCGGCGATCGCGCGCAGGCGCTGTTCCTCCGGGCCGCGACCTGCGATCACGACGGGCAGACCGGTCCGCTCACCGGCGGCGATCACCAGGTCCAGTCGCTTATAGGGGATGAACCGGGAGGCGCCGAGAATGAACGGGGTCGGCAGCTGCTCGAGCAGGCGCAGCTCATCGGCATCCGTCACCTGGGTGCGCCAGTCGTTCTGCGAGAGGATGCGCTCGACCGCGACAGGAGGATGGATCACGATAGCCTCACGCCCCCACGCCTGGGCGATCCGGTCTCGCACGAATGCACTGTTCGCCGCGATGGCGGTGGCCTCCTGCGCGCGCCGGCGATCGATGCGCTGGAACAGCGGTGACACGGCCTTCACGGCCAGGCTGTTGCCGCGCTCATCGAGCTCGGGATTCCAGATGTACCTCGCCGGCGTGTGGGCGTAGACGTATTTCGGCACGTCACGGCCCGCGAGCGTCGCGTGGTGGGCGAACAGGTGCGAACTCACCAGCATCCACTCGTAATCGCGCGATGCCGGCAGCCCTCGCCAGGCGCCGATGGTGAACGGCAGCGCCAGCGCCTTGTGCCGACGCAGCGGTGTGCGCGCCAGCCACGTCTCGCGAACAGTGCGATCGGCGAAACGGTGCGGAGCGTCGTCCCACAGGCACTGGATGTCGGCGTCGGGAAAGGCCCGCGCCATGGCCTCGAGCACGTTCTCCGCTCCGCCCGAGGACTCGATCCACTCGTGGACGAGCAGGCCTGTCACTAGGGTCGTCCCATCCCGAAGTACGACCAGCCGGCGGCACGCCATGCAGCGGCATCCAGACCGTTACGACCGTCGACCACCACGCGTCCGTCGGTCAGTGACCCGGCGTGCTCGGGTGACAGCTCACGACGGTACTCGTCCCATTCGGTCACCATCACCACGGCCGCGGCGCCGCGGATCGTCTCATCGCGGTCCGCCTCGAACGTCAGCTGCGGGTGCAGTCGGCGCGCGTTCTCGATCGCCTGCGGATCGGTCACGACGACATCCGCACCCAGACCGTTGAGCCGGACGGCCACGTCGAGGGCGGGGGAGTCGCGCACGTCATCGCTGTGCGGCTTGAACGCGGCACCCAGCACGGCCACCTTCTTGCCGTACACGCTGCCGCCGAGTCCGTCGACGACGAGCTGGACCGCTCGATCACGGCGGCGCAGATTGATCGCATCGACCTCGCGCAGGAAGTTCACCGACTCGCCCCGCCCGAGCTCCTCGGCCCGCGCGGCGAACGCACGGATGTCCTTCGGCAGGCATCCGCCGCCGAATCCGATGCCTGCGCCGAGGAACTTGCGACCGATCCGCGCGTCGTGGCCGATCGCGTCGGCGAGCTGCGTGACGTCCGCCCCGGTCGCCTCGGCGATCTCGGCCATGGCGTTGATGAACGAGATCTTGGTGGCGAGGAACGCGTTCGCCGAGACCTTCACCAGCTCTGCGGTGGCGTAGTCGGTGACGATGAACGGGGTGCCCTTCGTGACGGCCGGGTGGTAGACCTCGCGCAGCACCTCTGCTGCGCGCTGTCCCTCCTCACCGGAGGGAACGCCGGCGACCAGGCGGTCGGGGTCGATGGTGTCCTGCACCGCCCACCCCTCCCGCAGGAACTCCGGATTCCACACGAGCACGGCGCCGGAGGCGGCGATGCGCGGCGCCAGCTCGGCCGCTGTGCCGACGGGCACCGTCGACTTGCCGGCGACGATGTCGCCCGCGGACAGGTGGGGGAGCAGATCGTCGATCGCGGTGTTCACGTACGTGAGGTCGGCGGCGTGGCCGCCGGCCTGCTGGGGGGTGCCGACTCCGACGAAATGGACCTTCGCGCCCGCGGCGGCGGAGGCGTCCGTCGTGAAGGACAGGCGGCCGGACGCGATGCCCTCGGAGAGGAGCTGCTGCAGACCGGGCTCGAAGAACGGCGCCTCGCCCTTGGCGAGCGACTCGATCTTGCGGGGATCGACGTCGACACCGACCACCTCATGGCCGATGGATGCCATCGCAGCCGCGTGCACCGCACCGAGATAGCCGCAGCCGAACACAGAAAGACGCATGTACTTTTCCTCCCCAGAAAGCAACGCCTCCATCATCCCCTATCGGAGGGGCCGGCGTTGTCGCGTGGGAAAGCGAAAGGCGCGCCCCGGAACGGGACGCGCCTTCCGACGGTGAGACGGGTTAGAGGATGCCGGCCCCGACCGGAACCGAGATCGTCGAGTCCGCGGTGTAAGTCGAGCCGTCAGAGAACTTGACGGACAGGTTCACCGGGAAGGTGGCGAGCGCGCTGACGCTGACGCCGGTGTTCGTTCCGGCGAGGCCGAACTCCACCGGCACCGCCAGAGCGCCGTTGCTGGCGATGCTCACGGGACGAGTGCCCGTCCAGGTGGTCAGCGGGAAGCCAACGTTCCCGACAACAGGGAGAGTGTTGTAGGTGGCAGTGCGCTCGCCCGGCGCAGTTGCGATGCCGTCCACCGAGTAGACGCCGAAACCGCGAGCCGAACCCAGCGTGAGGTTGATGCCCGCCGGACGGTTGACCGTGATCGTGACCGTGGCGTTGTCGGTGATCGCGCCCGCGCCGTTCGTGATCGTGTACTGAGTGGGGACCGTGACCAGTGCCGTGGCGGTGATGACGCTCGCGCTGTCGAGAACGCGAAGTGCGAGAAGCGACGTGCTGCTGTCGGTCCACGCGAGCGAAGCGTTCGCGGTCGAAGCAGCAGCCAGCGGGGTGGCGGCGGCGACGGCGACGACGGGAAGCGACCAGGCGGCACCCTTGACGAGGGTACGACGCGAGACGTTGGTGTTTTCGATGGTCATGTTTCTCCTGGAATTCGTACGCAAGGCGCTGTGAAGAAGAGCAGTGCCGCCCGGGGGAGCGGCGAGATGTCAACTCGCCGTGCCACTCGGGGGAGCGGCCGATGCCAGATGACAGTTCTGACAATGGCGGAGATGTCGCATAGTGAACCTGGCCGTGTCGCTGACTGATCGAAGAGCGACGGAAAACGATCGCCGAGGCGCTTCGAGAGGCTCGGACACCCGAACCGCAAGGTGGGGGATACTTGCCTGATGGGGACGGGGACCGTGAGGTCGCGGTTGGGTGAGTTCTGGGCGGATGCCTGGCGCTGGTGCCTTTTCGCGCTCGGAGTCGTGTTCGCCGTCTACCTGCTGCTCGACCGCGGTATCCCGAACGGCGCTGTCGCAGCATCCGTCGTCGCCGCGCTCACGGTGGGCGTCGTGCTCACGGCATCCGAGCCCCTCGCCATCGCCCTGATGGCGACGCCCGCACTGCTCGTCACCGAGCGCCTCGGACTTGGCGGCGCGGACCTCACCGTCTCCGACGCGGCGCTCGCCGCGGCTCTCGGCGCCGCCGTGCTGCTCGGAAAGCACACCTACAGCCCGCCGATGCGCGTGATGCTCTGGGCGAACCTCGGCTACCAATTCGCCTCCCTGCTCACGGTGATCGTCAACCCCTATGTGCAGAACACCGTCGAGTGGGTGCACGCCTGGCTGCTGGTCTCGGGCGCGCTGATCGTGGGATGGGTGATCGGTCGGGCCGGCCGCGCGCGCCTGGCTTTCATCCTCATCCTGGGCGCGACCGGTGTGATCGCGGCGGGCACCTTCGGTACCGCGATCGGACACGCCCTGCACGGGGAGTTCGGCGCCGTCTACCCCATCTGGCCGTGGCCGATGCACAAGAACTTCGCCGGCGGCATGCTCGGCTTCGCCGCCTTCATCGCCTACGTGAACCCCGACTGGGCCCGCATCGACCGCCGTTGGGCCCGCGGAGCGTTCGTCGTCTTCCTGCTCGCTCTGCTGCTGACGCAGTCCAGGCAGGCCGGTATCGGACTGGCTCTCGCGCTGCTCGTGCACACGTTGCGACGAGGCGCCGCGAAGCACATCGTGCTCATCATCGTGCTCGCCGTCCCCGGCATCTTCCTGGTCGTGCAGAGCGTGTTCGAACAGATCGACTCGCAGAACCGGTTCAACTCCTTCTACCAGCGGGTCGACTGGCTGCGCGAGGTATACGCGTTCTGGAAGCACTCGCCCGTCTTCGGACACGGGCTGCGGTACTGGTACGTGCAGCCGGGGGCGAACTTCCAGCCCCCGCAGGCCGAGGTCGAGGTGCTCGCCTCGACAGGGATCGTCGGCCTGATCGGTTTCATCGCGATGTGGGCGGTGATGCTGATCGCGCTGTGGCGTGTGGCGCCGAGGTTCGGGATGCTGGCCTTCGGCCTCGTCTTCGCGCGCATCGCGCAGGCGCAGTTCGACCTCTTCTGGGTCGCCGCGCAGGTGTCGGTCCCGTTCTTCGTCGCGGGCATCTGCCTGGGCGCGCAGGCCCTCGCCCACGAGCACGACCCCACCCAGCCGTTCTGGGAGATACGGGAGAAGAAGAGCCGACGAGACCGCGATCTCGACCTGCCCGAGCGGGTGCTGGTCAGATCGGGCGTACGAAGGGCCCAGCACATATGATCGAGCGAGACAGAGGGGTGCGGGGATGAGGCTTCGCGACTACGGCAACGCGTTCCGCCGCTACTGGCTGGCGATACTGCTGATGATCGCGGTCGGCGCGGGGGTGGGCTTCGGCTGGGCCAAGCTGCAGAGCCCGGTCTACCAGGCTGATGCCAGCGGGTACATCACCGCGGGCACCAAGTTCGACACCTCCACGTTCTCTCCCGGTCAGGTCGACGGGCTCGCCAAGGCGAAGGTGCCGACGTACCTCGACATGGCCACCTGGCGCTCCGTGGCCGAGCGCGCCGGCGAGGAGATCGGCTCGAAGCTGTCGCCCGAGGCGCTGGCCCAACTGATCACCGTGGAGAATCCGCAGGGCACGGCGATCCTCAAGATCTCCGCGCGCGCGGCGACGCCGGAGGCCGCCCGCGACATCGCGTCGGCGTGGGTCACTGCGCTCGCCGCGGAGATCGATCGCGTCGAGGGCGACGGCAACCCCGAGAGCGCTGAGCTGACCATCAAGCTCGGCGAATCGGCATCCCTGCCGTCCTCTCCCGTCTTCCCCGACACCAGGCTCGCCATGATCGTCGGCATCGTGCTGGGCCTGGGCGGCGGCGTCGCCTTCGCGCTGGTGCGCGCGATGGCCGATCGCCGGCTGCGCACCGCGGCCGACGTGGAGCAGCGACTGCACATCCCCGTCGCCGGCACCCTGCCCGACGTCGGCTCTCTCGCCGACGGACACCGTCTGTACCGGCCTGGCGACGTCGCCGAGGACGCCAAAGCGCAGCGTGCGGACTTCGCCGTACGCGAGTCGCTGCGGATGCTGCGCACCAACCTTCAGTTCATGAACGTCGACAACCCTCCGCGCCGCATCGTCGTCACCAGCGCGCTGCCGGGTGAGGGCAAGTCGACCGTCGCGGCAAACCTCGCCGGCACGCTGGCGGCCAACGGCGCCCACGTGATCCTCGTGGACGGCGACCTGCGTCGTCCCACCGTGGCGGAGAGCACCGGAGTCGACGGCTCGGTGGGCCTCACCGACGTGCTCGCCGGGCGGCTGGAGATCACGGATGCCCTGCGCCGCGTGCGGGGCGTGCCGAACCTGCTCGTGCTGCCGGCCGGAACCCTCCCGCCGAACCCCAGCGAGCTGGCGGGGTCGGAGCGGATGCACAAGCTGCTGGCGGACCTGGCGAAGCATGCGATCGTGATCATCGACGCGCCTCCGCTGCTCGCCGTCACCGACGGCGCCGTGCTCACGCGGGCCGCAGACGGCGCCCTCATCGTCGTGTCCGCGGGGCACACCAGCTACGACACCGTCGACGACGCGGTCGCCGTGCTGGAGAAGATCCACGGCCACGTGCTCGGCGTCGTGCTGAACCGCGTGGCCGTGCCCAACGCCGGAGCCTACGGCGCCTACGCCTACGACGCCAAGCAGCCGCGGAGCTCGGATGCTGCCGCCTCGCGTGGCGAGAACACGCCGGCCGCGACTCCTGCGGCATCCGCCGACATCGCGACCGCGCCCGAACCGGGTCGCCGTCGTGGCGTCCGGAAGAGCACGGACGAGGACGTCATGACCGAGCTGTTCGGCAGGACGCCGGCTGACGACAGTGGCCGCTGACGGCCACCGGCGACTGCGCATCGCACTGATCGCCTCGTCGTACGCCCCGCACGTCGGCGGCGTCGAGGAGCACGTGGCGCAGGTCTCGCGCGCACTGCGATCGCAGGGGCACGAGGTCGAGGTCTGGTCCGTCGACCGGGGGCGGCGCCCGGCCGCATCCGCTCTCCAGACACCTCCGGTGCGCTACCTGCCCACACCGCTGCCCGCGCGGACCGCAGCGGCTCTGCTCCGTTACGCGCTTGTGGCTCCCGCGGCCTGGCGCCAGTGGCGCACGGCCGCACGGGAGTTCCGCCCCGATGCGCTTGTCGTGCAGTGCTTCGGTCCCAACGGCGTGTACGCGCTGCGACTGCACCGTGCCACCGGCATCCCCCTGATGGTGGTCTCGCACGGCGAGACGCTGGGCGACGACAACGGCGCGTTCGCACGATCACGGCTGCTGCGGGACTCGCTACGCGCGGCACTGGCCGCCTCGTCCGCCCACGCCGCCCCCAGCCGTTACGTGCTCGAGGACCTCACCGCACGCTTCGGCGCCGGTGAGGGCACGATCATCCCCAACGGCGTGGGCCGGATGCCGTCGTTCGACGCGCCCGCGCGCGAGCAGGATCTGCTCGTCGCGGTCGGGCGGCTCGGGCGGATGAAGGGCTTCGACCTGCTCATCGACGCGTTCGCCGCGCTGGAGCAGGGCCGGCTGGAGATCGTCGGCGACGGGCCGGAGCGCGATGCGCTGCAGCAGCAGATCAGTGCGCTCGGCCTGGATGATCGCGTGCGCCTGCTGGGCGAGCGCGACGCGGCGGGGGTGGCGGAGCGGATCGCGGCGGCGACGGCCGTGGTCGTCCCCAGCCGTTCGGAGTCGTTCGGAATCGTCGCGCTCGAGGCCTGGCGCGGCGGCGCGCCCCTGGTGATGACCAGCCGCGGGGGAGCGGCCGAGTTCATCAGGGACGGGGAGGACGGGCTGCTGGTCGATCCGGAGGACACCGCGGCGCTGACGGACGCCCTGCGGCGGATGCTGTCGGATCCCCCGCTGCGCGACAGACTCGCTGAGGCGGGCCTGGACCGGGTGAAGGCGTTCAGCTGGCCGCGCGTGGCGCTGCTCTACGACATGGTGCTTCGGGCCATCGTGCGCTGACCGCTCCCTTCCACCGGGGCGTCAGCGAAGGGAGGCCCAGACACGCGCGTGCTCGCGGGCGCTGCGCTCCCAGGTGAAGCGCGCCGCATGCGCGCGTGCGTCGCGCAGCAGAGCGGGAAGGGCCGGATCGTCGGAGGTCGCCTCGATCATCCCCGCAGCGAGGGCCGCGGCGTCCGGTTCGACCAGGAATCCATGCCCCGCCGCCACCTCGGGAAGGCTGCTCGTGTTCGCCACGACGGCCGGCGCCCCTGCCGCCATCGCCTCCAGGACCGGCAGCCCGAAGCCCTCGTACAGGGACGGAACCACCACGGCGTCCGCCGCCGCGACCAGACCCGGCATGACCGCATCTGGCAGCCGGCCCAGGAGGAGCACTCCCGGCATCCCCTCGAACAGCGCGGTGCGGCGTGGATGCTCCGGGCCCGCGAGTGCGAGCGTCAGCTCGGGCCGCTCCGCACGGACGAGTGGCCACGCCGACGCGAGCCCCTCCAGGTTCTTGCGCGCTGCCGCACCACCCGCGTGCAGGACGAACGGCGACCGCAATCCGAGCCGACCCAGCGCGGCATGGTCGAGGGGCGTCGCGTCGAAGTAGCGGTCGTCGACTCCGTTGTGCACGACGTGCGGCTGCGGGATGCCCAGGAGATCGACCGCCTCGCGGGCGCTGAACTCGGAGACGCAGATGACGGCATCCGCACGACGGAGTTCATCGATGGCCGCGCCCACGGGCGAGGACTCATCGGGGAAGCGCCAGGCGACCACATCGTGCAGCGTCACCACATCGCCGTGCGGCGCAGGCGGCAGTTCCAATCCCATCCGGTGAGAGACCGTGTCGCCGGCGAACAGGATCCGTCCGGCTTCACGGCGAACCGCCGCGGATGCCCGGGCGAGAAACCGCATCGGCAGCCGCCGCGATCCCGGCAGAGTGGAGCGCAACGAGCGGACGACCAGCCTGCGGGTGCGCCAGGTCTCCTCGTCGACCGCTTCCAGCGCGTCTCCCGCGCGGGTGACGATCTGCCTCTCGTACGCCTGCGCGCCCATCGGCGCGTCGGTGGCGATCGTGGCGATCGACAGCCGGGGGCCGGTCACCGGCGCTCCTTCGCCGTCAGCGCCGCGCGGATGCGCTCCGCTGCGGCATCCCGTCTCTCGGGCGGCAACGGCGCCGCCGTCGCCTGGCGCAGAGTCGCGATCGCGCCCCAGGTGAGCCCCAGCACGGAGACGCCGAACCGCTGCATCCGCCGGACCGCGCCGCCGGCCCTTTCGATCGCCCGCAGATCACTCGCGACCCAGCGGCGCAGCATGGTCGAACGACGGCCGGCATACCTCGCGAGCATCACCATGTGATTGCGACGACCGTACAGCTTGTAGCGGGTGTCGAAGCGGCGTCCCTTCACATGCGGGGCTGGGAGGTGGTCCACCGAGGCGTCGGGGGCGAACACGGTCCGCCCGCCGATGCGCTTCACGCGGAGGAACATGTCGGTGTCCTCGCGCATGGCCGTGCCCGGGTAGTCGTCACGGAACCCGCCCAGGCGGGCGAGGATCTCCCGGCGGAACGACATGTTCGCCCCGATGCCGTGATCCACGTCTTCCAGGCCGTCACGGAGCGCAGCGAACCCGGCAGTGAGCGTGCCGTCGTCGCGCAGTCTCCCGATCGGAAGGTCGTACGCCTCCTCGCCCGGCTGAAGGTTGCGCGTGCGGCCCGCGACGGCATCCGGATGCCGATCCGAGGCGAACGCGTCGAGCAGCCCCCGCCGCCACCCCGCCGAGACCACCACATCGTCATCAAGGAATGCGATGATCTCGCCCCGTGCATGCAGCAGCGCCTCATTTCGGGAGCGCGTCATCCAGCCGGCCAGCTCGGGGCGGTGCACGTACCGCGCGCCAGGGAACGCTCGCTCCGCCGCGGCGGAGTCCTCGCTCCGCGAAGCATCCACCACGACCACCTCCACGTCCCCGGCGTGCTCGGCGAGCGAGGCGAGGCAGCGCTCCAGAAATGCCGAGCGCTCGTAGGTGACGATGCACACGGTCAGTTCAGGTGCGGGCATGCCGCTCAGCCTAGTTGGCGCACGCGCCGCGGTCAGTCCAGCGAGCCCAGCTCGACGAGGCGGGCGAACTCGGCATTCTGATCGCGAACCTCGTCGAAGGTCCCTGCCGAAGCGACTTCACCGTGACGCAGGAACACCAGCTGGTCGACGTGACGCACAGTCGACAGTCGGTGCGCCACGATGATGATGGTCATCGAGCCCTGCAGATGCCTGAGCGTCTGCGCGATCTCGTACTCGGTGGCGTTGTCGAGGGCCGACGTCGCCTCATCCAGCACGAGGACGTTGGGGCGCCGGTAGAGCGCACGGGCGAGCCCGACCCTCTGCCGTTGGCCACCCGAGAGCCTGGTCCCGCGATCACCGAGCACCGTGTCGAGTCCATCCGGGAGCTGAGCGACCAGATCATTGAGAAGCGCGAGCCGCACGACCTCTCGGACGCGCTCGACATCTATGGACTCCCGCGTGAGACCGAAGGCGATGTTCTCGAGCAGCGTGGTGTTGGAGACGAACACATCCTGAGGCACCACACCGAGTCCGGCATGCCAGGCCGCCAGGTCATGATCGATCACCTGGTCGCCACAGAGGATCTCACCCGCGGTGGGGGAGAGCAGACCCAGGAGCAGATCCAGCAGCGTGGACTTACCCGCACCACTCGCTCCGACGAACGCGGTGGTGCGATTCTCCGTCACCGTCACGTTCACGTGGTCCAGGACGTTCTCGGTCGAGTCCGGGAAGCGGAACGAGACGTCGTGCACCACGATGTCTCCCGTGGGCGGTGTCACGGCCGAAGGAGCATCGTCGTGCTGCCCCTCGGAGGCCAGTTCGTCCAGCGCTTCGACGAGGATCCGGAGGCCTGCATCGCCGCTGCGCGTCGTCGCGACGTTCGCTGTCACGCGGGTGAGGGTCGGGAGCAGACGCACTGATGCTGCGGCGAAGACGCCCAGCACGGGAAGGATCTGACTGCCGGCGCCGGTCATGCTGAGCACCGCGGCGATGCCCGCGATGGAGACGATGAACGCGATCTCGAGCATGTAGCGGGGGATGTCGCTGAGGATCCCCATGGTCTGCTGCGTGCGGGCACCGCGAAGACGGGCCTGGCGGAAACGACCGACGAACAGCTCGGAGCTCGCGGTCAGACGCGTCTCGCGGAAGCCCTCGATGCCAGGCATCAAGGACTGCCAGGCATCGAGCGACGAGCTCGCGAGCTCCTCGCCGAGGGCGACCTGCCTGTGTCGCAGGATCTGCTGAATGCCGAAGACGATCGTGCCGAACACGACTGCGGCGAGCGCCATCGCCAGCGGCGACGTCCATGCGAGCACCAGCACCAGGGCGGCCATCGTCACGACATCCGTCGCCAGGCTCACCTGCGCGAGCAGCACGCTGGCAGCCTGGTTGGTCGCGTCGTTGACGTTGCGGTAGATCTCGCTGGATGCCCGTTTGCGGTGCGAGCCGTACGGCGCGAGCACGTAGCGGCGCATCAGCGCGGTCGATGCCAACGCGGACACGCGCGTGGTGCGCCCGAGAAGCCACCACCGGAACATCAGCGCGCCGACGCTCTTGACCAGGAAGGCGATCAGCACCAGGCCGGCGATGACGGGGAGCAGCACGCTCACATCCGTGGTCCCGATCGTCGTCGAGATCCAGGTCAGGAAGGCGCCGTCGGTCTTTCCCGAGGTGATCAGCTGCATGAGGGGGAGCATCGACAGCACCCCCACCATGTCGAGGCCCGCAAGCACCAGCGAGACCAGCACGGTGGTCGCGACCCATCGGGCGGGCGCGGCCCCGGTGGCCTCCAGGAGCAGGCGCAGCCGCGACATCCTCGTCTGACGCGTCATCTGCCCACTGTCCCCTCGACGGTCCCGGTCGCCTCCCGGCGTCCCGAGAAATCTAGCATCGCGGCCGCGGATCGAGCCCGACGGAGGACGCGGACGGATCGGAATATCGGTGTCTTTCACATCTGACGCGATTCGACTATCATTGGCGGCAATGCCCGTCGGTACAGCGGCTCTATGGGGGAGTCGCGCCGGGGCGATAAGCATTGGGGAATGCTCTCATGAGCGAGAACACGAAGACCGCTGGCGACGGCGTCAGTCGTCGCACCGTCACGAAGGCGATGGCGTGGGCTGTGCCTGCGATCGCCGTCGCCGCACCGATCCCGGCCTTCGCCGCATCGGGCACCAAGCCGACGATCACGGTCGGCACTGCGTGCAAGTCGCCCGGTGGCAGTTGCGCGACATTCAAGTTCGGTTACGCCGTACCTGTGTCGATCTACAACGGATCGAACAAGACGGTGTGGATCACGTCGCTCACGCTGACCAAGAACACCACGGGCATTCCTCTGACCGCCGCTCCGGTTCCGCCGCTTCCCTGGGAGATCGCGCCGGGTGCCACTTTCAACGGGTACTTCCTCGCGCGATCCACGAACAGCGCCAACGCCACCGGAACGATTGCGTTCGCGGCGGGGTGGGGTCACGCCTCGGACGGCAGCGACCACGACCACGACGGCAACCCGATCGTGTCGGGCGACATCGCGATCACGGGCACCCCGCCGGACTGCGCCTGCATCTGAACCCCGCATGGTGGCGCTGAGCCACCATGCGAACGTCGAGCCACCACGTGGATGCCAGTCATCCGCCTGGTGGCTCGACGTCTAGGTGATGGCTCCTTCGGCGTCGGGACGGGGGTGGCAGCCGTCAGCGGCCGGGGAGCACGGCACGGAACGCGGCCACGCGTTCCGACCAGTCGGCGGCGTCCGGGCGGGCACCGTGCGGGAAGCGTGTCGACGCGGGGATGCCGGACGCGACGGTCACCGCAAAGGCCGCGCCCTCGGCGATGACGACGCCATCGGCATCGCGGAAGCCCGCCACCGGGGTGGAGACGATCGGACGCCCGACCGCCTGATACTCGTACAGCTTGATCGGGTCGAGGCTCTCCGTGAACGCCGTCACGAGGTGCGGGACGACGAGGACATCCGCGTGCTGCAGGTAGGCGGGCACGGCCTCCCGGTCCCGCGCGCCCAGCACGATCGCACCCGCGGCACGGACGCGCTCGCCGTCGGCCGCCGACCAGGCTTCGGGCCCGACGAGCACCAGATGAGCGTTCCCGCGCAGCGCGGTCGCGGTCGTCTCGCACAGGTCGACGTCTATGCGGTCGCGGTGCAGGGTGCCGAGGTACAGCGCGTACGGCCCCTCAGGAGCATCCGCGGGGCGCGGAGCGGGGGCGAGGTAGCGTGCCGTGTCCACGCCGTTGCGCACCAGCACGATGTCGTCGCGCTGCGAGCGTTTGCGGCGGATCAGCTCCGGCGAGCACGCGACCACGGCGGCGGCGTGCTGCAGCAGCCAGTTCTCGCCCTCGGCGATGCGCCGCTGCGCCGACTCCGGGCGTTCCGCGGCGAGCCAGTCGTCGGTCATGTCGTACAGCACCGGCCAGCCCGTGCGCTGCGCGAGCTGCACCGCGGCGGGGTCGTTGATCCAGAGCACCGGATGCGGCATCCGCAGCGTCTCCACGGCCGCGCGGACGATGCTCGCGAGCCGGTCGTCGGCACCGCGATCGATGCGGCGGGGGAGCCATTTCACAGGGCGCAGCGTCCACAGCCTGTCGTCAATGCGTGTCAGGCCGCGCCCCGTGCCCGGACGGCGCCCATGGCGCAGGTCGTGGATCGGGTCGTCCGGAGGCTCCACGAAGAGCACGCGGAGATCGGGGTCGGCTGCCAACAGCCCCGCCACCAGGTGCTGATTGCGGCGCCACACGCCATCCCACCGTTCGAGGGACAGCACGACGAGGTCCATCATCGCAGCCGCCTCTCGATCGCACGCCGGTAGACGTCGTCGGTGCGGGCCGACTGCTGTGCCAGCGAGAACTCGGTGCGTGCGCGCTCCCTGGCCTGCTCTGCGAGATGCATCCGTCGCTCCTGATCATCGGCGAGCGTGCGCAGTGCGTCGGCGGCATCCGAGACCTCCCCCGGACGGTAGCCGCTGCGCGCATCCAGCCCCTCGAGCACGTCGAGGTGGCCGGCGGCGGCTGCGGCGACCGGCGCCGCGCCAGCGGCCATCGCCTCGATGAGCGCGAGCCCCAGGCCCTCCACCTCGCAGGGCGCGAGGAACAGGGCTGCCCGCTCCAGGCGAGCGGGCAGATCCTCGCGGAACCCCAGTAGCCGCACCGCGTCGGAGGCGCCGAGCTCGTCGACCAGCGCCTCGAGGTCGGCGCGCAGCGGGCCGTCACCGGCGATGTCGAGCCGCCAGCCGTCGTGCGCCAGCCCGGAGGCAGCGAAGGCGCGGATGCCCGTGTCGGTGCGCTTCTCCGGCTGCAGCCGCTGCGCCATCAGGATGACCCGTTCGCGCTCAGTCGGGACGCGCGCGTCCGCCGGCGCCGAGGGCACGCCGGAGTGCACGACCGCGGAGGGCACGCCGATCACCGCAGCGACGGCCGAGCTGATGGAGATCTCGGCATCCACACGGCGGCGGACGAGAGCATCGATGGGGATTCCCAGCACGCTGCCGCGGCGGGATGCGAAGTGCCGGGTCGAGACGAGCGCGGGCCCCCGCCTGCCCAGAGCGAGCACGCCCGCGGCATCCGCGTTGGTCATGTGCGTGTTCACGACGTCGGCCGTGCGGCGCAGCGCGCGGAGGGCGCGGACGCCGTCCCACAGGCCGACGGCGGGCGACCACGTCGCCCCGGACTCACGCAGCGGGGCGGGCATCCGCTCCGGCGACCCGCCGAGCACGTCGACCTCGTGCCCGGCCTGCCGCTGGGCGATGGCGAGCCGCAGCACGAACTGCTCCACTCCGGCGAAGCGGTCCGAGCACACCAGGTGCACGATCCTCATGCTCGTCCTCGTTCGGTCAGGGCCAGTTCAGTGAGCAGTTCGACGTACCGCTCTGCCGTGGCGCGCCACGTCAGGTGCGACACGGACGCACGGCAGGCGTCACGCCATTCGTCGACGTGCGTCGCGGCGAGCGTCTCGAGGCGGTCGGCGATCTGATGCGGATCAGGAGCCACGAGATACCCGTTGCGGCCGTCGACGATCAACGAGGCCGCGGCGCCCACCCTGGTCGCGATCACGGGGAGACCGGAGGCGAGTGCCTCAGTGAAGACGAGTCCATACGACTCATAAGCACTGGGCAGAGAGAACATGTCCGCCGCGGCGAACCATGGCGCCAGGTCGACGTGCGGGCCGACGAACAGCACACGGTCTGCCACTCCTCGTCGCTTCGCGCGCGCCGTCATCCTGTCGACCGCGGAGCGATATCCGCCCACCACGAGCAGCATGACCGTCGGAGCCTCGGTGAGTGCGTCGATCAGCAGTCCGAGTCCCTTGCGGTCGAGCTCGTGCCCGATGAACAGGGCCACCCGGTGCTCATCATCCAGACCCAGCCGTTCCCGTGCCGCGGCGCGCTCAGCGGGGGTCGGCGGATGGTGCGCATCCAGATCGACGCCGTGTCCGATGACGTGCACAGGCGGCCGTACCCGCCCGTACACCCGGCGCAGCACCGCAGCTTCTTCCTCGGTCAGGGCGACGACCGCTCGATGCGTCCGCCCGTGGTAGCGATGTCGATCCCGCAGGTGAGTGAACAGGTGCAACGGATTGCGCATCATCCGCCACAGCCCGTGACCGCGGTTGCGCATGGTCTCGGCGATCACGCCGTGATTCACGTAGACGTCGCCTGCGAGCGCGCCGTTGTGGCAGATCGAGACCGCGTGCGGTTCCTGTGCCAGCAGGCGGCGGGCGCGACGCCCGCCCACGATGCTGAACGCGAACGCTGCGTTCAGGCGCCAGACTGCGTGCAGGAGCCGGGACTGCGGCGGTGGGCCGTGGGGCGTCAGCCGGTCTTCGGTGAGCGCTTCGGTGGTGTGACCGAGAGCGAGGAACTGCTCCTCCAGCTGAGCGGCCACCCCTGCTACGCCACTGCCAGGGCCGATGGACGGGACGATCTGCACGATGTGCATCAGTCCGCGCTCCGGAACCGCTGCTCGATCTTCACGGGGCCGAGACGGTAGAGGGCCGCGCGGCGACGGGCCTCGCGCCCGCGCTCGCCGGGGAGGATCGCGGCGCGTACCGCCGCGCCGAGGAAGGCCGCCGTGCGGGCGCTCTGCCAGCCGAGTGCGCCGAAGTGCTTGCGGAAGTACCGCTCCTGCGAGGCGTGGAAGTACGCCTCGCGGCGGCGGGGGTCCGTGCTCGTGCCGCCCGCCGCGTGCACGGCATGCAGTCCCTGGACCTCCTGATGCCGCCAGCCCAGGCGGTGGGCACGGTAGGCCCAGTCGGTCTCCTCGGCGTAGAGGAAGAAGCGCTCGTCGAAGCCGCCGACCTGGTCCAGCGCCTCCGCGCGCAGCAGCAGCACCGAGCCGATCACGAACCGGGGGCCGCGGATCAGGCGGCCGAGACCGACTGCCTGCATCCAGCTGCCGAGCGGGGTCGGAAACGGCCAGAGGGTGCGGGCCGCATGCCCGCTCAGGTCGACCTGTGCGGGGCCGACGCTGGCGACGCCCTCACGGGCACGGAGCGCCGCATGGAGCTGCCGGATGCCGTCGGCGGAGACCTCGGCGTCCGGATTCAGCAGCAGTACGTCGCCACCGGGCACGAGCCGGTCGGCGAGCACTCGGTTGACGGCGGCGCCGAAGCCGATGTTGCCACCGGAATCGATGTAGCGGACGCCCAGTTCTTCGCAGAGCGCGGAGATCTCCGGCAGCGACGAGTTGTCGATCACGGTGACCGGAAGTCCGGCGACCGGCACCAGCGCGCGACGCAGCATCTCGACGGCGCCGTAGGCGACGACGATCACCTCGACCCCGCGCTCGTCGTCCGTCGTCGCGTCACCGTGCGATGACCGGGCGATCGAGACGGTGCGGTAGAGGCTCTGATACTCCCGCGCGACGGACTCCCACGAGCACTGCTGCGCCCTGACCAGCCCGGCGGCGATCAGCTCGGCTCGCCGGGGACCGGCGGCATCCAGGAGCGCCGCCGTCAGGGCATCCGCGTCCCCGGCCGGCACGACGATCCCCGCCCCGCCGACGACGTCGGGCAGAGCGCCGGCGTCGCTGGAGACGACCGGCACACCGGCCGCCATCGCCTCGACGGCGACCCGGCCGAACTGCTCCGTCCAGCTGTCGGTGGGGATCGAGGGCACGGCCAGCACGTCGAGGGAGGAGTGGAACTCGCCGACGCGGTCGGGCCGGACGGGTCCGAGGATCTCGAGACGATCATCGACGCCGGCCTCGCGGGCGAGCGTCTCCAGGAATCCGCGATCCCCGCCCTCTCCGCCGACGCGGAGCCGCAGCCGGGGTTCCAGCTGCAGCGCGCGCACGAGGGGCTCCAGGCCCTTCTCACGCACGATCCTGCCGAGCAGTCCCACCGTGATACCGCCGTCCGTCCCGTGATCGGCGGGGGCGCCCGGGGGCGCCGCCTCCGGCGCCGGGTCCACGCCCAGCGGGATCACCCGAGCGCGCCCGGCGAAACCCTTGCGCTCCACGATGCGGGCGGCCTCGCTGTTGCACGCTGAGATCCCCGACGCGGTGCGCAGCGCCCACCGCTCCAGCCAGCGGAACGGCACCGGGTAGCGCTTGTCGATGTTCTGCGCGGTGTACAGCACCACCGGCGTGCGGTCGCGGCGCAGCGCGCGCATCAGCAGCACCTGAGCGGTGCTCAGGGCGAAGGGCTCCTCGTGGATGTCGATCACGTCCCAGCGCTCGCCGAGAGCCCGCCACAGCGGCCCGGGGGCGTAGAGGAAGAGTGCCGGGTGTCGGCCGAAGAAGGTGCGCGCCGGCCGCACGTTCTCGTCGGGGCGGGCATCCAGATCCACCCAGACGCCACCCGCGTGCCAGCGCGGGGCGGTGATGAGAGTGACGTCGTTTCCGGCATCGCGGAGGGCGCGCTCACGGCCGCGCCACGCGGCGATCGTGGCGCTGTGCGAGATACGCAGCACGCGCACAATGCCTCCCCAGGGTTATGCTGTCCTCAGCAACCATATCCGTCGCGATAAGGCACTGGGGAGTGTCCGCGGCGGAACGATTCTGGGGATCGAAGGGGAATGGTAAGCGTACGCACTGGGGACGTGCGGCCACGGGTCGTGCACCTCGACCACACAGCCGTCCGCGGCGGGGCCGAGCTGGCTCTGCTGCGCCTGCTCAACGCGCAGCCTGACTGGGCGGCATCCGTGCTTCTTCCGGCGAAGGAGGGGGCCGGCGTCTTCGATCGGCTGCCCTCCGACGTGCCGCTGATGTTCGCGGGCGCGCGGCAGCCGAGCGGGGGCAGCGGCTCGTCGCCGCTCCGCCTCGCCGAACTGGGCGCGCGACTCGCAGCGCAGGCGGCCGCCGTCCGCTGGCACCGCGCGGTGCGGGGCAGTGACATCGTCGTCGCCAACAGCACGCGCTCCGCCGCGTACGGGGCGCTCGCGGTGCGCGGTTCGCGCAAGCCGTTCGTCGTGCATCTGCGGGATCTCGTCGAGCGGGAGAGCCTGGGCGGGTTCGGCTACCGGCTGATGACGGACCTGGTGCTGCCGAGGGCGGACGGCGTGATCGCGAACTCCCGCACGACCCTCGAGAGCGCCCGCCCGTTCCTGCGGCGCGGCGCGGTCGCCGTCAGCATCCCCAGCGCCTCGGGGATCCGCCCGGTCGCCGCGGCCAGTCCGCATGTCGGCCCGCTGCGGGTCGGGATGCTGGCGCGCATCGACCCGTGGAAGGGACAGCGCGAGCTGCTCGAGGCCTTCGCCCTCGCCTTCCGCGACGGTGACGCGCAGCTGGATCTGGCGGGCGGAGCGCCCTTCGCGCACGACGGCTTCGCCGAGTCGCTGCGCGCCCGTGCCGACGAGCTCGGGCTGGGCGCTCGCGTGTTGCTCCCGGGCCATGTCGACGACACCGCGACGCGCATAGCCGGCTGGGACATCGCGGTGCAGTACTCCACTCGCGCCGAGCCGCTCGGGCAGAACGTGCTGCAGTACCTGGCCGCGGGCACGGCCGCGATCGTCGCCGACGAGGGCGGTCCGGTCGAGTGGGTGCAGGATGGCCGCAATGGCGTGCGCGTGCCTCCGCGCAGCATCCCGCAGCTCGCCGACGCCCTGCGCACGCTGGGCGGCGACGCGGCGCTGCGCGCCCGGCTCGCGGATGCCGGCAAGCACACGCCCGGCCTGCTGGACGACACCGCCGTCGCACGCGCCCATGCGGACGCGTACGGCGAGACGCTGACGCGCGCGAGGCGTTCGGCGGCCGGAGCGGGCGCGGCGCCCGTGCTGGCCTAAGCTGACGCCGTGGGAGCCTTGCAGGAGACGCCGATCCCGCTGACCGTGCGGATCTCGCTGTGCCGTGCCGGTCTGCAGGTCATCGCTGACCGGCTGGGCGTGCGGATGCTGCACATCAAGGGTGCCGTGCTCGACCCCGGCATCCGTCCTGACGTGCGCGGCGGCAGCGACGTCGACGTGATCGTCGACCCGGCCGGGGTCGACGATGTGCACCGCGCCCTGCTCGGCCACGGCTGGGAGGTCTACAGCACCTTCGACGAGGGCTCGCCGTTCGGACACGCTCAGACTTACTGGCACCAGGACTGGGGCTATGTCGACCTGCACCGGCGCTTCCCCGGGGTGGGCATCGCGGACGTGGTCGCGTTCGACCGGCTGTGGGACGGCCATCTGCCGCGTACGGTGGCCGAGCGGGGGATCGTCGTGCCGAGCCTCGTGGGGCAGGGCGCGCTGTTCGTGCTCAACGCCGCACGCGGGGATGTCGCCGAGCGGGATGAGGCACTCGAATACCTGTCGCGGCTTTCGCCCGCGTCGCGCGCCGAAGTGTCGGCGCTGATCACCGAGCTCGACGCCGACGTCGCGGCATCCGTGGTGACCGGCACCCTCCACGAATGGCGCCGTCATCGCGACCACGCCCTCTGGAAGGCCGTCTCCGAGGGCGGTTCGCGGATGCAGGAGTGGTGGGGCCGGGTGCGAGCGGCCCGCACGCCGGGGGCCGCACTCCGGGTGCTGCTGCGCGCCCCGCGTGTGAACCGGAGCCGCCTCGCTCACGAACTGGGCCGCACGCCCACCACGCGGGATGTGCTCGTCGCCGGCCTACGACGCGCGGCGTCGGCGGCGCGGGAGGCGCTCGGCCGTGGAGGCGAGCGGGGCCGCAGCGGGAGGGTGCAGTGACGATGCGTGTGAGCCTGGGATCTGACGTCGGTTCGGTGGAGCAGGACGGCGTGTACTACGCGGCCGCGCTGCCGGACGGGCCGATCCTGGTGCTCGCCGACGAGGCGGCCGATATCTGGCGTGCGGCCCTCGAGGGCCGCGAGGTCCGGGACAATGACTACGTCAGGGCGCTCGTCGCCGCTGAGCTGCTCACGATCGATGGGGACACATGATCTACTTCGCGTTCGCGCCCGCGCTGATCGTCGTGGGGGTGCTGCTCGTCAGTGGTATCGCCAAGCTGCGCACGCCCGATGATGAGGCCGGATGGGCTGAGCTCGGTGTGCCCGCGGTGCTGCGTCGTCCATGGCTGATGCGGCTGCATCCGATCGCCGAGATCGTGCTGGCTGCGGCCCTGCTCGTGCTCGGCGGCGTGCTGGGCGTTCTCGCCGCGAGCGTCGCGACCGTGCTCTTCGCCGTCTACCTGGTGATGGTGTGGCGGGCGAAGCAGAGCACCCCGGATGCATCGTGCGCATGCTTCGGCGAGCGCAAGCCCATCACCACGCGCACGCTGCTGCGCAACGCCTGGCTGGTGCTGATGGCGGCGTTCGCCGTAGTGGGCGTCGGCTCGACGCCACTGCTGGGCGGGGTCGCCGCGGTGGCGACGTGGCTGTGGCCCTGGACTCTGGGCCTCGCCGCCGTCGCCGTGACGTTCGTGCTGGTGAATCAGCCGGCGGCACCGGAGGTGGTGACTGCTGCTCCCTCGGGGATCTCCGACGAGGAGCTGGGGGAGTACCTCCGCGCGCGCACGCCGGCTGTGCCGGTCACGCGGGGCGACGGTGCCGTCATGAACCTGCGGGCGCTGTCGATGGAGAAGCCGATCCTGCTGCTCTCGGTGTCGGAGACCTGCGGCTCGTGCACGCCGGTGATCGAGCGTGCCGACGCCTACCGCGAGCTGCTGCCTGAGGCATCCGTGCAGCTGCTGGTGCGCAGCACGCCGGATGCGAGTCCGATGGCGAGCGCCATCGAGCCGTTCACGCTGCACGACCCCGACGGGTACGTGCGCGATTCCCTGGAGATGCCGCGCACGCCGAGCGCGGTGCTGCTGGGTGCGGACGGCCTGCTCGCGGGCGGCCCGGTGGTCGGGCATCCCGATATCGAGGAATTCGTCGCCGACATCTACGAGTCCCTGCACGGCACCCGCCCGGACGCCTGACCGTCCTGCGCCCGGTACAGGAGCAGTTCAGTAGGCGCCGTGGGGGCGCAGCAGGGTGCGGACCGTGCGCCAGAGGATGACGAGGTCGCCGGTCAGCGACCAGTTCTCCACGTAGTAGAGGTCGAGGCGGACGCTGTCCTCCCACGACAGGTCCGAGCGACCGCTCACCTGCCAGAGGCCCGTGATGCCCGGCTTGACGAGCAGACGACGCTGCGCGAAGTCCTCGTAGTTCTGCACCTCGCGCATCAGCGGCGGGCGAGGGCCGATCAATGACATGTCGCCGCGCAGCACGTTCCACAGCTGCGGCAGCTCATCCAGGCTGAACCGCCGCAGAACGCCGCCCACCTTGGTCACCCGCGGGTCGTCACGCATCTTGAACAGCACGCCGTTGCCGTCGGAGAACGCCAGCAGGTTGGAGAGCATGTCCTCGGCATCCGGCACCATCGACCGGAACTTCAGCAGCCGGAAGCGCCGTCCGTCCAGCCCGATGCGCTCCTGCATGAACAGCGCCGGCCCGCCGTCTGTGCGCACCGCGAAGGCGAGCGCCAGCAGCAGCGGCGAGAGCACCAGCAGCGCGAGCGCTGAGACGCACACGTCGAACGCGCGCTTGGTGGCGTACCGCATGCCGGTGAACTCCGGGTAGTCCACGTGGATGAGCGAGAGCCCGGCGACCGGGCGGGCGTGGATGCGGGGTCCGGCGATGTCCGTCAGCGCAGCGGCGACGATGAGGTCGATGCTGCGGGTCTGCAGCTCCCAGCCGAACTGACGCAGCCGCGGGGGCGAGATCAGGTCGGAGCCGCTGTAGACGACGGCATCCGCGCCCACCGACTCGAGGGCGGGCAGCATGCCGTCGAGGTCGCCGATCACGGGGATGCCCGGGAGCAGCAGCCCGTGGCCGCGCTCGGTGACCGCGCCGATGATCTCGTAGCCCGCGGTGTGGTCGCGCTGCACCTCCCGCGCGATGTGCACCGACTTGGCGTGCTCGCCCACGATCACGATCCGCGTGAGGAAGCGGCCCTGCGAGCGCTGCGCGCTGAGCCAGCCGCGCCACATCCAGCGGCCCGCGATCAGCAGGAGCAGTCCCACGGGAAGCGCGAGCAGCAGATACGCGCGCGCCACCTCGATGTGCAGCAGGAAGGCGGCGATCGTCAGGATGCCGAAGGTGCGGATGCTGGCGTCGGCGATGCTGCGGTACTCCTGCGTGCCGTTGCCCACGGTCTTCGGATCGCGGGTGCCGTGCAGGCGGAGCCCCACAAGCCATGCGACGGCGAACACCGCCGAGACGAGCGTGTACGCCAGTGTGAAGCTGCTGCCGCTGAAGCCCGGGATGTACAGACTCGCGGAGTCCTCACCGAAGCGCAGGAACTGGGCACCGAAGACCGCCACCACGACGATGATCGCGTCGGTGACGACGAGGCGACGACGGTACGCCGCTTGCCAGTTCGCGCTCGATGACGCCGGCGGCGCGAACGCCACCGCAGACGTCTGACCCGCCTGTCCTATCGCACCCCAGTGCGCACCCCATGGCTCGGATACGGCCACGATCCCTCCCCAGAGGATTTCGTCCCACGCGCAGCGCACACGACGGATCGTGCACCCAGCGCTTCGTCGCTGCCCCAGCAAGCGACGTCATCCTCCTCCCACAGGAGGACTGTCTGCAGTCTAAGCCGTCAAACCCCAGACGTACAGCCCCGGATATATCGGCTTGCGCCGAATCCTCAGAGACCGCTCCACCGGCCGACCGGCCAGAGGATCGCGACGGCCTTCCCGACGATCTCATCGCGTTTCGCCCAGCGGTAGCAGGTGGCCGCATCGGCGTCCGGAGTCCGGCAGGGGTACGCACCGTCGGCGGAGTTCGAGCGATGGTCGCCGAGGACCAGATACGAGCCTGCGGGGACCGTCACCTCGGGGAGGCAGCGGAGCGAGGCCGGCGTGGAGGTGCAGTCCAGGGAGCCCGGCGTGAAGGGGATGTCCTCGAACACGTACGGCTCGTCGAGGGGTTTGCCGTCGACCAGCAGGCGGCCCTCGGCGTCGCAGCAGGAGACGGTCTGACCCGGTCCCGCGATGACCCGCTTGATGAGGGTGTGCGGACCGGAGGGGCCGAATCCCGTGACCTCGCCGATCCAGCGCAGCACGCCCTTGAGCGGACCGTCGTCGGCGGTGCCGTCCGGACCCCAGGTCTCGTCCGCATCGAACACGACGATGTCGCCCGTGCTGGGGCCGCCGCCCACGAACGCGAGCCGGTTGACGAGCACCCGATCACCGGGGGTGAGCGTCTGCTCCATGGAGCCCGAGGGCACCGCGTACGGCTTCGCCACGAACGACAGCACCGCCCCGACCACCACGAACGCCAGGATCAGGTGGAACCACGTGCTGCCCGTGATGCGCCGCCACAGCGGGCGAGGGGCAGGGGATGCGTCGTCTGCGGAGGTCACGCATACAGCATGCCGCACCTTGCTGATCGACCCGGGGAGCGGATGCTGATCGCCGGCGAGGTCGCATCTTCGTGCGTGCGGTGTCGCGAAATGGCCTTTGGGGGTCTATGCTGTCCCGAACGAACGCTGACGGATGGGGCCGGGCGTGTCGTGGATCTGGGGAGGTCCGTTATGGGGAATCTGATCGACGTCGCCGCGGTCATGCGGCAGCTGGGGCCGGGCTCGGAGAAGCCCGAGGCGGTATGCCGCCATCGCAGCACGCTCGCGACGAGCTATACATTCGACGGGGGCGCGCGCTGGTCGTGGCGCCGGCAGCCGACGGGGCGGGACGCACTGGCGGGGCTCGTGTTCGTCGACGTCCCTGTCATGGTCGACGGCGACCTGGGCGAGGAGCGCGCCGAGGTCGGGAGCGCCGTGTTCCTGCATCCGCATCGCGACCTGCACCTTTCGGCGCAGGCTCGTGGCAAGGCCGTCGGAGTCTGGCTGCCGTGGGACTCGCTTCTCGAGGTCGAGACAGGCGTTCAGTCGCCCCGGCAGGTCCTGTCGCCGACGCCGCTGACCGTCGGGCTGCGGGCCTTCCTGACCTCTCTGCTCGTGCAGCCGTCGGACGCGACGCCGTACACCGACTATCTCGTGGAGCGCGTGCTCGCCGAGATGGCGTTCGGTGCGCTGCTCGAGTCGGTGCCGAAGAACGTGGCGGGCGCTCGCGAGGACAGACCCATCGACCGAGCCCGTTCGCTGATGCTGATGCGCCGTGCGGAGGGGGAGTTCGGGGTCGCCGAACTCGCGCAGGAGATGCACATGTCGACTCGCCACCTGCAGCGGATGTTCGCGGCGGAGAACAGCTCGCCGGCTGATGAGCTGCGCGGCATGCGCATCGATCTCGCCAACGAGCTGCTCGGCGATCCGGCGTACGACTCGCTGAGCATCAGCGAGATCGCGATCCATGCGGGTCTTCGCACGCCCTCGGCACTCCGGCGCGCATTCGCCGGCCGCGGACTCCCGCTTCCGGCTCGCGCCCGGAGCGAGCGGATGCCGGTGGGCTGAGGCCTCGGGCGACGAGATCCGCTTTGCGACAGGACTCGTGGAAAGTGCGACAGGCGCGTTGAGTGCTCTCCCCGGTGCTCAGATCATCGATGGTGTGCGGCCCTGAGAAGCCGCCCGACGCCACTGGGTACAGCTTGTTGAGGGGAAACACAGCATATGACTGAGAATGTCACCGCGGGAGCACCGCGCACGATCGACCGCCGCACGGTCGTCAAGGGAGCCGCCTGGTCGGTTCCCGCCATCGCCGCCGCCGTCGCCATGCCGCTGGCATCGGCCTCGACGGGAAACCCGGGATGCGGCTGTCTGCAGCTCGGGAGCATCGGCGCCTTCACCGCTCAGTCGGTGACGGCCCTCGGCCTCGGCACTGTCACGGGAACGACGATCTTCAACCTCGACAGCTCGGGCTGCGATGTCGGCTTCTTCAAGCCGGCGTACACGGTGATCGGCCTCGGCGGAAGCATCAGCTTCAACGATGGCACCACCAAGCAGTTCACGCTGGGGGCGACGAGTGGCGCAGGCACGATCGGCCAGATCAGCGCCTTCACCACGCCGTTCACGGTGCTCGGGTCGATCCCGATGCCGAACGGCCTCGGCCTCAACTACCCGAAGAAGCCGACGAGCGTGACGATGAGCTTCACGGCCATCTTCATTCCGATCCTGCCGCTGCCTCAGGTGGAGTGCACCTACACCCTCACGTTCAACCTGAGCACGAGCAGCGTCGGCGGAGTGGTGCTGGGTACCGGCACGGTCAACTGGACTGACCTCACCCCCGACAACGGGGTGCTCACCTCCTGAGCGATGCAGCGCTGAGCGCGGGTCGAACGTCTCGTTCGGCCCGCGCTTTTCTGTTCCCGGATGTCGTGAAGTAGCGTGAATCGGGCGCATGTTCGTCTTCGCCGGGCGCGCTGGGACAACGAGATTCCGAGGCCGACTGCTAGATTCGAAGGCATTATTGCGTCGTACGGACTGAGGGGTGCACGCGCGCATGGAGTTGAGGGACTACCTGCGGATCTTCCGCGCACACTGGCTGGGCATGTTGGCCGTCATCGTGGGCGCCGTCGTGCTCGCCTTCGGCTGGACGCTGACGCAGCCCAAGGTGTACACGGCGGACGCCACGGCTCTCGTGCGGACTGTGAGCGGTGAGGAGCTCGGGACGGTCAGCCTCGGCAACAGCATCGCCGCGCAGCGCGTCAAGACCTATGTCGAGATCGGCCAGAGCCGTTCGGTCGCCGACCGCGTGATCACAGAGCTCGACCTCGCGAAATCGCCCGATTCGCTGATCAACCAGGTCAGCATCACGAACCCGATCGACACCACCTCGCTGAAGGTGACGGCGAACGGCTCGAGCCCGGAGCAGTCCCGCGATCTCGCGGAGGCCTGGGTGCGCGCGATGATCGCCGAGGTCAACAAGATCGAGTCCGGCGATCCCGACAAGACCGGTACCGTCTTCCTCAGCGCCGTCGACTCCGCGCGTCTGCCCGGGAGCCCGTCGTCGCCCAACACCAAGCTCGCGCTCGCGATCGGCGCCCTCGTGGGCCTCGCCCTCGCGATCGGCTACGGCCTTCTGCGCTACACCCTCGACCGCCGCATCCGTGATGTCGCCGCAGTGGAGCGCGAGACCGGCGTCGCGGTGGTGGGCACCGTCCCGGAGGAGAAGTCGTTCACCGCTGACGACCGCCTCATCCCGTTCGACGGCGGCAACTCCGCCAACAGCTCCAAGGCGCACCTGTTCGCGATCGCCGAGGCGATGCGCGAGCTGCGCACCAACATCCAATTCATGGACGTCGACAACCCGCCGCGGGTGATGGTCATCACCAGCCCGCTTCCGGGCGACGGCAAGTCGACCACCGCCTCGAACCTGGCGATCACCCTCGCCTCCAGCGGCCAGAAGGTCGTCCTGATCGACGGTGACCTGCGTCGTCCCATGATCGACACGGTCTTCGGCCTGCCCAAGGGTGTCGGCCTCTCCGATGTGCTGGCCGGGCGTGCCGAGCTGGCCGATGTCGCGCACCGCGTCGGCGGCAACGGGCGGCTGCTGGTCATCGGAGCGGGCAAGATCCCGCCGAACCCGAGCGAGGTGCTCGGCTCCGCGCGCATGAAGGAGCTGCTCGAGGCGATCTCCCGCGAGGCGATCGTGATCATCGACGCCCCGCCGCTGATCCCCGTGACCGACGCTGCCGTCCTCGCCCACAGCACCGACGGCGCGATCGTCGTCGCCACCGTCGGCAAGACCACGTTCGAGGTGCTCGGCAAGGCGCTCAGCAACCTCGACCGAGCCGGCGCCCGTGCCCTGGGCATCGTGCTCAACCGCGTCCCGCGGCGCGGAAGCGGCGCCGCCTATTACGGCTACCAGTACCACGGCGACTACTACCGCGTGGAGAAGCCCGAGGACGAGGCCGCTCAGCTGCTCGCGAGCACGCCGAGCAGCGAGCCCGTGCGCAGCGAGCCGGCGGCACGCGATGACGACGGGGCTCCACTGCGCAGAAGCACGCATCGCGCGTCATGACGGTGGACCTGGTCGTCGACGTGCTCGGCCTGCGCGTCCTGATCGAGCCGGGGGACGCTCTCGACGCCGCACAGCGCGAGCAGCTCCGCGCGGCGTGGAGCGGTGCGATCAGCGCTGATGTGGCGACGCCACCTGAGCTCACTGTGTCCTTCAATGCTGGGGCATCCTTCGATCAGGGGATGGAGCAGCTGACGGTCGACGTGACGCTCGCTGCGCTGGAGGCGCTACGGGGACGCGCGCTGATGTTCCATGCGGCGGGTGTGGCGGACGCCGAGGGGCGCGTTGTCGCGTTCGTCGGGCCGTCCGGGCGTGGCAAGACGACCCTCAGCCGGGCGCTGGGCCGTCGGTTCGGCTACGTCTCCGACGAGACCGTCGCCGCGGATGAGTCCCGGTCCGTGCATCCGTACCGCAAGCCGCTGTCCGTGGTGCGCAAGGACCTCCCCAAGGAGCAGGTCTCGCCCGTCGACGCGGGGCTGCTCCCGGTGCCCGCCGTGCCGCTGCGGCTCAGCGGACTCGTGCTGATCGATCGCGATCCGGAGCTCGGAGCCCCGCAGCTGAGCACCGTGCCGCTGGCCGAAGCGCTGCCCGAACTGGTGACGCAGATGAGCTACCTGCGCGACCACCCCGCCCCGCTCCAGTCGATCGCCCGTCTGTGCGATGCGGTCGGGGGCGTGCGGATGCTGCGCTATCCCGACGCCGAGATCGTGCCCGCGGTGATGTCCGAGATCCTCAGCGCAGAACCCGCGGCATCCGAATGGCATCCGCTGGCTCTGCCGGCCGTGAGCGGTCCGTACGGCGTCGCGCAGGCGCGAGACGCCATCCGGTCCGACGACTACCTGATCGTGATGGTGGAGTCCGAGCTGAAGGTCCTCGACGGCATCGCGCCCGTCATCTGGCAGGCGGCGGCCGACGGCGCCGACCTCGGCGGCATCATCGCCGCCGTGGTGGACGCGCACGGCGAGCCTCCGACGGGTTCCGCGCGGCAGATCGTCGAAGACGCGGTGGACGAGCTCGTCGTCGCCGGCGTGCTCAGCCGCGACTGATCCGCCCGCGCTCGGCATCCGCTCGGCCGACGGCGGGCAGGTGCCCGCGCGCGCTCAGGCGCCGCGCTCGGCGTTGCGCAGCTCGACGGGTGCGGGGGAGCCCTCGGCGTGCAGCGCCCGACGCAGCTGCAGGGCGGACGTGAAGCCCGCATAGCGTGAGATCTCCTCCACCGTCAGGCCCGTGTACAGCGGGTTGCGCAGCATCGACTCCGCGAGTTCGATGCGCATCCGGCGCAGCATGTCTCCCGGTCGGAGACCGGCGCCCGCGAAAGCGCGCTGCAGCTGCCGGGGGGAGATGTGCAGCTCGGCGGCGAGCTGAGGGGTGGAGAAGCTCGGGTCCTCACGGTGCATCAGCATGATCGAGCGGGCCCGTTCCACGAGTGAGCTGGGGCGAGGGCTCGTCTCGATCGACTGCTGCTCCACCAGCGCCCCGAACAGCATCTCGGCGACGAGGCGCTCGATCGCATACTGCGACATGGACGAGCCCTCGTCCCCGTGGCGCACGACGGCCTGTGCGAAGGTGCGGAAGCCGATCGTGAGCGGCGAGGAGTGCAGCACAGCGGCATCCGGCGTCCTGCCCTCGGTGAACTCCTGCAGCAGGCGCTCCGGCACCCACACCGCCAGCACATCAGAGCCCGGCTCCCACTCCAGGTTCTGCTCGGCGTCAGGCGGAAGGAACAGGCCGAGCGGCGCAGGACCGGAGGGAGCAGCATCCGCGGTCGGCACCTTGCGACCGTCTCCAGGGAAGAGCACCACCGTGCTGCGTCGCGTTCCCACCTCGATCGGCGACCACCGCCAGGCCGTCTCCCTGGCCCGATGCCAGGTCATCGTGATCGACCGGAAAGAGCGCGCGGCGACCAGCCCTGCGACGTGGGTGGGGATGCCCAGGTGCGCAGAGATCAACGAGGTGACGCTGGAGGATGCCATTGGGGGGAGGATGCAGTCCGGTTGCCGTGCACGCCACCGGGGGTGTGACGCGCACAGGCGCTAGGCTACCAAGCGTGACGGGGTGGGGGAGCGCATCGGTGCGCATCGGCGACGATGTGGCCTGGACCGCGGACGCATCGCGCGTCGTCGCGCTCGACCTCGCGCAGCCGGGCGCGAGCCCTCTGGTGCTGGAATCCACCTCGGCCGTCATCTGGGAGGAGATCGCGATCCGCGGTCCGATCGAGGTGGACGAGCTGCTGGGACTGCTCGCCCAGACCTTCGATGTGCAGGTCGACGAGATTCGCTCCGACGTCGACAGGCTGCTCGCCGAACTGCGATCCCGTCGGCTGCTCGCCGGCTGAGTGGAAACACACGGCGCGCAGCGTCGGTATGGTCGGAGAGGAAGGGGGGTGACGTGGCGACTGTCATGAATTTCGCGCTGGGCGAGGCGAACGAACTCGCGCACGCCATGATGGCGCGGATCGGACGCGACCACGGCATCCGCACCCTGTCGATCAAAGGACTGGTGGCCGACCGATACGGCCTGCGTCGGCCGCGGGTCGCCGCCGATGCCGACGTGATCGTCGACCCCGCCCGCTTCGACGAGTTCTGCCGGCTGCTGCGCGACTACGGCTGGCACCTGCGCGTGGAGCGCGAAGTTCCCTCGCTGCTCGGACCGCATTCGGTCACGCTCATCCGCGACGACTGGCCGAACGACATCGACGCGCATGTGCGGTTCCCCGGATTCTTCGCCGACGACCAGACCGTCTTCGAGCGGCTGTGGAGCACTCGCTCGACCATGGAGGTGGCGCACTGCGAGGTGACGGTGCCCTCGCGGGCCGCGAGTGCCGTCATCGCGGCGCTGCATGCCGTGCGCTACACCAAGTCCGTGCGCCACGCCGGCGAGCTGGAGCGCGTCGCGGAGCTGCTCATCGATGACTTCTCGGATGCCGAGCGCGAGGAGTTCCTCGACGTCGCATGCGTCGGAAGGGCGCAGTGGGTGCTGCGTGAGCTGTTCGACCTCGTCGGGCGCCCCTACGAGATGGATGCCACGCCGCGCCAGATGCAGCTGTGGGAGACCAACCGGGCGACCGTCGAGGACGGCGCAGCCGTCTCCTGGCTGAGCACGCTGCGCTCGGTGCCGCTGCACCGCAAGCCGGCCGTCCTCGCGCGCGCTCTGTGGATCTCACGCGAGGAGATCCCGCGCAACGACGTGAACCGCCTGCCGACGATGCGCGAGGCGTGGGCGCACCGGATGCTGCGCTGGAGGCGCGGCGGCATCGCCCTGTGGCACTACGCCCGCTGGCGGCGCTGACCGATCCTGGGTGTCAGGCGAGGGCGATGCGGACGACCCGCTCCACCTGATCCAGCGCGGGGAGCATCTGGGCGGCGGACTGCTCGTACACCTCGAGGGACTGGCGGTACGGGTCGATCACGTCCTCGTCGCCGGCGGCCCGCGGCGCGACGCCGCGCTGATCGGCGACGGCCTGCACCAGCACGCCGAAACGGGACCGCGGGTTGCCCGCACTGCGGGCGATGCGCCGCAGCACGCCGTCGTCGAGCGAGGCGGCCAGACGCGCGAACTCGCGCACCGTGAACGTGCTGTGCATGCGACGAGGGGTGAGCTGCATGGCGGCGGTGCTGTGCTGAGCCGTCATGGTCAGGATCAGATCCGCGTCGTTCATCAGCGTCTCGGACAGCAGGCGCGCGCGATGCGCGGCGGTGCGCTCCGGTGAGACGCCGTTTCGCTCGGCGAGGGTGCGCGCCTCGTTCGGCATCCCGTACCCGACGAGGGCCTGCGTCCCCGCGCTGTGCACGCGGAGATCGAGGTCGGCGAGCCGCGTGGCCAGCACGGTCTCGGCCAGGGGCGAGCGGCAGATGTTTCCGGTGCACACCGTCATGATGTTCGGCTGCACGTCGGGGACGTCCTCATGGGTGCTCGCGAACAGTGCGGCCAGGGAGAACTCGGATCCAGCGGTCATGGTCGTCTCCGGGGGTCTCGGCGACCGCCCGTCGGAGTCGAGGGCCGGCAGCGGCGTTTCGGGGTCCGCACGCAGCAGGCGACGCTCACGGCGAGTCCTCGCCATGGGTGCGTCGATTCCGCTGCCTGGCCTCCCCAGAAGGCCGCGATCCTCAGATCGATGCATCCTCACACTCTAGCCGCGGCTGCATTCCGAGCCACCATCGATTCCGGGATCGCCCGCGGATCCGCGGCGGGCGGCGGAAGTCAGCGCAGTGGTACCGTCGGGCCCATTCCGGACTGCTCGATGTACCGCAGCAGCACGCCCTCGCGCAGAGCCCACGGGCACACCTCGAGTTCGTCGATGTCCAGCATCTCCATCGCGGTGAGCAGGCACACGGCGGCCGCCGTGATCTGGAACGTGCGGTCGGGCGTGATCCCGGGGAGCTCCTGCCGAGCGGATGCCGGGATGCGGGCCAGGCGCGGCACCCACGATGCCAGCGAGGCGCGGGGGAGCAGCATCCGCTCCGACCCGGACCAGCCGCGCGTCGGATAGCCGACCAGCCGTGCCAGCGACCGGATCGCCTTCGACGTTCCGACGACGTGGTCGGGATCGGGGAGCACGCGGAAGCTCTCGATGATCGGTGCCAGTGTGCTCTCGGCGTGCGCCCGCAGCACGGCGACGCGCTCCTCCCCGGGCGGATCGTCGCTGAGGAACTGCAGAGTCATGCGGCCGGCGCCGAGGGGAGCGGATGCCGAGACCTCGGGCAGCTCGTCCTCGCCAGCGGCGAACTCGAACGAGCCGCCGCCGATGTCGAGCAGCATCAGCCGTCCCGCCGACCAGCCGAACCAGCGTCGCACGGCGAGGAATGTGAGCTCGGCCTCCATCTCCCCGGTCAGCACCTGCAGCGGCTGACCGAGCCGCGCCTCGATGCGGGTGATGACCTCCGCGCCGTTGGCGGCCTCGCGCACGGCGCTCGTGGCGGTGGCGATCAGGGTGTGCAGGTCGTCGGCGTCGGCGACCCGACGCGCCTGATCGACAGCATCCTCCAGAGCCCTGACGCCCTCGGGGCTGATCGCGCCCCCGGGTGTGAGGTAGCGCATCAGGCGCAGCACCGTCCGGTCGCTCGTCGTCGCCAGCGGGCGTCCACCGGGGTGGATGTCCGCCGCCAGCATGTGGACGGTGTTGGAACCGATGTCGAGGACTCCCAAGCGCACGGCACGAGATTACTCGTGCGTGGGCGCCGCGACATCCCTCTCCGATGGCCGCGACATCCGCTGTTCACCCGGCGGATACGATGTAACCCGTGACCGCCGCCCCCAATCTGCCGCTGTCCCAGTACCGCGAGATCGACCGCGCCGATTGGGCGCGCCTGTCGGCAGGTCTCGATCAGCCGCTCAGCGAGACCGAGGTCGTCGGCATCCGCGGCATCGGCGACCGGCTCAACCTCGACGAGGTGCGCGAGGTCTACATGCCGCTGAGCCGCCTGCTCAGCCTGTACGCGTCGTCGATCCGCAAGCTGGGCGCCGCGACCAGCGAGTTCCTGCAGGAGGACGACTCCACCACGCCGTTCGTGGTGGGCGTCGCCGGCTCCGTGGCGGTCGGCAAGTCGACCATCGCCCGTCTGCTGCGCGAGCTCATGAGCCGCTGGCCCGGGACGCCGCGGGTCGAGCTCGTCACCACCGACGGCTTCCTGTATCCGAACGCCGAACTCGAGCGTCGCGGCCTGATGGACCGCAAGGGCTTCCCCGAGTCCTACGACCGCCGTGCGCTGATCTCCTTCCTCACCGAGGTGAAGAGCGGGGCGGCCGAGGTGCGCGCGCCGTTCTACTCGCACATGCGGTACGACATCGTGCCCGACGCGCACGTGGTCGTGCGCAGCCCCGACGTGGTGATCGTGGAGGGGCTGAACGTGCTGCAGCCGCCGCCCGCCCCGAACGACGTGGCCGTCAGCGACCTGTTCGACTTCTCGATCTACGTCGACGCTGCCCCCGAGCACATCGAGCGCTGGTACATCGACCGCTTCCTCGCGCTGCGCAAGGGCGCGTTCGCGAATCCGTCGTCGTACTTCAACGTGTTCGCGCACCTCACCGACGACGAGGCGGTGACGACGGCTCTCGGGTACTGGAACGAGATCAACATGCCGAACCTGCTCGAGAACGTCATGCCCACCAAGCACCGCGCGACGCTCGTGCTGCGCAAGGGTGCCGACCACGCCGTGGAGAGCGTGCAGCTGCGCAAGGTGTGACCGCGGCTCCGACGTTCGTTCAGAGGCCTCGCAAAAACCCCCGCTTATCCTTGATCCCATGTGTGGAATCGTCGGATACGTGGGCCCGCGGCCCAGCCAGGACATCCTTCTCGCGGGTCTCGCCCGTCTCGAATACCGCGGCTACGACTCGGCGGGCATCGCCGTGATCGACGAGAGCGGCGCTCTCGGCATGCGCAAGAAGGCAGGCAAGCTCAAGGTGCTGCGCGACTCGCTGGCGGATGCCGCGCTGGCTGACGGCACGACCGGCATCGGCCACACCCGGTGGGCGACGCATGGCGGCCCCACCGACGGCAACGCGCACCCGCACCTCGCCGATGACGACAAGCTCGCTCTGATCCACAACGGCATCATCGAGAACTTCGCAGCACTGCGTGACGAACTGAGCGCCGAGGGCGTCACCTTCCTCAGCGAGACTGACACCGAGGTCGCGGCCGCTCTGCTCGGGCGCGAGTACCGACGCACCGGCGACCTGGCCTCCGCCTTCCGCAACGTGGTCAACCGCCTGGAGGGTGCGTTCACGCTGCTGGCCGTCCACCAGGACGAGCCGGGCCTGGTCGTCGGCGCCCGTCGCAACTCGCCGCTGGTGATCGGCCTGGGCGAGGGCGAGAACTTCCTCGGCTCGGACGTCGCCGCGTTCGTCGAGCACACCCGCAGCGCGCTCGCCATCGGGCAGGACCAGATCGTCGCGATCACCCCCGACTCGGTGACGGTCACCGACTTCGACGGCAACTCCGTCGAGGCCCAGCCCTTCGAGGTCTCCTGGGACGCCGCGGCCGCCGAGAAGGGCGGCTGGTCCTCGTTCATGGCCAAGGAGGTCGCCGAGCAGCCCGAGGCTGTCGCGAACACCATCCGCGGCCGGATCCAGGGCGACGAGGTCGTCATCCCCGAGCTCGACGGACTCGACGACCTGTTCACCGGCATCAACCGCGTGATCATCACCGCCTGCGGCACCGCCTCGTATGCGGCGCTGGTCGGCAAGTACGCGATCGAGCAGTGGGCACGCGTGCCCGTCGACGTCGAGCTCGCGCACGAGTTCCGCTACCGCGACCCGGTGATCGGCGACGACACCCTCGTCGTCTCGATCAGCCAGTCCGGCGAGACGATGGACACCCTGATGGCGGTCAAGTACGCGAACGAGCGCGGTGCGAAGACCCTGTCGGTCTGCAACACGCAGGGCGCGACCATCCCGCGCGAGTCGGATGCCGTCGTCTACACGCACGCGGGCCCCGAGGTCGCCGTCGCATCGACCAAGGCGTTCTCTGCGCAGATCACGGCCCTGCTGCTTCTGGGCCTGCACATGGGGCGGGTGCGCGGCACCGCCTCGGCATCCGATGTCCGTGAGGCCGCCGGCGAGCTGCAGTCGCTGCCCGAGAAGGTCGCGCAGGTGCTGGCCGAGGAGACCGAGCACGTCTCGCAGCTGGCCGGCTGGATGGCCGACACCCGCTCGGTGCTGTTCCTGGGTCGTCACGTCGGATTCCCGATCGCGCTCGAGGGCGCGCTCAAGCTCAAGGAGATCTCGTACATCCACGCCGAGGGATTCGCCGCCGGCGAGCTCAAGCACGGCCCGATCGCGCTGATCGAGCCCGGCCAGCCCGTGTTCGTGCTGGTGCCCTCGCCGCGCCACTCCGCGCTGATCCACTCCAAGGTGGTCTCGAACATCCAGGAGATCCGCGCCCGCGGTGCCCGTGTGATCGTCGTGGCGGAGGAGGGCGACGCCGCCGTGCTGCCCTACGCCGACGAGGTCATCCGCATCCCGCTCGCCGGGCCGCTGTTCGAGCCGATCCTCGCGGTCGTCCCGCTGCAGATCTTCGCCATGGCGCTCGCCACGGCCAAGGGCCTGGACGTCGACCAGCCCCGCAACCTCGCGAAGTCGGTCACCGTGGAGTGAGCTGACAGCTCGGCTCGCTCGTCGCACTGCGGGGGCCGACACGCCAGATCTCAGACGTTCTCTCTGGAGACGTCCGAGAAGTGGCGTGCCGGCCCCCGATCTCTGTCCGCCCCTGGCTCGACGCGTCGACGGCCTCGGATGCCGGGCATCCGACGCCCCGAGTAGGCTGAAAGGGTGATCATCGGCACCGGAATCGACCTCGTCGACGTCGCGCGGTTCGAGCGCTCGGTGACCCGCACTCCGCGCCTCCTGGACAGGCTCTTCACTCCGTCCGAGCAGCAGCTGCGCCTGCGCTCACTGGCCGCGCGGTACGCCGCCAAGGAGGCGCTGATCAAGGCGCTCGGCGGCAGCGACGGCGTGTACTGGACCGAGATCGAGATCGCCTCCGAGGCTTCCGGCCGACCGCACTTCGTGCTCAGCGGCTCGACTGCCGCGGTCGTCGCCGAGCGCGGAATCACGGCCCTGCACCTGAGCCTCACCCACGACGCCGGCCTCGCCGCCGCGTACGTCATCGCCGAGAGGACGGATGCCGCATGACCCGCACTTTCCCGTTCCGTCAGGCCACGATCGACCTCGGCGCGATCGCCGAGAACGTCCGCCACCTGCGCAGCCTCACCGGCGTGCAGGTGATCGGCGTGGTCAAAGCGAACGGCTACGGACACGGTGCCGCCGCCGTCGCCACGGCCGCGCTCGCCGGAGGCGCCTCGCGGATCGGCACGGCGACCCTGGAGGAGTCCTTCGCGCTGCGCCGCGCGGGCATCACCGCGCCGCTGGTCGCCTGGCTGCACGAACCCGGCCGGCGGTTCGACGACGCGGTCGAGGCCGAGATCGAGATCGGCGTCTCCTCGTTCGCACAGCTCAACGCGGCATCCGAGGCCGGATCCCTGGCATCCGTCCACCTCAAGGTGGACACCGGGCTCTCCCGCAACGGCATCCCCACTGAGCAGCTCGAGCAGGTGCTCGCCGAAGCCGCCCGGCTGGAGCGGATCGGACGCATCCGCATCGTCGGCATCTTCAGCCATCTCTCCGGCGCGAGCCCCGACGACGACCGGGCGCAGCTCGCCCGCTACCAGGAGATCCTCGCGCAGGCCGAGTCCTTCGGCATCCGTCCGGAGATCCGCCACCTCGCCGCCACCGCAGGCGCGATCTCGCTGCCCGAGGCGCGGCTCGACGCGGTGCGCGTGGGCCTCGGCCTCTACGGGCTGTCGCCCTTCGCCGACCGCACCTCGGCTGATCTGGGGCTGCGTCCGGCGATGAAGCTCAGCGCGGCTGTCGCGAACGTCCGCCGGGTCACCGCCGGCACCGGCGTCTCGTACGACTACGCGTACCACTGCGACCGGGACACCACGCTCGCGCTCGTGCCGCTCGGCTATGCCGACGGCGTGCCGCGTCAGGCATCCGGCGTCGGCCCGGTGCTGATCAACGGACGCCCGCACACCGTCGCGGGCCGCATCGCCATGGACCAGTTCGTCGTCGACGTCGGCGACGAGCCCGTCGAGGTGGGCGACGAGGTCGTGCTGTTCGGCGACCCGACACTCGGTCATCCGTCGGCGACGGACTGGGCGGATGCCGCGGGCACCATCAACTACGAGATCGTCACGCGCATCGGCGACCGCGTGCCCCGGCGGACCGTGTCATGAGCATCGATCCCGCGTTCCTGGGGCGGCACGAGATCGCCACCTCGGACGCCATGGAGCGGCTCGGCCTGCACATCGGTGAGCAGCTGCAGGCCGGCGACCTGCTCGTGCTGACCGGGCCGCTCGGTGCAGGCAAGACGACCTTCACACGTGGGCTCGCCGAGGGGCTCGGCGTGCGCGGGCCCGTGCAGAGCCCGACCTTCGTGATCGCCCGCACGCATCCCTCGCTGGTCGGGGGAGCGCCGCTCGTGCACGTGGACGCGTACCGTCTGGGCTCGGCCGCCGAACTGGACGACCTGGACATCGACTTCGCGCGCTCGGTGGTCGTGATCGAGTGGGGGCGGCCGATGGCCTCATCGGTCGCGGACGCCTGGTGGGACATCGAGCTGGAGCGTCCGGTCGGAGGCGTCGCCGACCTGGCGGACGAGGATCTGGATGCCGATGCGCCGAGGTTCGTGAGGATCGAGCGCGTCGAGGCCTGAGATCGTACGGTCGCGCGTCAGCGCGCGATGCCCATGCCGTCGAGGGACCCGTCCACGTCGAAGCCGAGCTCCTCGGCCGTGGCGAACTGTTCCTCGGCTGCCGCCGGGTCCGGGGTGAGCCCGTCGTCCCCGCGCAGCAGCATGACGCCCGCGATGAACGCGGCACGGGCGTGGCCGTTGTCGCCCGCTCGGCTGTACCACTCGACGGCCTTCCGCGCGTCCTGCTCGACGCCCTGGCCGGTCGCGTACATGCCGCCGAGATTCGCCTGCGCGCGTGCACTGCCCAGGTCGGCCGCGCGGCGGGTCCAGTCCGCGGCGGCCTCGGGGCGGAGGATGCTGAGCTCGAACGCGGCATCAGCGTCTCCCCGCGCGGCCGCAGCCTCGAAGAACGGCAGGGCCGCGGCGACGTCCTGCGCGTACCCGTACCCCTGGCTGATGAAGTAGCCCAGCAGAAGCTGCACGCCGGCGTCCTCGGGATCGGCGGAGTACAGCGCACTCAGGCGCTCCACGGCCGCGGGGGCCATCGACTCGTCACGGGCGAAATAGGCGGCCCGAATCCAGCCGACCGCGCCGGCCAGCGACCCCGAGGCATCGGCTCGGCGCAGGAGCGCGACGCCCTGCCCGAGATCCCTGCCGGGATACGGCGCCCACGGAGCCACCTCACCGGACACATACAGCGCGCCCAGGTCGAGCATCGCCCTCACCAGGCCCCGGTCTGCGGCGGCGCGGTACGCCCGGATCATCACCTGGTCGGCGTCGCCCGGGAGCAGACCGATCGTGTGCTCCGCGCGTTCGAACGAGCCGCGCAGCTCGACCGCCGCTCCGTACAGCTGCTCGGCGGTGGCTTCAGGGTCGATCAGGAGGTGGGAGGCGGTCTCGTAGCTCACACCACGACCGTACCCGCCGGGCCCGGCTCCCGGCCGAGGCCCAGCGGCCGCCGACTAATCTGGAGGGGTGATCCTCGCCGTCGACACCTCCCTGGGCACCGCCGTCGCCGTCATCGACGCCGACGGGCGCACCGTCGCCGAGGCCTCCACGCCCGACCCGCTCGGACACGCCGAGGTGATCGGTGATCTGCTCGCCGAGGTCGCACGCCCCGGCATCACGCACGTGATCGCGGGCATGGGCCCCGGACCCTTCACCGGCCTGCGCATCGGCATCGCGGCGGCGCGCACCTTCGCGCTCGGGCGCGGGATCCCGGTCATCCCGATCCCCAGCCACTTCGCGATCGCGCAGGCGGCGGGCATCCAGGACCGATTCGCGGTCGTCACCGACGCCCGCCGTCGTGAGATCGCGGTGAGCGTCTTCGACGGAGCGGATGCCGACGGCATCCCGCACCTGGTGCTCCCCACGCGCCTGGAGAAGCGCGGTGCCGAACTCGCCGAGCCGGTGCACGAGGTCGCCGAGCTCTCGGCCTCCGCCCTGGCTCTCGTCGGCGCCCGCGCGATCGCCGCCGGCCGGACCCTCGCCGATGCCGAGCCGCTCTACCTGCGCTCGCCGGATGTCGTGCAGCCCGGCGCTCCGAAGCGGGTGAGCGCATGACCCTCCGCCTCGCGACCGGCGACGACCTCGCCGCGATCATGGACCTCGAGCGCCGCAGCTTTCCCACGGACGCGTGGAGCGAGGGCACCATGCGCGCTGAGGTCGCCAGCGCCCACAACCACTACCTCGTCGATGAGGAGGGCGGACGCGTGGTCGGCTACGGCGGGCTGCGCGCACTGCGCGGCGGATCGGATGCCGACATCCAGACCATCGCGCTCGATGAGTCTGTCCGAGGGCAGGGGAGGGGTCGTGCCCTGCTGCGCGCGCTGATCGCCGAGGCGGGCGCCCGCGGGGCCCGCGAGCTGTTCCTCGAAGTGCGCGCCGACAATCCCGTCGCCGAGGGCCTGTACCGGTCGGAGGGCTTCGCGGAGCTGGGGCGCCGCCCGCGCTACTACCAGCCCGATGACGTGGACGCCGTGGTGATGCGGCTCGACCTGCAGGCCTGGACCGTCGGCGCAGCATCCGGGCAGGAGGCCTCCGCATGACCACCACCGAACCCCTCGTGCTCGGCATCGAGACCAGCTGCGACGAGACCGGCATCGGCATCGTGCGCGGCCGCACCCTGCTCTCGAACACGATCGCGTCGAGCATGGACGAGCACGCCCGCTACGGCGGCGTCGTTCCCGAGGTCGCCGCGCGTGCACATCTGGAGGCCCTGCAGCCGTCGATCGAGCGGGCCCTTGCCGAGGCGGAGGTGACCCTCGACGACCTGGACGCCATCGCCGTGACCAGCGGGCCCGGCCTGGCCGGTGCGCTCATGGTCGGCGTGGGCGCAGCCAAGGGCCTCGCGGTGTCTCTGGGGAAGCCGCTGTACGCGGTGAACCATCTGGTCGGGCACATCGCCGCCGACATCGTCGCCGGGGATGCGGAGCCCATCGAGTACCCGACGATCGCCCTGCTCGTCAGCGGAGGCCACACGTCACTGCTGCATGTGCGCGATCTCACGACCGATGTCGAGCTGCTCGGCGAGACCGTCGACGACGCGGCCGGCGAGGCCTTCGACAAGGTCGCCCGCCTGCTGGGGCTCCCGTACCCCGGCGGGCCGCAGATCGACAAGGCCGCGGTCGGCGGCGACCCGAAGGCGATCCGCTTCCCACGAGGGCTGGCCAAGGCATCCGATCTGGAGAAGCACCGCTACGACTTCTCGTTCTCGGGGCTGAAGACGGCGGTCGCCCGCTGGATCGAGCGCGCCGAGGCCAACGGCGAGGAGGTCCCCGTCGCCGATGTCGCCGCCAGCTTCCGCGAAGCGGTGGTCGACGTGCTGGTGACCAAGGCACTCGCCGCCTGCCAGGACCGAGGCGTCCCTCGCCTGCTGCTGGGCGGTGGCGTGATCGCCAATCGGCGTCTGCGCGAGGTGACGCTGGAGCGCGCCGCCGCGGCCGGCGTCACCGTGCGCATCCCTCCGCTGAGCCTGTGCACGGACAACGGTGCGATGATCGCCGGCCTCGCAGCAGAGCTGATCTCGAGCGGCCGTGGCGCGTCGACACTGGCGTTCGGGGCGGACTCGACGCTGCCCGTGACCGAGATCCAGGTGAGCCCGGCATGACCGATCCGCGCATCGAGGGACCCACTCCCGAGGTCGAGCGACCCGAGGGGAGTGCGGCGCTGCCCGGTGCGTCGAAGGGCTACGGCAAGCTGCCGACCGCGCCGATCCCGGTCGAGCGGACCACCCACGAGCCGGATGCCGAGGAGTTCGCGACGCGGTCGGACTGGGAGCCGCACGCGGAGTCGGACCCGGTGCCGGTGGATGACGCCAGGCTTGCGCCGTGGGCCCTGTTCGCCGCGATCGTCGCGCTGGCGACGTCGATGTTCGTGGGGTGGGGGATACCGGTGGCGATCGTCGCCGTGATCTCGGCGATCATGTCACTGCGGCGCCCGCTGGAGAGCCGCGCCATTGCGATGTGGGCTCTTGTTCTCGGACTGTGTGCCACGCTGTTCAGTGCGGGCTGGCTGATCTGGGCGACCATGCAGTTCGAGAGACTGGGGTGATGGATGCTGGAGGGGGTGGAAGCTGCACGACGACGTGAGCTTCAGTTGCGTGCCTACGCACCCGGGGGCTCGCTGACGGATGCCGAGGCCGCTGAGCTGCGCGATCTGGACGCGCGCAATCTGACGACTCCCGTGGTTGCGCCCCCGATCCCCGAGCCGGCGCCGACTCGAGATGACGCGTTCCGAGCCGCGGTGATGTGGGCGGGATCGTCGCAGGAGCCGAGGCGGGCGTCCTCGGACACGGACCCCGAGCAGCCGGCTGCTGATCCGGACCCTGCGCGTGTGCCCGCGGCATCCGCTCGTCGTCACTTCCCTCAGCGCCTGCTGATCCCGGTCATCGCGATCGTCGCGGTGGTGCTGGGTCTCGTCGCCGGCCGTCTCGTCTTCGGCGAGCACACGCCGATGACCGCCGCGCAGCAGACGGCGTGGGCGAAGCTCGACGCCTCCGGGACGTACGAGCCCGGTTCCCTTCGACTGGTCGGCAGCAAGTACGGGGTGGATGCCTGGAAGGGAACCCAGTCCGCATCCAAGCTCGAGTGCCTGATCCTGACCCGCGAAGGCGGCTCGGACGACCCGACCGACGGCCACTCGGCCGGCTGCCTGAACCCGGATCAGCGCGCGAACGGGGAGCAGCTGCAGGCCAACCTGGACTACAGCGAAAAGCGCGTCCAGTACTCGGTGTGGGCGGCGGTCGTGGAGGACATCAACGGCGAGCAGGCCGTGGTGATGCAGCGCCAGAACATGACCGAAGGATTCGACTGGCGTGCGATGTACGGGGAGTCCGAACTCGCCATGGTCAGCGTGCTCGAGGATGCGGGGTTCTCGGGCCAGATGCTGAACATCCTCGGCTACGACGGCGACACCCCGGTGTGGAGCGGCGTCGACGACGAGCAGCGGCAGTGCCTGATGGTGGTGCAGGGGGACGGGGTCGTGCAGCAGTGCGGCGGGCCCGCACGAATCGAGCCGCTCGAGCTGACGATCGGCGACACCACATACGCCATCGAGCACACTACCGACCGCGGGGACGCGTTGACAATCTACCGGGGTACGGGGGTGCAGGGATGAGCGATGCGGATGCCGCACGCCGGCGTGAGCTCCAGCGCCGCCTCTATGCCCCAGGCGGCGCACTGACCCCGGAGGAGACCGAGGAACTGCGGATGCTGTCGGCACCGAGGTCCGCCGACGACCACGCGTCGGCGGCCTCCGCGACTGCGGAGCCGGACGCGGATGCCGCGAGGGTCAGGACGGACACGGGGAGGACATCGGAGTCCGATGTCGTCGGGGAGACGTCGCTGCCCGACAACCGGAACGACCCGTCGACGGGACCAGCGATGCCGGGGCCGGTGTACGCGGCTCCGCCAGGCCAGCCGGCGGCAATCGAGAAGCCCGCGTCCCCCTCGGCGGAGAGATATCGCCCGCGGTGGCTCATCCCCGCGGTGGCGGCGGCCGCCCTGGTCGTCGGGCTCGGAATCGGCTGGATGACAGTGCCGCATCCCGCCGCGCGTACGGCGCCTGCGATGTCCGCCGAACAGCAGAAGATCCAGCGCGAGATCATCACGTCGGGAGAGGTGGACGCCGGCACTCTCGAGTTCGCCGGCGAGCAGTACGGCGCCTCCGTGTGGACGGCCTCCCGCGGCAAGGAGCGGTGCGTGGTCATCGCCGCGCAGGAGCAGCGCAGCACGGCGTGCGGCGGCACGGCGGGCTACCCCCGCGGCGACACCATCGCAGCCGGTGTGAACGGTCTTCAAGAAGGTGACACGACCAGATCGGTGAACGCGCTCCTCACCAGGACGATCAACGGGGACTGGACCGTGTTCGTCCAGCAGTGGGAGGCGGACGTCAACGACGACTCGTGGCAGCAGCAGTACTCGGATGCGGAGATGCGGCTGGTCGGTGCGTTGCAGGATGCCGGATTCGACGGCCAGAACCTGACGATCCTGGGTCGCGACGGCGACCTGCCGATCTGGTTCGACTACAACCGCGGCGGCTGCGTGGCCGTGGTCGATCCGGAGACGCTCGAGATCGCGAAGGCCTGCGGGGCCGACGGCTCGACCGAGACGGTAGAACTGCCCTATCGGGAAGCGGTCTACAGCGTGAAGTGGACGGAACGGCGCGGACCCGTCCTGACGATCATCCGCGGCCCGCAGGCGATCACCACGGTCGTCTGCGACACCGATGGCACCTGCAACCCGATCGACGAGAACGAGAACTGATCAGACCCGGTCGGCGAGGATCGCCACGCGTCCGGCCGGTGTCCGGGTGAGGAGCAGCGTCGCCTGCTGTGAGCCCTTCAGCGTCAGCTTCTTCCGGAACACCGCCGGGTCGATGTCCATGCCGCGCTTCTTGATCTCGAGCCGGCCGATGTCGTTCGCCCTGAGCGCCGCATTGATGGTCTTGGGATGCGCGGGCATGGTCTCCCGCACGCGGAACGACTGCACGAACGGGCTCGTCACCGCGGCGTCGCCGGTGAGATAGGCGATCTGCTCGTCGAGCATCCCCGCATCCAGCATCCGTGCCGCGTCGCCGATCAGCCGCGCACGGATCACGGCCCCGTCCGGTTCGTGCACGAATGCGCCGAGCTCGCGGACCGGTGCGTCCTCGGCATCAGCTTCCGCGGTCAGCTCGTGGGTCTGCCCGCCGGCCACGATCAGCGCCGACCGGCGGATGCCGTCGCGGGCGAGCGCGCCGCTCCACAGCACCAGTTCGACCACGCTGCCGTCGGCGCTGACCCACTGCGCCTCGACGTCGTCGGGGATGAGATCGCGGTCCAGCCCCGGTCCGAGCTTGATCCCCGTCGGGTGGCTGCGCGCGACCTCGAAGCACCAGTCCAGCGACGGCGACCAGTCGGATGCGGACAGTCGGCGCGTCTCGCTGTGCCCGGCGGTGCGCCGGGCGGGGTCCAGCCACACCGCACCGTCGGCCGCCGAGCGCTTCGCGCGGGAATGTGCGCTTCGCGCGGACGAATCCGCGGATTCTGTCCGCGGCAAGCGCACATTCCCGCCGCTGGCGCTCAGGAACTCCTCGGCCTGGCCGTGGCGTACGGTCGCGTCGAACGGCGCGAGGTTGTACGCCGCGATGCCGGCGGTCACCTCATCGGCGTCCACCGCCGTCACGGTCAGCCCCGCACCCGCGAAGGCGAGGCTGTCGCCGCCGATGCCGCAGCCGAGATCGGTGACCGCGGTGATCCCGGCCCGTCGCATCCGCACGGCGTGCAGCGTGGCGACGTTCAGCCGCGTGGCCTGCTCGAGCCCGGCCCGGGTGAACAGCATCCGCTCGGCGAACTCGCCGAACTTCGCCGCCGCCTTCACCCGCAGGTGCGCCTGTCCGACCACGGCCGACACGAGCTCCGGGGAGTGGCCGGCCGCGCGCAGCCGCGACACGGCGCGCGCGACGTCGCCGGACGACTCGACCGGCCCGACCTCGTCGAGCAGCGCGAGGCCGTCGCGGGTGAGCAGGGCGGTCAGCTCGGACATGTCCACCCGACCAGCCTACGGTCGCGCGTCCCGGCCCGCCCGGTTGGCACTCGCATTGCATGAGTGCCAGCCGTCGGCATACACTGGAGTTAGCACCCTCGGCATGAGAGTGCTAACAGTCTTCTGATCTCAGTCACGAAAGAAGAGGTACACCGTGTCGGTTTCCATCAAGCCGCTCGAGGACCGCATCGTCATCCAGCAGGTCGAGGCAGAGCAGACCACCGCAAGCGGTCTGGTCATCCCCGACACCGCCAAGGAGAAGCCCCAGGAGGGCCAGGTCGTGGCTGTGGGCCCCGGCCGCATCGACGACAACGGCAACCGCGTTCCGCTCGACGTCGCCGTTGGCGACCGCGTGCTCTACAGCAAGTACGGCGGAACCGAGGTCAAGTTCGGCGCCGACGAGTACCTCGTGCTCTCGGCTCGCGACGTCCTCGCGGTCGTCGTCCGCTGACGCGCTTCGACAAGCTCAGCGACCCAAGGGGGTAGCTGTGGGCCCGGATGCATGGCATCCGGGCCCTTCGTCGTTCCAGGCGCCACTAGGCTTGATCGGTGAGCACGAAGAGCGCGGGGACGCTGTACACGATCGGGGCGTACCTGCTCTGGGGCGTCTTCCCGCTGTACTTCCTGCTGCTCGACCCGACCGGCCCGTTCGAGGTCGTCGCGTGGCGGCTGCTGCTCACACTCGTGTTCTGCATCCTGCTGCTGGCCGTGACCCGCGGCTGGGAGAAGCTGCGCGTCATCTGGCGTCAGCCCAAGCTGCTGGCGCTCACAGCGCTGGCCGGCGCCCTGATCTACATCAACTGGCAGGTCTTCGTGATCGCCGCGATGAGCGGTCACGTGGTCGAGACGAGCCTGGGCTATTTCATCAACCCGATCTTCACAGTGCTGCTGGGCGTGCTGGTGCTGCACGAGCGCATCAGGATGGCGCAGTGGGTCGCGATCGGCATCGCCGCGGTCGCGGTGGGCGTGATCATCGTCGCCTATGGGGCCTTCCCGTGGATCGCGCTGTCGCTGACGGCGTCCTTCGGTCTGTACGGGCTGGTCAAGAAGAAGATCGGTCCTTCCGTCGACGCGGTCAGCGGCCTCACGCTGGAGTCGTTCTGGATGATCCCGATCGCCGCGGTCATCCTCATCGTGGTGGCGCAGGACGGCCACGGCATCACGATGGGCACCGTCAGCCCGCTGCACACCGTGCTGCTGTCCTGCGCGGGCATCGCCACCGCGGTGCCGCTGCTGCTGTTCGCCGCCGGCACGCGGCGCGTCGATCTGTCGCTGATCGGCATGATCCAGTTCATCACCCCGATCATGCAGTTCCTGCTGGGCTGGGCGGTGCTGGGGGAGCCCATGCCCGCCGAGCGCTGGATCGGCTTCATCCTGGTATGGATCGCGATCGCCGTGTTCGTCGTCGACCTGCTGGTGCAGAAGGGGCGAGGCCGCCGCGAGGCCGCCGCCGAGCTGGTCTGACGAGAAGCCCCGGGATCGTTAAGGGACCGAGACCCGCACGCCGACCGCCGGAGTCCCACACCGCATAGGGTAAAGGCATCCGAAAGTGGTACTCCACGTTCAGTTACGCAAGGGAGCAACATGAACGCATTGAAGGGCTCGCGTCCGGCGAGGATCTTCGCAGGGATCGCGCTGGTCAGCGCATCCGCACTGGTCATCTCCGGCTGTGCCAGCACGCCGGCATCCGAGAAGCCGACCGACGGCGGCAAGAAGCCCGCCGCAGACCTCACTCTCAAGCTGGGTTCGCTGCTTCCCGAGACGGGCTCGCTGGCGTTCCTCGGCGCCCCGATGGAGGCGGGCGTCCAGCTCGCCGTCGACCGCGTCAACGAGGCGAAGGCCGGCGTCACTATCACGCTCTCCACGGGCGACGAGGGCGACACCGACACCAAGGCGTACGAGACCTCGATCACCAAGCTGCAGAGCGAGGGCATCACCGCGATGATCGGTGCGGCATCGTCCAGCGTGACCAAGCTGATCCTCGACGGCAACGTCGGCGCCGGCATCCTGACCGTCTCGCCGTCGAACACCTCGCCCGACTTCTCGGGCCTGAACCCGCTCTACTTCCGCACGGCGCCCAGCGACCTGCTGCAGGGCGAGACGCTCGGCAACCAGATCTCCGAGGACGGCAACAAGACCCTCGGCATCATCTACCAGAACGACGGCTACGGCACGGGTCTGGCGGAGGCCATCGAGAAGACGTTCGGCGAGTCCGGCGGCAAGGTCGTCGCGAAGTCCTCGTACAACGTCGGTGACGGCCAGTTCAACGCCCAGGTCGCCGAGGTCGCGGCCGCGAAGCCGGACGCCGTCGCGGTCGTCTCGTACGACCAGTTCGCGACCATCGCACCGCTGCTCAAGAACGCCGGCGTCAACACCGGCAAGCTGTACCTGGTCGACGGCAACCTGAAGGACTGGAAGGACCAGATCCCCGTGGATCTGAGCGGTTCGAAGGGAACCCGCGCAGGAGCCGACCTGCCCAAGACCTTCATCGACGACCTGAACAAGGTCTGGGAGGCCAAGGGCAACAAGCCGATCGATGCCGTGACCTACTCCGCTGAGGCCTACGACGCGGTGACCCTCATCGCGCTGGCGGCACTCGAGGCGCAGTCCGTCAAGGGCAAGGACATGGCCGCCAAGATGCGCTCGGTCTCCGGCGGCGTCGACAAGGGCACGAAGTGCAAGACGTTCGCCGAGTGCGCGAAGCTAATCAACGACGGCAAGAAGATCGACTACGACGGTCTGTCCGGCGAGATCACGTTCGACGAGAACAACGACCCGAAGGGCGCCGCGATCGGCGTCTACGAGTTCGAGACGGGCAACGTGCTCAAGCGCATCAGCTGACGCACCCGCCCCACACGCAGAGAGCCCCGGATGCCAGGCATCCGGGGCTCTCTCCGTGCGTACGGCCCGCGGTGACGTCCGCTGTCCGCAGGGGATCTCATACGCGAGGAGGGGGACGGATGCCCGGCATCCGTCCCCCTCCTCGCGTGCGCGGTCTAGGCGGCGTCCTGTCCGAGCGTGCCCAGATAGAGCCCGATCACCTTCGGGTCGTTCAGGAGATCCCGTCCGCTGCCCTCGTAGGCGTCCCTGCCCTGGTCGAGCACATAGCCGCGGTCGCAGATCTGCAGGCAGCGCCGCGCGTTCTGCTCCACCATGATGGTCGTGACGCCCGCACGGTTGATGTCCGAGACGCGGATGAACGCGTCATCCTGCCGCACGGGGGAGAGGCCCGCCGAGGGCTCGTCGAGGAGCAGCACCGACGGATCCATCATCAGGGCGCGCGACATGGCGACCATCTGGCGCTCACCGCCGGAGAGCGATCCCGCGCGCTGCCCGAGACGCTTGCCGAGCTCGGCGAAGATCCCTGTCACGAACTCGAGCCGCTCGTTGTAGATCCTGGGGTTCTGGTACAGCCCCATCTGCAGGTTCTCGGCGATGGTCAGCGACGGGAAGACGTTGTTGGTTTGCGGCACGAAGGCGACACCGCGCTTGACGAGCTTGTCGGCCTTCAGTCCCACGATGCTCTCGCCGTTGACCGTGATGTCCCCCTCGCGCACCTGGACCATGCCGAAGATCGACTTCAGCAGCGTCGACTTGCCGGCGCCGTTGGGACCGATGATGCCGATCAGCTCGCCCTTGCGGGCGATCAGATTCGCGCCGTTCAGGATGTTCACCCCCGGCAGGTAGCCGGCGTGGACCCCGGTCAGCTCCACCACGACGTCGTCGGTCATGACCGGTCCTCCTCTTCCTTGTCGAGTTCGGCCTCGGCCTCGGCCTCGATCTTCTCCCGGATGCGGGAGGCGAGCTCCTCCGAGGCGGTGGCCGCACCTCCGTCGACGACGGACAGGCGTCCGGTGACCACTCCGAGATCCACGTCCTGATGCGCACCCAGATAGGCGTCCACCACGGCCTGGTCCTCCATGACCTCCTCGGGCGGGCCCTCCGCGACCACGCGGCCCTCGGCCATCACGACCACCCAGTCCGCGATGTGGCGCACCATGTGCATGTCGTGCTCGACGAAGAGCACGGTCATGCCGCGGTCCTTCAGATCGAGGATGTGGTCCAGCAGCGACTGCGTGAGGGCCGGGTTCACGCCGGCCATCGGCTCGTCGAGCATGACCAGGTTCGGATCACTCATCAGCGCCCGGGCCATCTCCAGCAGCTTGCGCTGCCCTCCCGACAGCGCGGCGGCGAAGTCCTTCTCCTTGGCGTCGAGCTTGAAGCGCGCGAGGAGCTCGCGGGCCTTCGTCTCGATCTCGGCATCCTGCTTCCGCCAGAGGAATGGGAACATCGCCGCGAAGAAACTCTCGCCCCGCTGATGCGGTGCGCCGAGCTTCATGTTCTCGAGCACGGTGAGCAGCGACAGCGCCTTGGTCAGCTGGAACGTCCGCACCTGACCCATCCGCGCCACCTTGAACGACGGCACTCCGGCGAGGCTCTTGCCGTCGTAGGACCAGGTCCCCGCGTTGGGCTTGTCGAACCCGCAGAGCAGGTTGAACAGCGTGGTCTTGCCCGCGCCGTTCGGCCCGATCAGGGCGGTGATGGCGCCCCGCGGGATCTCGAGATGATCCACGTCCACCGCGGCCAGACCGCCGAATCGGCGCTCCACTCCGTCGACGACCAGGATCGGGTCGACCTTCGCCACTCCGGGCGCTGCCGGCCCCTTGGTCAGGCCGGTTGACTTCTGCCGCTTCACACTCTCGGTGACGGGCTGGTTCTCACTTGACAAAGGTCATCTCCCTCTTGTCTCCGAGGATGCCCTGCGGGCGGAAGATCACGATCAGCATCAGCACCACACCGGCCAGGATCCATCGCACGATCTCGGCCTGGATCGACGTCATGGGGAGGTATCCCGCGGTGGCCATCTGCGGCAGGAGGTTCCCGAGGAACGAGAACACGATCCAGAAGAGCACGGCGCCGAGCGTCGGGCCGAGCACCGTGGCGGCGCCTCCCAGCAGGAGGATCGTCCAGAGGAAGAACGTCAGCGACGTCGAGTAGCTGCCCGGCACCACGGCCGAGGGGACGGCGAACACGATGCCGCCCATCGCGCCGATGACCCCGCCGATGATCAGCGCCTGCATCTTGTACGCGAACACGTTCTTGCCGAGCGAGCGCACGGCGTCCTCATCCTCGCGGATGCCCTTGAGCACGCGGCCCCACGGGCTGCGCATGAGCGCCCAGACGACCAGCACCGCGAGGGCGAGCATGATGAGTCCGAAGACGCGGTTCCACAGCTCGACCTCGGTGTACGTGAACGGACCGAACCCGTACGTGCCAGGCGGGAACGGGTTGATCGAGCGGAAGCCGTCGCTGTAGCCGCGCAGACCCGCCGAGGAGTTCGTGTACTCCTTGAACAGCTCGGTCTGGAACAGCAGCCGCACGATCTCGGCGGCCGCGATCGTCGCGATCGCGAGGTAGTCCGCGCGCAGCCGGAGCGTCGGGATGCCGAGGATCAGCGCGAACAGCACTCCGCCCAGCAGACCGATGAGCATGCCCATCCACCAGGGGAGGCCGAAGCTGAGCACGGAGATCGCGTATCCGTATCCGCCCACGGCCATGAAGGCCGCCATGCCGAAGTTCAGCAGGCCGGAGTAGCCGAAGTGCACCGCGAGACCGGTCGCCGCCAGGGCGTACGCGATGGTGGTCGGGTGCAGGAGATACGTGACGGTGTTGCCGAAGATCTGTCCCCAGTCCATGCGTCAGCCCAGCCTTTCCTTGCGGCCGAACAGGCCCTGGGGCCTGACCAGCAGCACCACGATCAGCGCGATCAGCGCGCTGGCGTACTTCAGATCCGACGGGATCCAGAGGGTGGAGACCTCCACCGCGATTCCGACGATGATCGAGCCGATCAGTGCGCCGAAGGCCGATCCGAGGCCGCCGAGCGTGATCGCGCAGAACATCAGGAGCAGCATCTGCATGCCCATGTCCCACTTCACGCCGGGGCGGAAGTACGCCCACAGGATGCCGGAGATCGAGGCCAGGATCCCGGCCATGATCCACACGATGCGGATCACCCTGTCGACGTCGATGCCGGATGCCGCGGCGAGCTGAGGGTTGTCCGAGATGGCGCGGGTCGCCTTGCCGATCCGCGTGCGCGTGAGGAAGTACGCGACGCCGAGGATGGCGACCAGACTCACGCCCATGCCGATCAGGTCGATGTACGACAGCGAGATCGGACCCAGCTTCATCGGCTCCGGGCTCGCGCCCGGCAACTGGTACGTGCCGCCGCCGATGATGTACTGCAGCACGAATCGGAGCGTGAGCGAGAGGCCGATGCTGACGATCATGAGCTGCACGACCCCGAGGCCGCGCCGGCGCAGCGGGCGCCACAGGCCGGCGTCCATCGCCCAGCCCAGCAGCGCACCGGCGGCGATGGACGCGATCAGGCCGGCCCACAGCGGCAGCTGCCAGACCGAGCTCACGAGCAGGGCGGCGACACCGCCCCAGGTGACCATCTCGCCGTGCGCGAAGTTCGACAGCCTCGTCGTCCCGTAGATGAGCGCGGCGCCCATCGAGGCGAGGCCGAGAAGCAGGCCGAAGTTGATGCCGCCGACCGCGCGGGAGAGCAACTGATCGGTGAACGAGACCGTGACGCGTTCGCCCTGACCGAGGAAGAGGTTGACGATCTTGGTGCCGGTCAGCCCGAACGCGGCCTCGAACGAGCCGCTCGTCCCGGCGACCGCCTTCACGCCCTCGGGGAGCTGCGCGGCGTCGACGATCACGCCCTTCGGCAGGGTGTCCTCGTCGATCGAGATCGTGTACGCGGCCTTCTTCGGCACGTACAGGCGCCACTTGCCGGCGGAATCCGTCTTGGTCTTGCCCTCGAAGCCGTTCCCCTTGACCGAGAGCTTCACGTCAGGGATCGGCTTGTCCTTGTACGTGATGTTCCCGGCGAAGTAGAACTGGGTGATCTCCTGGCCGTCAGGTGTCGTGGCGGCCTGTGCTGAACCGGCGGGTACGCCGAGCACGATGAAGGCGGCCAAAAGCGTCGCAAGCAACGCGATCAGCCCGTTCTGGGGGCGCCGAAGCGCCGCGGTTCTGAGTCCCACGCATCCTCCACATCGAGTGCTGAAGAACCGACACCGGGTAGTGGTCGGTTCTGGACGTCGCACTGAGCGTATCCCGCTCCAGGCCGCATCCGCACAACCGTGTCCTGATCGGAACGAAGCCCGGGAGTGTCGCACGGCCGCCGCCTGACAGGGCTCTCGGAATATCCGCAGGCGTCAGACGTTTAGAATCGGTACACGACGGACACCGCTCCCGTCCCGGCTGCAGTCGTCCCGCGCACTCTCGACAATCGATCGCGCCCCCGGCGCAGAGGAGCCAGTTTTCATGCCCCAGCACGACCCGTTCGGTTTCGTCGGACTCACCTACGATGACGTGCTGCTTCTGCCCGGGCACACCGACGTCATCCCCAGCGAGGCGGACACCTCCTCCCGCATCACGCGCCGTATCTCGGTCGCGACCCCGCTGCTCTCCAGCGCGATGGACACGGTCACCGAGGCGCGCATGGCCATCGCCATGGCGCGTGAGGGCGGCATCGGCATCCTGCACCGCAACCTCTCCATCGCCGACCAGGCCGCCGACGTCGACCGCGTCAAGCGCAGCGAGTCGGGCATGATCACCGACCCGATCACCACGACCGCCGACGCCACCGTCGACGAGGTCGACCAGCTGTGCGCCAAGTACCGCATCTCGGGTCTGCCGGTCGTCGACGACGAGGGTCGTCTGGTGGGCATCATCACCAACCGCGACATGCGCTTCGTGTCGGGCTTCGAGCGCAAGACCACCCTGGTCAAGGACGTCATGACCAGCGAGAACCTGGTCACCGCTCCCGTCGGCGTCGCCGCCGGCGAGGTCATCTCGCTGTTCGCGCAGCACCGCGTCGAGAAGCTGCCGCTCATCGATGAGAACGGCAAGCTCGCCGGGCTGATCACCATCAAGGACTTCGACAAGAGCGAGAAGTACCCCCTCGCCACCAAGGACGACCAGGGCCGCCTGCGCGTCGGCGCCGCGATCGGCTTCTTCGGCGACGCCTGGGAGCGCGCCGAGGCACTGCGCGACGCGGGTGTGGACGTGCTGGTCGTCGACACCGCCAACGGCCAGTCGCAGGGCGTGATCGACCTGGTCAAGCGTCTGAAGGCCGACCCGACCTTCGAGCACATCGACATCATCGGCGGCAACGTCGCGACCCGCGAGGGCGCACAGGCGCTGGTGGACGCCGGCGTCGACGCCGTCAAGGTGGGCGTTGGCCCGGGCTCGATCTGCACCACCCGCATCGTCGCCGGAGTCGGCGTGCCGCAGGTGACCGCCGTGTACGAGGCCTCGCTGGCCGCAGGTCCGGCAGGCATCCCGGTGATCGCCGACGGCGGCCTGCAGTACTCGGGCGACATCGCCAAGGCGCTGGTCGCCGGAGCGGACGCCGTGATGCTCGGCTCCCTGCTCGCCGGCACCGACGAGTCGCCGGGCGAGATCGTCTTCCAGTCGGGCAAGCAGTTCAAGCTGTATCGCGGCATGGGCTCGCTCGGTGCGATGCAGACCCGCGGCAAGCAGACCTCCTACTCGAAGGACCGCTACTTCCAGGCCGACGTCCCCAGCGACGACAAGCTCATCCCCGAGGGCATCGAGGGCCAGGTGCCCTACCGCGGCCCGGTCTCGGCGGTGGCCTACCAGCTGATCGGCGGCCTGCGTCAGTCGATGTTCTACGTCGGCGCGCGCACCATCGAGGAGCTCAAGTCGCGTGGAAAGTTCGTGCGCATCACCTCGGCGGGTCTGAAGGAGTCGCACCCGCACGACGTGCAGATCGTCGTCGAGGCGCCGAACTACAACAAGCGCTGAGAGTGCCTTGGAGAGGGCGGATGCCGCGGCATCCGCCCTCTCCGCATGTCCGCGAGGGGGTTCCGGATGTCGGACGCTCCGCGTAGCGTGCAGGTCATGTGCCGCAGCATCCACACCCTTCACAACTTCGAGCCCGCCGCCACCTCTGAGGAGGTGAACGCGGCCGCCCTGCAGTACGTGCGCAAGATCGCCGGGACGACCAAGCCGTCCAAAGCCAACCAGGAGGCGTTCGATCACGCCGTCGCCGAGATCGCGCACATCACTCAGCACCTGCTGAACGACCTGGTCGCCACGCGTCCGCCGAAGAACCGCGAGGAGGAGGCGGCGAAGGCGCGTGCCAAAGCCGTCGCGTCGGGACGCTACGCGGCCTGAGCATTGCGCCGTGTGACGCGGCGTTGCGGGGTGTGACGGCGCGCGAGCGCGGCATCCGGCCGCCGGGCTACCGTCGCCGCATGACACTTCTCAACGACCAGTTCACCGCCATCGCAGACGTCACCGCCGACGAGCGCGCCCAGCGACTCACCGACGCCGGGACGACGTGGAACGAGCGCATCGCCCGCGACGCCTCCAACGCGCAGCTGACCTACAAGGTCACCGGTCGCGGAGTCGGTTCCGTCGGCACGGAGATCCGCGCGGGCAAGCACCGCTTCCTCGTCGACGAGCCCGCGGCACTCGCCGGTGATGACGCGGCCGCCAGCCCCGTCGAGTACGCGCTCGGCGCGCTGATCTCCTGTCAGGTGGTGGTGTTCCGCCTCTACGCGCAGGCCCTCGGCCTCACCATCGACGACATCGAGGTCACCGCCGAGGGCGACCTCGACGTGCGCAAGCTGTTCGGCATCGACGAGTCGGGCCGCGCGGGCTTCCACGATGTGCGCGTTAAGGTCGACATCACGGGCCCGAACACGGCCGAGGAGTACGAGAGGCTCCGCGCCGTCGTCGAGGAGCACTGCCCGGTGCTGGACCTGTTCGCGAACCCCGTCCCGACCTCCGGCGCGCTGGTCTGAGGCATCCCGCCCGCCGTCGTCTCGCGGGTCGCGACAGGCCGCTCCCGCCCGTCTGAGGCGGCGGTCCGCGACCCGCGAGCCCGGGCCGGCTCACCACTAGAGTGAGCGGCATGGGTTCACGGTCGAATTCGCTCAGCCGCGGGCAGGTCACCCGCTACGCGATCGGTTCGCTCGGCACGGGCGGTTTCGCGACGCTCCCCGGGCTGGTCCTCGTCTACTACCTGACCGACTCGCTGGGCGTCACCGCGCTCGCCGCCGGCGCGATCGTCACCGCCGCGAAGGTGTGGGACGTGCTGATCGATCCCGTGATCGGCGGCATCAGCGATCGCGCCCTCGCACACACCGGAAGCCGCCGCCGCACCATGCTCATCGGCGGCATCGGGCTGCCGATCGCCTTCATCCTGACCTTCGCGGTGCCCGCCGGGCTCGGACCGGTGCCCGCGGCGCTGTGGGTGCTGGTGGCCTTCATGTTCGCCGCCACCTTCTTCAGCCTGTTCCAGGTGCCGTACATCGCGCTGCCCGCGGAGCTCACCGACGACTACCGCGAGCGCACCCGGCTGCTCAGCTGGCGCGTGGTGCTGCTGACCGTCGCCATCCTGCTGTTCGGGGCCGGCGGTCCGGAGCTGCGGGCGATGTTCCCGAAGGATCCGCTGCTGGGCTACCTGGTGATGGCGATCGTCGCCGCGGCGATCCTCGGATTCGGGATGCTGACCTCCGCCTCGGTCGCTCCGAGCCGGCCGCTGCTGCCGGTGCGACCGGGCGCGAGCATCGCCGAGCACTACCGCGACGGCATCGCGGTGCTGCGCGAGAGCCAGCCGTTCCGGGCGCTGCTGGCGACGTTCCTGCTGCAGGGCCTGGCGACGGGGATGATGCTCGCGGCCGCGCAGTACGTGGCCCGCTGGGTTCTCGGCGACGAGACGGCGGTGACCCAGCTGTTCGTGGCACTGATCGCCCCCGCACTTCTGATGGCGCCGGTCTGGAAGCTGATCGCCGACCGCATCGGCAAGGAGCGGGCCTTCCGGCTGGCCAGCGCGGTGTTCGTGCTGGCGACGCTCGTGCTGGGCGCGATGGTGTGGATGCCGGGCTGGTGGATCCTCGCGCCCGTGGCCCTCGCGGGCGCCGCCTACGCCGGCATGCAGACGCTGCCCATGGCCATGCTGCCCGACGTGATCGCCTACGACCGCACGCTGCGTGCGGAGAAGGAGCAGGGGAGCGGCGGTGCGAACCGCTCCGGCATCTTCGGCGGTGTGTGGACCGCGGGCGAGACCACCGGCATGGCGCTGGGCGGCACGGTGCTCACGATCGTGCTTGCCGTCACCGGCTACCTGGAGACCACGGTCGGGAAGACGGTCGAGCAGCCCGAGTCGGCCGTGGTCGGCATCGCGGTGTCGTTCAGCATCCTGCCCGCGATCCTGATGATCGCGAGCATGATCACCCTCGCCCGCTACCACCTGCGTGAGCAGGACATCGTGGGCACGTCCGCATGACCGGCGGCGCCACGAGCGACATCCTGGAACGTCTCCGCGCTCTGCGCGCGGGGGATGCCCCGACGCACGGCGGTCGTGTGCTGTCCTACGTCTACGACTCTGGTCTCGAGGAGCTCGACGAGCTCGCGGATGCGGCGGCGCGACTCGCCCGCCCGCTGAACGGACTCGACCCGACCGTCTTCCCCTCCATCTCCGCGATGGAGCGCGACGTCATCGGCTTCGCCCGGCGGATGCTGCACGGCAGTCGCTCCGTGGTGGGATCGGTCACGAGCGGCGGGACGGAGAGCTGCCTGCTCGCCGTGAAGACTGCGCGCGACCTGTGGCGCGAAGCGCATCCGGACGGCGGTCGCCCGAGGCTGCTCACGGCGTCGACCGTGCACGCCGCCTTCCAGAAGGCCGCGCACCTGTTCGACCTGGACTGGGAGGCGGTGCCGGCCGGGATCGACGGCGCCGTGCGTGCGCAGGATCTGATCGACCGGATGGATGACGATGTCGCGCTGGTCGTCGTCAGCGCACCCGCGTACCCGAGCGGCGCGCTGGACCCGGTGTCGGCGGTCGCGGGCGCCGCAGCGGACCGCGGGCTCTCCTGTCACGTCGACTCCTGCTTCGGAGGGTTCGTGCTGCCCTGGTGGCCCGATCTGCCCGCCTGGGACTTCCGGGTGCGCGGCGTCACCAGCATCTCCGCCGACCTGCACAAGTTCGGCTACGCGCCCAAGGGCGTCTCGGTGCTGCTGCATCGGGGTCGACGCCGGCACCGGGCGCAGTTCTTCGCGACCACGCGCTGGGCCGGGTACCCGGTGGTGAATCCGACCCTGCTCGGCTCGCGGTCGGCGTCCCCGCTGGCCGCAGGATGGGCTATCACGCAGCACCTGGGGTCGGACGGCTACGCGGAGCTGGTCGGCTCGATCCGGCGCATCGCCGTCGCCGTGCGCGCGGCGGTCGACGGCATCCCGGGCCTGACGGTGATGGGCGATCCCGTGGGCCCCGCGATCGCCCTCGTCGCGGATGCGTCGGCGCCGGCCGCGGCCCGGGTGGACCCGCACCGGCTGGCCGACGAGCTGGCCGGGCATGGCTGGAAGATCCAGCATCAGCCCGGTCTCGTGCAGTCCGACGGCGTGCGCATCCCGCACAGTGCGCATCTCACCCTGACTCCGGTGCTCGAACAGCGGGTGGGGGAGTTCACGGACGCGCTGCGTGCAGCATCCGATGCGGTCCGAGGCAGGCCGCAGGCCGACGCCCGGATGCTCCTCGCGGGCATGCGCGTGCTCGGCTACGGCGAGGGCGGGCGCGTGCCCGGGCCCAAGGCCGCCTGGCGGCTGCTGCGCCTCGCCGGCGCGGGCAGCGTGTCCGCCGACCAGCCCATGTCGGTGCTGATGGCGCTGATCGAGGCGCTGCCGCATCCGGTCGCCGAGGCGCTGCTGACCGAGCTGCTCGCGCGGCTGTCCGAGCCCCGCTGACGGTTGACGCGTTTCCGAGAACAGGGGGATTACCGAATACAGGACGGTTCTGTGCGTGATCCTCCTGTTCTCGGCAATGCCCCTGTTCTCGGAGGCTCGGGATCGGGGTTCAGCGCCGACTGGGGAGGTGGAGGCCCTGAGCGATGGCGTTGAGAATCGACTCCTGCACGTACTCGTGATCGAAGAGAACCTGCTGGTAGTCGAACCGCAGGACCGTGTATCCGAGCAGCACCAGGCGGGCGTCTTGACGAAGGTCCTTGCGACGATCCTTCGCTTCGCCGTGGAACTCGAAGCCGTCGAGTTGGATGATCAGCCGCTCGCCGATCAGTGCGTCCACCGGATGCCCATCAATGAGCATCTGCTGGCGCACTTCCACACCGCAGCTGCGCATGATCGCTAGGAACTTCGTCTCGAGATACGAGTCCGACCTCGTTCCCACCACGCTCAGCACCTCGTCCACCTTCGTGCTGTGCCAAGCCGTGCGTCGAAGCTGGGCCAGAGTGACGACCTTCTTCCGCAGCGCCGCCTCCCAGATGGCCACGGCGACGTCGCGGTCGCCGCAGCGCGCCGTATGGAAGAGGACGTTCAGCACCGCATCGTCGACGGCGAAGCGTGCGACGGGCACCGGGCCGGCGCCCCAGTGCAGCACGTTCCCGGCGCTGACGATTCTCGAAGATGACGCCGGCACCGCGAGGTGCAGTTCGGCAGTCGCTTCCTTCCACAGCCCCAGCCGCTTCGCCGCAGTGACGCAGGTCACCCGGCCACTCACCTCGGCGGCAGCCCGGTGCTCCATCGCACACCGTCGCGTCACCAGCCAGGATCGCCGCACGCGCTCGAGATGCCCGGCATCGACCGCTTTGCGGATCTGATGCCGGGTGTATCCCGCAGCGATGAGGTCGCTGCTGTGTGCGATGTGGTTGTGATCGAGCATCCAAGTCGCCAGGTGGGTCGTCATGGGCACCGAGGATGCCGCTCCGACGCGATCGCCGACGCCGGAATCCCGGAAGCTGTGCAGAACTCGCAGGACTGCGGAGATGTGCGGGAAGAGTTGGGAAGTCCGATGACAGGAGGATTGCTGAGCGCAGGAGAGTATCGCGGGCATCCGTCCTGTCGTCGGCAATCCTCCTGTTCTGGGAGGCCGGAACTGGGGCTGAGGCTGGTGACGTCGGGCACAGGCCTCAGGAAGCTGATAGCCTGGTCGGCTCGCTGCTCGACAGGGCGGGCGGAAGGAGCCCGCTGTGGGCCACATCGACGTCAACGCGATCGCGCTGACCCTCCCTGACGGACGCCCCCTGCTCGACGACACGACGTTCCGCGTCGGCGCCGGATCCACCAGTGCGCTGATCGGTCCGAACGGAGCCGGCAAGTCCACCCTGCTGCGGATCATCCGCGGTGACCTCGCCCCCGACGGCGGTGCCGTCGTGATCGACGGATCCCTCGGTGTCATGGACCAGTTCGTCGGACACGGCGACGCCGGCACGACGGTGCACGACCTGCTCGTGCGCGTGGCACCCGCTCGCATCCGGGCGGCGGCCGAGGCGCTGGAGGCCGCGGAGAACGCCCTGATCGAGGACGACACCGAGCGCACCCAGATGCGGTACGCCACCGCGATCGCCGACTACGCCGACGCCGGCGGCTACGAGCACGAGACCGTGTGGGATCAGTGCACGATCGCCGCCCTGGGCGTCCCGTTCGAGCGCGCCCGCTACCGCGACCTCGACACGCTCTCCGGCGGTGAGCAGAAGCGGCTCGCCCTCGAGGCGCTGCTGCGCGGTCCCGACGACGTGCTGCTGCTGGACGAACCGGACAACTACCTCGACGTGCCGGGCAAGCGCTGGCTCGAGGACTGGCTGCGCGAGACGCCGAAGACCGTGCTGCTCGTCTCGCACGACCGGGAGCTGCTCGCTCGCGCCGCCGACCGCATCATCACCCTCGAACCCGGGGGAGCGGGTGCCACCGCATGGGTGCACGGAGGCGGCTTCGCCACCTATCACCGGGCCAGGGAGGACAGGCTCGATCGGCTCGACGAGCTGCGCCGGCGCTGGGACGAGCAGCACGAGAAGCTCAGGACGCTGGTCGCGACGCTCAAGGTCAAGGCGGCCGCCAACGACGGATTCGCGTCGCGATACCAGGCGGCGCAGACCCGGCTGCGAAGGTTCGAGGAGGCGGGACCGCCCGAGGAGCGTCCGCCCGCCCAGGACTTCGACATGCGCCTGCGCGGAGCCCGCACGGGCAAGCGCGCCGTCGTGTGCACTTGCCTGGAACTGACCGGGCTGATGAAGCCGTTCGATGCCGAGATCTGGTTCGGCGATCGAGTCGCGGTGCTCGGCTCGAACGGCTCGGGCAAGTCGCACTTCCTGCGTCTTCTCGCCCGCGGAGGCACCGACCCCGACGCCACGCTGGGGCATCTGGTGGGGGCATCCGAGGCCCTGGAACCGGTCGCCCACACCGGGACTGCCGCGCTGGGGGCGCGGGTCGTGCCGGGTCTGTTCGCGCAGACCCACGCGCATCCGGAGTTCGCCGGCCGCACCCTGCTGGAGATCCTGCACCGCGGCGACGACCGTCGCGCCGGCATGCCGCGCGACGCGGCGAGCTCGGCGCTCGACAGATACGGACTGGTGCGTCAGGCCCAGCAGGCGTTCGATCAGCTGTCCGGCGGGCAGCAGGCGCGCTTCCAGGTGCTGCTGCTCGAGCTGAGCGGGGCGACCCTGCTGCTGCTGGACGAGCCCACCGACAACCTCGATCTGGAGTCGGCCGAGGCGCTCGAGCAGGCCATCGCCCGCTTCGAGGGGACCGTCGTCGCGGTCACGCACGACCGCTGGTTCGCCAGGTCCTTCGACCGCTTCCTGGTGTTCGGTCAGGACGGCGAGGTCTACGAGTCGGACGCGCCGGTGTGGGACGAGCGACGTGTGGTGCGGGCGCGGTGAGCGCGTCGACGGCGCCGGGTAGTCTGGTGGGGTGAGCATGGACATCGAGATCGGCCGAGGCAAGCGCGCGCGTCGCGCGTACACGTTCGACGACATCGCGGTCGTGCCATCGCGACGAACCCGCAACCCGGAGGACGTCTCCACAGCCTGGACGATCGACGCGTTCTCGTTCGACATCCCGGTGCTCGGCGCGCCCATGGACTCCGTGGTCAGCCCGCGCACCGCGATCATGCTCGGTCAGCTCGGCGGCCTCGGAGTGCTCGACCTCGAGGGACTCTGGACGCGCTACGACGACCCGCAGCCGCTGCTCGACGAGATCGCGGCGCTCCCCGCCGAGCGCGCCACGAGCAGGATGCAGCAGCTGTACTCCGAGCCGATCAAGCCGGAGCTCATCAAGCAGCGCCTGGCCGAGATCCGCGAGGCGGGTGTCACCGTCGCCGGCTCCCTCACCCCGCAGCGCACGCAGGAGCTGTACGAGACCGTCGTCGCCGCCGGCGTCGACCTGTTCGTGATCCGCGGCACCACGGTGTCCGCCGAGCACGTCTCCAGCGTCGCCGAGCCGCTGAACCTCAAGAAGTTCATCTACGACCTCGACGTGCCCGTCATCGTCGGCGGCGCTTCGACCTACACCGCAGCCCTCCACCTGATGCGCACCGGCGCCGCGGGCGTGCTGGTCGGCTTCGGCGGTGGCGCGGCGTCCACCACGCGCGTCACCCTCGGCATCCACGCTCCTATGGCCACCGCCGTCTCCGACGTCGCCGCTGCACGCCGCGACTACCTCGACGAGTCGGGCGGACGCTACGTGCACGTGATCGCCGACGGCGGCGTCGGCACGTCCGGCGACATGGTCAAGGCCCTCGCGATGGGTGCGGATGCCGTGATGCTGGGCGTCGCGCTCGCGCGCGCCACGGACGCGCCCGGCCAGGGCTTCCACTGGGGTGCCGAGGCGCACCACCCGCAGCTGCCCCGTGGGCGCCGCGTCGCCGTGGACGGCGTCGCGAACCTCGAGGAGATCCTCTACGGCCCCGCGCCCGTCGCGGACGGCACCGCCAACCTGATCGGCGCTCTGCGCAAGTCGATGGCGACGACCGGATACTCCGACCTGAAGGAGTTCCAGCGCGTCGAGGTCGTGCTCGCGCCCTACGAGCTGGGATGACGAACAGCGCGCCGCTCGCGCCGCAGGAGTTCCCGCCCACCCTGCGCGAGGTCATGCTGCGCAGGCGGTGGATCGGCGTCCTCGCGCTGTGCCTGGTCGTCGCGGGCGTGTTCGCGTGGCTCGGCCAGTGGCAGCTCGAGCGCGCCATCGACACCACGCCTCCCGCGCCCGGCGCGACCGAGAAGGTGCGTCCGCTGACCGACGTGATCGAGCCGGGGACGTACCTCGACCAGAGCCTCGGCGGGCAGCGCGTGCGGACCTCGGGGACGTGGGTCGCGGGGGACTTCATCGTCATCTCGCAGCGCATCAACGACGGCACCGAGGGCTATTGGGTCACCGGTCAGCTCCGGGTCGCCGATCGCACCTCGATCGCCGTCGCGGTCGGCTGGGCCGCCACCAGGAAGCAGGCGGATGCCGCCGTCGCAGCGCTGGAGAAGCAGGGCGCCGTCGAAGCCGAGATCACCGGGCGGCTGATCGACGATGAGGGCGTCGAGGTGCCTCCGCGCTCCGATCCGATGGAGCTCAACCGGATGTCGCCTGCGGCGCTGCTGAGCCGCTGGCACGACATCGACGGACTGAACGTGTACCGCCCGTACCTGGCATCCGCCACGGCGCCGGCCGGACTCGTCGACATCAGCTCGCCCCCGCCGCAGGAGCAGTCGCCGATCAACTGGCTGAACATCTTCTACGCCGCCGAGTGGGCCGTGTTCGCCGGCTTCGCCTTCTACCTCTGGTACCGACTGGCGAAGGATGCCTGGGAGCGCGAGGTCGAGGAGTTCGAGGATGCCGCGAACGCAGGAGAGCCGGCGACCGCGCCCGAGGACGAACAGGCGCCCTGAGCACCTCAGCCGGAGGAACGGCCATCCGCGGCTGGCCATTCGGTGACCATCGGATGACCGAAGCTCCAACAACGGCGAATCGTCTTGCCGGATGTCGGAGGCGAGCCCTATCGTCGCAACCATGCGTGTGCGCCCGGTGCACACGTCGCGCAGGTCCACAAGACCTGCGCTCTTTGCCCTGACCGAGGAGACAGCAGTGAAGATGTCCGCCCCCGGCGACGAGAACCGGACGGTTCCGCTCGCACAGCACAGAAACCGGGGGCGCACATGCGCCCTCGCCATGACCACCGTGTTCGCACTGGGCTTCGGCTCGCTCGCCGCATCGCCCGCATTCGCGAGCACCGACGGCACCGGCGTGGTCATCAACGAGGCGTATCTGTCCGGCGGCAGCGCCGGCGCGGCCTTCAAGAACAAGTTCGTCGAGCTGTACAACCCGACGGCGGCGGCCGTGTCGCTCGACGGCATGTCGCTGCAGTACCGGTCCGCGACGGGCACCGGCAGCTTCGGCGGGGTCGTCGCGCTGTCCGGCACCATTCCCGCGCACGGCTACTTCCTCGTCCAGGGCGGCACCAACAGCGGCACGTCGACTGCTCCGGCACTGCCGACGGCCGATGTGACCGGCACCGCGCTGAACCCGTCCGGCACCACCGGCACCGTCGCGCTCGTCAAGGGCACCGCACCCCTGACACTGGCCGCGGGGAACGCCGCAGGCGCCGAAGGCGTGATCGACCTGCTCGGCTACGGCTCCTCGAACACCTTCGAGGGCGCAGTCGCCACGGCTCCCTCGAGCAACACCGACGTGAAGTCCCTGAACCGCGCCGGCGGCAAGGACACCGACAGCAACAAGGACGACTTCTCGCTGTCGGCATCCGTCTCTCCGACCAACTCCAAGGGCGAGACGGGCGCGACCGACCCGGGTACCGACCCGGGGCCGCAGCCGGGTGAGAAGGTCTCCATCGCCGACGTGCAGGGCACGGGCGACACCTCGCCGCTGGTCGGCAAGACCGTCACCGTGGAGGGCGTCATCACCGCCGACTACCGCGTCGGCGGCTACAACGGCGTCGTGATCCAGACCCAGGGCACCGGCGGCGAGACCAAGACCGCGGGCAAGTCCGACGGCGTCTTCGTCTACCTGAACGGCAAGACCGTCCCCGGCAAGATCGGCGACCTGGTCTCCGTCAACGGCACTGTCAGCGAGTACTACGGCCAGACGCAGATCACGCCGGCCTCTGCGAGCGACGTCTCCTTGGTCACAGCCGGTGTGGGCGTCCCCGCACCCGTCGCGCTGCCGACCTCCGTCGTCGGCACCGACCGCGAGCAGTACGAGAACATGCTCGTCGCCCCCACCGGCGACTACCTCCTCGCCTCCAGCCACCAGCTGTACAACTACGGCACCCTGTGGCTGAACCCGGGTGAGCTCAACGTCAAGAGCACCGAGCTGAAGCGCCCGGGTGCCGAGGCGGACGCCATCGCCGCGGCCAACCGCGCCGACCGCATCCTGCTCGATGACGGCTACAGCGTGGGGATCGGCAAGGCCGGCCACACCGGCGACCAGCCCTACTTCACCAAGGACGTCGTGGTGCGCAACGGCGACGCCGTGGACTTCGGCGGCAAGGGCTTCGTGCTGCAGTACGACCACGACGACTGGCGCCTGCAGCCGGTCACGCCGCTGAACAGCACCTCGCCGGCGTCCGAGAAGGTCACGTTCAAGACGAACAACCCGCGTCCGTCGGTCCCGTCGGTCGGCGGTGACGTGCAGATCGCGTCGTTCAACGTGTACAACTACTTCACGACGCTCAGCTCGGAGAACCCCGATGCGCGTGGCGCGAAGGATGCCGCGCAGTTCGCGATCCAGAAGTCGAAGATCGTCGCCGCCATCAACGGCACCGGCGCCGAGATCGTCTCGCTGATGGAGATCGAGAACGGTCCCAAGCTCGGCAAGCCGATCGACACCGCCCTGGCTGATCTCGTCAGCGGCCTGAACGCCGCCGCCGGCTCCGAGGTGTGGGCCTATGTGCCGACGCCGAAGGCGCTCGACGACGCCGCGATCACCGACTACATCACCAGCGCGATCATCTACAAGAAGGCCGCCGTCACGCCCAAGGGCGCGGCGCAGACCATCATCGACGAGACCGTCTGGGGCAACGCCCGCGAGCCGATCGCCCAGGCGTTCGACATCGACGGACGCACCGTCACTGTCGTCGCCAACCACCTCAAGTCCAAGTCCGGCACCGGCACGCAGCCGGCCGACGGCCAGGGCTTCTTCAACGCGGACCGCGTCGCGCAGGCGAAGTCCCTGCTCGCGTTCACGGAGAAGCTGAAGACCGACAGCGGCAGCGACGACATGCTGCTGATCGGCGACTTCAACGCCTACGGCCAGGAGGACCCGATCGACGTGTTCACGTCGCAGGGTTGGCTCGACACCGTGCCGTCCAAGGCGAAGGGGCAGTACACCTACTCGTTCGACGGCGAGCTCGGCTCGCTGGACCACGTCATCGCCTCGCCGTCGCTCGCGGCGTCGGTCACCGGGGCCGGTGTGTGGGGCATCAACTCGCCGGAGTGGAGCGACCGCGGTTACGCGTTCGGTGCCACCGAGGCGGGCACCCCGTTCCGCTCCAGTGACCACGACCCGATCCTCGTCGGCGTCTCGGCCACGGAGCCCCCGGTGAGCATCGACATCGCCACGATCAACGACTTCCACGGTCGCATCGAGGCCGATGGCGCTGCGGCAGGCGCCGCTGTGCTCGCCGGTGCCGTCCGCGACGTGCGCGCCAAGAACCCGAACACGATCTTCGCCGCCGCCGGCGACCTGGTCGGCGCTTCGACGTTCACCTCGTTCATCCAGGACGACAACCCCACCATCGACGCGCTGAACGCCGCCGGCCTCGAGGTCAGCGCGGCGGGCAACCACGAGTTCGACAAGGGCTGGGCCGACCTGCGCGACCGCATCGTCCCGCGGGCCGACTGGGAGTACATCAGCTCCAACGTCTTCATGAAGGGCACCGACAAGACCGCTCTCGCCCCGTCGTGGGTAAAGGACGTCGACGGGGTCCGCGTGGGCTTCGTGGGCGCGGTCACCGAGGAACTCGACAACCTCGTCTCGCCGGACGGCATCGCCGACCTCGACGTGCGCGACATCGTCACCTCGGTCAACAGCGCCGCCGCGGCTCTGCGCGACGGAGACGCCAGCAACGGCGAGGCGGATATCATCATCCTCCTGGTCCACGAAGGAGCCACCACCACGTCGGTCGACAGCATCACACCCGACTCGGCGCTCGGCAAGATCGTCTACGGCGTGGGCAAGGACGTCAACGCGATCGTCTCGGCGCACACCCACCTGGCCTACAACCACGTCATCGACGGCCGCCCGGTCGTCTCGGCGGGCCAGTACGGCGAGAACATGGGCCTGATGAACCTGCAGGTCGACCCGAAGACGCACAAGCTGCTCTCGATCTCCAACGAGATCAAGCCGCTGGCGCATCAGAACCCCGACAAGACGTGGACGGCGAACTACCCGGCCATCCCCGAGGTCCAGACGATCGTCGACACCGCCAAGAAGGAAGCCGACGTGCTCGGCAACGTCAAGGTGGGCGAGATCACGGCCGACTTCAACCGGGCCCTGCAGAGCGACGGCAAGACGGAGAACCGCGGTGGCGAGTCCACCATCGGCAACTTCATCGCCGACGTGCAGCAGTCGTCCACCGGGGCGGAGCTCGCGCTGATGAACCCGGGCGGCATCCGCACGGTCATGGCGTACAAGGGCACCTCTGCGAGCGACCCCGACGGCAACCTGACCTACCGCGAGGCGGCATCGGTGCAGCCGTTCGCCAACACGCTGGTCACGCTCAGCCTCACGGGTGAGCAGCTGAAGGCCGTCCTCGAGGAGCAGTGGCAGCCCGCGGGCTCGTCGCGTCCGTTCCTCAAGCTCGGCGTCTCCAAGGGTCTGACCTACACGTACGACCCGAACGCGGCGCAGGGCTCGCACATCACCTCGATCACCCTGAACGGCACCCCCGTCGACCCGGCGAAGTCGTACCTGGTCGCGGCGAACTCGTTCCTCGCGGCGGGTGGAGACAACTTCTTCACGCTCGCCAAGGGCACCGGCAAGAAGGACACCGGCAAGGTCGACCTGCAGTCGATGGTCGACTGGTTCACGGCCAACAAGACGGCGACTCCTGACCTCGGTCAGCGCGCCGTGGGCGCGGTCGTCTCCCCGGCCGCCGGCGCCGATGGCTACAAGGCCGGCGACCAGGTGACGGTCGACCTCTCCTCGCTGGCGTTCAGCGCACGCGAGCAGGTGCCGACCGAGGTGGCGTTCTCGATCGGTGACACGCAGCTGGGAACCGCCCCGGTCACGGTCGCCGTGAAGGACGCGTACGACGAGGCCGGTGCCGCGACGTTCACCTTCACCGTGCCGGCGGATGCCGCGGGCAAGACGCTCACGGCGACGCCGAACGTCGGCACGGCCGTGGCGCTGCCGGTGACCTTCGCCGCCGACGAGGAGCCCGGTGAGTTCGCCGGCACGATCTCGCTCGGATCGAGCAAGGTGGCCGCCGGCCAGGCACTGACGATCACCGGTGAGGGCTACCAGCCCGGTGAGACGGTGACGGTCGAGCTGCAGCCCAAGAAGGGCAAGGCGATCCAGCTCGGCACGGTGAAGGTCGGCGAGGACGGTTCGTTCTCGGCATCCGTCACCGTTCCCAAGTCGACCCAGCCCGGTCCCTACACGGTCTCGGTCTCGCAGGCCGACGGCGACGCCGCGACCGCGGTGGTCCACGTCAACCGCAAGGGCGGCCTCGGGAACGTCGTGCAGGGCATCGTCGACTGGGTCCTCGACCTGATCTCCGGATGGTTCTGATCAGGGTCGGCGCCAGCTGACAGCGCAGACGGAGAGGCCGTCGGGAGCGATCCCGGCGGCCTCTCCGCGTACCCGGGGCCGGTCGTACGCGCGGGACGGGGCGGGGCGGGCGCGCTCGGAGCGGCCGCTAGACTGGTATCCATGCCCGAGCCGAAAATCGCCAGTTTCCCGGCGATCCGCGGCGCGCTGAAGTTCTATCAGATCGCGTCCATCATCACCGGCGTCATGCTGCTCCTGCTGCTGACCGAGATGATCGTGAAGTACTCGCCCATCCACCACGAGCTGTTCCTCGGCGGTTCCGGCGGATTCCTGTGGTTCGCCGACGTCATCGTGGGCGACGGATGCCAGTGGTATTCGCTGTTCGTCCCCGGTGGCATGGGCTGCAAGCTCACCAGCGTCGGCGACGGCGTGAACCTGTCGCTGGGCATCCTCGTCGCGCACGGCTGGTTCTACGTCGTGTACCTGTTCGCCTGCTTCCGGGTGTGGAGCCTGATGCGCTGGCCGTTCCGGCGCTTCATCCTGCTCGCCCTCGGCGGTGTGATCCCGTTCCTGTCGTTCTTCATGGAGCTGCGCGTCTCGCGCGAGGTGAAGAACTACCTTGCCACCCGTGAGGCCGCCGACGCCTCCCTCCCCGCCCCGGAAGGTGCCCGTTGACCGAACAGACCGAGACCCAGCAGCGCCCCGCGCTCGTCGTCGACTTCGGCGCGCAGTACGCGCAGCTGATCGCACGCCGCGTCCGCGAGGCGGGCGTGTACAGCGAGATCGTGCCGCACACGGCGACCGCTGAGGAGATCGCCGCGAAGAACCCGGTCGCGCTGCTGCTCTCCGGCGGCCCGTCCTCGGTCTACGAGGAGGGCGCCCCCCAGCTCGACCCGGCCGTGTTCGAGCTCGGTGTGCCGACACTGGGCATCTGCTACGGCTTCCAGTACATGGCGCAGACCCTGGGCGGCGAGGTCGCCAACACCGGTCTGCGGGAGTACGGCGCGACCGACGCGCACATCCCCGAGAACGGCAGCTCGCTGCTCGCCGGCCAGCCCGCCGAGCAGAACGTGTGGATGAGCCACGGCGACCAGGTCGCCCGCGCACCCGAGGGCTTCGAGGTGCTCGCCACCACCGACGCCACCAAGGTCGCCGCCTTCGCGAACGAGGAGCGCAAGCTCTACGGCGTGCAGTGGCACCCCGAGGTGAAGCACTCCGACCACGGCCAGGAGATCCTCGAGAACTTCCTGCACAGGAGCGCCGGGCTGTCCGCCGACTGGAACAGCGACAACGTGATCGCCGAGCAGATCGAGCGCATCCGCGAGCAGGTCGGTGACGCGCGCGTCATCTCCGCCCTCTCCGGCGGCGTGGACTCGGCCGTGTCGACCGCTCTCGTGCACAGGGCGATCGGCGACCAGCTCACCGCGGTGTTCGTGGACCACGGTCTGCTGCGCAAGGGCGAGCGCGAGCAGGTCGAGAAGGACTACGTCGAGTCCACCGGTGTGCGCCTGATCACTGTGGACGCCGTGGACACCTTCCTGGGCCACCTCGCCGGCGTCACCGACCCCGAGACCAAGCGCAAGATCATCGGCCGCGAGTTCATCCGCGCGTTCGAGCAGGTGCAGCGCGACCTGGTCGAGGAGGCCAAGGCCACCGGCGGCGCCCCCGTGAAGTTCCTGGTGCAGGGCACCCTGTACCCGGATGTCGTCGAGTCCGGCGGCGGAGCGGGCACCGCGAACATCAAGTCGCACCACAACGTGGGCGGCCTGCCCGAGGACCTCGACTTCGAGCTCGTCGAGCCGCTGCGCGCCCTGTTCAAGGACGAGGTCCGCGCGATCGGCCGCGAGCTCGGCATCCCCGAGGCGATCGTCGGCCGCCAGCCGTTCCCCGGCCCCGGCCTGGGCATCCGCATCATCGGCGAGGTGACCCGCGAGCGCCTCGACATCCTGCGCGAGGCCGACGCCATCGCGCGCGAGGAGCTGACCAAGGCGGGCCTGGATCAGACGATCTGGCAGTGCCCGGTCGTGCTGCTCGCCGACGTCCGCTCGGTGGGCGTGCAGGGCGACGGTCGCACCTACGGTCACCCGATCGTGCTGCGTCCGGTCTCGTCCGAGGACGCGATGACCGCCGACTGGACCCGCCTGCCCTACGACGTGCTGTCCAGGATCTCCAACCGCATCACCAACGAGGTCAGTGAGGTCAACCGCGTCGTGCTCGACGTCACCTCGAAGCCGCCGGCGACGATCGAGTGGGAGTAAGCACTGTGAGCGACGCCGCGTCGGGGGAGGGCATCTTCCCGGACGCGGCGTTTCTCGTCCTGTCGAGCCGGCTGATCCCCGGGCTCGACGGCGGTTACACGATCGCCACCGCTGCGCGCGCCCGCCAGATGGCCGAGCACGGCGCCGACGTGCAGGTGCTCACCGTGGATCCCGCGGACGCCGACGCGCACGCCGCGCACCGCGCGGAGTTCCGCCGCCTCGGCATGCTGCCCGACGGCGTCCCCCTTCGGAACCTCTTCGACGAGGCATCAGCCCCCGGCGGCGGCGCGGCGCCCTGGCTGCGCGCGGCATCCGAGACCGAACATCGCCGACCGGACCACGTCTCGTCGACTGCGCCGGTTGGCGACGTCGATACCCGGTTCACTCGTCACGAAGGGGTGCGCTCGGGGGAGGGAGCCGACTCCTACCGCGAGCTGACGGATGCCGAGGGGCGCGCATACGCGGCTCTGCCGGTGATCCAGGGGAACCCGGACTGGCATCTGAGCACGGCGCCCGTGCGGGTGTACGACGAGACCGGCGAGACCGTCGGCACCCTCGAAGGCTTCGGCGGGCTGTACCGTGCCTGGCTCGATCATCTCGTCGAGGGGTCCGACCGCCCGGTCGTCGTGATCTGCGAGTCGCGCCAGCTCGGTGAACTGCTCGCGGGCTGGTCGAACCCGAGAGCGCGCATCGTGCACGCGATCCACACCATGCACCTCGAGCCGCCGTACACCCCGGATGCTCCGCTGAACGCCCTGTGGACGCGGTGGTTCCCGGTCAGTGACCGGTTCGACGCCGTGATCTGGCCGACGCAGGCGCAGCGCGACGACGTGCAGTCCCGGTTCGGCGGTGACGCCGCGAACCTGGTCTCGCCGCACGGCATCCGTCTTCCCGCGGAGGGCGACCACGCGCGCGAACCGGGACTGGTCGTCAGCGTCTCGCGGCTGGCTCCCGGCAAGCGCATCGATCACCTCGTGCGCGCCTTCCTCGCCGCAGACGTCCCCGGCACGCGCCTGGAGATCTGGGGCGACGGGCCGTCCACGGCATCCGTCGCCGAACTGATCGCGGCCCTCGGCGCGGGGGACCGCGTCGCGCTGATGGGCCGCACGGACGATCCGGCCGCAGTCCTCCGCCGCGCCTCGCTCATGGTCACCGCCACGGCGTACGAGGGCCAGGGCCTGTCCATCGTGGAGGCGCTCGCAGCGGGGTGCCCCGTCGTGTCGTACGACGTGCGCTACGGCCCCGGCGATGCCCTGCGCCGCGGAGGCGGTCTGCTCGTCCCGGCCGGCGAGGAGCGGATGCTGGCGGACGCCATCCGCCAGGTGCTCACGGACGCCCCGCTGCGCGAACGCCTGGGCGTGGAGGCTCCCGTGGCGGCATCCGCCTGGAGCGAGGACGCGGCCATGGCCGCCCTCGCCGCCGCCACCCGCCTCGCGCTGTCCGGCCCGCCTCGCCGCTGACTCGCGGCAGATCTTCGCAATTCTGCACAACCTCGCAGACATCCCGCCGATTCCTGCGGGGTTGTGCAGATCTGCGGGGTTGTGCGGTGCGTGCCTCGACGGGCGCCGTCAGCCGAGGCGCTTCAGCGCCTCGCGATGGGAGAGCGGGGAGAGCGGATGCTGTTCCGCGAACGCGCGCACCCAGTCGGGGTCGCTCTTGCCGAGGTCGCGCAGCGCCCAGCCGATGGCCTTGCGGATGAAGAACTCGTCGTCGCCGATGTTCGTGAGGATCGCGTACTCGAGCAGGGCGCGGTCGGTGGCGTCCTTCCGTCCGAGCTGGCAGATGATCGCGGCCCGCCGCACCCAGAAGTCCTCGTCGTCGGCCCAGATGCGCATCTCGATCGAGAACCGGTCAGGGTCGGCATCCAGCAGGTCGCGCAGCCGGTGCGCGACCTCGTCGACGTAGTCCCACCACGCGCCGGAGCGGATCATCTCCTCGTGCACGGGCAGCGTGGCCGCGTCGCCGCGAAGGGCGGGCAGCGCCATCAGGGCGAGCGCGGCGTATCGCTCCTCGCGGACGTGCGCCTCCCGCCACAGCGTGAGCGCGGATTCCTGCAGCAACGCGGCATCCGTCTCGCCCTTCGCAAGACGCCGCACCAGCGCGCGCACGGCGGGCACCCGGACACCGAGGAACGGCATCGTGGACTTCATGTACGCCTGCTGACCCGGCGCGAGAGCCGGATCGGCGATCTCGCGCAGCTCTGCGCGGATGCCGTCGACGAGCGATGCGGTCATGGCACCAGGGTACGACGTGTCCCAAGAGTGGTGGGTCGGATGCCTCGGCACCGGCCTCTTCTGGGACAGGGGCCCCAGCCGGTCTCAGATCGGGCGGGTCCGGAGCCCGTGCAGCCACCTTTGCTGGGACACGGGCGCCAGTGACCGGAACCCGCAGCCATCGGGACGCCGGAGGGTACGTGTTCCAGAACAGGTGGGTCGGATGCCTCGGTACCCGCGTTTTCTGGGACACGGGCTCCCGCAGGTCTCAGATCGGGCGGGTCCAGGGCCCGTGCAGCCACCCCTTGTGGGACACGCGGTCCGCCCCGTCAACTCGGGCACGTACTCAGAAGCGCCGACCGCCGGACCTTCCGGACGACCGGCTGCCGCCGGAGGACCGACTGCTGAACGATCGTGACGAGCTCGACCGCGACGAGCGCGAGGAACCGCCCCACGAGGAATGCGACGACCCGCCCCACCCCGAGGACGACCCTCCGCCGCCGTTGCCGCCGAAGGCCCCGGACAGCGCGCCGAACACGGCGCCGAGCACGACGAACAGGATGATGAGGCCCGCACTGCCGTCCGCGAGGCTGAAGCCGCCGACCAGACCGAGCAGGCCGCCGCCGAGCGCCCCGGCGATCGCCTTCCCGCCGCGCCCCTCGTCGTCCGAGCTCGACGCGGCGCGGATGGACTGCCAGCTCTGGCGCGACGAGGGTTCGTCGTACATGACCGGGCGCTCCCGCTCGGTGCGGCCGTCGTCGGCCGCCGACCTGCTGAACCTCGCGCCGGCCGGCGCGGCCGGAGCGCCGGTCAGCGCCTGCACCTGCGCGGCGACGCTCGACGCCGTGGCGGCCAGACGTGCGGCCTCCTGCGCGTCGCCGGATGCTGTGGCTGCCGCCAGCTGCCGCTTCGCCAGGTTCAGGCGGGTCAGCGCCAGCGCGTTGACCTCACCGGGTCGGGCCTGCACGGAAGCCTCGGCGGCACGTACGGCGGCCTTCGCCAGCTCCAGTGGGTCGGCGTCCGTCTGCCCGGGAGCCGCCGTCCCCGCAGCCAGGGCATCGGCCTGCGCCTTCACCGCATCCCGCAGCTCGCCCGCCTCGGCGAGCAGCCGCTCGATCTCATGCACGGCCTGCGAGATCGCGCTCGGCTTGTGCGCCTGCACGGCCTTCTCCAGCGCCGCGAGCTGGGCATCGGTCGCGGCCAGGCGCCGTCCGATCTCGGCGGGGTTGCCCGCCACGCCGACCAGCGCGGCGGGAGGGAACGCCGCCGTGAGCACGGCGAGACGCTCGGCGGCATCCTGCTGGATCCCGGTCGCCTCCGCGCGGGCGGTCCTCAGACGCGTCAGTGTCGCCGCCGAGCCCTCCGCCAGTGCGCGCAGTGAGGCGAGCTGCTGCTTCCGCCCGTCCAGGTCGCGATCGGTCTGCGCGCACATCCGGATGATCTCGTCGGTCCACGCGCGGGTCTCCGCCGGGGTGTCCTCGGTGGAGTCCTCCAGCTTCTGCAGCAGCTGGAACCCTCCGTCCAGTCGCGTGCGGCACTCCTTGAGCACGGTGGTGAACTCCGCGGTCGTCTCCTCGCCGAACTCCGCCGTGACGAAGCCCAGCTCCTGCTCGCTCGTGCGCACGGCCTCATCGGCCAGTACGAGCAGGCGCGCGGCGCGCTTCTTCTGCCCCTCGAGGGTGCGCAGCTCTGCGGCCGCCGCCGCACGACGACGCAGATGCAGCACGAGACGGGTCACGCCGAACACGATGAGGGCGAGCGCGGCCACGCCCAGCACCCATACCCACCAGGGCCACGGGACCCGGTCGAACTCCCCGGCGACGTACGAGATGCCGCCCTCCCAGTCGTCGTCCGCCAGGTAGTCGCCGCCGAGGTGGTCCTCGATCTGCAGGATCCGGTCCTCCGAGAGGGGCCCCGCCTGCACGCCGTCGCCGCCGTACTCCGCCGAGATCGCGAGGGTGCGCCCCTCGGTCGCGATGGCGAGCAGGTACTGATCGGGAGCCAGGTTGTTGCGCAGTGCCGTGGCATCGGCCCAGGCGAGCGCGTTGCCCGGATCTTCGAAGTCGGGCACGAGGATCACATACAGCTCCGGGCGCCCTTCCTTCGCCGCCAGGTCGCCCAGCTGCTTCTCCAGGCGGGCTTCCGCGGCGTCGCCGAGCACGCCGGAGGCGTCGGTCACGAAACCGGGGTCGAGGTCCGGGGGAGTGGCCGCGGAGGCGGCACCGCCGGAGAGCAGAGCGCCGCTGAGTGCGAGCCCTGCCGCCAAGGTGATCGCGCCCGCGACCGCAGTGATCTTCCCCCATGGTCCGCGCATGGACTGCCCTCCCGCTCGCGGGCCGATCTGCGATCGGGCCCTCCTCCGTGACCACCATCATGGCAGGAAGCGATTGTCGAAGAATTCTCGCGAGGATGTCGATCCGGCGCCTTCTCGTTCGACGTCTTCAATGAGAGGGTCGAGACACGGCCCGTGTGATGGACGACCGAACAAGGAGAACCACCATGAAGTACATGCTGATCATGCGCGCGACCGACGAGGGCGTGGAGGCGTTCAAGAGCATCCCCTTCGAGCAGGTGATCGAGGCCATGGGCAAGTACAACGAGTCGCTGATCAAGGCCGGCGTGATGGCCGGCGGCGACGGGCTGACCGACGCGGAAGAGGGGGTCGTCGTCGACTTCTCGTCCGAGCCGCCGCTCGTGACCGACGGCCCCTACGGAGAGACGAAGGAGCTGTTCAACGGATTCTGGATCCTGGAGGTGGCCTCGAAGGAGGAAGCCGTGGAGTGGGCCAAGCGCTGCCCGCTCGGTCCCGGCAGCAAGCTGGAGATCCGCCGCGTGACCGACGTCTCCGACTTCCCTCAGGACAACGAGTGGATCGAGAAGGAGAAGCAGTGGCGCGAGGATGCCGCCGCATCCGAGGCCTGAGATGACCGCTGAAGGCGTGGCGCGCCCCGCATCGCAGGATGCGCGGCGCGCCGTGGCCGCCGTGTGGCGCATCGAGTCGGCGAAGATCGTCGCGACGCTCACCCGGATGACAGGCGACTTCGCCCTCGCCGAGGATCTCGCTCAGGAGGCGCTCGCTGAGGCGCTGGAGCAGTGGCCGGATGCCGGTGTTCCCCGCAATCCGGCAGCGTGGCTGACCGCGGTGGCCAAGCGTCGCGCGATCGACGGCTGGCGTCGTCAGGAACGGTACGACGACAGGATCGCGGCGATCGCGCACGATGTCGAGCGCGAGCAGGATGAGGCATCCGACGCTCTGCCGTGGGATCCGGATGCCATCGACGACGACGTGCTGCGCCTGATCTTCATCGCCTGTCACCCCGTGCTCTCCCGTGAGGCGCAGATCGCGCTCACCCTCCGGGTGGTCGGCGGCCTCGGCAGTGAGGAGATCGCCCGCGCCTTCCTCGTGCCCGTGGCCACCGTGCAGCAGCGGATCGTGCGAGCGAAGAAGACACTCGGAGCAGCGCACGCCCCGTTCGAGCTGCCGCCGCGCGAGGAGTTCGGCTCACGCCTGAGCGCCGTGCTGGGGGTGCTCTACCTGATCTTCAACGAGGCGCACACGGCCAGCGGCGGGGAGGACTGGATGCGTCCCGACCTGGGGCGTGAGGCCGTACGACTGACCCGTGTCCTCGCGGGCCTTGTGCCGCGGGAACCCGAGGTGCACGGCCTGCTCGCGCTGATGGAGCTGACGGCGGCGCGCTTTCCCGCCAGGGTCGACCGCCACGGCGATCCGGTGCTGCTCGCCGATCAGGACCGGGCCCGCTGGGACCGCGGCGCCATCGCCCGCGGACGCGCAGCGCTCGCGCGGGTGGACGCACTCGGAAGGGGGCGAGGCGGGTATGCGCTGCAGGCGTCCATCGCCGAGTGCCATGCCGTCGCAGCATCCGTCGAACAGACCGACTGGGATCGCATCGTGATGCTCTACGAGGCGCTCGGCAGGCTGACGCCCTCACCGGTGATCGAGCTGAACCGTGCTGCTGCGGTCGCCATGGCTACGGGGCCGGCATCCGCTCTGCGCATCATCGACTCCCTGATCGCGGCGGGGGAGCTGCGCGGCTACCACCTGCTGCCGGCGACCCGCGGCGAGCTGCTGCTGCGGCTCGGGCGTGATGACGAGGCGCGGGCGGAGTTCGCCGCCGCGGCTCGTCTGGCGGGCAACGACCGGGAGCGGGCCCTGCTGGAGGCCAAGGCGCGCTGATCACGCGGCCGGTTCCCTCCCGGGCATGCGAAAGGGGAGGCGGATCCCCCGACCCGCCTCCCCGGAAGAAGGGTTCTTACGCCCTGCTGCGGTCTCCGCGGCCCACGATGAGGCCGTAGATCAGCAGCACGATGATCGATCCGCCGATGGCGAGGAGCCAGGTCGACAGGTTCCAGAACCCGTTCAGGTCGACGTTGAACAGCAGACCACCCAGCCAGCCGCCGAGCAGAGCGCCGACGACGCCGAGGAGCAGTGTGACGAACCATCCGCCGCCCTGCTTGCCGGGGAGGATCAGCTTGGCGATGGCGCCGGCGATCAGGCCGAGGAGAAGGAATCCGAGGAAGCTCATGGGAGTCTCCGTTCTGTAGGTGCGTCCGGGGTGTCCGGGCATGACCAGAATGCCTTAGACGAGCGTCTAGAGCTACCCCCTTGCGCACGAGTTCAGGAATGCGCTATCAGCCTGCTGTGATGAGCAGAACGGCCGCCCTCCGAGGAGGGCGGCCGTTCAGGTCGTGCGGATCGACGGTCAGTCGTTGCCGCGCAGGATCGCGAGGATGCGCAGGATCTCGACGTACAGCCAGACGACGGTCACCATGATGCCGAAGGCGCCCATCCAGCCGTACTTGCGGGGAGCGCCGTTGCGCACGCCCTGCTGGATGCTGTCGAAGTCCATCACCAGCGAGTACGCGGCGAGGAACACCACGAAGACGCCGATGATGACGCCGAGCGGGATGCCTGCGATGACGATGTCTCCCCGAAGTCCCCACGGGTTGTCGCTGACGCCGGTCCACATCAGGATGACATTCAGGATGGAGAAGGCGAGGTACCCGAACATCGCGATCATGAAGATCTTGGTCATCTTCGCGCTGGCGCGCACCTTGCCGCTGGCGAACAGGGCGAGGGTGACGCCGACGACGGCGACCGTCGCAAGGGTCGCCTGCATGACGACTCCGGGGTACACCATCTCGAAGAACGCCGAGATGCCGCCGACGAAGAGTCCCTCGAAGGCCGCGTAGGCGAAGATCAGCGCGGGGCGGACCTTCTTGCGCGAGGTGAAGATGACGATCATGGCGAGCACGAAGCCGCCGAGCGCGCCGACGATCCAGGGGGTGAGGTTCGCCTGGCCGGTAGCGGAGCCGGCGACGGTCCACACCCAGCCGATGGCTGCGGTCACGAGCAGGATGCCGAACAGGCCGGCGGTCTTCCAGATCGTGTCCTCGACCGTCATGCGGTCGGTCTCGATGGCGCCCGCGGCGGGAGCCGCGTACATGCCCTCGAGGTTCGCCTGCGCGGCGGCGTTGATGCCCGCCTGCTGGAACGCGGCGGTCTGTCCTGCGGCGCCGGGCGGGGGCGGCGGGGCGTACTGGCCCTGCTGACCGGGCTGCTGCGGCGCCCCGGGGTACGTGGCGACGTTCCGCGGATCCTGCTGCTGGAACGCGGGGGTGTTGAAGACGAAATTGCTCATGGTGGGTGGCCTCTACTCCCGAGGGATCGGTCAACTCTTTCCTCAACGATAGTGGCGGTCGCCTATGAACGGGGTGCTTTACGCTGAGAGCGTGCCCAGGAAATCCCCTCTGATCATCGGGCACCGCGGTGCGCCCGGCTACCGTCCCGAGCACAGTCGCTCGTCGTACGAGCTGGCCTTCGCGCTCGGCGTCGACGCCGTCGAACCCGATGTGGTCGCGACCAAGGACGGGGTGCTGGTCATCCGGCACGAGAACGAGATCTCCGGCACGACCGACGTCGCGCAGCATCCGGAGTTCGCCGACAGGCGCACGACCAAGCGGATCGACGGCGAGAAGCTGACGGGCTGGTTCACCGAGGACTTCACCTGGGCGGAGCTATCCACGCTGCGGGTCAGGGAGCGGCTGCCGCGGGTCCGCACGTCCAGCGCGACCTTCGACGACGCGCAGCCGATCCTGCGTCTGCCCGACCTGCTCGAGATGATCAGCGCGGCCTCCGCGGAGCACGGCCGGGAGATCGGCCTGGTGCTCGAGGTCAAGCACGCCACGTATTTCGAGGGCATCGGCCTGGACCTCGTCCCGCTGATCGAGCGCGACCTGCGCGCCGGCGGCTGGGCGGCCGGGGAACTGCCGCTGGTCATCGAGTCCTTCGAATCGACGGTGCTGGACCGGCTGCGCGAGACGGGCATCGCGGCATCCTTCATCTACCTGATCGAGGCGAGCGGCAAGCCGTTCGACCTCGTCACCTCGATGGGCCCGGAGGCGCCCGACTACGCCTCCGCCGTCACACCCGAAGGCCTGGACGCGCTGCGCGCGGACGGCATCAGCGTCAACAAGCGGATGCTGCTGCAGCCGGGCAACACGATCGTGCCGGATGCCCATGCCCGCGGCCTGCGGGTGTTCACCTGGACCTGCCGACCCGAGAACCAGTTCCTGTCGCCGCGGTTCCGCGCCGGAGGCGGGAAGGCCGCCTTCGGCGACTACGAGGGGGAGTGGCGGGTGATCGCCGACACCGGCGTCGACGGCGTGTTCGTCGACCACCCCGATCTGGGCGTGGCCTTCTTCCGCTGAGGCGTCAGCGGCTCGAGACGATCTCCTTGCCGAGGGGCATCAGCGAGACGGGGACGAGCTTGAAGTCGGCGATGCCCATCGGGATGCCGATGATCGTCACGCACATCGCGATTCCCGAGACGATGTGGCCGATCGCCAGCCACCAGCCGGCGAGCACGACCCAGATCACGTTGCCCAGCGCCGAACCCAGTCCCGACGTCGGCTTGTCCACCACCTGGCGGCCGAACGGCCACAGCGAGTACTTGCCGATGCGGAACGCCGCGATCGCCCACGGGATCGTGATGATCGGGATGCACAGGATGATGCCGGCGAGCATGTAGCCGAGGAAGTGCCAGAACCCGCCGAGGACAACCCAGATGATGTTGAGGATCGTGCGCATGCCGTGATTCTCGCACGCCTGCTCGGGAGGCCGCTGTCGGAGCCGCCGCCTAGACTCGAAGGGCCATGACCGACGCCCCACTCATCGTCCCCGCATCCTCCGGCCCGCGCTCCTCCGACGGGTCCGACGAGCTGCTCGCGGGCCTCAACCCGCAGCAGCTCGAGGCCGTCACGTATCGCGGGAACGCGCTGCTCATCGTCGCCGGCGCCGGATCGGGCAAGACCAGCGTGCTCACGCGCCGAGTGGCGCTGCTGCTGCGTCGCCGCGAGGCATGGCCCAGCCAGATCCTGGCGATCACGTTCACGAACAAGGCCGCAGGCGAGATGCGCGAGCGCGTCGAGGGGCTCGTCGGCGATGTCGCGCGCGGCATGTGGATCTCCACCTTCCACTCGGCGTGCGTGCGCATCCTGCGGCGCGAGGCCGAGCAGTTCGGCTTCACCAAGTCGTTCACCATCTACGACTCCGGCGACTCGCGCGCGCTGCTCAAGCGTCTGGTCAAGGAGCACGAGGCGGATGCCTACGGACTCACGCCCGGCGCGGTGCAGTCCCGCATCTCCAAGCTCAAGAACGAGCTGCTCGACGCCGAGGGGCACGCCCGCCAGGCGAACATGTCCGACCCCGCCGAGCGCAAGTTCGTCGACATCTTCACCGACTACCAGCGGGCGCTGCAGAAGGCCAACGCGTTCGATTTCGACGACCTCATCGCGCAGACCGTGTTCCTGTTCCGCGCGTTCCCGAAGGTGGCGAACACCTATCGCCGACGGTTCCGGCACATCCTCGTCGACGAGTACCAGGACACCAACCACGCCCAGTACTCGCTGATCCGCGAGCTCACCAAGCCCGTCGACACCTCTGCGGAGTCGGGCACCGCGTTCGAGTCGAACGGCATGATGATCTTCGAGCCGGATGCTCCGGCATCCGATTCCGAGGGAGAAGGCGCCTCGCTCACCGTGGTCGGCGACTCCGACCAGTCGATCTACGCGTTCCGTGGCGCCGACATCCGCAACATCACCGAGTTCGAGCGCGACTTCCCCGGCGCCAAGGTCGTGCTGCTCGAGCAGAACTACCGCTCCACCCAGAACATCCTGTCCGCGGCCAACGCCCTGATCGGCAACAACTTCGACCGCAAGGCGAAGAACCTGTGGAGCGACAAGGGCCCGGGCGAGAAGATCATCGGCTTCACCGGCTACTCGCAGCACGACGAGGCGCAGTTCGTCGCCGACGAGGTCGAGCAGCTGCGCCGCTCGGGAGTCCCGTACGCCGAGATGGCCGTGTTCTACCGCACCAACTCGCAGTCCCGTGCGCTGGAGGAGATCTTCATCCGCGCGGCTGTGCCCTACAAGATCATGGGCGGCACGAAGTTCTACGAACGCGCCGAGATCAAGGACGCGCTGGCCTACCTGGTGGCCGTCGCCAATCCGGCCGACGAGATGGCGGTGCGGCGCATCCTCAACCGGCCGCGACGCGGCATCGGCGGCGTGACCGAAGCGTCGATCGCGATGTTCGCCGAGCAGCACGGCATCAGCTTCCGCGACGCTCTGCGGCATCCGTCCGAGCTCGGCGTGGGGCCGAAGCTGCAGGCGTCGATCGCGCAGCTGGACGCCGTCCTGTCCGAGGTCGCTGAGATCCTGCAGCCGTCCTCCGGCGAGGTCCCGCCGTCGACCTCGGTCGCGGAAGGGCTGACTGTGCTGCTCGAGCGGAGCGGCTACTTCGAGTCGCTGCGCTCCAGTCGCGACCCGCAGGACGAGGCGCGACTGGAGAACCTCGATGAGTTCGTCGCGGTCGCCCGCGACTTCGCCCGCAACAACCCCGACGGCACGATCGTGGACTTCCTCACCGAGGTCGCGCTGGTCTCGGATGCCGATGATCTGGATGACGAGTCCGGCGTCGTCTCCCTGATGACGATGCACACCGCCAAGGGCCTCGAGTACGACGCGGTGTTCGTCACCGGCGTCGAAGAGGACCTCATCCCGCACCGCATCTCGGCGGGGGAGCCGGGCGGTCCGCAGGAGGAGCGTCGGCTGTTCTACGTGGGCATCACCCGCGCCCGCAAGCGCCTGCACCTCTCGCTCGCGATGACCCGCGCCCAGTTCGGCGAGGTGTCCGTCGCGATGCCCAGTCGCTTCCTGCAGGAGATCCCGGCCGATCTCATCGACTGGCGGCAGTCGCCGGGCGACGTCAACTCGCGCGGGGGCATGCAGTCGCGTGCCCCGAACGCCCGCAAGTCGGGCGGGTGGGGCTCCTCCGGCGGCGGCTCGGGCGATCGGTTCGGGGTCAAGGCGCTGCCCAAGCGCGACTCCCTGAAACCGCTGTCGACCGCCATGGACCGCTTCCCCAACAAGGTCACCGCGAAGGTGAGGGACAACGGTGATCTCGAACTGGCGGCAGGCGACCGCATCCGTCACGACGACTTCGGCGAGGGGCGCGTCGAGGCGGTCACCGGAGAGGGCGCGAAGCGCATCGCGCACGTGCGGTTCGACGCCGCCGGGCAGAAGAAGCTGCTGATCAAGATCGCACCGATCGTCAAGCTGTAACCCTTCACTTCGTCTCGCTGGCGCTCGCTCAGCACGTCGCGACAGGCTCGGGGACCCATCGGCACCGCTGTCGGCGATTAGGCTGGCTCATATGGCCCTCTTCTCCCGCCGCAAGAAGTCCGTCGACCAGCCGGACGTCGAGACCGAAGTACCCGTCGACGACGCGATCGCGCAGACCGACGGCGTGCCCGAGGCTCCCGCCGAGTCGGTGCCGACGGTCGGCATCTCCGTGCAGGCGTTCCGCGGCGTCGGCGCCGAGGCCGGTCCGGAGGTGAGCGCTCCCGTCGAGTCCGGGACGGACGCCGGCGAAGCCGCCGACGAGGGCATCCAGGTGCCGCGCCCGGCATCCGGAGCCCCGGTCATCGCGGAGGAGCAGATGGGGGGACCGCGGCTGCCGCTGGCCCCCGCGCTGCCGCCCGAGCAGACCCACACCGTGGACGGTCTCGTCGACAACGTGCTGCTGCGCACCGCCCTGGCCGAACTCGAGGAGGGCGCCAGCAACGAGCAGCTGCTGGGCGTCATGCGCCAGTCACTGCAGGGGCACCTGTATCTGCGCGTGCACGGCGACGCGCGCGAGCAGATGGCCGCCGGCGAATCGCTCTCGGTCGGCGTCGTGCGTGACGACGAGCGCACGTTCATGCTCGCCTACAGCTCGGGCGCGGCTCTGCAGGCATCCATCCAGGACGAGGAGGATGCCGCATCCACCTCCGCCATCGCCCAGCCCGCGACCCTCGTGTATCAGCAGGTCGTCAACGGCGGGTTCACCGGCATCATCATCGACAACTCGTCGGTTCCGCACCGCGTGGTGTTCCCGACCGAGCTGCTGCAGAGGGCTCTCGAGCAGGGTGACGCCGAGATGTCGGTCAAGACGCTGCTCGCCGCCCCACGCGACGAGCAGACGCCGGTGCGCGTCGCCGAGGCGCTCGCGAAGACCCGCAGCTGGGTGGCGATCAACGACGGCTCCAACGGGCAGCCCGTCGGGATCGCCGAGGCGCACACCACCGACGGCCGCCGGTTCCTGCAGCTCTTCTCGCACCCGCTCGAGGTGGTGGTGCTGGGCCGCAACGACCAGCCGATGCCCTTCGAGCCCGAGCAGCTCGCGAAGGTGCTCAGCGAGCACGACGAGATCGCGGGCGTGCTCGTCGACATCGCCGGTCCCTCGATCGCGATCGAGCGCGAGGACCTGAGCGCCGTCATGGTGCTGGCCGTCGATCTCGGCGACGACTGACGACCTCTGTCGCGAGGCCGCCCCGACCCCGTACGCTCGTCGCATGGCCTCTGAGCGTGTGACTCTGACCGTGACCGACGCCGACGGCGAGCGGGAGATCTCCCTTTCCAGCCCCAACAAGGTGGTCTGGTCCGTGGAAGGCGGCGACGGCATCACCAAGGCCGAGTACGCCGACTACGTGCAGCAGGTCTCCACGCCGTTCCTGGCGGCCAACGGGCACCGCCCGGTCTCGCTGGAGCGGTTCCGCGACGGCATCGCCAGTTCCGATCCGGATGCCGCGCCCGGAGCCGGCGGATTCTTCTCGAAGAACCCGCCCAAGGGCACGCCGGACTTCGTGGACGCGGTGGACGTCACGTACAACAGCGGGCGCAGCCACCCGCAGATCGTGCTGAACCGCACGAGCGCGATCGTGTGGGCGGTTCAGATGAACACGATCGTGTTCCATCCATGGGCATCGCTCGCCTCGAACACCGACAACCCGGTCGAGCTGCGCATCGACCTCGACCCTCAGCCGGGCACCGGCATCGCCGAGGCGATCGTCGCCGCTCACGGCCTGCGCGAGGTGCTGCAGGAGGCGGGTCTCGAGCCGTTCATCAAGACCAGCGGCAACCGCGGGCTGCACGTGTTCTGCCCGATCGTGCCGGAGTGGGAGTTCCTCACGGTCCGGCACGCGGTGATCGCGGCCGGACGCGAGCTGGAGAGGCGGATGCCGGAGAAGGTCACCATGAGCTGGTGGAAGGAGGAGCGCGGCGAGCGCATCTTCGTCGACTTCAACCAGGCCAACCGCGACCGCACGATGGCCGGGGCGTACAGCCCGCGGGCCAAGGTCGGGGCACCCGTGTCCACGCCCATCCACTGGGACGAGCTCGACGACGTCGACCCGACGCGGTTCACGGTGCGGACCATCCCCGGGCGACTCGCCGAGATCGGCGATCCGTGGGCCGATCTGCAGGCATCGCCGGGCCGCATCGACACCCTGCTGGAGTGGTGGGAGCGCGACGTGTCGAACGGCCTCGGCGAGCTGTCCTTCCCGCCCGAGTTCCCCAAGATGCCCGGTGAGCCGCCGCGGGTGCAGCCGAGCAAGAAGGTCGCCGCGAACTGGGACGCCGAGGGCAACCCCGTCGAGGACTGAGAGTCAGGCCAGCACGTCGGCGAGGTCGTAGCCGGCGACCGTGTCCAGCTGCTCGTACGTGCACGAGTGCGCGGCGCGATCGGGGCGCCAGCGCTCGAACTGCACGGTGTGCCGGAATCGGGCGCCCTCGAGCTGGTCGTAGCGCACCTCCAGCACGCGCTCCGGGCGCAGCCGCACGAACGAGACGTCCTTGGCCCCGCTGAAGCGGGAGCGCTCGCCCTCGCCGACGACCGCCTCGCCGGACTCGTCGCGCTCGACCAGGGGTGCGAGGTCCTCGACGAGCTGAGCTCGCACGGCATCCGACCAGGCGGCGACGCCGCCGACCTGTCGCAGCACGCCGTCGTCGCCGTACAGCCCCACCAGCAGCGACCCGACGCCCGAGCCGCTCTTGTGGATGCGGTAGCCGAGCGCGACGACATCGGCGGTGCGAGCATGCTTGATCTTGATCAGGGTGCGCTTGCCGGGGGCGTACGGGTCGTCGAGCGGTTTGGCGACCACGCCGTCGAGCCCCGCGCCCTCGAACTCGGCGAGCCAGCGCCGGGCGAGCTCGGCGTCCTCGGTCGTGCGCGTGAGATGCAGCGGCGAGGCGGCACCCGCCAGCATCCGCTCCAGCCGTGCCCTGCGCTCCCGGAACGCATGCTGCTGCAGATCCTCCTCGCCCTCGGCGAGCAGATCGAAGGCGATGAACATCGCGGGCGTCTCGGCGGACAGCTTCGCCACCCGCGATGCGGCGGGATGGATGCGCTGGCTGAGCGCCTCCCAGTCCAGGCGCTGCGCGCCCACGGGCCCCGTCGCCACGACGATCTCGCCGTCGAGCAGGCACGGCCCCGGCAGGATCTGCGGCAGCTGCTCGACGAGCTCGGGGAAGTACCGGGTGAGCGGCTTGGCGCCGCGCGAGCCGATCTCGAGCGTCTCGCCGTCCCAGGCGACCAGCCCGCGGAAGCCGTCCCATTTCGGCTCGTACAGCATCGGCTTCTTCGAACTGTCGGGCACGGCCGCGGCCGCCTTCGCGAGCATCGGCGCGGGGATCTCGTACATGCTCCCCATCCTGCCCCGCGCCACGGCTCCCGTCGAGAGCGCGGGGCCCGCCCGATCCGGGTCATCACCTGGACCTCCGGATGAGAGAATCGAGGTGATGAACGAAGTACAGGGTCCGACCCCCGCAGGAACCTCCCGCCCCTACCGATCCCTCGCCGAAGCGCTCCGCGCGCACCGGATCCCCGTCGAGAACCACGAGTTCATCGGCGCCGTGACGGATGCCGTCGGCATCCTCAGCTACATCGACCGCGGTCGCTACATCGAGGCGCTGCGCCGCGAGGGCGCCGCGCTGCACATCGGACGCACCTACATCAACGGCTTCACCGAGGACGAGCAGATCACCGTCGCAGGGCGCGTGCTGCCCCTGCTGCCCAGCGAGGGTCGCGCGCCGTACTTCTACGTGAACCAGCCCAGCGGACTGCCGTCGCTCACCGTCGCGGCCAAGCGACCGGCCGGCACCCGCACCTCCGCACCGCGCGCGGCGAAGCCGGCATCCGCTCCCCGCGCGCCCAAGGCTACACCGGTGGAAGAGCGCGACTACGGCGTGTGCGACACCTGCTTCATGGTGCGCAACGCCGCCGGCAAGTGCGGCTGCGACGAGTGACGATCCCCGTCGCCTGACCGGGGGCGGCCGGGCTCAGGACAGCTCGGCCTGCACCCGGCGCGAGATCTCGGCGATCGGCATCGACCGCGGGAACACCGCGACCACGACATCGTCGGGTGCGGCATCCGATCCGCCCGGCAGCACGCCGTAGCGGCGGCGCACGTCGTCGAGGGCGGTGCGCAGCGTGGAGAGCGGGACCTTCCGTCCGCGCAGCAGCTGGCGCAGCACGTGATTGTGCACTGCGGTGACCAGCGCGGAGAACCCGACCGCATCGATCGGGGCGAGACCCGGCAGCGCGTCGCGCAAGTATTCGTCGAACAGGCGCTCGTACCGGAACACCGTCACGATCTCCCGATCGCGCAGCACCGGCACCTGCCGCACGATCTCGTAGCGACGGCGGGCGAGGTCGGGGTCGCGCACGAAGTAGTCGAAGACGCGCTCGGATGCCTCGCAGACGGCCGCCCACGGATCCTCGTGCGGCTGCTCGAAGAACGTGCGCAGATCGTCGAGCATCTGCTCGTGATCGGTGAAGACCACGTCCTCCTTGCCGCCGAACTGGCGGAAGAAGGTGGAGCGCGAGACGCCGGCGGCCTTGGCGATCTGCTCGACCGAGGTCGCCTCGAATCCCTGGGCGGCGAAGAGGTCGAGCGCGGCGGCGACCACACCGGTGTGGAGCTGAGCGGGATTCTGCATAGTGGAAGCCTAGTCTCGGCCGTTCTGGTGATGTCGTCGGCGGTAGTAGGCTTTTGGATCGGGTCGAATGATATCGACACCCGACAGAACTGTCGCGTCCCACCCGCCGCAACCAGCGAAGGACTGCACTGTGGATCTCTACGAGTACCAGGCACGAGACCTTTTCGAGAAGTACGATGTGCCGGTTCTCGCCGGCATCGTCGCCGACACCCCTGAGGAGGTGAAGGCAGCAGCCGAGAAGCTCGGTGGCGTGGTCGTCGTCAAGGCTCAGGTCAAGACCGGTGGTCGTGGCAAGGCGGGCGGCGTCAAGGTCGCCAAGAACCCCGACGAGGCGTACGAGGCCGCCAAGGCGATCCTCGGTCTCGACATCAAGGGCCACATCGTCAAGCGCGTCATGGTCGCCGCCGGCGCCCGCATCGCCGAGGAGTTCTACTTCTCCGTGCTGCTGGACCGCGCCAACCGCTCCTACCTGTCGCTGTGCAGCGTCGAGGGCGGCATGGAGATCGAGCAGCTCGCCGTCGAGAAGCCCGAGGCTCTGGCCCGCGTCGAGGTCGACCCGCTGGTCGGCATCGACGAGACCAAGGCGATCGAGATCGCCAAGGCCGCGAACTTCCCCGACGAGCTCGTCCCGAAGGTCGCCGACGTGTTCGTCAAGCTCTACGACGTGTACAAGGGCGAGGGTGCCACGCTCGTCGAGGTGAACCCGCTGGTCCGCACCGAGGACGGCGAGATCATCGCCCTCGACGGCAAGGTCTCGCTCGACGAGAACGCCTCCGAGGTGCGCCACCCCGAGCACGAGGCGCTCGAGGACAAGGCCGCGGCCGACCCGCTCGAGGCCAAGGCCAAGGCATCCGGCCTGAACTACGTCAAGCTCGACGGCCAGGTCGGCATCATCGGCAACGGCGCGGGCCTGGTCATGTCGACGCTCGACGTGGTCGCCTACGCAGGCGAGAAGCACGGCGGCGTCAAGCCCGCCAACTTCCTCGACATCGGCGGCGGCGCGAACGCGCAGGTCATGGCCAATGGTCTGGACGTCATCCTCGGCGACCCGCAGGTCAAGAGCGTGTTCGTCAACGTCTTCGGCGGCATCACCTCGTGCGTGGCCGTTGCCGAGGGCATCGTGAAGGCCCTCGAGATCCTGGGCGACTCCGCCACCAAGCCGCTGGTCGTGCGCCTGGACGGCAACCAGGTCGAGGAGGGGCGTGCGATCCTCGCCGCCGCGAACCACCCGCTGGTCACCTCGGCGTCGGGCATGGACGAGGGCGCCGACAAGGCCGCCGAGCTGGCGAACGCCTGAGATTGTAAGGACGAGAGAAACATGTCGATCTACCTCAACAAGGACTCCAAGGTCATCGTCCAGGGCATCACGGGCGGCGAGGGCACCAAGCACACCGCCCTCATGCTCAAGGCCGGCACCAACATCGTCGGCGGCGTGAACGCCCGCAAGGCCGGCACCACGGTCACGCACGACAAGCCCGGCTCGGGCGAGGTCGAGCTGCCCGTCTTCGGCTCCGTCGCCGAGGCGATGCAGAAGACCGGCGCCGACGTGTCGGTCGCCTTCGTGCCGCCGGCATTCGCCAAGGACGCGATGATCGAGGCCATCGACGCCGAGATCCCGCTGCTCGTGGTCATCACCGAGGGCATCCCGGTCGGCGACTCGGCCGAGGCCTGGGCCTACGCCAAGTCCAAGGGCAACAAGACCCGCATCATCGGCCCGAACTGCCCCGGCATCATCACCCCCGGCGAGGCGCTGGCCGGCATCACGCCCGCCAACATCACCGGCAGCGGTCCGATCGGCCTGGTCTCGAAGTCGGGCACGCTGACCTACCAGATGATGTTCGAGCTGAAGGACATCGGATTCTCGACCGCCATCGGCATCGGCGGCGACCCGATCATCGGCACCACGCACATCGATGCGCTCGCCGCGTTCGAGGCCGACCCCGCCACCAAGGCGATCGTCATGATCGGTGAGATCGGCGGCGACGCCGAGGAGCGCGCGGCCGAGTTCATCAAGGCGCACGTCACCAAGCCGGTCGTCGGCTACGTGGCCGGCTTCACCGCTCCCGAGGGCAAGACCATGGGCCACGCGGGCGCCATCGTGTCGGGTTCCGCGGGCACCGCAGCCGCCAAGAAGGAGGCCCTCGAGGCCGCCGGCGTCAAGGTCGGCAAGACGCCGTCCGAGGCGGCTTCGCTGATGCGCGGCATCATCGAGGCTCTCTGAGCTGTAAGCTGTATCTCGAAGGCCCCGGGCTCCACCCCGGGGCCTTCGTCATGTCCGGGCACGCCGCAGACGCACGAGTCTCCGCAGAAGTGCGCGGATCCCGGCCCGAGGAGATCGTGGCCGGGGCAGGATGGAGTCATGACCACGCCGATGACCTTCACCCTGGTGGGCGGCCCGACGGCCGTGATCGAGTACGCAGGGCTCAGGATGCTGACCGATCCGACCTTCGATCCTCCCGGCGTCTACGAGGGCGGCATCCCGCTGCACAAGCTCGTGGGGCCCGCCCTGAGTCCTGAGGAGGTCGGCGGCATCGACGTCGTGCTGCTGTCGCACGACCAGCATCCGGACAATCTCGACCATGCCGGGCGCGACTTCCTGTCCCGGGCGAGTGCCGTGCTCTCCACGCCCGAGGCGGCATCGCGGATCCCCGGCGTGATCGGGCTGGCGGCGTGGGAGACCCATTCCGTCGGCGACGTCGAGATCGTCGCCGTCCCGGCCCTGCACGGTCCTGAGGGCGCGGAGGCACTCTCCGGCCCGGTCACCGGCTTCCTGCTGCGGGCTCCGGAACAGCCGACCGTCTACATCTCCGGGGACAACGCGTCGGTCGCGCTCGTCGCCGAGATCGTGGCGCAGGTCGACGTCATCGACATCGCCGTGCTGTTCGCGGGCGCGGCGAACGTCGGTCGCTTCGGCGACAGCGACCTCACGCTGAACGCGCGCACCGCGGTCGCCGCGGCTCGGGCGCTGGGCGAGGCCGTCATCGTGCCGGCGCATGCCGAGGGATGGCATCACTTCAGCGAGACCCGCGAGAGGCTCGTGCGGGAGTTCGAGTACTCCGGGCTCGCTCACCGGCTGCGGGTGCCGCAGCACGGCGTGCCGCTGGAGCTCTCGTAGTCCCCGTTTCTGAAGGAGGATCGCCCTTCTGAAGGACGCTGAGCGCCGGAAGATCCTTCAGAAGCGCAGATCGCCTTCAGACGTGACGGGTTCCGCCGCGGCGGGATCGTGCCTATCCTGAGCGGATGCCAGGGACCACGCCGACCTCCGAGCTGCGCCGCCGCTGGCGCACCTCTGCTCTGCCGGAGCTGCGCGGCGTCGTGCTCGACCTCGGCGCCGGATCGGGGATCGCGGCGGATCACCTGGCATCCGGTGTCTCCTGGCTGGCACTGGAACCGCGTAGCCGGATCGAGCCCGCGCTGCGTGCGCGCCTGGCTCACCGGAGCGGTTCCCGACTGCTCACGGCACCCGCCGAGGCGATTCCGCTCGAGAGCGGTTCGGTGGACGCGGTGATCGCCTCGACAGTGCTCTGCTCGGTGCGCGACCCCGCCCGCGCGCTCGACGAGGTGCGCCGGGTGCTGCGCCCCGGCGGGCGGCTGGTGTTCTTCGAGCACGTCGCGGGGGAGCACGGCAGCTGGACCTCGGTGCTCCAGGCCGTCTACGCCCCGCTGTCGCGGCTGATCGATCACGGCTGCGATCCCCACCGCGACACGGCCGCGTCGATCCGGGCCGCCGGGTTCGCGTCGGTCGAGGTGAAGCGGATGCTGGCGCCGGGCGTGCTCGGAACCGTGGAGCCGCTCATCGAAGGCGTGGCCGTCGCGTGACCGCCTGCAGAGGCATCCGCTTCTGAAGGACGATCGCGCGTCTGAAGGATGCTGCGCGGCCGGGCATCCTTCAGAACTGCGGACGTCCTTCAGAACGGACGTCGTCCGGCAGGAGAGGACCGCGCGTGCATCAGCCCACGAAGGCGTCCAGCAGCCTGTCCAGCGCGGCGTGCGCGCTCGCGCGGGCGGACGCATCGCCGGGACGCTCCGAGAGCCACAGCGCGGCCTCGTTCATCGCCCCGGAGAGCAGCGCGGTCGTCGCCTCGACGGCGTCCGCCGCGACGCCGGCGGCGAGCAGGGCCTCCCGCAGGTGCACGGCCGACGCCTCGGCATCCGTGCGTCGCCAGACGTCCCAGCCGAGCGCGGACGGGGCGTCGGCGAGCAGGACGCGCGCGTGCCCGCCGGTCGTGATCGCGTCGAGGAACGCGTGGCTGCCGAGGCGCAGCGAGTCGGCCGGGGTCGCATCACCGGCAGCGGCGACCACGGCATCGGCCACCTGCTGCTGCATGCGCTGCACGACGGCGAGGAACAGGCCGGGTTTGGAGTCGTAGTGGTGGTACACGGCGCCCCGGGTCACGCCGGCGTCGGCGGCGATGTCGTCGACGGATGCGGCGCCGAACCCCTGCGTGATGAACCGCTTCTCTGCGGCGCCGAGCACCCGCGCGGCGGTAGCTGCGGCTTCTGCGGCTGAGGCTCTGGGCATGGGGATTCCTTTACGTGCGCTGTGCATGTATTCTAGCCTCACCGGATACAAACGCAGAGTATGTAAAGGATGACCCATGCAGATCACCTCGTTCTACCCCGTGCTCATGGTCGAGGACGTCGCCGCCGCGGCGCAGTTCTACCGCGAGACGTTGGGCTTCGAGACGACCTTCGAGGCGGACTGGTACGTCAGCCTGCGCTTCGACGGGGGAGAGCTCGCCGTCCTGGACAGCGCGCACGAGACGATCCCGGAGGGCTTCCGCACGCCGGTGACCGGACTGCTGCTGAACATCGAGGTCGAGGACGCCAAGGCGGAGCACGACCGGCTCGTGGGCGCTCTCGGGATCACGGAACGACTGAAGCTGCGCGACGAGGCCTTCGGCCAGCGGCACTTCATCGTCGAAGCGCCGGGCGGCGTGCTGCTCGACGTCATCGAGCCCATCGCACCGACGGGGGAGTTCGTCCACGCGTACGCCTGAGCGACCGGGAGCGCGTGAGGACGACGGAGGGGCCGGATGCTCAGCATCCGGCCCCTCCGTCGTGATCGGACGCGATCAGGCGAGCAGCGCCTCGATCGGCCCGCGGGCGAAGAAGATCACGAAGCCGGCCGTGACGATCCACAGCAGCGGGCTGATCTCCTTGGCCTTGCCGGAGAACGCCCGGGCGGCCACCCAGCCGATGAAGCCCGCGCCGATGCCGTTGGCGATCGAGTAGGTCATCGGCATGACGGCGACCGTGAGGAAGACGCCGAAAAGCGCCGAGAAGTCGGTCAGGTCGATGAAACGGATCTGGCTCATCATCAGCGCACCGACGATCACCAGCGCCGCCGCTGCCACCTCGGTCGGCACGATCGAGACCAGCGGCGTGAAGAACATCGCGATGAGGAACAGCGCACCCGTGACGATGTTCGCGAGCCCGGTGCGCGCCCCCTCGCCGATACCGGCACCCGACTCGATGAACACGGTGTTCGACGAGCCCGAGGTCGCGCCGCCCACGACGGCACCGACGCCCTCGACGATCAGCGCCGACTTCAGGCGGGGGAAGTTGCCCTTCTCATCCGCGAGACCGGACTCCTTGGCAAGACCGGTCATGGTCCCCATGGCGTCGAAGAAGTTGGTGAACACCAGCGTGAACACGAGCATCAGGGCGGCGAGCGCCCCGATGCGGCCGAACGCGCCGAACAGATCCACCTGGCCGACCAGCGAGAGGTCGGGGAGGCTGACGAGCTCCTTGGGGAGGGCGGGCACCGACAGGCCCCAACCGCCGGGGTTCTTCTCGCCCTTGGCGCCGATGTGCCAGATCGCCTCGACGATCACGGCGAGCACGGTGCCGGAGACCAGGCCGATGAGGATGCCGCCCTTCACCTTGCGGGCGACGAGGATGCCGGTCAGCAGCAGCGTGAAGACGAAGATCACGGTCGGAATCGTGCTGACGGATCCGCCGATGCCGAGCGTGACCGGCGGGGAGCCCGCGGCGGTGACGAAGCCGGCGTTGACGAAGCCGATGAACGCGATGAACAGGCCGATGCCGACCGTGATCGCGATCTTCAGCTGCATGGGGACCGCGTCGAAGATCATGCGGCGCAGGCCGGTGGCGCTGAGCAGCACGATGATGAGGCCGTTGATGACCACGAGGCCCATCGCCTCGGGCCAGGTGACCTCGCCGACCACCGAGAAGGCGAGGAAGGCGTTGATTCCCAGGCCCGCGGCGAAGCCGAACGGCAGGCGGGCGATGAGGCCGAACAGGATCGTCATCACCGCGGCGGTGAGGCCGGTGACCGCGCTCAGCTGCAGGAAGCCCAGCTTGTGGTCATCGATGTCAGCGGTCGTGGACAGGATGATCGGGTTCAGGATGACGATGTACGCCATCGTCACGAAGGTGACCACGCCACCGCGGATCTCGGCGCCGAAGCTCGACCCCCGCTTCGTGATCTCGAAGAATCGGTCGAGCGCGTTGCGCGGCTCGGTGTCGGAATCGGGGTGCGCAGGGGCAGTTGTCATCGTGACCTCCGCAGGAGAATCTATCGTGTTGCGCCCCTCTCGCGTGGGCTCGGCTGTCCCATCGGATGCGGGCCGTAGGCTCGTGGAGTCATGCAACGCGTCATCGTCCTGCTCCTCGCCGCCCTGGACGCCGCCATCGCGGCCGCCATCGGCCTGGCCGCCGTGCTCGCGCCGTTCACGCTGCTGTGGGTGCTGTCGTTCGGAGTGGACGCCGACTGGGGCGCCCTGTGGCCGGTCAGCGGCACCCTCTGGCAGTTCGGGCACGGCGTGCCGCTGCAGGTCGTGCTGCCGGATGCTGTGCTGTCCGGGCTCGCGATCCCCAGGGAGGCGGCGACCTTCGCGCTGTCCGTGCCGCCGCTGGCGATCCTTCTGTTCACCGTGATCTTCGCGGCCCGCTCCGGACGCCGTGCGGCGATCGCGGGGGCCTGGCTGAGCGGGCTGCTCTCCGGCGCGGTGGTCTTCGCGCTGATCAGCGCAGTGGTCGGCCTGACCGCGCACTCCAGCGTGCTGCGTGCGCCGCAGTGGGCGGCCATCCTCATCCCGGCCGCCGCGTACTTCGCGGGCCTCCTGATCGGCGCCGTCCGGTACGCCTGGGCGGAGGGTGACGGAGGGCTCGTCGACCGCGTCCACGACATCGTGGACGGCTGGGGCGACTGGTCGCCCGTCCCCGCCGAGACCCTGCGCGGAGCGGCCGCTGCCGTGGTGGCCCTCACCGGCGCCGCCGCGCTCGGGGTCGCGGCGATGACCCTGCTGCGCGGGGGAGAGGTGATCGCCCTCTTCGAGGCGGCCCGCGTCGACGTGCTCGGCGCGACGATGCTCACCCTCGCGCACCTCGTGTACCTCCCCACCCTGCTGGTGTGGTCGGCGAGCTGGCTGGCCGGCCCCGGCTTCGCGCTCGGCGCCGGCACGGCCGTGTCGCCCGCGGGCACCAGCGTGGGCGTGGTCCCGGGCATCCCCGTGCTCGGCCTCGTGCCCGCGAACTCGTCGATGTGGATGCTCGTGGCGGTGCTCCTCCCGATCGCGTGCGGTGCGCTGGCCGGCTGGATCGTGCGGTCCCGCCTGGTCTGGGAGCGCGTCGGCACCGGGATCTGGCCCCGCGCGGCGATCGCCGTCGGCATCGCTGCCGTCTCCGCAGGCGTGGTCGCGCTCGCCGCGGTGCTGGCATCCGGGTCCATCGGGCCGGGGCGGCTGTCCGAGGTCGGCCCTGCCGTCGGTCCTTTCGCGCTGGCGATCGGCATCGAGGTGCTGATCGGGGCCGGCATCCTGCTCCTCACCCCTCGCCACCGCGACGAGCTCGCCGAGGAGCGGACCGACCGCTGGCGCGAGGAGATGGGCGGCGACGTCTCCGACCTGACCGCCCCGGTAGACTGACCGGGTGCTGACGCTCGCCGTACTCATCTCCGGTACCGGCTCGAATCTCCGAGCCCTGCTCGAGGCCGCGAGCCACCCCGACTTCCCTGCACGCGTGGTGGCGGTGGGCGCCGACCGCGACGCCGACGGCCTGGCGCACGCCGAGGAGTTCGGCATCCCGACCTTCACCGTGCCGTACTCCGCCTACCCGACGCGAGAGGCCTGGGGCGAGGAGCTGGCCGAGCAGCTGGATGCCTGGCAGCCCGACCTCATCGTGCTGAGCGGGCTCATGCGCCTGCTGCCCGCCGCCGTCGTCGCGCGCTATGCGCCGCGTATCGTCAACACCCACCCGGCCTACCTGCCCGAGTTCCCCGGCGCGCACGGCGTGCGCGACGCCCTGGCCGCCGGTGCCGAGCAGACCGGTGCGAGCGTCATCGTCGTCGACGACGGTGTCGACAGCGGCCCGATCCTCGCCCAGGAGCGCGTCGCGGTGCTGCCCGGCGACACCGAAGCCACGCTGCACGAGCGCATCAAACCCGTCGAGAGGCGGCTGCTGATCGACGTCGTGGAGCGCATCGCCACCGGCGACCTCGTTCTCTGACCACCCCCTCACAACGCACGTCTGAAGGAGCATCATCATGGCCGGCCCCCGCCTCGATCCCTCGCTGTACCGTCACCGCGACCTGGTGCCGATCAGGCGCGCGCTGGTCTCGGTGAGCGACAAGACCGGTCTGGTCGAGCTCGCCTCCGCTCTGGCCGAGGCGGGAGTGGAGATCGTCTCCACCGGCTCGACCGCGCAGACGGTGCGGGACGCCGGCTTCGAGGTCACCGACGTGGCCGCCGTCACCGGCGTGGCCGAGATGCTCGACGGACGCGTGAAGACCCTGCATCCCAAGATCCACGGCGGCCTGCTCGCCGACCTGCGCCTGGAGGACCACGAACGGCAGCTCGCCGACCTCGGCATCGAGCCCTTCGAGCTGGTCGTGGTGAACCTCTACCCGTTCGTGGAGACGGTCGCCTCGGGCGCCGAGCCCGACGCGATCGTCGAGCAGATCGACATCGGCGGCCCGGCCATGGTGCGCGCCGCGGCCAAGAACCACGCGAACGTGGCCATCGTCGTCTCGCCGGAGTCGTACCCGGCGATCATCGAGTCGGTGAAGGGCGGCGGCACCGACCTCGCCCAGCGCCGTGAGCTCGCAGCTCGCGCCTTCTCGCACACCGCGACCTACGACACCGCCGTCGCCCAGTGGTTCTCGGAGGGCACCCTCAGCGACGGCGCCGACCTGCCCGCGCACCTGACGATCAAGGCGGAGCGCCTGGAGACCCTGCGCTACGGCGAGAACTCGCACCAGCGCGCCGCGATCTACACCCGCACCGGTGGCCACGGCATCGCCCAGGCCACGCAGCTGCAGGGCAAGGAGATGTCGTACAACAACTACGTCGACGCGGATGCCGCTCTGCGCGCCGCCTACGACATGGTGCTGCCCTCGGTCGCGATCATCAAGCACGCCAACCCGTGCGGCATCGCCACGACCGCGCCGAACGCGCTCGACCCGATCGCCAGCGCGCACCTGCGCGCGCACGAGTGCGACCCGGTCTCCGCCTACGGCGGCGTGATCGCCGCGAACGGCACGGTCACGCTGAAGATGGCCGAGAACCTCAAGGACATCTTCACCGAGGTCATCGTGGCTCCCGACTTCGAGCCCGCCGCGCTCGAGGTGTTCAAGGCCAAGAAGAACCTGCGTCTGCTCAAGCTGCCCGAGGACTGGCAGCAGGAGCGCATGGACGTGCGCCTGGTCTCGGGCGGCCTGCTGCTGCAGGACGCCGACCGCTTCCCGGACGACATCGTCTCGGTCGCCAAGGACTGGGAGCTCGTCTCGGGTGAGCGTCCCGACGAGGCCGCCATGGAGAACCTCATCTTCGCGTGGAAGGCGTGCCGCGCGGTCAAGTCGAACGCGATCGTGCTCGCCAAGGACAACGCCACCGTCGGCGTGGGCATGGGCCAGGTCAACCGCGTCGACTCCTGCCGTCTCGCGGTGGAGCGCGCCGGTGCACGCGCGGCTGGGGCGGTCGCCGCATCCGACGCGTTCTTCCCGTTCGCCGACGGCCCGCAGGTGCTGCTGGACGCGGGCATCACGGCCATCGTGCAGCCCGGTGGGTCGGTGCGCGACGGTGAGGTCATCGACGCCGCCCGCAAGGCCGGCGTCACGATGTTCTTCACGGGGGAGCGCCACTTCTTCCACTGACGCCACGCGGGACCCGTCGGCCTTCGTCGACACCCCGCCTTGCCACCGAGACCCCGTGCCATGGATGTCCACAGCACGGGGTCTCGGCCATCTCTCGGGGTCTCGGCGGGTGCGTCGGGCTCAGACCGTCGCCGAGCTCAGCAGGATGCTGGTCTCGCTGTCGCGGATGCCGTCGATGCCGCGGATGGTGCCGAGCGTCTCGTCGAAGGACGCCAGGCCGTCGCAGCTGATCTCGGCGACCAGGTCCCACCGCCCGTTCGTGGTGTGCAGTGCGGCGATCTGCGGGACGCCGCGCAGGCTTCGGATCACCTCGCGGGTGTTGCGCCCCTCCACGGCGATGAGCATGACTGCGCGCACCACGGAGGCCGCGGCGGGGTCGCGGACGCGCACCGAGAAGCCGACGATCACGCCGCTGTCGACGAGGCGCTTGAGCCGGCTGTCGACGGTGGCGCGGGTCACTCCGAGGCGTCGCGCGAGGTTCACGACCGACTCGCGGCTGTTGGCGCGCAGCAGTGACAGCAGGCGGCGGTCGAGATCATCGAGAGAACTCATGCACAGAATGTACCCCATCGATGCGCACAATGCGTGATCGATTGCGAAAATGACTCACGATGGTGAATGAAAGTGACATCCGAGGCGCGTAGATTGGAGGGACGAAGAGTGAAGGGATGGACGATGGTCCGTTTTGTCGATGTTCCGAACATGCGCCGCTGGCTGGTCGACACCGGTATCGAGCGCGCGATCGAGGGGATCGCCGAGACGCTCGTCGAAGACTTCAAGCGCTGGGAGGACTTCGACAAGACTCCCCGTGTCGCCAGCCACTCCCACATCGGCGTGATCGAACTGATGCCCGCCAGCGACGGCCGCCAGTACGGCTTCAAGTACGTCAACGGCCACCCCAGCAACCCCGCGCGCGGCCTGCAGACCGTCACCGCGTTCGGCGTGCTGGCCGACGTGGACAGCGGCTACCCGACGCTGTGGTCCGAGATGACCATCCTCACCGCGCTGCGCACCGCCGCCACCTCGGCGATGGTCGCCCGCGTGCTCGCGCCCGAGGGCGCCACGACGATGGCCATGATCGGCACCGGCAGCCAGTCCGAGTTCCAGGCGCTGGCGTTCCGCGCGCTGCTCGGCATCCAGAGCCTGCGCATCTGGGACACCGACCCGCACGCCATGGACGTGTTCGAGGCCAACATGCGTCCGCTCGGCTTCGACATCGTGCGCGCCGCGAGCGGTGCGGAGGCCGTGCAGGGCGCGCAGATCATCACCACCTGCACCGCGGACAAGGCCAACGCCACCGTGCTGACGGACGACATGGTCGGCCCGGGTGTGCACGTGAACGCGATCGGCGGCGACTGCCCGGGCAAGACCGAGCTCGACGCCCGCATCCTGCACCGCGGCGACATCTTCGTGGAGTACCCGCCGCAGACCCGCATCGAGGGCGAGATCCAGCAGCTCGACCCCGAGTACCCGGTCATCGAGCTGTGGCGTGTGCTCCGCGGCGAGGCCGCCGGGCGCACCTCGGCCGAGCAGATCACGATCTTCGACTCGGTGGGCTTCGCGATCGAGGACTTCTCCGCGCTGCGCTACCTGGACTCCGCGATCGACGGCACCGACTACTTCACCGAGGTCGACATCATCGCCGAGCCGGCCGACCCGAAGAACCTCTTCGCGCTGGTCGCCGAGGGCGCCTCGGCGCACAGCCTGGCGTGAGAGCGGCATCCGCTCAGGCCCCGAACGCGGTGGTGCTGATCCGGCCCCACCACTTCCGGCCCAACCCGCAGACGGCTGCCGACAACACCTTCCAGAGCGAGGCCGACCACGACGTGTCGCGCGAGGCGTATGACGCGTGCACACGCGTGGCCGACGCGCTGCGGGCCGAGGGCGTGCGCGTGCACCTGTTCGAGGACGAGACCGACACGCATCCCGACAGCGTGTTCCCCAACAACTGGTTCTCCACGCACGCCGGCGGCCGGGTCGCGGTGTACCCGATGTACGCGCCGAACCGTCGTGGCGAGCGGCGGGCCGACGTGATCGAGATGCTCAAGTCCGAGTACCGGGTGCAGGAGGTCATCGACTACTCCGGCCTGGAGCCGGACGACCTGTTCCTGGAGGGGACGGGGGCGATGGTGCTCGACCACGTGTCGCGCATCGCCTATGCCGTGCGCTCGCACCGCTGCGATCCGGTGCTCGTGGAGCGGTTCTGCACGGTGTTCGGCTACGAGCCCGTGGTCTTCGACGCCGCGGATCCGGACGGCGTGCCGATCTACCACACCAACGTGATGATGTGCATCGGCACCGACATCGCCCTGATCGGACTGGACAGCATCGTCGGCGACGTGCGCCGCGAGCAGATCGCCCAGCGCATCCGCGACACCGGGCGCACGCTGGTTCCGCTCACCGCTGAGCAGGTGGCCTCCTTCGCTGGCAACGCGATCGAACTGCGCGACCACAACGGCGAGCGCATCCTCGTGATGTCCCAGACCGCCCGTCGCAGCCTCAGCGTGGAGCAGGTGCAGGTGATCTCGGCCTCGTGCCGCATCCTGGCGCTGGACGTCGCGCCGATCGAGCTGGCCGGAGGATCGGCGCGCTGCATGATCGCCGGCATCCACCTCGACCCGCGCTGACAGGCTTCCGGTCGGGTCACTGCCGTGTCCGATTTCCGCCAGCCGGCGGCATTCGGACGTGACAGCATGGAGGCATGACCGAAGCCACGATGACCTTCGACGAGCGGTACCGCGCGATCAGTGCGCGTGACACGCGCTTCGACGGACAGTTCGTGACGGCGGTGCGCTCGACCGGCATCTACTGCCGTCCGAGCTGCCCTGCGCGCACGCCGAAGCCCGCGAACGTCACGTTCTATCCGACCAGCGCGGCGGCGCACGAGGCGGGGTACCGCGCGTGCAAGCGCTGCCTGCCCGAGGCGACGCCGGGTTCGCCCGCGTGGAATCTGCGCGGCGATGCGGCGGCCCGCGCCATGCGCCTGATCGCCTCGGGCGTGGTCGAGCAGGAGGGTGTTCCCGGGCTCGCGAACCGCCTCGGCTATTCGCCGCGTCACCTGACCCGCCTGCTCACCGCGGAGCTCGGGGCGGGCCCGCTCGCCCTGGCCAGGGCCCACCGCGCGCACACCGCGCGGATGCTGCTGGTCGGCACCGACATGCCGGTGTCCGAGGTCGCGTTCTCCGCCGGGTTCGCCAGCATCCGGCAGTGCAACGACACGATCCGCGAGGTGTTCGCCATGACGCCGGGCGAGCTGCGCGCGACGCGCCGCCCTTCACTTCGACTCGCTGACGCTCGCTCAGTACGAGCGACGGGCTCAGGGACCCATCTGCCGAGGACCGAGGCGGATGCCGAGGCGCAGGGCGCCATCGACCTGCTGCTGCCGCATCGCGCTCCCATGGACGCCTCGGGCATCTTCGCCTGGATGGCCGCGCGGGCGCTGCCCGGGGTGGAGACCGCGACAGCGACCTCGTTCGCGCGCCACCTGCGGACGCCCGGAGGACCCGCGCACCTGGAGATCCGCCAGGACGCGGACGGGCGTCTGCGTCTGCGCGCGCGCGTGACGCGGCTCGGGGACCTCGCGCCGCTGGTCGCCATCGCGCGCCGGCTGTTCGATCTCGACGCGGACCCGACCGCGGTCGACCAGGCACTCGCCGCGCACGCCGAGCTCGCGCCGCTCGTCGCGGCGCTGCCCGGCATCCGCGTGCCCGGCGCCGCCGACCCGCACGAGATGCTCATCCGTGCGATGGTCGGTCAGCAGATCACCGTGGCGGCTGCGCGCACCGCGCTGACCGCCCTCGCGGACCAGCTGGGGGAGCGCACCGCCGACGGCGGGATCCTGTTCCCGACCATGACCGCGATCGCCGAGCACGGCGCCGAGGTGCTGCGCGGTCCCGCCGCCCGCATCCGGGCCATCACCGGCGCGGCGGCCGCGCTCGCCGACGGATCGCTCACGCTGACCGTCGGCGACGACGCGGCCGAGCAGAGGGCGCGCCTCCTGGCGATGCCCGGCATCGGTCCGTGGACCGCCGACTACGTGCGGATGCGCGTGATCGGCGATCCCGATGTGCTCCTGCCCGGGGACGTCGCCATGCGCGCCGGAGCCGCGGCATCCGGCCTGCCCGCCGAACCGGCGGCCCTCACCGCCTGGGCCGAGCGCATCGCCCCCTGGCGCAGCTATCTCACCGCCCACCTCTGGCGCGCGGCACCCGTCCGCGTCGCGCGAACGGCGAAGCCGAAGACCTCGAGCAAGGAGCTCTCATGACCGCCCTCATCCAGACGATCGACACCCCGGACGGCGCCCTCACCATCCTCGCCGACGAGACGCAGCGCGTGCTCGCCTCCGGCTGGAGCGACGACCACGCGGCGATCATCGCGCGCGTGCACGCCTCGCTGCGCCCTGACAGCATCGCCGAGGGGAGGACGGATGCCGCCGACGCGGCGCAGGCGTACTACGCGGGCGACCTGGACGCCATCACCACCGTCGCCGTGCGTCAGCACGGCACCGAGATGCAGCGGGTCGGCTGGGAGGCGCTGCGACGCATCACTCCGGGACAGCCCCTGTCCTACACCGAGTTCGCCATCGAGCTCGGCAGCCCGCAGGCGGTGCGCGCCGCCGCCTCCGTCTGCGCCCGCAACGCCCCCGCCCTGTTCGTCCCCTGCCATCGCGTGCTCCGCTCGGACGGGAGCCTCGGCGGCTTCGCGTGGGGCCTCGATGTCAAGCGCAGCCTGCTCGAGCGGGAGGCCGCGGGCGCTCGCTGAGCGATCTCGACAACTCGGACCACCCGCAGTCGTCCTGCCGGACGAAACTCCGGCAGGACGACGCCCCTAGGCTCGAGACGTCTCAGTCATCGAGGAGGGCACATGCCGGAGCTGGCACGGATCCGCGAATGGGTCGAGAAGCGGATGCCGGGGCTGCTCGCCGAGCACCGCGTACCCGCGCTGTCGCTGGCCGTCGCCGTCGGAGACGAGACCTATGAGTACGCCACAGGACTGCTCAGCATCAGGACCGGTGTGGCCGCCGACACGGACTCCGTCTTCCAGATCGGCTCCGTCACGAAGGTGCTGACCGCCACGCTCGTCATGCAGCTGGTCGAGGAGGGGATCCTCGACCTCGATGCGCCGGTGCGCGAGGTGCTGCCGGGATTCCGGGTGGCGGATGCCGCGGCATCCGACGCGATCACGATCCGCCACCTGCTGTCCCACACCTCCGGGTTCGAGGGCGACGTCTTCGTCGACACCGGCGCCGGCGACGACTGCCTGGAGCGGTACGTCGGGGTGCTCGCCGGAACATCCCAGCTGTTCGCGCCAGGGGAGATGTTCTCGTACAACAACGCGGGGTTCTCTACGCTCGGGCGCATCATCGAGGTGCTCCGCGGCGAGCCATACGAGCGTGTGCTGCGTCGGAGGCTGCTCGACCCACTCGGCCTGCGGCACGCCTCGGTCGATGCGGGCGAGGCGATCCTGCACCGTGCCGCCGTCGGCCACCTCGTCTCCGCCGAGGGCGTGCTCGGGCCGACCGCGGTGTGGTCGATGGAGCGCTCGGGCGCCCCGGCCGGATCGAGGCTCGCCATGACGGCGCGCGATCTGCTCGCGTTCGGACGCATGCACCTCGCGGGAGGTGCCGCCGGCGATGGGGCGCGCCTGCTCTCGGAGGACTCCGTCTCGCTCATGCGCGCCGAACAGGTGCGGCTGCCCGACATCCATCAGGGCACCGGCTGGGGACTCGGCTGGGAGCTGTTCGACCGCCCCGGGACGACCGTCGTCGGGCACGACGGCAGCACGATCGGACAGTCGGCGCGACTGCGCCTGCTGCCCTCGGAGGGAGTCGTGATCGCCATCCTCGCCAACGGCGGTGAGACGCATGCCGTGTTCGCGGAGATCATCGACCGGATGCTGCACGACCTGGCGGGCCTGGCCCCAGAGCCGCCGCTCGCGCCCACCGGCCCCGCCCCGCGGGATGCGACGCGCTTCCTGGGTCGCTACGAGTCGAGCACGGCGATCACCACCGTCAGCCGGACCGATGACGGCCGGGTGTGGCTGGACCGCGAACCATGCGGTGTCGTGGCGGAGCTCGGCGATCAGCCCTTCCGCACCGAACTGCTCGGCTGGCACGAGGCCGTGCTCCTCCCCGTCGAGGCCGAGGGCGGCATCCGCCAGCCGGTCGCCTTCCTGGGCGACGACGGCACCGGACGGGCATCGCACCTGCACACCGGACGTGCGGACAGAAGAAGGGAAGCATGATGAACGACGTGCATCGCCGGGCCGTCGTCGCCGACGCGCACAACGATCTGCTCTGCGCCGTCGCGACCCGGCCACCGGAGGAATGGGCGTCGTTCTTCCGGACCCGCTGGTTGCCGCAGCTGCAGGCCGGCGGCGTCGATCTGCAGGTGCTCCCCGTGTTCATCGACGACCCGTACCGGCCCGAAGGCGCGCTGCGGCGCACGCTGCGCATGATCGAGGCCGCCCATCGCCTGGCCGAGGGGAACGCGGATGCCGTCGCACTCTGTCTCACCGGCGAGGACGTCGATCGTGCCATCACCGGCGGTCGCATCGCACTCGTGCTCGCGCTGGAGGGGATGCCGGGCATCGGGGAGGACGTCGAGCTGCTGCAGACCGTGCACCGTCTCGGCGTGCGCATCGGATCGATCGCGCACTTCGGACGGGCGGCGTTCGGTGACGGCAGCGGGGAGGACGCGGCCGGCGGCAGGCTCACCCGCGCGGGGGTGCGGGCCGTGGCGGAGATGGAGCGGCTCGGGATGCTGTTCGACGTCAGCCACCTGGGTGCCGGCGGCGTCGACCACGTGCTCGGGCTCGCCACACGGCCGGTCATGGCCACCCACTCGTCCGCACGGGCGCTGCGCGACCATCACCGCAACCTCAGCGACGAGCAGATCCGTGGAATCGCCGCCACCGGCGGGGTCGTCTGCGTGAACTTCTTCGCGCCCTTCCTGCACGAGAGCGAGCACACGCTCGACGTGCTCGTCGATCATCTCGAACACGTCGCCTCGGTGGCAGGCGTCGATCGGGTGGGACTCGGACCGGACTTCGTGCGCGAAGTGCTCGACGACACCACCCCGCCCTGCTGCGTGGTGGACACCGTCGAGGGCGTGCCCGCGAACGCCTACCTCCCCGGGCTCGAGGGCCCCGAGGGGCTGCCGCTCGTCACGGATGCCCTGCTGCGCCGCGGCTGGGCCGAGTCCGACGTCCTGGCGGTGCTCGGCGGCAATCTGCAGCGGCTGCTGCGCGCCGAGCTCGGCGTCCCGGGCTCCGGCGTCTGATTCGTCGAGGTCGACGAACGGACGCGACGTCGTTCGCAGGTCCGGACGAACGCGTCACCCGCCCGTTGCCGCAGTATCGAAGAGTCGCAGCACCTGTCCGCACGTCCGGGAGCTGCAGGGAGTCGCAAGGGAGCGCGCGCATGCTGACGATTCGGGACCTGTCGGTCGAGATCACGCACGGCGACCGCATCGTGCGCCCGGTGACCGGCGTCGACCTCGAGCTGCATCGCGGCGAGACCCTCGGCATCGTCGGCGAGACGGGCTCCGGCAAATCGATGACCGGACTCGCGGTCATGGGCATGCTGCCCGGCGGCGGCCGCGTGGTGAGCGGATCCATCGACTTCGACGGCACGGAGCTCGTCGGCCTGGGCGACGCCGCCTACCGGCGCATCCGTGGCAACGAAATCTCCATGGTCTTCCAGGACTCGATGACCTCGCTCAACCCGACCCGCAGCATCGGCGATCAGGTCGCCGAGCCGCTGCAGTTGCACCGCGGCATGTCGCTGCGGGCGGCCCGCCGCAGCGCCGCCGAGATGCTGGCGCTGGTCGGCATCCCGCGCCCGCAGGAGCGCATGGGCGACTTCCCGCACCAGCTGTCCGGCGGCATGCGCCAGCGGGTGATGATCGCGATGGCGCTGATCTGCGAGCCGCGCGTGCTCATCGCCGACGAGCCGACCACCGCGCTGGATGTGACCATCCAGGCTGAGATCCTGGAGCTGCTGGGCGAGCTGAAGCAGCAGCTCGGTATGGCCATGATCCTCGTCACGCATGACATGGGCGTGGTGGTCCGGCATGCCGACCGCGTCGGCGTCATGTACGGCGGACGCCTGGTCGAGACCGGCCGCACGGCCGACCTGTTCCGCCGCACGCGGCATCAGTACACGCACGCGCTGCTGGCATCGATCCCGACGCTCGCTCAGGACAAGGACGTCGAGCTGTTCAGCATCCCCGGATCGCCGCCGGACCCGGCCGATCCGCAGGTCGGATGCCGTTTCGCCCCGCGCTGCGCGGCCGCGACCGAGCGGTGCCGGACCGAGACTCCTCAGCCGGTGGCCGGCCCCGGGGAAGGTCACCTGTTCGCGTGCTGGAACCCGGTCGACGAGACGCAGGGGAAGCGGGAGGTCCGCCGCTTCGACGCGTCGGGGAGCGCCGCATCCGAGATCGACGCGCAGCGAGTGCGCCTCAGCGTCGTCGACCTGCGCAAGGAGCATCCGGTCTCCGCGAAGGGCATCTTCGGCCGCCGCCGCTCGGTCAAGGCCGTCGCGGGCGTGAGCTTCGAGGTGCGCGCAGGTGAGGCGTTCGGGCTCGTCGGCGAGTCGGGCTGCGGCAAGTCCTCGCTCGGGCGGATGCTTGTCGCTCTCGACGCACCCACCTCGGGCGAGGTGCTGCTTGACGGCGACCGGGTGTCGGGGCTCAGCCCGCGACGCCTGGGCGCACGACGTGCGAAGCTGCAGATGATGTTCCAGGACTCGCATGCGTCGCTGGATCCCAAGATGCGCATCGACGCGATCCTGTGCGAGCCGATGGTCATCCAGGGCATCGGCACCGCGGAGGAGCGCACCGAGAAGGCCAGAGCCCTGCTCGCCGGCGTCGGCCTCGGAGCCTCGATCCTGGAGCGCTATCCGCACGAGCTCTCCGGCGGGCAGCGTCAGCGCATCGGCCTGGCTCGCGCGCTCGCCCTGGACCCCGATGTGCTGGTCGCCGATGAGCCGGTCAGCGCCCTCGACGTGTCGATCCGCTCACAGGTGCTGAACCTGATGCGGGGGATCCAGCGGGAGCGCGGCCTGTCCAGCGTGGTGATCTCGCACGACCTCGCCGTAGTCCGCTACCTCGTAGACCGGGTCGGCGTGATGTACCTGGGCGCACTGGTCGAGGTCGGCGCGACGGATGAGGTCTACACGCGGCCTGCTCACCCGTACACCGCCGGTCTGCTGGCCGCCGTGCCCGTCGCCGACCCCGACCTGGCCGACGCCCCCGTCGACCGCGTGCACGGCGAGCTGCCCAGTCCGCTGGACCCGCCGAGCGGATGCCGGTTCCGCACGCGGTGCCCGCTGGCCACCGACCTGTGCGCCCGCGTCGAGCCCGTGCTGGAGGACGTCGGCGGCGACCACGCGGTGGCCTGCCACTTCCCGCTGCAGCCGAAGCTCCGCGAGACGACGACGGCCGAGACTCTGACAGCGGGGGAGGTGCGCTGATGTGGTTCCTGCTGAGACGCGTGCTCGTGTCGCTCGTCGTACTCCTGGGCATCTCGCTGGTCGTGTTCCTGATGCTGAATCTGATCTCCGACAGTCCCGGCCGGGCCGCCCTCGGGCAGCAGGCCTCGCAGGCCGCCGTCGACGCGTTCAACCGCGAGCACGGCTACGACCGGCCCGTGCTGATCCAGTACGTCGACTACCTGCTCCAGCTGCTGCGCGGCGACCTCGGACGCTCCTACAAGCTCAATGAGGAGGTGGGCACGCTGCTGCTGCAGAACGCCCCGCGCAGCGCGATGCTGTCGCTGGCTGGTCTCGTCCTCGCCCTCGTGATCGCGATCCCGCTGGGCATCCTGCAGGCGGTGCGCCGCGGCCGGTTCATCGATCGCGCCGCGACCTCGATCTCGTACCTGCTCTACGCGACGCCCTCCTTCCTGATCGCACTGGTGCTGATCGGCGTCTTCAGTCAGACCATCCCGCTGTTCCCCGCCGAGGCATCCCAATCCAGCTCGCCCTGGGTGGTCTTCACCGATCCGCGCTCCATGGCCCTGCCGCTGATCACCCTCGCCATCACGAACGTCGTCGTGTTCGCGCAGTATCAGCGCTCCGCGGCGCTCGAGCAGCTGGGGATGGACTACATCCGCGTGGCGCGCGCCAAGGGTGCATCCGAGCGAATCGTGCTCACCCGCCACCTGCTGCGCAACGCCATCACCCCGATCATCACGCTCGTCGGCGTGCTGATCCCCACCCTGCTCGCCGGGAACCTGATCGTCGAAGCGGTCTTCAACTACCCGGGACTCGGGCTGCTGTTCCTGAACAGCCTTCATCGAGAGGACTATCCGGTGCTGCTCGCATACACACTCATCGGCGGGGCCCTGACCGTCATCGGCAACCTCGTCGCGGACCTCGTCGTCGCCCGCGCCGACCGGCGGATCGAGCTGGGCCGATGAGCACGGCACGCGCAGAGGTCGCCGCCGAGGAGCTGCCGGCCCTCGCGACGCGCAACCCCATCTCGCGCTCCGCGGTGCTGAGGTCGCTCTGGCGCAGCCGGCCGGGCCGCACGGGCGCCGTCCTGCTCGTCGTCCTGGTGCTGTTCTGCTACCTCGGGCCGTTGATCCATCCGACCAACCAGACCGACGTGGACCTGCTCAACGCGGCGCTCCCACCGGGGGACGGCTTCCCGCTCGGCACCGACAGCAACGGTTTCGACGTGCTCGGCCGGCTCATGCAGGGCGGCCAGGTGTCGCTGCAGATCGGCCTGCTCGCCGCCGTGTTCGCGACCACCCTGGGCACGATCTACGGCGCGGTCGCCGGGCTGGTCGGCGGGGTCGTCGACGGGATCATGATGCGGGTCGTCGACGTGCTGCTGTCGATCCCCTTCCTGTTCTTCGTGCTGATCATCGCCGCACGCTTCACGGCGACGCCGCTGACGCTGAGCCTGGTCATCGGCGGGTTCTCCTGGCTGGTCGCCGCCCGGCTGATCCGCGGTGAGGTGCTGTCGCTGCGGGTGCGCGAGTTCGTCTCGGCGGCCAGGCTGATGGGTGCGAGCAACCGGCGTCTGATCTTCACCCACCTCATCCCGAACACCTTCGGCGTGATCATCGTCAACCTCACCTTCCAGGTGGCGGACTCGATCATCGTGCTCGCGGCGTTGGGGTATCTGGGCTTCGGCCTGAGCTATCCGGTCACCGACTGGGGCAGCCAACTCTCCAGCGGCGTCTCGTTCCTGGCCGCGGACTACTGGTGGTTGATCTACCCGGTCGGCGGATTCATCGTGCTCACGGTGCTCGCGCTCAACCTGCTCGGCGACGCCCTCCGGGATGCCATCGAGCACCGCTCGCCCTGACACCGGGCCCGCTCGGAGTCCTGTGTCGGACCCGACGGATCGCGGCTCGCGAATCTGTCGGGATCCCTGAACGGGGCGCCGCGGGGATGCATCACGCTCGGAGCATCGGAGTTCCACATCACCCGACGGACCCTCCGACCCCCATCCCGAACATCCTGAACATCTCGAACAAGGAGCACAGCTCATGTCGCAGGTTCCGCGGAGGCGAGGACGCCTCCTTCTCGCACTGGCCACGGCCGGTGTGCTGTTCATCACCGGCTGCACGGCATCCGGTGCGCCGGTCGACGCGACGTCGTACAAGGACCTTCCCGCCGAGAGCGGCACCCCCATCGACGGCGGTGTGGTGACCATCGCCCTCACGCCCGGCCTCACCCCCAACTACATCTACCCGTACCCACCCGCCGCCACCGGCGGCACGGTCATCGGATACGACCTGATGTGGCGGGCGCTGTACCGCACCAGCCTGGAGGGCGAACCCTTCGACGCGGCGACCAGCCTGGCCGAGGAGCCGGTGATCAGCGACGACGGTCACACCGCGACGATCGCCCTGAAGGACCACTCGTGGTCCAACGGCAAGCCGGTCACCGCGGACGACGTCGTCTTCACCTTCGACCTCCTCAAGGCGGCCATCGCGGAGAGCCCGGCGAACTGGGCGTTCTACACGCCCGGCCAGTTCCCCGACGGCGTCACCGTCACGGCGGCGGATGCCCGCACCGCGGTGTTCTCGTTCGAGAAGCCGTACAACCCGTCGTACCTCGTCTCGCTGCTGCAGCTGCTCTACATCATGCCCTCGGCGGACTGGAGCATCGCCGCGACCGGCGGACGCGTGCTCGACTACACGCAGCCCGAGAACGCGACGGCGATCTACCACTACCTGACGGGCCAGTCCGAGGACCAGTCCACGTTCGTGACCAACCCGCTGTGGCAGATCGTGAACGGCCCGTACCAGCTGTCGGCGTTCGAGCCGACCACGGGCTCGTTCTCGCTGACCCCGAACAAGAAGTACTCGGGACCGGGCGACTCGCGCATCGAGCGGGTGGACTTCAAGGCGTTCACCTCGCCCTCGGCGGTGTACAACCAGTTCGCCGCCGGTGAACTGACCACAGGGCGGCTGGATGCCAGCTTCGCCTCGAAGATCGGCGACCTGCGCAAGAAGGGCTACAACGTGTACGGCGCGCCGTCGCCGGCGCGCTTCGACGGTCTCGTGATCAACTTCGACAACAAGGTCGACAACTTCGACAAGATCATCGGGCAGCTGTACATCCGCCAGGCGATGCAGCACCTGATCGACCAGCCCGGCTACATCAAGAGCCGTGGCATCCACAGCGGTACCGCGACCGCGAACTACAGCACCGGGGGCCTGAACTCCGCCTACCCGCCCGAGTTCGGCGAGAAGGCGACCTACCCCTACGACGTGAAGGCGGCCGAGAAGCTGCTCACCGACCACGGCTGGAAGGTGGACGCCGAGAAGGGCACCACCTGCGTACGACCCGGCACCGGCGACGACCAGTGCGGCGAGGGCATCCCGAAGGGGCAGAAGATCACCTTCACGATCGCGTCGGCCAACGACCCCGCCTTCGTCGGCGCCCGGGACCTGGCATTCGTGTCGCAGCTGAAGAAGGTCGGCATCGACGCGAAGGTCGTCACCAAGTCGCTGAACTACATGTACGAGAACTACGGCAACTCCTACGCGCCCGACAACGCGGACAAGTGGGCGATGCAGGACTTCGGCGCCTTCGTGCAGACCTCGTACCCGACCAGCAACAACGCCTTCAACACCGGCGGGAGCTTCAACCTCGGCAGCTACAGCAACCCCGAGGCCGACAAGCTCATCGAGGCGAGCACCTTCGGTGCGGACCCGAAGGCGCTGAGCGCGGAGGTGACCATGCTGTCGAAGGACCTGCCTGTGCTCTTCTTCCCCACGCCGGACAACCTGATCGTGTGGAAGAAGGACCTCTCCGGCCCGCCGTCGACGTTCCGGTCCATGCTGAAGTTCGTCTACTCTCCGGAGCAGTGGTACTTCACCGGGAAGCAGAAGTAGGACGCCGTCGATGAGCGCGCAGATCGCGAAGCGGGTCACATCGATACCGACGGTCGACCCCGCGCGGCCCGGGTTCCCGGCTCCCGAGGCGATCGGCGCGCTCATCGGCGATGCCAGGGTGGTGGCACTGGGCGAGGCCGCGCACAGCGTGGTCGAGTTCACCGCCCTCGGCGACGCACTGCTGCGCACACTGGTGCAGGACCACGGCGTCACGGCGTTCGTGATGGAGTCCGGCTTCGCCGAGGGCCTGCTGATCGACGAGTGGATCCACGGCGGGTCGGGAGATGTCGAGGACATCGCGCGCGCGGGCATCACCTACGGGTTCGGTGAATCCGACGGCATCCGCCGGCAGCTCATCTGGATGCGGGAGTGGAACGCGGCCGGCGGTGACGTGCGGTTCTACGGCATGGATCTCCCCGGCTCGTCGACCTCGCCGGGAACGGCCGTGCGCGCCTGCCTCGCGCGCATCGCGCCCGAGCCCGGCGACGAAGAGCTGCTGCGGCGCACCGACCTCGGCGGCCGCACCGACGCGGCGATCGCCTACGCGGAGATGCCGGACGATGCGCGGGCGGAGTTCATCACCTCTCTGCAGGTACTGCTCGCGCGCGTCCGCGCCCAGGACGATGAGATCGCCCTGCGGTGCGCGGCCTCGATCGACGCGTTCCTCGCCGAGCTCGACTGGGCGGGCGGGGCGGGCCCCTATCCGCGTGAGTCGTTCATGGCCGACACCGTGACGTGGATCGCGGCCCGTGAGCCCCGCATCCTCGTCTACGCCCACGACACCCATGTGCGCCGTGCGCCCCTGGAGGGGCGCGACTGGATGGGGGCGCTGCTGGCCGACCGGTTCGGCGACGATCTGCGGGTGATCGGGACGACCTACGGCACAGGCCCGGTCGTGGTGTTCACACAGCGCTCGCCGCGTCCCTACGATTGCGATGTCGAGCTGCGTGAGCGCGGCACGGAGCCGGGCACGCTCGAACGGGCGCTCGACGGGATGGTCGCGGGCGCGAGCGCGGCGCTGATCGACCTGCGCGGGCTCGACGCGGATGCCTTCGCGGGCGTCGACGCGATGCTGGTCGGGGGAGGACGCGAGGCACTGCCCGACGTCCCCGGCGCCTTCGACGCGCTGGTCCACTTCACCCGCGTGCGCGCCGCTCCGGGGGCGTTCGAGCGGCTGAGGGCCGAGTTCGACGCGCCGAATGCGCAGGCGGGCCGATGATCGCGTACCCGCCCGCCCGCGTCGACGACGTCGTGGAGCGCGTCGCGGGCATCCCGATACCCGACCCGTACCGCTGGCTGGAGGGCGAGACCGAGGAGGTGCGCGCCTGGCAGCGGGCGCAGGCCGAGCTCGCGGCCGACGTCATCGGGGCCGCCGGGAAGACGGATGCCGCACGCGCACTGATCGTCGAGCATGAGCGCGGTGCCAGACCCGACCTCCCGCGACATGGCGGAGGTCGCTGGTTCCGCATGGAGGGGGATTCCGTCCTGGTCGCCTCCGAGCCCTACGGCGCGGGCCGGGAGCTCGTCGCCCTCTCGACGTTCGACGAACCCGGTCGGTCGGCCGTGCTCTCCTGGTTGGCACCCTCTCCGGACGGACGGGTGCTGGCGCTCGGGGTCTGCACCGACGGCAGCGAGCACAACAGCATCCGCCTCGTCGACGTCGACACCGGCCGGATCCGTGACGACGCACCCGCCGAGATCCTGCACAGCGCCTGGGGCGGCGGCGTCTCCTGGCTGCCCGACGGCGCGGGGTTCTTCTTCCTCGCCCTCGCCGGTTCGGCCGCGGACTTCCGTCAGGTCGTGTACCGGCGGATGCTGGGGGACCACGGGCCCTCCGCTGTCGAGGACATCCCCGTACCGGCGGGGTCCCGGGAGTACACCCGCATCCAGTTCTCCCGCGACGGACGATGGGCGGTCGCCAGCCACCGGGTCGGCACGCCGATACCGGTCGCTGTCCGCGACCTCGCCTCGCGGGCCCCGTGGCGGCGCTTCATCCACGACTGCGCCGACACGATCGCCGGACACATCGTCGGCGATGCGTATGTCGCGGTGACCGACCACGGCTCGCCGCGGGGGAGGGTCGTCGCGATCGACCTCGACGAGCCGCATCCCGAGGACACCTCCACCTGGCGCGTCCTGGTGCCGGAGAGCGAGACGGTGCTCCGCTCGCTCACTCCGGTCGGCGGGCATCTGTATCTCAGCGGCTTCGCGGAGACCGCGGCGCGGATCCGGGTGCTGTCCGTCGCAGGCGCCGACGGCGACCCGCGTGACCGCGGTGCCGAGGTTCGGTGCGCGGATGCCGGTGAGGTGCCGCTGCCGGCCGACGGTGCGCTGGGCGCATCCTTCTTCCCCCTGACCGGCTTGGACCCCGACGACGGCAGCGGCGAGTTCCTCTTCGCGTTCTCGACGCTGACCACCTCGTGGAGCGTGCACCGGCATCGGCCCGGTGACGACCGCGTCGACGAGCTGATCGCGCCGGCGGTGCGGGTGGCGGCATCGGTCGAGTACCGCTCGGCGACCTCGGCCGACGGCACCGCCGTGCCGTACCACGTGGTGCGGCCCGATGGCCTGCCTGCCGGACCGGCCCCCGCACTGATCTCGGCGTACGGCGCGGCGGGCATCCCGACCCTCCCCGGATACCAGCCCGACCTGGCCGCCTTCGTCACGGCCGGCGGCACAGTCGTTCAGGCCTATCTGCGCGGCGGCGGTGAATTCGGGCGCGATTGGTTCCGCGCGGCGGACCGGGAGAACCGTCGTGTGCGCGATGCGGACCTGCTCGCGGTCGCGCAGGACCTGATCGCGCAGGGCACCAGCGAGCCGCGGATGCTGGCGCTCACCGGCGGCTCCGACGGCGGGCTCATGTGCGGTGTCGCCGTCACCGAGCATCCGCAGCTCTGGTGCGCCGTCCTGCCGCGCGCCCCTCTGCTCGACCTCATCGGCGGCATCCGCATCCCCTACCTCGAGTTCGTGATCCGCAAGGCGTGGGGCGACCCGGGCGACCCCGCCGATGTCGAGCGCCTGCGTCGCTCCTCGCCCTACGAACTGGTCGCGCCCGCCGCGTTCCCGACGGTCTACGTGCAGGCGGGCGACACCGACCCGCGCTGCCCTCCGGCGCAGGCGCGCAAGTTCGTCGCACGGATGCAGGCCGCCCAGCGCGGCGAGCAGCCGATCCTGCTGCACGTGTTCGAGAACGCCGGGCACGGCGCCGGCACCAGCGCGGCCGTGCTGCAGGCGCAGGACGCCGAATGGCTCGCCGTCCTGATGGGAGCGCTGGGACTCAGCGGTCCCGTCTGATGTCGATCAGGCGCAGCTGCAGCTGCACGGCGAACCGTGCGCTCGGGTCGTCGAGGTCGAGTCTGCCCACCTCGGCGACGCGACGCAGCCGGTAGCGGAACGTGTTCTGGTGCACGAACATCGCCGCCGATGCGGCGGTCACGTCGCCCATCGCATCCAGCCAGGCGCGGAGGGTGTCCACCAGGCTGGCCTGATGCGTCTCGTCGTAGGCCATCAGGCGCGCCAGCGGACCGGAGGGGACGTCGCGCGCCGCGCCGGTGAGCTCGAGCAGCAGCGACTCGGCGTGCACATCCTCCAGGCGGGCGACCTGGGTGCCCACGACGTCGGCGCGCAGCACGCGCATCGCGCGGTCGGCGCTGGAGCGCGATCGGGGGAGCTGCGAGATCTCCTGCACCACGCCGCCGATCGTGATGAACAGCCGCTGCGAGGAGCGCACCCGGGTGAGGAACTCGTTCGCCAGACGCACCGCGCTCTCCTCGGCATCCGGCGTCGTCGCGACCACCGGGAGCACACCGTAGGCGACATCGCCGATCAGCCCCACGATGGATCGCGGCTGCGCGAACAGCAGGTGCACCGAGAAGGCGTCCGCGATGCGCTTGCGCTCCGCTGCGAGCGCGGCGTGCGGCAGCTGGTCCGTCGCGGGGGCGTGCAGCGACAGCGCCAGCACCACGGCCGGTTCCTCGCGCAGGCCCAGCCGGTGAGCCGCCTCCGCGGCGCCGGGGCCGCCGTCGAGCACGCTGCGCAGCTGGTCCGCGCGCAGGCGCCGCTCGGCATCCGCGTCGGTGCGCTGCCACACGAGGTGCATCGCGACGAGGCGCGCCGAATCGCGGAGAGCCCGCATGCCCTCCTCGCTGAGCGGCGTGGACGAGGCCACCCAGATGGTGCCGAGCATCTCGTCACCGGCGCGCACGGCCATGACCGTCCGGCTGCTGTCCGGATCGTCCAGCGGCGGCACGACGACGGGGGAGTCGCTGCGGGTGATCTCCTGCAGGACACCGGCCTCCTCGAGCAGGCGGGTGTAGTGCTGCGGGAGCTGCCGTCCGCGTGCGGCGGTCGGAGCGCTGCTCTCCGGCGCGTGCGAGAAGGCCAGCAGCTGCGCGTTGCGGTCCTCGATCGTCACCGGCGCCTCGAGCAGCGCCGCGATGGCGTTGGCCATCGCGAACAGGTCACCGGCGAGGATGCCGCCGAAGGTGACCGGTCGTGCGTCGTCCGGGCCACCGGGGGTCATCAGCGCCCGGAACAGGCCGGCCAGGTGCGCCCAGGTGGTGCCGCGGGACAGCGTGAACAGGACCACCCCGGTCTGCCGCGCCGCGGCCACCAGGTCGTCGTCGGCCGCGAACGGTGCACGCACCACCAGGCCCGCGGCGCCGCTCAGGCCCAGGCGCGTGATCACCTGCAGCACCTCGGCGCTGTTCTCCAGGCCGACCCCGAGCACGATCGCGTTGCGCGGAGCCTCGGGCTCGTCACGCGGATCGTGGATGGCGACCGCCTCGATGAAGCGGTCGGCCGACACCTCGCCGGCGACCACGTCCAGAAGCGTTCCGCCCAGCTCCTCCATGACGTGCACCAGGCTCGCCTGGGGCCGGTGGTTCATCGCGGGGCGCACGTCTGCGAGGCTAGCATCGGGGCCGTGACAGGGTCGGTCGTGCTCATGACACCGGCACCCATTCGCGGGCGACCGTGTACCGCGCGAGCCTGTCCGGATCGGGCGCGACCCCGATGCCAGGACCCGTCGGCACCTCGAGATGGCCGTCCACGAGGCGGAACGGCTCGGTGAGGTCCTCGTCGAAGTACCGCTCGGATGCCGAGGTGTCGCCAGGCAGCGTGAACCCCGGCAGCGCGGCGAGTGCCACGTTGGCGGCCCGGCCGATCCCGGTCTCCAGCATCCCACCGCACCAGACGGGCACGCCGTGAGCGGCGCAGACGTCGTGGATGCGCCGGGACTCCAGGTAGCCGCCCACGCGCCCGGCCTTGATGTTCACGATCCGGCACGCGCCGAGCTCGATGGCGGTCGCGGCTGCGCGGGCGGACAGGATCGACTCGTCCAGGCAGATGGGGGTCGCCAGGCGCCGCGCGAGGGCCGCGTGGCCGAGCAGGTCGTCCATGGGCAGCGGCTGCTCCACGAGGGAGAGTGCGAACGCGTCGAGGGCGAGCAGATGGTCGATGTCGGCCCGCTCGTAGGCGGCGTTCGCGTCCACCTGCAGCATGATGTCGCCGAAGCGCTCCCGTACCGCGCGGACCGGCTCCAGGTCCCAGCCCGGCTCGATCTTCAGCTTGATGCGCAGGTATCCGTCGTCGAGGTACCCCTCGACGGTGTCGAGCAGCTCGGGGATGGAGTCGGCGATCCCGACGGAGACGCCGCTGGGCACGCTCGTGCGCACCGCACCGAGCGCGTGGGAGAGGGATTCCCCGCGCCCGCGCAGGTCTGCGTCGAGGATCGCCGTCTCCAGCGCCGCCTTGGCCAGGCGGTTCTCCTTGAATCGCGACAGCGCGGGTGCCACCCTGTGCCCGTCCAGATCCGGCAGTCCGGACAGTGCGGGGATGAGGTGCCGGCGCAGCACATCGGCGGCCCCCAGCGTGTACTCGCCCGAGTACAGCGGCGCCTCGCTCGCACCGCACTCGCCCCAGCCCTCCGCCTCATCCGTCACCGCCCGCAGCAGCAGCGTCTCGCGCACCGCCTCGGTGCCGAAGGAGGTGCGGAACGCGCCCACGAGCGGCATCGCGATGTGCAGGATCTCCACGCCTCTGAGTCTCATGGCGTCTCCGTTCTGTCGATGATGTACCAGCCCGCGCGGTCGAATCCGCGCACCACCGCGCCATCGGCCAGGAGCGCGCCCAGCGTCCTCCTGATCGCGAGGCGCCAGGCCGCGGATCGGGCGGGATCCTCTGCGCGCATCGCCTCGATGTCGGCCGGGACGGCGACGAGCACCGTGGCGGCGTCCGCATTCCCGAGCACCGGCCGGCCCTCGGCGTCGGCGCGGAGCGCGATCGCGGCATCCGGCACGGCTGAGACGGTGCAGGTGCGCGGGCGGCCCGCGGACGCCTCGCGCGCTCCGGGGCTCAGCAGCCGCCATCGGGCCATCAGGCGGTCGGTGATGTCGTCCCTGTTGATGGCATCGTCCATCGAGCCGTACAGGTCGGGGAGGTACTCGCCGACGGCGGCGCCGAGCTTGCCGAGGTTGAAGTGCGCATTGCGGCGGATCAGCGGGTCGAAGGTCCAGGTGATAATCTCGGCGCCGTGCTCCAGCGCCCAGGCGCGCTGGTGCAGTTTCAGGGCGAACCCGATGCCCGTACCGCGGGTGCGGGGGAGAGCCCCGGCGATGTGACTGTGCAGTCGGCGCTCGCCGGGAGGAGCGAAGAAGCCCAGGCAGGCGGCGGCGAGTCCCTGCGCATCGAAGGCGCCGGCGACGTAGCCGCCCGCCGTGCGCATCGCTGCGAGCATGTCGGCGGTGACCGGAGGGTTGGTGGCGCCGGTGCTCCAGACCTCTTCGATCAGGGCGCGGATGCGCGCGTGATCGTCGATGCGGTCGATCAGCTCGATCCGCATCCCCGTCGAGGCGGCCGCGGCGGCGGCATCCGCCCGCGCGGCCGCGACGGCATCCGGCGCGGTGCTCACACCCGCTCCGGCGCGGTCCGGGCCTGTGCGGAGGCGGCCTCGGGGGAGGCGAGCAGGTCGGCGATGAGCTCGGTCAGCAGTCGCGTGCGACCGGGGAGCTCAGCCACCAGCACGTGCTCGTCCTCGGCGTGCGCGCCGCCGCCGACGGCGCCGAGGCCGTCGAGCGTCGGTGTGCCGACGCCGGCAGTGAAGTTGCCGTCGGATGCCCCGCCGACCGACACCGCCTGCAAGGGCGGGAGCCCGATGCGCGCGGCGATCCGCGCGGCACGAGCGAACAGTGCGGCGGATGCTTCGGGCTCGAGAGGCGGCCGGTTGATGCCGCCCTCGACGCGCACCGACGCCCCCGCGAGGCGGGGGCGCAGCGCGGTGATGGCGTCGTGCGTGCGGTGCTGCTCGGCGACCGAGGCGGCGCGGACGTCGACGCTGAACGAGGCCCGGGCGGGAACCGTGTTCGACGTGGTCCCGCCGTTCGCCGTTGTCGGCGTCACCGTGGTGCCCCGCACGGGATCGGACAGCGCAGCCACGGCCTGCACCTGGTGGGAGAGCTCGATGGTGGCGTTGACGCCGTTCTCCGGCTCCAGACCGGCGTGCGCCGCTCGCCCGTGAACGTGCACCTCGTACCGGGAGACGCCTTTGCGTGCGATCTTCAGTGCGCCGCCGGTGCCCGCGGCCTCGAGGATCAGCGCTGCCTCGCAGCCACGGGCCTCCTGCTCGATCAGCGTTCGCGAGGTGGGCGATCCGGGCTCCTCGTCGCCGGTCACCAGCACGGTCACGCCGTCGCGATCGGGCAGTGCGGCGACCGCGTGCAGGGCCATGACGAGCCCTGCCTTCATGTCGAACGACCCCGGCCCGCGCAGCCTGCCGTCGACGACTTCTGCCGGGTGCGCCTGGAGCGATCCCAGCGGCCACACCGTGTCGTGATGCCCGAGCACCAGCACTCGCGCCGCAGTCCCGAACCGCCACCGCAGGTGGGTGCAGCCGTCGATCACCACGCGCTCGGGCGCCGCGCCCAGCAGCCGGATGCCGAGCTCCGCGACGGCGTCCGCGCTGCGTCCGACCGCCTCGAGGTCGTGCGAGGGCGACTCGCAGCTCACCAGGCGCTGGATGTCCGCGATCAGATCGTCGGCGTTCTCCTGCATCGATGCTCCTTCGCTGTCGCCGGTGCGGTCCCGGGAGTCCATCCTGCGGTCCGGCCGCCCCGTGCCGTCTGTCGGAATGACCGAATGCCGGCGCCTGCTTTGGTCGGGCTCGATGAGCGGGCCGCGGCGGGAGCATCCGCAGCATCGGAAAGGGATTTCCTCTTGCCTTCAGGAGGGACACAGGCATAGGCTCGAAGGCTGTCGCGCCGATCGGTTCGACGAAG